>NZ_CAJYMB010000144.1 GCF_913775985.1 uncultured Pluralibacter sp. | reverse complement strand
GTTGACATTAGCGGAGCACTAAAATGATCCAAGAACAGACTATGCTGAACGTCGCCGACAACTCCGGTGCACGTCGCGTAATGTGTATCAAGGTTCTGGGTGGCTCGCACCGTCGCTACGCAGGCGTCGGCGATATCATCAAAGTGACCATCAAGGAAGCAATTCCGCGTGGCAAGGTGAAAAAAGGTGATGTCCTGAAAGCGGTAGTGGTGCGCACCAGGAAGGGTGTTCGTCGCCCGGACGGTTCTGTCATTCGCTTCGATGGTAATGCATGCGTTATTCTGAACAATAACAGCGAGCAGCCTATCGGAACGCGTATTTTTGGGCCGGTAACTCGTGAACTTCGTACTGAAAAGTTCATGAAAATTATCTCTCTGGCACCAGAAGTACTCTAAGGAGCGAACAATGGCAGCGAAAATCCGTCGTAACGACGAAGTTATCGTGCTTACCGGTAAAGACAAAGGTAAACGCGGTAAAGTAAAGAATGTCCTGACTTCTGGTAAGGTCATCGTTGAAGGTATCAACCTGGTTAAGAAACACCAGAAGCCGGTTCCGGCTCTGAACCAACCAGGCGGCATCGTTGAAAAAGAAGCTGCTATTCAGGTTTCTAACGTTGCAATCTTCAATGCGGCAACCGGCAAGGCTGACCGTGTAGGCTTTAGATTCGAAGACGGTAAAAAAGTCCGTTTCTTCAAGTCTAACAGCGAAACTATCAAGTAATTTGGAGTAGTACGATGGCGAAACTGCATGATTACTACAAAGACGAAGTAGTCCAGAAACTCATGACAGAGTTTGGCTACAATTCTGTCATGCAAGTCCCTCGGGTCGAGAAGATCACCCTGAACATGGGTGTTGGTGAAGCGATCGCTGACAAGAAACTGCTGGATAACGCAGCAGCTGACCTGGCAGCAATCTCCGGTCAAAAACCGCTGATCACCAAAGCACGCAAATCAGTTGCAGGCTTCAAAATCCGTCAGGGCTATCCGATCGGCTGTAAAGTAACTCTGCGTGGCGAGCGCATGTGGGAGTTCTTTGAGCGTCTGATCACTATTGCTGTACCGCGTATCCGTGACTTCCGTGGTCTGTCCGCGAAGTCTTTCGACGGTCGTGGTAACTACAGCATGGGCGTTCGTGAGCAGATCATCTTCCCAGAAATCGACTACGACAAAGTCGATCGCGTTCGTGGTTTGGATATCACCATTACCACTACTGCGAAATCTGATGATGAAGGCCGTGCTCTGCTGGCTGCCTTTGACTTCCCGTTCCGCAAGTAAGGTAGGGTTACTTAATGGCTAAGCAATCTATGAAAGCACGCGAAGTTAAGCGTGTGAAATTAGCAGACAAGTTCTTCGCAAAACGCGCTGAACTGAAAGCGATCATTTCTGATGTGAACGCATCCGACGAAGACCGTTGGAACGCCGTTCTCAAGCTGCAGAGTCTGCCGCGTGATTCCAGCCCTTCACGTCAGCGTAACCGCTGCCGTCAGACAGGTCGTCCGCACGGTTTCCTGCGGAAGTTTGGGTTGAGCCGTATCAAGGTCCGTGAAGCCGCTATGCGCGGTGAAATCCCGGGTCTGAAAAAGGCTAGCTGGTAATTGTCACCATTTGAATCACGGGAGTAACACAGATGAGCATGCAAGATCCGATCGCGGATATGCTGACCCGTATCCGTAACGGTCAGGCCGCGAACAAAGTTGCGGTCTCTATGCCTTCCTCCAAGCTGAAAGTGGCAATTGCCAACGTGCTGAAGGAAGAAGGCTATATTCAAGATTTTAAAATCGAAGGCGACATCAAGCCGGAACTGGAACTGACTCTTAAGTACTTCCAGGGTAAAGCTGTTGTAGAAAGCATTCAGCGTGTTAGCCGTCCAGGTCTGCGCATCTATAAGAAAAAAGATGAGCTGCCAAAAGTTATGGCCGGTCTGGGCATTGCTGTAATTTCTACCTCTAAAGGTGTCATGACTGATCGTGCAGCGCGCCAGGCTGGTCTTGGTGGCGAAATTATCTGCTACGTAGCGTAATCGGAGGATAAAATGTCTCGTGTTGCAAAAGCACCTGTCGTTGTTCCTGCCGGCGTAGAGGTAAAACTCAACGGTCAGGAAGTTTCGATCAAAGGCAAAAACGGCGAGCTGACTCGTACTATCAACAGTGCTGTAGAAGTTAAGCATGCAGACAACGCCCTGACTTTCGCTCCACGCGAAGGTTATGCGGATGGTTGGGCACAGGCAGGTACTGCCCGTGCGCTGCTGAACGGCATGGTTATCGGTGTTACCGAAGGCTTCACCAAGAAGCTGCAACTGGTTGGTGTTGGTTATCGTGCAGCTGTTAAAGGCAACTCTGTGAGTCTGGCCCTGGGCTTCTCTCACCCGGTTGACCATGCACTGCCGGCCGGCATCACTGCTGAATGTCCAACTCAGACTGAGATCGTGCTGAAAGGCGCTGATAAACAGCTGATTGGTCAGGTTGCAGCTGATCTGCGCGCCTACCGTCGTCCTGAGCCTTACAAAGGCAAGGGTGTTCGTTACGCCGACGAAGTCGTGCGTACCAAAGAGGCTAAGAAGAAGTAAGGTAACACTATGGATAAGAAATCTGCTCGTATCCGTCGTGCGACCCGTGCACGTCGCAAGCTCAAAGAGCTGGGTGCTACTCGCCTGGTGGTACATCGTACCCCGCGTCACATTTACGCACAGGTAATCGCCCCGAACGGTTCCGAAGTTCTGGTTGCTGCTTCTACTGTAGAAAAAGCTATCGCTGAACAACTGAAGTATACCGGTAACAAAGACGCCGCTGCAGCTGTAGGTAAAGCTCTGGCTGAGCGCGCTATCGAAAAAGGCATCAAAGATGTTTCTTTCGACCGTTCCGGTTTCCAATATCATGGTCGCGTCCAGGCACTTGCAGATGCTGCTCGTGAAGCTGGCCTTCAGTTCTAAGGTAGAGGTCTAAGATGGCACACATCGAGAAACAAGCTGGCGACCTGCAGGAAAAAC
Source organism: uncultured Pluralibacter sp. (assembly GCF_913775985.1). Lineage (GTDB taxonomy): Bacteria > Pseudomonadota > Gammaproteobacteria > Enterobacterales > Enterobacteriaceae > Pluralibacter. Next base: position 16,240 of record NZ_CAJYMB010000144.1, on the reverse strand, counting down.
TGATCGCGGTAAACCGTGTCTCTAAAACTGTGAAAGGTGGTCGTATTTTCTCCTTCACCGCTCTGACTGTAGTGGGTGATGGTAACGGCCGCGTTGGTTTTGGTTACGGTAAAGCGCGTGAAGTTCCAGCAGCGATCCAGAAAGCGATGGAAAAAGCTCGTCGCAATATGGTTAATGTCGCGCTGACTCACGGCACCCTGCAGCACCCGGTTAAAGGTGCGCACACGGGTTCTCGTGTGTTCATGCAGCCGGCTTCTGAAGGTACCGGTATCATCGCCGGCGGTGCAATGCGCGCCGTTCTGGAAGTCGCTGGAGTTCATAACGTTCTGGCTAAAGCCTATGGTTCCACCAACCCGATCAACGTGGTTCGTGCAACTATCGACGGCCTGGGCAATATGAAGTCTCCGGATATGGTTGCTGCCAAGCGTGGTAAATCCGTTGAAGAAATTCTGGGGTAATCACGATGGCTAAGACAATCAAAATTACACAAACCCGTAGCTCAATCGGCCGCCTGCCTAAGCACAAAGCCACTCTGGTTGGTCTGGGTCTGCGTCGTATTGGTCACACCGTTGAGCGTGAAGACACGCCAGCTGTACGCGGTATGATCAACGCGATTTCTTACATGCTGAAAGTGGAGGAGTAAGAGATGCGTTTAAACACTCTGTCTCCGGCCGAAGGGTCTAAACACGCTTCCAAGCGTCTGGGCCGTGGTATCGGTTCTGGCCTCGGTAAAACCGGCGGTCGTGGTCACAAAGGTCAGAAGTCTCGTTCTGGCGGTGGCGTACGTCGTGGTTTCGAGGGTGGTCAGATGCCTCTGTACCGTCGTCTGCCGAAGTTCGGCTTCACCTCGCGCAAATCATTCGTGACTGCAGAAGTGCGTCTGTCTGATCTGGCGAAAGTGGAAGGCGGTATCGTCGACCTGAACACGCTGAAAGCAGCTAACATCATCGGTGTACAGATTGAGTTCGCGAAAGTGATCCTGTCTGGTGAAGTATCTGCACCTGTTACGATTCGTGGTCTGCGTGTCACCAAAGGTGCTCGTGCTGCAATCGAAGCTGCTGGCGGTAAAATCGAGGAATAAGTAGCAGATGGCAAAGCAACCGGGATTAGATTTTCAAAGTGCCAAAGGTGGCTTTGGTGAACTGAAGCGCAGACTGTTGTTTGTAATCGGTGCACTGATTGTCTTCCGTATTGGCTCTTTTATTCCAATCCCCGGTATCGATGCCACTGTACTTGCCAAACTGCTTGAGCAACAGCGTGGCACCATCATTGAAATGTTTAACATGTTCTCTGGTGGTGCTCTCAGTCGTGCCTCAATCTTCGCGCTGGGTATTATGCCGTATATTTCGGCCTCTATTATTATCCAGCTGCTGACGGTGGTTCATCCCGCGTTGGCCGAGATTAAGAAAGAGGGTGAAGCTGGTCGTCGTAAGATCAGCCAGTACACTCGCTACGGCACACTGGTTCTGGCTATATTCCAGTCGATCGGTATTGCTACCGGTCTGCCGAATATGCCTGGAATGCAGGGCCTGGTATTAAATCCAGGCTTTGCTTTCTACTTTACCGCTGTTGTAAGTCTGGTCACCGGAACCATGTTCCTGATGTGGCTGGGCGAACAGATTACTGAACGAGGTATCGGTAACGGTATTTCAATCATTATCTTCGCGGGTATTGTTGCGGGTTTACCGCCGGCCATTGGCCATACCATCGAGCAAGCGCGGCAAGGCGACCTGCACTTCCTTCTGTTGCTGTTGGTTGCAGTTCTTGTATTTGCAGTGACGTTCTTTGTTATTTTCGTTGAGCGTGGCCAGCGCCGCATTGTGGTCAACTACGCTAAACGTCAGCAAGGTCGTCGTGTATATGCTGCACAGAGCACACATTTACCGTTGAAAGTGAACATGGCGGGCGTAATCCCAGCCATCTTTGCTTCCAGCATTATCCTGTTCCCGGCGACGATAGCATCCTGGTTCGGGGGCGGTACCGGTTGGAACTGGCTGACAACAATTTCGCTGTATTTGCAGCCAGGACAGCCGCTTTATGTGCTACTCTATGCGACTGCAATCATCTTCTTCTGTTTCTTCTACACGGCGTTGGTTTTCAACCCGCGTGAAACAGCAGATAACCTGAAGAAGTCTGGTGCATTCGTACCGGGAATTCGTCCGGGAGAGCAAACGGCGAAGTACATCGATAAAGTAATGACACGTCTGACCTTAATCGGCGCACTGTATATTACTTTTATCTGCCTGATCCCGGAGTTCATGCGTGATGCCATGAAGGTTCCCTTCTACTTTGGCGGCACCTCGCTGCTGATTGTAGTGGTTGTCATCATGGACTTTATGGCTCAAGTGCAAACTCTGATGATGTCCAGTCAGTACGAGTCTGCATTGAAGAAAGCTAACCTGAAAGGCTATGGCCGTTAATTCAGTAGCTTGAGAAGTTACGGAGAGTAAAAATGAAAGTTCGTGCTTCCGTCAAGAAATTATGTCGTAACTGCAAAATCATTCGTCGCGACGGTGTCGTACGTGTGATCTGCAGCTCCGAGCCTAAGCATAAACAGCGCCAGGGCTGATTAAGTCACATATTTTTCTTGCAAAGTCGGGTTGAGCTGGCTAGATTAGCCAGCCAATCTTTTGTATGTCGATGCGTTTCCATTTGAGTATCCTGAAAACGGGCTTTTCAGCATGGTACGCATTTATTTAATTATAGGAGTGCATAGTGGCCCGTATAGCAGGCATTAACATTCCTGATCAAAAACATACCGTTATCGCATTAACTTCGATCTTCGGTATCGGCAAAACCCGTTCTAAAGCCATCTGTGCTGAAACGGGCATCGCTGAAAATGTTAAGATCAGTGAGCTGTCTGAAGAACAAATTGATCAGCTGCGTGAAGCAGTTGGTAAATTCGTTGTTGAAGGTGATCTGCGCCGTGAAATCACCCTGAGCATCAAGCGTCTGATGGACCTTGGTTGCTACCGTGGTTTACGTCATCGTCGTGGTCTGCCGGTGCGCGGTCAGCGTACTAAGACCAACGCACGTACCCGTAAGGGTCCGCGTAAACCGATCAAGAAATAATCGGGGTGAGTAAATAATGGCAAAGGCACCAGTTCGTGCACGTAAGCGTGTAAGAAAACAAGTCTCAGATGGCGTGGCTCATGTCCATGCGTCTTTTAACAACACCATCGTTACTATTACTGATCGTCAGGGTAACGCACTGGGTTGGGCAACCGCCGGTGGTTCCGGTTTCCGCGGTTCACGTAAATCTACTCCGTTTGCTGCTCAGGTCGCTGCAGAGCGCTGTGCAGAAGCCGTGAAAGATTACGGTATTAAGAACCTGGAAGTTATGGTTAAGGGTCCGGGTCCAGGCCGCGAATCTACTATTCGTGCTCTGAACGCCGCTGGTTTCCGCATCACTAATATTACTGATGTGACTCCGATCCCTCACAACGGTTGTCGTCCGCCGAAAAAACGTCGCGTTTAACGTTCCGTTTTTTAGGTTAGTTGGAGAAAGAAAATGGCAAGATATTTGGGTCCTAAGCTCAAGCTGAGCCGTCGTGAGGGTACCGACTTATTCCTTAAGTCTGGCGTTCGCGCGATTGATTCCAAGTGCAAAATTGAACAAGCCCCTGGTCAGCATGGTGCGCGTAAACCGCGTCTGTCTGATTACGGCGGCCAGTTACGTGAAAAGCAAAAAGTTCGTCGTATCTACGGCGTGCTGGAGCGTCAGTTCCGTAACTACTATAAAGAAGCAGCGCGTCTGAAAGGCAACACCGGTGAAAACCTGTTAGCTCTGCTGGAAGGTCGTCTGGATAACGTAGTTTACCGTATGGGCTTTGGTGCCACTCGTGCAGAAGCACGTCAGCTGGTTAGCCACAAATCTGTAATGGTAAACGGTCGCGTTGTTAACATCGCTTCTTATCAGGTATCTCCGAATGATGTCGTAAGCATCCGTGAGAAAGCCAAAAAGCAATCTCGCGTGAAGGCCGCTCTGGAGCTGGCTGAGCAGCGTGAAAAGCCAACCTGGCTGGAAGTTGATGCGACTAAGATGGAAGGTGTGTTCAAGCGTATTCCTGAGCGTACCGATCTGTCTGCGGACATTAACGAACACCTGATCGTCGAGCTTTACTCTAAGTAAAGCTTAGTACCAAAGAGAGGACACAATGCAGGGTTCTGTGACAGAGTTTCTAAAACCGCGCCTGGTAGATATCGAGCAAGTGAGTTCGACGCACGCCAAGGTGACCCTTGAGCCGTTAGAGCGTGGCTTTGGCCATACTCTTGGTAACGCACTGCGCCGTATTCTGCTTTCTTCCATGCCGGGTTGCGCGGTGACCGAGGTTGAGATTGATGGCGTGCTGCACGAGTACTCCACCAAAGAGGGCGTACAGGAAGATATCCTGGAAATCCTGCTCAATCTGAAAGGGCTGGCGGTAAGAGTTCAGGGTAAAGATGAAGTCATCCTCACTCTGAATAAATCTGGCATTGGCCCTGTGACTGCAGCCGACATTACCCACGACGGTGATGTCGAAATCGTCAAGCCGCAGCATGTGATCTGCCATCTGACCGATGAAAACGCGTCTATTAGCATGCGTATCAAAGTTCAGCGTGGTCGTGGTTATGTGCCGGCTTCTGCCCGAATTCATTCGGAAGAAGATGAGCGCCCAATCGGCCGTCTGTTGGTTGACGCTTGCTACAGCCCTGTAGACCGTATCGCCTACAATGTTGAAGCAGCGCGTGTAGAACAGCGCACCGACCTGGACAAGCTGGTCATCGAAATGGAAACCAACGGCACAATCGATCCTGAAGAGGCGATTCGTCGTGCGGCAACCATCCTGGCAGAACAACTGGAAGCTTTCGTTGACTTACGTGATGTACGTCAGCCGGAAGTCAAAGAAGAGAAACCAGAATTCGATCCGATCCTGCTGCGCCCTGTTGACGATCTGGAATTGACTGTCCGCTCTGCTAACTGCCTCAAGGCAGAAGCTATCCACTACATCGGTGATCTGGTACAGCGTACCGAGGTTGAGCTGCTTAAAACGCCTAACCTGGGTAAAAAATCTCTTACCGAGATTAAAGACGTGCTCGCATCACGTGGTCTGTCTCTGGGCATGCGCCTGGAAAACTGGCCACCGGCAAGCATTGCTGATGAATAACCGGATCGCAGGTTAAGGTTTCACTGAGAAGGATAAGGTCATGCGCCATCGTAAGAGTGGTCGTCAACTGAACCGCAACAGCAGCCATCGTCAGGCTATGTTCCGCAACATGGCTGGTTCTCTGGTTCGTCATGAGATCATTAAGACGACTCTGCCGAAAGCCAAAGAGCTGCGTCGCGTAGTTGAGCCGCTGATTACTCTTGCCAAGACCGACAGCGTAGCTAATCGTCGTCTGGCATTCGCCCGTACTCGTGATAACGAGATCGTGGCAAAACTGTTTAACGAGCTGGGCCCGCGTTTCGCGAGCCGTGCCGGTGGTTACACTCGCATTCTGAAGTGTGGCTTCCGTGCTGGTGACAACGCTCCGATGGCATACATCGAGCTGGTTGATCGTCCAGAAGCTCAAGCAGAAGCTGCTGCAGAGTAATTTGCAGTAACGTAAAAAACCCGCTTCGGCGGGTTTTTTATTGCCTGTCATTTCTTCCCATTTCCCCTCCATTCGCTATGCTGTTGGCAGACATGCCTGCAGGAGGTTTCTATGTGGCTTATCGATCAGCTGGCTGAGCAACACATCCGCGCCGCTCAGGAAAAGGGCGAGCTGAGCAATCTGCCTGGTGAAGGTGCGCCGCTCACGCTGGACGATGACAGTGGTGTGCCGGCGGAATTGCGCAGTGCCTGGCGACTGCTGAAAAACGCCGGTTATCTCCCACCGGAACTGGAGATGCGCCGCGACGCACTGGCACTGAGCGATCTGCTTCGCGAACTCGATCCTGATGACAGCGAGGCGCGCGAACTGGCCAAACGGCTGACATTGCTGGAAATGAAGCTGCAGCAGGCCGGCATGAGCACCGATTTTCTGCGTGGCGAATACCGCCCGGCGATCGGTCAGCGGCTACAGCAGGAGAAATAATATGTATCGCATTGGCCAGCTGGCAAAACTGGCGGACGTGACGCCGGACACCATTCGCTTTTATGAAAAGCAGCAGATGATGGATCATGAGGTACGCACCGAGGGTGGCTTCCGCCTGTACAGCGATAACGATCTGCAGCGCCTGCGTTTTATCCGTTACGGCCGGCAGCTTGGTTTCAGCCTGGAATCGATCCGCGACCTGCTGTCGATCCGCATCGATCCAGAGCATCATACCTGTGAAGAGTCAAAAGCGATCGTGGCGAAACGGCTGGATGAGGTGAACAGTATGATTGGCGAACTGCAAACCATTCAGCGCTCACTGCAACGGCTGGCGGAAACCTGCTGTGGCGACCGCCACAGTAGCGCCTGCTGTTCGATCCTCGAGGCACTGGAAACCGGTGAAGATCCGCATCCTGAAATTTGTTGTAGCAAGGATTGAATTCTGGCGCACAGGGACTATAGTTGCGCCATCACTAACCGGAGGACGATATGAGTCACTATCAGCATCGAAAAGGCAAAATTAACGATAACGCCCTGGAAGCCCTGTTACACGATCCGCTGTATCGCCAGCGAGTTGAGCGCAATCAGAAGGGGAAAGGCAGCTACCGGCGTAAAGATAAACACGCGAAGGGAGCGAATCAGGAGGCCAGCGGTAAGCAACAGTGTTTACCTCTGGCCTTCTGCTTTAGTGACAAAAAAGCCGCCTGAAACGGGCGGCTTTTATTTATCACACTTTATTATTTTGTTGCTTAAGCAGGTCGCGAATCTCGGTCAGCAGCACTTCTTCATTGGTCGGTTTAGGCGCTGGTTTTTCCACTTCTTTCTTTTTATACAGTTTATTCATTACTTTGATGGCAATGAAGATAGCAAACGCCACGATGATGAAATCAAATACCGTCTGAATAAAGTTACCGTATTCCATCACCACCGCGGGGATATCGCCTTCTGCTGGCTTGAGTACCCATTTAAACTGCTTAAAGTCGACGCCGCCAATCAGTAAACCGAGCGGTGGCATAATGATGTTCGCAACCAGTGACGATACGATCTTACCGAACGCAGCACCGATGATCACACCGACCGCCAGGTCCACCACGTTGCCACGCATCGCAAAATCACGAAACTCTTTGAATAAACTCATTGTTATCTCCTTGCCTTGGCCAATGGCTAAAGTCTAACAAACCTTCGTGTAATTGCCATTATAACAATGGATTAAACACCACTCTCACTGCAGCCCAATCACAACGCGTTACAGGAAGAACGGGCTCGGCTGGAACAGACGCTCAACGTCCGGCACAAACTTTTTGTCGGTGAGGAACATGATCACGTGGTCGCCTTGCTCAATACGCACATTATCATTGGCGATGATCACGTCATCACCACGCACCACCGCGCCGATAATGGTGCCCGGCGGCAGTTTAATATCTTCAATCAGGCGGCCGACCACGCGCGAAGTGGTTTCATCACCGTGGGCAATGGCCTCGATGGCTTCTGCAATACCGCGGCGCAGTGAAGAGACGCCGACAATATCGGCTTTGCGCACGTGGCCAAGCAGCGCAGAAATCGTGGCCTGCTGCGGTGAGATCGCAATATCGATCACGCTGCCCTGCACCAGATCGACATAGGCGCGACGCTGGATCAGCACCATTACCTTTTTCGCGCCCATCTTTTTGGCCAGCATCGCTGACATGATATTGGCTTCATCGTCGTTGGTGACGGCGATAAACAGATCGACCTGATCGACATGCTCTTCTGCCAGCAATTCCTGATCCGAGGCATCGCCATAGAACACGATGGTATCCTGCAGATGTTCAGCCAGTTCAGCTGCGCGCTGCTGATTACGTTCAATCAGTTTAACGCTGTACTGCTTCTCAAGCCGCTGCGCCAGGCCAAAGCCGATATTACCGCCGCCGACCAGCATAATGCGTTTATAGGGCTTTTCGAGCCGCTGCATCTCGCTCATCACCGCACGAATATGCTGACTGGCGGCAATAAAAAACACTTCATCGCCAGCTTCGACGATCGTCGATCCCTGCGGGCGGATCGGGCGATCCTGACGGAAAATGGCGGCTACGCGGGTATCGATATGCGGCATGTGTTCACGCAGGATCGACAGTGGATTGCCCACCAGCGGTCCACCGTAATAGGCTTTGACCACTGCCAGGCTGACTTTGCCCTCGGCAAAATTCACCACCTGCAGCGCGCCAGGGTACTGAATCAGCCGATAGATGTTGTCGATCACCAGCTGCTCGGGCGAGATCAAATGGTCGATGGGCACCGCTTCCGGCACAAACAGCTTTTCCGCATCGCGCAGATAATCGGCGGCGCGGATACGGGCAATGCGGTTTGGCGTGTTAAACAGCGAGTAAGCAATCTGACAGGCAATCATGTTGGTTTCGTCAGAACTGGTGACCGCCACCAGCATATCCGCATCTTCGGCGCCGGCTTCACGCAACACGCGCGGGTGCGAACCATGGCCCTGCACCACGCGCAGGTCAAACTTATCCTGCAGCACGCGTAAGCGTGAGGGATCGCTATCAACCACGGTGATGTCATTGTTTTCGCCCACCAGGTTTTCGGCGAGCGTGCCGCCCACCTGGCCGGCGCCGAGGATAATAATTTTCATGGATACGTTGCTCTTGTCACTGTGCGCTGCACTATTTTTTCATCAGCTTAGCGTAGAAGAAACCGTCGCCGCCATCGATGGCAGGGAAAACCTGCCAGCCGTTAAGTTGCCCCTGTGGCAGTGCCTGCGGCACCGCATCGTCATGCGTCGCGAGGAAAGCATCGATCTGCTGCTGGTTCTCCTGCGGCAGCACTGAGCAGGTGGCATAAAGCAGCGTACCGCCCGATTTCAGGCGTGGCCAGATGGCCGCCAGAATCTCACGCTGTAGCGCGGCGAGTTCGTCGATATCGCGATCGCGGCGTAGCCATTTGATATCCGGATGGCGTCGAATAACGCCGGTGGCCGAGCAGGGCGCATCCAGCAGGATGCGGTCGAATTGCTGCTCGCCGCACCAGGCCGCTGGCGTGCGGCCATCGCCCTGACGCACGTCAGCCTGCATCCCCAGACGCTGCAGGTTTTCCGTCACGCGCGACAGGCGCTGCGCATCGATATCCACCGCCATCACGCGGGCCTGCGGCGCAATTTCGAGAATATGGGTGGTTTTGCCGCCGGGCGCAGCGCACAGGTCGAGAATGGTTTCGCCGTTTTCCGGCGCCAGCAGCAGGGCACAACGCTGAGCAGAGAGATCCTGCACCGTCACCCAGCCCTGCTCAAAGCCTGGCAGCTGACTGACCGGAGCCGGTGCTTCAAGACGCAGCGCATCCGGCGCGTCAGCACTAAACGCATTTTGATTCTGCTGGGTTAATAGCGCCAGCCAGGCGTCACGGCTGTGATGCTGACGATTCACGCGCAGCCACATTGGCGGTCGCTGATTGTTGGCTTCCACAATCTGCTGCCACTGCTCCGGCCACGCGGTCTGCAGCCGTTTCAGCAGCCAGCCCGGATGCCAGTAGCGCTGCGGGCCCTGATTGACCTCCGCCAGCAGTGCGTCCTGCTGGCGCTGGAACTGACGCAGCACGCCGTTAAGCAAGCCTTTCAGATTTGCCCGCTTCAGTGCTTCAGCCCCGGCTACGGTTTCGGCCAGCGCGGCGTGCGGCGGAACGCGGGTATACAGCAGCTGATACAGGCCCACCATGATCAGATAGTGCAGCACGCGCTGTTTGCCGGTTAACGGCCGCGCCATCAGCTTATTAATCAACGCTTCCAGCTGCGGCAGCGTGCGCGTCACGCCAAAACACAACTCCTGCAGCAGCGCGCCATCGTTGTTTGCCAGCGTTTTTTGCGCAGCGGGCAGAATCGCGCTCAGCGATTCCCCTTTATCCACCACGCGTTCAATTAGTTGCGCGGCAAAGCTGCGCAGGTTGGTCGCTTTTTTCATATTCATTCATCAAACAAAAAGCCCGGCGGAGACCGGGCTGGAGAATCAGGCCAGAACGGTGCCGGGTGTAAACCATTCACGACGCGAATTGAGCAGATCCTGCGCCGCCATGGCTTTTTTGCCGGCAGGCTGCAGTGAGAGCAGATTCAGCACGCCGTCGACGGTAGCAATCTGGATGCCGTGTTTGTCCGCCTGCAGAATTTCTCCCGGCTGGGCGCTGCGGTGCGGTAATACGCTGGCCTGCCAGACTTTGACCGGCTGATCGTCAATGAGGAAATAACTCACCGGCCACGGATTGAAGGCGCGAATGCACCGTTCCAGCTGAACAGCGGAGAGCGACCAGTCAAGACGTGCCTCTTCTTTGCTGAGCTTTTCCGCGTAAGTTACCAGGGTCTCATCCTGCACTTCGGACTGCGCGCTGCCGGCGGCCAGCAGACTGAGCGTGGTCAGCATCCCCTGCGGGCCCAGCTGCGCCAGCTTGTCGTACAGCGATGCGCTGGTATCGTCGGCATTAATCGGGCAGGTTATTTTGTGCAGCATATCGCCGGTATCCAGACCCACGTCCATCTGCATGATGGTCACACCGGTTTCGTTATCGCCGGCCCACAGTGAGCGCTGAATCGGCGCCGCACCGCGCCAGCGCGGCAGCAGCGAGCCGTGTACGTTGATGCAGCCAAGGCGCGGCATCGTCAGCACCGCCTGAGGCAGGATCAGACCATAAGCGACGACCACCATCACATCAGCCTGCAGTCCGGCAACCAGCTGCTGATTCTCTTCCGGCTTCAGGGACTTTGGCTGAAACACGGGGATATCATGCGCCTGAGCCAGCACTTTTACCGGGCCCGGCGTGAGTTTATTGCCACGTCCGGCAGGGCGGTCGGGCTGAGTAAAGACGCCAACCACCTGATGCTCAGAAGCAAGCAGCGCGTCGAGATGACGCGCTGCGAAGTCAGGAGTACCGGCAAAGATGATTTTTAACGGTGCAGACACAGTTCAACCTTCTGTTCGCTATCAGGATGCGCGCGCATTCTGGCGGGCCAGTTTTTCCAGTTTCTGTTTAATACGCTGACGCTTCAGCGGCGACAGATAATCAATAAACAGTTTACCGTCGAGATGGTCGATCTCATGCTGAATGCAGATCGCCAGCAGACCGTCGGTTTCCAGCTCGAAGCTGTTACCGTCGCGATCCAGCGCGCGCACTTTGACCCGCTCGGCACGCGGCACAAACGCCCGCTGTTCCGGGATCGACAGGCAACCCTCTTCGATACCGGTTTCGCCGCTTTTTTCCAGCAGCTCCGGGTTAATCAGCACCAGGCGCTCTTCGCGGCTTTCAGAAACATCAATCACGATGATGCGCTGGTGAATATCCACCTGCGTCGCCGCCAGACCAATGCCTTCTTCGGCGTACATGGTCTCAAACATATCGTCGACAATACGCTGAACGTCAGCATTCACAGCCGCAACGGGTGCAGCAATTTTGCGAAGGCGATCGTCAGGGAAATGTAATACCTGCAAAACTGACATAAATATCCAGATCTGTATGCGTTAAAGAAAAGATTACTGCCTCATATTGTAGACTTTTTGGGGCCTGATTGACAGCATTGTGCCGCATCAGAGCACGGCTGACAGGGAGCGCAGCATGGAACGCAGTGAAAGGATTATCAGGCTGACTTACGTCTGGGGTTTAAGCGGTGAGCGCGCCCGTCAGTTCATCATGGCGCTTCTGGCCGCCAGCCACATTGACGACGCGTGGCTGCAGCAGCACGGGCTGGACGACACGCAGCGGCAGCAGTTTCTCGCCCTCTGTCCACGCCAGCTGGAAAAAACGCAGCGCTGGCTGCAACAGGCGCAACATCATCTGATTGCCTGCACCGATGCACATTATCCCGCCCGTTTGCGGGAAATCAGCCGCTATCCGGCTGCCCTTTATATAGCGGGTGACCTCTCTGCACTCGCGACACCGCAACTGGCGGTGGTCGGCAGTCGTCACTGTTCGCCGTATGGCAGAGAATGGGGCAGCTGGTTTACCCAGCAGCTGGCGCTAAGCGGTTTGACCATCACCAGCGGGCTGGCGCGCGGTATTGATGGCGTGGCGCATCGTGCCGCGCTGGAAGTGCAGGGCAAAACTCTGGCCGTGCTGGGCAGCGGGCTGAATCATCTCTATCCGAAAAGCCATCAGCCGCTGGCACAGGAGATCATCGCCAGCGGCGGCGCGCTGGTTTCAGAACTGCCGCTGTCGATGGCGCCCCATGCGGTAAATTTCCCGCGGCGTAATCGTATTATCAGCGGCCTGAGTCATGGCGTGCTGGTGGTTGAAGCGTCGCTGAAGAGTGGCTCGCTGGTAACGGCGCGCTATGCGCTGGAACAAAACCGTAACGTGTATGCGCTGCCTGGCGCACTGGGTAACCCTGGCTGTGAAGGCACGCACTGGCTGATTCAGCAGGGGGCGCTGCTGGTGGCGCATCCCAACAATATCCTTGAGGATTTGCATTCTGCCCTGCAATGGTTGCCGGCCAGCATCTCAGAAACAATATATTCACAACTCAGTGATGATGTGCCATTGCCATTTCCCAGCGTGTTGGCTAACGTAGGTGATGAGGTTACACCTGTTGACGTCGTCGCTGAACGTGCCGGCCAACCTGTGCCAGTTATCGCAGCGCAATTGCTGGAGCTGGAGTTAGCAGGATGGATCGCAGCTGTACCCGGCGGCTATGTCCGATTGAGGAGGGCATGCCATGTTCGACGTACTTATGTACTTGTTTGAGACGTATATCCACAACGAGGCTGAAATGCGCGTTGACCAGGATAAATTGACCGATGACTTAACCGATGCCGGTTTTCATCGCGAAGATATCTATAATGCGTTGAATTGGCTTGAGCGGTTAGCGGATTATCAGGATGGCCTGGTCGCGCCAGTGTTGCTGGCTAACGATCCGCTCTCCATGCGAATCTACACGGAAGAAGAGAGCCAGCGTTTAGATGCCGAGTGTCGTGGTTTTATTCTGTTCCTGGAGCAAATCCAGGTGCTGAATATGGAAACGCGCGAAATGGTCATCGAACGGGTTATGGCGCTTGATACGCTGGAATTCGATCTGGAAGATCTCAAATGGGTGGTGCTGATGGTGCTATTTAACATCCCCGGCTGTGAAAATGCCTATCAGCAGATGGAAGAACTGTTATTCGACGTCAATGAAGGTATGCTGCATTAATTTGCGATTAATGCATTCGGTAATATGAGTAAACCAGCACTATTTACCGTGCGTAAACACGATCCCTGCCCCGCCTGCGGGGCAGAATTAGTGATACGTGCCGGCAAACACGGGCCTTTTCTCGGCTGTGTGAATTATCCAACCTGCGACTATATCCGCCCGCTGAAAAGTCAGGGTGATGGCCATATTGTCAAAGTGCTGGAAGGCCATGCCTGCCCGCAGTGTGGTGCGGACAAAGTGCTGCGCCAGGGGCGATTCGGCATGTTTGTCGGCTGTAGCCACTATCCGGAGTGTGATTACACGGAAACCATCGATAAGCCGGACGAAACCGCAATTGCCTGCCCGCAGTGCGCCAGCGGCAAGCTGGTGCAGCGCCGTTCACGCTATGGCAAAACCTTCCATGCCTGCGATCGTTATCCCGACTGCCAGTTCGCGATCAACGCCACGCCGCTGGAAGGTGTCTGCCCCCATTGCCAGTTCCCGTTATTAATAGAAAAGAAAACCGCACAGGGCATGAAGCGCTTCTGCGCCAGCAAACGCTGCGGCAAGCCCATCGCCCAGGATGAAGAGTGATCATGAACCAGAGCCAGCATGCACCCGGAAGCCTCGACTTCTGCATCGAACAACTTCAGCAACAGCAAGTGATTGCTTACCCTACCGAAGCCGTATTCGGCCTTGGCTGCGATCCGGACAGCGAAAGCGCGGTGATGGCCCTGCTGGCACTGAAACAGCGCCCGGTAGAAAAGGGTCTGATCCTGATCGCCGCTGATTATGCGCAGCTCGAGCCTTATATTGCCGATCGCGAACTCACCGTGCTGCAGCGCGAACGTATGTTTGCCAGCTGGCCGGGTCCGGTCACCTATGTGGTGCCTGCTTCGCCGCATACGCCGCGCTGGTTAACCGGCCGCTTTGATTCGCTGGCGATTCGCGTCAGCGATCATCCGCAGGTTCAGGCGCTGTGTCGCGGATTTGGCAAGCCGCTGGTCTCGACCAGCGCGAATTTAACCGGTCAGCCGCCGTGCCGCAGCGCCGCCGAAGTGGCAGAGCAGTTTGGCTCGCAGTTTCCGGTATTGCAGGCGGCCACCGGCGGTCGCCTGAATCCTTCTGAAATCCGCGATGCCATCAGCGGTGAACTCATTCGTCAGGGCTGATTATGGAAAAGTTTGCCGTTTTTGGTCATCCCATCGCCCACAGCAAATCTCCGTTTATTCACGCCGCTTTTGCTGAGCAGACCGGTATTGAACATCCTTACGGACGCATCTGCGCACCGCTGGAAGGGTTCCCGCAGGCGATAGAGGCGTTTTTTGCGGCCGGTGGCAAAGGCGCCAATGTTACGCTGCCGTTTAAACAGCAGGCATGGGAATTCGCGGATGAGCTCAGCGAGCGCGCGGCATTATCCGGCGCGGTAAATACCTTAAAGAAGAGAGCCGATGGTTCGATTCTGGGTGATAACACGGACGGCATCGGCCTGCTGAGCGATCTGCAACGGCTGCTGCTGATCCGGCCGGGCGATCGCATTCTGCTGGTGGGTGCGGGCGGAGCGGCGCGTGGGGTGATCCTGCCGCTGCTCTCGACGGGCTGCGCGCTGGTGGTAGTTAACCGCACGGCAGAACGCGCGCAACAGCTGGCTGAGCTTTTCCAGCACAGTGGGGCGATCCAGGCGATGAGTTTTGATCAACTGGCCGGCGAACGTTTTGATCTGATCATCAATGCCACCTCCAGCGGCGTAGCGGGCGACGTGCCGCCGCTGCCGGTTACGCTGATTGATGCGCAGGTGCGCTGTTACGACATGTTTTATCAGCAGGGGCTGACGCCATTTCTGGCGTGGTGCCAGCAGCACGGCACACAGCAGCTGGCGGATGGACTTGGCATGCTGGTGGGCCAGGCGGCGCATGCGTTTCAGCTGTGGCATGGTGTTATGCCGGAGATCGCGCCGGTCATCGATCAACTTAAACAGGCGATGCAGGCATGAACCAGGCTATCCAGTTTCCCGATCGGGAAAGCTGGGACGCAGTCCGGCAGGCGGTGCTGTTCCCGGTATTAGTGAATGGTATGGGACTGACCTGCGCAATATCGCTGCCGGCGCTGCAGCAGCGTTTTGGTGCCGGAGAGGCGATGGCGCTGTTTAGCGCGCATCGCTGGGATCTGGAGGAAGAGGCCGAGCAGTTGCTCCGGGCGGAACAGGCCGACGATCAGGGCTGGCTGTGGCTGCCCTGAGCCAGATATTCATCTTTCCAGCCGACATAATTGCTGGCGGAGTAAAGCAGTCCGGCTATTTCCGCTTCGCTTAGTGGTCTGATCTGCTTCACCGGGCTGCCTAAATAGAGATAGCCGCTTTGCAGGCGTTTACCGGGTGGCACCAGGCTGCCGGCGCCAATCATCACCTCATCTTCGACGATCGCACCATCCAGCAGGATCGAGCCCATACCCACCAGTACGCGGTTGCCAATGGTGCAGCCATGCAGCATTGCTTTATGGCCCACCGTTACGTCTTCACCGATGATCAATGGAAAGCCATCGGGATTACTGCTGGATTTATGCGTAACGTGCAGCACGCTGCCATCCTGGATATTGCTGCGTTTACCAATCACCACTTTATTCACGTCACCGCGAATTGCTACCAGTGGCCAGATGCTGACATCATCAGCCAGCTCGACTTCGCCAACGACCACGCTGCTGCTATCCACCATCACGCGCTCACCGGTGTGGGGAATATGTTGCTTATAAGGGCGCAGGGCTACAGACATTCTATTTCTCCTTTTCTGATGTTTCCCGCTAGCCTGCGGCTTCCGGTGCGGGTAAACAAGCTGATTTTTGCGCGGATCGCTCGCGATCGCAGCGAAAAGAGTGAAAACTCGCCAGTCGATAAAAAAGATCGAAAAAAGGGGTTGTGCAAAAAATCCGGATCCCTATAATGCGCCACCACTGAGACGGCAAAGCGGCAACGCAGGCGGCTCAGCAGGGCGTGAAGCGATTCACCCCGCCGGAGAAAAACGCTGAAAAAAGTGTTTGACTCTGAAGGAGGAAAGCGTA
>NZ_CAJYMB010000143.1 GCF_913775985.1 uncultured Pluralibacter sp. | reverse complement strand
GTCTCGACTGGACGCGTCCGCCGCGCCACATGAACAGCACCTCTTATTTTTACAACCACTCCAGCCAGTGGCGTTACGAATCCCTCAGTGCACAGGAGATGCTGTCGCCGCTGGCGGATAAGTCACGCTACACCGGCAGCCTGATTGATTTCAACGTTCGCGCAGAGCGCATGGGCTGGCTGCCATCCGCGCCGCAGCTGGGTACAAACCCGCTGACCATTGCTGCAGACGCAGCGAAAGCGGGGCTGAGCCCGGTGGATTACACCGTTAAATCGCTGAAAGAAGGCTCAATGCACTTTGCGGCGGAGCATCCGGAAAACGGTAAAAACCATCCGCGTAACCTGTTTATCTGGCGCTCTAACCTGCTGGGCTCCTCCGGTAAAGGTCACGAGTACATGCTTAAGTACCTGCTCGGCACCGAGCACGGTATTCAGGGGATGGATCTCGGCCAGCAGGGCGGCGTGAAGCCGGAAGAAGTTGAGTGGCGCGATAACGGCCTCGACGGCAAGCTGGATCTAGTGGTCACCCTCGACTTCCGCCTGTCCAGCACCTGCCTCTATTCGGACATCGTACTGCCAACCGCGACCTGGTACGAAAAAGACGACATGAACACGTCGGACATGCACCCGTTCATTCATCCGCTGTCTGCCGCCGTGGATCCTGCCTGGGAATCGAAGAGCGACTGGGAGATCTATAAAGGGATCGCCAAAAAGTTCTCCGAGGTGTGCGTCGGCCACCTGGGTCAGGAAACCGATGTGGTGACGCTGCCGATTCAGCACGACTCCCCGGCTGAAATGGCGCAGCCGCTTGATGTTAAAGACTGGAAAAAAGGTGAGTGCGATCTGATCCCGGGTAAAACTGCGCCGCACATCATGGTGGTTGAACGCGATTACCCGGCTACCTACGAGCGCTTTACCTCTATCGGTCCGCTGCTGGAAAAACTGGGCAACGGCGGCAAAGGCATCTCCTGGAATACCCAGAGTGAAGTCGACTTGCTGCGCAAGCTGAACTACGTCAAAGCGGACGGCCCGGCGAAAGGGCAGCCGATGCTCAACACCGCTATTGATGCGGCTGAAATGATCCTCACCCTGGCGCCGGAAACCAACGGCCAGGTCGCTGTTAAGGCCTGGGAAGCGCAGGGTAAAGCAACCGGCCTCGATCACCGCCACCTGGCGCTGAATAAAGAAGACGAGAAAATTCGCTTCCGCGATATTCAGGCGCAGCCGCGCAAAATCATCTCCAGCCCGACCTGGTCTGGGCTTGAAGATGAGCACGTTTCTTACAACGCAGGTTACACCAACGTTCACGAGCTGATCCCGTGGCGCACGCTCTCCGGTCGCCAACAGCTGTATCAGGATCATCAGTGGATGCGCGACTTCGGCGAAAGCCTGCTGGTGTACCGCCCGCCTATCGACACCCGCACGGTGAAAGCGGTGATGGGCAAAAAATCCAACGGCAATCCTGAGAAGGCGCTGAACTTCCTGACGCCGCACCAGAAGTGGGGGATCCACTCTACTTACAGCGATAACCTGCTGATGCTGACCCTGTCACGCGGCGGCCCGATTGTCTGGATGAGTGAGATCGATGCAAAAGAGCTGGGTATTGAAGACAACGACTGGATCGAAGTGTTCAACAGCAACGGCGCGCTGACCGCGCGTGCGGTGGTTAGCCAGCGCGTGCCTGAAGGCATGACAATGATGTATCACGCCCAGGAGCGCATCGTGAACCTGCCGGGTTCGGAAATTACCGGCCAGCGTGGCGGTATCCATAACTCGGTAACCCGTATCAGCCCGAAACCGACCCACATGATTGGCGGCTATGCCCAGCTGGCGTACGGCTTTAACTACTACGGCACCGTAGGCTCCAACCGCGATGAGTTTGTTGTAGTGCGTAAGATGAAAAACATTAACTGGTTAGACGGTGAAGGTAATGACCAGGTACAGGAGAGCGTAAAATGAAAATTCGTTCACAAGTCGGCATGGTGCTGAATCTCGATAAGTGCATCGGCTGTCATACCTGCTCGGTCACCTGTAAGAACGTCTGGACCAGCCGTGAAGGGGTCGAGTACGCGTGGTTTAACAACGTTGAAACCAAGCCCGGCCAGGGTTTCCCGCTCGACTGGGAAAACCAGGAAAAATGGAAGGGTGGCTGGATCCGCAAAATCAACGGCAAGCTGCAGCCGCGCATGGGTAACAAGGCGCTGCTGCTCGGTAAAATCTTTGCTAACCCGCATCTGCCGGGCATCGAAGATTACTACGAGCCGTTTGATTACGATTATCAAAATCTGCACAACGCGCCGGAGAGCAAGCATCAGCCCATCGCCCGCCCGCGCTCGCTGATAACA
>NZ_CAJYMB010000142.1 GCF_913775985.1 uncultured Pluralibacter sp. | reverse complement strand
AACAACGGCTGGTGCGTGCAGATACGCGGCCCGCAGGCGGGCGGTGCGGTGCAGGACCTGTCGATTCACCTGTACGACCTCGGCACCGGCAACCAGGTGAAAATCCCGAGCGAGGTGATGATACCGGAGACCCGCGAGTTCGAATTCGCCAACCTGGGCTTCATCCCGCTGTCGTACTACAAGAACCGGGACTACGCGTGCTTCTTCTCGGCGAACTCGACCCAGAAGGCGGCGCTGTACGACACCCCGGAGGCGACGGCAAACAGCCGCATCAACGCGCGGCTGCCGTACATTTTCCTGCTGTCGCGCATTGCGCACTACCTGAAAATCATCCAGCGAGAAAACATCGGCTCAACCAAGGACCGGCGCCTGCTGGAGCTGGAGCTGAACACCTGGGTGCGCAGCCTGGTAACGGAGATGACCGACCCGGGCGACGCGCTGCAGGCGTCACATCCGCTGCGCGACGCGAAGGTGATGGTGGAAGACATCGAGGACAACCCGGGATTCTTCCGCGTGAAGCTGTTCGCGGTGCCGCACTTCCAGGTGGAAGGGATGGACGTCAACCTGTCACTGGTTTCGCGGATGCCGAAGGCCAAGTCGTAAGGCGAGGGAATAACAGGGATGAAAATTTATCGTCCATTGTGGGAGGACGGGGCCTTTCTGGCCCCGCAGCAGTTCCAGCAGCAGGCCCGTTGGGATGCCTACGTCGCAGAAGCCGTTGCGCGGATGGGCCTGGCGCATCCGTGGGGCGTTATCAGTGCCGAGTTTGATGACGCAGGGCTGGCGCTGTCGAGGCTGAACGCAACGCGCCTGGTGGTGCGTTTCCAGGACGGCACGCTGGTCGACACGGACATTGCCGATAATTTGCCGCCGGTCTGCGATCTTTCCGGCGTCGCGGGGCAGGATCCTGTCGAGATCCTGCTGGCGCTGCCGCTGATGAGCGCCAACGGCGGCAATCTTGACGACGGGCGCGACAGCGAGCGTCCGCGCCGCTGGAAGGCCGAACGTGTCCAGGTGCAGGAGCTGGCAGGGAGCGAACGGGGGGAGCTGGCTATTCTGCGGCACGCCCTGACGCTGCGTCTTTCCAGCCAGCAGAACGCGGCCTGGCTGACCTGTCCGGTTGCCCGGCTGGTACGTAACGCTCAGGGTCAGTGGAACCGCGATCCGGGCTTTATTCCGCCGCTGCTGGCGCTGTCGGCGAGCCCGGCGCTGTTGCAGGCACTGGAGGATCTGCTGAAGCGCCTGCAGGCAAGACGCCAGCGTCTGATGGCGATGCGCCGCGAAAGCAACGAGCGTCTGGCGGATTTCGCCGTTGCCGACGTATCACTCTTCTGGCTGCTGAATGCCCTCAACAGCGCAGAGCCGGTGCTGGCTGAACTGCTGCAGACGCCTAATCGCCATCCGGAACTGCTGTATCGGGAGCTGGTGAGGCTGGCCGGTAGCCTGCTGACATTTTCACTGGATCGCGACGCCGGCGATATTCCGGCTTATCGGCACGATGCGACGGAACAGGTGTTTCCGCCGCTGCTCTCTTTACTTGATACGCTGCTTGAGGCCAGCCTGCCTTCCCGGGTTATCAGTATTGAACTGCGCCACAGCGGCCAGTTCTGGAAAGGGCTGCTGCACGACGCCCGACTGCGGGAGGGTGCTGACCTGTATCTCTCCGTGCGCTCGTCCATTCCCAATCATCTGCTGCAGACGCAGTTCCCGCTGCTGTGTAAAGCCGGAAGTGATGAAGATGTTTCCGACGTGGTTAACGTCGCGCTTAACGGCGTGGCGCTTAAACCGCTGCACCATGTTCCGGCGGCGATCCCGCTGCGGCTCGAAAACCAGTATTTCGCGCTCGATCTCAGCGGGCCAGCGGCGCAGGCCATGCTGGACGCCGGCAACTGTGCATTTTACATCCCGGCAGCGCTGGGGGATGTCCAGCTTGAACTTTATGCGGTATTGCGCTCATGAAAAACAGTAAAGGTTCATACATAGATGAGCTGTTCTGGCCAGGCTGGCTGATGGTCAGCCAGCTTCGTAACGGACAGGAAGTGGCGGACGGTAAAGCGCTCTATCGCCGGACCTGCGACTGGCTGGATGACTGGCGCAAGCAGCTTGAGCAGCGGGAGGTTCCGCAGGGCAGTATCGATCATCTGCTGTATACCCTGTGTGCGCTTTTTGATGAGAGCGTGCTTAACCGGGAAAAGCAGGACGATGGCTACTGCACCTGGCTTACTAACCCGCTCCAGGCGCGCTATTTCAACACGCTGAATGCCGGTGAGGAGCTGTGGGAACGGATTCGTACCGTATTGCAGGAACCTTCCCCTGATGAGGCGGTACTGACCTGCTTTTCCCGGGCGCTGGCGCTGGGATTTGTCGGCCGCTATCGCCAGCAGTCCGACGAGCGGCGGGAGGACGTGGTTCGCAACCTGAACCAGCGCGTGAAGCCTTTCACGCAGGTGGAAGACGCGCCGATCGTGGTGCGGGCGGGGCGGCTGCGCAGCGGCCGGCGGGCATACTGGCTCTCCTGGGGAGTGGGGATCGGACTGCTGGCCGTCGTCTGGTTCATGCTCTCCACATCGCTTCAGCAAATGGTTTCCGCCATCGCCGGAGGCGGATAACCCATGCGCAATTTCACACGGCTCTATCCGGTTGCGCTGGCGCTGGTGCTGGCACTCTGGCTTATCCTGGGGTTCTGGCCGCTGGGCGGCGGAAGCCGGATTTTTTTGAGCATCGCAGCGCTGCTTTTGGCAGGCGGACTCGGCGGCTACCTCTGGCGCCAGTCTGGCGCGATGGCCGGGAGCAACGACGAGCGGATGCTGCCGCCCGAGCATTTCGAGGGCGCAGTGGTGCTGGCGTGCGGCGACAGCGAGGCGGTTTTCGCTTCCGATTGTCTTTACCGCGAAACCCGGCAGGGATGGTATATCCCGGTGCGCGAGCCGGAACAGCTCGGCCCCATCGCAGAATCGCTCTTTTCCTCCAGGCCCGCGCTTGCCGGCCAGGTGTCGGTCATGCTGGCGATTGTCCCCGAGCGCTGGCAGGACGCATCGCGCTTTGCCAGCCAGTTACACCAGTGGCAGCGGGCCATTGCGCAGTCACGCCGCGCCTTTTCCGCCATTCCCCCCGTCTGGGGATGCGTCTGGCTCAATCCCCCGGAAAATGACGAGGTGCCGACCCGCCGCTGGTGTTTCCTCGATGGCTGTGACGAAGGCATCCAGGTGCAGGAAGAGGATACCGTCTCCGGATCGTATCTGAGCTGGTGTGAAGAATCATCAGAGCTGCTGCGTGAAGGGCGGCTGCAGAATGCCCTGTGGCTGCAGCTGCTTTTTCGCTGGTTAAAGCCGCAGGTGCTGGCGGTGATGAATACGCGCCACCACGATACGCCCGCGCTGCCATTGCAGATGCTTGCGGTCTGCAGCGGGCCGGTTCGGGGCTCGGCTGACAATCTTTGGCAACAGCAGGTCGCCGGGATAACGACACTTGCGCCTGCTGTCAGGCCGGTAGCGGGTCCGCCGGCACTGCCGGACCTGCTGCTATCTCGCCTGCCGCACCGGCACGGCGTGAGCCGCACCCTGCTGCGTTTGCGCACGGCGGGTCTGCTGACGGGGCTGTTTTTATTGCTGGCGATGGGGGCGTCATACATTAATAACCAGCGTCTGATTCAGAACGTTCGGGATCACCTGGCGCTGTATCAGCGGCTGCCGGGGTCACCCGCTGAGCCAAAGCTGCGGATGCAAAATCAGCTGCGGCGTGATGAAGGGCTGCTCGAGCGCTGGCAGCGGGAAGGCGCGCCGATGCGCTACACGTTGGGGCTTTATCAGGGCATGCGGCTTATTCCGCCGCTGCGCGCGGCCATTGACGGCTGGGCACCGCCGCCACCGCCTGCGCCTGTTATCAATAAAATTGTCCGGGGGCCCGAAACCATCCGTCTCGACAGCATGTCGCTGTTCGACTCGGGTAAAGCTCAGCTGAAGGCGGGCTCTACCAAAATGCTGATTAACTCCCTGGTGGG
>NZ_CAJYMB010000141.1 GCF_913775985.1 uncultured Pluralibacter sp. | reverse complement strand
TGGAGTTCAGACGTGTGCTCTTCCGATCTGCGCCGAGATCGTTGACGTAAGCCGCGGCGGCATGCGCGTGCGCCTGGTGGACAACGGCGCTGTGGCCTTTATTCCGGCACCGTTTATTCACGCCGTGCGTGACGAAATGGTCTGCAGCCAGGAAAACGGCACCGTGCAGATTAAGGGTGAAACGGTATATAAAGTCAGCGACATTATTGATGTCACCATCGCAGAAGTGCGCATGGAGACCCGCAGTATTATCGCCCGACCTTTCCAGGCCTGATCTAAACCGGCGCGGATCCTTCCGCGCCGGTTCCTTCCTGCATGCTTCTCATCCTGCAACAGCGAATAATCTGCCCCCGTTTATCCTTTTAGGGTGTTACCGCACGGCTGAAAGTAATTTCCGCTTCTCTTTTGCTGACATTTTTAGCATCATTGATTCTTAATACTTTTCTTCCGGGATAACCTATGTCTAACCTTGACGCTCGTCAGCTTGCCCAGCGTATTGATACGGTACTGGATATTCTGGTCGGCGGAGATGCTCCGTCGGCAATCAAAAATCTTGAAATTCTGAAGGCCGAACTGCTGGCCAACGTTTCAGACCCGCAGGATAATAAATCTGCGCAGCCTAAATCACCCTGGGAAATATAGGCCTTGCCGCGAAGCTGATATGAATACCCGACAACAGTCAATTCTACAAATGGTGATCGACAAAGGCCGCATGAGCGTTGTCGATCTCGCCCGCATGACGGGCGTGTCCGAAGTCACGATCCGTCAGGATCTTAATCTACTGGAAAAACAGAGTTTTTTGCGCCGAACCCACGGGTTTGCGGTGCCTATCGACAGTGAAGATGTTGAAACGCGCATGATGAACAATTTCGCGATCAAAAACGAGCTGGCGGCTTTCGCCGCAACGCTGGTTAGCCCGGGCGAAACCGTGTTCATTGAGAACGGCAGCAGCAACGCCCTGCTCGCCCGCGTGCTGGCGGCGCAGCCGGACGTTACTATCATCACCGTCAGCAGCTACATTGCTCACCTGCTCAAGGAGATGCCCGCCGAAGTGATTTTACTGGGTGGGATTTATCAGAAAAAGAGTGAGAGCATGGTTGGGCCGCTGACCCGCCAGTTCATACAGCAGGTTCACTTCAGCAAAGCATTTATCGGTATCGACGGCTGGCGTCCGGCAACGGGCTTTACCAGCCGGGATATGATGCGCGCTGATGTGGTAAATGCGGTGCTGGAAAAATCCTGCGAAGCGATAGTGTTGAGCGACAGCACCAAGTTTGGCGTCGTGCATCCCTACCCGCTGACGCCATCACAAAAATTCAGCCGGGTTATTACTGATGATGCGCTGAGTGAAGACAACCGCAGCCAGCTTGAGCAAGCCGGCGTCAGCGTTAATATCGTCCCCCGCCCCTGAGAATAGCCTCCGCACTGCGGGGGCTGCCCGCTATCATTCTGAATCAATCAGGTACATTTAGACATATCCAGAATCTTCTGAGCCGCTAATTAAGAGTTTTTAACCTCCCACTCGGTGTGGGTTGTCTTACACTTCTTAACAGCGATATGACAGGACGTAATTATCACCAACGTGATTTGAACAATACCTGCGTAGTTCCCTCGGTAAACACACATGGCATAAGGCCTTGAGCTAAACTAAGTGTGCTGTCCCGAAATAGTGTATTCAGGAGAGAAGTCCATGATGAAAATAAGTAAAAAAATGACCGCTTCGGTGTTAGCTGTAGCTTTAGCCATGTCTCTGAGCGCCTGTGGGCACTGGTCTAAGCGCGATCGCAATACGGCTCTCGGGGCCGGTGCGGGTGCGGCTGGCGGGGCTATCTTAACGGATGGCAGCACGCTGGGAACGCTGGGCGGCGCGGCCGTCGGCGGGATCATTGGCCATCAGGTCGGTAAATAATATTTTTCACAGTAAAACCGTATTAAACGAGGGCCGCAGCTTGCTGCGGCCCTTACTGTTTTAACCGCCCGCCAGCTTCACCTTCATGCCTTTTGCTTCAAGCAGTGACTTAATCAGATCCCGCTTGTCACCCTGAATCTCAATAATGCCATCTTTCACCGCACCGCCGCAGCCGCACTTCTTTTTCAGTTCTGCCGCGATTTTGGCAAGTTCAGCATCATCAGCGTCAATTCCGCTAATCAGGCAGACGCCCTTCCCTTTGCGCCCGCTGGTCTGGCGCTGAATGCGCACCACGCCGTCGCCTTTAGGCCGCTCGGGTGCCGCTTTGGGTTCGTCAATGCGCCCGCTTTCGGTGGAATACACCAGCCGGCTGTTGGAGTCGCTCATCATCATTCCTTATGCCAGAGAGGTATTAATATCGCGCAGCGCCTGCGCCGGGTCGGCGGCCTGCGTGACCGGACGACCAATCACCATATAATCAACGCCCGCCGCCTGCGCGTCCTGCGGCGTCATGATGCGACGCTGATCGCCTGCGTCGCTGCCCGCCGGGCGAATGCCAGGGGTGACCAGCTTAAAAACCTGCCCGCGCTCCTGCTTCATTCGAACCGCTTCCTGCGCAGAACAGACCACGCCGTCCAGACCGCAGCGCTGGGTCAGCGCCGCGAGCTTCAGCGCGTAATCAGCCGGAGAAAGTACGATGCCTAAATCCTGCAAATCGCCGCTTTCCATGCTGGTCAGCACCGTCACCGCGATCAGCAAAGGGGCATCGCTGCCGAACGGCAGCAGCGCCTCGCGCGCTGCAGTCATCATCCGCGCGCCCCCGCTGGCGTGGACATTGACCATCCACACGCCAAGATCGGCCGCTGCCGCTACCGCGCGGGCAGTGGTGTTGGGGATATCGTGGAATTTTAAGTCGAGGAAAATTTCAAATCCGCGCTGCTGCAGCATCTGAACAAACTGCGGGCCAAACAGGGTGAACATCTCTTTGCCCACCTTCAGCCGGCAGTCGCGCGGGTCAATGCGGTCAACGAAAGCCAGCGCGCTGTCGCGATCGTGATAATCAAGCGCAACGACGACGGGAGAGGAAGTCACATTTCGGGATTCGGACGTCATGTTCAGACCTTCTAGTTGGGGCCAGACCGGCGAAAAAATGGCAAACGGCGGCATTCTACCTGCGATGTGCTGAAATGAACAGGTTTACCTCAGCCGCTTACTCCGCCCGCAGCACCACAATTCCCGGCTTGGATCGCACATAAGCCAGGAACGGCGAATCAATGACCTTACGTTCCGAAATAGTCGATGAGGCATCGCGGAACCAGACCTGCCCTCCGCGACGCACCACTATGCCTACATGGGTGACGTCAAGCCCCGGGAGCGGAGAGTAGATACCGACGTAGTCGCCTTCTTTGAGTTTTTCGAGCACCCCGGCATCCACAGCCCTGCCGGGAATGTAGTTTATGCTGCGCGGGCGAACCGGGAGACCCGGGATAAAGACGCCGCCACCCGGCTTAATGTTTAGCTGCTTTTGCACCGTGAGGTACCGGGCGCCAAGCGTGGGAGTAATGTCCAGTGCGTTGCGGGGTGCGGTAGCAAACCAGTCGGAGAAGAAGTGTCGGCGGCTAAGATAGTCCACACGGCCGTTTACATAGCGGATGTGAGCAAGGTTGTTGATAAAGCTCTGGCGGTCCCGGCTGCGGCTCAGCGCCTCGATATAGTCCGCGAAAGTAAAACAGTCGACGCCGTTGAAATTCACTACCAGCGCTTCAGGCGTTGCCGGACCGCCCGCGAGCGTGCCGGCCTGGTAGCGGGTGCCGAGAAACGCGGCCGATACGCGAGCGAGAGTTTCGCCGTGGGGTTCGCCGGCGTAAGGAACAACTTTTTCAGCAATGATATTGTCGACGCGAGCGGCGCTGGCGCTATCTATCACTATCTCTGCCCCGCTGGCCAGGTTTGCACCCAGGCCCAGTAGCAGAACAGTAATGCATATGTATGATCTCATCCCGACCTCCGCACGGGATTGTACTGTATTTTTGCAGCGGAAATGTTTCGGAATGAAACTAAAAGCGGCCCTGCAGACTGAGGCGTGCACGAGGGTTAAGTTTGCGATTAGAAAAAACCATAACAGTATGTTGTAACTAATTAGCGACTTTTTTTAAAGATTACTGTCCATCAAGGCCGCGAATAGGCTTCACCGTTGACCAGGCCCGGCAGGACGGACAATGCCAGTAAAGCGTGTAGGCCGTAAATCCGCACTTGGTGCAGCGATAGCGCGGCTTGCTGCGCACCTGTTCACCCACCATGTCGCGAAGCACCATCAGGCTCTCTTTCGCGCGCCCTTCTTCGGCTTCGCTCAGGTGATAATCCATCAGCTTGTGGAATACCCGCATGGTTGGGTGCTGCTGCAGCTGGCGGGTAATGTAGGTTTGCGCGACTTCAACGCCCTGGCTCTGCTCAAGCAGCTGCGCCAGCATCAGCTCTGCCGTAGCGCCGGTGTTCTCTTCCACGGCGCGGCGTAAAAAATGCTCCCACTCGGCATCTTTACCGAGCTGCTGATAGCAGGTTTGCAGCATTTCAAGGGTTTCGCTGACCAGATCGCGGTCCTGATCGATAACCCGCTGCAGGCTTTCAACGGCTTTGGCATAATCGCCTTTATTCATCCATACGCGGCCCATCATGATGGAAACTCGCGCGCTGCTGCTGTCAGCCGAAGCGCCCTTCTTCAACAGCGCCAGCGCTTTGTCCATTTCGCCGCTGCCCATTTGCTGCAGCGCCAGCTCGCACCAGAAGTGCGCGATTTCCAGACGATGATTCTCTTTACCAAGCTTGACCAGACGCTCGGCAACGTCGATAGCTTTCTGCCACTCGCTGGTAGATTGATAGATCTGCAGCAGCTGCTGCATGGCGCCGATG
>NZ_CAJYMB010000140.1 GCF_913775985.1 uncultured Pluralibacter sp. | reverse complement strand
CATGGAGCTTCCTTTAGGTGTCGCCTTCCCAGGCGTCTGGTATACATGCTAAATCAATGAGTTATAGAAATAATCTCACCGACCTTAATCATTCATCACCGCGCGACCGCCGAAAATAGCCGCCAGCGTTTCAGGTGGCCGCACAGTCTACATGAATTTTGGATGAAATGATTCATCTGCTGAGAGCTTGTCTCAGGCTGGTTACTTTACGCTCAATGCATTCATCATAATAATAGGTTAATAACGACTGCGGCTAAGGCAATGATGAAAAAGCACGACGAAAACGGGCTGACGCTGCGGCGCGTCGCAGAAACCGCGAGGTTTTTCTCAAAGAAGATGCGCTGAAGCTAAATTTAGTGGGGCTGGGCATCCGCGGTCCCAAAAAGAGCGTAGATAAGGTGATAAAGGGTTTGTTACTTCATCCTTAAGGTGCAGGCGTGGTGCTGGCACCACGCCCACGCCGCCGCCGTTACAAAAACGGCTTCACGTCCCCAACCCCTTCGCGCAGCACCACCGGGGCATCTTCGGTCAGGTCGATAACGGTGGTTGGCTGCTGGCCGAGATAGCCGCCGTGAATGATTAAATCCACCACCTTTTCGAGGCGGTCTTTAATCTCTTCCGGATCGGATTCGGTGAAATCGTTGCCCGGCAGCATCAGCGAAGTGGAGAGCATCGGCTCGCCCAGCGTCTCCAGCAGCATCTGCGCAATCGGATTGGCCGGCACGCGCATGCCGATAGTTTTACGCTTTTCCTGCAGCAGGCGACGCGGCACCTCTTTCGTGCCTTTTAAAATAAAAGTGTAGTTGCCCGGGGTGTTATTTTTCATCAGGCGAAACGCCACGTTATCCACATAGGCATAGGTGGATAGCTCGGAAAGATCCCGGCACATCAGGGTGAAGTTGTGACCGTCCGGCAGGTGGCGGATGCGGCAAATTCGCTCCATCGCGCCCTTATCTTCAATTTTGCAGCCCAGCGCGTAGCCGGAGTCCGTCGGATAGACAATAACGCCGCCTTTGCGAACGATCTCGACGGCCTGATTAATCAGGCGCGCCTGCGGATTGTCCGGATGAATATAGAAAAACTGACTCATACTTCCCTCACATTATACGGTCTGGGCCGCTTTCTCCCAGCTCTCCCATACCGGCGTTACGCCGGCGGGCAGCCAGAGTTTGCGCCCGAGTTCGATCCACGGGCAGGGCTGATGAAAGTCAGAGCCCTGAGACGCCAGCAGATTATAGTGCTGCGCGTAGGCCGCGAGCTGCGAGCGCTCGTCAGGCGCCTGCTGGCACTGGGCAACCTCCATGGCATCACCGCCGCACTCGCTGAAAAAGGCCAGCAGCCGCTTTAGCCACTTGGCAGAAAGATTATAGCGTCCCGGATGGGCAATAACGGCTTTGCCACCCGAATGGTGAATAACATCAATAGCTTGTTCTATTGTACACCACTGGGGAGGAACATAACCGGTTTTCCCGCGGGCGAGGTACTTTTTAAAAACGTCAGCGACCGTGTTGGCCTTCCCCTGCTCAATCAAGAAGCGGGCAAAGTGGCCCCGGGTCACCGCCCCGCCGTCCGCGAGCCGCAACGCGCCTTCCAGGGCCCCCGGAATATTGGCTTTCTCCAGCCGCTCGGCTATCAGCGCCGCCCGCTGCTGGCGGCATGCGAGCTGCGCTTCGAGCAGCGCGGTCATCTGCGGGCAGTCGATATCAATATTGAGGCCGACAATGTGGATCTCATGGTTTTCCCACAGCGTGGAAATTTCCACTCCGGCAATAAGGTTAAGCGCCAGCCCGGCGCGCGCAATTTCTGCGCGGGCCGCCGGAATAGCGGCAACGCTGTCGTGATCGGTAATCGCCAGCGTACCGACGCGTTTGTCGAGCGCGCGATGCACCAGCGCCTCGGGGGTTAGCAGACCATCGGACGCGGTGGTATGGCTGTGCAGGTCGTGAATTATCGCGAATGAAGGATCGCTCAAAATAGCTCCGTTTATCGGTCTGAAGGGTAGCGCGCCGGCTATAATAGCGTTTGTTAAACAATTTCGAAAATCAGTATTGACTTTGCGGCCACGAACCAGTTAACTAGTACGCAAGTTCAAACGCGAGGTATCTGACAATGACAACACGCTCAATCAACATGCACGGCTGGTGGCGCACATCCTGTTAACGGGCTGAGCGATCGCGTCTGCATAAGACAATCAGATACCCTGCCCGCCTCCGAGCGGGCTTTTTTTTGAGCAAAGAATCATGGACAAGGCGACAAACACGATGCAAACAGAAAAAACCAACCTGGAACTTCTGACCTGCGATGCCATATATCGGGAGAACCCCACCGCGCTGTTTCACCAGCTGTGCGGGGCGCGCCCCGCCACTCTGCTGCTGGAGTCGGCGGACATTGACAGTAAAGACAATTTAAAAAGCCTGCTGCTGGTCGACAGCGCGCTGCGCATTACCGCCTTAGGTGACACCGTCACCATTCAGGCCCTCTCTGACAACGGGGCGTCACTGATGGAGCGCCTCGACGAGATTCTCCCGGCGGGCATTGAAAACCAGAAACAGCCAAACAGCCGCATGCTGCGCTTCCCCACCGTCAGCGCGCTGCTGGATGAGGACGCCCGCCTGTGTTCCCTGTCGGTGTTCGATACCTTCCGCCTGCTTCAGACGCTGGTCAACGTACCGGAAGACGAACGCGAAGCGATGTTTTTCGGCGGCCTGTTTGCCTATGACCTGGTGTCCGGATTCGAAGATTTACCGCCGCTGGACAATGAGACCGCCTGCCCGGACTACTGCTTCTACCTCGCGGAAACGCTGCTGATTATCGACCACCAGCGCCGTACCAGCCGCATTCAGGCCAGCCTGTTTGCGCCTTCTGCCGCGGAAAAACAGCGCCTCAGCAGCCGCATTGCCCAGCTGAGCCAGCAGATGAACGAGCCGCCGGCCGCGCTGCCGGTGACCGAAGTGCCGCAGATGAAAACCGAGGTTGACCAGAGCGACGACGAATATGGCTCGGTGGTGCGCAAGCTGCAGCGCGCGATCCGCGCCGGTGAGATTTTCCAGGTGGTGCCTTCACGCCGCTTCTCGCTGCCCTGTCCGTCACCGTTGGCGGCCTATGATGTGCTGAAGAAAAGCAATCCCAGCCCGTACATGTTCTTTATGCAGGATAATGACTTCACTCTCTTCGGCGCTTCGCCGGAAAGCTCCCTGAAATACGATGCCGCCAGCCGCCAGATTGAAATCTATCCCATCGCCGGCACCCGCCCGCGCGGCCGCCGCGCCGACGGCTCTCTCGATCGGGATCTCGACAGCCGCATCGAGCTGGAAATGCGCACCGACCACAAAGAGCTGTCGGAACACCTGATGCTGGTAGACCTGGCCCGTAATGATCTGGCGCGCATCTGCACGCCGGGCAGCCGCTACGTTGCCGATCTGACCAAAGTGGACCGCTACTCTTTCGTCATGCACCTGGTTTCGCGGGTGGTCGGCGAGCTGCGCCACGATCTCGACGCGCTTCACGCCTACCGCGCCTGCATGAATATGGGCACCCTCAGCGGCGCGCCGAAAGTGCGCGCCATGCAGCTGATTGCCGCCGCCGAAGGGCAGCGCCGCGGCAGCTACGGCGGCGCGGTGGGCTATTTCACGGCCCACGGCGATCTGGACACCTGCATTGTGATCCGCTCGGCGTTCGTTGAAGACGGGATTGCCACCGTGCAGGCAGGCGCCGGGGTGGTGCTCGACTCCGTGCCCCAGTCCGAAGCGGACGAAACCCGCAGTAAAGCCCGCGCGGTGCTGCGCGCCATTGCTTCCGCCC
>NZ_CAJYMB010000139.1 GCF_913775985.1 uncultured Pluralibacter sp. | reverse complement strand
AGCCCCAGCTCGCCGCGAATGGCTTCCCCCGCCACGCTTAATGAAGAACGATCGAGAAAATTAACGATACCGGCGATAAACAGCAGCGCCAGGGTGACGGTTTGTACCGTGCGAATGCGCGCCGGCTTAGGCCGCGCCGCGCTATCGACCACGTTAGTTGTCATAAGCACCTCAGAACAGATGTGAATGGAGCAAGCGTTCATTCACTGTAGAAACTGAGGTACTACCATACAAGAACGTGATGCGAGAACAGGATGCAGGATCACACTTTAACTTAGGGCGGCGGGCGCGTTAGCCGCGCCCCCAGCCGGCAACGATAATCAGCATCCCGCACAGGGCAATGGCCGCGCCGCCCCAGTCGTACAGCGTCAGGCGTTCGCCGTCCACGAAGCGCAGCCACAGCAGCGCGGTGCAAACATATACCCCACCGTAAGCGGCATAGACTCTGCCGCTGGCGGCCGGATGCAGAGTCAGCAGCCAGACAAACAGCAGCAGCGCCGCCCCGGCGGGCAGAAGCAGCCAGGCGGAGCCGCCACGGCGCAGCCAGAGCCAGGGTAAATAGCAGCCAATAATTTCGCACAGGGCTGTCGCAAAGAATAAAACACCAATTTTTAGCATCGAGTAACAACTAAAGTTAATCACGGGGAATTTTTTCAGGATAAATTAATCTTATCCTGAACAGTATTCTATTTTCATTCACTGACGGGAGTATCGCGATGGAAATCGACAAAATGGCGCAGGCCATTCTCAGACGTCAGGGAATCGGCATTCGGGAGCGGGTTGTGCGCTATCGCGGCGCAATCCTGATATTCCGCTACAGCCGCGACGGTTACGAAGTATTAAATAACGGTGTGAAGGTGCAGTTTATGCAGACCAAAAATATTAACGAGGCCGTGCGGCTTTATAAAGCCTCGCACAGGGGACCGAATGCCTAATCCAGGCTGATTTAGGCCACGTTGAACCTTCTGCACGATAATAAAGCACCCGGTATTACACCCGGCGGAGTTGTAGTAAACTCCCGACCCGGGACTGACGAATTAACCACCCAAAAGGAAACCGCTATGAAAGTAACCCTGAGCAAACGCATCTGCCTGGCGGCAATGCTGGCGCTGGGTGCTGCCGCGTACAGTGTGGGCGCATCCGCCGAATCAAACAGGCTGGTGATTGAGTCTGGCGACAGCGCGCAGAGCCGGCAGAATGCCGCAATGGATAAGGAACAGTGGAACGATACCCGTTCGCTCCGCAAGAAGGTGAATACCCGCGTTGAGAAAGAGTGGGATAAGGCCGATGTCGCCTTTGATACCCGCGACAAGTGCGAAAAAAGCAGCAACCTTAACGCCTACTGGGAGCCGCACACTCTGCGCTGCCTGGATCGTCAAACCGGCAGGCCGCTGGTCCCCTAATGACACCGAGGGCGCCTGCAGGCGCCCTGCTTCTTTTATTCACCACAGGATATTTTATGGCAGACGCTTATCACATCCGACTGCGCCCGCTTGAGCGCGAGGATCTGCGCTTTGTTCACCAGCTCGATAACAACGCCAGCGTGATGCGCTACTGGTTTGAAGAGCCTTACGAGGCTTTCGTTGAGCTTTCCGATCTGTATGACAAGCACATTCACGATCAGAGCGAACGCCGCTTTGTTATTGAGTGCGACGGCAGCAGCGCCGGGCTGGTGGAGCTGGTGGAAATTAACCACGTCCACCGCCGGGCGGAGTTTCAGATTATTATCTCCCCGGATTTTCAGGGCAAAGGGCTGGCAACCCGCGCGGCGCTGCTGGCGATGGATTACGGCTTTACGGTACTTAACCTCTACAAGCTGTATCTGATTGTCGACAAAGAGAACCACAAGGCAGTGCATATTTACCGCAAGCTTGGTTTTCAGGTGGAAGGCGAACTGATCCACGAATTCTTTATCAACGGCGAATACCGCAACACCATTCGGATGTGCCTGTTCCAGCACCAGTATCTGGCGCAGCACAAGACCGGCAGCCAGAGCCTGCTCAAGCCGACGGCTCAGTAGTACTCAATCTTGTTCTCGATAGTGTAGCGCTGCTGAATGGCCGGGCTTACGCTATCGTCTTCCACTTCCAGCTGGCAGCTAACGGGATTATCGTGCCGGTCGTAGTCGCAGGCCTGAACCACTTTGCCAATCGCTTTGCCGTTGAGCGCGCTGGTGCTGGTATAGTCCAGCTTTTTACGCGCGTCCTTTGACGGCAGTGAGACAATATCCAGCGTGTCCGCACCGCTGGTGGAGGTTTTCCCCAGCGGATAGCCCTCGGCATCATAGCGATAACTCACCGCAACCCCCTTGCCGCGCGCCACGACGATAAAGCCTTTATCGTCGGTCTCCCACGTAAGGCCGATATTTTCCATTCCGGCAAGCTGGCATTTTCCCTGCAGTAGAATTTTTTTCTGCTGAGTATCGGCATCTACGTAGTAGTTAGCATCCAGCAGCAGCGTCGCGCCGGTGCTGTTTTGTACATCGTGGAGATCCAGCAGGTCGAAGCAGCCCTCTTCGGAAATTCTGGCGCTGACGCGTTTAGTCACTTCCCCCTTTTCGTTCATCAGCGTCTGGCTGAAGTCTTTGACCGGACCGCGCAGCGGATCGAAATCAAACTCATTGGAGAAGCTGGCCATTTCCGGCGTAAAGGCCGCAGGTGCAGAATTATTGTCGCAGCCGGTAAGCAGCAGCGCGAACGGCAGCAGGCGGAGCAGGTTCCTCATCGTCTTCCCTTTCGTGGCGTTTTTTTCCAATAATAGAGCAACTGCCGCCGCGGCAACCTTAATTATTTGCTTTTTAGCACCTCCTCGCCAGCCGGGACGCAATATTGCGCTACGGGCCTGTACTGACTTCTCTGCCTTTGACCGTGGATAATGTTCAGATACCTCCTTATAAGTACTATTCCATCAAAATTGGTGTATGACAGCTAAGAAGATGGAGTAAGCGATGTCCGAACAAGAACGCCCCGGCGGGATAAGCCGCCGCACCCTGATTAAATCGTCCGCTGCCGGCTCGCTGGCGCTGGCCGCCAGCAGCCTGCCGCTGCCTTTTGCGATGAAAAGCGCCGCCGCCGCGGTGCAAAGTGCCGCGCAGCCTGCGGATAAAGTGGTGTGGGGGGCGTGTTCGGTGAACTGCGGCAGCCGCTGCGCGCTGCGCCTGCACGTGCGCGACGACTCCGTATACTGGGTAGAAACGGACAACACCGGCGCAGACCATTACGGCGATCACCAGGTGCGCGCCTGCCTGCGCGGGCGCTCTATCCGCCGGCGCATCAACCACCCCGAGCGTCTGAACTACCCAATGAAGCGCGTCGGCAAGCGCGGTGAAGGCAAATTCGAACGCATCAGCTGGGATGAAGCGCTGGATATGCTCGCCGGGCGGCTGAAAAAAACACTCGCCGAGTACGGCAATGAAGCGGTGTATATCAACTACACCTCCGGCATCGTCGGCGGCAACATCACCCGCTCTTCACCCTCCGCCTCGCTGGTGCGCCGGCTGATGAACTGCTGCGGCGGCTCCCTGAACCAGTACGGCACTTACAGCACCGCGCAAATCGCCTGCGCCATGCCTTACACCTACGGTTCTAACGACGGCAACAGCACCTCGGATATTGAAAACAGCAAGCTGGTGGTGATGTTCGGCAACAATCCGGCAGAGACCCGCATGAGCGGCGGCGGCATTACTTACTATCTTGAGCAGGCCAGAGAACGCTCCAACGCGCGAATGATCGTTATCGACCCGCGCTACACCGATACCGCCGCCGGGCGCGAAGACGAGTGGGTGCCGATCCGCCCGGGCACCGACGCGGCGCTGGTCGCGGGTATCGCCTGGGTGTTGATTAACGAAAATCTGGTAGATCAGCCGTTCCTCGACAAATACTGCGTCGGTTACGATGAGAAAACCCTGCCCGAAGGTGCCCCGGCGAACGGGCACTACAAAGCCTATATTCTCGGCCAGGGCGAAGACGGCACGGCGAAAACCCCGCAGTGGGCGTCCCACATCACCGGCATTCCGGAAGATAAAATTATCAAGCTTGCCCGGGAAATCGGCACTGCCAAACCGGCGTACATCTGTCAGGGCTGGGGCCCGCAGCGCCAGGCTAACGGCGAGTTGACCGCCCGCGCTATCGCCATGCTGCCGATCCTGACCGGCAACGTCGGTATCAGCGGCGGCAACAGCGGCGCCCGCGAATCCACTTACACCATCACCATAGAGCGTATGCCGGTGCTGGATAACCCGGTGAAAACCGCCATCTCCTGCTTTACCTGGACCGACGCTATCGAGCGCGGTGCGGAAATGACCGCCCTGCGCGACGGCGTGCGCGGCAAGGACAAGCTGGACGTGCCGATTAAATTCATCTGGAACTATGCCGGCAACACCATCATTAACCAGCACTCGGACATCAACCGCACCCACGACATTTTGCAGGACGAAAGCAAGTGCGAAACCATCGTGGTAATTGAAAACTTTATGACCGCCTCGGCGAAGTACGCCGACCTGCTGCTGCCGGACCTGATGACTGTCGAGCAGGAAGACATCATTCCTAACGACTACGCGGGCAACATGGGCTATCTGATTTTCATTCAGCCCGCCACCTCGCCGAAGTTCGAGCGGCGGCCCATTTACTGGATGATGAGCGAAGTGGCGAAGCGCCTGGGTGACGACGTGCACCAGACGTTCACCGAAGGACGCACCCAGGCCGAGTGGCTGCAGTACCTGTATGCCAAAATGCGCGCCAAAGATCCCGAACTGCCGACCTACGAGGCGCTGAAAGAGATGGGCATCTACAAGCGTAAAGATCCCAACGGCCATTTTGTTGCCTACAAAGGGTTTCGCGACGATCCGAACGCCCATCCGCTGAAAACGCCGTCGGGGAAAATCGAAATCTACTCCAGCAGGCTGGCGGAGATTGCGGCCAGCTGGCAGCTCGAGCGCGGCGATACTATCGATCCGCTGCCGGTGTACGCCTCTACCGTCGAGGGCTGGGACGATCCGCAGCGCCGCCAGTTCCCGCTGCAGCTCTTCGGCTTCCACTATAAAGCCCGCACCCACTCCAGCTACGGCAACGTCGACGTGCTGCAGGCCGCCTGCCGCCAGGAAGTGTGGCTTAACCCGATTGATGCCCGCCATCGCGGCATTGCTAACGGCGACATGGTGCGTGTCTTTAACGACAGGGGCGAGCTGCGCATTGCGGCGAAAGTCACGCCGCGGATCATGCCCGGCGTCAGCGCCATGGGCCAGGGCGCGTGGCACAATGCCAGCATGGACGGCGACCGCATCGATCGCGGCGCCTGTATAAATACGCTCACCACCCATCGCCCTTCGCCGCTGGCGAAAGGCAATCCGCAGCACACGAATTTGGTTCAAATTGAGAAAGTCTAATGATGCAGCAGCCGGATAATACCGATCTCATCCTCAGCGCCCGGGTTCTCGGGGCGCTTTTTTACACCTCTCCGGAGAGCGACGCCGCCGCGCCGCTGGTCGCCGCCCTGCGCGACGGCAGCTGGCAGGCCCAGTGGCCGGCGAGCATTGCTTACCGCGACGGGATCGCCGCGCGGCTGCAGGCCGCTTTTGATGAACCGCTGGCAGAAGCCTGGCAGCGGCTTTTTATCGGTCCGTACGCGCTGCCAGCCTCGCCCTGGGGCTCCGTCTGGCTGGATAAGGAGAACGTGCTGTTCGGCGAATCGACCCTGGCGCTGCGCCAGTGGCTGCGGGACAACAATATTGCTTTTCACTCCAGCCAGAACGAGCCGGAAGATCATTTCGGCCTGCTGCTGATGCTGGGCGCGTGGCTGCTGGAAAATCAGCAGGAGGATCGCTGGCAGGAGCTGCTGGCGTGGCACCTGCTGCCCTGGAGCGGGCGCTTTCTGGAGGCGTTTGTGGCAAAAGCCGAACATCCCTTCTACTGCGCGCTGGGCCAGCTGGCACAGGATACGCTCGGCGCATGGCAGACGCGCCTGCAGCTGCCGGTGGCGATTGTTAATAACTAACCTCTATTCATGTCCCGCTACGGCGGGACTTAATTGAAATTCAATCACCTGCAAAAGCCTCGCTTAGTTACACCGTCACAAACCACCCTTCAATTAAGAATTATCTCATCAATATCCCCCCAGGCGGTATGCCATAAGGCGTGCGGCAAAATCTCCCATATTGGTCTGTAAAACTAATTTGCCTCTCAAGTGGAAGCATTTCCATACGCTTGCTATAGGTTCATTACCCTGCCGGAATCAGGCATAACAACAGGCGTCCGCAACTGGCGAGTCGCCAAAATAGAGATTGACAGGGAGACACGCTGCAATGCAACCATCGCAATTTTCACTCCTGACGCGCGCGCTGCTGTTTATCGCCGCGATTATCGCCACGCTCGCCCTGCTGGTGTGGGGGCTTGGCGCAGACACCATCATCGCCCGTAGGGTCGACCTCATCTATCTGGGTAAACAGCACTTGATGCTGGTATTCAGTTCGATGTTTTTCGCTCTTCTGGTCGGTATTCCCAGCGGAATTTTGCTCAGCCGCCCTGCCGCCCGCGGCATTGCGGAGTACGTGATGCAAATTTTTAACGTTGGCAACACCCTGCCGCCGCTGGCGGTACTGGCGCTGGCCATGGTTATCCTTGGTATCGGTGATAAGCCGGCTATCGTGGCGCTGTTCCTGGCCTCGCTGCTGCCTATCGTACGTAACACCTACGCCGGGCTGCGCTCGGTGCCGGATTCGCTACTTGAGGCAGCCAACGGCATTGGCATGACCAAAATGCAGCGGCTGTGGCAGGTGGAGCTGCCGAATGCCTGGCCGGTTATTCTCTCCGGGATCCGCATCGCCACCGCCATCAACGTCGGCACCGCGCCGCTGGCCTTCCTGATTGGCGCCAGCAGCTACGGCGAGCTGATTTTCCCGGGTATCTACCTAAACGATTTTCCCACCCTGATCCTGGGCGCGGTGGCAACCGCCCTGTTCGCACTCATTCTGGACACTCTGCTGGCAGGCCTTGGCCGCTGGCTTAGCCCGCACACCGTAGAATAATAAACATCCGGAGGATGGTATGAGACGACTGACACGTCTGTTTGTCGCCGCTGCTGCGGTGGCGCTGGCCGCCGCTCAGGCGCAGGCCGCGCCGCTGGTGCTGGCGACCAAAAGCTTTACCGAACAGCATATTTTGTCGGCAATGACCGTGCAGTACCTGCGCAAGAAAGGTTTCCAGGTGGAGCCAAAAACCAACATCGCCACGGTGATTTCGCGCAATGCGATGATCAGCAAGCAGATTGATATGACCTGGGAATACACCGGCACCTCGCTGATTATTTTTAACCATATCAAAGAGCGGATGTCGCCGGAGGAGTCCTACGAGACGGTGAAAAGGCTGGACGCCAAACACGGCCTCGTCTGGCTCAAGCCCGCAGACATGAATAACACCTACGCATTTGCCATGCAGCGCAAGCGCGCGGAAGCCGAGCACATCAATACCATGTCGGAGATGGTGGCGAAAATTGAGCAGATCCGCAAAACCGACCCGAAGCATAACTGGATGGTCGGACTCGATCTGGAGTTTGCCGGGCGCAGCGACGGCCTCAAGCCGTTTCAGCAGGCGTATAACATGCCGCTTGACCGCCCGCAGATCCGCCAGATGGACCCGGGGCTGGTCTACAACGCCATTCGCGACGGCTTCGTCGATGCAGGCCTGGTCTATACCACCGACGGCCGCGTGAAAGGTTTCGACCTGAAGGTGCTGCAGGATGATAAAGGTTTCTTCCCGAGCTATGCGGTAACGCCGGTGGTGCGCAAAGATACTCTGGAAGCCAATCCCGGCCTGGAAGAGGCGCTCAATACCCTGTCGGGCCTGCTGAATAACGACGTTATTGCCGAGCTGAACAAGCGGGTCGATATCGATCATGAATCTCCCCGCCAGGTCGCGACCGACTTCCTGCGCAGCAAACATCTGCTTTAAGGAGCGCACATGGAGACTGTTCACTACATCATCGATAACTGGGCCTATCTGGCGACGCTGACCTGGCAGCACCTGTGGCTAGTGCTGCTGGCGGTGGGTCTGGCCATTGTGATTGGCGTGCCGCTGGGGGTGATTATCGTGCGCCACAAGTGGCTGGCAACCCCGGTGCTGGGGCTTACCACTCTGCTGCTGACGGTGCCGTCCATCGCCCTGTTTGGGCTAATGATCCCGCTGTTTTCGCTGATTGGTCAGGGCATTGGCGCCCTGCCGGCCATCACTGCCGTGTTTCTCTATTCGCTGCTGCCCATCGTGCGCAACACGTGGATTGCTCTCGACAGCCTGCCGCCGGGACTGCGCGAGGCCGGGCGCGGCATCGGCATGACCTTCTGGCAGCGCCTGCGCTGGGTTGAAATTCCAATGGCGCTGCCGGTGATTTTCGGCGGCGTGCGCACCGCAGTAGTAATGAATATTGGCGTAATGGCCATCGCCGCAGTGATCGGTGCCGGCGGCCTCGGCCTGCTGCTGCTCAACGGCATCAGCGGCAGCGATATCCGTATGCTGA
The DNA here is from genome assembly GCF_913775985.1 of uncultured Pluralibacter sp. Taxonomy (GTDB): domain Bacteria; phylum Pseudomonadota; class Gammaproteobacteria; order Enterobacterales; family Enterobacteriaceae; genus Pluralibacter. The sequence continues at coordinate 3,019 of NZ_CAJYMB010000139.1, read as the reverse complement.
TTGCCGGCGCGCTCATGATCTGCCTGCTCGCCATCGTCCTCGACGCCCTGCTGCACCGCCTGCAAATTATGCTGACTCCCAAGGGGATCCGATAATGATTAAACTCGAAAATCTGACCAAACAATTCATGCAGAAAAACGGCCAGACCTTCAACGCCGTGGACAATGTCAGCCTTAACGTGCCCGAAGGGGAAATGTGCGTTCTGCTCGGCCCGTCCGGCTGCGGTAAAACTACCACCCTGAAAATGATCAACCGGCTGATCCCCGCCTCCAGCGGCACGATTCTGATTAACGGCGAGGACACCGCCGGAATGGATACCGTGACGCTGCGCCGCAATATCGGCTATGTCATCCAGCAGATTGGCCTGTTCCCGAACATGACTATCGAAGAGAACATCACCGTGGTGCCGCGCATGCTGGGCTGGGACAAAGCCCGCTGCAAAGCCCGCGCCGCGGAGCTGATGGACATGGTAGCGCTGGATCCGCACAAATTTCTGCACCGCTATCCGAAAGAGATGTCCGGCGGCCAGCAGCAGCGCATCGGGGTTATTCGCGCCCTCGCCGCCGATCCGCCGGTGCTGCTGATGGATGAGCCGTTCGGCGCGGTAGACCCCATCAACCGTGAAGTGATTCAGAATCAGTTTCTGGACATGCAGCGCAAGCTGAAAAAAACGGTGATGCTGGTCAGCCACGACATTGATGAAGCGCTGAAGCTCGGCGACCGCATCGCGGTCTTCCGCCAGGGGCGCATCGTGCAGTGCGCCAGCCCGGACGAGCTGCTGGCGAAGCCGGCTAACGATTTTATCGGTTCGTTTGTCGGCCAGGACCGCACCCTCAAGCGCCTGCTGCTGGTCTCCGCCGGCGACGTGACCGACAAACAGCCGACCATTACTGCGCGCCGGGATACCCCGCTGGCGGAGGCGTTTGCCCTGATGGACGATCACGATATTCGCGCCATTACCGTGGTGGATGAGAACAGTAAACCGCTGGGCTACGTCAAACGCCGCGAGGCGCGCAACGCCAGCGGCAGCTGCGCCGATCTGATCCATCCGTTCCGCATTACCGGCAAAGCGGAAGACAACCTTCGCGTGGTGCTCTCGCGCCTGTACGAGAGCAACACCAGCTGGATGCCGATTGTGGATGAAGACGGGCGCTACAACGGCGAAATTTCTCAGGACTACATTGCCGACTACCTCAGCTCCGGCCGCACCCGCCGGGCGCTGAATATTCATCTCTCTGAATAAGCAAACTTCGCTGGCCCGCGCGCGGGCCAGCGGCCTCTTCTGAATCCTCTCCCGCACCTTTTTCCCGCAAAAACCCTGCGCGAACGCCTGCTGCCCGTGCAGCTAAACCCAAGACCGGTATATAATTCCCCTACTTCTTTGCAGGCTAATGGTTTTCATGCACCGTCTACACGCTTATCCCGATCTCCGAACTATGTTTCGCCGGTTGCTGATCGCCACCGCCGTCGGCGCGCTGGCCGCGCTGGCGGTGTCTCTGTTTCGCCACGCCATGTACCTGCTGGAGTGGCTGCTGCTCAGCGACCAGAGCCGCAGCCTGGTCAGCGCCGCATCCGGGATGGTGTGGTGGCGGCGATTGCTGACGCCGGCGCTGGGCGGCCTCGCTGCCGGCGCGCTGCTGTGGAGCTGTCAGCGCTATACCCGCCAGCGGCCCCACGCGCCCACGGATTATATGGAGGCGCTGGAAACCGGCGACGGTCAGTTCGACTATCCGGCAAGCCTGATCAAATCCGCCGCCTCGCTGCTGGTAGTTGCCAGCGGCAGCGCCATCGGTCGCGAAGGGGCAATGATCCTGCTGGCGGCGCTGGCCGCTTCGCTCTTTTCCCGGCGATTCTCGCCGACGTTCGAGTGTAAGCTGTGGATCGCCTGCGGGGCGGCGGCAGGGATGGCCAGCGCCTACCACGCGCCGCTGGCGGGCAGCCTGTTTATCGCCGAAATTCTGTTCGGTACGCTGGTGCTGGCATCCCTGGGCCCGGTGGTCATCGCCGCGGTAGTGGCGCTGCTGGTCACCCGCCTGCTGAACGACGGCCCGGCGCTGCTCTACCACGTTGCCCCGACGGGCGCGCTGCAGGCCGCAGGTTACGGCGCGATGCTGGCGACCGGTTTACTGGCAGGCCTGCTCGGCCCGGGGCTGATCTGGCTGATTTCCACCAGCCACGATCTGTTCCTGCGCCTGCGGCTCACGCCGCCGCTGCAGCTGGGCCTGGGAGGATTGATTGTCGGGGCGCTGTCGCTGCTGACGCCAGCGGTGTGGGGAAACGGCTACAGCGTGGTACAGCACTCCCTGCAGGCGCCGCCGCTGCTGGGGATCATTGCCGGATTATTTATCTGCAAGCTGCTGGCGGTGCTGGCCAGCAGCGGATCGGGCGCGCCGGGCGGCGTGTTCACGCCGACGCTGTTTATCGGGATGTCTATCGGGATGCTGCTGGCCCGGACTGCGGGCGTCTGGCTGCCGGCGGGGGATGATATTGCGGTGCTGGCGGGACTTGCCGGAATGGCGACGCTGCTGGCGGCAACCACCCACGCGCCGATCATGTCAACGCTGATGGTGTGTGAAATGACAGGGCAGTACGCGCTACTGCCCGGATTGCTGGTGTCGTGCGTGCTGGCCTCGGCGCTGTCGCAGACCTTACGCCGGGACTCCATTTATCGACAGCACGTTGCCGAGCGCCGTTAAATCAATGTAGTGGCTGAGATCGCGCTGTTCGGCGCGGGGCAGATACGGCAGCTCGCCGAGCATCGGGCACGGCAGCTTGGCGCTGAGGACGTCGATAATCTCGGCATAGTGCGCAAGGCCCGGGTTAATGCGGTTTGCCACCCAGCCCACCAGCGGCAGCCCGTCGCTGGCAATGGCCTGGGATGTCAGCAGGGCGTGGTTAATACAGCCCTCCTGAATACCTACCACCAGCACCACCGGCAGGCGCTCCTGAACCACCCACTCCGAGAGCGGGCGCAAATCGTTCATCAGGCTGCGCCAGCCGCCGGTACCCTCAACGACCA
>NZ_CAJYMB010000138.1 GCF_913775985.1 uncultured Pluralibacter sp. | reverse complement strand
CAGTCAAAGCTCGCAGCCGAAGCCGCCAGCGGGCAACACAGTGCTACCGCTAACAGTAAATGCTTCATCATGATGTCATCTCCGGGAGTTGTTCCCGCCACTGGCCATTATCAAGGCCGTCGAGCGTGTAGCCGCCCATGGCATAGCGAATCAGGCGCAGGGTAGGGAAGCCCACGTGGGCGGTCATTCGACGCACCTGGCGGTTGCGTCCTTCATAAAGCGTGATTTTCAGCCAGCTGGTGGGAATAGATTTGCGCTCGCGAATAGGCGGATTGCGCGGCCACAGCCACGCGGGCTCATCCACCCGTTCGATACCGGCGGGCAGCGTTGGGCCGTCATTCAGAGTGACGCCCGCGCGCAGTGCCTCCAGCGCGGAGCCGTCCGGCTCGCCTTCAACCTGCACGTAGTAAATTTTGCCGGTGCGCTTGCCCGGCTGGGTCAGCGCCGCCTGCAGCGCGCCGTCGTTAGTCAGCACCATCAGCCCTTCGCTATCGCGGTCGAGGCGGCCGGCGGCGTAAACGCCTGCTACCGGAATAAAATCCTTCAGGGTGCGGCGTCCGGCCTCGTCGGTGAACTGGGGCAGCACATCAAAAGGTTTGTTGAACAAAACAATCCGCTGCGGCGAAGACTTTTTGTGCTTTTTAACTGTGTTACGTGAGCTGAATCGCTCAAGCTTGTGATTTTTAATAGAAGTTTTACGCATGGTGTTTTCAGGCTATATCAATTGACGCATTATAGCTTAATTACGAAGACCTTTCATGGCGCCCGACATTGAGGTAGTATCTTCGGGCTCATTACAAAATTTTAACAAAAAATATTGCTCCCGCCTGTTCGCGTAACACCAGACACGCACCGGGAACGCGATGCAGAAAGGGCAATGACCAGAAGCGCTCGAAGGAGAGGTTAATGGAAAGCAAAGTAGTTGTTCCGGCGGAAGGCCAAAAGATCACCCTGCAAAACGGCAAACTCAATGTCCCTAACAACCCGATTATCCCGTTCATTGAAGGCGACGGTATCGGCGTTGATGTGACTCCGCCGATGATCAAGGTGGTTAACGCCGCAGTGGAGAAAGCCTACAAGGGCGAGCGTAAAATCTCCTGGATGGAGATCTACACCGGTGAAAAATCCACCAAAGTTTACGGCCAGGACGTCTGGCTACCCCCTGAAACCCTCGATCTGATCCGCGAGTACCGCGTTGCCATCAAAGGCCCGCTGACCACGCCGGTTGGCGGCGGTATCCGCTCCCTCAACGTTGCCCTGCGCCAGGAGCTGGACCTGTACGTCTGCCTGCGCCCGGTACGTTACTACCAGGGCACGCCGAGCCCGGTTAAACATCCGGAACTGACCGACATGGTTATCTTCCGCGAAAACTCTGAAGACATCTACGCCGGTATCGAGTGGAAAGCCGACTCTGCAGACGCGGAAAAAGTGATCAAATTCCTGCGCGAAGAGATGGGCGTGAAGAAAATCCGCTTCCCGGAACACTGTGGTATCGGCATCAAGCCGTGCTCCGAAGAGGGCACCAAGCGCCTGGTGCGCGCCGCGATTGAATACGCTATCGACAACGACCGCGATTCCGTGACCCTGGTGCACAAAGGCAACATCATGAAGTTCACCGAAGGCGCTTTCAAAGACTGGGGTTACCAGCTGGCGAAAGAAGAGTTCGGCGGTGAGCTGATTGACGGTGGCCCGTGGCAGAAAATTAAGAACCCGAAAACCGGTAAAGAGATCATCGTTAAAGACGTGATTGCCGACGCCTTCCTGCAGCAGATCCTGCTGCGCCCGGCCGAGTATGACGTCATTGCCTGTATGAACCTCAACGGCGACTACATCTCCGACGCCCTGGCTGCGCAGGTTGGCGGTATCGGTATTGCCCCCGGCGCCAACATCGGCGACGAGTGCGCGCTGTTCGAAGCCACCCACGGCACCGCGCCGAAGTATGCGGGCCAGGACAAAGTTAACCCGGGTTCCGTTATCCTTTCTGCCGAGATGATGCTGCGCCACATGCAGTGGTTCGAAGCCGCAGACCTGATTGTTAAAGGCATGGAAGGCGCTATCGCCAACAAGACCGTGACCTATGACTTTGAGCGTCTGATGGAAGGCGCCAAACTGCTGAAATGTTCAGAGTTTGGTGACGCGATTATCGCAAATATGTAATCCCGTCCTGGGTTTACACTAAACGGGAGCCTGCCGGCTCCCGTTTTTTATTGCTGGCCCCGTTCCTACACCCTTTGCAGAAGCCTCTGCCTTGTTTTTTCCCGCGCTCCTGTCCTATGTTTGCCGCCGCAGTTTTACCTACCTCATAGTCAACAAGGACGATGTTATGAAAAAACAGCTGTTTTTCACTCTGGCGATGGCCTTTAGCCTCCCGGCATTCGCTTCAAATCCGCTCTGGACCTACGAGGGCGCAAAAGGGCCGGGCCACTGGGGCGAGTTAAGCCCGGACTACGGCACCTGCCACAGCGGCAAATTTCAGTCGCCGATTGATATCCGCCAGCCGGTGAATGCCGACCTCGCGCCGCTGAACCTGCATTACCAAAATACCGCAGAGACGCTGGTCAACAATGGCCATACTCTGCAGGTTAGCGTTCAGGAAAACGAGGAGGTGGAGCTTGACGGTCAGAAGTTTACTCTGCAGCAGTATCATTTCCATACCCCCAGCGAGAACCTGATCGCCGGTAAGTCCTTCCCGCTTGAAGCCCACTTTGTTCACTCAAGCGATAATAATGAACTGCTGGTGGTGGCGGTGATGTTCAATATCGGAGCAGAGAACCCGGCGCTGGGGCCGCTGCTGGCAGCCTTACCGGAGAAGATTGATGAGGTGGCAACGCTTAATCAACCCATGAACATTCGCCCGCTATTTCCGGAGAATCTGCACTATTATCGCTTCAGCGGCTCGCTCACCACGCCACCATGCACGGAAGGGCTGCGCTGGATTGTGTTGAAAGAACCGGTGACACTGTCACAAAGTCAGCTGGAGAAATTCCAGCACGCGCTGCGTCACGCCAATAATCGCCCGGTGCAGCCGCTTAATGGCCGTATGATTGTGGAGTAAGGTAAAAAAGCGGGAGCCGGCTGGCTCCCGCTGCTGGGTTAAAGCACGTTTGGCCGCTGCGGGCACCTTTCCAGCAGCTCAACGCTGCCGTCGGCGTTTTGCTGCTCGAGCAGGACGTCAAATCCCCACAGCCGGTGCACGTGCTTGAGCACTTCCCGACGCCCGATGTCCAGCGGAGCGCGGTTGTGCGGCACGTAGCGCAGGGTTAAAGAGCGGTCGCCGCGCAGGTTAACGTTCCATACCTGAATATTCGGCTCCAGATTGCTGAGATTGTACTGGGAAGAGAGCTTGTTGCGGATCTCCCGGTAGCCGTCCTCATTGTGGATCGCGGAAATCTCCAGATAGTTATTATGATCGTCGTCGAGCACGGTAAATAAGCGGAAGTCGCGCATGATTTTCGGCGACAGGAACTGGCTGATAAAGCTCTCATCTTTAAAGTCGCGCATCGCGAAATGCAGCGTCTCCAGCCAGTCGGAGCCGGCGATATCCGGGAACCAGTACCTGTCCTCTTCCGTCGGCGACTGGCAGATGCGCTTGATGTCCTGAAACATCGCAAAGCCCAGCGCGTAGGGATTAATACCGCTGTACCACTGGCTATTGTAGGGCGGCTGGAACACCACGTTGGTGTGGCTGTGCAGAAACTCGAGCATAAAGCGATCGGTGACTTTACCCTCGTCATACAGATGATTGAGGATAGTGTAGTGCCAGAAAGTGGCCCAGCCCTCGTTCATCACCTGGGTTTGCTTTTGCGGATAGAAATACTGGCTTACCTTGCGCACGATGCGCAGGATCTCACGCTGCCAGGGCTCCAGCAGCGGGGCGTTCTTCTCCATAAAGTACAGCAGGTTCTCCTGCGGTTCGGAGGGATAGCGGCGGGCGGCGGCTTCGATTTTTTCCTCTTCCTTGCGGGGCAGCGTGCGCCACAGGGTGTTAACCTGGCTTTGCAGATACTCTTCACGGCTTTTCTGGCGCGCTTTCTCCTCCTGTAGCGAGATTTTTTGCGGGCGCTTGTAGCGATCGACGCCGTAGTTCATCAGCGCGTGGCAGGAGTCCAGCAGCTTTTCCACTTCGTCCACGCCGTAGCGCTCTTCGCAGTCGGTAATGTATTTACGGGCAAAAATCAGGTAATCGACGATGGAGCTGGCGTCGGTCCAGCTGCGGAACAGGTAGTTGTTCTTAAAGAACGAGTTGTGCCCGTAGCAGGCGTGGGCCATGACCAGCGCCTGCATGGTGATGGTGTTTTCTTCCATCAGATAGGCAATACAGGGATTGGAGTTGATGACAATCTCGTAGGCCAGCCCCTGCTGTCCGTGCTTGTAGAGCCGCTCGGTTTCGATAAATTTTTTCCCGAACGACCAGTGGGGGTAGTTAATCGGCATCCCGACGCTTGAGTAGGCGTCCATCATCTGCTCGGAGGTGATGACCTCAATCTGGTGTGGATAAGTATCCAGCCGGTAGAGCTTCGCCACCCGGTCAATCTCCGCCAGATAGGTGTCGAGCAGCTCAAACGTCCAGTCGGGTCCATCGCTCAGACGTGTGGTGTCCTTATTCATGGAATCAATCGTAGCCATTAGCGCGCCCTCTTGTTGGCGACTCTCTCTGTGCGGAGAGCCTCAACTCAAGGATAGAACACCCTGCGGGCGAACGCGCCAATGACAAATTTTTTTATCCCCAATTTCCCCATCCGAAAGTCGTAAAAAATGACTGTTTGTAGAATTTAATGCTAACCAAAATTTAACCTCAGCAGGAGATCGCAAAAGCGGCACGTTCCCGCAGTTAGCGGGCTGTGTGAGAGCGCTCACCATAATTAAAGGCTATGTTGAATAATATATTCATCTAGGTTATCAATTTGTAATTAGAAGATTATCCTTTTACTTATCTGGAGCAGCGAGCGATGCATGTGGTCATTCTGGGAAGTGGAGTGGTTGGGGTTGCCAGCGCCTGGTATTTGCGCCAGGCGGGGCACGAGGTTACGGTTATCGATCGCGAAACCGGCCCGGCGCAGGAGACCAGCGCCGGTAACGCCGGGCAGATTTCACCCGGCTACGCGGCGCCCTGGGCCGCACCCGGCGTGCCGCTGAAGGCCGTTAAGTGGATGTTCCAGCGCCACGCGCCGCTGGCGATAAGCCTCGACGGCACGCAGTTTCAGCTTAAGTGGATGTGGCAGATGTTGCGCAACTGCGATACCCGGCACTACGCCGAGAACAAAGGGCGGATGGTGCGCCTGTCGGAGTACAGCCGCGACTGCCTGAAGGCGCTGCGCGAAGCGACCGGCATTCAGTACGAAGGGCGCCAGGGCGGCACGCTGCAGCTGTTCCGCACCGCGCAGCAGTATGAAAATGCCACCCGCGATATCGCGGTGCTTGAAGACGCAGGCGTTCCGTATCAGCTGCTGGAGGCGTCGTGCCTGGCGGAAGCCGAGCCCGCGCTGGCCGAAGTGGCCCACAAGCTGACCGGCGGCCTGCGCCTGCCCAATGACGAAACTGGCGACTGCCAGCTCTTTACCCAGCGGCTGGCGGAGATGGCCCGCCGTGACGGCGTCGAGTTTCGCTTCAACACGCCGGTGGACAAGCTGCTGGTGGACGGCGACCAGATTTGCGGCGTGCAGTGCGGCAATGAAATCATTAAAGGCGACGGCTACGTCATGGCCTTCGGCTCCTATTCCACGGCGATGATGAAGGGGATGATTGATATCCCGGTTTACCCGCTGAAGGGCTACTCCCTGACTATCCCGATCAAAGATGAGGATGGCGCGCCGGTATCCACCATCCTCGACGAAACCTACAAAATCGCCATTACGCGCTTCGACAGGCGCATCCGCGTGGGCGGCATGGCCGAAATCGTCGGCTTTAACAAAGCGCTGCTTAAACCGCGTCGGGAAACCCTGGAGATGGTGGTGCGGGATCTGTTTCCCCGCGGGGGCTTCGTTGAGCAGGCCACCTTCTGGACCGGGCTGCGCCCGATGACGCCGGACGGTACGCCAATTGTGGGACGCACGCCGTATAAGAATCTGTGGCTCAATACCGGACACGGCACCCTCGGCTGGACGATGGCCTGCGGCTCCGGCCAGCTGCTGAGCGATCTGATCTCCGGCCGCGCCCCGGCCATTCCATTTGAAGATCTCAGCGTGGCGCGCTACAGCCCCGACTTTTCGCCGGCCCGCGCGCGGCAGCTCCACGGCGCCCACGGCTAAGGTAAAACCATGACCCGTCCTGTTTTCGCCGGCCTCGATTTGCCGGCGCTGAAAAATAACCTCGCTATCCTGCGCCGGGCCGCTCCCGGCGCGAAAATCTGGTCGGTGGTAAAGGCAAATGCTTACGGCCACGGTATCGACCGAATCTGGAACGCGCTCGGTGCTACCGACGGCTTTGCCCTGCTTAATCTTGAAGAGGCGGTTTTGCTGCGCGAGCGCGGCTGGAAAGGGCCTATCCTGATGCTGGAGGGCTTCTTTCATGCCGACGATTTGCCGCTGTATGACCAGTACCGCCTGACAACCAGCGTTCACAGCAACTGGCAGCTTAAGGCGATTCAGAATGCCCGGCTGCGCGCCCCGCTCGATATTTATCTCAAAGTGAACAGCGGCATGAACCGGCTCGGCTTTGCCCCGGACCGGGTGCACAGCGTGCAGCAGCAGCTGCGCGCGATGACCAACGTCGGCGATATCACGCTGATGAGCCATTTTGCCGATGCCGACACGCCCGGCGGCATCGACGAGGCCATGCGTCGCATCGGGCAGGCAGCGGAGGGGCTCGACTGCCCGCGCTCGCTGGCGAACTCCGCCGCCGCGCTCTGGCATCCGGAAACGCACTTCGACTGGATACGGCCCGGCATTGTGCTGTACGGCGCATCGCCCTCCGGGAAATGGCAGGACGTGGCCAACAGCGGCCTCAAGCCGGTGATGGCGCTGCGCAGCGAGATTATCGCCGTGCAGAACCTGAAAGCGGGGGATGCGGTGGGCTACGGCGGTACTTATAAAGCCAGCCGCGAACAGCGCATTGGAATTGTGGCCTGCGGCTATGCCGACGGCTATCCGCGCATTGCGCCGGAAGGCACCCCGGTGCTGGTAGATGGGATCCGTACCGGCATCGTCGGGCGAATTTCAATGGATATGCTTACCGTCGATTTAACGCCCTGTCCGCAGGCGGGTATCGGTACACCGGTCGAGCTGTGGGGCAAGGAGATCAAAATTGACGACGTGGCCAGCGTCTGCGGCACCGTCGGCTATGAGCTGATGTGCGCCGTCGCGCCGCGGGTTCCCTTTATTCTGGAATAATTTCACCGCGGCCTGTCCATGCTCTGCGGACAGGCCGCGTATTACCTTCGCTCCCATCCCTTGCCGCTGCCGTAAACTATGAACCCGCGCAAAGTTTAGCCTGCGATTTATCCGAATACGCCGGGCCGCGCTGTCAATTCTTCGTCACAAGGTTATGTTAACCATGGTTTACGAAACGGGCATTTCGCCTTTTGTGCAAAGCAAGACGGAGAATCAGGTAATGGCAGTTGATATGTTTCTGAAAGTCGATGGCGTCACGGGCGAATCAAAAGATGCTAACCACACCGGCTGGCTGGATGTCCTTTCCTTCAACTGGGGCGCGTCGCAGCCCGGCAATATGGCCGTCGGCGGCGGCGGTGGCGCGGGCAAGGTCAACTATCAGGATCTGAGCGTGCAGGCGCTGGTGGATAAAGCCTCACCGGCAATCCTTAAATTTTGCTCCAGCGGCAAGCACGTGAACAAAGTTGAAATCTCTATCTGCAAGGCCGGCGGCCAGCAGGTTGAATATTCGCGGATTGTGCTGGAAGACGTGCTGGTCACCAAAACGGATTTTACCGGCGTGGGCCATTCGGATCGCCTGATGGTAACTTACGGCTTCCAGGCTTCCAAACTCAATTTCCATTACTGGGAGCAGACCAGCCAGGGTACCAAGGGCGCGGAAACCAAATCGGGCTGGGATATCAAGCTGAACAAAGAAATCTGACGACGAGGGCAGCGCCATGGCAGAAATCAATGCGATGATCAATTCGCTCCTCGCCGGTCACTCTCAGTTCAGCGCCAGCCAGCTGCGCAGCATCGTGGCGTTTGTTAATGAGCTCGATGAAGACACGTTGTACCAGTTTGAAAATGCGCCAGAGCGGGAGGTGATGGCCGCCTACGACGCGCTGCTCGCCGCCAGCTCGCCGGCAGGGCACGGGCCCAACGATATTGAGATGCAGCGCCTTACCGGCGGCGATGGCAACAGCGCAATAGCCGGCAATAGCGCGTTCTTCAGGCAGTATCGCACCTCCGCGACGCGCTATCCCGGCTACGGGGGCAATATCTACAGCGAGCAAGCCAAGCTCAAATATGATTACGCAGGCAAAGTGCTGGCCGCGCTCGGCGGGCTGGCCTCTGCAGGGGCAGGCGTGGCGGCTATTGTAGCGGCCAGCGTGGGTAATTCACTCTCCAGTCAGGCGGCGCGCTATGCGCTGATTGGCGTGGGCGGCGTTTCGTCGCTCGCGGGCGGGGCGCTGGCGGCGCTGCGCAATGTGTTTGCCGACCTGCAGGTAGCGGATAACAAGCAGTTTCTGGAAACGGTGAAGGCGGTGGTGAAAACCAACGGTAAATTAGCCAAATTTTTTGAGGAAGCGAATAACAAAGTCCTCAAAGATCCGGCTAAAGCGCAGGAGCAGCTGAAAATGGAAATCGCGCCCCATCCGCAGCGCTACAGTCAGGGCAGCCAGGGGCAGGTGGTTTACACCAATCTCACCGGGGCCGAACAGCTGTTTAATCACGATTTTCACAGCGTCCAGCACAGCATCCGGGCCAAAATTCGGGTTGCCGAGGATAATGCCTGGCACATTGAAATGAGTACCGCTCGCATCGAGCCGAAGACGTTTACGCCGCTGGAAATGGAGGTGATGCAGCGCGCGCTGGCGCGGCTGTAGCACACGACACCCACAGGCGCGGCTGAATAGCCGCGCCTCTCCTCACGATTCCGATGCCGCCTTGCGACACGGATTTTCCCAAACCCGTTTACCACGATAAAACGTCGCCGTCCGCGCGGATACGCGCGCGACCGCTTCCGCTGAGCAGGAGGCGTCCACCAGCACGAAGCTGGCTTCGTCCTGCTCCCTGGGCCAGTTCCGCTCCCCCTTGTCGCTGAGCGGCAGTACGTTGCCGGTGGCAATCGCAAGCGCCCGGGAAAGCGACAGTTCGTCAGGATGGATGTACAGCTGGGCGTAGAGATTAGCCTTCTCCAGCATGTCGCCAGTGCCAAACGGCGACCAGTGGTCAATCACGCTGTCAGTGCCGGTCATCACCCACACGCCGCTTTCTGTAAGCTGGCGAAGAGGCATATGCAGTGTGCCGACGGGGACCGTAGAGGCAATCGTCACCTGCTGAGCGGCCATGCGCCGGGCGAGATCCTGAACCTGCCGTTCCGGCATAGTGGCCAGCGCGAAGGCGTGGCTGATGGTCAGCCGCCCCTTAAGCTGTGGCGTTTTCTCTACCGTGCTTACCATATACTCAATCGCCGCCGCGCCCGCGGGGGACGTTTCGTGCAGGTGAATGTCGACGCCTTTGTCGTAATCAAGCGCAATCTGGAACATGGTGTCCAGCGACTTCTCCATCGCGCCGTCCACGCTGGTGGGATCGAGCCCGCCTACGTAGTCCGCGCCGGCCTGCATCGCTTCGCGCATCAGCGGCTCGGCGTGGGAGAGCAGGAGGCCGTGCTGGGGAAATGCCACTATCTCGCAGCGGAATCCGCTCTGGCGTTCCGCCAGCACCGCCTGCAACGCGTGCAGGTTGTTAAGGCCGGAGACCGGCTCGATATTGCAGTGGCTGCGGGCAACGGTAGAGCCTTTAGACTGCAGCAGATCAATCAGCTTTCCGGCGCGCTCGCGGGTGTAGGGCGCAAGCTCCGGCAGCAGGCGCTGCTCGAGGGCGATCATATCCTGGATTGTGGTTCCTTCCGGGCGATTGAGCGCGCGCCAGGGGCCGCCGTAAAAGGTTTTATCCAGGTGAATGTGCATATCGCGCATGGCGGGCAGCATCAGCGCGCCGCCGGCGTCCCAGGCGGGCAGGGCAGTATCGGGATGGCTGAGGTTATCCCGCAGGGCGACAATTTTTCCGCCTGCAATCTCCACGGTTTGCAGGATCGTTTTGGTTGCGACAACGCTTTCCTGTGCATACTCAAAGCCGCTCTCCAGGCGAACGTTATCCAGATAGTAGTGGTCAGCGCTCATGGTAACGTTTCCTCCCTGAATAGCCGCGCGGTGCTTTCTTTCATCTGCACGCGCCAGCGGCACCGCCGACGCAGCGAAGGCGGCGGCGGTGATGATTTTGCCGCTGTTGCTGAGAAACCGGCGGCGGCTGTTATCTTCATGCATCGTAATCTCCTCGTCGGTTCGTGCATTTACGCCCCGGCGCCGGCGGCCACCAGCAGTTTGGCAATATCCCGGTAGCCTTTTTCCCGCGCCCGCGCCAGCGGGGTTTGACCGTACTTATCGGTCATCTGCGGATCCGCGCCGTGCGCCAGCAGCAGGGAAACGATCGCCTGCTGGCCGGGGCCGCCGTCGTTAAGCACGATAGCCTCCAGCAGGGGCGTCCAGCCGAGAAAGTTTGTGTGGTTAACGTTAATATCGGTGCGCTCCAGCAGCTCGCGGACAATCTCCACGTGGCCTTTTTCGCTGGCGGGCGTCAGCCCCACGCCGCCAAAGCGCGTCAGGCGATTAAGATCTGGCCCGGCGGGCAGTAGCAGGCGCAGCAGGGTCAGATCGTTATTGAGGCAGGCGATCAGAAAGGGATTGAGGCAGGTATTATCCTGACGATCGATATCAGCCCCGGCATCAATCAGCCGCGCCACGCAGTCATAGTGCCGGTTGAGGCTGGCAAGGGTAATGGCGCTGCGATTTTGCCGGGTGCAGGTATTAACGTCCGCGCCGTCTCGCAGACAGGCTGCCAGCACTGCCGCATCACCGCGTTCGGCGGCCTGTAAAAATTGTCCGGCCAGATTCTGTTGTTCCATTATTACGCTCCGATTCGCATTCCAGTATTTATGCAACAAGCGTAGCCATTAAAAGCACGTAAAAACAGCAGGTTAAATTTCATTCATCATGAACCCGGCGATTATTGATTATTCTTTATTAATGCCGGGATATTGATGGCGATAGCGTATTGCGACCGGGAAGCTTGTAACCCATTAAGACGTGAGTCATTGTTGATTTACCGCATTATTTCGGGATGCGCTGCTGCATAGCTATTCATTGAATGCCGCTCACGTAGCTGATACCGCAGGATAACCGCGCAATGAATTCAATTTTTAATGAAGAGAACTTAACGGCCTTCGTCACAGCTGCCCGCTGCGGCAGCTTTAGCCGGGCCGCACAGGAGCTGGGGGTGACCGCATCGGCGATAAGCTATGCAGTAAAGCGCATGGAGACCGGTCTCGACGCGGCGCTGTTTACCCGCAACACCCGCAATATTGAGTTGACCGAAGCCGGCAGCTACTTTTTCCGCAAGGCCACCGGGCTGCTGAAAGATTTCCAGGGGATCCGCCGTAATATCGACACCCTGTCCCAGGGCATTGAAGGCCGGGTGCGCCTCTGTATCAACCAGCTGCTTTACACGCCCCGGCACACCGCGCTGCTGCTGGCGATCCTCCGCCAGCGTTTTCCCAGCTGTCAGGCCGTAATTACCTCCGAGGTCTACAACGGGGTTTGGGATGCGATAATAAACGACCGTGCCGACATCGCCATCGGCGCGCCCGGCACGCTGCCCGACGGCGGCGGGCTGGATTATGCCGAAATAGGCGCGGTGCGTTGGGCGTTTGCGCTAGCGCCCGACCACCCGCTGGCCCGCCTGCCGGAG
>NZ_CAJYMB010000137.1 GCF_913775985.1 uncultured Pluralibacter sp. | reverse complement strand
TGCTGGCCGCGGCCGGGCTGCTGGACGGTCGCCGGGCCACCACCCACTGGCGCTATACCCGGATGCTGAAAGCGCGCTATCCGGCGGTCGATGTGGTGGAGGACGTACTGTACGTGGGCGATGAGATCTTAATGACCTCGGCGGGCAGCGCCGCGGCTATCGATCTGTGCCTGCACGTGGTACGCGAAGATTTTGGTCTGGAGGCGGCAAACTGCGTGGCGCGCAGGCTGGTGATCCCGCCGCACCGGGACGGGGAACAGTCGCAGAACGTCGCCCGCCCGGTGTCGCGCTGCCGCGAAAGCCGGCGGATGGGCCAGCTCTTTGACTGGCTGCATCAGCATATTCACGAGGCGCACACGCTGGCGTCGCTGGCGGCGCGGGTGGGCATGAGCCCGCGTACCCTGCTGCGCCGCTTCGAAGAGGCCACCGGGACGACGCCCGCCCGCTGGCTGATGGAGGAGCGCCTGCGCCGGGCGGCGGCGCAGCTGCTGGACGGACGGGAAAGCATCGATCGCATCGCGGAGGGGCTGGGATTTGGCAGCGCGGGAGTTTTGCGCCAGCGCTTTCACCAGCGCTATGGCGTTAGCCCGGGCCAGTACCGGAAAAACGGGCAAAAAAAACCGCCGACGAAGTCAGCGGTAAATGCTTGCATGGATTGATTTTTCTTTTCGGGTTGCGAGTGCGGGGCACGGAGCCTGCCGCAGCCGCATTATCGAAACCACCCTACCAGCCGCCGGTTAAACAGATATTAAACAACCTTGCGGCACTGCCGGTTATCATTCATCCAGTCCATGATTTTTCAACATCGCGTCCGGGAGCGGGTCCCGCCCGCGCCAGTCGCGGTACAGCGCTTCTAAATCGCTGCTGTTGCCCCGGGAGAGGATCGCCTCGCGAAAGCGCTGGCCGTTTTCCCGCGTCAGGCCGCCCCGTTCGCTAAACCACGCGAAGCCGTCGTCTGCCAGCACCTTGGTCCACAGATAGGCGTAGTAGCCCGCCGCGTAGCCGCCGCCGAAAACGTGGGCGAAATAGCTGCTGCGGTAGCGCGGCGGCACGGCATCCAGATCCAGCCCCTCTTCGCGGAGGATCTGCGCCTCAAAAGCGTCCACGTCGGCGGGAAGCGCGTCGGCGCTGGCCCGGTGCCAGCGCATGTCCAGCAGCGCCGAGGCCACCAGCTCGCTCATGTCGTAGCCTTTGTTAAAGGTGAGCGAGCCGAGCAGGCGCTCGCGCAGGTTGTCGGGCATCGGCGCGCCGCTTTCGCAGTGGCGGGCGTAGCGGGTGAAGACCTGCGGATCCCGGGCCCAGTGTTCGTTGATCTGCGACGGAAACTCCACGAAGTCCCGCGGGGTGCTGGTGCCGGACAGGGTTGGATAGCGCTGGCTGGCGAACAGGCCGTGCAGGGTATGGCCAAATTCGTGAAACAGGGTCACTACGTCATCCCAGCTCAGCAGCGCCGATTTACCCTCGGCGGGTTTCGCGTAGTTGCAGACGTTGTAGATAACCGGGCGGCTCTCCAGCAGGGTGGACTGAACGACGAAGTTATCCATCCACGCCCCGCCGCTTTTACTGTCCCGGGCAAAGAAGTCGCCGTAGAACAGGGCGATACCTTCACCGCTGGCGTCGAAAATTTCCCATACCCGCACGTCGGGGTGGTAGACCGGAATATCAAAGCGCTCGACGAAGCGGATGCCGAACAGCTGCGAGGCGGACCAGAACACGCCCTCGGTGAGCACCCGATTAAGCTCGAAATAGGGCGCAATCTGCGCCTCGTCGAGGGCGTAGCGCGCCAGGCGCACCTGCTCGGCGTACAGGCTCCAGTCCCAGGCCCGGGCAGTGAAGCCGCCCCGCTGCTGGTCAATCTGCTGCTGAATGTCGGAAAGCTCCCGTTCAGCCCGGGCGCGGGCCGCCGGGGCGATATCGCGCATAAAGCGCAGCGCTGCCTCGGGGGTTTTCGCCATCTGGTCCGCCATGCTCCAGCTGGCATAATCGGGATAGCCCAGCAGCTGAGCCCGGCGGGCGCGCAGGGCCACCAGCCGCAGAATAAGCGCCCGGGTATCGCTATCGTCGCCCTTCTCATTGCGCAGCCAGCCGGCGTTGAACAAGCGTTCGCGGGTCTGTCTGTCCCGCAGGCGGGCCAGCGCCGGATGCTGGGTAAAGTTAATCAGGGGAATAAGCCAGCGTCCTTCAAGCCCCTTATCACTGGCGGCACGGGCGGCGTCGGCGATTTCCGCGTCGCTAAAGCCGTCGAGCTGCTCACGCGCGTCGAGCACCAGCCCGCCGCTTTTCGCCGCCGCCAGCAGCTTGTGGTTGAACTGGGTGGCGAGCGACGCCGCTTCAGTGTTCAGCGCGCGCAGCGCCTGCTGGTTAGCCTCGTCAAGCCGGGCGCCCGCCAGAATAAAGCGCTGGTAAATCACCTCCGCCAGGCGCTGCGACTCCGCGTCCAGCGCGTCGCGCGCCTGCCAGACCAGGCCGACGCGATTGAACAGCGCGGCATTAAGATAAATATCGTCATCCAGCGCCGCCAGACCGGCGGAGAAGGTCTCTTCAAGTTGCTGAATGCCGGGGCTGGTGTGGGCTGCCGCCATAGCAAAAAAGACCCGGGTAACGCGCTCGAGCAGATCGCCGCTGCGCTCCAGCGCCGCCAGCGTGTTGTCAAAGGTCGCGGGCTGCGGGTCGTCGGCAATGGCGGCAACCTCCGCGCGCTTGCGGCGCAGCCCCTCTTCGAAGGCGGGCAGATAGTGGCTTTCGTCGATCAGATCGAAATGCGGCGCCTGATACGGCAGCAGGCTGACGGAAAAAAAAGGATTATCGCGGCTCATGCATCACTCCTGTGGTCGGTATCGCTCTAGGTTAGGCACCTCGCTGATAAACAGCAATGATTTCTCCCGCTACCGCCACCGCAATTTCGGCGGGCAGCTTGCCTTTGACGTCCGGCAGGCCGATGGGACAGCGCATCGCGTCGAGCTTCGCCGGGCTAATGCCCTTACCCTCCAGCAGCCAGTCAAAGCGCTGGCGCTTGGTTTGCGAGCCGATAACCCCCAGATAGCGCACCCGGTCGCGGCGCAGCAGCGTCTCGGCCAGGGCTAAATCCAGCGGATGATGGTGGGTCATCACCACGAACAGGCTGTCGTCCGGCGCGCGGCGCGCCACCTCGCAGGGATCGTCGCTGTGCAGGCACTCGACACCCGGCGGCAGCGGGCTGAACTGCGCCTCCCGCGAGTCAACCCAGATAACGCGGCACGGCAGCGTCGCCAGCAGCGTTACCAGCGCCCGGCCGACGTGCCCGGCGCCAAACACGTAAATCTGCGGCTGCGGGCGACCCCAGGGCTCAAACAGCACCCGGGTCATGCCGCCGCAGCACTGGCCCGCCCGGGCCCCCAGCGCAAACTTCTCCTCCCGGGGGATCGCCACACCGCGGCTCAGCATTTCCCGGGCGATGGCGATGCACTGAAACTCGAGGTTGCCGCCGCCGATGGTCAGCCAGCTCGCGTCCCGGGAGACGATCATTTTAGTGCCCGCGCCGCGCGGTACCGAACCGCGATCCTCCAGCAGGGTCAGGATCGCGGCGGGTTCGCCCCGTTGGCGCAGCGCCATCAGCACGTCAAGCCATCCGTCAATGCGCATCCTGTTTCTCCGCGTCCATCGCCATAACCCCCGCCAGCACTCGCTCCGGCGTCGCCGGCGCGTCGAGGTGCGGATGACGGCGGTAGCCTCCCGCCGCCGCAATCGCGTCCTGCAGGGCGCACCAGACAGAGATGCCGAGCATAAACGGCGGCTCGCCGACCGCTTTGGAGCGGTAAACGGTGTGCGCCTCGTTGGGGGCATGCTCCAGCAGCGCCGCGTTAAAAATTTCCGGCATGTCGCCGATGGCCGGAATTTTATAGCTCATCGGGCCGTCGCTCAGCAGGCGTCCGCGTTCGTCCCACACCAGCTCTTCGCTGGTCAGCCAGCCCGCGCCCTGCAAAAAACCGCCTTCTATCTGGCCGAGATCCAGCGCCGGATTCAGCGATTGCCCGGCGTCGTGCAGGATATCGGCGCGCAGCAGGCGGTACTCGCCGGTCAGGGTATCAATAATCACCTCCGAACAGGCCGCGCCCCAGGCGAAATAGTAAAACGGCGAGCCCTTTCCCTGCAGGCGGTCGTAGTGAATCCCGGGCACTTTGTAAAAGCCGGTGGCCGACAGCGGCACCTGGTTCAGCCACGCCATGTTGGCCACCTCGGCGAAGCTCAGGTAGCGCTCGCCGACGTTGACCACGCCGTTGCTGAAACCGATCTCCGCAGCACTGCAGGCAAAGCGCGCGCAGAGCATTTCCGTCAGCCGCTCGCGCAGGGTGCGGGCGGCGGCCTCTGCCGCCTTGCCGTTGAGATCGGCCCCGGAGGAAGCCGCCGTCGGCGACGTGTTTGGCACCTTGCCGGTGCTGGCGGCGGTCACCTGAATGGACGCCAGCGGGATCTGCAGCACGTCGGCGACAATCTGCGCCACTTTAGTGTTCAGCCCCTGCCCCATCTCCGTCCCGCCGTGGTTGAGCTGCACCGTGCCGTCGCTGTAGATAAGGATCAGCGCCCCGGCCTGGTTGAGGAAGCCGGCGGTAAAGGAGATGCCAAATTTTACCGGCGTCAGGGCCAGGCCGCGTTTCAGCACCGGGCTTTCGGCATTAAAGCGGGTAATTTCCTCCCGCCGCGCCGCATACTCCGCCGTCTCGGCGAGTCGGTCGGTAATGACCTGCGCCAGATTCTGGGTCACCGGCTGGTAATAGTGGGTAACGTCCCGGCCCGGGCCACCGTAATAGTTGCGGCGCCGCACCGTCAGCGGATCCAGACC
>NZ_CAJYMB010000136.1 GCF_913775985.1 uncultured Pluralibacter sp. | reverse complement strand
CAGCGCGTTGGCCAGCGTGGATGAGGAGAGGCCCGCATCGCGCGACAGCGCGGCAAGGCTGGTTCCCTTTTTCTTCACCGCGGCGATGATATCCGCCGGGTGCCAGTTGTGTTTCTCCATCGCGTTTTCCTTACGAGTCGTCGTTACGCCATCAATTATCCCTTTTTGGGATAATAACGCAATCGGGAGATATTCGATTTCGGGATATTTATACGGAATCGAACTTATGCCTTCAGTCTACTCAGACGACTATCAGCGGACGATCGCCGCGCTCAAGGCGGCGCGGAAAGCGCGCGGTATTACTCAGGCCAGCCTTGCACAGGCGTTCGGCAAGCCGCAGTCGTTTATCGCGAAAGTGGAAAACGGCGAGCGCCGGCTGGACGTGGTGGAGTTCGTCAGGCTGGCGCGGCTGGTGGGCATTGAGCCTGCGGCGGCGCTGGCGGATATTGGCCGCGGGGCGCCGCTGGCTGAATAGGAAGGTTGAGGACGCCGGGATTTGCGCAGGGCGGCCATTCCCCAGCGTACCGGGGGAAACGTCATTCCAGCGTCGGAAAACCGGCGGCAATTGCGCTGCCGGTGAACTTCGCCACCCAGCCTTCCGGATTATCGAAAATGCGGATGGCGGTGAAGTTCGGCGCGGATCCCATGTCAAACCAGTGCGGCGTACCGGCGGGGACGGAAATCAGATCGTTTTTTTCGCACAGCACCTGATACACCTCGCTGCCGATATGCAGGCAGAACAGGCCCGCGCCCTCGACAAAAAAGCGCACTTCATCTTCGCCGTGGGTGTGCTCGCTGAGGAACTTCTCGCGCAGCGCGTCTTTATTGGGATTGTCCGCCCGCAGACTGATAACGTCCCAGCTCTGATAGCCGTTTTCCGCCACCAGCCGGTCGATGGCGTGCTGGTAGGCGCTAATCACGGCTTCGTTGGTCGGTGTTTTACCGAGATCCCGGTCGGCCTGCCAGCGCTCAAAGCGCACACCTCTGGCGCTGAGGCGCTGCTGGATCTCCGCTCCGCGGGTGCTGTGCCAGACGGGTTTGTCGGGGCAGCTGTCGGAATAAATAGTTAAGGCGCTCATAAGATCTGCTCCGGGTGAATGTGGTCGAAACGGGAAACTTGCGGATGCTGGCTTGCCGGGTCCGCGTCGTCGCGAATTAGCTGTAGAGTATGTAAGCCCGCTTCCCGGGCGGCGTCCAGCTCCTGATGAATATCAGACAAAAATAGAATCTGCTCAGGCCGCAGGGCCAGCGCCTGGGCGATGGCCCGGTAAGACCCGGCGTCGCGCTTGGCACCGGTGCGGGTATCAAAATAGCCGCTGAACAGCGCCGTGATATCGCCCGCGTCGCTGTAGCCAAACAGCAGCTTCTGCGCCGCTACCGAGCCGGAGGAGTAGACGTAAAGATCGATGCCCTGCGCCTTCCACGCCCGCAGGGCAGGTGGGACGTCGGGATAGAGGTGGCCGGTAAAGGCGCCGCTCAGGTAGCCTTCGCGCCAGATATGCCCCTGCAGTGCCTTCAGCGCGGTAGACTTGCGGTCTTCATCCATAAAGCCGAGCAGCACCTTGGTGAGCGCGGCCGTATCAGCGTGCGGCTGATCTATTTCCCGGCGTAAATCCGCCAGAATGCCGCTGACCGGCTCGGCGTGCTGCTGTTCGGCAACCAACGCCGGCAGGCGCTCCCGGGCGAAGGGAAACAGTACGTTGTGGACGAAGCGAATATCGCTGGTGGTGCCTTCAATATCAGTAACAATAGCGCGGATCATGCTTTCTCCAGCAGGCGCAAGCGCAGCTCGCACTCAAATAAAAACTCCAGCCCTTCCAGATGGCGGCGGGCCTCGGCAACGTCGCGTCCCCAGCAGGTAAGACCGTGGCCGCGCAGCAGAAAACCGTACTCCAGGGCGTACCCGGCCTCCGCGATGCGGCAGGCGAGGGCGCCGATGTCCTGATCGTTGTCGAACAGCGGCAGGCGCACCTCGTCCAGGTGCGTACTCTGCCCGCGCAGGGACTTCTGCATTTCATAGCCCTGCAGGACCAGCTCCGGGGATCTCTCAAGGCGCGACAGCACCGTGGCATTGACAGTATGGACGTGGAGCACCGCGCCCGCCTGCGGGAACAGGCGATAGATAAGCGTATGCAGCCCCGTTTCCGCCGATGGCCTGCGGCCGGCAGGCGCGGCGCCGGTAGCGATATCGACCGGAATGAAATCCTCTGCCGTCAGGCTGCCTTTATCTTTGCCGGATTCGCTCAGCCAGCAGCGGGTATCACTTTCGCGCACCGACATGTTGCCGCCGGTAGCGGGCGCCCAGCCCCGGGCACCTATCCAGCGGCAGGCGTCAATCAGGGCGTCGAGTTGCGAACTGTCGTGCATTTACCTACCTCTTGGCTGCATTTAGACGTCTAAGCGTCTTGATTGCCAAATACTAACATCGTGTTATAGTGGCATCAACATGCCAATGACAACTGGTTTACAACCTATGAGCGACTTCTCCCCTATCCCCGAAAGCAAGCTGCCCGCGCTGGGCACCACTATTTTTACGCAGATGAGCGCTCTGGCGCAGGAACACGGGGCGATTAATCTTTCCCAGGGCTTTCCCGATTTTGACGGGCCGCAGTATCTGCAGGAGAGGCTGGCCTGGCACGTTGCCCGGGGAGAGAACCAGTATGCGCCGATGACCGGCGTCGCGGCGCTGCGCGAGGCCATTGCCGATAAAACCGCCAATCTTTACGGCTACAGGCCGGATCCTGCCACGGACGTCACCGTTACCGCAGGCGCCACCGAAGGGCTGTTTGCGGCAATCACCGCGCTGGTGCGCGAAGGAGACGAGGTTATCTGCTTTGACCCGAGCTATGACAGCTATGCGCCGGCGGTACAGCTTTCCGGCGGCGTGCTGCAGCGCATCGCTCTGCAGCCACCGCAGTTTCGCGTTGACTGGCAGGCGTTTGGCGGACTCATTAGCGCGCGTACCCGGCTGGTTATCCTCAACACGCCGCACAATCCGTCGGCCACCGTCTGGCGTAAAGAGGATTACGACGCGCTGTGGCAGGCCATCGGCGAGCGGGAAATTTATGTCATCAGCGACGAAGTGTACGAGCACATCTGCTTTGCCGCAGAAGGGCATGCCAGCGTGCTGGCCCATCCGCAGCTGCGCCAGCGGGCGGTGGCGGTATCGTCATTTGGTAAAACCTATCATATGACCGGCTGGAAAGTGGGCTACTGCGTGGCGCCGGCGGCCATCAGCGCCGAGCTGCGCAAGGTTCATCAGTATCTGACATTCGCCGTCAACACCCCGGCCCAGCTGGCGCTGGCGGACATGCTGCGCCACGCGCCGGAACACTACCGCGAACTGCCCGATTTTTATCGCGCGCGGCGGGACCTGTTTATTCACGCGCTCGGCAGCACCCGGCTGGAAGTGCTGCCCTGCGAAGGCACCTATTTTCTGCTGGCGGACTACAGCGCGATTTCCGATCTCGACGACGTGAGCTTCTGCCGCTGGCTGACGAAAGAGGCAGGCGTCGCGGCGATCCCGCTGTCGGTATTCTGCTCTGAACCCTTCCCGCACCGGCTGATCCGGCTGTGTTTTGCCAAGCAGGAGTCCACGCTGCTGGCGGCGGCAGAGCGGCTCAGCCGGCTGTAAGCGGCTATTTGTCGCCCATCATCGCCTGCAGGTTCTCCGCTTCCGGCAGGCCCACCACCTGCTGCAGCATCTGCTGGTCGTTGAGGTAGTAAATGGCGGGCGTGGCGTTGGCGCCGAGGGCGTCCATCAGCTTCTGGTTATCGTTAAGCACCTTCATCTGGGCGGGCTGGACGGCGGCTGGGATATTCAGCTTTAGCTTGCCGCCGGACTGCTCGTAGTCGTGCCAGGTTTTGGCCGGATCCTGACTGGTGAGGATCGCCGCAGCCGCCGCCGGGCTTTCCGGTTTGATAACCCCGACCATCAGCGTGCGCAGCTGCACTTTACCGGCTTCCACCCACGGACGGGCCTGCTGCCAGAACTGCTTGCAGTAGGGGCAGAAGGGGTCTGCAAATACGTAGATAACGCGCGGCGCGTCTTTTTTCCCGTCCAGGATCCAGTCTGCTTTTTCCATCTGCTGCCACAGCGCCCGGCCCTGGGGGCCGTAGAGCTCTTTTTGAATCATCTGCTCGCTGAGATTATCGCCGCTGGCGTTATACATGTAGCCGGAGATAGCCTGCTTGCCGTCCGGGGTGAGGTAAATGGTGACGCCCATGTCCTGATATTTGCCGAGATAACCCTTCATGCCGCCCGGCGCGTCAAACGATTTGATGATTGTAATGCCCTGTTTTTCAATTGCTTTAACCGGAGCCGGAAGCTCATCGGCCAGCGCGAAGGCGGGAAGCAGGCAGCAGGCAAGCGCAAAACGTGACATGGTAATTCCTTGTAAAGTTTATGGATATGGCATTGTGAATGGCAGAACCTATCACAACCATAGAGAAGACCTACAGACAGCGCAATTGCTCTTCTATAAGGTGGGTGTGGTAATCCCTGCTGCCTGCATGGCCTTGGATAGGATGATGCAGGTGCAATGCACCGCCAGACTGACTGGCGCTGAACTCTCTGAGGAGCTTCAGGTAATGGGGTCGCTGCCGATAGCGGCCTTTTTTACCTCTGGCCCGCTTAAATTCAGTTAAATAATGTCGCTTTGGTCTGGCTGTTAGCTAACGCTTATTGATTCGATAATGGAAACGCATTAGCCGAATCGGCGTGAGTTAGTTAATGTAGACCTCAACGAAAACACGGAGGAAGTACAGATGTCCTTGATTAACACTAAGATCAAACCTTTCAAAAACCAGGCGTTCAAAAACGGCGAATTCGTCGAAGTGACTGAAAAAGACACCGAAGGCCGCTGGAGTGTGTTCTTCTTCTACCCGGCTGACTTCACCTTCGTTTGCCCGACCGAACTGGGCGACGTGGCTGACCACTACGAAGAGCTGCAGAAGCTGGGCGTAGACGTTTACTCTGTGTCTACCGACACCCACTTTACCCACAAAGCATGGCACGGCAGCTCTGAGACCATCGCGAAAATCAAATATGCGATGATTGGCGACCCGACTGGTGCCCTGACCCGTAACTTTGAAAACATGCGTGAAAATGAAGGCCTGGCCGACCGCGCAACTTTCGTTGTCGATCCGCAGGGCATTATCCAGGCTATCGAAGTGACTGCTGAAGGCATTGGCCGCGACGCGTCTGACCTGCTGCGTAAAATCAAAGCCGCTCAGTACGTTGCATCCCACCCGGGTGAAGTGTGCCCGGCTAAATGGAAAGAAGGCGAAGCCACTCTGGCGCCGTCTCTGGACCTGGTTGGTAAAATCTAAATTCACCACCCGCTCCGCGCGACCGATGCGCTGGCCGCGTTCAATTACTCCGGGGGCATATTGAGTTCCCGGAGCTTTACAGGCCAGCCGCCATCCCGCAGCGCGAAATGCAGGTGAATTAGACTCTCAGGCGGGTGCCTCTCGCACCCGCTTAATCCCAAACACTATGATGCAAGCCGCATTCAGGCCGCTCTTACGAGCCGGCTCGCATGATGATGTTTTTTAAGCAGGAGATTAACGATGCTCGACACTACAATGAAAACCCAGCTCAAGGCCTACCTTGAGAAGCTGACCAAACCTGTTGAGCTGATTGCCACGCTGGACGACAGCGCTAAATCGGCAGAAATCAAGGAACTGCTGGCGGAAATCGCCGAACTGTCACCGAAAGTGACTTTCAAAGAAGACAACGGCCTGCCGGTGCGCAAGCCGTCGTTCCTGATAACCAACCCGGGCTCCAGCCACGGGCCGCGCTTCGCCGGCTCTCCGCTGGGACACGAGTTTACCTCTCTGGTGCTGGCGCTGCTGTGGACCGGCGGTCATCCGTCGAAAGAAGCTCAGGTGCTGCTGGAGCAGATCCGCGATCTTGACGGCGATTTCGAATTTGAAACCTATTACTCGCTTTCCTGCCACAACTGTCCGGACGTGGTGCAGGCCCTGAACCTGATGGCGGTTCTCAATCCGCGCATCAAGCACACCGCCATTGACGGCGGCACCTTCCAGAACGAAATCACCGATCGCAACGTGATGGGCGTTCCGGCAGTGTTCGTCAACGGTCAGGAGTTCGGCCAGGGCCGCATGACCCTGAGCGAAATCGTCGCAAAAGTCGATACCGGCGCCGTGAAGCGCGCGGCGGAAGAGCTGAACAAGCGCGACGCATACGACGTGCTGATCGTCGGTTCCGGCCCTGCGGGTGCCGCTGCGGCGGTTTACTCTGCCCGTAAAGGCATTCGTACCGGCCTGATGGGCGAGCGCTTCGGCGGCCAGGTGCTGGATACGGTAGATATTGAAAACTACATCTCCGTGCCGAAAACCGAAGGCCAGAAGCTGGCGGGCGCACTGAAAGAGCACGTCTCGGAATATGATGTAGACGTGATTGACTCCCAGAGCGCCAGCAAGCTGACGCCGGCAGCGCAGGAAGGCGGTTTGCATCAGATTGAAACCGCGTCCGGCGCCGTGCTGAAAGCGCGCAGCATCATCATTGCCACCGGTGCGAAATGGCGCAACATGAACGTGCCGGGGGAAGATCAGTACCGTACTAAAGGCGTGACCTACTGCCCGCACTGCGACGGCCCGCTGTTCAAAGGCAAGCGCGTGGCGGTAATCGGCGGTGGTAACTCCGGCGTGGAAGCGGCCATCGACCTGGCCGGTATCGTTGAGCACGTTACGCTGCTTGAGTTCGCGCCGGAAATGAAGGCCGACCAGGTTCTGCAGGACAAGCTCCGCAGCCTGAAGAATGTCGACATCATTCTTAACGCGCAGACCACCGAAGTGAAGGGCGACGGCAGCAAAGTAACCGGGATTGACTACCGCGACCGCGTTAGCGGCGATGAGCACCACGTTGCGCTGTCCGGCATCTTCGTCCAGATTGGCCTGCTGCCGAACACCACCTGGCTGGAAGGCGCCATCGAACGCAACCGCATGGGTGAAATCATCATTGATGCCAAATGCGAAACCAGCGTGAAGGGCGTGTTTGCTGCCGGCGACTGCACCACCGTGCCGTACAAGCAGATAATCATCGCCACCGGCGAAGGAGCGAAAGCATCGCTGAGCTCGTTTGATTACCTGATCCGCACTAAAACGGCTTAAATCAAGGCTGTTGGAAATGCGAAGAGGCTGCCGCAGGGCAGCCTCTTTTTTTGTCTAGCGCACCACCATTACCGGGATGTGCGCGTGGCGGATAACGCTTGAAGCATTAGAGCCGAGCAGGTGGGTCGAGATAGATGGATTGCGCGAGCCGATAACAATCACATCGGCCTTAAGCTCTGCGGCAAGATCGTTGACCTCGTCACGCACGCTGCCTTCGCGGACGTGAAGCTTGATGCGTGAAGGGTCGATGCTGAAGTGACCGACCATCGTTTGCAGCCGGGCGAGAGACTCATTATACAGATGCTCTTCAAAGCGCCTCAGATCGGCGGCAAAGCGGGTCATGGTCAGGCTGGCAGAGCCGGGAACCACGTGCAGCAGATGGATAATGCCGGCTCCACCGGCGAGAAACTCGGCGTGGCTAATGGCCTTATCGCCTAGCGCCATCTCAAAAACATCGACCGGCATGATAATGGTGTTGTACATCGCATTCCTCCTTGTAAGCACTGTTGATATATAAGCATATTTGAAGCTTCAGTAATGACATTCAGCTCGCAAATATTGACAGGAGGAGGCGGGCGGAAAGAGGATGGTTAACATCCTCTGGAGAGATTTAGCGGCTGAACTCGCCGGCGGCTTCCGGCTGGTAGAGCAGTTCCAGAACTTCAAGATGGGTGACGGTGCCGTTCGGCAGCGTCCAGCGGATTGTCCCGCCGACTTTCAGCCCGAGCAGGGCCGCGCCCACCGGCGCCAGCACCGAGAGCTGGGTGGTGCTGTCGTTCATCGCCGCCGGGAAAACCAGCGTGCGCACGCGCTCTTCCCGGGTGATCAGGTCGCGAAAGCGGACTTCGCTGTTCATGGTCACCACATCGTGAGGCATGGATTCCGGCGCGCACATGACGGCGCGATCCAGCTCCTCGTTTAGCGCGCTTGCCACCGGCAGGTTCGCCCACTGCGGCTGTTCCAGCAAGTGGTCGATGCGCTCGGCATCGCGTTCATTAATGATGATGGCAGGTCTGGTCATTGTTCACTCCATGTTTTCCAGTTGGCGGATCCCAAAAAAAAACCTCGCCGTTTAACGGCGAGGGTTTCAACGCTGGCATCATACTGACTGTTATCGGCGCTTTGAAGTGACCGATGTCACATTCAGCATATTCCCTATCAGTAGCCCGCTTTATCAATAACAAATGCGTTTCCGCAGTTGCCCGGATGTGGCTGAGGCAGCAGGGAGTCATCGCTGAGCGGATCGTTAATTGCCGACGCGCGCAGCGCAATCTGCATTTCGGTCAGGTAGGCCGGATTGCCGTTGCAGGTGAGCTTAAAGGCTTTGACGCTCTGCGGGCCATAGCTGCGGGCAATGGCGGCATTAAACTGGCCGCGGCTAACGGTTTTCCCGTAGTTATCGGCGAGGAACTTGCCGATGGCGCTCTCTTTGATTTCGTCATTTAAGCGCACCATCGTGCCGAAATAGGCATCCGGGTCGAAGCCGAAACAGGCGCCGTGCTTGGCATATTCGTAGCGCTCCAGGCAGGATTGTCCGCCGCTGCCCGGCATGACGTTGTTCAGCCGGTTGGCCATCTCCAGCGACAGGCCCGTTTCGGGGGCGGCGCATTTGCGGCTGGCCCGCACTTCGGGCAGGTTCGGCACCGGGCGCGTGGCGCAGCCGAAGCGCATCCAGCGGCGCTCGTCTACGCCACGGGCAGCAATTGAGTTTGGCAGACCGGGCCACAGTCCGTGGACGGTGAGGTAGCTGGCTTTGTTCGCGGGCGCTTTATCCTTGCCGCACTCGGCGGGCGGACGGTTGTGGCGATCGTACTGGCTTTGGCAAAAGCCGGTTTGCCAGGAGAGCGCCAGCACATAGCGGTCAAAATCGTCGTAGTGCTCGGCCACCAGCGGTTCAGCCTGCACGGCCTGACCCAGAAATAAAAACGCGCCAGCGCAGGCTGCCGCAATACCCTTGCGTAACATGATGTTTCCTGATTCAAATAAAATTTCCCGGAAATATTAAAGCATAAAAAAGGCGCCCTCAGGCGCCTTTTCACTGCCGGCGGCAATCAGTGAACCGCGAGGGCAGGCACCAGCACTTCCGTGGCCAGAATAACCACAATCAGGCCCACCAGCACCGGCACTGACGTGCGCTTAACGACTTCAAAGGGTGAAATTTTTGCCATCCCGGCCACGGCGACCACGACGCCGGAAACCGGCGAAATGGTGCGCCCCAGGTTGGACGCCTGCAGCATTGGAATCGACAGATAGGCCGGGTTGATACCCGAGGTATGCGCGAGTTTCGGGATCATCTCCACGAAGGCATAAAACGGTGCATTGCCTGAGCCGGTGGTCATGGCGGCCAGCATAGTGAGGATAACCAGCACCAGCATCAGAATAATACTGGCGGAGCCAAATGAGGTGGCGATGGAGATAAGGCTGTTAATAAAGCCAATGGTGCTGAGGCCCTGGGCGAATACGCCGGCTGCAACCAGCAGGATCACCACGCTGGCAAAAGCGTCCGCCATCCCGCGATAGGCCACTTCCAGACCGGAAAATACCCGCTGGGTATTAAAACCGCGCAGGAATTCCAGCACGGCCGACAGCAGGATGCAGATAACCAGAATGGTAATAATATGCAGTTCCGGGCCCCACTTGCCGTCAAAAATCAGCACGCCGGCAATCGGGGCAAACGGCAGGATGGCATAAAACGAAGGCGCGTCGGTGGTTATTTCATCTACGTCGAGCATCTCGTGGGAAATATGCTCTTTTTTATCCAGGTAGCGCTGCCAGAAAAAATGCGCAATCGCCATGCTGA
Organism: uncultured Pluralibacter sp.; assembly: GCF_913775985.1. Lineage (GTDB taxonomy): Bacteria > Pseudomonadota > Gammaproteobacteria > Enterobacterales > Enterobacteriaceae > Pluralibacter. The sequence continues at coordinate 58,789 of NZ_CAJYMB010000136.1, read as the reverse complement.
TAATCGCCGCAATCGAAATGGGCAGCGTCGTTTTAAAGGCGAAATCAATCAGCGGCATTTCCGCCGCCTTGGCGGCCAGCACTACGTCGCCGGAGGTTGGCGACAGAATAATCGCCGCCGGCGACGCGCAAATCGCCGCTGCGGCACCGCGGCTAATGCCAACGTTAACCATCACCGGGAACAGCGTCGCCATCAGCAGCACGCCCAGGCCGGTGGCGGAAGAGACCGCCAGTGACATCAGGCAGGCGACGAAATAGGCCGCAATCATCAACAGGTAAGGGGAGTTGATATAGCGCAGCGGTTTTGAGGCGAGCTTCACCACCATGTCGTTGGCGCCGATGTGGGTCATGTAGGCCGCAAATCCGCACAGCATCATGATCATCATGCCCAAATCGCCGCCGCGGCTCATCAGCAGGATCTTGATGTATTCAACGATGTCGGTGGCGGAATAGCCGGTGCCTGCAGCGCTGGCGGGCAGAATTTGATGCCCCATCAGGGCGCTGGCGATAAGCAGTACCAGACCGCCGACAAACAGCACGCCGGTTGCTGAATAGCCTTTAATGATGTAGCGCGCAACGCCCGCAATCACTACCACTCCTGTCAGGAGCTCAAACAACGTTAGCATCATGGTTCCCCGTACCTCAGTAGCCCAGAGGTGAATGAATCGTCACAAAATGGTCAGAGAATATGCCCAATAAGCACACAGTACTCCCTGACGGAAATCAATATACCCGTCATACTTCAAGTTGCTTATGCGTTGGCTGCATTACTCGGCTCATCCATGAGCCTCGCCCTGAAGGGCCACCGCTTCGCGGTGTTCAAATCTGTTCCGGACAGATTTGTCGTTCACCCCGGTCACTTACACCAGTAAGCTCCCGGGGATTCACTCTCTTGCCGCGTTATTCGGCCTGCGGCCTCACCCTTTCAGGGTCAGCGCAAGCGCTGCTCAAAGCATCAGAGATGCTTTGTCAAGCAACTCGAATTATTTAGGGTATATACCCGCCATACATCCAGGATTGCTTACATTGGCCTGGCGGATCATTTTTCTACCCGCCGCTCCTCACCTTCATTATTCAAGGTGTAGGATGCCGCAATAAATAGCGGGTAAGTAAAACATGAAATACCGCGGCCGCGCTCGCTTTTTCAGGTAAATAAAATGTATTTCTTGCTGCGGAATTGCTAATTCTGGGATAAATAAAATAACAAGCACGGCAGTTAACGTATTTATTAAGTAAAAATCAGAAAACTATTTCGCCTGAAAAAGTCCTTTCCGTATACTCAGGGCTCACTATTTTTACGGCTGCGCTTATGAACGCTTTGTGGCTATATCGCCTGCGCTATATTCGTCGGCATCTTGCGATGCTGCTGGTGATGCTGTGCGCGATACTTTTACAAAGCCAGCTCGCTGCCGCCGCGCACCGCTGCCAGATTAACCTGCTGGGCGAAAGCGTGGGCGTTCAGCACGCTGTTCATTTGAATGAGAAAAGCGCGCCGAAGGGGATGGGCAAAACTCTGCTGTGCGAGAAGCACTGTCTTCCCGACAGCGGACAGCAGAGCAGCGACTATCCGCCGCTGATTGCGCTGCCGGCAACGCTGAGTGTTGCGGTTATCGAACCCGATCCGCGCGCCGCCCGTCCCGCTGACTACAGACTTCCGCCTCCCGCCGCGGGGCCGCCGGCGACCATCCGGTTCTGCCGGTTCCGGGAATAACCCACCAGATACTCGATTAATTTCAAACTATTAACGATTATCTGGAGAAAACCATGTCTGTGAAATTATCTCAGGTGCCGGCCGGCATCCTGCTTTTATCCGCGTTTATATTCCCCGCGACAGTCAGCCATGCGGCTGACGTTACCAGCCTCCATCAGCCTACGGCCAGCAGCTACCGCATCAGCGGCGTGGTGAAAGCCATTGCCCCGGATGCCGTGACCCTGGCGCACGATCCTGTTCCCGCCCTGCAGTGGCCCGCCATGACCATGCCCTTCGCGCTGGCGCACGGGGTAACTACCGGCGCACTGAAGGTTGATCAGCCCGTACTGGCCGACGTCAGCCTGATCGGCGGACGCTACGTCATTACAGCAATCAGCCCGCGCGGCTGACGGGGGAACACCATGAGACTATCAACGCTGGGCCTGTGGCTCGGTGGGGCTCTGCTCGGCCTCGTCCATGCCCCCGCGCAAGCGGAAGCCTGGAGCCTGACGCAAACCCTCATCGCCGCGAGGCACTACTCCGCGGAACTTTCCGCCAGCCGCAACGAAGCCCGTGCGCTTGACGCAATGGCGGAGTCGGCGCGCCAGCTCCCGGATCCAAAACTGAAATTCGGTATCGAAAATGTCCCGGTGCAGGGCAATAACGATCGCCGCTTTACCCGGGAAGGGATGACCATGCAGCGCGTTGGCATCATGCAGCGCTACGTCAGCGGGGAGAAGCGCGAGCGCAAGGCGCAAACCCTGCTGGCGCAGTCGCAGAGCATTGATGCCCAGTCGCAAACCCTGCTGGCTAATCTGCAGCGGGATACCGCTCAGGCGTGGCTCGACCTCGCCCTGTCGCAGCAGGCGCTGGCGGCGGCCAGCAGCCTGGTGACTGAAACTGCGCGCCAGGAGGACGCGCAGCGGGCCGGCGTGGCAGGCGGCAGCGCCGCGCCTGACAGCGTGCTGACGCTGCGCGCGGCGCTCTCCGCCATGCGCAACAGCGTGACCCTTGCCGGGCGCGACGTACAGGTGGCGCGGGCGCGCCTGCAGCTGCTCACCGGTAAAGACATCACTGAGGCAAGCGGTTCGATGCCCGCCTGGCAGCGGCTTCCGGCAGATGAGCAGTCGCTGCTGGAGGGTGTTGCCCAACATCCTGAAGTGGTGGCCGCCGCCCGGCAGGCCAACGCGGCCAAATCGCGATCGGCGGAGTCTGCCATTGCCGCCATTCCGGATGTGGACGTGGAGGTCTATTACGCCCGCCGGGGTGATGATTACGACGATATGGCCGGGGTGATGTTCACCGTCGATCTGCCGCTGTTTCAGGCCAAACGGCAGGATAAAGACCACGCGGCGGATGTCTCGCGAACCCTGCAGGCCAACGATCGGCTGGCGCTGGCGCAGCGCGCGCATGCGGCACAGCTCGCCACGCTGATCGCCGAGTATCAGGCGGCGCAAACTATCTGGCTGCGCCAGCGGGACGAGATTGTGCCTCTTCAGCGGCAGCGGATCGCGCTGCTGAACGCACAGTACCGCGCCGGGCAGTCGGATCTCGCCGCGCTGCTGGCCGCCCGCCGCGATCTGCTGAGCGCCACGCTGGAGATGTTTACTGCCGAAAAAACAGTTGCCCGAAACTGGGCCGCGATCCGCTATCTGATCCCGCAGGAGATCCTGTAATGAAACTATTATTCTTGACCGCCGCGGCCGCGGCGGTACTGGCCGCGACCGGCGGCTACTATTTTGGTTCACGGCATCACGACGCGGCTCCGCAGGCTCAACAGGCCCAACGCAAGGTGCTGTACTGGTACGATCCGATGATGCCGGGCCAGCGCTTTGACAAACCGGGGAAATCACCGTTTATGGATATGCAGCTGGTGCCGCGCTACGCCGACGAGCAGGTGCCGCAGGCGGCGGGTATCGCCATCAGCGCCCGCCAGCAGCAGAACCTGGGGATGGTGGTCAAGCGCGCGCAAATGCGCGTTCTCAGCCCGCGGCTGGAGGCCTGGGGAACCATCGCCCAGGACGATCGCAGTCTGCGGGCGATGTCGGCGCCTGCCGCGGGGGTGATTGAAAAACTGTTCGTGCGCGCGGTGCAGCAGCAAGTACGCGCCGGCGAGCCGCTGGCGCAGCTCTGGATCCCCGGCTGGGTATCGGCCCAGCAGGAGTATCTGGCCGTTCGCCGGCTGGGAGATCCTGCGCTCACCCGCGCCGCGCGCGAGCGCCTGGCGCTGCAGTTTATGCCCGAAGACGTGGTGCGGCAGGTGGAGCGCAGCGGAAGGGCGCAGGCGCGTGTGGTCCTGCGCGCGCCGCGCGCCGGGTACGTGGCGAAGCTGGATGCCAAAGAAGGGGCCCAGGTGGCAGCCACGGCACCGCTATTTGAACTGGCGAGCCTCGATCCGGTCTGGCTGGTGGTGGACTATCCCCAGAGTCAGGCGGCGCTGCTGGGCGCCGGGGCGCACATTGAAGCGACCACTGAAAGCTGGCCAGGGGAGCGCTTTAGCGGGCGGGTCAGCGAGCTGCTGCCGCAGATGGATGCCGCGACCCGTACCTTAAAAGCGCGGATCGTGCTGGATAACCCCCGGCAGAAATTGAAGCCCGGGATGTACGTGCGGGTCGCGGCGCAGCAGCAGGCTGCCGCGCCGGCGACGCTGGCGGTGCCGCAAGAGGCGGTGATTGCCACCGGCGACAGCAGCCGGGTGATTGTCGCCAGGGATGAAGGACACTTTGAGCCGGTCAGCGTGGTAACCGGCATCAGCGCCGGCGGCTGGACCGAGATCCGCCGCGGCCTCGCCGACGGGGATCGCGTAGTGACATCCGGGCAGTTCCTGATCGATTCGGAGGCCAGCCTGCGCAGCGCGCTGCCGGAAGCCGGGCACGCGCACTCAAATGCGGAGGTGGCACCATGATTGCTGCCGTCATTCGCGCCGCGCTGCGCAACCGTCTGCTGGTTATTATCGCCGCGCTGGGGATGGCGCTGTGGGGGATCTGGGCGCTGCAGCGCGCGCCGCTGGACGCGCTGCCGGATCTCTCCGACGTGCAGGTGATCGTGCGGGTAAGCTATCCGGGCAAGGCGCCGCAGGTTATCGAAGATCAGGTAACGTGGCCGCTGACCACCACCATGCTGTCGGTGCCGGGTGCCAAAACCGTACGCGGTTTCTCAATGTTCGGCGATGCCTACGTGTACGTGCTGTTTGAGGACGGCACCGATCTGTACTGGGCGCGCTCGCGGGTGTTGGAATACCTGAGCCAGATCCAATCCCAGCTGCCGGAAGGCGCCCGGGCCGAGCTTGGGCCGGACGCCACCGGCGTGGGCTGGATCTATGAATATGCGCTGGTGGACAAGTCCGGGCGGCATAGTCTGGCCGACCTGCGCGCGCTGCAGGACTGGACGCTTCGCTACGAGCTGAAAACGGTGCCCAATATCTCCGAGGTGGCAAGCCTGGGCGGGATGGTGCGGCAGTACCAGGTGGTGGTAAACCCCGAGCGAATGCGCGCCCTGAATGTGACGCACCAGCAGCTGGTGGACGCGCTGAAGGCCTCAAATCAGGAGAGCGGCGGCGCGCTGGTGGAGATGGGTGAGGCGGAGTATATGGTGCGTACCAGCGGCTATCTGCGCGGCCTGGCGGATTTTAGTCAGATTCCCGTTGCCAGCAGGAGCGGCGTCCCGGTGATGCTTTCCGATGTGGCGAGCGTGCAGATGGGCCCGGCGCTGCGCCGCGGCGTTGCCGAGCTCAACGGTGAAGGGGAAGTTGCCGGCGGTATTGTGGTGATGCGCTACGGCAAAAATGCGCTTGAGACGCTTCACGCGCTCAAGGCGCGCATTGCCGAACTGCAAAAAACGCTGCCTGACGGAGTGCAGATTGTACCGGTCTACGATCGCTCCGGGCTGATTGAGGACGCCGTGGGCAACCTGACCCACAAGCTGATTGAAGAGTTTATCGTGGTCGCACTGGTCTGTGCGCTGTTCCTGTTTCATCTGCGCTCCGCGCTGGTGGCGATTATCTCTCTGCCGCTGGGGATCCTCGGGGCGTTTATCGTCATGCACTATCAGGGTATCAACGCCAACATCATGTCTCTCGGCGGCATCGCTATTGCTATCGGGGCGATGGTGGATGCCGCCATTGTGATGATCGAGAATATGCACAAAGTATTGGAGCAGTGGCGTCACGACAATCCCGGTCGCGCGCCGGACAGCGCTGATTACTGGCAGATTGCCGGGCAGGCCGCGGCGGAAGTGGGGCCGGCGCTGTTTTGCAGCCTGCTGATTATCACCCTGTCGTTTATTCCGGTGTTCTCGCTGGAGGCGCAGGAGGGCAAAATGTTTGCGCCGCTGGCTTTCACCAAAACCTGGTCGATGGCGATGGCGGCGGGGCTCGGGATTACGCTGGTGCCGGTGCTGATGGGCTATTTTATCCGCGGGCGGGTGCCGGATGAGAGTGCCAATCCGCTCAATCGCTGGCTGGTTCGCGCCTACGAGCCGCTGCTGGAGACGGTTTTACGCTGGCCGAAAGCCACGCTGCTGCTGGCCGCCGCGCTGCTGGTGCTTACCCTCTGGCCGCTGCATCGTCTCGGCAGCGAGTTTATGCCGCCGCTGGACGAGGGGGATCTGCTGTATATGCCCTCAACGCTACCGGGTATTTCCGCGCGCGAGGCCGGGCGCCTGCTGCAGCAAACCGACCGCCTGATTAAGAGCGTGCCGGAAGTCGCAAGCGTGCTGGGCAAAGCGGGCCGGGCGGATACCGCCACCGATCCCGCGCCGCTGACCATGCTGGAAACTACCATTCACTTCAAGCCTCGCTCCCAGTGGCGGCCGGGCATGACGCCGGAGAAGCTGGTGGAGGCGCTGGATAAGGCGGTGCAGATCCCGGGCATCGCCAACGTCTGGGTGCCGCCGATCCGTAACCGGCTGGACATGCTCGCCACCGGGATTAAGAGTCCGGTGGGGATCAAGGTTAACGGCAGCCGGCTGGCGGACATCGAGCGGGTTGCGCTGGACATTGAGCGGGTGGTCAAACAGGTGCCCGGCGTGACGTCAGCCCTGGCGGAGCGCCTCTCTGGCGGCCGCTATGTGGATATCGCCATTCGCCGGCAGCAGGCGGCGCGCTACGGCGTTTCGGTGAAGGAGCTTCAGTCTCTGGTCAGCACGCTGGTGGGCGGGGAAAATGTCGGTCAAACCATTGAAGGCCGAGAGCGATTTCCCGTTAACGTGCGCTATCCGCGGGATCTGCGGGACAGCGTCGATAAGCTTCGCGCTTTACCGGTATTGACCGCCGGCGGCAGCCAGGTGGCGCTGGGAGAACTGGCGGACGTGCGCATCAGCGAAGGGCCGCCGATGCTGAAAAGCGAGAATGCGCGGCTCTCGAACTGGATTTACGTGGATCTGCGCGATCGCGACCTGAAGTCGGCGGTGGAGGAGATGCAGCGCCGCGTGGCGAAAGAGGTGGCGCTGCCACAGGGGGTGACGCTCGCCTGGTCCGGTCAGTTTGAATATCTGGAGCGCGCCAGCCAGAAGCTGAAACTGCTGCTGCCGGTGACGCTGGGGATCATTTTCGTTCTGCTGTGGCTCACTTTTCGCCGCGTCGCTGACGTACTGCTGATCATGGGTACGCTGCCGTTTTCCCTGATTGGCGGCGTCTGGCTACTGTGGCTGCTGGGCTATAACCTGTCGGTTGCCGGGGCGGTGGGCTTTATCGCGCTGGCTGGAGTAGCGGCGGAATTTGGAGTGATTATGGTGCTCTATCTTAACAGCGCGCTGGAGAAGCAGCGGCAGCGCGGCGCGCTGGACGAACCCGGATTGCTGAAGGCGATTCATGAAGGCGCTGTCCTGCGCGTGCGGCCAAAAGTGATGACCGTGGCCACCATTATGGCCGGGCTGCTGCCGGTGATGTGGGGCAGCGGTGCCGGTTCAGAGGTGATGAGCCGCATCGCCGCGCCGATGATTGGCGGGATGATTACGGCGCCGCTGCTCTCGATGCTTGTCATCCCGGCGCTGTACCGGCTCCTGCACCGGACGGCATAGTCGGGGTAGCGCTGCTGTTAACGATTTGGCAAAAATATGACGTTTGAGCAAAAAAACAGCGAATTGGTCTGTAAGTAAAAAGTTAGCGACTTTTATCACTATTTCGTGAAGTTGGGCTGGACAAAAGCCTCCACAATTGCTGTACTGTTACCCGACACAGCATTTGTGTCTATTTTCTTGTAAAGGTAATATTGATGTCTAAGATTAAAGGTAACGTTAAGTGGTTTAATGAGTCCAAAGGCTTTGGTTTCATTACTCCGGAAGATGGCAGCAAAGACGTGTTCGTACACTTCTCTGCAATCCAGACTAACGGTTTCAAAACTCTGGCTGAAGGTCAGCGTGTAGAGTTCGAAATCACTAACGGTGCCAAAGGCCCTTCTGCTGCTAACGTAACTGCTCTGTAAGCGTAACGACAGTAGAATTCAAAAACCCGCCACGGCGGGTTTTTTTTCGCCTAGCGCGTGGCGGAGAATAACCAAAAGGCCGCCGCGGTCATCGCAAACGATCCCAGTATGTTTACCGCAACGTTCGCCAGCGCCCAGCCGAATCGCCCTTCCTGCAGTAAAAATACCACTTCTGCCGAAAAGGTTGAGAAGGTGGTGAGGCCGCCGCAAAAGCCGGTGGTGATCAGCAGCTTCCACATTGGATCGACGCCGCTCATGCGGTTGAACCACGCCAGCCCGGCGCCAATAATAAAAGCCCCCAGCAAATTCGCCGCCAGCGTACCCAGAGGAATCGCGTGGTGTAAGGGGTTCAGGCGCATGCCCAGCATCCAGCGCGCGACGCTGCCGGTACCACCGCCGATAAATACCGCAAAAAGAAGTTGTAACACCGGGATTTCCTGCTATTTGAATAAAGATACGTAATGTTAGCGCCGGGCCCGCCTTCTGGCTACGGTTTGATACAGGAGAGACTATGCGCGTTGCTGCCGGACAATTTGCCGTAACCCCTGACTGGGAAACCAATGCCCGTACCTGCGTACAGCTTATGCGCCGGGCTGCGGAGCAGGGGGCGTCGTTATTAGTGCTGCCGGAGGCTCTGCTGGCCCGCGATGACAGCGATCCTGATCTGTCAGTAAAATCGGCCCAGCCGCTCGATGGCGGTTTTTTAAATCTGCTGCGCGCGGAAAGCCAGACAAACCGGCTCGTCACTATACTCACCGTTCACGTGCCAACCGCGCAGGGAAGAGCCGCCAATACGCTGGTCGCGCTGCGCGGCGGTGATATTATCGCCCGCTATCAAAAAATCCACCTGTACGATGCGTTCAGCATGCAGGAGTCCCGGCGGGTCGACGCCGGCAGCGTGCTGCCGCCGCTGCTTGACGTTGAGGATATGCGGGTGGGGCTGATGACCTGCTACGATCTGCGTTTTCCGGAAATGGCGCTGTCGCTGGCTTTGCAGGGGGCGGATCTTCTGGCCCTCCCCGCAGCCTGGGTGCGAGGCCCGCTTAAGGAACACCACTGGAGTACATTACTTGCCGCCCGCGCCCTGGACGCAACCTGCGGCATTGTGGCCGCCGGTGAATGCGGTAATAAAAATATCGGCCTGAGCCGCATTGTCGATCCCAGCGGCGTGACCCTCGCCGGCGCGGGCGTCACGCCGCAGCTGATTTTTGCAGAGATGAGTAAAGCGTCAATAGAACACATTCGCGACAGGTTGCCGGTGCTTAAGAACCGCCGGTTTGCGCCACCGCAAATTTTATGACGTTTTTTTAAACGTTGCTTGATTCACCTTGTTACAGATTGCTATTGTGTGCCCGCTTAAAACGGGCCTTAATTATATCACCGTGCTCCCGGGAGCAGATGAACCGACATCGTCGATTCCGTCCTGTAGAGCCGCTGCGAATACCCTTCAAATCAGCGAGCTGATTTATCCTTCATGTGAATTTTCCGGGTATATAGTTACGGCTCAGAGCGTTTATTGTTGTCGTTGTTTCAATGAGAAGGTATCTATGGGTGAGATTAGTATTACCAAACTGCTGGTAGTTGCAGCACTGATTGTACTGGTGTTTGGTACAAAAAAATTGCGCACGCTGGGTGGCGATCTGGGTTCGGCAATCAAGGGCTTTAAAAAAGCCATGAACGAAGATGACACCAGCGCCAAAAAGAGTGCAGAAGACGAGATCCCGGCAGAGAAGCTCTCTCACAAAGAGTAATCCCGCGCTCTGCGACAATTTTTAGCGGCGTCGCTTACTGGCGATGCATGCCGGGGATATACCTGCCCTGCCTGAGAGGCTGCAGCGGGAGTACGCTGCGGCCTCTTGTCATTTCTGTTCCATAAGTGCAACCAATTGTTTCAGCCTGACCGACGTTCTGTTGCCGCAGCGGGCTGGCAAACGGTGCTCTCAGCGCTCTCCTTTGGCAATAGTAGATTAAGCAGCATTGCTGCTATCCCACCGCTCGCTACCGCAGAACCAAACAGATTTTTCACCATCGGCGGCAGCTGGCTAAGGAAGTCCGGTTCGGCGTCAATGCCCAAACCGATGCCGAATGACACGGCAATAATCAGCATATCGCGGCGCGTCAGCGGCGCCTGGGTCATAATTCGGATGCCCGCCGCCAGCACGCTGCCGAACATTACCAGCGTTGCGCCTCCCAGAACCGGGGCAGGGATCTGTTGGATCACCGCGCCAAATGTCGGAAAAAGACCCAGCACAACCAGCAGTCCGCCGATCCAGATGCCGACCCGGCGGCTCGCCAAGCCGGTCATCTGAATAACGCCGTTGTTTTGAGCAAATGTGGTGCTGGGCAGCGCGGAGAACAGCGCTGCCAGGATGCAGCTCACGCCGTCCGCCATAATGCCGCCCTTGAGCCTGGCCGTATACTGCTCGCCTTCCACAGGCTGACGGGAAATCAGGCAATTAGCGGTCAGATCGCCCGCTGTTTCAAGAATGCAGATCAGTGAAATAAGGGCTATCGGCAGAAAGAGCGCGTAGTCAAAATCAAAGCCAAAGCGCAACGGCTGGGGCAGGGCTATCCAGCTGTGGGTAAAGGGCTGCCAGTGTAGCCCGCCGCCGAGGGCCGCGAGCAGGGTGCCGAGGGAAATACCGAGGATCACGGCGCCGAGGCGCAGCCAGCTGTTCCTGGCGCGGCTAAAGATGACGATGGTCATCAGGGTCAGCAGGCCGATAAGCAGATTGTGCGGCGCGCCAAAGCTTTTCGCCCCGTGGCCGCCACCCCAGTCGATGATGCTGACTTTAATCAGGCTGATACCAATCAGGCACAGCACGGTACCGCTAACCAGCGGTGTAATAATTTTTCGCAGCTGCCCGGTAAAGCGGCTGACGACGACGGGAATAAAGGCGGCAACGAGCGTGATGCCAAATATCATCGCCATGATCTGCTCCGGGCTGCCGCCCCGACTTTTTACCGCAAACCCGGCGCTGAGGATCGCCCCCAGAAAGGCGAAGCTGGTGTCCTGCAGGCAAATCATCCCCGCGCCAATGCCAAACGGCCTGCGCGCCTGAATAAACGTCCCGGCGCCGGAAACCATGAGCGACATGCTGATAAGCCAGGGCAGGTATGCGTTCAGACCGAGCGCGGCGCTGACAATCAGCGGTGGCGTGATAATCCCCACCAGACTCGCCATGACGTGCTGAAGCGCGGTAAGAAAGGCGGGAAGTGGGGCGGGCTTATCTTCCAGTCCATAAATCAGTTCTGAAGGTTGGTGGGCTGACATAGGGCGCTCCTGATAATCGGGGTTAACAGGAGATGCATGAAACGTTCCATCTTGAAAAGTTGAGATAAAAACGATAACTGGCTAGATAATAAAGACTTTTATGGTGAGTCAAAAGTTTCACCAAAGGTGTTCATGCATTATTACGGTGCGGGAGGCAATAAAAAACCGCAGCGAATGCTGCGGCTTTGTGCAGGTGAAGCGAGAGGACTATTTAACTTCCATCCCCTTTGCCTGCAAATCGGCGTGGTAGGACGAACGCACGAAAGGACCGCAGGCCGCGTGGGTGAATCCCATCGCCAGCGCTTCGCCTTTCATCTCTTCAAATTCGTCCGGGCTCACGTAGCGCTGCACCGGGAGGTGATGGCGGCTCGGCTGCAGATACTGACCGAGGGTCAGCATAGTGACGCCGTGGCGGCGCAGATCGCGCATTACTTCGACTATTTCAGCGTTGGTCTCGCCCAGTCCCACCATCAGGCCCGACTTGGTGGGCAGCTCCGGATGCGCCTCTTTAAAACGTTCCAGCAGCTTGAGCGACCAGTTGTAGTCAGCGCCCGGCCGAACCTGGCGGTAGATGCGCGGTACGTTTTCAAGGTTGTGGTTGAACACGTCCGGCGGCGTCTCTTTTAGAATGTCCAGCGCGCGGTCCATGCGGCCGCGGAAGTCCGGTACCAGGGTTTCAATTTTAATCCCCGGGCTCTTCTCACGAATAGCGCTGATGCAGTCGGCAAAGTGCTGGGCGCCACCGTCGCGCAGATCGTCGCGGTCAACGGAGGTGATGACCACATAGCGTAGCACCATATCGGCGATGGTCTGGGCCAGCTTCTGCGGCTCGTTGGCGTCGGGCGTCACGGGGCGGCCGTGGGCAACGTCGCAAAACGGGCAGCGGCGGGTGCAGATCGCGCCGAGGATCATAAAGGTGGCGGTGCCGTGGTTGAAGCACTCGGCAAGGTTAGGGCAGGAAGCCTCTTCGCAAACGGAGTGCAGCCCGTTTTTGCGCATGGCGGCCTTAATGCCCTGGATACGGGACGAGTCCGCCGGCAGTTTGATCTTCATCCACTCGGGCTTGCGCAGCAGCGCCTCGCGCTCGGTGGCGACATTTTTTACCGGGATAAGGGCCATTTTGTCGGCATCGCGGTACTTAACACCGCGTTCCATTACAATGGGTTTACTCATAGCTTGCGTGTTCCAGTTGCGAGTAACAAAGGTATAGTGCAAATTCAAGTAACGTTGCTTTTATCAACTATTTTTGAATTTAGATTCGGCGAGTATACCATCAATCGGACGCCGAAAGCAGCCTGCTGCCCCGCAATTTGTAAAGAAGATGTTGCGTTCTGTGCGCTGTGAATTTATGCCAGCGAAGTATGTCCGCCTCCTGCAGCGCGGAACGCCTGAGAGATGCTCTCAATGGCTTTTTCCAGCGTCGGATCCAGCAGACTGTGGCTGTTGAAGTACAGCGCAATATCGATAGGCTCTTCTTCAATATGCGGAACGCTGATTTTCTCAATGGGCCAGCAGCGGGCAAACAGGGTATAGCAGCTTTCCGGCATCACGCCCAGCAGGTCGCTGTTGCTGATAAGCGCGGCAATGGTGACGACGTTATAGCTGCTGACGCTAATTTGCTGTTCGGAAAGGATAGCCTGCATCCGGCGGTGATATTCAGTATGGGCCACGCCTTCGACCATCAGCACGGTATAGTCGTACTCGTTGAGCGTTTCCGGCCCCCACGCAATTTTGCGTGCGGGATGATCTTTGCGGGCAACCAGCACCAGCCTGTCGCGATACAAGATATTGTTATTAAGGGCCCGCGGGGTGTAGATGTGGCTATCAATGATTAAGTCGGTTTGAAATTGTCCTAACTGGCTATCAACATCCGTCACTGGAATATTTTTTATAATCACGTGGGGAAGCTTTTCTTTAATAACCTGATAGATAATTGGCATTACGACTACGCCAATTGAGGGAGATGTTCCAATGGTTATTGTTCTGTGCTTGTCGTAGATGCCGGTTAGATCGAGTGCGCCAAGAATAGATTCCAGACCCTGGCTGATGTATTCGTGTAAATGCGTTGCGTAGCTGGTGGGGACGACGCCGTGGCCGCGACGAATAAACAGCGGATCGGGGAATATGGCGCGCAGTTTTTTAATCGACTGACTAATTGCCGAAGGAGTAAGGTTGAGTATCCTTGCCGCATTGACAATCCCTTTGTGGATGTAAACTGCTTCAAAAATAGTCAGTAAATTAAGGTCGATATTACGCAATGTGTGAAAAATTTGCGGCGAACCTTTTCCGTTATGGTTACTTATTTGGTTTGGGGGCTGGTAGTCATATTCCACAGCAGGACTCCGTATTCATTCATAATATGAATGAAGGTTAATTGTTTACTTCAGAGATATTTTCGCGGGAAAAAGTCCATGCGTTTATTATCATTGCCGGGCGCATTAAAAGATTCGCTGAGTTGTTTAGTAAATACCTAATAAGTAGTATTTAAAAGTTGATATTCTTTCGGTCTGAAAAAGAAAATATAGAAAGAGAGAGTTAATGTAAAGGACAACCAGATAAAAAGTGAGGGAACCCGACGAGAGTCGGGTTTTAGCAGAATATATTAAGTATTGATATATATATGAGCAGGATTGTTTAGCAATGCTAAAAAAGACGATACTAAACGCGGGGCTACTTCTTGAGTATTCACTCCGCTACGCATTGCGTGAATATGCGTCATTTCCATCCCGGCGTAGCCGCAGGGGTTGATGCGTAAAAAAGGTGCCAGGTCCATATTGACGTTCAGCGCCAGACCGTGAAATGAGCAGCCCTTGCGAATGCGCAATCCCAGCGAGCAAATCTTCTTTTCACCGACGTATACGCCGGGCGCGTCTGCGCGCGGATGCGCATCAATATCGTAGTCAGCGAGGGTGTTGACCACGGTTTGCTCCAGCAGCGTCACCAGCTCCCTGACGCCAAGCTTGCGCCGCTTCAGGTTCAGAAGTACGTACATTACCTGCTGGCCGGGGCCATGGTAGGTCACCTGGCCGCCTCTGTCACTCTGAATTACCGGAATATTGCCCGGGGCCAGCACATGTTCAGCTTTTCCGGCCTGACCCTGCGTAAATACGGGGGAGTGCTCAACCAGCCAGATCTCATCCGGCGTATCGTCATCGCGGCGATCGGTAAAATCATGCATTGCCTGCGACACGGGTTCGTAGGGCTGAACGCCGAGCTGGCGCACGATAATCGTATTAACATCCAAAACAACATCTCCGCTGGCGGAAGAAATGATGGGGAAGGAGTATATCACACGGGGCAGCGGTATTGCCCGGCGGGTGCCGGGCAGGCAGGGAATTAGAGAACCATGCGTACAATTTCGATATTGCCGAGCTCTTCGTACAGAGTTTCCACCTGCTCAACGTGCGTGGCGTTGATGGTGATAGAAACCGAATGATAGTTCCCTTTACTGCTCGGTTTTACCTGAGGCGAGTAATCACCAGGGGCGTGGCGCTGTACCACTTCCACCACCTGATCAACCAGCTCAGGTTTCGCCAGACCCATCACCTTGTAGGTAAAAGAGGTAGGGAATTCAAGCAGTTCGTTAAGTTTGGTTTTCATGTCAGCTCCGGGTATTTAAAAGTACTGCTCCCGCGATGAGCGCGGGAGCAGAAATAGTCATGCTTAGTATATGGGGATGAAGATCACACTTTCAAGTGTTCATCTTTTAACCAAACCAGTGGTGAAACATTAATTTAATGTAATCAACAATTTTGCCGAAGAAATTGCCTTCCGGAATCTCCTGCAGCACCACCAGCGGGCGCTGTTCAATGGTCTTGCCATCAAGCTGGAAATTAATGGTGCCAACCACCTGATTTTTTTGCAGCGGCGCGTGCAGCTCCGGAGAGTTCAGCACGTAGCTGGCTTTTAAATCCTTCATGCGACCGCGCGGGATGGTGAGGTAAACATCTTTATCAACGCCCAGCGAAGCGCGGTCGGTATCGCCAAACCAGGCCGGTTCAGAAGCAAATTCTTTGCCCACTTTCAGCGGATTAACGGTTTCAAAGAAGCGGAAGCCCCAGGTCAGCAGCTTTTTGCTCTCTGTTTCGCGTCCCTTGAAGGTGCGGCCGCCCATCACGGCAGAGACCAGACGCATCTGGCCTTCTGTCGCCGAGGCAACCAGGTTGTAGCCCGCTTTGTTGGTGTGGCCGGTTTTAATACCGTCAACGTGCAGGCTGTTGTCCCACAGCAGGCCGTTGCGGTTCATCTGGCGGATGCCGTTAAAGGTGAACTCTTTTTCTTTATAGATGGTGTATTCGTTCGGCACGTCGCGGATCAGCGCCTGGCCAATCAGGGCCATATCCCGGGCGGAGCTGTACTGACCGTCCGCATCCAGACCGTGTACGGTCTGGAAGTGGGTGTTTTTCAGCCCCAGTGCGTTGACGTAGTTGTTCATCAGGCCAACGAAGGCGTCCTGGCTGCCGGCGACGTAGTCGGCCATAGCCACGCAGGCGTCATTGCCGGACTGCAGGTTGATACCGCGGATCAGCTGCGACACCGGCACCTGCATCCCTGGCTTGAGGAACATCAGGGACGAGCCCTTAAACACCGGATTGCCGGTAGCCCAGGCGTCGTTGCCGACGGTGACCATGTCCGACTCTTTGAACTTGCCGGCTTTCATGGCCTGACCGATAACGTAGCTGGTCATCATTTTGGTCAGGCTGGCCGGATCGCGGCGGGAGTCGGCATTCTGTTCTGCCAGCACTTTGCCTGAGTTGTAATCAATGAGAATGTAGGATTCGGCATCGATCTGCGGGACGCCGGGGATCATCGTTTTTATATTGAGATCGTCGGCGCGGACGGCGGTAGAGAGTGCCGTAACGGAGAGCGTCGCGATTAGCAAGCGTACAGAGAAAGAGATCTTCATGGTCAAAACAACAACATCCGTGATGGGATTAAAATAAGTGCCCTACTATAGCAAATGGTCGAAGTTGCAGCACCCGGGAACCGACACGACTTTGTTAACGATTTTTACATGTCTGGTTACCCGGTGTGCATTCTTCATAAGCTAGTTGGCGTGAGTAATAAATGACTGGAGCTGCGCTTCGCTCTGCAGACGCTGCTGCAGGCTGCTGGCTTCCCCTTTGCTGTTAAACGGTCCCAGTTGAATGCGCCATACGGCACCATTCTGCGTAACGCGGCCGGGCACGGAAAACTGCTGGCTGAGCTTTTTCTGAAACTGCTGGCCGCGGCTTTCGTCGCTGACCGCGCCCACCTGCACGACGTAGCTGCCGGAAGCGGCTGTCGGCGCAGGCGTTGCTGGTGCGGTCGTTGCTGCGGCGGCTGCCGGTGCGGGGCTGCCCTGTACCGAGCCCGGCGCGGTTACCGGAGCGGCCTGCGTTGGCTGAGCGACCGGCTCGCTGCTTTCGAGCACGCCGGACTGCAGCGGTACAGGCGCGCCGAGGAAGCCGCCGCTTGCGTTAGGCGCACCGGGGTTTCCCTGGGACTGTAGCGTGTCGTTGCTGACGGGGCGCACATTTGCCTGATCGATAACAGGTTCCGGCGCAGAAGATGCGCTGCCCATACCGCCGCCCAGATCCGGACGGGCGGGAAGGGCGTAGGTTTGCTTCGCGACTTTGACGCAGGCCATACCCGGCCCGGAAAGCCCGCCGTCCGGCGCGACGATAATCGGATCGATGCGGACTTTGGTGTTGTTGGAGGTATTCAGGCGATCGGCGGCGGCGCGCGACAGGGAGATTACCCGGTCATTGCCGTAAGGACCGCGATCGTTGATGCGCACTACCAGCATCCGGCCATTGGCAAGGTTAGTGATGCGCGCATAGCTCGGGATAGGCAGCGTCGGGTGCGCCGCCGTGAGCTGCATCGGATCGAAGGCTTCCCCGGAGGATGTCAGGTTACTGCCGGGTTCGGCATCATAGATAGCCGCAAGCCCGGCCTGAGAAAAGTTCGCCGGATCCTGCACAATCTTATAGTTTTTGCCGTCGCGCTGATAATCCTGATTCGCGGACGGATTCAGGCTTTCATATTGCGGATCTGCGCCGGTAATTTCGACAACCGGCCCGCTGCACACGACAGGTTTAGGTGCGCTGACGGTTTGCTGCGGCTGCCCCTCATCATTTGAACAGGCTGTCAGTAACCCTGCGGCAACGCAGACCCCAATCCATAGCTTACGCATTGCGCACCTCTTATACGCTTTTTGACAACATTTTCCTGTGGGTATGTATCGACATCACGATACCAAACCCGGCCATCAGTACGATCAAGGCGGAGCCTCCGTAGCTGACCAGCGGCAGCGGTACGCCGACCACCGGCAGGATCCCACTCACCATACCAATATTTACGAAGACATAAACGAATAAAATCAGCATCAGCCCTCCGGCCATGACCCGGCCAAAGGTTGTTTGCGCCTGTGCGGCTATTACCAGCCCGCGCATAATCAGCAAAACATACAGCGCGAGCAGGATCAGGATGCCGATAAGCCCAAGCTCTTCTGCCAGCACCGCAAAAATAAAGTCGGTGTGGCGCTCGGGGAGAAACTCAAGCTGGGACTGGGTTCCGTGCAGCCAGCCTTTGCCGCGCAGGCCGCCGGAGCCGATAGCAATCTTGGACTGAATAATATGATAGCCGGCGCCCAGCGGATCGGTTTCCGGATCGAGCAGCATCATTACGCGCTGGCGCTGATAGTCATGCATCAGGAAGAACCACAGTATCGGGATAAAGGCGGCAACCAGCACCACCGCCACGCCGATAAGCCGCCAGCTCAGGCCGGCCAGGAACAGTACGAACAGGCCCGAAAGGGCAATCAAAATCGAGGTGCCGAGGTCGGGCTGGGCAGCAACCAGCAGCGTAGGCAGAAATATCAGCACCAGTGCTATCGCAGTGTTTTTCAGGGACGGCGGACAGACGTCGCGGTTGATAAAGCGGGCCACCATCAGCGGAACCGCAATCTTGGCTATCTCCGAAGGCTGAAAGCGCACAACCCCGAGATCCAGCCAGCGCTGCGCCCCTTTCGATATCGCGCCGAAGGCATCCACGGCCACCAGCAGGATAATACAGATGATATAAAGCCAGGGCGCCCAGCCTTCGTATACCCGGGGCGGGATCTGCGCCATGACCACCATGATAACCAGGCCCATCGCAATC
Organism: uncultured Pluralibacter sp.; assembly: GCF_913775985.1. Classification (GTDB taxonomy): domain Bacteria; phylum Pseudomonadota; class Gammaproteobacteria; order Enterobacterales; family Enterobacteriaceae; genus Pluralibacter. Next base: position 40,261 of record NZ_CAJYMB010000136.1, on the reverse strand, counting down.
TGGCCGATTTTACGCTCCATCATGCCCATATCCTGACCGCTGGCGCTCCAGATAACCAGCGCGCTGTAGGTCAGCAGTGCCAGCAGGATCAGCAGCATGGTCGGATCGATGTGGATTTTTTCCCACAGCGATTTTTTATTGGGATTATCGGTCATGATTATTGGTCCTCCGCTGCTGCGTTAGCCGGGGCCTCTGCAGGCAGAACGGTATTGTTATCGCCGAGCATGATATGGTCGAGGATCTGGCGCATGATGGTACCCACCGCCGGACCGGCACCGCCGTTCTCGAGGATGATCGCGACGGCCACTTTTGGATTATCGTACGGCGCAAAGGCAGTCATCAGCTTGTGGTCGCGCAGGCGTTCGGCGATTCTGTGGGCGTTATAGGTTTCATTCGCCTTCAGGCCAAATACCTGAGCCGTACCAGACTTGGCGGCGGCTTTATAGGGCGCGCCGGCAAAATACTTATGCGCCGTCCCGTTAGGGCGGTTAGCAACGCCGTACATACCGTCTTTAGCGATTTCCCAGTAACCCGAGTGAACATCGCCAATTGGCGTCTCATGCGGCTGCTGCCAGGGCACCTGTTTGCCGTTCTCAAAGGTGCTGTACAGCAGGTGCGGGACTTTAATGACGCCATCGTTAATCAGGATCATTAATGCTTTATTCATCTGGATAGGCGTCGCCGTCCAGTAGCCCTGGCCGATGCCCACCGGGATGGTGTCGCCCTGATACCACGGCTTTTTAAAGCGTTTAAGCTTCCACTCGCGGGTTGGCATATTGCCGGAGCGCTCTTCAGAAAGGTCGATGCCGGTATAGTGGCCGTAGCCAAACTTGCCGAGCCACTCGGAAAGGCGGTCGATGCCCATATCGTAGGCCACCTGATAGAAGAAGGTATCGGCGGATTCCTCTAGTGCCTTGGTGACGTTCAGGCGGCCGTGTCCCCATTTCTTCCAGTCGCGGTAGCGTTTATCAGAGCCGGGCAGCTGCCACCAGCCGGGATCGAACAGGCTGGTATTGCGGGTGATCACGCCGGCGGTGAGGGCCGAAACGGCAACGTAAGGCTTAACGGTAGACGCCGGTGGGTAGACACCCTGAGTCGCGCGGTTCACCAGCGGCGTGTTCGGATCGTTGAGCAGCCCCGAGTAGTCCTTGCTGGAGATGCCGTCCACGAACAGGTTCGGATCGTAGCTCGGCATTGAAACCAGCGCCAGAATTCCGCCAGTGCGCGGATCGGTAACCACCACGGCGGCGCGGCTGCCCGTCAGCAGCGTTTCAATATACTGTTGTAGCTTGAGGTCGAGAGTGAGGTAGATATCGTGCCCTGCCTGGGGCGGCACCTCTTTCAGCTGGCGAATGACACGGCCGCGGTTGTTAACTTCAACCTCTTCGTAGCCGGTCTGCCCGTGCAGCACGTCTTCGTAGTAGCGTTCAATGCCCAGCTTGCCGATATCGTGGGTGGCGGCATAGTTTGCCAGCTTGCCCTCTTTATCCAGGCGCTCAACGTCTTTGTCGTTGATTTTTGACACATAGCCGATGACGTGGGTCAGGGCAGAGCCAAACGGATAATAGCGGCGCTTGTAGCCTTTCACTTCAACGCCCGGGAAGCGGTACTGATTGACGGAAAAGCGCGCCACCTGAACTTCGGTCAGGTTCACCTTGACCGGGATAGAGGTAAAGCGGTGCGAGCGGGCGCGCTCTTTCTTGAAATTGGCGAGATCGTCGTCGTTCAGATCGACGACGCTGCGCAGATCGTTCAGCGTCTGCTGAAGGTTGTCGACCTTCTCTGGCATGATCTCAAGCTGGCAAATGGTACGGTTCGACGCCAGCGGCGTGCCGTTGCGGTCGTAGATAATGCCGCGGCTCGGGGGGATCGGCACCAGCTTGATGCGGTTTTCGTTAGAGCGTGTTTGATAGTCGGTAAAACGCACGACCTGCAGATTATAGAGATTTGCAATAAGCACGCCGGTCAGGAGCAAAATCCCTACAAAAGCGACCACCGCCCGGCGCACGAAGAGCGCGGACTCGGCCGAATAGTCGCGAAAAGAATTCTGTAATTTCATCCGCTGTTTAATCTTCTGACCTGGTCATCATTACTCACGATGATATGGGTGGTTGGTGGTAATACTCCACGCCCGATAGAGGCTCTCGGCCACCAGTACCCGCACCAGCGGATGGGGCAGGGTAAGGCAGGAGAGCGACCAGCTTTGCTCGGCAGCGGCTTTACAGGCCGGGGAGAGCCCTTCCGGACCGCCGATGAGCAGGCTGACGTCGCGGCCGTCATGCTTCCAGCGCTCAAGCTCGACGGACAGCTGCGGCGTATCCCAGGGTTTGCCGGGAATATCAAGGGTGACGATGCGGTTTTTCCCCGCGGCCGCCAGCATCAGCTCGCCTTCTTTATCGAGGATCCGCTTGATGTCGGCATTTTTGCCGCGTTTGCCGGCGGGAATTTCCACCAGCTCAAACGGCATATCTTTCGGAAAGCGGCGCAGGTATTCGGTAAAGCCGGTTTGCACCCAGTCCGGCATTTTGGTGCCTACGGCGACGAGCTGAAGCTTCACCCATTAACCCCAGAGTTTTTCCAGCTCGTACAGGCGACGACTCTCTTCCTGCATTACGTGGACGATAACTTCGCCTAAATCCACCACGATCCAGTCGGCGACCGTTTCGCCTTCTACGCCGAGCGGCAGCATGCCTGCGGCGCGGGATTCCTGAACCACGTGGTCGGCAATGGACATCACGTGGCGGGTTGAGGTGCCGGTGCAGATAATCATGCAGTCGGTGATACTGGATTTGCCCTGAACGTCGAGAGAGACGATGTCCTGGCCCTTAAGGTCGTCAATTTTGTCGATGACAAAATCCTGGAGTGCTTTACCCTGCAAGAGTTCCCCCTGGGAGGTTTAGAGTGACAATAAAAATAGCCCGTCAGTATACCTGATTCAGAAAGAAATTCGGGACAAATGTCCGGCAGCCGGTGCCAGGCGGAATATCATCCCATCCGAAGCCGTTGAATGCATCGCCGTTTTTGTAAAACAATTTCTGTAAATCAATGTAGACCCGCGAGCCCGGCTGCGAAGAATATCAGCCTGCTCACCGCTGTCAATGTCCGTTAGCGATACAGGCCCTGCTCTTCGATGTACGCCAGCACGCTGGCGGGCATCATTTCCGCACAGGGTTCTCCCCGCTGGAGACGCTCGCGGATCAGTGTCGCGGAGATATCAAACCACGGTGTTTCCGCCAGATAGATTTTACCGGCGGGGAGGCGGTGCAGATCGTCTGCGCTGTGGGTGAGATGATCGTCGAGCCAGGCCTGGTGCGCCGGGTCTTTCATGGTGAGTGGATAGCCCGGACGGCGGCACACCAGCAGGTGGGCGTTATCAAGAATGCTGGCGTAGTCGTGCCAGGAGGGAAAGTTCAGCAGCGAATCCTGGCCGATAATAAAGGCCAGCGGCTGGGCGGGGCCCTGCTCCGAGCGCCAGGCTTTCAGCGTCTCTGAGGTATACGACGGAGTAGGGCGCTTCAGTTCGCGCTCGTCGAGGGTAAACAGCGGCTTGTCGGCAATCGCTAGCGCCAGCATGTGCATGCGTTGGGCGCTGGTGGCTTCCGGCTGCGGACGGTGCGGGGGCACGTTGTTTGGCATAACGATGACCCGCGACAGACCGATCAGGTTGGCCAGCACTTCTACCGGCCTGAGGTGGCCGTAGTGAACCGGGTCAAAAGTACCGCCGTAAAGGGCCTTGAGAACGGTCATATTATCCTTCGAAAAAAATATCGGGCAGCGTTTTATGGCACAGCAGCAGGGAGAGACTTTCCAGCTCTGCCCACACCGATTTGCCGTAATCCTGCTTGAGCGTCAGTTCGATTTGCGTCAGCAGCGACACCGCGTGGCGCAGCTGCTCGGCGCTGAGGCGATTGAGTGCATCCGTGAACAGCGGCCGCCGGTTTTGCCACACTCTGTGCTTATCAAACAGCGCCCGCAGCGGCGTGCTGGCGGACTGGCGCTTCATGTTGACCAGCAGCAGCAGTTCGCGCTGCAGGGTGCGCAGCAGGATAACCGGCTCGCCGCCTTCCTGGCGCAGCTGCTGTAAAATATGCAGGGCCCGCTTGCTCTTTCCCGCCAGCAGCGCGTCCAGCCAGTGAAAAGGAGTGAAGTGCGCGGCATCGTTTACCGCTTGTTCAACTCGCGGCAGGGTAAGTTTGCCGTCGGGCCACAGCAGCGACAGCCGTTCCAGCGCCTGGGACAGCGCCAGCAGGTTACCTTCGTAGCAGTAGCAGAGCAGCTGGCTTGCCGCATCGTCGAGCTGCAAACCGCGGTGTTTGGCTCTTGCTGCCAGCCAGCGCGGAAGCTGCGCCTGCTCGGGCGTCTGGCAGGAAACCTGTACGGCGCGATTAGCCAGCGCCTTAAGCCAGGCGGCATTTTCCTGCGCTTTGGTGAGTTTATTACCGCGAACGATCAGCAGCAGATCGTCGTGCAGCAGGGCGAGCAGCGCCGACAGTTGTTCGTTGATGGCCGCGTTCGGGCCATTGTCCGGCAGGAGCAGCGTCAGGGTCTGGCGGCTGGAAAACAGGCTGCGCGCCTGGCACATTGAGAAAATGGTGTTCCAGTCAGTGCTGGCGTCGATGGCGACCGTATGGTGCTCTTCGAAGCCCTGGGCGTTCGCCGCGTGGCGCACCGCGTCCTGACTTTCCTGAAGCAGGAGGGGATCGTTACCAAGGAGCAGATACGCCGCGCGCAGCCCTTCAGTGAGCTGCGCGCGGAGTTGTTCTGGGTACAGCCGAATCATCAGTTACCCAGCGTGGTGGAAACGCGTGCATTAGCCGGCGTAGCGGCTGGAGCTGCAGGCGTTTGACCGTTCTCTTTCAGTTCTTCATCATCGGCAACCTTGACGCTCGGCAGCTCGCGGATCAGCTGTTCGGCGGCGCGATCGTACATCTCTTTCACGATCATGTCTTTCTCAGCATCCTTCGCCAGCGCCTTCTGCGGGTTGTCGAAGTAAGAGCGATAGACTTTGGTGTGAATCGGATAAATATCATGGCCCGGGATCAGCACGCTCGCCGTCACGGTCATCACCATCTGATACTCCGCCGTATCGCCGTTCTGGAAGATAGACGCGGTGTCTTCGCTGATAGTTGAGCCGCCCATGCGCAGCGACGGAATGTCTTTGCGTACCGAACTGCCTTCAACAATATCGACGTTGTTCAGCCGCAGCTGGTTACGCACCGCGCGGCTCAGAGGACCGTTAGGATCGCCGGACACGAAGATAAGCTTTCGCATATTGTCCGGAACCTGCGTCGTACTGCGCAGGTGCCAGCCACAACCGGCGGTGACAAGCACCGCCACAGATAACAAAAGGGATGTCAAAATGCGCACGTTTCCTCCCGCGCTTAGCCTACGACCAGATTGAGCAGTTTGCCCGGAACGTAAATCACTTTACGCACGGTTACGCCATCCAGATATTTCGCAACCAGATGCTCCTGGCCTGCGCGTTCACGAACCTGCTCTTCGGTGGCGTCAACCGGTACGGTGATTTTGCCACGTACTTTACCGTTAACCTGCACCACTACCAGCGTCGTGTTTTCCACCATCGCTTTTTCGTCTGCCACCGGCCACGGTGCATTATCAATATCGCCTTCGCCGCCCAGCGCCTGCCACAGGGTGAAGCTGGCATGCGGGGTGAACGGGTTAAGCATGCGCACAACGGCCAGCAGCGCTTCCTGCATCAGGGCGCGATCCTGCTCGCTGTCGGTCGGGGCTTTCGCCAGTTTGTTCATCAGCTCCATGATTGCTGCGATAGCGGTGTTAAAGGTCTGACGACGACCGATATCATCGCTGACTTTGGCGATAGTTTTGTGAACATCGCGGCGCAGCGCCTGCTGATCCTCGCTGAGCGCAGCGACGTCGAGTGCCGCTACCGGGCCTTTCTCAACGTGCTCGTAAGCCAGTCTCCAGACGCGTTTCAGGAAGCGATTCGCCCCTTCTACGCCGGACTCCTGCCACTCCAGGGTCATATCCGCCGGCGAGGCAAACATCATAAACAGGCGAACCGTGTCCGCGCCGTAGCGCTCAACCATGACCTGCGGGTCGATGCCGTTGTTCTTGGACTTGGACATCTTGCTCATGCCGGTATAAACCAGCTCGTGGCCCGCGGCGTCTTTAGCTTTAACAATGCGGCCTTTCTCGTCGCGCTCGACGATAGCATCTACCGGAGAGACCCAGTTGCGCTCGCCGCTTGCGCCGACGTAGTAGAACGCGTCTGCCAGCACCATACCCTGGCACAGCAGCTGCTTCGCTGGTTCATCGGAGTTAACCATGCCCGCATCGCGCATCAGCTTGTGGAAGAAGCGGAAGTAGAGCAGGTGCATAATCGCGTGTTCAATACCGCCGATGTAGATATCGACCGGCAGCCAGTAGTTAGCGGCTTTCTCGTCCAGCATCCCTTTGTCGTACTGCGGGCAGGTGTAGCGCGCGTAGTACCAGGAGGACTCCATAAAGGTATCGAAAGTGTCGGTTTCGCGCAGCGCCGGCTGGCCGTTAACGGTGGTTTTTGCCCACTCGGGATCGGCTTTGATTGGGCTGGTGATCCCGTCCATCACCACGTCTTCCGGCAGGATCACCGGCAGCTGATCGGCAGGGGTTGGGATAACGGTGCCGTCTTCCAGGGTTACCATCGGAATTGGCGCGCCCCAGTAGCGCTGGCGCGAAACGCCCCAGTCGCGCAGGCGGTAGTTCACTTTGCGCTCGCCGACGCCAATGGACGTCAGTTTGTCGGCAATAGCGTTAAAGCCTGCTTCGAAATCCAGGCCGCTGAACTCGCCGGAATTAAACAGCACGCCTTTGTCGGTCATTGCCTGTTCGGACAGGTCCGGCTCGCTGCCGTCGGCGGCCAGAATTACCGGCTTGATGGCAAGGCCGTATTTGCTGGCAAATTCGTAGTCGCGCTGGTCGTGACCCGGAACGGCCATTACCGCGCCGGTACCGTACTCCATCAGTACAAAGTTTGCGGCCCATACCGGGATAGCTTCGCCGGTCAGCGGATGAATCGCTTTAAAGCCGGTGTCGATGCCTTTTTTCTCCATGGTCGCCATATCGGCTTCGGCCATTTTGGTATTGCGGCATTCGTCGATAAAGGCAGCCAGCTCGGGGTTATTCTGCGCCGCCTGCTGGGCCAGCGGATGGCCCGCGGCGACAGCCAGATAGGTCGCACCCATGAAGGTGTCCGGGCGGGTGGTGTAAACCGTCAGCTTGTCGGCATAGTCGGCCACGTCGAACGTGATCTCAACCCCTTCAGAGCGGCCGATCCAGTTGCGCTGCATGGTTTTAACGGTGTCCGGCCAGTGGTCAAGGGTGTCCAGATCGTTAAGCAGTTCGTCGGCGTAGGCGGTGATTTTGATAAACCACTGCGGGATCTCTTTACGCTCGACTTTGGTGTCACAGCGCCAGCAGCAGCCGTCGATAACCTGCTCGTTAGCCAGGACGGTCAGATCGTGCGGGCACCAGTTCACGGACGAGGTTTTTTTATACACCAGGCCTTTCTTATACAGTTCGGTAAAGAACTGCTGCTCCCAGCGGTAATATTCCGGGGTGCAGGTAGCCAGCTCGCGGCTCCAGTCATAGCCGAAGCCCAGCATCTTGAGCTGGTTCTTCATATAGGCGATGTTGTCATAGGTCCACGGCGCCGGCGCGGTGTTGTTCTTCACCGCGGCACCTTCTGCTGGCAGGCCGAAAGCATCCCAGCCAATGGGCTGCAGCACGTTTTTGCCCAGCATGCGCTGGTAGCGTGCGACAACGTCGCCAATGGTGTAGTTGCGCACGTGGCCCATGTGTAGTCGGCCAGAAGGATAGGGTAGCATCGACAGGCAGTAGTATTTCTCTTTACTGTTGTCTTCGGTCACTTCAAATGTGCGCTTTTCGTCCCAGTGTTGCTGGACTTTGGATTCTATCTCTTCCGGGCGGTATTGCTCTTGCATGGCAGCCAGTGGTCCTGTTTTCAATACAGCTACGCGTGTAGCCAGTGGATGTGGTGATTCAGATCCGCATAGCATAGCCCAAACGTGCACGTCACAACAGCTTTTCACGCCTTTGCCGGGAGCGTTTATTTACCGTTAGTGCGGTCTTCCAGACAATTCCTCGCTTGAATAAGGTCTATTATTAGAAGACGTTAACCGACCGGAAGAGGGAACCATGAATAAGGTAGCGCAATACTATCGCGAGCTGGTGGCAACGCTGTCGGATAAATTGCTCAGCGGCGAGCGCGACATTGACGAGCTGGTAGAGCGGGCGCGTGAAGACGCTAAACGGACCGGTGAGTTAACGGAAGCCGAGCGGGATCGGCTCTTCAGCGCGGTGCGCCGCGATCTGGAAGAGTTTGCCCTCAGCTACCAGGAGAGTCAGGCGGAGCTGCAGGACAGCGTTTTTATGCGGGTAATAAAGGAAAGCATCTGGCAGCGGCTGGCGGATATTACGGATAAGACCCAGCTCGAGTGGCGCGAGGTGTTTCAGGATCTCAACCATCACGGCGTCTACCACAGCGGGGAAGTGGTGGGGTTAGGCAATCTGGTTTGCGAAAACTGTCACTTCCACCTCGCGATTTACTCCCCCGAAGTGTTGCCGCTGTGTCCCAAGTGCGGGCACGACCAGTTTCAGCGCAAGGCGTTTGAGCCATAATCGATCATGCCGGGCAGTGCTGCCCGGCATTTATCGCTCAGATCAGTGCAAAATTTTCGCCAGAAAATCTTTCGCCCTGTCCGATTGAGGATTGTTGAAAAAGTCGTCCTTATTTGAATCCTCGACGATTTTTCCTTCATCCATAAAGATAACCCGGTTGGCCACTTTGCGGGCGAAGCCCATTTCGTGAGTAACCACCATCATCGTCATTCCCGAATTCGCCAGCTCGACCATCACGTCCAATACTTCGTTGATCATTTCCGGATCCAGCGCCGAGGTAGGTTCATCGAACAGCATCGCCACCGGATCCATGCACAGCGCGCGGGCAATAGCCACGCGCTGCTGCTGGCCGCCGGAGAGCTGGGACGGGAACTTGTCGGCGTGGGCCGAAAGGCCGACGCGCTCCAGCAGCTTGAGACCCTTATCGCGGGCGGCGGCTTTGTCGCGCTTGAGCACTTTGACCTGCGCCAGCGTCAGGTTTTCGACAATCGACAGATGCGGAAACAGCTCAAAATGCTGGAATACCATTCCAACTTTTGAACGCAGCTTTGCCAGATCCGTTTTTTTATCGTTCACGCGGGTATCGTTTACGGCAATCTCGCCCTGCTGTACCGGCTCCAGGCCGTTTACCGTTTTGATAAGCGTCGATTTACCGGAGCCGGACGGGCCGCAGACGACAACCACTTCACCTTTTTTTACTTCCGTGGAGCAGTCGGTCAGCACCTGAAAGTGGCCATACCATTTCGAAACATTTTTCAGGGAGATCATTTATACGGTCCTTTTCTTCAAATAGCTGACCAGCAGGGAAGCGCTCAGGCTAATAACAAAGTAGACGGCGCCGGCGAACAGGATCATTTCAACCTGCGTGCCGTCGCGCTCGCCGATAGTGGAGGCGGTGCGGAAAAAGTCGGCGAGGCTCAGTACGTAAACCAGCGACGTATCCTGGAACAGGACGATGCCCTGGGTCAGCAGCAGCGGCACCATCGCGCGAAACGCCTGCGGCAGAATAATTAACCGCATCGCCTGGCCCTGAGTCATGCCCAACGCCAGCGCCGCATTGCCCTGGCCGCGCGAAACGCTCTGAATCCCTGCGCGAATAATTTCTGAATAGTAGGCGGCTTCAAACATTGAAAAGGCCACCATCGCAGAAACCAGGCGAATGTCCGCTTTCGGCGACAGCCCCAGAACATTTTGTAAAAAGCCTGGCACGATCAGGTAAAACCAAAGCAGCACCATCACCAGCGGAATGGAGCGGAACACGTTGACGTATACGGTCGCAAACCAGGCAACGGGCTTGAACGGTGACAGGCGCATCACCGCCAGCAAAGTGCCCCAGACGATGCCGAAAATGACCGCCGTAACGGTGATTTTTAGCGTGATCAGCAGCCCGTCGAGCAGGTAGGGCATGGACGGAACAATGGAACTCCAGTCAAAATCGTACATTATTTGCCTCCCATATTGCCCGGCAGGCGCGTTTTACGTTCAACCAGATTCATGCCCAGCATAATCACCGTATTAATCAGCACGTAGGCCAGCGTAATGGCGGTAAACGATTCCCAGGCGTGGGCAGAGTAGTCCAGCAGCTTGCCCGCCTGCGCCGCCATGTCCACTAGGCCAATCGTTGAGGCGATGGCGGAGTTTTTCACCAGGTTCATCATCTCCGAGGTCATCGGCGGCACGATCACCCGATAGGCGTTTGGCAGCAGCACGTAGCGGTAGGTCTGCGGCAGGGTTAACCCCATCGCCAGGCCGGCGTTCTTCTGTCCGCGCGGCAGAGACTGGATTGCCGCACGAACCTGCTCGCAGACGCGGGCGGCGGTGAACAGGCCGAGACACAGCATTGAGGAGACAAAAAACTGAATATTGGGATCCAGCTCGGACTTAAACCACATGCCGAGGTTTTCCGGCAGCAGCTCGGGAATAACCAGATACCAGGTAAAGAACTGCACGATGAGCGGCACGTTACGAAACAGTTCGACGTACAGGGTGCCAATTCCGGAAAGAAAGCGGTTGGGCACCGTGCGCAGAATGCCGAATAACGAGCCGACGAGAAAGGCGATAATCCAGGCGCTGATTGACAGTGCGACGGTGACCTGAAAACCGCTCCACAGCCAGCCAAGGTAGGTGGTGTTGCCGAAGGGGGCCTGCTGCAGGAAGATCCCCCAGTTCCAGTCTATAGACATACTTCAACTCCAAAAAAAAGGGTAGCAGCGCTACCCTCGAAGACTGCTAAGGAAATCATTTTTTTTCGCGCCGGAAGGGGAACGGCCTTCCGTCGTATAGTCTGTCCGGTTTCCCCGCAGTCGGGAGGGCAGGCGAACCCGCCCCTCGTTGTTATTAGTTCAGTGCTTTATCGTTAGGATCTTTAAACAGCGTCTTCATGTCGTCAGACAGGTCGAAGTTCATGTTCAGATTTTTCGGCGGAATTGGGTTTTTAAACCACTTGTCGAACCACTTCGCCGCTTCGCCGGAAGTCTGTGCCTTGGCAATAGTGTCATCCATCAGCTTTTTAAACTGCGGATCGTCTTTGCGCAGCATGCAGCCATAGGCTTCTTTCGACTGCGGGGTGCCGACGATTTCCCAGTTATCCGGCTTTTTCGCTTTCGCGCGTTCGCCGGCCAGCAGGGCATCATCCATCATAAATGCCACCGCGCGGCCGCTTTCCAGCGTACGGAAAGAGTCACCGTGGTCTTTGGCGCTGATGATGCGCATATCCATTTTCTTCTCGTCGTTCAGCTTGTGCAGCAGAACTTCAGAGGTGGTGCCCGAGGTAACGACAACCGCTTTGCCTTTCAGATCGGCAAAGTCTTTAATATCGCCGCCTTTTTTCGCCAGCAGGCGGGTGCCGACCACGAAAATGGTGTCGGAGAAAGCGGCCTGCTTCTGGCGCTCGAGGTTGTTGGTGGTCGAACCGCACTCAAAATCGTAGGTACCGTTCTGCAGCAGAGGAATGCGGTTTTGTGAGGTGATAGGGATCAGTTTGACCTGCAGATCCGGCTTGTTAAGCTGCTTCTTGATCGCATCGACGATCGCGTTGGAGTAATCCTGGGAGTAGCCAACCACTTTCTGCTGATTATCGTAGTAGGAGAAAGGGACCGACGATTCGCGGTGGCCGACGACAATTACGCCGTTTTTAGCGATTTTATCGAGAGTACTGCCTGCCGCCGGTGCGTCTGCCGCGTGCACCAGTCCGCCGGACAACCCCATCACCACCATTGCTGCGGCCAGTTTACGTAATTGCATTTCCAACTCCTCATTGTAGCGTCAGGGACGCACAGATACTGATTGTGAACGTTGTGTTGTTATTGTCTGCAACTTAACCGTGCAGTTTGAAGTCTTTTTGTTAACATTTAGCATGGCTTAATGTAAAGATTTTGCTGCGTTATTGTTTATATTTGCGAAGTGCTCCGCACTGATTAAAGGCGAAAAAACCGCATTGCACCGTAATGGTGCCTGTTCCGCACGGTTTGAGTGCGTAAGGCAAACGCGCGGATAGGAATATGCGGCTTCGTTAATAACTAAAGCAATTGATGTGCCAGAGTGGGGTAAGAAACATATACAGGGAGATGAGAGACAGCAGCGATAGGAACGGAAAGCGGGATTAAAAAGCCTCTTCCCGTAGGGAAGAGGCCGAAAGCTAAACTACTTTTTACGCTGGCGCAGTGAGAAGGCGAGCGCGCTGAGGCCAAACAGGGCCGTCAGGATCCACAGCGTCATGTCACCGGTGCGCGCATAGGGCGTCAAACCGGTGGTCGGGGTCACCTTCGCCGTCAGCACGTCGCGGGTAAACTGCGGCAGTATTGCCTGCACCTCGCCCCGCGGGCCGATAACGGCGGTAATACCGTTATTGGTGCTTCGCAGCAGCGGGCGGGCCAGCTCCAGCGCCCGCATCCGCGCCATCTGGAAATGCTGCCACGGGCCGATGGATTTGCCGAACCACGCATCGTTGGAAATAGTCAGCAGGTAATCGGTATCCGGGCGGAAGTTGTCGCGTACCTGCTGGCCGAGAATTATCTCGTAGCAGATGGCTGCCGTAAGCTTCAGATTATGCGCCATCAGCTGCGGCTGAACGTACGGTCCGCGGCTGAACGACGACATCGGCAGATCGAAGAACGGCGCCAGCGGGCGCAGGATAGAGGCCAGCGGCACAAACTCGCCGAACGGGACAAGGTGGTTTTTGTTATAGCGATCCGCGGAGTCGTAGCTGTACGGATTGTCTTTGCCGAGAGTAATGATGGTGTTGTACGTGTCATACCGGTTCTGCGCGTTGCGGCGCGCGTCCACGATACCGGTGATTAACGAGCTGTTATTCTCGCGCAGCATCTCATCCACGTTAGTCAGCAGGCGCTGCTGATTGATTTCCAGATCCGGAATGGCCGACTCCGGCCAGATAATCAGCTGCGATTTGCCCATCACCCGGCGGGTCGCGTCCAGATAGATTTGCAGCGTATTGATTAACTCTTTCTCGTCCCACTTCATGGATTGCGGGATGTCGCCCTGCACCAGCGAAACCTGTAAGGCGCGCTCGGGCAGCGGCTGATACCACTGGATATAGCGCAGCGGAAAAGGCAGCGCGAACAGAATGACCGCCGCGGCGAGCAAGCGCCAGCTGCGCTGAATCAGCGCCAGCGCCAGCAGGCCGCTAACCATCATCAGCAGAAAGTTGATGGTTTCCACTCCCGCCACCGGCGCGAGCCCTTTCAGCGGGCCGTCAATCTGGCTATAGCCAAACTGCAGCCACGGGAAGCCGGTCAGCACCCAGCCGCGCAGAAACTCGGTGATTTGCCACAGCGCGGGGGCAGCAATCGCCACCCGCAGCCAGTGGGTTTTCGGCCACAGGCGCGCCAATACGCCGGCGAAAAGCCCGGTGTAGAGCGACAGATAGGCCGCCAGCAGCACCACGAGAAAGACGTTTACCGGCCCCGGCATGCCGCCAAACTGGGCGATACTGACGTAAACCCAGTTGATGCCCGAGCCGAACAGGCCAAGCCCCCAGAAATAGCCAATCCAGGCACTCTGCAGCGGGCGGCGGTTAAGCGTTAGCCCCTGTAGCGCCATCAGCGAGATTATCGCGGCCGGCCAAATGTCATAGGGCGCAAACGCCAGCGTGCCGCAGGCGCCAAAAATCAGCGCCAGCAGCAGTCGCACGGGCTGGCGTTCAATCAGAGAGGCAAATGCCATGTAAACATCCTGTTGAATTAATCTTCCAGTTCAGGCTGGGGAGCGTCATCCGGAAGTTTGACGTGAACCTGAATAATACGGCGGCTGTCGGCCATCGCAACTTTGAACTGGTAACCGTCAATGTCAATGGTTTCGCCGCGCGCGGGAAGGTGGCCAAATGCCTGCATCACCAGACCGCCGATGGTGTCCACCTCTTCATCGCTGAAGTGGGTGCTGAAAGCGTCGTTAAAGTCTTCAATCGGCGCCAGGGCTCTTACCGTCCAGGTATGGCGGCTGAGCTGGCGGAAATCGATATCTTCCTCTTCGTCATACTCGTCTTCAATTTCGCCGACGATAAGCTCAAGGATGTCTTCAATGGTCACCAGACCGGAAACGCCGCCAAACTCGTCAATCACAATGGCCATGTGGTAGCGCTGTGAGCGGAACTCTTTAAGCATGCGGTCTACGCGCTTGCTTTCGGGGACCACTACCGCCTGACGCAGCACTTTTTCCATACTGAAAGCGTCGGCATCGCTGCGCATGAACGGCAGCAGATCTTTCGCCATCAGGATCCCTTCAATGTGATCCTTATCCTCGCTGATCACCGGAAAACGCGAGTGGGCGCTGTCGATGATCACATCGAGGCACTCGTCCAGAGTCTGGTTGCGTTTGAGGGTGATCATTTGAGAGCGGGGGATCATGATGTCGCGGACGCGCTGGTCGGCGATATCCATTACCCCTTCGAGCATGTCGCGCGTATCTTCATCGATAAGCTCGTTCTGCCCGGAATCGCGGATCAGCTCCAGCAGTTCGTCACGGTTTTTCGGTTCGCCGTGGAAGAGCTGGCTGATTAACAGGGAGAAGAATCCCTTCTTATTAGGTACGTTGTCGCTACTGTGTGAATTGTCGTCGCTCATGGCGTCGTGTGGGGTCTCATGTCAGGGAAATCGTCTGCGTGACGCGCATAATCAGCATCTCGCAACATAAAAAAAACCTGCGCGGCGCGGTAGCGCCACGCGGGTTACTCTTTCTCGGCAATGTACGGATCATCATAGCCCAGAGCAAGCATTATCTCTGTTTCCAGGCTCTCCATCTCTTCCGCTTCATCATCTTCAATGTGGTCATAGCCCAGCAGATGCAAACTGCCGTGTACAACCATATGCGCCCAGTGGGCTTCGAGCGGTTTTTGCTGCTCTTTCGCTTCGCGTTCAACCACCTGACGACAGATAACCAGATCGCCCAGCAGCGGCATCTCCATGCCTTCCGGCACTTCGAACGGGAAGGAGAGCACGTTGGTGGACTTGTCTTTACCGCGATAAGTCAGGTTTAAATTGTGGCTTTCTGCTTCGTCCACCAGCCGAATGGTGACTTCTGATTCGGCCTGAAATGCCGGGACAGTGCCGTCCAGCCAGCGCTGAAACTGCGCTTCGTCCGGCAGACCGGCCTGTTCTTCGCAGGCCAGCTGTAAATCTAAAATCACGGCGCTCATTTCGTTTCGTGCTCCTGCGCGGCAAGCGCTTCGCGTTTGCGTTCTGCCGCCAGTTCGGCTTTACGTTTCTGCTCGGCTTCTTCCCAGGCTTCATACGCGACAACGATGCGGGCAACGACCGGGTGGCGCACCACGTCTTCGCTGTGGAAGAAGTTAAAGCTGATTTCGTCTACGCCGTTGAGTACTTCAATCGCGTGGCGCAGGCCGGATTTGGCATTACGCGGCAGGTCAATCTGGGTGATGTCGCCGGTGATAACCGCTTTCGAGTTAAAGCCGATGCGGGTCAGAAACATCTTCATCTGCTCAATAGTGGTGTTCTGGCTCTCATCAAGAATGATAAAGGCGTCGTTGAGCGTGCGCCCGCGCATGTAGGCCAGCGGAGCCACTTCAATCACGTTGCGCTCAATCAGCTTCTCGACCTTCTCGAAGCCGAGCATCTCGAACAGGGCGTCATACAGAGGACGCAGGTAAGGATCAACTTTCTGGCTGAGATCGCCGGGCAGGAATCCGAGCTTTTCGCCGGCTTCTACTGCCGGGCGGGTCAGTAAAATGCGGCGAATCTCCTGCTTCTCAAGAGCGTCCACCGCGGCCGCGACCGCCAGATAAGTTTTACCCGTCCCCGCAGGGCCGACGCCGAAAGTGATGTCGTGATCGAGAATATTGGCGATGTACTGGGCCTGGTTCGGCGTGCGCGGTTTAATCACCCCGCGCTTGGTCTTGATATTGATGGCCTTGCCGTAGTCCGGCACGCTCTCGGCGCTCTGCTCAAGCACCCGGGCTTCTTTGATCGCCAGATGGATTTGCTCAGGGGAGATGTCCTGCGTCTGGCCGCGCATCGGGGCGGTGTCCACGTACAGGCTGCGCAGGATATCCCCGGCGGCGCTGACGCAGATTGGGCGACCGGTCAGCTTAAAATGGTTGTCGCGACGGTTAATTTCGATGCCGAGGCGGCGCTCAAGGTGTTTGATGTTGTCATCAAACGGACCGCAGAGGCTCAGCAGGCGATCGTTGTCTGCCGGCTCAAGGGTAATTTCGCGGGTTTCTGTATTCAAACTGTCCTCTTTTTCGTTCCGCACGCGCGGCTGCGCATGCTGATAAGGAAATTATTCACGCCAGATAGCAAAGGCGCAAGCATTGCAGACGATGTGGGGATTTTGACGGGGAAAAGCAAGGGCCTGCCCGGACGGGCAGGCCGCAGGGATTACGGCTGGTAGATACCGACGCCGAGGTCGTTCTCTTTGCGGGTGCGGGCAATCACCGACTCCGGTGACTCCGCCATGCGCAGGCCCATTTCCTCTTCGGTGCGCACCAGTTTGCCGCGCAGGGAGTTTGGAAAGACGTCAACAATTTCCACATCGACAAACTTGCCGATCATCTCCGGCGAACCTTCAAAGTTCACCACCCGGTTGTTATCGGTGCGCCCGGATAGCTCCATGATGCTTTTACGGGACGTCCCTTCGACCAGAATACGCTGGGTAGTGCCCAGCATCCGGCGGCTCCAGGCCATCGCCTGTTGGTTAATGCGCTCCTGCAAAATATAGAGGCGCTGCTTTTTCTCCTCTTCCGGCACGTCGTCAACCATATCGGCAGCGGGCGTTCCCGGACGAGCGGAGAAAATAAAGCTGTAGCTCATGTCGAAGTTGACGTCGGCAATCAGCTTCATGGTCTTTTCGAAGTCTTCGGTGGTTTCACCCGGGAAGCCGACGATAAAGTCAGAGCTAATCTGAATATCCGGACGCGCCGCGCGCAGCTTGCGGATAATGGCTTTATACTCCAGCCCGGTATGGGTGCGGCCCATCAGGTTCAGTACCCGGTCGGAACCGCTCTGAACCGGCAGGTGCAGGAAGCTTACCAGCTCCGGCGTATCGCGATACACCTCGACAATATCGTCGGTGAATTCGATAGGATGGCTGGTGGTGAAGCGAATGCGGTCGATGCCGTCGATAGCCGCCACCAGGCGCAGAAGATCGGCAAAGGTGCCTGTCGTGCCATCGTAGTTCTCCCCGCGCCAGGCGTTAACGTTCTGGCCGAGCAGGTTAACTTCGCGCACGCCCTGCGCTGCCAGCTGGGCAATTTCAAACAGGATGTCATCGCACGGGCGGCTTACTTCTTCACCGCGGGTATAGGGCACTACGCAGTAGGTGCAATATTTATTGCAGCCTTCCATGATTGAGACGAACGCGGTTGGGCCGTCGGCTCTCGGCTCCGGCAGGCGGTCAAATTTCTCAATCTCCGGGAAGCTGATATCAACTACCGGGCTGCGATCGCCGCGCACCGAGTTGATCATTTCCGGCAGGCGATGCAGCGTCTGCGGTCCAAAAATAATATCCACGTAGTGGGCACGGCCGCGGATGTGCTCACCTTCCTGCGAGGCAACGCAGCCGCCAACGCCGATAATCAGATCCGGGTTCTTTTCCTTAAGCAGTCGCCAGCGTCCGAGCTGATGGAACACTTTTTCCTGGGCTTTTTCACGAATGGAGCAGGTATTAAGCAGCAGCACATCCGCTTCTTCCGCCACGTCGGTCAGCTGATAGCCGTGGGTGGCGTCCAGCAGATCGGCCATCTTCGATGAATCGTATTCGTTCATCTGACAGCCCCAGGTTTTAATATGGAGTTTTTTGGTCATCGACTTGCTCATGCTCAGGGAATGCAGGGCGCGTATTGTAATGCTTTGCGGCGAATGTGACCAGCCTGAAGGAAGTGCACCGCCCTTTAGCTGAATTTCCGGTAAACTTAAGGGATTCTGCGCTAAGGATTATTTGTTATGAGCACGCAACAAACTGATATTGCCATCGTCGGCGGTGGCATGGTGGGCGGTGCCCTGGCTCTGGGGCTTGCCCGACAGGGTTTTTCGGTGACAGTGATTGAACAATCCGCGCCCCCCGCCTTTGATGCCCTTAGCCCGCCGGACGTGCGGATCTCCGCCATCAGCGCGGCCTCCGCAAATCTGCTGCGGCGGCTGGGCGTTTGGGATGCGGTTCTCGGCATGCGCGCCCACCGCTATCGGCGGCTGGAAACCTGGGAGTGGGAAAGTGCCCACGTCAGCTTCAGCGCCGATGAGCTAAAGCTGCCGGAGCTGGGCTTTATGGTGGAAAATAACGTGCTGCAGCTTGCGCTGTGGCAGGCGCTGGAGGCGCACGATGGCGTCACCCTGCGCGTCGGCGAGCGGCTTGCCTCCATGGTGCCGGGCGGGCAGGGGAGCCTGCTCACTTTTAGCGACGGGCAGATGCTGAAGGCTCAGCTGGTGGCCGGTGCCGACGGCGCAAACTCGCAGGTCAGACAGATGGCGGGCATTGGCACTCACGCCTGGCAGTACCGCCAGTCCTGCATGCTGATAACCGTTGCCTGCGACAGCGATCCGGGCGACAGCACCTGGCAGCATTTTACGCCCGCCGGGCCGCGGGCGTTTCTGCCGCTGTTTGATCGCTGGGCGTCGCTGGTGTGGTATGACGCTCCGGCGCGCATTCGCCAGCTTCAGTCGCTGTCGATGGCGCTGCTGGAGAAGGAAATCGCGCGAACCTTTCCGGCACGGCTGGGCAGCGTGAAGCCTCTGTCAGCAGGCGCGTTTCCGCTGACCCGCCGGCACGCGCTACGCTACGTGCAGCCGGGCGTGGTGCTGCTGGGCGATGCGGCGCACACTATCCATCCGCTGGCCGGGCAGGGCGTTAACCTCGGCTACCGCGATGTGGATGCGCTTCTGGACGTGCTGGGCCGCGCCCGGGACTACGGCGAGGCGTGGGCATCGTTGCCGGTACTCAAGCGCTATCAGAACCGGCGTATGGCAGATAACTATCTGATGCAGTCGGGGATGGATCTGTTTTACACCGGCTTCAGCAACGATCTGGCTCCGGTCAGGGCGCTGCGTAATATTGGCCTGATGGCGGCAGAGCGGGCTGGTGGGCTGAAACGTCAGGCGCTGAAGTACGCGCTGGGGCTTTAACTCCTGCGGTCGGCGGGCGCGGATAACGTCCGCCGCTTATCGCTGCGGAAAGCAGAAACGAAAAAAGCTCGCCGAAGCGAGCTTTTCGAAATTGGCTGGGGTACGAGGATTCGAACCTCGGAATGCCGGAATCAGAATCCGGTGCCTTACCGCTTGGCGATACCCCAACAGGTCGTTCAGAATACTGGTGGCTACGACGGGATTCGAACCTGTGACCCCATCATTATGAGTGATGTGCTCTAACCAGCTGAGCTACGTAGCCAGAATTCATTTTTTACATCGTCATTAGCGATGCTTGCGATCCCGCGCTGTGCGCGAAATCAAAGAATAGATGGCTGGGGTACCTGGATTCGAACCAGGGAATGCCGGTATCAAAAACCGGTGCCTTACCGCTTGGCGATACCCCATCCGTACAACGCTATTCGGAAATGGTGCGGGAGGCGAGACTTGAACTCGCACACCTTGCGGCGCCAGAACCTAAATCTGGTGCGTCTACCAATTTCGCCACTCCCGCAAAAAAGATGGTGGCTACGACGGGATTCGAACCTGTGACCCCATCATTATGAGTGATGTGCTCTAACCAGCTGAGCTACGTAGCCATCTTTTTTTCGCGTTACCTTATCGGCGTTGCGGGGCGCATTATGCGTATTGAGCCCTGTAGCGTCAACACCTTTTTCAATGAAAAAGGCCGGAATATGACTGTTTGGTTAGGTTGCGAACAGCGAGGCGTAATAATCGGCAATTATTGATTATTTCTTATAATTGCAGCACAAAAAAAGCCAGCGGACCGCAATGACCCTCTGGCTTAACCGTTATTTGCGCAAGGTGGAAAGACGCGGCCTGAAACGCAGGCCGCGGCCTTCGCAATGGCTATTTCTGCGCGTAGGCGTCCTGGTGAATGCCCACCGCGCGACCTGATGGATCGTTCATGGTTTTAAACGCTTCATCCCATTCGATAGCCTTAGCCGATGAGCAGGCAACAGAAGGGCCGCCCGGCACGCATTCCGCCGCGCTCGGCAGCGGGAACAGCTCTTCGAAAATCTCGCGGTACAGATAGCCCTCTTTTGAGGTCGGCGTGTTGTACGGGAAGCGGAAACCTGCGGTTTCCAGCTGCTGATCGGTTACTTGCTTCGCGGCCACTTCTTTCAGGGTGTCAATCCAGCTGTAGCCCACGCCGTCGGAGAACTGCTCTTTCTGGCGCCAGGCGACGCTTGCCGGCAGGTAGGATTCAAAGCACTCGCGCAGAATATGCTTCTCCATCTTGCCGTTGCCGCACATTTTATCCTGCGGGTTAATGCGCATTGCCACGTCGAGGAAGGTCTTGTCGAGGAACGGCACGCGGGCCTCAACGCCCCAGGCGGACATTGCTTTGTTGGCGCGGGCGCAGTCGAACATGTGCAGCGCCTGCAGTTTACGCACTGTCTCTTCGTGCAGCTCTTTGGCGTTCGGCGCCTTGTGGAAATAGAGATAGCCGCCAAACACTTCATCGGAGCCTTCGCCGGAGAGCACCATTTTAATGCCCATCGCTTTGATTTTACGCGACATCAGGTACATTGGCGTAGAGGCGCGGATAGTTGTGACGTCGTAAGTTTCGATGTGATAGATAACGTCGCGGATCGCGTCCAGGCCTTCCTGCACCGTGAAGTGAATTTCGTGGTGCACGGTGCCGAGGTGGTTAGCGACTTCCTGCGCGGCTTTCAGATCGGGAGAACCTTCAAGGCCCACGGCGAAAGAGTGCAGCTGCGGCCACCAGGCTTCCGAACGCTCCTGATCTTCCACGCGGCGGGCGGCGAATTTTTTGGTTATTGCCGAAATAACGGAAGAGTCCAGACCGCCGGAAAGCAGCACGCCGTAAGGCACGTCGGACATCAGGTGGCTTTTTACCGACTCTTCCAGCGCCTGGCGCAGCGCGTTTTTATCGGTCACGCTGTCTTTTACCGCGTCGTAGCTGAACCAGTCGCGCTGGTAATAGGAGCGGATCTCGCCGTCCTGGCTCCACAGGTAGCTGCCTGCCGGAAACTCTTTGATAGTGCGGCATACCGGCACCAGCGCTTTCATTTCTGAGGCAATATACAGGTTGCCGTGTTCGTCGTGGCCCATGTACAGCGGGATGATGCCGATATGATCGCGGCCAATCAGGTAAGCATCTTTTTCACTGTCGTACAGTACGAAGGCAAACATGCCCTGCAGATCGTCGAGAAACTCGGGACCTTTTTCCTGATAGAGGGCCAGAATTACTTCACAGTCGGAGCCGGTCTGGAACTGATAGCGGTCGCCGTACTCGGCGCGCAGCGCCTGGTGGTTGTAGATTTCACCGTTTACCGCCAGCGCGTGGGTTTTCTTTTCGTTGTACAGCGGCTGGGCGCCGGCGTTGACGTCGACAATCGACAGGCGCTCGTGCACGAGAACGGCTTTGTCGCTGGCGTAAACGCCGGACCAGTCCGGGCCGCGGTGGCGCATCAGGCGGGAAAGCTCCAGCGCTTTTTTACGCAACTCTGCTGCGTCAGTTTTAATATCCAGTACACCGAAAATAGAACACATAGAGACTTCTCCGTTAAAGCGGTTGCGTGTTGTTATGCTGTTGCATGCCTATGAAAATGCCGTAAACCGCTGACGCAGGCAAGAGAAAACCGGCGCAATTAATAAAAACCGCAATAGCGATTAGCGAATAATGAAAAAGCAGTATGTTTAATGCGTGGCTATTGATGATCTGATAAAAAAATGGCGTTTTTATTAGATGGGGTTCTGTTTTTGATGAGGTTTAAATGAAAAGCCGCGCTGTCGGGCGCGGCTAAGCTTAGAAAATGTCGATTTCGGCGACCGAGGGATAGATCCACGACGGTCGGAAAGGCATGTTGTCGATATCGTCTACCGTTGAGACGCCGGAAAGCACCAGAATGGTTTCCAGACCGGCCTGAAAACCGGCAAGGATATCGGTTTTCAGGTTGTCGCCAACGATAACCGTCTCTTCCGAGTGCGCCTGCAGCTTGTTTAGCGCTGAGCGAATGATCCACGGGCTGGGCTTGCCAACCACGAACGGCCTGCGCCCCGAAATTTTTTCAATTCCGGCGCACAGTGCGCCGCACGCCGGAACGTAGCCGCGGGCGTGAGTATCGGGGTTGGTGGCAATAAAGCGCGCGCCGTTGGCGACGAAAAACGCCGCCTTGTGCATCATGTCCCAGTTGAAGGAGCGGGTTTCCCCGACGATAACGAAATCCGGATTAACGTCGGTGATGGTAAAGCCCGCTTTATACAGCTCGTGGATCAGCGCGCCTTCGCCAACGACGTAGGCCTTTTTGCCCTCCTGGCGGCGCAGGAAGTCGGCTGTTGCCATTGCGGAGGTATAGAAAACGCTATCCGGTACGTCAATGCCTGCAGTTGCAAAGCGGTTCGCCAGATCCTGTCCGGTCTGGGACGGGTAGTTGGTCAGGCACACCAGCGGCATTCCCTTTTCCATAATCCGCGCCAAAAACTCAGCAGCGCCGGGCACGGCCACGTTGTCGTGCATCAGCACGCCGTCAATATCACAGATGATGTTCTTAATAGCAGTCATTCGCTGTCCGACGTTTTATAAAATCAGGGGGTCAGTATATACCTGTACCCGCCGTTAGTTTTCCAGCAGATGCTGAAGAAGCAGGCCGCTTAGCATCGATCGCTTAACCAGCGCGAATGCGCCGATAGCCGAGCGGTGATCCAGTTCGGATCGCACTACCGGCAGATTCTGGCGAAACGCTTTCAGGGCCTGAGTGTTGATGCAGCTCTCTATTGCCGGAAAGAGTATCTTTTCCGCTTCGGTAATTTCACCCGCAATCACCACTTTTTGCGGATTAAACAGGTTGATGGCAATGGCGATGGTTTTGCCAAGATAGCGCCCGACTTGCTCAATGACTTCACCCGCCAGCGGATCGCCCTTATTGGCCGCCCGGCAGATGCTTTTGATGTTGCAATCGTCCAGCGTCAGCTTGCTCTGGTAGCCCTGATCCAGCAGGTGGCGCACCCGCTGCTCGATGGCGGCATTAGCGGCGACCGTCTCCAGACAGCCGAAATTGCCGCAGTGGCAGCGTTCGCCGAGCGGGTCCACCTGGATGTGGCCAATTTCGCCGACATTGCCGTTGCGGCCAATGAAAATGCGCCCGCTGGAGATGATCCCCGCGCCTGTGCCGCGGTGCACGCGCACCAGAATGGAGTCATCGCAGTCTTGAGATGCGCCAAAATAGTGCTCGGCCAGCGCCAGGCTGCGGATATCGTGCCCCACGAAGCAGGTGACTTTGAAGCGTTTTTCCAGCGCGTATACCAGCCCCCAGTTCTCGACCTGAATGTGCGGCATATAGCGAATGACGCCGCTCTCCGGGTCAACCAGTCCGGGCAGAATCACTGAAATAGCGATAAGCTCGCGCGTCTTGCGCTGGGTTTGCTCTATAAAGGTGGCGATCGTATTGAGCAGCGCGTGCTCGAGAGTTTCCTGAGTCCGTTCGGGCAGCGGATAGTGCTCTTCTGCCACCACTTTGCTGCTTAAATCATACAGTGTAAGGGTGGTGTCATAGCGGCCGAGGCGCACGCCGATAGCCTGAAAATTGCGGGTCTCGGTAACAATAGAGATAGCGCGGCGGCCTCCGGTGGAGGCCTGCTGATCCACTTCTTTGATCAGCCCGCGTTCGATGAGCTGGCGCGTGATTTTGGTCACGCTGGCGGGAGCAAGCTGGCTCTGCTCGGCAATTTGGATGCGCGAAATAGGGCCAAGCTGATCGATCAGGCGGTATACGGCCGCGCTATTAAGCTGTTTTACGAGGTCAACGTTGCCAATCTGAGATTGTCCGCCTGATGTCATGCTGTCAGTTACTCTGGTTAACGACCTCGTTACCATTAACGATGGTCTTGGTGATGTCAAAATTGCGCGTGAAGGCGGTGAGGTTTGCCACCATGCCAGGCGCAATGGCGCCAAGCCGCTCTGCGACGCCAATTGCGCGGGCAGGGTAGAGCGTCGCCATGCGAAGGGCTTCATCCAGCGCAATCCCGCAGTGCTCAACCAGATTACGCAGGCCTTCGATCATGGTGAGCGAGGAACCACTCAGGGTGCCGTTCTCATCCACGCACAGTCCATTCCGGTAGTATATTGTTTTACCAGCAAAAATGAACTTATCAATATTTGCGCCCGCGGCGGCAGTGGCATCGGTGACCAGGCACAGCTTCTCGCCCTTGATACGTTTGGCGTTACGGACGTTCGCAAAATCAACGTGCATGCCGTCAACAATGATGCCGCAGTGCAGGTCCGGTTCGTCAAAAATCGCACCGATAAGGCCCGGCGCGCGTCCGGAAATATAAGGCATTGCGTTATAAAGATGGGTGGCAAAGCGTATGCCCGCGCGGAAACCGGCTTTCGCTTCATCATAAGTGGCATTGGAGTGGCCCGCTGAGACGACAATCCCGGCCGCGGTCAGTTTTTTGATTACCTCGGCAGGCACCATTTCCGGAGCCAGCGTTAATTTGGTAATGACGTCCGCATTTTCGCACAACACGTCAACCAGGGCCGGATCCGGCTTGCGCACGAATTCAGGATTGTGGGTGCCTTTTTTGACCAGGTTCAGCCACGGCCCTTCCAGATGGAGGCCCAGCGCCTGATTCGGATGTTTTGCCAGATATTCACGCATCACGCGAATACCCTGCTTCATCAGATCGTCGCTGCTGGTGATAAGCGTTGGCAGATAGCTGGTGCAGCCCGCTTTCTCATTGGTCCGCTGCATGATTTCCAGCGTTTCGACGGTGACCGCATCCGGACTGTCGTTGAACTGCACGCCGCCGCAGCCGTTGAGCTGCACGTCGATGAAACCGGGTGCGAGAATGGCGCCATTTAACGAGCGTTGCTCAATCCCGGAAGGCAGCTCGCTTTGCGGGCAGATACGTTCAATCAGGCCATCAGCGACCACGACAGCATGGTCATCCAGAACGTCACGGCCGGTATAAATCCGGCCCTCGGTTAATGCATACATTTATCGACTCCCGGTGATAAAAAAAGACCGCCCCAGGAACTGAGGCGGAAGAATAAATCACAGACCTTTGATGTTTTCCGCTTCTAACTCATTGAAGTATTTCAGCGTCTTCACTTTCAGCTCCATGGTGGACGGCTCGTCACACACCATGACCGCTTTCGGATGCAGCTGCAGGCAGCTGATGGTCCACATGTGGTTAACGTTACCTTCAACCGCGGCCTGCAGCGCCTGCGCTTTCTGATTACCCAGAACCAGAATCATCACTTCTTCCGCGTCGAGCAGAGTGCCTACGCCAACGGTAAGCGCATATTTTGGTACCTGATCCACGTCGCCGTCAAAGAAACGGGAGTTTGCTACGCGGGTTTCGTGCGTCAGGGTTTTAATACGGGTGCGGGAAGCCAGCGAGGATGCCGGTTCGTTAAATGCAATGTGCCCGTCGTTGCCTACACCGCCCATAAACAGGTGAATTTTACCGTAGGAGCGGATTTTCTCTTCATAGCGGCGGCATTCGGCATCGATGTCTGGTGCATTGCCGTTGAGCAGGTTAATGTTTGCCGCCGGAATATCGACGTGATCGAAAAAGTTGCGGTGCATAAAACTATGGTAGCTCTCAGGATGCTCGGCCGGCAGTCCAACATATTCGTCCATGTTGAAAGTGACGACGTTCTGGAAACTAACCTGGCCCGCTTTGTGCATCTCAACCAAGGCTTTATACGCGGTGAGTGGGGTTCCGCCAGTCGGCAGGCCCAGCACAAAAGGACGATCGGCAGTTGGCTTGAATGCGTTAATACGGTTTACGATATGGCGCGCAGCCCATTTGCCGACTTGTTCTGCAGTGGCCAGTGGAATCAGTCTCATTGTTCACCTCAATAGTTAGTATAAGCAGTGGCGGATTGGCACCTGAAGTCTGTTAAGCGTAATCTGTTTCACGACGCAAGGGGCAATCCGTCTTGATTTTTCGTATGATAAAATAAGTTTTCACATTTAGCCAGTAAGATGGGTGTGTCAATGCGATTTTTGGTGATAAAACTCACAAACATGACGTATATAATTTGCGAGGCGAATTAATTTGCCGGACACTTTGCACACTGGTGAAAAATTGCCGGATTCCAGAGTGAGTCACTATAAAAAATACGACGTCAACTGAGTCGAATCGGGGTTCCATAGGGGGAATAAGATGAATATTTTAGGTTTCTTTCAGCGACTAGGCCGGGCGTTACAGCTGCCTATCGCTGTGCTGCCGGTCGCCGCGCTAATGTTGCGCTTTGGCCAGCCGGATTTATTGAATATCGCCTTCATCGCGCAGGCGGGCGGCGCCATTTTCGATAATCTGCCGCTAATTTTTGCTATCGGGGTGGCGTCAAGCTGGTCCAAAGACAGCGCGGGCGCTGCGGCGCTGGCGGGTGCGGTAGGGTATTTCATCCTTACCAAGGCGATGATAACCATCAACCCTGAAATCAATATGGGCGTGCTGGCGGGGATCATTACCGGCCTGGTCGGCGGTGCCTCTTATAACCGCTGGGCGGGCATTAAACTGCCTGACTTCCTCAGCTTCTTTGGCGGCAAGCGCTTCGTGCCGATCG
Organism: uncultured Pluralibacter sp.; assembly: GCF_913775985.1. Taxonomy (GTDB): domain Bacteria; phylum Pseudomonadota; class Gammaproteobacteria; order Enterobacterales; family Enterobacteriaceae; genus Pluralibacter. Next base: position 13,441 of record NZ_CAJYMB010000136.1, on the reverse strand, counting down.
CGACCGGCTTTTTCTGCCTGATTCTGGCCGCCATTTTCGGCTACGTCTGGCCGCCGGTGCAGCACGCGATCCACGCAGGCGGCGAATGGATTGTTAATGAAGGCGCGCTGGGTTCCGGCATTTTCGGTCTCATTAACCGTCTGCTGATCCCAACCGGCCTGCATCAGGTTCTGAATACCATTGCCTGGTTCCAGATTGGCGAGTTCACTAACGCAGCCGGCAGCATCTTCCACGGCGATATCAACCGCTTCTACGCCGGTGATACCACAGCGGGCATGTTCATGTCCGGCTTCTTCCCGATCATGATGTTTGGTCTGCCGGGCGCGGCGCTGGCAATGTACTTCGCTGCACCGAAAGAGCGCCGCCCGATGGTTGGCGGCATGCTGCTGTCCGTTGCAGTTACCGCTTTCCTGACCGGCGTTACCGAGCCGCTGGAATTTCTGTTCATGTTCCTGGCGCCGGTGCTGTATCTCATCCACGCCATTCTGACCGGCGTCAGCATGTTCATTGCCACGCTGCTGAACATCCACGCGGGCTTCTCCTTCTCTGCGGGCGCGATTGACTATGTGCTGATGTACAAGCTCCCTGCGGCAAGCCACAACGTGTGGATCCTGCTGGTGATGGGCCTGATTTTCTTCGTGGTCTATTTCGTACTGTTCAGCCTGGTCATCCGCCTGTTCAACCTGAAAACCCCGGGCCGCGAAGATCAGCCTGCAGAAGCCGTTACTAATGAAGCCAACAGCAACACTGAAGAGGGCATGACCCAGCTGGCGACCAGCTACATCGCCGCGGTTGGTGGCACCGATAACCTGAAGGCCATTGATGCCTGCATCACGCGCCTGCGCTTAACCGTTGACGACGCGGCGCGCGTTAACGATGCCATGTGTAAACGTCTGGGCGCATCGGGCGTAGTAAAACTGAACAAGCAGACCATTCAGGTCATCGTGGGCGCGAAAGCGGAATCCATTGGCGACACCATGAAGCAGGTGGTGCAGCGCGGCCCGGTTGCCGCTGGTACCGATGCACCGGCAGCGACCGCTACGGCAGCTCCGGCGGCGGCAAAACCGCAGGCGGTAATGAATGCAGCCGTTGTTGAAGCGCTCGTTTCGCCTATTACCGGCGAGGTTGTTGCGCTGGATCAGGTGCCTGATGAAGCGTTCGCCAGCAAAGCGGTAGGCGACGGCGTGGCGGTCAAGCCGACCGACAAAATCGTTGTTTCCCCGGCGGCAGGCACCATCGTGAAAATCTTCAATACCAATCACGCGTTCTGCCTGGAAACCGAGAAGGGCGCTGAAATTGTGGTTCACATGGGGATTGATACCGTTGCCCTCAGCGGCAAGGGCTTTACTCGCCTGGTAGAAGAGGGAGCGGAAGTTACTGCTGGGCAGCCGATTCTGGAAATGGATCTGAATTTCCTCAACGCCAACGCCCGCTCAATGATTAGCCCGGTGGTGTGCAGCAATATCGACGACTTTGGCGGCCTGGTCGTGAAAGCGCAGGACAGCGTCGTTGCCGGTGAAACCCCGCTGTACGAGATTAAAGGCAAGTAAGCGTTTCTGAGTCGCATTATGCCTTAAGCGGCGGAGGGAGATCCTACGCCGCTTTTTTATGCAGCAAATAATCTGGATAGCGTTTTACCGTATATAAAAGGTTGTCTCTTCGCCCTGCTTATAAGATCATACACCGTTATAGATTGTTTACGCTTTGAGGAATCCGCGATGAGTGAGGCTGAAGCCCGCCCGACTAACTTTATTCGTCAGATCATCGATGAAGATCTGGCTACTGGTAAAAATAACACTGTGCATACCCGCTTTCCGCCGGAACCGAACGGCTACCTGCACATTGGTCATGCCAAATCTATCTGCCTGAACTTCGGTATTGCGCAGGATTACCAGGGCGAATGCAATCTGCGCTTCGATGACACCAATCCGGTGAAAGAAGATATCGAATACGTTGATTCCATTAAGCACGACGTTGAATGGCTCGGTTTCCACTGGGCCGGCAACGTTCGCTACTCTTCTGATTATTTCGATCAGCTGCACGCCTATGCGGTCGAACTGATCAATAAAGGTCTGGCCTACGTTGATGAGCTCTCTCCGGAGCAGATCCGTGAATATCGCGGTACCCTGACCGCGCCGGGTAAAAACAGCCCGTTCCGCGATCGCAGCGTTGAAGAGAACCTGGCCCTGTTTGAAAAAATGCGCGCCGGCGGCTTCGAAGAAGGAAAAGCCTGTCTGCGCGCCAAAATCGACATGGCCTCACCGTTTATCGTGATGCGCGATCCGGTGCTGTACCGCATCAAGTTTGCCGATCATCACCAGACCGGCAGCAAGTGGTGCATCTATCCGATGTACGATTTCACCCACTGCATCAGCGATGCGCTGGAAGGGATCACCCACTCGCTGTGTACGCTGGAGTTCCAGGACAACCGCCGCCTGTACGACTGGGTGCTGGAAAACATCAGTATCCCGGCTCATCCGCGCCAGTACGAATTTTCGCGCCTGAATCTGGAGTACACGGTGATGTCCAAGCGCAAACTTAACCTGCTGGTCACCGACAAGCACGTTGAGGGCTGGGACGATCCGCGGATGCCGACCATCTCCGGTCTGCGCCGCCGCGGCTACACCGCCGCGTCTATCCGTGAGTTCTGCAAGCGTATCGGCGTCACCAAGCAGGACAACACCATCGAGATGGCGTCTCTCGAATCCTGCATTCGCGAAGATTTAAACGAAAATGCCCCGCGCGCGATGGCGGTTATCGATCCCGTTAAGCTGGTTATCGAAAACTATCCGCAGGGCGAAAGCGAAATGGTTGCCATGCCGAATCATCCGAACAAACCGGAGATGGGCAGTCGCGAAGTGCCGTTCAGCGCTGAAGTCTGGATTGACCGCGCCGACTTCCGCGAAGAAGCGAACAAGCAGTACAAGCGTCTGGTGCTCGGTAAAGAAGTGCGCCTGCGCAATGCCTATGTGATCAAAGCCGAGCGCGTAGAGAAAGATGCGGAAGGCAATATCACCACCATTTTCTGCACCTACGACGCGGAAACCCTGAGCAAAGATCCGGCCGACGGCCGCAAGGTGAAGGGCGTTATTCACTGGGTGAGCGCCGCGCACGCGCTGCCGGTTGAAATCCGCCTCTACGATCGCCTGTTCAGCGTGCCAAATCCAGGCGCGGAAGAGGATTTCCTGTCGGTGATTAACCCGGAATCGCTGGTGATCCGCCAGGGCTACGCCGAGCCATCGCTGAAGTCTGCAGAAGCGGGTAAGGCGTATCAGTTCGAGCGCGAAGGTTATTTCTGCCTCGACAGCCGCCATTCTAGCGCCGACAAGCCGGTGTTTAACCGCACCGTTGGCCTGCGCGATACCTGGGCGAAAATCGGCGGCTAGTCGCTGCCCGATCCAGTGTGATAAAAACGGCCTTCCGCAGGGGAGGCCGTTTTTTTATACGTGCTGTCCGCCGTTAACGTGAATTTCCGCGCCGTTGACGTAGGCCGCGCCCTGAGTACAGAGGAAGTAGATAAGCGTGGCGACCTCTTCCGGTTTGCCAAGCCGCTGTAAAGGGACGCTTTGCTCTACGATTTGCGCGGTGCCGGGGGAAAGAATAGAGGTGTCGATTTCACCGGGGGCAATGGCGTTAACCCGAATTCCCTCGCGGCCAAACTCGTGGGCCATTTCCCGGGTCAGCGCCGCGAGCCCCGCCTTTGACGCAGCGTAGGCGGCGCCGGCAAAAGGGTGGACTTTGCTGCCGGCAATCGAGGTCACGTTAATCACGCAGCCCTGGGCCGCTTTTAACTCGTCAAAAAGACCGCGGGCCAGCAGGGCGGTGGAAAATAAATTGACGTTGAATACCTTTATCCAGGTTGCATAATCGCTACCTAATACGCCCAGCCTCTCGCCATCAGGGCCTTTCGGTGAAATACCGGCATTATTAACCAGCGCATCCAGCCGCCCGCCCAGCCGGTGTTTAATTTCCGGCAGCTGCGCGCTAAGTTCATCAATATTCTCAAGATCGAGATGGATATGATTCAGCAGCCCTTCGGCCCACGGACACTCGGTAACCCAGCTCTGGCGTGAAGCGGTAAATATTTCCCATCCGGCAGCGTGAAAATGTTTCACGGTTGCGTGTCCGATTCCCCGGCTGGCACCGGTTAGCAACATGACTTTTTTATCACTCACGATAATCACTCCCGGTGCGTTATTAATCATTAAGCCTAATTAATCAGTATCTCCCATTATGTCCGTCATGAAAGGTGACGAACATCATAAAAAATAATATCGGCAATAGAGAAATATTTGTGTATCAAAATTAACATTTTAATGCACTTATTCCCATTGAGATATGTGAGATGTTTCTTAATATTACTTTTCTCACTTCTCTCATCCTAAAGAATAATTAACTATGAAAATAAAATTAGCAGTGGCAAATAAATCGGGGCGGCTCCTGATGCTCAGCGCGATTGCGCTGGCAGCAAGCTCAACCCAGGCATTCGCGGCGGATGCTTTCAGCTACGATTCGCCTTATATGCTGGGTGACTGGGGCGGGCTGCGTACTGACCTTGAAAACGACGGCGTAAAATTCCAGTTCGGCTATACCATGGAGGCCGCCTCTAATCTGGCCGGCGGATATAATACGTCCACCACCGCGCGCTATGCGGATCAGCAGGCCTTCGGCGTTAACCTCGATTTACAAAAGCTCCTCAACTGGGACGATACCGAATTCCAGTTCACTATCACCAACCGCGACGGGCAAAACCTTTCCGACCACATGGCCGATCCGCGCACCGGCAGCGTCTCTTCTGTTCAGGAAGTATACGGCCGCGGGCAGACCTGGCGCCTGACCCAGCTGTGGCTGCGCAAAGGGCTGTTTGACGATGCGCTGGATATTAAAGCTGGTCGTCTGACCGTCGGCGAAGATTTCGACAATTTTGACAGCAAGTTTGAAAACCTGGCTTTCGGCAGCGGCCAGGCGGGTAACTGGCGCGGTGACCACTGGTACAATTGGCCGGTTTCCCAGTGGGGCGCGAGGGTACGCCTGAACTTCATCCCGGAATGGTTCTTCCAGGTCGGTTTCTACAATCAGAACCAGTATAACTACGCGCGCGGTGACGGATTCCGCTTCGAATTCAGCCCTACCGAGGGCAACCTGGTGCCGGTAGAACTGGGCTGGCAGCCTAAACTGGGGCCAGAAGGGCTGCCGGGTAACTATCGCCTCGGCGCTTACTACTCCTCAACCAAAGATCCGGAATACGGTACTTACCACAACGGCAGCTTCGGCCAGGATGACAAGCACTCTTACGGCGGCTACATCCTTGCCCAGCAGCAATTGACCAGCATGAAAGGCGATGTCAATCGCGGGCTGGGTGTTACCGTTCAGGCAATCATGAACGACCACAAAACAGCAAAAATGGACAACTACCAGGCCATTGCGCTGACCTGGAAAGGCCCGTTTGATGCCCGTCCGCAGGATGAAATCGGCGTCGGTGCCGCGCGTATTCACATTAACTCGGACTACAGCCATATGCTGCGCACCGAGAACAATGAAAATGGCATCCATGACTATAACAATCCGGCCTATCTGCCGATCCAGTCAGGTTCAGAGATGAACTATGAAGTTTACTACGATGTCCACGTCACTAACTGGATGTCGCTGCGTCCTAACCTGCAGTACGTTTCGTCTCCGGGTGCGGTCAGCAAAGTTAACGACGCGTTTGTCGGTGGTTTAGTGGCTAACATTAACTTCTAATCCACGCTTCTCTCCTGCCAGGCCCCGGTGCTGTCTCCGGGGCTTTTTTCTGCGTTAAACCTGCATTTCCCATTTTTCATCCAGCGAATTAATTGCTGCCGTAACCATTTCGCCTTTTCATTTTATATCCTGACTAAGCCTGCTTTTTACCCATCTCATCGCCAAAATGACAATGTAACAAAAAGAAAGAGAATATGTGCGCGCTGTCATAATCTTGCGTTTTCGTGCTGAAAAGAGATTGATAATTCGCGACGCGAAAAATAGTCTGTTCAGCGTAGCAATGGGATTTCCCGGCTACTTTTGCAGTTTTTTATTTTTATCGCGGCTCGCCATTGCCGGTCGCGTTTTAAAGTCAAAGAGGATTAACACCATGCGTACGTTCAGTGGCAAACGTAGTACGCTGGCGCTGGCTATCGCCTGCGCCACCGCAATCACAGGCTGGGCGGCTGCGCCGCAGGCCCACGCAGCAGGTTTCGTTGACGATTCCGTAATGACTGGCGGTATCTATTACTGGCAGCGCGAGCGCGATCGCAAAGATGTGACCGACCACGATAAATATAAAACAAACCTCAGCCACTCCACTTGGAACGCCAACCTCGATTTTCAGTCCGGTTATGCGGCTGATATGTTTGGCGTGGACATCGCTGCGTTTACGGCCATTGAAATGGCTGAAAATGGCGACAGCGGACACCCTAACGAAATTGCTTTCTCGAAGCGCAACAAGGGTTACAAAGAGGACTACTCCGGCGATAAAAGCGGGATAAGCCTGTATAAAGCGGCGGCTAAATTTAAATACGGCCCGGTATGGGCGCGGGCGGGCTACATTCAGCCAACCGGCCAGACGCTGCTGGCGCCGCACTGGAGCTTTATGCCCGGCACCTATCAGGGGGCGGAAGCGGGTGCTAATTTTGATTACGCCGAGGCGGGTGCGCTGAGCTTCTCCTATATGTGGGCTAATCAGTACAAATCTCCGTGGCATACCGACGTCGATCGCTTCTATCAGGCCGACAAGCACACCAAAGTGAAATATGTTCACTCCCTCGGTGCCAAATACGATTTCAAAAACGACCTGGTGCTGGAAGCGGCGTTTGGCCAGTCCGAAGGCTATGTGGATCAGTACTTTGCCAAAGCCAGCTACAAATTTGATGTGGCCGGCAACCCTCTGACCACCAGCTATCAATTCTACGGCGCGCGCGATAAAGAGCACGGCCGCAATGTGAACAATATCTATGACGGCACCGCCTGGCTGCAGGGTCTGACCTTTGGCTACAAAGTTGCAGAGGTTCTCGATCTGCGCCTGGAAGGCACCTGGGTACGGGCGGAAGGTCAGCAGGGCTATTTCCTGCAGCGCATGACGCCAACCTATTCATCCTCCAACGGACGGCTTGATATCTGGTGGGATAACCGCTCTGACTTTAACGCCAACGGCGAAAAGTCAGTCTTCTTCGGCGCGATGTATGACCTGAAAAACTGGAATATGCCGGGCTGGGCAGTAGGGGCCTCTTATGTTTACGCCTGGGATGCGAAGCCGTCCAGCTGGATGCTGAGTCCGGACGCCTACTACGACAAAAACAACAAAATCGAAGAATCCTCTTACAGCCTGGACGCGATGTACACCCTGCAGGAAGGGCGGGCGAAAGGAACGCTGTTCAAGCTGCACTTCACCCAGTACAGCAACCACTCTAAAAATCCGAGCTGGGGCGGCGGCTACGGCAACATGTTCCAGGACGAGCGCGACGTTAAGTTTATCGTCATTGCACCGTTTACCATTTTCTGATGCCTGATGCAGCCGGCGCTGGCCGGCTGTACAACAAGGAAACATAACAATGAAAAAGTGGATTATTCTCGCGCTGATGTCCTGCGGTCTGTCAGCCTGTAATCAGAGTCCGGCGCCGAAAGAGGACGGCAATCTCAAGGAAGCCTACAGCGCCTGCATTAATGCGGCAGAAGGCAATCCGGATAAAGTGGAAGCCTGTCAAAGCGTGCTCGACGTGCTGAAAAAAGATGCGCGCCACAAGCAGTTCACGGATAAAGAGACCGTCAACATTCTCGATTATCGCGCGTGCCTGGATGCCAAACGGCAGGCAAACGATGAAGCAGTTAAAACCCGCTGTGATAAGGTCTGGCAGGAGATACGCACCAATAACAGCCGGTGATCGCGGCGCACAAAAAAACCAACCGAAAGGTTGGTTTTTTTACATCTGCCGTACGACGTTACTTCTCAGATTTTTTATTGTCGTGCGCGTGTTCATCTTCACGGCAGTCGCCTTCGGTGCAGTGGCCGTACAGATACAGGCTGTGGTTAGTCAGGCGGATGCCGTGCTCGGCAGCGATTTCACGCTGGCGTGCTTCAATGGAGTCATCGCTAAACTCAATGACTTTGCCGCAGTCGAGGCAGATCAGGTGATCGTGGTGATGCTGCTGCGTCAGTTCAAAAACGGATTTGCCGCCTTCGAAGTTGTGGCGGGTAACGATGCCCGCATCGTCAAACTGGTTCAGTACGCGATAAACGGTCGCCAGACCAATCTCTTCACCCATATCAATAAGGCGCTTGTAAAGATCTTCCGCACTGACATGATGGTTTTCCGGCCCCTGAAGTACTTCCAGAATTTTTAAACGTGGAAGCGTGACTTTCAGGCCTGCCTTCTTTAATGCGGTATTGTTGTCAGTCATGCGGAATCAGTCCTGTAGCTAAGCAATACACTTCCGGAAGGGAAGTATGACTAAAAATGAGTTAAGGATAATGCGTCTCATTATAGGACCGCCGGTACTAAATGAAAACAAAATCCCCTGTGCAAAGTATGCATTCAATGTGAAGAGAGGGCGTCCAGCGCGGTGCTCTCTTCGAAAATCATTGAACATTGTACAGGTATGTGCGTAAAAGTTAAAAAAATGTAGCGATTATTTCGATTGCTATTATCTATCAATAGCTATTGTTTTTATAAAAAAGGCGCAGTTATTCGCTGCGCCCTTGTTAAATCAGGCATTAATAATGGCGTCAAGCTGCAGCTCTTCAGATATCTGCTTAACCCATTTCTCAACGCGCTCGGCGGTTAGCTCCGGCTGGCGATCTTCATCAATGGCCAGACCGACGAAGTGATCGTCATCCGCCAGGCCTTTTGAGGCTTCGAAGTGATAGCCGGCAGTCGGCCAGTGGCCAACAATGGTCGCACCGCGCGGTTCGATAATGTCGCGGATTGTTCCCAGCGCGTCGCAGAAGTATTCCGCGTAATCTTCCTGATCGCCGCAGCCGAACAGCGCGACCAGCTTGCCGGTGAAATCGACTTCCTCGAGCGTCGGGAAGAAATCGTCCCAGTCGCACTGCGCTTCGCCATAATACCAGGTCGGGATACCGAGCAGCAGAATATCAAAACCTTCCAAATCCTCTTTGCTGCTCTTGGCAATGTCATGCACTTCGGCAACGTCTTTGCCAAGCTGCTTCTGGATCATCTTCGCGATATTTTCGGTATTACCGGTATCACTACCGAAAAAAATGCCTGTGATTGCCATGAGTAAAATAACCTCTTGCTACAAAATGGAATGACGGGAAATTACGCCCATAGATGGGGTCAATAATAGCAGGAGCTGCCGGAGGCGGGAACCGCTATCGCCCGGGATTGCACTCTCTGCTACACGAAAGTTTATTTCGGAGAAACTTTCAGCCAGGCTGCTGGCCGCGCAGCGCCGCGAGCTGGCTCATCAGAATCTCTTCAATGAGTTCGCTGCGGCTGATGTCCCGCGCTTCCGCAAGCTCATTCAGGGCATCGACAGCCTCGCTGTTAAGCTTGAGCTCAACGCGCTTGAGGCCTTTGACCCTGTCGCGCTTGAGCTGGTTGCGCTTGTTAATGCGCAGCTGTTCATCGCGAGAAAGCGGGTTGGTCTTCGGTCTTCCCGGACGACGCTCATTCGCGAACAAATCCAGCGTGGTTCGGTCCGTTTGTTCTTTTGCCATGATTCAGAGTGACTTCGGGGAAACAAGCCGCCGGACGACGGGCCCGGCGGTAGATAGCGCGCCATCATACATCACCGGCACCTCACCGCGCCAACGCTGCGATGCGCAACCGCGCGCGGTCGCTCGGTTTTTAATCACTCCTGCAGATAGCGGCGAATAGCGCGCAGCACGGCGTCGGGTTTTTCGGCGTGAACCCAGTGGCCTGCTCCGGCAATCACGTGGGCCCGCGCCTGTGGAAACTGGGCGAGCAGCGTATCGCGGTAGGTTTCCGTCACATAGGAAGAGTTACCGCCGGCGATAAACAGCGCCGGGCGATCCCACGCCGGAAGGGTTTTCCAGCCGACAATATTGGCATACTGATCCCACAGCACCGGCACGTTGAACCGCCACGCGCCGTCAACGAATGATTTAAGCAGAAACTGAATAACACCCTCTTCATTCAGGTACTGGCGCATGATCTCCATTGCCTGATGGCGGGTGCTCGCACCGGACTCCGTCACTGCATTAACGGCGGCGAAAATCTTATCGTGGCGGCGCACGTTGTAGTCAACGGGCGCCATGTCGATAGCCACCAGCTTGTCTACCCGCTGCGGCGCCAGCGCCGTGAGCGCCATCACCGCTTTGCCGCCCATCGAGTGACCAACCAGCGTCGCGGTTTCAATTTCGTGCGCGTCCAGCGTGTCGAGGAGATCCTGCGCCATCGCGGCATAATTCATCTCCGGCGAGCGGGGCGAAAGGCCGTGATTGCGCATGTCTACCTGCACAACGTCGTGGTCTGAAACCAGGTCGCGGGCGAGTAGCCCGAGATTGTCGAGACTGCCAAAAAGGCCGTGTACGAGAAGAATGGGGGAATTCTTGTGCAGGTTCTGCGCAGATTGCGCCCGGCTGTTTAATTTCATGGCAAAGTTCTTATTTAGCATCGGCGTGATAGGGTATCATGTTGGCCATTCTGCCGCCCGGTTGCAACTTTAGGAAATTGTCCTGGAATTGCGGCCACTCTGGTTTGACGCTATCCGCTGTTGGGTTTTGAACCTATAATCCAACGACTTGTATTCAGAAAATATTGCACCGGATTAAGATGAAAACGATCGAAGTTGATGACGAACTCTATCGCTATATTGCCAGCCACACACAGCGCATTGGCGAGAGCGCATCCGACATTCTGCGGCGCATGCTGAAATTTACCGCCGCGTCTCAGGCCGCTGCCCCAGCGCCTGCCGTAAAAGCTACTCCGGCGCCAGCATCTGCCCCGGTAAAAAAAGCAGCGTCGCCTAAAGATAACGTGCGCGCCGTGCGCGAACTGCTGCTCTCCGACGAATACGCCGAGCAGAAAAAAGCCGTTAATCGCTTCCTGCTGATCCTGACTACACTCTACTCTCTGGACCACAAGGCCTTTGCTGAGGCGACCGAATCCCTTCACGGCCGCACCCGCGTTTACTTCGCCGAGAGCGAGGCGACGCTGCTGAAAAACGGCAATCAGACCAAGCCGAAGCAGGTTCCGCAGACGCCTTACTGGGTCATCACGAACACTAACACCGGCCGTAAATGCAGCATGGTTGAGCACATCATGCAGTCGATGCAGTTCCCCGCGGAACTGATTGAAAAGGTTTGCGGTACTATTTAACTCACCCTTGCATAAGAAGGACCAGGCAATGGCAAATCACCCACGTGCGGGCCAACCCGCACAGCAGAGCGATCTGATCAACGTCGCTCAGCTCACGTCGCAGTATTACGTCCTGAAGCCGGACGTCAGCAATCCGGAACACGCCGTCAAGTTCGGCACTTCCGGGCACCGCGGCAGCGCGGCGCGCCACAGTTTCAACGAACCGCACATTCTGGCGATTGCGCAGGCGATTGCTGAAAACCGTGCGAAGAACGGTATTACCGGCCCCTGCTACGTGGGTAAAGATACTCACGCGCTGTCCGAGCCGGCTATTATCTCCGTGCTGGAAGTGCTGGCCGCCAACGGTGTTGACGTGATTGTGCAGGAAAATAACGGCTACACGCCGACGCCTGCTATCTCTCACGCCATTCTGGTGCATAACAAGCAGGGTGGGGCTCAGGCAGACGGTATCGTTATTACGCCATCCCACAACCCGCCGGAAGATGGCGGCATCAAATACAACCCGCCTAACGGCGGCCCGGCCGACACCAACGTCACCAAAGTCGTTGAAGACCGCGCCAACGCGCTGCTGGCCGCCGGCCTGAAAGATGTAAAACGCATCTCTCTGGACGATGCCTGGACGTCCGGCCATATTACAGCGCAGGATCTGACTCAGCCGTTCATTGAAGGCCTTGCTGATATCGTTGATATCAAAGCCATTCAGAAAGCGGGACTCAAGCTCGGCGTAGATCCGCTCGGCGGCTCTGGTATCGAGTACTGGAAGCGCATTGCTGAGTTCTACAAGCTCGACCTGACCATTGTTAACGATCATGTCGATCAGACCTTCCGCTTTATGCACCTCGACAAAGACGGCGCTATCCGCATGGACTGCTCCTCCGAGTGCGCGATGGCGGGCCTGCTGGCGCTGCGCGACAAGTTTGACCTGGCCTTCGCCAACGATCCGGACTACGACCGCCACGGTATCGTCACTCCAGCCGGTTTGATGAACCCGAACCACTACCTGGCGGTTGCCATCAACTATCTGTTCCAGCATCGTCCGCAGTGGGGCAAAGATGTCGCCGTGGGTAAAACGCTGGTTTCCTCGGCCATGATTGACCGCGTGGTCAACGATCTGGGCCGCAAGCTGGTGGAAGTACCGGTAGGCTTTAAGTGGTTCGTTGACGGCCTGTTCGACGGCAGCTTCGGCTTCGGTGGTGAAGAGAGCGCCGGGGCTTCTTTCCTGCGCTTTGACGGCACGCCGTGGTCAACCGATAAAGACGGCATCATCATGTGCCTGCTGGCGGCTGAAATCACTGCCGTGACCGGCAAGAACCCGCAGCAGCACTACGACGAGCTGGCCCAGCGCTTTGGTGCGCCGAGCTACAACCGCCTGCAGGCGTCGGCCACCTCTGCGCAGAAAGCGGCGCTGTCTAAACTGTCTCCCGAAATGGTCAGCGCCAGCACGCTGGCGGGCGATCCGATCACCGCGCGCCTGACTGCAGCGCCGGGCAACGGCGCGTCCATCGGCGGCCTGAAAGTGATGACCGACAACGGCTGGTTCGCCGCCCGTCCGTCAGGCACCGAAGACGCCTACAAAATCTACTGCGAAAGCTTCCTCGGGGAAGAACACCGCAAGCAGATTGAGAAAGAAGCGGTTGAAATCGTCAGTGAAGTACTGAAGAACGCCTGATAGCCCATAGCGTAGGGTGAATGAAGCGCCGCCGGGAGTTGTCCCGGCGGCGCTTTTCTATTATCTCTTCTGCTCTTTTTCTGGATTTACTAACCTGTTCTGCCTGATGCCCCGGCTCCGCAGTTGCAAAAACCGGCCCCCGCTTTAATACTCCCTTATCAATACAGCGCCGCTCATATCCCCACAACCATAAGGATTTAACCCGGATGCACCGCAGACAGTTTCTGGCCTCCTGCGCCTGGGCGCTGAGCCTCGGCCCGCTTTCCGCTGCTGCAGACGCAGCCCGGGTGACCATCCCTCTGTGGCCCGGGCAGCCACCCGGCGGCGGCGGGCCGAAAGGGGCGCGGAAAATCTCCGTACGGGGAGCCGTCAGCCACATTGCGATACCCACCCTGACGATGCTGCAACCAGCAAATCCTGACGGCCGCGCGGTGCTGATTGCCGCCGGCGGCGG
>NZ_CAJYMB010000135.1 GCF_913775985.1 uncultured Pluralibacter sp. | reverse complement strand
ATGGGCGAGCGTGCTGCGCTGCGCGCGGAGGAAGCCGATGCCCTGCGGGCAGGCATAGACCTCGGCCTGACGCTGATTGATACGGCGGAGATGTACGCCGAGGGCGGCGCGGAAGAGGTGGTGGCTGACGCTATTCGCGGCAGGCGCGACGAGACTTTTCTGGTCTCGAAAGTCTATCCCTGGAACGCCGGCGGCGAGAAAGCCGTTGCCGCCTGTGAAGCCAGCCTGCGGCGTCTGGGCACGGACCGGCTCGATCTCTATCTGCTGCACTGGCGGGGCAGCTTCTCATTTGCGGAAACAATAAGCGCGATGGAAACGCTGGTGGCACAGGGCAAGATCCTGCGCTGGGGCGTGTCAAATCTCGACGTCGATGATATGCAGGCGCTGAGCCAGACGCCCGGCGGCGCAGCGTGCGCAACGGATCAGGTGCTCTATCATCTCGGCTCCCGCGGTATTGAATACGATTTACTGCCCTGGTGTTGCGAGCGGCGAATGCCGGTGATGGCCTATTGCCCGCTGGCCCAGGCCGGGCGGCTGCGCAGCAATTTGCTGCAGCATCCGGTGGTGCAGGCGGTCGCCCGGGAGTACGGCGCGACGCCGGTGCAGGTGCTGCTGGCGTGGGTGATTCATCGCGAGGGCGTGATGGCCATTCCGAAAGCGGCGAGCATAGCTCACGTCAGGGAGAATGCCGCGGCGCTGAAGATAGCGCTCGGCGGCGAAGCGCTTGAGGCGCTGGAGAAGGCTTTTCCGGCACCGGGCCGGAAAACGCCGCTGGATGTGGTTTGATTTACTGTTTGGCTACGCGAATAGTCTGGGAGAGGCGGGAAGGCTTCTCTTCAGACGCTTTCTGCGGCTGCGAGACGCAGGCCGTTTCCACGCAGACAAAGGTTTTATAGCCGTCGTCCGGCATGTCGCCCATGCTGACGGAGAGCGCCGGGCCGGGGTTCCAGCCGACCACGTTGTCGTTATGGCCGTGTATCACCGTGATATTGCGCTTGAGCGCCGCATCGTGGATCACACTGCAGCCTTCCGGATCGAGATAGACGCGGTCGGTACGGTCCGGGAAGATCTGTACGCCGTCGTTCAGGACGCCTTCTTCTGCATCTTTAACTTTGTCGATATAGCGATTGCCCAGCCCGCTGACTTTCACGCCGGCGATATCGCCTACGTGGAAATAGCTGTGCAGCGCGGCGGTGGTTTCAAATTCGCCGTGGGCTTCCAGTTCGATTTCGCAGGTTTTACCCAGCTTAAAGCGCGCGTACAGCGTGAATTCGTGCGGCCACAGGGCGCGGGTTTCGTCATTGCTTTCCAGCTCAAACGTTAGCACCACGCCTTCGCCGCTCTCATCGTGAGCCTTGAGGTGCCAGGCCTGATTACGGGCAAAACCGTGGGAGGGCAGGCCTTTCTGCGCTGCCGGTCCAAACCACGGCCAGCAAACGGGAACGCCGCCGCGCAGCGCCACGCCGGTTTTGAACGGGGTGTTGCTGCTGAGCCACAGCACGTCGTCTTCCCCGGCGGGTTTCCAGGAGAGCAGGTGGGCACCCTGCAGGGCGACTGAAGCCTTCACTTTCGGATGGTCAACAACAATCAGCGCCAGCTCATCCAGCTGGCGATAAGAGATTACGGGCGTGATTTGTTCAACAACCGGCAGCGCGAAAATAGTCTTATTCATGCGTGTTATCCTCTTATTCGGGCAAAAAAAAGAGCGACCGAAGTCGCTCTTTTTGATCAGCTGTTCATCTCAACTTATTTGGAGATGTGGGCGATCAGATCCAGAACCTTGTTGGAGTAGCCAGTTTCGTTGTCGTACCAGGAAACCAGTTTCACAAAGTTGTCATTCAGCGCGATACCTGCTTTCGCATCGAATACGGAAGTGCAGATTTCGCCGTTGAAGTCGGTAGAAACAACGTCGTCTTCAGTGTAGCCCAGAACGCCTTTCATCGGACCTTCAGAAGCGGCTTTGATCGCTTTCTTGATGTCTTCGTAAGAAGCGCCTTTTTCCAGACGTACGGTCAGGTCAACAACGGATACGTTCGGAGTCGGAACGCGGAACGCCATACCGGTCAGTTTGCCATTCAGTTCTGGCAGTACTTTACCGACTGCTTTAGCAGCACCGGTAGAGGACGGGATGATGTTCTGGGATGCGCCGCGGCCGCCGCGCCAGTCTTTGTGAGACGGGCCATCAACGGTTTTCTGAGTTGCGGTGGTTGCGTGAACGGTGGTCATCAGACCTTCGATGATGCCGAAGTTGTCGTTGATAACTTTCGCCAGCGGAGCCAGGCAGTTAGTGGTGCAGGAAGCGTTAGAAACGATGTCCTGGCCTTCGTATTTGTCAAAGTTAGCGCCTTTAACAAACATCGGAGTGTTGTCTTTGGACGGGCCAGTCAGAACAACTTTTTTCGCGCCAGCAGTGATGTGCTTACGTGCAGTTTCGTCGGTCAGGAAGATACCGGTTGCTTCAGCAACAACGTCAACGCCGACTTCGTTCCACTTCAGGTTAGCCGGATCGCGCTCAGCGGTAACGCGGATTTTTTTACCGTTAACGACCAGATGACCGTCTTTCACTTCTACGGTGCCGTTGAAGCGACCGTGAGTGGAGTCATACTTAAGCATGTAAGCCATGTACTCTGCGTCTAACAGATCGTTGATTGCAACGATTTCGATGTCAGAACGTTCCTGAGCAGCACGGAAAACAATGCGACCGATACGGCCAAAACCGTTGATACCTACTTTGATAGTCATATATTCCACCAGCTATTTGTTAGTGAATAAAAGGTTGCCTGTAAAATTACAAAAACCTTACGCAGCGTCAAGCGGAATCGTGTCAATCATTGCGACAAATCAATCCACTGCATAGCCTTTGCACGATTGAATGCCTCACTCATCCTTTGGGCCATATTCCACATGAGGGCAGCGCCGGGAATTTTAAAGATCGTGGGTAATAAAAATGCGATGCAGATCACATATAGCCGGCAACCCATAAGCAAGAGACAAGTTTAGATCAAAACTGCAAGTTTACCTGTTAATGTTTTGTTAGAATCCTTGTAGATATTGTCCCTATAACTGAGATATGAGCATGTCGAATAAACCCTCCCCCGAAGTGCTTAAGCAGTCCCTGAGCGAGATGCAGTTTCACGTGACGCAGAATCACGGGACCGAGCCGCCGTTCACCGGCCGCCTGCTGCACAACCAGCGCGACGGCGTCTATCACTGCCTGGTGTGCGATGCGCCGCTGTTCAACTCGCAGACCAAATTTGATGCGGGCTGCGGCTGGCCGAGCTTTTACGAGCCGGTCAGCGATGATGCCATTCGCTACATCAATGACTACTCTCACGGCATGCAGCGCGTTGAAATCCGCTGCGGCAGCTGCGACGCGCACCTGGGCCACGTTTTCCCGGACGGGCCGCAGCCCACCGGCGAGCGCTACTGCGTGAACTCTGCATCAATGAGCTTCACCGATGACGAAAATGGTCAGCAAACGAAAGGCTGAAGAAACGATTCAGCAAATTATTCCAAACCTGTGGGGCTGAAAATGGAAATTGCACAGATTATTGAGAGCATGACTGAGGACGTTTATCAGCGTCTGGCGACTGCCGTGGAGCTGGGTAAATGGCCGGACGGCGTGGCGCTGACGCCGGAGCAAAAAGAGAATTGCCTCCAGTTGGTAATGCTGTGGCAGGCGCGCTACAACAGCAACCCCCAGCACATGACCATCGACACCCGCGGGCAGATGGTGATGAAAAGCAAGCAGCAGCTAAAAGAGGATTTTGGCATCGCGCCAAAATCCATCGCCACGCTAAAAATGCAGTAGGCCGCTCTAATACGGCGACAGCATGTGCTGCCCGGTCATCTGCGGCGGGCAGCGATCCGAGACGCCGTTCAGCCCTTCGGATTCATGGATAAACGATTTGAAGTGGTGCCTGTCATCCAGGCGTATCACGTACAGGGAGTCGAAATCATCCGATGACCAGAACGGGATCTGCGAAGGATCCCCGCCGGTTTTCGACACCAGCCTGCGGCTCGCCGCTACCAGATTTTTATACTCCCAGGCGATGTAGGTCACGGGCGACGCTTTCTCTTTCAGCAAGGCGTTGGTGAGCTTGCCGGTCTGATCGGCATGGTATTTGAGGATCACCGGCTTTGAGAGCTGGATGGCGACGGGCACCATGGTCATCAGCGGGCGCAGCGAGCTGCCCGTCTTATCCTGATAGGGTGCGGAGCTGTAAAGCTTATCCGGTGCGCCGAAGCGGCTGATTAATACTCTTGGCAGATTAAGCGCGCGATTCAGCCCTTTGCAGGTGAGCTGTCCGCTGTCGTTATCCGGTTTTTCTCCGTGGCGAAAAAAAACATACAGGCTGTCGGCGCGGGCAAGCAGCGGCACCATCAGCGCAGCGCTCATAGCAAGCGCAACAAATTTTCTCATTGTTAGCAAGACCAGGTAAAGGATCCCTGCGGATCGGCGCGCGATGAATGCGGCGCGCGGGACCAGAAGAGGGTGCTGTTCCCGCGCGCCGTAAAATTAAGCAAAAGCAATAAACCCTGAACAATTCGACTTAGCCTGTTCAGCGTACAGCTTCTTTCAGTGTAAATGTATTTATCCGCGGATCCACGTGGCTGCAGGCCGGGTGGCACGAATCGCACATTACCCGGCCTTTTTACCTGTCTACTTACCGATGCCCAACGAGTCGGCAAGCTGTTTCGCCAGCCGGTTATGGTCATCGCCGCTGTAGTCCCAGAACATCGCGCCGCCGAGACCCTTCTCCTTGATGTACTGCGCTTTGATAGCCACCGAACGCGGATCCTCGTAAGACAGGGCAAACAGCGGTTTTCCGTCGTCGGACTGCACGGACAGCCACGGCACCTTCGCCTGGTCATCCCAGTGCTTAGTAAAGCGCTTCTGCGGATCGTTTAGCAGCCTGGCGACGATATCACCGTATTTCACGTAGGTGTCCTTGCCCAGGTCGAATCCCAGGGAGGTAAACAGGTCAACCTGCCGCGGGCCGAAGTAGGGGCGGGTTGCCGGATTTTTTGCCGCGTCCGGCTGGCTCCAGTCGATACCGGGCTCAATGGCGCGCTTGGGCACCCGTCCGTAAAAGCCGATGCCGAGATTG
>NZ_CAJYMB010000134.1 GCF_913775985.1 uncultured Pluralibacter sp. | reverse complement strand
TTTGTGGAAAGTGGCGGTTGCCCAGCAGTACCGACACCCGGCTGCGGCTGGCGGCATCTTTATCTTCCGCCGCCCTGCGCAGCTCTTCGGCGGCGCGATCGGCGGGATAAAGCGTGGCGGAGAAGCGCGGCGCCACGCTGCCGGCCCCGAGCCAAGCAAGCAGCGGCGCGTCGTGGACGTAATACAGCTTCAGCGTTGAGGTGGCCTGCAGAGTGGCGGGCAGGCCGCCGGGCAGCGCCAGAAACGCGCCTTTTTCCAGCGGGATCTTTTTGCCGTCCTGCTCCGCGCTTCCCGCCCCGTCGATAACGTACAGGATTTGAGACGTTGCCAGCGGATCGAGGGCGAGGCTGTCGCCGCTGTTAATGCGGATAAAGTTGGCCAGCAGGCCCGGCCCGGTAGCCGGCACCTCGCTGGCAAGCTCCGCAGAGAGGTCGAGCGGTACAATCCGCGTCTTGCCCGCCGCGTACAGCGACGGCGGGAAGGTATGGTAGGGAACCCGGGAGATAATTTTCGCTCCGATGGGGTTTGCGGCCTTCGAGTACTCGTAAAAGATAGCGTCGGCGCTGGCGTCAGCGCCTGCGATGGAATGACGGTCAACGGTAGTATCAGACATGGCACTTCTCCTCGGATACAAATAACCTTTTTAACCTGGCACCCTTTATCCGAAAGCTGTAGGCCGCCGCCGGCAAAACTGTTTTGCATGAATGCAGTAGCCTGCAGGCGGCCGCAGCGGGTAAGGTAGAGGCAGGCCGCGTAAAAAGGCGGCATCCCTGAACGAACATCTTGATTATCTGAAGGTTAAATATGACATCGTTACCTGCTGTTGCCGTACTGGGGCTGGGGGCTATGGGACACGCCTTTGCCGCCAACCTTGTGAAAAAGGGTTTCACCGTCCGGGGCTGGAACCGCACCCGCCAGCGCGGCGAAGATCTCATCGCGCAGGGGCTCACCCTTTGCGATAGCCCGGAAGCGGCCGTTGCCGACGCCGACGTCGTGATCACTGTCCTGACCGACGGCGATACCACCCGCAGCGTGCTCAGTGCCTGCCAGGCGCAGCTTAAACAGGGCGCTATCGTCTGTCAGATGGGAACTATTGGCACCGCGGCGACTGATGCGCTCATTGACGAGCTGGCAAACGCCCGGCCGGATGTGGTGTTTATCGACGCGCCGGTTTCCGGCTCGAAAGCCCCGGCGGAGAATGCGCAAATTGCCATCCTCGCCAGCGGCGACCGCGCCCGGGCGCAGGCCGTTGAGCCGGTCTTCGAGGCCATTAGCCGCCGCCAGCAGTGGCTGGGCGAGGCAGGTGCGGGGTCGCGAATGAAGCTGGTGGTCAACAGCTATCTTATCGGCCTGATGCAGAGCGTGGCCGAGAGCGCCAGCCTTGCGCAGGCCCTCGGCTTTAGCGCAGACGAACTGTGGAGCGCGCTGGAGGGCGGCCCGCTGGCCTCGGCCTACGCGCAAGGCAAGCTGGGCATGATTGCCCGTGACGACTACACCCCGCAGATGCAGCTTTCCCTGGCGCTGAAGGATGCGCGCCTGGCGCTGGACGCCGCCGGCGACCGGCCGCTCCCGGCGCTGGAGAATATCGCCAACCTCTGGCAGCAGGCGGCGGATGCTGGCTATGGCAAAGAGGATCTTGCCGCCGTGTTTCATTTTATTAACCGGACAACCTCCGGCGATAAATAGCGTCCCCTTTTACCGAACGTTATAAGAAAGCTGCTTGCGGCGCGGACAGTTATTCCGCGCCGATATCTCCCCCTGCATCATCTCTGGCCAGCAATATCTTTCCTGTATCTCAGACTGCCTGTCTTAACTTCTGAATACGCATCCGGCCCTATTTCTCCCGACTCCGGCACTACCTCTTTCTGATTAGATAAAGCCACAGGAAAATAAGTGAAATAGATGCATAGGCAAATCTTATTACTATTTCCTTTCTTTTTTGACCGCTTTGCCTTATATAAAAGAAGCAAAATGAAATTAAATGTCATTAGATCTTAAAAATAGAAAGGAAGTGAAGCGTCAATGGAAAGGAAATAAGGATTGTCGCTTTTGCTGCTTCACAAGTCTGAGGACGGCATTACGCTGCTTCATTCATTGGCTCAGGATGAGGGAAATGGGGACGGCAGAGTCATCGCCAGATAGCCTCAGGAGATCTGCGGCAATTTAGCGAAAGGCCTTCCGGGAGATCTGTCCGTCTGAATAATTTATACCCTAAATAATTCGAGCTGCGTCCAGCCTGAAATAGGTCGGGTATATAAAAAAGGTGCATATCATGACGTTAGGAAAACAGGCTTTTATCGTCACCGGCTGTCTGGTTTACTGTTTATCCGCGCGGGCGAATACCGTCGCGCTAAATAATACCGATCCGGCGTTAAGCCGCGACCGCACTGAACTGGCCAAAACCCCGCCGATGGGCTTTACCACCTGGTCGCGCTTTATGTGCCGCGCCCAAAAACAGCTGGCGGGAGAAGCGCAGATTGCCGCTGTCGACGGGATCTCTCCCCCTTTAAACGAAATCACCGGTCGCCCCGCCTATTCATTCCAGCATTTCATGCTGGCTCAGGCCCAGGCCATTAAATCAGCGGGCCTGCAAAAGGCCGGCTATGAATATATTAACGTTGACGACTGCTGGATGGATCAGGCGCGCGACCCGAACACCGGCGGCCTGCAGGGCGCACGCTCCTGGGTGTACGGTAACTGGGATCCGAATGCGCCCCAGAATCAGCCCGGCTTTGAGGCCGACCTGACCAACTATGCCGAATTCCTGCACCGGATGAATTTTAAAGCCGGGCTGTACAGCAGCTCCGGCTACCGCACCTGCCAGGTCTATCCCGGCTCGGCGGATTACGAGCGCCAGGATGCCGAAGCCTACGCCCGCTGGGGTATCGACTTCCTCAAGTATGACAACTGCGACTACAGCTCGCGCGACAGCCGCAGCCTCTATCAATACTGGCCGGCGTCGAGTGTTCCCAAAGCCAGCTCGCCGTATGACAAGAAAACGCTGTTTACCACCATGGCGCAGGCGCTGGCCGATGCGACCCGCGGCAGCAGCAGCAAGATCCTGTTTGCCGAATCCGCCCCGGCGGCCTGGGGGCTCAATAATGCCGGGCTGTACGAAACGCTGGCCTGGACGCCCGGCCTGGGACAGGTGTGGCGCGTCGCGGGGGATATCCGCAACTATGAAATCGACAAAAATACCAATCTGCCGGTCAGCCCGTGGGTGATGGACGGCGGATACGCGGCGGGGATTTACCCGAGCTTTGAATCCGGTCTGGCGCTGGCACGCTACACCTCGCCGGGCAACTGGAACGACATCGACCAGCTGCTGATTGGCGACAACGGCCTGAGCAACACCGAGGAGGAGAGCCAGATGGCGCTGTGGTCAATCCTCGGCTCGCCGCTGATCCTCAGCACCGACGCGCGTAAATTTGCGCCGGAGTATCTGCAGTGGCTGGCGGCGAATCCATCCCAGAACGTGAAGTGGGTTGAAGGCGACCGGACGCTTTCCGAACACCTGACCCGCTCAATTGCGATCCTGACCAACCCTGACGTGCTGGCGGTAGATCGCGATGCGCTGGGTGCACCCGGCTACCGCGTGTTGCAAACCAAAGCTTCCGGCAGTGACGGTATCGACGTTATTGCCCGCCGGCTGAAAGACGGCGCGCTGGCGGTACTGGTGCTGAATAAAGGCAGCGCGGCGCAGGATAGCTTCTCGCTGCCGCTCTCCCGTCTCGGTTTTGCCGACGCCCTTAAGCAGCAGTGCGCCATCAGCGCCCGGGACCTGTGGCGCGGCAGCGACGCGAGCCTGAGCGGCGGAACGCTGAGCACCGGCAGCCTGCCGGGGCACGGCAACAAGCTCTACCGCATCAGCGCCGCCTGCGGGGGCAGCATTCGCCCGGCGGACTCGGTGGGTGAAATCGCCCCGACGCCGGAAATCACCCAGTGTCTGACTGCCTCCCGGTCCGCCGCCGGCGCCGGTCTTGCGCTGCAGCCCTGCCAGGGCAGCGCTACCCAGCAGTGGAAGTTCGACAGCCAGGCGCACCGCGTCAGCCTCGCCGGCACCGCGCTGTGCCTCTCTTCTACCGGCAGCGGCACCCTGCAGTCCTGCAGCGCGACCGACAGCAGCCAGGCGCTGGACTACTACCAGAACGGCGCCCTGACCACCCGGCTCAACAGCGGGAAAACCCCGTCGCCCGCGGCCGGCTCGGTCTGCCTCGATGTGAACAGCAGCAATTATACCGCTGGCGGCCGCGTGACGTTCTACGCCTGCGGCGGCGGCAACCTCGTAAATGGGCTGAGCAAAACCCAGCCTAACCAGTCGTGGACGCTGCCTCTCGCGGCCCCGCTGGTGGCGGGGGTTGTACAGGGATAATCAGCGCTAAGCATAAAAAGCCGGACGCCGCGGGGCGCCCGGCTTTTTTATGAAATGGCGGGCATGAAGGCAGGCTGCAGCATTTCCCTGGCTACAACACGGAAGCGTCGCCGTATTTTGCTTATCTGATTCACAAGAATCCTTTGAGCTGCAAAAACAGTTTTCTATTATCAGCCTTCTCAGTTACGCACTTCGTTCCCATCTGTACCGTCTTTTAATGGATAACGTCTTCCAGCACACTAAATCACGAAAAGGAAATCACCATGAATCTGATGAATAATCGTGCATCGCCTGCCGTGGATGTTATATTAAAATATAATATTCCGGGGGTTATCTATGTATACAACTCGTCTGAAAAAAGTTGGCGGATCCATCATGCTGGCGGTTCCTCCCGCCGTACTGAAAACGCTGGCGCTGTCGACGGACAGCGAAGTGGGTATGACTATTGATAATGGCTGCCTGATTATCGAACCTCAGAAGCGGCCCCATTATTCGCTTGAGGAGCTGCTGGCGCAGTGCGATCCGCACGCTGAAATCAGCGAGGAAGATCGGGAGTGGATTGATGCGCCTGCAGTGGGCAAGGAGATCTTGTAAATGGAAAGAGGGGAGATCTGGCTCGTTTCACAGGATCCAATTGCCGGTCATGAGCAAAGCGGAAAACGTCCGGTACTTATCGTATCGAAGGCATCGTTTAACAAGCTGACCCGGCTACCCGTTGTCGTTCCCGTCACCACCGGCGGAAGCTTTGCACGTACCGCTGGTTTCACTGTTTCACTGAAAGGGGCGGGGACGAAAACAGTGGGTGTAATTCGCTGCGACCAGCCCAGAACCGTCGATATGGCGGCAAGGGACGGCAAGCGTCTGGAACGCATCCCTGACGCTGTGGTCAATGAGGTGCTTGCCAGGCTGGATGCGATTTTGAGGTAACGCCAGAGACGCTGAAAAACAAAAAGCCCGCTCGAAAGCAGGCTTTTCTAAATCTGGCTCCTCTGACTGGACTCGAACCAGTGACATACGGATTAACAGTCCGCCGTTCTACCGACTGAACTACAGAGGAATCGTGTGGGGGCATATGTTAGCGGCGAAAAAAGTTTTGTCAAACCCCATTTCTACGGGCCTGCGCCGACTGCTGAATTGATCGGCAGCACAGCTCTTAAAGCCACAATTTTCGGCCAATAAAATATTGCAGGTTTGCAGTTTGTACCCCATCATTTAAAACGAAGTTTCACTTTCTCTCTCTGTAAGGTCCATCTTGAACGTCATCGGCGCAGTGCGCCAGGCTGTCACCGGCACAACCTGGTATCAGAACCGCAAAAGCTATCGTGTTCTCTTCTGGCGTGAAATCACTCCACTTGCCGTTCCTATTTTTCTCGAAAACACCTGCGTGCTGCTGATGGGCGTGCTCAGCACCTTCCTGGTGAGCTGGCTGGGTGCGGATGCGATGGCCGGCGTGGGGCTCGCAGATAGCTTTAACATGGTGGTGATGGCTTTTTTTGCCGCTATCGATCTCGGCACGACGGTGGTGGTTGCCTTCAGCTTTGGCCGCCGGGAGCGGCGGCGGGCGAGGGCGGCGGCGCGCCAGTCGCTGGTGATCATGACTTTGTTCTCCATCGTGCTGGCGGCGGTTATCCACCTGTTTGGTCGCGAGATTATTGAAGTGGTGGCCGGGGCCGCCAGCCCGCACGTTAAGGATCTGGCACTCTCCTATCTTGAACTGACGGTGCTGAGCTACCCGGCGGCGGCCATTGCCCTTATCGGCAGCGGGGCGCTGCGCGGTGCGGGCAATACCAAGATACCGCTGCTGATTAACGGCGGGATGAACATCCTCAATATTATTATCAGCAGCGTGCTGATTTACGGCGCGTTTTCCTGGCACGGGCTCGGCTTCATTGGCGCCGGGCTGGGGCTGACTATCTCGCGCTATATCGGCGCGGCGGCGATTATTGCGGTGCTGGCCATCGGCTTTAACCCGTCGCTGCAGATCACCCTCAAAAGCTATTTCCGCCCGCTGAACTTCGCCATTATCTGGGAAGTCATGGGCATCGGTATCCCCGCCAGCGTTGAGTCGGTGCTGTTCGCCAGCGGCAAGCTGCTGACCCAGATCTTTGTCGCGGGGATGGGTACCGACGTTATCGCCGGCAACTTTATCGCCTTCTCCGTGGCCTCGTTGATTAACCTGCCGGGCAACGCCCTCGGCTCGGCGTCGACCATTATCACCGGCCGGCGGCTGGGGCAGGGCCAGATAGGTCAGGCGGAGCTGCAGCTGCGCCACGTCTTCTGGCTGGCGACCTTTGTGTTGACGGCCATCGCCTGGATCACCGCGCCTTTTGCCGGGCTGTTTGCCTCGTTCTACACCCATGAAGAAGATGTCAAAGAGGTGGTGAAGGTGCTGCTGTGGCTTAACGCCGCCTTTATGCCTATCTGGGCGGCGTCCTGGGTGCTGCCCGCCGGGCTGAAAGGCGCGCGGGACGCGCGTTTCGCCATGTGGGTGTCGATGTTCAGCATGTGGGGCGCGCGCGTGGTGGCGGGCTACGTGCTGGGGATCGTGCTGGGCATGGGCGTGGTCGGCGTCTGGCTGGGGATGTTCCTCGACTGGGCAGTGCGCGGCGCCTGCTTCTACTGGCGGATGGTCAGCGGACGCTGGCTGTGGAAGTATCCGCGAGTGAAAAAAACCTAAAAAAACGTGCAGGGGGGATCGCCCTGCACGCCGGGTAATCACACCCCAAGACGATCCCGAAGGCTGTAGTACGCCGCGCCCATCGCGGTGAACGGAATGCGCAGCGTCCGCCCGCCGGGGAACGGATAGTGCGGCAGGCGGGCGAAGGCGTCAAAGCGCTCGGCGTCGCCGCGCAGCATCTCTGAAATCAGCCGCCCGGCCAGGTGCGTGCAGGTCACGCCGTGGCCGCTGTAGCCCTGCATATAGTAGATATTGTTCTCCAGCCGGCCAAACTGCGGCATCCGCGAGAGCGTCAGCAGGAAATTGCCGGTCCAGCGGTAGTCAATCTTCACCCCGCGCAGCTGGGGGAAGGTTTTCAGCATGTTAGGCAACACCAGCCGCTCAATGTCCGCCGGATCCCGCGCGCCGTACACCACACCGCCGCCGTACAGCAGGCGGTTATCGGCAGTCAGGCGGAAGTAGTCCAGCAGATAGTTGCAGTCCTCCACGCAGTAATTTTTCGGTATCAGCGAGCGGGCGACCTCCGCTTCCAGCGGGGCGGTGGCGATCACCTGCGTGCCGCACGGCATGCTGCGCTTCGCCAGCGCCGGTTCCAGTTTATCCCCCAGATAGGCATTGCCCGCCACGATCACGTAGCGCGCGGTGACCTGTCCTTTTTCTGTGGTCACCACCGCCGGGCTGGCGTGGGTGATGCGGGTTACCGGCGACTGCTCGTACACCCGCCCGCCGTTGAGCCGGATCGCCTCCGCTTCCCCGAGGGCCAGATTAAGCGGATGAATATGCCCGCCGCTGTGGTCCAGCAGGCCGCCGACGTAACGATCGCTGCTGATTTCCCGGCCCAGCGCGTCCGCGTCCAGCATCTCCAGCTGCGTATTGCCGTAGCGCGTCCAGTTTGCTTTCTGCTCTTCCAGGGTTTCCAGCTGCTTGTGGTTCATGGCGACGAACAGGCCGCCCGGGCGGTAGTCGCACTCAATCCGGTAGCGCTTGATGCGCTCGCGAATGATCTCCCCGCCCTCGAACATCATGCTGCCAAGCATTTTCGCGGCTTCCGGGCCGTACGTGCGCTCGATAACGTCGATATCGCGGCTGTAGGAGTTCACCAGCTGGCCGCCGTTGCGCCCGCTGGCGCCAAAGCCGATACGTGCCGCCTCCAGCAGCACCACGTCGTAGCCCAGCTCCGCCAGGTGCAGGGCCGAAGAGAGTCCGGTATAGCCGCCGCCCACCACGCAGACGTCGCAGGTGATGGACTCGGATAAGGTGTCAAACGGGGCGTGTTGATTCGCGCTGGCGGCGTAGTAGCTGCCGGTATGTTCAGTCATGATAAGGCTCCAGGGCAATCCAGATCGTTTTCAGTTCGCTGAATTTCTCCAGCGCGTGCAGAGATTTGTCGCGGCCGTTGCCGCTCTGTTTGTAGCCGCCGAACGGCACAGTCATGTCGCCGTCGTTGTAGTTATTGATA
Source organism: uncultured Pluralibacter sp. (assembly GCF_913775985.1). Lineage (GTDB taxonomy): Bacteria > Pseudomonadota > Gammaproteobacteria > Enterobacterales > Enterobacteriaceae > Pluralibacter. The sequence continues at coordinate 729 of NZ_CAJYMB010000134.1, read as the reverse complement.
AACACCGAGCCAGCCTTCAGGCGGCGGCTCATGCGGTGCGCCCGGGAGAGATCCCGCGTCCACACCGCGGCGCCCAGCCCGTAGTCGCTGTCGTTGGCAAGGCGCAGCGCCTCGACCTCGTCGCGAAAGCGGGTGATGACCAGCACCGGACCAAAAATTTCCTCCCGGCTGACCCGCGCCTGCGGATCGACATCCACCAGCAGCGTCGGCCCAACCGCCGCCGGATGTCCGCCGCTGCGGCCGTCCAGCGCCAGCGTGCCCTGCGCCGCGCCGGCGTCGATGGCGCCGAGCACGCTGTCGGCGTGGTCGCTGTCAATCAGGGTGCCCATGGCAGTGGCGGGATCGAGCGGGTTGCCCGGTCGCCAGTTGGCGGCCTCCGCCTTCAGCAGGGCGATAAAATCGTCAGCAATGGACGCTTCTACCAGCAGCCGCGTGCCAGCGATGCACACCTGTCCCTGGTTATAAAAGATCCCCGCGGCAGAAGCGGCGGCGGCCTTCGCCAGATCCGGGCAGTCGGCAAACACGATATTGGCGCTTTTTCCGCCCGCCTCCAGCCAGACGCGCTTCATGTTGCTCTCTCCGGCATCTTTCAGCAGCTGCTTGCCGGTGCGGGTCGAGCCGGTGAAGGTCATCACGTCCACGTCCGGATGGCGCGAGAGCGCCTGCCCGGCCTCTTCGCCAAAGCCGGTGACCACGTTGAGCACGCCGTCCGGCAGCCCGGCCTGCTTC
>NZ_CAJYMB010000133.1 GCF_913775985.1 uncultured Pluralibacter sp. | reverse complement strand
TCGTAATGAATTACGTGTTCACTCAGCAAAGACTTGATATTTTTTACGTCCGGAGACGCTGATATCAATCCTGCGAGTGCCCACACAGATTGTCTGATAAATTGTTAAAGAGCGGTGCGACGCGGCGTTCAGCCTGCTGTCGCGAGGTGGCGTATATTACGCTTTCCTCCTTCAGAGTCAAACACTTTTTTCAGCGTTTTTCTCCGGCGGAAGTTCTTAACGAAGCTTCCTCTCTACACCGCATTCCGTAAGTCGTTGTGCCGTGTCGATGGAGGCGCATTATAGGGAGTTGTTCGGCACGCGCAACCGCTAAATTCAATAAAAACAATCGTTCGCTGCATTCCACAGCAAAACCCCGCCTTATACCCGGTTACACACAAAGTTATCCACATCTGCAGCCGGTAATAAATTTAGGCGAGCATCGCGCAAACGTTTTCGCTACAATGCCCCGCGACGTCAAGGATGCCCCTTTTGGGGCGTTACCTGAGGTAAATGTTCTCTTCTATATATAGAAAGAGAAAGTTAAGCCTGATGTAACGCTCTTATTTACGCGAAACAAAGCCAAGGGATAAAACCACCATGCAACAACGTCGTCCTGTACGCCGCGCTCTGCTCAGTGTCTCTGACAAAGCCGGTATCCTCGAATTTGCTCAGGCCCTCTCCCATCGTGGTGTTGAGCTGCTCTCCACAGGTGGCACTGCGCGCCTGCTGGCAGATGCCGGCCTGCCCGTCACGGAAGTTTCTGACTACACCGGTTTCCCGGAAATGATGGATGGACGCGTCAAAACGCTGCACCCCAAAGTGCACGGTGGCATTCTGGGCCGTCGCGGTACCGATGATGTCATCATGGCCGAGCACGCCATCAATCCTATCGACATGGTGGTGGTGAACCTCTATCCCTTTGCCCAGACCGTGGCGAAAGCCGACTGCAGCCTGGAAGATGCCGTTGAGAACATTGATATCGGCGGCCCCACCATGGTGCGCTCGGCAGCCAAGAACCACAAAGACGTGGCAATCGTGGTGAAGAGCAGTGACTACGACGCGATCATCGCGGAGCTCGATGCCAACGAAAACTCCCTGACGCTGGAAACCCGTTTCGATCTGGCCATCAAAGCCTTTGAACACACCGCCGCTTACGACAGCATGATTGCCAACTACTTTGGCAGCCTGGTACCGGCCTATCACGGCGAAAGCACCGCGCCGGCCGGCCGCTTCCCGCGCACCCTGAACCTCAACTTTATTAAAAAGCAGGATATGCGTTACGGCGAGAACAGCCATCAGGACGCTGCTTTCTATATTGAAGAGCAAGTCAGCGAAGCGTCGGTCGCCACCGCACAGCAGCTGCAGGGCAAGGCGCTGTCCTACAACAATATTGCCGATACCGATGCGGCACTGGAGTGCGTCAAGGAGTTCAGCGAGCCAGCCTGTGTTATCGTCAAGCACGCTAACCCATGCGGCGTCGCCGCAGGCGATTCAATTCTTGCCGCCTACGAGCGCGCTTACAAAACCGATCCGACCTCGGCGTTCGGCGGCATCATCGCCTTTAATCGCGAGCTGGATGAAGCGACCGCGCAGGCGATCATCAGCCGTCAGTTCGTGGAAGTCATTATTGCGCCATCGGCCAGTGAAGCGGCACTGCGCGTGACCGCAGCCAAACAGAACGTCCGCGTTCTGGTGTGCGGTCAGTGGCAGAGCCGTGTGGCCGGTCTCGACTTCAAACGCGTCAACGGTGGCCTGCTGGTTCAGGATCGCGATCTCGGTATGGTCGATGCCAGCCAGCTGCGCGTTGTCAGCCAACGTCAGCCGACCGAACAGGAACTGCGTGACGCGCTGTTCTGCTGGAAAGTGGCGAAGTTCGTTAAATCCAACGCCATTGTGTATGCACGCGACAACATGACGATCGGTATTGGCGCGGGCCAGATGAGCCGCGTTTACTCTGCCAAAATTGCCGGCATCAAAGCCGCTGACGAAGGACTGGAGGTGAAGGGTTCCGCCATGGCTTCCGACGCCTTCTTCCCGTTCCGCGATGGCATTGATGCTGCGGCGGCAGTGGGCATCACCTGTGTGATCCAGCCGGGCGGTTCCATCCGCGATGATGAAGTGATTGCTGCCGCCGACGAGCACGGCATCGCAATGATCTTCACTGACATGCGTCATTTCCGCCATTAATAGCCTGGAGCCGTAACGATGAAAATTTTAGTGATTGGTAATGGTGGACGTGAACACGCGCTGGCGTGGAAAGCAGCACAGTCGCCGCTGGCAGAAACCGTATTTGTTGCGCCAGGCAACGCCGGTACCGCGCTGGAGCCGGCCCTGCAGAACGTGGCCATCAGCGCCACCGATATTCCGGCACTGCTGGCGTTTGCGCAGCAGGAAAACATCGACCTGACCATCGTCGGACCGGAAGCGCCGCTGGTGATTGGCGTAGTCGATGCGTTTCGCGCTGCCGGCCTGAAAATCTTTGGCCCGACGCAGGCGGCCGCGCAGCTGGAGGGCTCAAAAGCCTTCACCAAAGATTTCCTTGCCCGCCAGCAGATCCCGACGGCGGAATACCAGAACTTCACCGAGGTGGAACCCGCGCTGGCTTACCTGCGTGAGAAAGGCGCGCCGATCGTCATCAAAGCGGACGGTCTGGCCGCGGGTAAAGGCGTCATCGTCGCCATGACGCTGGCCGAAGCCGAAGCGGCAGTACAGGACATGCTGGCCGGCAATGCATTTGGCGACGCAGGTCACCGCATCGTCATCGAAGAGTTTCTTGATGGTGAAGAAGCCAGCTTCATCGTGATGGTGGACGGCGATAACGTCCTGCCGATGGCCACCAGCCAGGATCACAAACGTGTTGGCGACGGCGACACCGGCCCGAACACCGGTGGCATGGGCGCTTACTCACCGGCACCGGTAGTGACCGATGAGATCCACCAGCGCGTGATGGATCAGATCATCTGGCCAACCGTCAACGGCATGAAAGCGGAAGGTAACACCTACACCGGTTTCCTGTATGCCGGTCTGATGATCGACAAAGCCGGTCAGCCGAAGGTGATCGAATTCAACTGCCGCTTCGGCGATCCGGAAACGCAGCCGATCATGCTGCGCCTGCAGTCGGATCTGGTCGCGCTGTGCCTCGCCGCCGTCGACGGCAAGCTCAATGAGCAGCAGTCACAGTGGGATCCGCGCCCGTCGCTCGGCGTGGTGCTGGCCGCAGGCGGTTATCCGGGCGACTACAACACGGGCGATCAGATCCACGGTCTGCCGCTGGAAGACGTACCGGACGGGAAGGTATTCCATGCCGGCACCACCCTGAAAGATGACCTGGTGGTGACCAGCGGCGGTCGCGTACTGTGCGTGACTGCGCTGGGTGAAGATGTGGCGGCAGCGCAGAAGAATGCCTACGCGCTGGCACAGCACATCTCATGGAACGGCAGCTTCTGCCGTAATGATATCGGTTACCGCGCGATTAACCGCAAGTAAGCCCCCGGCGGCGGCCAGCTGGTCGCCGCTAAAAATCAGCCTCTTTCGGCTGCCAGCGGCACTCATCTTCCGGCGTGGCACGCAGCAGTTGAATCCCCTCTGGCGCTTCCAGCCACGACAGGGTAATCGGCTGTTGCTGCCCCTGCTGTTGTCGATACAGCGTCGCCAGCGTGTCGCGATCGAACGCCACATTCACCTGCTGCCCCTCACAGTCACGGACCTGCGTACCGCCCTGCCAGTGCCCCTGCCGCAACAGTACCCGACCACTCAGCAGTGCATTGCTCTGCGCCAGCATGCGCTGCGCGTCAAACCGGTACAGCTCGACGCTGTCGGCGCTGACGGCTTCACGCCGGCCAGCCAGCTGTCGCTGCATAAAATTGAGGTTGCCCTGATGGTCGAAACGCAGGGTTACGTCGTCCGGCTGCTGGCCAGTGACGTGCCGTTCCACGCTCAGCAGTTTATCCGCCTGCCAGATATAGTCGGTAGTTTCCCGGCTATCGCCATTGAAAGGGGTGTAGACAGTACGCAGATGGACGGCTTCGTGGTCGCCGTTTTTACGCCAGATTCGCACCGTGCCACGGTCAGACAGATAGCCGCTGGCGGTGAAAGCCGGAAGATCGGGAGTGGCACTGCAGCCGGTGAGTAATACCCCGAGGAGGATGGCGCAGAGGCGCTGAGAAGAGATGTTCAGCATAGCAGGCCCCGGTAACAAAAAGGGGCGAAATCGCCCCTCTTTTAAAGCTAAACCGCGATGCGGAAAACTTACTTAACAGCGTCTTTCAGTGCTTTACCAGAGACGAACGCTGGCACGTTAGCTGCAGCGATTTTGATCTCTTTGCCAGTCTGCGGGTTGCGACCGGTACGCTCAGCGCGGTGGTTCACTTTAAAAGTACCAAAACCAACCAGTTGTACAGCATCACCTTCTTTCAGAGACTCAGTGATCGCAGCCAGGGTAGATTCCAGCGCAGCTTTAGCCTGGGTTTTAGACAGGTCCGCTTTCTCTGCGATCACATCAATCAGTTGAGTCTTGTTCATAAGTTATCCTTAAAGTGTATTTATCGCTTGCTAAGCAACGAGTGCGAGGGAAAAGCCATATTCTGGCACTCTTCAGCCTGCACGCACCGATAGCCACAATTTTCAGCCCCCCAAATGTAGACCAGACAGGGGGCTGATGTGAAGCCTCCAGGCGCGGTAATTCGGGCCTGAAGTCACGTTTTCTCGCCTTATTGCTGAAAATTTATACCGATGTTACTGATTCCGGCTTCACGCAGGTCTGCACGTAGTCCTTTGATTAGCTCCAGGTCCCGTTCTTCGCACTCTGCCAGCAGGCGAAAAATCTCCCACTGCAGGTCCCATTCGTCAATTACCGCCTGGTTGTCACGCAGCTCTTCGTCGCTCATTTCGCGACCGGCCTGGGTCATTTCAAGGATGGCCACGGTGGTGATCGACGTGCGGCTGACTTCGATGGCGTGCTCCAGCGTTTCACCGCTCAGCTGCGCGTGCAGGAGTTCACTCAGCGCCACGCAGGCGTCAATCGCCGGGTGCACGCCATAAACGTCAAAGTCGTCACCGTTTGGGATCGCCGCTTCCAGTTTCTCCAGCTGGCTGTCGAAATTGATTTTGGCATCCTTCACCGTCAGGCTTTCCCACACCAGGTCGAGAATGCGGCGATAGAGCTGCGGATCGGCAAACTCGGTCTGCTGACAGAAGGCCCAGTAATTGGGGAACATCCGCTCGCACAGACAGGCCATAAAGGTCATGTGCTGCCAGCTTTCCAGCTTCGCCAGACGCAAATGGACGGGGTTCTGTAACATCAAACTTACTCTCGGTAGATTAGCTGGCGGCAGTGTACCGCAAAAGCCGCACACAAACAGCGTTAGCGCGCATTTTGCCACTTCACAAAAGCGGGACGGCCAGACGCTACGGCATCAGCCCAGCGCGTTGGCTCCGGCAAGCGGTAGCCGGCCATGCAGGCCTCAACCCAGTGCAGTGCGCTGTCGAGGCTGACGCGGTGGCCGGTTGAGACAAACAGCGGGTTGCAGCGCGTCTTGCTGCGCCACACCCAGGCAATCTGCTCGCCTTTATCCATCAGCGGCTGACGACTGCCCGGTGCCGTATCCAGCTCAGCGAAACGGCCGCACAGGCGCTTTTTCGCTACGCCGATGGTCGGCACATCCAGCAGCGAGCCGAAATGCGCGGCAACGCCCAGCCGGCGCGGATGAGAGATGCCATGGCCGTCGACGAACAGCAGGTCGGGCCGCTGCGACAATTGCTGCCACGCCGCCTGCAGGGCTGGAATTTCGCGAAACGAGAGAAAACCGGGGATATAAGGCATGGTGGTCGCGACACGCGCGATGCGATGCTCCACCAGCGTTAATGAAGGGTATTCGAGGATCACCAGGGCGGCGCGCGTTACCTCGCCGCCCTGTTCAAAACCAACATCGGCGCCGCCAATGAAGCGCGGCGGCAGTACGTCAAAATCATCCTGCCGCACCACGCTGGCGGCGAGCTGTACCTGTTGCTGTCGTAGTGCGGCTAAATCCATGCTTATCCCTGATGATATGGTCGTGATAGCCGATGCACCGCCTCCACAAACGCGCCAGCGTGCTCTGGCGGAACATCCTGATGAATCCCGTGACCGAGGTTGAAGACGTGACCTTCGCCTGCGCCAAAGCCTTCCAGAATCCCCGCCACTTCCTGCTCAATTCGTGCAGGGGGTGCATACAGCATAGACGGATCCATGTTGCCCTGCAGCGCGACCTTATCGCCCACGCGGCGCCGCGCTTCGCCAATATCGGTGGTCCAGTCAAGGCCCAGCGCATCACAGCCGGTGGCGGCCATCTCTTCCAGCCACTGGCCGCCGCCCTTGGTAAACAGGGTGATGGGCACGCGTCTTCCTTCGTTCTCATGCAGTACGCTGTCGACGATTTTGTGCATGTAATAGAGCGAGAACTCGCGATAGTCGCGCCCGGTCAGCACGCCGCCCCAGGTATCAAACACCATCACCGACTGCGCACCCGCTTTAATCTGCGCGTTGAGGTAAAGGATCACGCTCTCTGCCAGCTTATCCAGCAGCGCGTGCAGCGTCTGCGGCTCGGCGTACATCATCTTCTTGATTTTGGTGAAAGCCTTGCTGCTGCCGCCTTCTACCATGTAGGTTGCCAGCGTCCATGGGCTGCCGGAGAAACCGATCAGCGGCACTTCGCCTTTGAGGTTGTGACGGATGGTGCGCACCGCATTCATCACGTAACCCAGCTCCTGCTCCGGATCCGGCACCGGCAGTTTATCCACATCGGCACGACAGGTGATTGGATGGGAGAAACGCGGGCCTTCGCCGGTCTCAAAGTAGAGCCCCAGGCCCATCGCATCCGGAATGGTGAGGATATCGCTGAAGAGGATCGCGGCATCCAGCGCATAGCGGCGCAGCGGCTGCAGGGTGACTTCGCATGCCAGCTCCGCGTTCTTACACAGCGACATAAAATCACCGGCCTCAGCGCGCGTGGCTTTGTATTCCGGCAGGTAACGCCCGGCTTGTCGCATCATCCATACCGGGGTGATATCCACCGGCTGGCGTAACAGGGCGCGCAGATAACGATCGTTCTTCAGTTCACTCATAATGGGCTCTCTCATGCTAAGGCCGGCAGTGTAGCATTTTCACGCCGCGCTGGCGCGACACAGCGCAACCGTATCTTCAATCAGCCGGCGCGCCACGGTGCCCGGCGGCGGCAACAGGGGCAGATCGTCGTAGCGATACCAGCCAGCATCCAGCAGCTCTTTACCATCGTGCTGCAGCTCGCCGCCATCGTACTCCGCCATGAACGCCATCATCAGCGAGTGCGGGAACGGCCACGGCTGCGAGGTCACGTAACGCACATTTTTTACCCGCACGTTACTCTCTTCCATCACCTCGCGGGCCACCGCCTGCTCCAGCGTTTCGCCGACTTCGACAAAACCGGCCAGCACGGTGTAGATGCTGTTGCGATGGCGCGCATGGTTTGCCAGCAGGATCTCCTCACCGCGACGAATCGCCACAATGATGCAGGGGGCGATTTGCGGATAGTAGCGCTCCCGGCAGTGGCTGCACAGGCAGGCAAATTCGCGCTTGCTGTGCTGCATTTCATGGCCGCAATAGCCGCACCAGCGATGCGAACGGTAGAACTCTGCCAGCTGCACGCCGCGCCCGGCGAGCTGAAACAGACCGACATCTTCGTCAATCAGCTGGCGCACCGAGGCCATATTGTCCGGACGCGCTTCGCATACCAGCCAGACGTTTTCGCCCTGCCACTCGCCAATCACTCTGCCGCTGCTGCCGGTCAGGCCAAACTCGCCGGATAAGCCATGCGGCAACTCGCCTTGCGGCAACCAAAGTTTCTGCGCAGAGCTGACAATCCACCAGCCAGCGTCTACGCTTGAGATCTCACGTTGCATCTTAATCGTTGTCCTTAGCGTCAAATGGCACGCTGAAATCCTGATGTTAAGTGTGTAATAAACAACTATAACTCACCTGGAGCCCCGTATGCTTACCCAGTTAGATAACCTGACCGAGCGTGTAGGTGGCGGTAATGAATTAGTCGACTCATGGTTGCGCGCCCGTCGACAGCTGCTCGTCACCTATTACGAGTTAATTGGCATGAAGCCGAACAAAGAAGCGCTGACCGCGCTGGATGAACAGGCGCTGGATGCGTTTTGCCATCGTCTGGTGGACTATCTCTCTACCGGCCACTTCAGCGTTTACGAGCGCATCATCAGCGAGATGTCCGGCGACAGCCCGATGATTGCGGCAGCGCAGATCTATCCGGCGCTGGAAGGCAATACTGAACGGCTGATGCAACTGTATGACAGCCATCTGCAGCAGGCCATTAATGACGACAACTGCGTGGATTTCCAGCAGGCGCTGTCAGAAGTGGGCGAAGCGCTGGAGTCACGCTTTACGCTGGAAGACAAACTGATTCAGCTCGCCTGGGATAACCAGCTGGCGCGCCCGCCGGTGGCCAATGACAGCACCATTGCTCGTCCGGCCTGAACCGCTGCAGTTGTAAAAGACTTGTTATTCAGGAAAAGCCCTTTTATGCTGAATGGGCTTTTTTATTGTCTTTTTAACGACAATCCACAATCAAACTTTGCGATATAAGCGCAGCGTGCAGCAGTCAGTAAAGTCGCTTATCGCGTAAAACGTAAACTTGTCGGAGTGCCCTTAGGGGCTGAGACCGTTAATTCGGGATCCGCGGAACCTGATCAGGTTAGTACCTGCGAAGGGAACAAGAGTAGATGTGATCAGCACGGTGCAGTCAGGCGCCCGCACCGTTTCTGTTACTCCTTCCGGACTCCGGACAAGCAGCTTCCCCTTGTTTTCAGGAAACTTGCTATGTCTGATGCTAAAACCTCACGTCGTGAACAACGCGCGCAGGCGCAAAAATTTATCGATTCGCTCCAGGGAACCGCCTTCCCTAACTCAAAACGTATCTGGATCAGCGGCAGCCGCGCGGATATCCGCGTCCCGATGCGCGAAATTCAGCTCAGCCCGACGCACACCGGCGGCAGCAAAGATCATCCGCAATACGCAGAAAATGAACCGGTGCCGGTGTATGACACCGCCGGTGCCTATGGCGATCCCCACGCGACCATCAACGTGCATCAGGGTCTGGCAAAATTGCGCGCCGGCTGGATCGCCGAACGCAACGACAGCGAAACCATCAGCGCACTCAGCTCAAGCTACAGTCAGCAGCGGCTGGCAGATGACGGGCTGGATCATCTGCGTTTTGAACACCTGCCGCAGCCGCGCCGGGCCAAAGCGGGTCGCCGCGTCACGCAGCTGCACTATGCGCGTCAGGGCATTATCACGCCGGAGATGGAGTTCATCGCGCTGCGCGAAAACATGGGACGTGAGCGTATCCGCAGTGCAACGCTGTTGCAGCAGCACGCCGGCCACGGCTTTGGCGCGCAGCTGCCGGAGAATATCAGCGCCGAATTTGTGCGCGCTGAAGTGGCCAGCGGCCGCGCCATCATTCCTGCCAACATCAATCATCCGGAATCGGAGCCGATGATTATCGGCCGCAATTTTCTGGTGAAGGTCAACGCCAACATCGGCAACTCGGCGGTAAGTTCGTCGATTGAAGAGGAAGTGGAAAAACTGGTGTGGGCCACGCGCTGGGGGGCAGATACCGTGATGGATCTGTCGACCGGCCGCTATATCCATGAAACGCGCGAGTGGATTTTGCGCAACAGTCCGGTGCCGATCGGCACGGTGCCAATCTATCAGGCGCTGGAAAAGGTCAACGGCATCGCAGAAGATCTTAACTGGGACATTTTCCGCGATACCCTGCTGGAACAGGCTGAGCAGGGTGTTGATTACTTCACCATTCACGCGGGCGTGCTGCTGCGCTATGTGCCGATGACTGCACAACGGCTGACCGGCATCGTGTCGCGCGGCGGCTCAATCATGGCGAAGTGGTGTCTGTCACATCATCAGGAAAACTTCCTCTACCAGCATTTCCGCGAAATCTGTGAAATCTGCGCCGCCTATGATGTGGCGCTGTCTCTCGGTGATGGTTTACGCCCCGGCTCGATTCAGGACGCCAACGACGAAGCCCAGTTTGCCGAACTGCGTACCTTAGGCGAGCTGACGCAAATCGCCTGGCAATATGATGTGCAGGTCATGATTGAAGGCCCCGGTCACGTGCCGATGCAGATGATCCGCCGCAATATGACCGAGCAGCTGGAACACTGCCATGAAGCGCCGTTTTATACGCTGGGCCCGCTGACGACCGATATCGCGCCGGGCTACGATCATTTCACCTCCGGGATTGGCGCCGCCATGATCGGCTGGTTTGGCTGCGCGATGCTGTGCTACGTCACGCCGAAAGAGCACCTTGGCCTGCCGAATAAAGAGGATGTTAAGCAGGGGCTGATTACCTACAAGATCGCCGCGCACGCTGCCGATCTGGCTAAAGGCCATCCCGGCGCACAGATCCGCGACAACGCCATGTCGAAAGCTCGCTTCGAGTTCCGCTGGGAAGATCAGTTTAATCTGGCGCTCGATCCGCATACCGCGCGGGCCTATCACGACGAAACCCTGCCGCAGGAATCCGGCAAAGTGGCCCACTTCTGTTCCATGTGCGGCCCCAAATTCTGTTCAATGAAAATCACCCAGGAAGTGCGCGAATTTGCCGCCCGCCAGCAGGCGGAAGCCCAGCCGATAGCGCTGGGGATGGCGCAAATGTCCGATGCCTTCCGTAGCCGTGGCGGCGAGCTGTATCACGCCGCCGATGCCCTTAAAGAGGAAAAATGATGACTGAAGCCTTCCCTGCCACCGCGCCAAAACTGGGGCTCTATCCGGTTGTCGACAGCGTGTTGTGGATTGAACGCCTGCTGGCAGCCGGCGTGCGCACCCTCCAGCTGCGCATCAAAGATGGCGATGATCGCCAGATTGAAGCCGCGGTACGCGATGCCATCGCCCTGGGCAAACAGTACGGCGCGCGGCTGTTTATCAACGATTACTGGCGTTTAGCGATTAAGTACAACGCCTATGGTGTGCATCTTGGTCAGGAAGATCTGGATGTGGCCGACCTGAACGCTATCCGCCACGCCGGCTTACGCCTGGGTCTGTCGACACACGATGACGCCGAGCTGGATCGCGCACTGGCGCTGCGTCCGTCCTATATTGCGCTCGGCCACATCTTTCCGACACAAACCAAAGAGATGCCCTCTGCGCCGCAGGGCATTGCCGAGCTGAAGCGCCATCTGGCGCGGCTACAGCATATTCCCACCGTGGCGATTGGCGGCATTTCGCTGGCACGCGTGCCGGAGGTGCTGGCGACTGGCGTCGGCAGCATTGCCGTGGTCAGCGCGATTACCCAGGCGGAAGACTGGCAGGCGGCCACCCGCCAGCTGCTGGCGCTGGTAGAATCCCCAGAGCATGTCGCATAAGCGTTGTAACTGACTGCAACGGCGCTAAAAATCCGCGAATACGGCGCGCAAACGGCAGCAGTCAGGGCTGGCGCGACCGGGGACAAGCGCTAAAGTGAGCCTGCCCGCTGTCGCTTGCAGCGGGCCAGGGCTGGCTTCCCCGACTCTCTGTCCGGCCCTGCCTTTCCACCGTTATTCTGTCAGGGAGGTGATATGGCGCGTTTCCGCACTGCAGGCCTGCATGGCACGCTCCACGGCTGCGCCGAGGCTGGCAATCGCCTGCTCGGTTTGCTCATTCATTGGCAGACCATAATTGAGGCGCAGACAGTTGCGATATTTACCCGCCGCCGAAAACAGCGAACCGACCGCCACCTGGATTTTCAGCTCCCGCAGCTCCGCATTCAGCCGCACCGCATCGAAGGCTTCCGGCAGCTCAATCCACATCAGGAAACTGCCCTGCGGCCGCGAGACGCAAATGCCGCAGGGAAAATAGTGGCGCACCCAGCAACTAAACGTCTCATAGTTACGCTGATACACCTGACGCATGCGGCGCAAATGCGGCAGGTAATGGCCCTGACGAATAAACTCTGCGACCGCATACTGCGGCTGCGTTGCCGTCGAACCGGTGCCAATATATTTCATGTGCAGTACGCGATCGCGATAGCGTCCCGGCGCGACCCAGCCCACGCGCAAGCCGGGCGCCAGGGTTTTGGAAAACGAGCTGCACAGCAGCACGCGGCCATCCATATCCAGCGATTTGATGGTGATCGGACGCGGATACTCCCACGCCAGCTCGCCATAGACATCATCCTCAATGATTGCCGCGTCAAAGCGCTGCGCCAGCGTCAGCAGCGCGCGCTTACGCGTTTCCGGCATGATAAATCCGAGCGGATTATTGCAGTTGGGTACCACCACCACCGCTTTGATTGGCCACTGCTCAAACGCCAGCTCCAGCGCCTCAAGGCTGATCCCGCTGACCGCATCGGTAGGGATTTCAATGGCGCGAATGCCCAGACCGCGCAGTGTCTGCATGGTGCCGTGAAACGCTGGCGACTCGACGGCAATGATATCGCCTGGCTCGCACACGGCGCGAATCGACACCGACAGCGCTTCATGGCAACCGGTAGTGATGACAATATCTTCCGCCGTCAGCTGACAGCCGCTGTCAATTGTCAGCCGCGCAATCTGCTCGCGCAGCGCTGCCACGCCGAGCAGGCTGTCATAGTTGAGCTGATCAATATCCTGCTTCTGCGCCATGCGGCCCATGATTTTCCACAGCGGCTTGAGCGTCGGCTGGGTCAGGTCCGGCATGCCGCTGCCCAGCTGCAGCACGTCGCCATTAATGCGGCTGCTCAGCAGCTCCAGCACCGATTCCCACTGGGTGATCTCAACCGGACGCTGTACGGGTCGGGTCATTGCGGGAACCGGCGGCGTGGCTTTACGGGTAGCGACAAAATAGCCGGAACGCGGCTGCGGCACGATAAGCTGCTTCTCTTCCAGCAGATGATAAGCCTGCTGCACGGTACTGATGCTGACGCCGTGCTCAATGCTGAGCGTACGCACCGAGGGCAAGCGTTCGCCGCTGCGATACAGCCCCTGCTCAATACGGTCTGAAAGCAGACAGGCCAGATGTTGATAGCGCGTCATTGTGTGCCTCGCTGCGTTAACGGTGATCAAAAATCAGTACAGATGACGCCTATTTCTACCATTCAGATCGGTACGGGCGCAATCTGTATGTTAAAGATAAGTGATTTTTGAATCTGTATTGAATTCGCCATCAGAGGGAAAATGTTGTTCAGACATCATACTGAGGGCTGGGATAATGGAATTCGATCAGAACCGGGCGGCAAAACCGTTCAGCGTGACCTTACTCGATATCTTCCGTGGCGGCGTGCGCGCGATAAAACGCTGGCATGCCAGACGGGAAACGCGGGAGATTCTTTCGCACCTGAGTGATGCGCAGCTGCGTGACATCGGGCTGACGCGTCAGGATATCAATCAGAAATAACGCGGATTTCAGACGAAAAAAAACCCTGCCGAGGCAGGGTTTTTTCATGGTCAGCAGAGCAGACGATTATTCGTCGTCGCTACCGCCCAGACCGGCGTTCAGCAGCTCAGCGAGGCTGGCAGAGGCTTCATCCGCAGTTACCTGCGGTGCAACCGGTGCTTCACCCGCCTGACGGCGACGCATACGATCCTGGTGGTAAGCATAACCGGTACCGGCCGGGATCAGACGACCCACGATAACGTTCTCTTTCAGGCCGCGCAGTTCGTCGCGCTTGCCTGCTACTGCTGCTTCGGTCAGGACACGGGTGGTCTCCTGGAACGATGCCGCAGAGATGAACGATTCGGTTGCCAGCGAGGCTTTGGTGATACCCAGCAGGTCACGCATGTACGTCGCGCCGATTTTGCCGTTCGCTTCCAGATCGCGGTTGGAGATCTTGATACGAGAGACTTCCGCCTGCTCGCCTTCCAGGAACTCCGAGCTACCCGCGTTCATGATGGTTGCTTTACGCAGCATCTGACGCACGATGACTTCGATGTGCTTATCGTTAATCTTAACGCCCTGCAGGCGGTAAACTTCCTGCACTTCGTTAGTGATGTAACGGGTCACAGCATGGACGCCACGCAGACGCAGGATGTCGTGCGGAGACTCTGGGCCGTCGGATACGACGTCACCACGTTCTACACGTTCACCTTCGAATACGTTGAGCTGACGCCATTTCGGAATCATCTCTTCATACGGATCGCTACCGTCAACCGGGGTGATCACCAGACGACGCTTGCCTTTGGTCTCTTTACCGAAGGAGATGATACCGCTGATCTCCGCCAGGATAGCTGGCTCTTTCGGACGACGCGCTTCGAACAGGTCGGCAACGCGTGGCAGACCACCGGTGATGTCCTTGGTACCGCCAGATTCCTGCGGAACACGCGCCAGGGTATCACCCGAGCTGATCTTCACGCCATCTTCCAGCTGCACAATCGCTTTACCTGGCAGGAAGTACTGTGCCGGCATGTCGGTGCCCGGGATCAATACGTCGTTGCCGTTGGCATCAACGATTTTCAGTGCCGGACGCAGGTCTTTACCGCCCGCAGTACGCTCTGCAGAATCCAGTACCACCAGCGATGACAGACCAGTGAGGTCGTCAGTCTGACGGGTAATGGTCTGACCGTCGATCATGTCGGTGAAGCGGATGAAACCGCCCACTTCGGTGATAACCGGCATGGTGTGTGGATCCCAGTTTGCAACGGTTTCGCCCGCGGCAACCTGCTCGCCATCACCTTTCGCCATGACCGCACCGTAAGGCACTTTATAGCTCTCTTTGGTACGACCGAACTCGTCGATCATCTTCAGCTCAACGTTACGCGAGACGATAACCAGTTTCCCGGAGGAGTTGGTTACTGACTTGGCGTTGGTCAGCTTGATAGTACCTTTGTTCTTCACCTGAATGCTGGATTCAGCTGCCGCACGCGATGCCGCACCACCGATGTGGAAGGTACGCATGGTCAGCTGGGTACCCGGCTCACCGATGGACTGTGCTGCGATAACGCCGATGGCCTCACCTTTGTTGATGATGTGACCACGTGCCAGATCGCGACCGTAGCAGTGTGCACACACACCGAAGTCGGTTTCACAGCTCACCACGGAACGCACTTTAATTGCGTCCACGGAGTTCAGTTCAACCACGTCACACCAGTGCTCATCGATCAGGGTGTTACGCGGGATCAGGATGTCCGCAGTGCCCGGCTTCAGCACGTCTTCTGCCGTCACACGACCCAGTACACGCTCACGCAGCGGCTCTTTAACGTCGCCACCTTCGATGACCGGAGTCATCATGATGCCTTCGAATGTGCCACAGTCGTCTTCGGTGACTACCAGGTCCTGCGCCACGTCAACCAGACGACGGGTCAGGTAACCGGAGTTCGCCGTTTTCAGTGCGGTATCGGCCAGACCTTTACGCGCACCGTGGGTCGAGATGAAGTACTGGAGTACGTTCAGACCTTCACGGAAGTTCGCGGTGATCGGCGTCTCGATGATGGAGCCATCTGGCTTCGCCATCAGACCACGCATACCTGCCAGCTGACGAATCTGTGCCGCAGAACCACGCGCACCGGAGTCGGCCATCATGTAGATGCTGTTGAACGAAACCTGCTGCTCTTCTTCGCCGTGACGGTTGATCACGGTTTCGGTCTGCAGGTTATCCATCATCGCTTTGGATACGCGTTCGTTAGCCGCAGCCCAGATATCGATGACTTTGTTATAACGTTCGCCCGCGGTAACCAGACCAGACTGGAACTGCTCCTGGATCTCGGCCACTTCCGCTTCGGCTTCTGCAATGATTTCTGCTTTCTTGGCAGGAATCACCATGTCGTCGATACCGACTGAGGCACCTGAACGGGCTGCATAGGCAAAGCCGGTGTACATGGTCTGGTCAGCAAAGATAACGGTCGGCTTCAGGCCCAGGATGCGGTAACAGGTGTTCAGCATCTTAGAGATCGCTTTCTTACCCAGCGCCTGGTTGACGATGGAGTAAGGCAAACCTTTCGGTACGATCATCCACAGGATCGCACGACCAATGGTGGTGTCGATCAGGCTGGTTTTCGCAACGAGCTCTTCCTGCTCATTTTTGCTGTATTCAGTGATACGCACTTTAACGCGTGCATGCAGCTCGGCCTGGCCAGCGCGGTAAACACGCTCAGCTTCTTTCGGGCCGGTCAGTACCATGCCTTCGCCTTTGGCGTTCACTTTGTCACGGGTCATGTAGTACAGACCCAGAACAACGTCCTGTGAAGGAACGATGATTGGCTCGCCGTTCGCTGGAGACAGAATGTTGTTGGTAGACATCATCAGCGCACGCGCTTCCAGCTGGGCTTCCAGCGTCAGCGGTACGTGAACAGCCATCTGGTCACCATCGAAGTCGGCGTTATACGCCGCACACACCAGCGGGTGCAGCTGGATCGCTTTACCTTCGATCAGAACCGGTTCAAACGCCTGGATACCCAGACGGTGCAGGGTTGGTGCACGGTTCAGCAGTACCGGGTGTTCGCGAATCACTTCATCTAGGATATCCCAGACCACCGCTTCTTCGCGCTCAACCATTTTCTTGGCCGCTTTAATGGTGGTCGCGAGGCCACGCAGTTCCAGCTTGCCGTAGATGAACGGTTTGAACAGTTCCAGTGCCATTTTCTTCGGCAGACCGCACTGATGCAGACGCAGGTATGGACCGACGGTGATAACCGAACGACCGGAGTAGTCAACACGTTTACCCAGCAGGTTCTGACGGAAACGACCCTGCTTACCTTTGATCATGTCGGCCAAAGATTTCAGAGGACGTTTGTT
This sequence comes from uncultured Pluralibacter sp., assembly GCF_913775985.1. Lineage (GTDB taxonomy): Bacteria > Pseudomonadota > Gammaproteobacteria > Enterobacterales > Enterobacteriaceae > Pluralibacter. The sequence continues at coordinate 9,522 of NZ_CAJYMB010000133.1, read as the reverse complement.
AGAGCCGGTGATGGCACGACCGCGACGGCCGTTATCCAGCAGGGCATCTACCGCTTCCTGCAGCATACGTTTTTCGTTACGTACGATGATATCTGGCGCAGCCAGATCCAGCAGACGCTTCAGACGGTTGTTACGGTTGATCACGCGACGATACAGATCGTTCAGATCCGACGTAGCGAAACGACCGCCGTCCAGCGGTACCAGCGGACGCAGATCTGGCGGCAGCACCGGCAGAACGGTCAGGATCATCCACTCTGGCTTGTTGCCAGACTGCACGAACGCTTCCAGCAGCTTAATACGCTTGGTCAGCTTTTTACGTTTGGTCTCAGAGTTGGTTTCGTTCAGCTCTTCACGCAGCTGCTCGCACTCCTGCTCCAGATCCATATTTTTCAGCAGCGCCTGGATAGCTTCCGCACCCATCTTCGCGTCGAATTCGTCACCGAACTCTTCCAGCGCGTCAAGGTACTGCTCTTCGGTCAGAATCTGACGTTTTTCCAGGTTGGTCATGCCGCCTTCGACCACAACATAAGATTCGAAGTACAGCACGCGCTCGATGTCACGCAGCGGCATATCCAGCAGCAAACCGATGCGGGACGGCAGTGATTTCAGGAACCAGATGTGCGCGGTCGGCGAAGCCAGCTCGATGTGGCCCATACGCTCACGACGCACTTTGGTCTGCGTGACTTCAACGCCACACTTCTCACAGATCACGCCACGGTGTTTCAGACGCTTGTACTTACCGCACAGGCATTCGTAATCTTTTACCGGTCCGAAAATACGGGCACAGAAAAGACCGTCACGCTCCGGCTTGAAGGTACGGTAGTTAATGGTTTCCGGCTTTTTAACTTCACCGAAAGACCAGGAACGGATCATGTCTGGCGAGGCCAGCGCAATTTTGATCGCATCAAACTCTTCGGTTTTAGTTTGCGCTTTCAGAAACTTAAGTAAGTCTTTCACGGATTAGCTCCCGTCGGAGTGGAACTCTCAGGGACGCGCCAGGCGCGTCCCATAACCAGTACTTGCGAGTGCTTACTCGTCTTCCAGCTCGATGTTGATACCCAGCGAGCGAATCTCTTTCAACAGTACGTTGAAGGATTCCGGCATGCCCGGTTCCATCTGATGGTTGCCGTCAACGATGTTTTTATACATCTTGGTACGACCGTTGACGTCATCAGACTTAACGGTAAGCATTTCCTGCAGGGTATACGCGGCACCGTATGCTTCCAGTGCCCACACTTCCATCTCACCGAAGCGCTGACCACCGAACTGCGCCTTACCACCCAGCGGCTGCTGCGTAACCAGGCTGTAAGAGCCGGTAGAACGGGCGTGCATCTTGTCGTCGACCAGGTGGTTCAGTTTCAGCATGTACATGTAACCTACGGTTACCTGACGCTCAAACTGCTCACCGGTACGGCCGTCGAACAGGGTGATCTGACCGGAAGAAGGCAGACCGCCGAGCTGCAGCAGCTCTTTGATTTCGCTCTCTTTCGCACCGTCGAACACTGGCGTCGCGATTGGCATACCTTTTTTCAGGTTCTCTGCCAGACGCAGCACTTCGTCGTCCGAGAAGGTGTTCAGGTCAACTTTCTGACGCACATCGGTGCCCAGATCGTAAGCACGCTGGATAAACTCACGCAGTTTGGCGACTTCTTCCTGCTTCTTCAGCATCGCATTGATCTTCTCACCAATGCCTTTCGCCGCCATACCCAGGTGGGTTTCCAGAATCTGACCGATGTTCATACGCGATGGTACGCCCAGCGGGTTCAGTACGATGTCGACCGGCGTACCGTTCTCATCGTATGGCATGTCTTCGATTGGGTTGATCTTCGAGATAACACCTTTGTTACCGTGACGACCCGCCATTTTGTCACCAGGCTGAATCTGACGCTTAACGGCCAGATACACCTTGACGATTTTCAGCACGCCCGGTGCCAGATCGTCGCCCTGGGTGATCTTGCGACGCTTCGCTTCGAGTTTCTTCTCAAACTCGTGCTTCAGCTCGTCATACTGCTCAGCCAGCTGCTCCAGCGCGTTCTGCTTCTCTTCGTCGGTCAGACCGAGTTCCAGCCAGCGCTCACGTGGCAGCTTGTCCAGTTTCTCCGCTTCCACGCCACCTGAAATCAGGACGGCCTGGATACGGCTGAACAGGCCCGCTTCGAGGATCTGCAGTTCTTCAGACAGGTCTTTTTTCGCCTGCTTCAGCTGCATCTCTTCGATTTCCAGCGCGCGCTTGTCTTTTTCTACGCCATCGCGGGTGAAGACCTGTACGTCGATAACCGTACCGGAAACGCCGTTTGGCACGCGCAGTGACGAGTCTTTCACGTCAGAGGCTTTTTCACCGAAGATCGCACGCAGCAGTTTCTCTTCTGGCGTCAGCTGGGTTTCACCTTTCGGCGTCACCTTGCCTACCAGAATGTCGCCACCGGTCACTTCCGCACCGATATACACGATGCCGGATTCATCCAGTTTGGAGAGCGCAGCTTCACCCACGTTCGGGATGTCAGCGGTGATCTCTTCCGGCCCCAGTTTGGTGTCACGCGACACGCAAGCCAGTTCCTGAATGTGGATGGTGGTGAAACGGTCTTCCTGTACTACACGCTCAGAAACGAGGATGGAGTCTTCGAAGTTGTAACCGTTCCATGGCATGAACGCCACGCGCATGTTCTGACCCAGCGCCAGCTCACCGAGGTCGGTAGACGGGCCGTCAGCCAGCACGTCGCCACGCTCGATAGGTTCACCCAGAGAAACACACGGCATCTGGTTGATGCAGGTGTTCTGGTTAGAACGGGTGTACTTGGTCAGGTTGTAGATGTCGATACCTGCTTCGCCCGGATACATCTCGTCTTCGTTAACTTTGATAACGATACGTGACGCATCGACGTACTGCACGGTACCACCACGTTTCGCGACAGCAGTTACACCGGAGTCGACCGCAACAGCACGTTCCATACCGGTACCAACCAGCGGCTTGTCAGCACGCAGGGTAGGTACAGCCTGACGTTGCATGTTCGCACCCATCAGGGCGCGGTTAGCATCATCGTGCTCCAGGAACGGGATCAGTGACGCACCGACAGAAACCACCTGCTGGGTGGAAACGTCCATGTAGTCAACCTGATCGCGGCTGAACAGGCTCGATTCACCTTTGCTACGGCAGGTGACGAGATCGTCAACAAAGCTGCCGTCATCGGCGAGGTTGGTGTTCGCCTGAGCGATAACGTAGTTACCCTCTTCGATAGCAGAGAGGTAATGAATTTCATCACTCACTTTACCGTCAACCACGCGGCGGTACGGCGTTTCGAGGAAGCCGTATTCGTTAGTCTGCGCGTAAACAGAGAGTGAGTTGATCAGACCGATGTTCGGACCTTCCGGGGTTTCGATTGGACATACGCGACCGTAGTGAGTCGGGTGTACGTCACGCACTTCGAAGCCGGCGCGTTCACGGGTCAGACCGCCTGGGCCCAGAGCAGAGATACGACGTTTGTGCGTAATCTCAGACAGCGGGTTGTTCTGGTCCATAAACTGGGACAGCTGGCTGGAACCAAAGAACTCTTTCACCGCGGCCGAAATTGGCTTGGCGTTGATCATGTCCTGTGGCATCAGCGTGTCGAGGTCGCCCAGAGACAGACGCTCTTTCACAGCGCGCTCTACACGCACCAGGCCAACGCGGAACTGGTTTTCCGCCATTTCGCCGACCGAACGGATACGACGGTTGCCGAGGTGGTCGATATCATCCACTTCGCCAATACCGTTACGGATACCGATGAGCTTCTTCATCACTTCGATGATGTCGTCTTTGCTCAGGATACCGGAACCTTCGATCTCGTCACGCAGCAGAGAACGGTTGAACTTCATGCGGCCAACGGCCGACAGATCGTAACGATCTTCAGAGAAGAACAGGTTCTCGAACAGGTTTTCTGCGGCTTCACGCGTTGGCGGCTCGCCAGGACGCATCATGCGGTAAATCTCAACCAGCGCGCTCAGGCGGTCGTTGGTTGGGTCAACGCGCAGCGTCTCAGAAATGTACGGGCCGTGATCCAGGTCGTTGGTGAACAGGGTTTCGATGCGCTTGTGACCGGACTGGCTCAGTTTCGCCAGCAGATCCAGTGACAGCTCCATGTTCGCCGGCACGATCAGCTCACCGGTGTTCAGATCGATGTAATCTTTCGCGACCACTTTGCCCGCGATGTACTCGACCGGCACTTCGATGTGCTGAATGTTGTCTTTTTCCAGCTGACGGATGTGGCGCGCAGTGATGCGACGACCTTTCTCAACGTAGACCGTGCCGTTGGCTTCGATATCGAAGGAGGCGGTTTCACCACGCAGGCGCTCAGGCACCAGTTCCATCTGCAGCTTGTTGTCGCGGATTTCAAACACCACTTTTTCGAAGAACAGATCAAGAATCTGCTCAGTGGTGTAATCCAGCGCGCGCAGGATGATACTGGCCGGCAGCTTACGACGACGGTCAATACGGACGAACAGGTTGTCTTTCGGGTCAAACTCAAAGTCGAGCCATGAACCGCGGTAAGGGATAATACGTGCGTTATACAGCACTTTACCGGAAGAGTGCGTTTTACCCTTATCGCTGTCAAAGAATACGCCAGGACTACGATGCAGCTGAGAAACGATAACACGCTCAGTACCGTTGATGACAAAGGTACCGTTGTCGGTCATGAGCGGAATTTCGCCCATGTACACTTCTTGTTCTTTGATGTCTTTGACGGTGCCTTCCGGCGCTTCGCGCTCGTAGATCACCAGACGCAGTTTAACGCGCAGCGGTGCGGAATACGTCACGCCACGGATCTGACATTCTGTCACGTCAAACACCGGCTCACCCAGACGGTAGCTGACATACTGCAACTCAGAGTTGCCGCTGTAGCTCGCGATTGGGAACACGGAACGGAAGGCTGCTTCCAGACCGTACTGGCCTTCTGGATCTTGCTCGATAAACTTCTGGAACGAGTCAAGCTGGATAGAAAGGAGATAAGGCACATCCAGTACTTGTGGACGTTTACCAAAATCCTTACGAATACGTTTTTTCTCGGTATAGGAGTAAACCATAGGGTTCCTCAGCTAGCTGACAAGTCGACCCACGCTGTCCGTCCTGAAGGGACAGTTCATGCAACACTATTTTGTTTTTCATGCGATGCGCGGCACCCCATGCAATACATCTTTCTATCACTCTTAAATCATTTCATCGCCGTTGCGCAGGCAGGGAACCTTCACAGGAAAGCGGTATATTAAGTCGTCGATAGAAAAAGATATTGAAGAGGAACAATGGACAAACAGTGCGAAACGCCATCATTCCCCTGTAGCGCAAAAAGGCTGGTGACCAAAAAGTCACCAGCCATCAGTCTGTTTACGCAGACTGCAACCCGAGGGTTGTCTTACTTAACTTCAACTTCAGCGCCAGCTTCTTTCAGAGCAGCTTCAAGTGCAGCTGCGTCGTCTTTGCTGATGCCTTCTTTGATTGCAGCTGGAGCAGCTTCAACCAGGTCTTTAGCTTCTTTCAGGCCCAGACCAGTTGCGCCACGAACGGCTTTGATTACAGCAACTTTGTTCGCGCCAGCAGCTTTCAGGATAACGTCGAATTCAGTTTTCTCTTCAACAGCTTCAGCCGGGCCAGCAGCAACAGCTACAGCAGCAGCAGCAGAAACGCCGAATTTTTCTTCCATAGCAGAAACCAGCTCAACTACTTCCATTACGGACATAGCTGCAACGGCTTCCAGGATTTGATCTTTAGTGATAGACATGACAATTGTTCCTAAGAATCAGTAAAAGTTTATACGTTAGCAAGTACGAAGAAAAAGAATCTGGCCTTAAGCCGCTTCTTTCGCGTCGCGAACAGCAGCCAGAGTGCGGACCAGCTTGCCAGCAGCAGCTTCTTTCATGGTCGACATCAGACGTGCCAGTGCTTCTTCGTAAGTCGGCAGCGTTGCCAGACGGTCAATTTGTGCCGCCGGGATCAGCTCACCTTCAAAGGCTGCAGCTTTGACCTCAAAGTTTGCATTCGCTTTCGCGAACTCTTTGAACAGACGAGCAGCAGCGCCCGGGTGTTCCATAGAGTATGCAATCAGGGTCGGACCAACAAACGTGTCTTTCAGGCACTCGAATGGAGTACCTTCAACGACGCGGCGCAGCAGGGTGTTACGAACAACACGCATGTAGACGCCAGCTTCACGACCTGCTTTACGCAGTTCAGTCATTTTATCAACGGTAACGCCACGGGAATCCGCAACAACCGCTGAAAGCGCGCCTTTGGCTACTTCGCTAACTTCAGCAACAATTGCTTGTTTGCCTTGAAGATTTAATGCCATTAGCTTTGCTCCTGGATTTGACCGGGAAAATTTCCCGGAACTCACTTCACTTACACACCCGAAGGCCGTAAGCGCGTTACACGGTGAGCAGAATCCAGTGAAGAAAAAATTCTTTTTGGTTCTGTCACCGTCTACGCAGGATATTAAGCATCACTTCCAAAGAGGTTCTGCTCCTGCGGTCTTGGACGGAGGCCAGGATCAGGCCTGGCTCCAACCGTAGTCGCTGAATGACAAGGTGTTTAGACCTGTGCACTCCGCGACTATGAATTTGGGTTCTGAATTGACGGATCAACCAGAACAACGGGCGTAAGATTCTAGATGAATTTTTCGCCCGTTACAAGCAGCAATTAGTTTGCTGCTGCGTTCAGACCAGCCTGGTCAACGGCAACGCCGGCGCCCATGGTGGTAGAGATGCTGACTTTCTTGATGTACACGCCTTTCGCCTGAGCAGGTTTAGCTTTTTTCAGCGCAACCAGCAGAGATTCCAGGTTTTCTTTCAGTTTGTCAGCATCGAAGTCCACTTTACCGATGGTGGTGTGGATGATGCCGTTTTTGTCGTTACGGTAACGAACCTGACCCGCTTTAGCGTTTTTCACAGCTTCAGCAACGTTAGGAGTTACGGTACCAACTTTCGGGTTTGGCATCAGACCACGTGGGCCCAGAACCTGGCCCAGCTGGCCAACAACGCGCATTGCATCCGGAGAAGCAATAACAACGTCAAAGTTCATTTCGCCTTTCTTGATCTGATCAGCCAGGTCTTCCATACCTACCAGCTCAGCGCCAGCTGCTTTAGCAGCTTCAGCGTTTGCGCCCTGGGTAAAGACGGCAACACGTACTGAACGACCAGTACCGTGTGGCAGAACGGTCGCGCCGCGCACGTTCTGGTCAGATTTACGTGCATCGATGCCGAGGTTAACAGCAACGTCCACGCTCTCTACGAATTTAGCGGTAGCCAGTTCTTTCAGCAGAGCAACAGCTTCGTTGATGTCATACTGTTTAGTCGCATCAACTTTGTCACGGATCACGCGCATGCGCTTGGTCAGCTTAGCCATTTCTTAGTCCTCCACTACCAGGCCCATGGAACGAGCAGTACCTTCGATAGAGCGAGTCATCGCTTCTACGTCAGCACCAGTCATGTCCGCAGCTTTGGTTTCTGCGATTTCACGTACCTGAGCACGAGTTACTTTACCGACTTTATCTTTGTTCGGCTTACCAGAACCAGACTTGATGCCTGCTGCTTTTTTCAGCAGAACGGCAGCCGGAGGCGTTTTGGTAACGAAGGTGAAAGAACGGTCGCTGTATACGGTGATAACTACTGGAGTCGGCAGACCCTTTTCCAGTGATTCTGTTTTGGCGTTGAACGCTTTACAGAATTCCATGATGTTAACACCCTGCTGACCCAGAGCCGGACCAACTGGTGGGCTCGGGTTAGCCATACCAGCTGCAACCTGCAGCTTGACGTAGGCTTGTACTTTCTTGGCCATGATATTTCCTCTATTGGGTATAGCGCCTGGCGAACAGGCTCCCCGTGATAACCATTTATACGCTATTGCCAGCGCATAAAAACAAAAGGCGCGAAATTATAGGTAAATTTCGCGCCTTCCGCAAGAGCTAAAAAGTGAACAAAAGGCTTAGCCTTTCTCCACCTGAGCAAAGTCGAGTTCAACCGGCGTTGCACGGCCGAAGATAGAAACAGAAACCTTCAGGCGGCTCTTCTCGTAATCCACTTCTTCGACCACACCGTTGAAGTCGGCAAACGGGCCGTCGTTGACACGCACCATCTCGCCTGGTTCGAACAGCGTTTTCGGACGCGGCTTATCACCCACCTGCTGCAGGCGGTTCATGATCGCATCCACTTCTTTATCACTGATCGGTGCCGGACGGTCAGAGGTACCACCAATGAAGCCCATTACACGCGGTACACTGCGCACTAAGTGCCAGCTGGCGTCATTCATCACCATCTGGACCAGTACGTAACCAGGGAAGAATTTGCGTTCGCTTTTGCGACGCTGGCCGCCACGGATTTCCACGACTTCTTCAGTCGGCACCATGACTTCGCCAAACAGTTCTTCCATGTTGTGCAGTTTGATATGCTCTTGCAGCGACTTGGCTACGCGGGCTTCAAAACCGGAAAACGCCTGAACGACGTACCAGCGTTTTTTTGGAGCTTCAGACATCTCAGAACCTCAGGCCAGTGATAAACGATACCAGACGGACCAGAATACCATCCAGCCCCCACAAAATCAGTGACATCACGGCAGTGACCGCGGCAACGATTAACGTGGTGTGCAATGTTTCCTGGCGAGTTGGCCAGATGACCTTACGCATTTCGGTTCTTGCTTCACGTGCAAAAGCCACGGTTGCTTTGCCTTTGGTGGTCAGCAACGCAATGCCGCCCGCCGCAGCGATCAACACCACGACAGCCAGCGCGCGTAAAGGCAGTGTCACATCGCGATACAGGTAGTTACCGACGATTGCTACCAGCAGCAATGCGATCACAACTACCCACTTTACCGCTTCCAGGCCGCGCCCGCTCCCTTGAGCTTCGGTATTCGCACTCATAAACCAACCTGCCACAATAATTCAGAAACTATTCTGCCCCGCAGAGCGAGGCATCCAAACCGAATGCGCTTTTGGGCATAACTCGGTATCCAGCGCCGTAATACAGAGCCTGTCTCAGCAATGATTATGATCGAAAATCACTGATGAGCCAGGTTCTGGTTAACAGCGTACAAAAAGGGCATCAAATGATGCCCTTTCCGTGTGCATTGCGTCAAATATTATCGCTATTACGCGATAACTTTAGCAACAACGCCCGCGCCAACGGTACGGCCGCCTTCGCGGATTGCGAAGCGCAGACCTTCGTCCATTGCGATTGGATGGATCAGGGTAACAACCATTTTGATGTTGTCGCCTGGCATTACCATCTCAACGCCTTCTGGCAGCTCTACTGAACCGGTTACGTCAGTGGTACGGAAGTAGAACTGTGGACGGTAGCCTTTGAAGAACGGAGTATGACGGCCGCCTTCGTCTTTAGACAGAACGTAAACTTCTGACTCGAACTGGGTGTGTGGCTTGATAGTGCCTGGCTTAGCCAGAACCTGACCACGCTGGATCTCTTCACGCTTGATACCGCGCAGCAGAACACCACAGTTCTCGCCTGCCTGACCCTGGTCCAGCAGTTTGCGGAACATTTCAACACCGGTAC
>NZ_CAJYMB010000132.1 GCF_913775985.1 uncultured Pluralibacter sp. | reverse complement strand
CAGCAATGAAGGCGTCAGCCAGATTATTAACGACCCGCGGATCGCCGCCGTGACGCTGACTGGCAGCATGCGTGCCGGGAAGGCCATTGGCGCCCAGGCGGGCGCGGCGCTGAAGAAGTGCGTGCTGGAGCTGGGTGGTTCCGATCCGTTTATCGTCCTTAACGATGCGGATCTGGATGAAGCGGTAAATGCCGCCGTAATCGGGCGTTACCAGAACACCGGGCAGGTGTGCGCCGCCGCCAAGCGCTTTATCGTTGAAGCGGGCGTGGCCGATGCCTTCAGTGAAAAATTCGTTGCCGCCGCGGCGCGTCTGAAAATGGGCGATCCGCTGGACGAGGCTAACTATCTGGGTCCGATGGCGCGCTACGATCTGCGCGACGAGCTGCACCAGCAGGTGAGCGATACCCTTGCTGAGGGGGCGCAGCTGCTGCTCGGCGGTGAGAAGGTTGCGGGCGCGGGCAACTATTACGCGCCGACGGTACTGGGTAACGTTACCCCGGAGATGACCGCTTTTCGCCAGGAGATGTTCGGCCCGGTGGCGACTATCACCGTTGCCCGCGACGCCGAACACGCCCTGGCGCTTGCTAACGACAGCGAGTTTGGCCTGTCCGCGACGGTGTACACCGCCGATGCGGCGCAGGCAGATCGTTTTGCCCGCGAGCTGGAGTGCGGCGGGGTGTTTATTAACGGCTACAGCGCCTCTGACGCCCGGGTGGCCTTCGGCGGCGTGAAAAAAAGCGGCTTTGGTCGCGAGCTGTCGCACTTCGGCCTGCACGAGTTCTGCAACGCGCAAACCGTGTGGAAAGACCGGCGCTAGCCTTCTCAGTCCCCGCCTCACGGGCGGGGACGCTACCCCTTCATATTTTGTCTTCCGGCAATTGATTACCCTCCACACGCTGCTATACTCCGGCCCGAAACAGACTCCGGAGCAGGATGAGAGTGGCTACGCGTATTGATAATGAGATGCTGGGCGAGGTTCTGGCAGAGGCGGTCCCGCTGATTGGGCAGGGCAAAGTGGCAGATTACATTCCCGCGCTGGCCTCCGTTGACGGCCGCAAGCTCGGCATCGCCATCCGCACCGTCAGCGGCGAGTGCTTTTCCGCCGGCGATGCCGCAGAGCGCTTTTCGATCCAGTCAATCTCGAAAGTGCTGAGCCTGGTAGTGGCGATGAACCACTACGAAGAGCAGGAAATCTGGCGTCGCGTAGGTAAAGATCCCTCCGGGCAGCCCTTTAATTCGCTGCTGCAGCTGGAAATCGAGCAGGGCAAGCCGCGCAATCCGTTTATTAACGCCGGCGCGCTCGTGGTGTGCGATATGCTGCAGGGCCGCCTCAGCGCGCCGCGCCAGCGGATGCTGGAAGTGGTGCGCGGCCTTGCCGGCGTTGACGACATTGCCTACGATACGGTAGTGGCGCGCTCGGAGATGGATCACGCGGCGCGCAACGCGGCCATTGCCTGGCTGATGAAATCTTTCGGTAATTTCCACAATGACGTCAGCACCGTGCTGCAAAACTATTTTCACTACTGCGCGCTGCGCATGAGCTGCATCGAACTGGCGCAGTCCTTTCTGTTCCTGGCAAATCAGGGACGGCAGCCGGGCGTCGATGCTCCGATCGTTACGCCGATGCAGTCCCGGCAGATCAATGCCCTGATGGCAACCAGCGGTATGTATCAGAACGCCGGGGAGTTTGCCTGGCGGGTGGGGCTGCCCGCCAAGTCCGGCGTGGGCGGCGGCGTTGTGGCGATTGTTCCTCATGAAATGGCGATAGCGGTATGGAGTCCGGAGCTGGATGAAACCGGAAACTCGCTGGCCGGTGTCGCGGTACTGGAGGCGTTGACCCGGCGTTTGGGTCGATCGGTGTTTTAATGAGTCAATTTGATTTACTGTTTTCCCGGCTGGCGCGTTCAACATTCCGCTCCCGCTTTCGTCTCGGCCAGAAAGAGCGGCAGTACTGCTGGGATAAAGGGGCGGAGTTGATTGACAGCCACGCCGCCGATTTTATTGCTAAGCGGCTCGCGCCCGCAGAGCCGGCCAACGATGGTAAGCAAACCCCGATGCGCGGGCATCCGGTGTTTATTGCCCAGCACGCTACCGCGACCTGCTGTCGCGGCTGTCTGCAAAAGTGGCACGGAATTGCGCAACATTGTGACTTGAGTCAAGAGCAGCAGGCGTATATTGTGTCGGTGATCCACCACTGGCTCGTCCTGCAAATGAACAACAGGTAATTTTCCGTATTAAGGGTTTACGTTAATGCGCTCTATTGTTATTCCGCGAATTACCTGTTTCAGCGAAGCGCATCTGTTGCGCAATGTTTTCTTTCTGTTCCTGCTGACCACGCTTTTTTATGCGATGGGCGCGAAGCTGCGCCTGGTGCAGGAGCTCTCTCTGTTCTGGCCGCTGAACGCGGTCATGGCAGGAGTTTTCGCCCGCTACGTGTGGCTCAACCGCATCCACTATTACACCATTTGCTATCTGGCGATGGTGGTGTATGACAGCCTGACTACACGCTGGGGCGGCTTCGACACGCTGGTGATCAACGGCTCCAATATGGTGTTTATTATCGCCGTCGCACAGCTTGTAATTCGCGACAAGCAGCTGCAGGACAGCGATCCGGTGCCGATTAACGCGCTGCGCCTGTTTTTGTACTGCTTTGTGGCTTCGCTGCTGTGCGCGCTGGTCGGCGCGGAGGCGTCGGTGGGGGTTAATCATCAGGGATTTGGCCCGATGCTTGCCGACTGGTTCAGCGAGCAGTTCTCTACCGGGGTGCTGATCTTGCCCTGCGTGATGACCCTGACCATGCCCTATGAAATCACCCGCATTCGCTGGAAAACCCTGCTGCCGGCGCTGTCGCTGCTGTTTTCTGTATTTGCGGCAATGGCGATAGGCGGCGCGGGCAGCCTTGCTTTT
>NZ_CAJYMB010000131.1 GCF_913775985.1 uncultured Pluralibacter sp. | reverse complement strand
TGCAGGCTATTTCCGGCGTGCACTACAACTTCTCGCTGCCGATGGCATTCTGGCAGGCGAAGTGCGGCGTTACCGGCGTGGAAGACGGCAAAGAGGCCATCTCGGCAGGCTATCTGCGCCTGATCCGCAACTACTACCGCTTCGGCTGGGTCATTCCGTATCTCTTCGGCGCCTCTCCGGCGGTGTGCTCCTCTTTCCTGCAGGGCAAAGAGACGACGCTACCGTTTGAAAAGACCGACAGCGGCATCTATTACCTGCCGTATGCGACTTCGCTGCGCCTGAGCGATCTGGGTTATACCAATAAGTCGCAAAGCAATCTCGGAATTACGTTTAACGATCTGCACGAGTATGTGGCAGGATTGAAGCGGGCGATTAAAACCCCGTCCGAAGAGTTTGCGCGCATTGGCAGCGAGAAAGACGGCAAGCTGCTGCAGATTAACAGCAACATTCTGCAGATTGAGAACGAGCTTTATGCGCCCATTCGTCCTAAACGCGTGACCCGCAGCGGTGAAACGCCGTCTGACGCGCTGCTGCGCGGCGGCATCGAATATATCGAAGTGCGCTCGCTGGACATCAACCCGTTCTCGCCAACGGGTGTGGACGAACAGCAGGTGCGTTTCCTCGATCTGTTTATGGTCTGGTGCGTGCTGGCCGACGCGCCGGAGATGAGCAGCGACGAGCTGCTGTGTACCAAAACCAACTGGAACCGCGTCATTCTGGAAGGGCGCAAGCCTGGCCTGACGCTGGGCATCGGCTGCGAAACCGCGCAGTTCCCGCTGGCGAAAGTGGGTAAAGATCTGTTCGCCGATCTGAGGCGCGTGGCGCAGACCCTGGACAGCATTGACGGCGGCAGCGTCTATCAGGACGTGTGCGACGAGCTGACTGCCAGCTTCGATAATCCTGATTTAACTTTCTCTGCACGCATTTTGCGCGCTATGCTGGAAGACGGTATCGGCGGCACCGGCAAGGCGCTGGCCGACAAATACCGGACGATGCTGCGGGAAGAGCCGCTGGAGATCCTCAGCGAAGCGGATTTTGAAACGGAGCGGGAAGCGTCGCTGGTTCGCCAGCGTGAGATGGAGGCGGCTGACGATGAGCCTTTTGAAGCGCTGGTTGCGCGGCACGCCTGACAGAAAAGAAAAAGGCCACATCACTGTGGCCAAACTTTCATCTCTGAAACAGGGATGATGATAATAAATGCGCGTCTTTCATATACTCAGACTCGCCCGGGAACACAGAGTTCATTTTATTTTTAAAAAAATTACGCTCTTCTTATGATTTTCTCTAAGCCATTAATCGGTAAGGGAATATGAAGAGTTCGGAGGAGACAAAATGCCGTTATTAGATAGCTTCACTGTCGACCATACCCGAATGGAAGCCCCTGCTGTTCGTGTGGCCAAAACCATGAAAACCCCGCACGGTGACGAGATCACCGTGTTCGATCTGCGCTTTTGCATCCCGAACAAAGAGGTTATGCCGGAAAAAGGCATTCACACTCTGGAACACCTCTTTGCCGGCTTCATGCGTAATCACCTGAACGGCAACGGCGTTGAGATCATCGACATTTCGCCGATGGGCTGCCGCACCGGCTTTTACATGAGCCTGATTGGCACCCCGGACGAAGCGCGCGTAGCGACGGCCTGGAAAGCAGCGATGGAAGATGTCCTCAAGGTGAAAGACCAGAACCAGATCCCGGAACTGAACGTTTACCAGTGCGGCACTTACCACATGCACTCCCTGCAGGAAGCGCAGGATATTGCCCGCCACATCATTGCTCACGACGTGCGCGTCAACAGTAACGACGAACTGGCGCTGCCGAAAGAAAAACTGCAGGAGCTGCACATCTAGCAGCCTCCGCTGCGTCCTGCCCGGCGCGCTGCCGGGCAGGACGCCTCAACCTGTATTCCACTTCAGACCGTTCATTTCTTCTCTGAATACCGCATTGGCTGCAGATAAAAAAAGGCCCTCTTCGCTGAGAGGGCCTTTTCGCTAGTGCGCGCCGCCGCCGCCGCCTCCCGCGCCGAAAGGCGGTTTGGCGAACCACACCAGCCCGAGCAGCACCAGGAACACGCCTGCGGACATCCAGAATATCTCGTTGGCGGAAATAATCAGGCCCTGATTGGTTATCTCCCGCGCTATCCAGCCGGATGCCTGCTGCTGGGACATGCCGATGCCCTCCAGCTGGCTGTACATCCGCTGCGCGTCCGGCGCGTAGGGCGTTACCGACTCCGTCAGCTGGGCATGGTGCATCGCCTCGCGGTTGGTCCACAGGGTCGTGGTGATCGACGTCCCGATGGAGCCTGCCAGGGTGCGGGTAAAGTTCGACAGGCTCGACGCCGCCGCCAGCCTGTCCGGCGACAGCCCGGACAGCGTGATGGTAGTGAGCGGCATAAAGAAGCAGGCCACCGCAAATCCCTGGATAAACTGCGGCCACGCCGAGGCGCCAAAATCCATCCCCGGTTCAAAAGTATACGCGCGCCAGTAGAAGCACACCGCGTACATAATGAAGCTGAACGTCACCAGCCGGCGCATGTCGAGCTTATGGGCGAAGCGGCCAATCAGCGGCGACAGAATTACCGGAATCACCCCCACCGGCGCGGAGGCAAGCCCCGCCCAGGTCGCGGTATAACCGTAGACCTCCTGCAGCAGCTGGGGCAGCAGAACAATCGCCCCGAAGTACAGCATGTAGGCCAGGCTGATGCACAGGCAGCCGATGGTAAAATTACGCGACTTAAACAGCGACAGATCGACAATTGGGTGTTCGTCGGTCAGCTCCCAGACAATCAGGAAGCTGAGCGCCACCACCGCCGTAATAGTCAGCACCACGATTTCGGTAGAGTTAAACCAGTCCAGCTCTTTACCTCGGTCGAGCATCACCTGCAGGCAGCCGATGCCGACAATCAGCAGCGCCAGGCCCACCGCGTCAATGCGCCGGTGCTCGGTGCGGGTTTCCCGCCCGCGCAGGGTTTGCAGGGTCAACAGCACCACCAGCGCGCCGATAGGTACGTTGATAAAGAAGATCCAGCCCCAGTGGTAGTTATCGCTGATGTAGCCGCCGAGAATCGGCCCGCAGATAGGCGCGACGATCACCGTCATCGACCACAGCGCCAGCGCCACCGAACGCTTGGCGGGCGGGTAGTTGCTCAACAGCAGGCTCTGGGAGAGCGGGATCAGCGGCCCGGCAACGATACCCTGAATAACGCGGAAGAAAATCAGCATCGTCAGGCTGCTGGAGACCCCGCACGCCCAGGAGGCGATAGCAAAGGCGATGGTTGACCACAGGAATAGCTTCACCTCGCCGACGCGCTTGGCCAGCCAGCCGGTGATTGGAATGGAGATGGCGTTCGCCACCCCAAACGAGGTGATAACCCAGGTTCCCTGGCTCAGGGAAGAGCCGAGGTTCCCGGCAATGGTCGGGATCGCCACGTTGGCGATCGTGGAGTCCAGCACCTGCATGAACGTCGCCAGCGACAGCGCGATGGTCATAATGACCAGCTGCGCGCCCTCCAGCGGTTTTTGCTGTTGCATTGCGCTCACCTCGGATTAATCGGTGTTGGCTTTCACGATGCCGTCTATCAGCACGTTGACCGGATCGAGGCTGATTTCGCGGGCATTACTTTCGTAAGCCGGGGTGCTACGGACCTCGTTAGCCAGCATTTTGCCGTCGCGGTGGGTAGTATCTACCTTCACCAGCGTCGACAGCCCGATGCGCAGCGGATGTTTTGCCAGCTGCTGCGCATCCAGCTCGACGCGCACCGGCAGGCGCTGAACCACTTTGATCCAGTTACCGGTGGCGTTTTGCGCCGGCAGCAGGGAGAAGGCGCTGCCGGTACCCATATCCAGGCCGATCACTTTACCTTTGTACTCCACGTCGTCGCCGTAGATGTCGCTAATTACCGTGACCGGCTGGCCGATGCGCATGTACGCCAGCTGGGTCTCTTTGAAGTTAGCGTCCACCCACAGGCCGGTCGCCGGCACCACCGCCATCAGCGGCGTACTGGGGCTTATCTGTGCGCCGGGCTGTACCGAGCGGCGGGAGACGTAGCCGGTCATCGGGCTGACGATTTTGGTACGCTGCAGGGCAAGCCAGGCGTCGCGCACCTGCGTTGCGGCCTGCTTCACCGCGGGCTGATCTTCCAGTCGGGTATCCAGAATCATCGCCTGGTTGGCGTTATATTGCTGAACGGCAACGTCCAGCTGGGCCTGGGCGCTGGCAACCGCGTCTTTCGCATGCTGCAGCTCTTCGCGGCCAATCAGGTTGGCGCTGCCGAGCGGCACGCGGCGCGCCAGATCGGTCTGCGCCTGGGAGAGCGCGGTCTTTCTCAGGCTGATATTGGCCTGCATCTGCTTGCTGTTAATCATCAGCTGGCGGGTTTGACGCACGCTGGAGGCAAGCGCGGTTTGGGCCTTCTCAAACGCCTGCTGCGCATCGGTGGGATCGAGCGTGACCAGCACGTCGCCTTTTTTAATAAAGTCGGTATTTTCGGCCCATACCTTGGTCACGCTGCCTGAGACCTGGGCCATGATTTGCACCTGATTCCCGGCCACGTACGCATCGTCGGTTTCTTCAAAATGACGAAGCACTAAAAACCAGTAGATACCGTAGGCCACCGCAATTAAAACAAAGAGTAGGGTCAGCAGCAGAAGCAGGCCTTTACGTTTACCTTTCTTCTTTGCCGGTTGCTGCGGGGCTTGGGTCTCCGCATTAGCGCTCATGTTTATCTCCACTTTCTTATTATTAACGGCCGGTTGTACCGACCTTTTCGGCAGAAAGGCCAGCAGTTTTGCGACTGCTGGCCTGTCTGATTTCTGCTGTTATCTTTGTTCACCCGTCATGTGCGGCCGGTGGGGCGGTAACACTGTCCACCTGAATTTCCGACCGCCGCTGCAGCGGGTGCTACAGGATATTCCAGAGGTGCTTATTTGTAACCTGCGGATCGTCCGATTGGCGCTTAGCCGAAAGTATCGGCGACCACGCCTTCCTCGTCCATTTTGTCGAGCCGCACCAGCAATTTGCGGGTGATTTGCTCAAGCTGGTCTTTTTCAGCGGCGCTCAGGGAAGACCAAAGCTCGTGCAGGCAGTTATGCTGCGGAGGCAGAACGCCCTCAATGAACTGGTGGCCTTTTTCCGTCAGCTGCAGATGCAGGCAGCGGCGATCGTTATCGCTTTCACGGCGCTCGATCCAGCCGCGCTTTTCCAGCTCGTCGGCAATGCGGGTAGCGTTGGTGCGCGACGATCCCAGCGCGCAGCTCAATTCGGAGGGCTGAATGCTGTGATTTTCCTGCGACTCAAGGGTAATCAGCGCCATAAACAGCGTTTCGTTAAGCCCCTGGGCCTTCAGCATCTTGTTGCGGTTTTCCAGCAGCTTGCCCTGCATGTGCATGCACAGGCGCGTAAGCAGGACTTCCTGATAGGGGAACTCCTCGTGACGGCTGGCGCGGAATTTTAGCATTTGTTCAATGGGTGTGAATGAACTGTCCATTTGGCATAACCTCATTAATTACAGTCGATATAGTAACGATGGTTACAAATAAAGTAAATGAATTAATACCCGGTTATGTATTCTCCGGAGGGTCACTCCATATCGTCCTGGCGGTGGTATCCGCGCCACCACACCAGCAGGTTAAGCACCGCTACTGCGGCCCCGGCAGCGCACACGCCGGTCCAGCCCATATGCTGCCACGCGTAAGCCGACAGCAGCGAGCCCGCCGCGCCGCCGATGAAGTAGCTGGTCATATAGCCGGCCGTCAGGCGATTGCGCGCCTCCGGCAGGGTGCGGTAGATAACGGTCTGATTGGTGATGTGCACGTCCTGTACGGTGAGGTCCAGCACCACCACGCCGACAATCAGCGCCAGCACCGACGCATGCCCCCACCAGATAGCCAGCCATGAGAGCAGCAGCAGCAACAGGCCGCCGGTAGTTGTCAGGTGCGCGCGGCCTTTATCGGCGTGGACACCCGCCGGACGCGCGCCGAGCGCCCCCGCCGCGCCCGCCAGGCCAAACAGCCCGATGGTGCTTTCAGAAAAATGCCAGGGCGCGCCGGCCAGCAGAAAGGCCATTGAGGTCCAGACGATGCTGAAATTGGCGAAGGTGAGGCAGCCGAGCAGCGCCCGGGTGCGCAAAATTTTATCCCGGGCAAACAGCGTAAATACCGAACCGAGGATCTGCGGATAGTTAAGGTGCGTTTCCTGTTTCACTTTCGGCAGTCCGCGCCAGAGGGCCAGCGCCATTAGCGCCATCAGCCCGCTGGCGACCCAGTAAACGGTGCGCCAGCCGCCGAGGCTTGCCAGTACGCCGGCGACGGTGCGGGCCAGCAGAATGCCCAGCAGCAGGCCGCTCATGATGGTGCCGACCACCCGACCGCGCTGTTCGGGCGCCGCCAGGGTTGCCGCCAGCGGCACCAGGATCTGTGCCATCACTGAAAACAGGCCGGTCAGCGCGGTGCCGAGGATCATCACCGGCAGCGTGCTGCTGCTGGCAACGATCAGCATCCCGCCCGCGGCCAGCAGGGTCATCACTACAATCAGGCTGCGGCGTTCGAACATGTCCCCCAGCGGGACCAGAAACAACAGCCCGCAGGCATAGCCGAGCTGCGCGGTGGTGACGATAAATCCGGCCTGGCCAGCGGAGATGGCAAATGCGCGGGCAATAGTGTCCAGCAGCGGCTGGGCATAATAGTTGCTGGCAACGGCAAGGCCGGTGGCGACAGACATCAGGGCGATCAGCAGCGGGCTAAGCCCGTGAGCGGTTTTAGTCATAGGAGTGGTTTAGATTGAATGAGTACGCTTTAACGGATAGCGCATCATAGCGAACACGCGAAAAGATCGAAAAAGTGTTATGTGTCAGATTGTGCGAAAAATATCCGGCAGGCGGGCAGGGGATTAACGACCGGTGGAACCAGGAGCAAAAGGGGAGCCGCGGCCGGTTCCCCTTATCATCAAAAGGCGAGTAAAAATTATTTCTGTGCTGCCAGCGCCGCCTTCACCCAGCCGTCAAACTGCTGCTGGTGGGCCTTGATCCAGCCGTCAACGTGATTGTTGATATCCGCTTCCGAGGCGTGGCCGCTGTGCATCATGGCATTTTCCGCGTTGATGTCGGCAATCGGCAGTTTCATCACCGAGAACAACGTTGCCGCGGCCGGATTTTTAGCCGCCCAGGCCTTATTGGCAACAATATGCATAGTGTTCACCGGGAAGCCGAAGTTCATGCCGTTCGGCAGCTTAGTGTCAATGCCCTTCTGATTACCCGGCAGGGAGGAGAAGGGAACCTGCAGCCAGACGACATCTTTGCCCGGCTTGAGCACGTCGCTGACCCAGTACGGCGTCCAGGTGTAATACAGCACCGGCTTGCCTTCTTTAAAGCGGGTGATGGTATCGGCCATCATCGCCGCATAGTTGCCCTGGTTGTGTACCACGGTATTGCTCAGGCCGTATGCCTCGATCTGGTGGTTGATCACTGCCTCACAGCCCCAGCCCGGCGTACAGCCGGTCAGGTCAGCCTTGCCGTTGCCGTTGGTGTCGAACAGGCGGGCGATTTTGGGATCCTTAAGCTGCTCGTAGTTGGTGATGTGGTACTTCTCGGCGGTTTTTTTATCGATCAGATAGCCCTGGGCCGCGCCGGTAACGTAGTCCCCTTTGCGGTAAAACTTATTGTCACCGCCCGCTGCGGCGTACATATCGTCGTGTAGCGGCTGCCAGTTGGTGGCGAGGAAGGTTGCGTCGCCGGCTGCAATCGAGGTATAGGCGACGTTGTAGTCCACTTCCCCCGGCTTATCGACGCTGTAGCCGAGCTTCTCCAGCGCGCGGCTGACCAGCAGCGTCTGGAACGTCTCTTCGGAAATAGTGCTCTGGAGGGGCTTAACGGTGATGCCTTTACCCGGCAGCTCTGCCGCAAAGGTGCTGGCGGTGGCAAGCGTGGCAAACGCGGTCGCAAAAAGTACGCTGTATCGCATCGTTATTCCTTATTAATAGAGGACTTTGCAGGCCCGGCTGCGGGCCCGCATCGTTTTATTTAATGAAAGGGCGGGTGATAAGCCCTGCGGGGCCGGAGGTGTACCAGCGGCGGTTGCCGCGGCTGCGGGCATCGCGGCCTACGGCCTGGGTGAGGCGGTCAAGAATGATCGCGAGGATCACAATGCCGACGCCGCCCACGGAGGCGAGCCCCATATCAAGGCGTCCGATGCCGCGCAGCACCATCTGTCCCAGCCCGCCGACGGCAATCATCGAGGCGATCACTACCATTGATAGCGCCAGCATCAGGGTCTGATTCACCCCGGCCATAATGGTTGGCATCGCCAGCGGCAGCTGCACTTTAAACAGCATCTGGCGCGGGCTTGCGCCAAAGGAGCGGGACGCCTCGATTAAATCGGCGGGCACCTGGTTAATGCCGAGGATCGTCAGGCGCACGATAGGCGGCAGCGCGAAGATAATGGTTACCACCACACCCGGCACGTTGCCGATGCCAAACAGCATGACAATAGGCACCAGATAGACGAAGGCTGGCGTAGTCTGCATCGCATCCAGCAGCGGGCGGATAATCTTCGCCGCTCGCGGGCTGCGGGCCAGCCAGATGCCCAGAGGCAGACCGATTATCATGCAGAACAGCAGCGCGGTGAGCACCAGCGCCAGAGTTACCATTGCCTGCGACCACGCGCCGATGGCGCCGATCAGGATCAGCGAAATCAGTGAGGCAACCCCCATACCGGCTCCGCCGATTTGCCAGGCAATAAGCGTAAAGGCCAGGATAGCTACCGGCGCAGGCATCCCCAGTAGCAGCTGCTGGAAGGCGCTCAGGATATAATCAATCGGCACCCGAATGCCCTGGAATACCGGACGGAAATGGGTGACTACCCAGTCAATGCCTTCCGTAACCCAGCGGTCGAGCGGGATCAGCGTCCGGTGAAACGGATCGAGAAAATGAAAGTGTTCCGGCTCCGGTGCCGGGGCGCTGGTCAGCCAGTCGGCCCCGCCGCCGTCGGCGGGTGCCGGTGCGGAAGAGCCCCACGCATCGGCGGACTGCGGCGCGGCGTCTGCCGCCTCGGGCGTTGCCCACGGATTAGTTTGATCGGTCACTGTTTTGCCCCCTCGCGATCTAAGGTCTGCAGCAGCACGCGCTTGGATATGCTGCCGAGATACTGGTGCTGCTCGTCGATAACCGGCACCGCGCAGGGTGCCTGCCCAACGTGGGACAGCAGCTCGCTCAGCGCCGTCTGCCCGTCAACCGCAAGCGGCTCGGCAAGCAGGGCGCCCTCAATGCTTTGCTCTGCGGCGAGAGCGGCCTTCAGGGAATCAATAGACACGGTGCCGACAAATTTGTTATCGCGCTCAATCACGTAGCCGTAATCCTTGTCCGCATCCTCGAGCAGCTTCAGCGCCGATCGCGGGCCAAAACCCGGCGCTTTACGAATAAGCCCGGCAGGCTGGCGGCGGGCAATATCTTTGGCGCTGAATACCTGGCTAATATCGACGCCGCGGAAAAAGGTACGCACGTAGTCGTTAGCCGGATTATTCAGGATTTCATCCGGAGTGCCGACCTGAACCACCTTGCCATTTTGCATAATCGCAATCCGGTCGCCGATGCGCATGGCTTCATCCAGATCGTGGGAAATAAATACCACGGTGCGCTGGTGACGGGCCTGTAATTTAACCAGTTCATCCTGCATTTCGGTACGAATTAACGGATCGAGAGCTGAGAAAGCTTCGTCCATCAGTAATATATCGGGGTTAATCGCTAATGCCCGGGCCAGGCCAACACGCTGCCGCATTCCGCCGGATAATTCATCCGGATAGGACTGCGCATAATTCTCCAGACCAACCTGCTTTAGTGCCTCCAGCGCTTTTTCCCTGCGCTCCGATGCGGATATTCCGGCCAGCTCCATGCCGAATGCCGTATTATCCAATACGTTCAGGTGTGGCATTAGCGCAAATGACTGGAAGACCATCGCAATCTTTTTTCTGCGCACCTCGCGAAGTTCCGCATCGGATATTTTGGCAATGTCGATGCCGTCAATCAGCACCTGTCCGCGGGTGGGTTCAATCAGGCGATTGAGAAGGCGTACCATGGTGGATTTGCCGGAACCGGAGAGCCCCATGATGACAAATATCTCGCCTTCTTCAATGGTCAGACTGGCGTCTATAACGCCGAGGGAGAGACCCGTTTTCTCCAGAATTTTATCTTTCTGCAGGCCTTGCTCGATATATTTAAAAGCGCGCTGTGGATGCTCGCCGAATATTCTATAGAGATTTTTAACTTCTAATTTAATTGCCATGCAATAACGTGATTCCTGTTATTTTATAGAGTCGATAAAGTATCCAGTGTAAATAATTGACTGGCGATACCCTAACATACTCAGAATCTGAGACAACCCTCAGTTTCAGATTGTTGTTGGCAATTTTGACAAGAAGTGGCCTAAATATCCCTTCACAGCAGGCATTTCTGATGATGTGAGAATGGCTATTTTTATGAAAAATAAATCGGCGAAGAGAGGAAAAAGAGTGGTGCAGACGGTGAAATTTAAGAAAAAAAGCGGCTTGTATTCAGCCGGATATCTTCAGGGTAGCAGTTAAATATGTAAAGATAATTCGGGGAGAATATCAGAATATATTCTCCCCGCAGCTGACAATTAAAAATTCCAGTCTTCGTCCTCGGTTTCCACCGCTTTGCCCATCACGTAGGAGGAGCCGGAACCGGAGAAGAAGTCGTGGTTTTCATCGGCGTTGGGCGACAGGGCGCTCAAAATCGCCGGATTCACTTCCGCCATCTCCGCCGGGAACAGCGCTTCGTAGCCGAGGTTCATCAGCGCCTTGTTGGCGTTGTAGCACAGGAACGCCTTCACCTCGTCCTCCCAGCCGCTGCCGGCGTACAGCGCTTCGGTGTAGGCCAGCTCGTTGTCATAGAGATCCATCAGCAGATCGAGGGCGAAGTTTTTAATCTCCTCCCGCACCTGCGGCGACTCTTTTTCCAGCCCGCGCTGAAACTTATAGCCAATGTAGTAGCCGTGTACCGCCTCGTCGCGGATGATCAGGCGAATTAAATCGGCGGTGTTGGTGAGCTTGCCCCGGCTCGACCAGTACATCGGCAGCCAAAAGCCGGAATAGAACAGGAACGACTCCAGAAACACGCTGGCGATTTTCTTTTTCAGCGGCGCGTCGGCGGCATAGTGATCCAGCATCAGGCTGGCCTTGCGCTGGAGCGGGGCATTGTCCTCGCTCCACGCATAGGCGGCGTCCACGTCTTTGGTCTGGCAAAGGGTCGAGAAAATCGAGCTGTAGGAGCGGGCGTGCACCGCTTCCATAAAGCCGATGTTCGACATCACCGCCTCTTCGTGCGGCGTAATGGCATCCGGCATCAGCGCCGGCGCGCCCACCGTATTCTGAATGGTGTCCAGCAGCGTCAGCCCGGTAAACACCCGAATGGTCAGCTGCTGCTCGGCGGCGCTCAGGCTCTGCCATGCGGGAATATCGTTAGACAGCGGCACTTTTTCCGGCAGCCAGAAGTTGCTGGTCAGGCGGTTCCAGACCTCCAGATCTTTATCATCCTCAAGGCGGTTCCAGTTAATGGCGCTGATACGCGTCAGGCGTTTCATGTTTCCGTTCTCCTTACAGCGCGCAGGACACGCAGCCTTCAATTTCGGTGCCTTCCAGCGCCATCTGGCGCAGGCGAATGTAGTACAGCGTCTTGATGCCCTTTTTCCAGGCATAGATTTGCGCTTTGTTAATGTCGCGGGTGGTGGCGGTGTCCGGGAAGAACAGCGTCAGCGACAGCCCCTGATCCACGTGGCGGGTGGCTTCGGCGTAGGTATCAATGATTTTTTCCGGGCCAATCTCGTAGGCGTCCTGATAGAGCGCCAGATTGTCATTGGTCATAAACGGTGCCGGATAGTACACGCGGCCGATTTTGCCCTCTTTGCGGATCTCTATTTTCGACACAATCGGGTGGATGCTCGACGTGGCGTGATTGATATAGGAAATAGAGCCGGTAGGCGGCACCGCCTGCAGATTCTGGTTGTAAATGCCGTAGCGCATCACGTCATCGCGCAGTTGCTGCCACATCGCGCGGTCCGGAAGCTGAACGCCGGCATCGGCAAACAGGGTGCGCACCCGCGCGGTCTTCGGCTGCCAGTCGCCTTCCAGATACTGCTTAAAGTACTCGCCGCTGGCGTAGCGCGACTCGGCAAAACCGGCAAAGCGCTCGCCGCGCTCCCGGGCCAGCTGCATCGAGGTGTGCAGCGCGTGCCAGGTAATGGTGTAAAAGTACAGGTTGGTGAAGTCCAGCCCTTCCGGGCTGCCGTAAGCGATGCCCTCCCGAGCCAGATAGCCGTGCAGGTTCATCTGCCCGAGGCCAATGGCGTGCGAGGCGGCGTTGCCCGCTTCGACGGAGGGGACCGAGCGGATGTGGCTCATGTCGGACACCGCGCTCAGCCCGCGCACTGCGGTTTCCACCGTGCCGGCGAAGTCCGGCGAGTCCATGGTGCGGGCGATGTTCAGCGATC
Organism: uncultured Pluralibacter sp.; assembly: GCF_913775985.1. Lineage (GTDB taxonomy): Bacteria > Pseudomonadota > Gammaproteobacteria > Enterobacterales > Enterobacteriaceae > Pluralibacter. Next base: position 15,308 of record NZ_CAJYMB010000131.1, on the reverse strand, counting down.
CCAGATTGCAGGAGATGTCCCGGCCAACGTCGGCGTAGTCCAGATTCTCATCGTAGGTCGAGGCGCTGTTAACCTGCAGGATCTCCGAGCACAGGTTGCTCATGTTGATGCGCCCGGCTATCGGGCTGGCGCGGTTAACCGTGTCTTCATACATGATGTACGGATAGCCGGACTCGAACTGGATCTCGGCCAGGGTCTGGAAGAAGTCCCGGGCGCTGATAAAGGTTTTACGCACCCGATCGTCCGCCAGCAGCGTGTCGTAGCACTCGCTAACGGCGATATCGCCGAAAGGCTTGCCGTACAGGCGCTCCACATCATAGGGGGAAAACAGCGCCATCTGCGCGTTGGCCTTCGCCAGCTGGAAGGTAATGTCCGGAATAACCACGCCAAGAGAAAGGGTTTTAATGCGGATTTTCTCATCGGCGTTTTCGCGCTTGGTGTCGAGGAAGCGCAGAATATCCGGGTGGTGCGCGTTGAGATAGACCGCGCCCGCGCCCTGGCGCGCGCCGAGCTGGTTAGCGTAGGAGAAGGCATCCTCCAGCATTTTCATCACCGGAATGATGCCGGAAGACTGGTTTTCGATGCGCTTGATCGGCGCGCCCGCTTCCCGCAGGTTGGAGAGCAGGAACGCCACGCCACCGCCGCGCTTGGAGAGCTGCAGGGCAGAGTTCACCGCCCGGCCAATAGACTCCATATTGTCTTCAATGCGCAGCAGGAAGCAGGAGACCAGCTCACCGCGCTGCTGCTTGCCGCAGTTGAGGAAGGTTGGCGTGGCGGGCTGGAAGCGGCCGGAGAGCATCTCGTCCGTCAGCCGCCGGGCCAGCGTCTCGTCGCCCTGGGCCAGAGTCAGCGCCACCATTACCGCGCGGTCTTCGAAATGCTCAAGGTACTCTCTGCCGTCGAAGGTCTTTAGGGTATAGCTGGTGTAAAACTTCCACGCGCCGAGAAAGGTCTGGAAGACAAACCCGCTGGCGTGGGCTTCGGCGAACAGATCCACCACGAAGGCGCGGGCGTAGCGGGCCAGCACTTTTGGATCGTAATAGTTCTCCGCCAGCAGCCAGTCGAGGCGGGCATCCTGATTGGCGAAGGTGCGCGTGTTGGGGCGCACGTGGCTGCTCATAAAGGCGGCGACCGCCTCGGCGTCTTTCTCAAACTGGATGCGGCCGTCTCTGTCATACAGATTTAGCATCGCATTCAGGGCGTGGTAGTCGGGTGCGCTTTGCGTGACGCGCTCTGCGGTTATCGTTGCCAAAATTCGCTTACTCCTTGTCGCACATTATCGATATCGCGCGGGGTTCCCATCAGTTCGAACCGATAAAGGCAGGGCACGCCGCATTTTTGCGAGATGACGTCTCCGGCGCGCCCGTAAGCTTCACCGAAATTACGGTTTCCGGACGCAATCACGCCGCGAATAAGGGCGCGATTGTCGGGATCGTTCAAAAAGCGGATCACCTGGCGGGGAACCGCCCCGGCGGTGCCGCCAAAGCCGTAGCTCGGCACGATCAAAATATAGGGTTCGTTAACTTTAATGCGTGCCTTCTCGTCGAGCGGAATACGCGTCGCCGGCAGCCCCAGGCGCTCGACGAAGCGCAGGGTATTTTCGGAACTGCTGGAGAAGAAGACGAGCCCGCTCATGCGCTGGCCGCAGCATCCGGGCGCAGGCGGTTAATCATATCCGGGCGAAAGCCGCTCCAGCTGGTCTCACCGACCACCACCACCGGCAGCGAGCGGTAGCCCTGGGCGCGTAAGGTATCGGCAGCGTCCGGATGATGGTCGATATTCACCATTTCAAACGCAACGCCCCTGGACTCCATCGCTCTTTTGGTGGCATGGCACTGCACGCAGTCGTTTCGAGTGTAAATAGTAATGATCATGATTCGCATTTCCGTTTAAAATGACAATAAAGGCGCAAAAATAGCGCTTGCCGTTGTCGTGTGTCTTGGTAGGAGATACTAGATGTAGTTGATGTAAAACTCAACCATACAATATATAGATTTTTTGGCGGAATTTTTCCCCTGCGGTGCAACCCGCAGGGGGCGGGCATTTACGGCAATATTACTGGCGCATACCGATGGCCAGGCGGTTAAAGGCGTTCATCAGGCCGGCGGCGAACGTCAGATCGCTTATCTCCCGGGCGCTGAAATGCGCCAGCAGCGGCTGATAAACCGCATCTTCTGCCCGGGTGCGGGTGATGTCGGTCAGATCTTCCGCCCAGGCCAGCGCCGCGCGCTCGCGATCCGAGAAGCGGTGGCTGACGCGCCATCCCGCCAGCTCGTCCAGCTTCACCTGATCCACCCCGCGCTTGCGCAGCGCCCGGCTGTGCATCTCAAGGCAGAACGCGCAGCCGTTTATCTGCGAAATCCGCAGATAAACGAGCTCCACCAGCTCGGGGTCGAGATCGCTTTTATCCAGCGCGCTCTTGGCCTGTAAAAATCCGGCGTAGGCTTCCGGGCTCAGTTCGTTATAGGGCTGGCGTAACGTATTCATACTTTCCTCCACTTAGTGTTGCGCCACTGTAGCACTATAATGGACTGCTACTGAGAGCCATATTGTGGATAAAAATGCAGACCATAAACAGCGCAGCCGTACCGCTGTACCGGCAAATCGCGAGGCGGCTGAAGGCCGCCATTGAGAGCGGCGAGCTGGCCCCGGGCAAGCGCCTGCCCGCCAGCCGGGTCTACGCCCGGGAAATTGGCGTCTCCCGCGCGACGGTGGAGGCCGCCTACGGCGAGCTGGTGGCGCAGGGCTGGCTTGAGCGCAGAGGTCAGGCGGGAACCTTCATCAGCGACCGGCTCACCGCTGGCGCGCCGCGCGCCGATACGGCCCGGTCGGCAGTAGTTAAAAGCGCGCCACTGCCGTTTCAGCTTGGTCTGCCGGGCCTTGACCTGTTCCCGCGTGCGCTGTGGGCAAGGATGATGGGGCGGCGGCTGCGGGTGCAAACCCGCGCCGATCTCGCCCCCGGCGATCCGGCGGGCGATCCTGAACTGCGCCGTGCGATTGTCGACTATCTGCTCTTTTCACGCGGTATCGAATGCCGCCCGGAGCAGGTGTTTGTCACCAGCGGATACGCCGCTGGCATGGCGCTGATCCTCGATACCCTGGCCCGGCCCGGGGATGCGATCTGGATGGAAGATCCCGGCTATCGCCTGATCCGCCCGCAGATTGCCGGGCGCGGCCTGACGCTGTGCCCGGTGCCGGTGGATGATGACGGCCTGGACGTCGACGCGGGGATGCGCACCGCGCCCGATGCCCGCTTTGTGCTGGTCACCCCGGCGCATCAGAGTCCCACCGGCGTACCGCTGTCGCTGCCACGGCGGCGACAGCTGCTGGCATGGGCCGCGCGGCGTCAGGCCTGGATTATTGAAGATGACTACGACAGCGAATTTCACTATCGCGGCAGGCCGCTGCCGCCGATGAAGAGTCTCGATGCGCCGCAGCGGATTATTTACGCCGGCACGTTCAGTAAATCACTGTTTCCGGCCCTGCGCAGCGGGTGGCTGGTGGTGCCGGAGCCGCTGGTGGACTGTTTTGAGCAGCAGGCGCGGCTGGCAGCCTGCACGGTGCCGACGCTGGTTCAGCAGACGCTGGCGGACTTTATTAACCAGGGCCACTTCTGGCGGCACCTGAAGAAAATGCGCCAGCACTACGCCCGGCGGCGGGAGTGGCTCGTGCAGGCGCTGGCCGGACTGGGTTATCCCACCGCGCCGGGAGCAGGCGGTCTTCACTTGATGATGCCGGTGAGCGGCAGCGATCGGGCGCTGGCGGCGCGCGGTCGGGAAGCGGGGCTGGCGGTACAGGCGCTGAGCGACTGGCGATTAGTATCGAACGGGCCGGGGGCGCTGCTGATGGGATTTACTAATATTGCAGATGCGCAGATGGCGCAGAGGCTGGCGGAAAAACTGATTGCGGCAATGTCAGAAGAATAGTGCCCCGCCAGCGCGGCGGGGCGGCAGTACTTAGCGGCGCAGAGTGACCAGCGCGCCAACAAAAACGCCGATAGCGGCCACGACACCGAGCGTCTGCCACGGATTTTCACGCACGTAGGTGCCGGCGCAGCCCGCCGCGTCGCGCGCTGCCTGCGAGGCCGGGCAGCGGCCGTTGAGGCGGGCGCGGGTTTCGCGCAGCAGCGTTTTAGCCTTGCGTTTTGCCACATCGGCTTCATCGCTGGCGTCGCTGCCCCAGGATTTCAATACCGCCTCAAGGGAGTCCGCCAGCTGGCTAACTTCGTTCTGAATATCGTCTGCGCTGTCGGCAACGTCATTGCGGCTGAATTTGTTAAACATAGGATCCTCCACTGATTAATTGTACAAATAAGTCTAGAACAGATTTCTCTTCTGCTGTGCCAAATCACGTCTTTATGCACTGTTTATGGAATTTTCTGAAAGCGGTGCTAATGCTGAATACGGTAAGGTGGCCCAGCTGTTGAGGATAACGAGGAAAAAATATGTATTTACGACCAGATGAGGTGGCGCGCGTTCTTGAGAAGGCGGGATTTACCATTGATGAAGTGACCCAGAGAGCTTACGGCTATCGCCGCGGTGAAAACTATGTCTACGTCAACCGCGAGGCGCGAATGGGACGTACGGCCCTGATTATTCATCCGTCGCTGAAAGAGCGCAGTAATATGCTGGCTGAACCTGCATCGGATATTAAAACCAGCGATCATTATCAGCAGTTTCCGCTTTATTTAGGCGGTAATGCCGAAGAACATTACGGGATCCCCCACGGCTTCAGCTCGCGCATGGCGCTGGAGCGCTTTTTACACGGGCTTTATGGCGAAAGTCATTAGGCCGTCGGCTGGCGATTAGCCAGTCGGGCATTTTCCTCTTTTCCATATTATACCCGTCATACTTCAAGCTACTTGTGCGTTGGCTGCGTTCGTTCACCCCGGTCACTTACTACAGTAAGCTCCCGGGGATTCACACTCTTGCCGCCTTCAATCAACTCGAATTATTTAGGGTATATTTATTTGCTATTTGTGCGTTTGTGATAAAAAACAAAGTTTGAAGCCTGTTATTTAAATATAATAGGCTTTATGCTTTCTCATATTCACTGGCCTAAAGGATATAAATAATATATGTCTCTCATATTGCACAAGCTTAATAATATCCGCACGCTGCGTGCGGCCACGCGAGAATTCTCCACTGACGTTCTTGAAGAAATGCTGGAAAAACTCAGGAATGTGACTGAAGAAAAGCGTGCTGAAGAATCGGAAGTTCGCGAAGCAGAACAGAAAAAACGCGAAAAAATCAACGAGCTGCTTGAGCTGATGCAGGCCGACGGTATCGCACCTGACGAGCTGGTCGCCACCACCGGCACCAAAAAAAGTACCCCCCGCAAGCGCGCTCCGCGTCCGGCGAAATACCGCTACGTTGACGCCAGCGGCAATGAGCAATCCTGGACCGGCCAGGGCCGTACGCCAAAACCGATTGCCGATGCTATCGCCAGCGGTAAAACGCTGGACGACTTTTTGATTTAACCCATCAACAATCAGGTGAGGTTAATCCCTCACCTTTTTTTACTCCTCGTTAACTGCTGCCGTAGAGCTTTCAGACTGAAACGCCACCATCCCTCTTTATTGTAAATATCTCCGCACCTTTCCCCGCGTCGCGGATGCGCTTTTCAGTGTTCGACGCTGCCCGCTGGTATACCTGAAATAATGATAAGATATTTCTTAAATAGCCGCGCTGCGGTATTAAGCTCCCATCAGTAAAATCAAGTAAAGCAGATTCATCCGCTGGCAAGCGGCGATAGCCGCGCTATGCTTAATCCCGTAGCAACTATTTTTCATTATTATTACATGGAGTCACTATGGGATTTTGGCGCGTACTTATTACTATCATTCTTCCTCCGCTGGGCGTGTTAATCGGCAAAGGATTAGGTGGGGCGTTTTTCCTCAATATTCTGCTGACTCTGCTGGGCTATATTCCCGGTCTTATCCACGCATTCTGGATTCAGACCCGCAGCTGATTTGGAAACATTCGGGGCGCCACAAGGCGCCCCGAATTGCTTAATAGCCTACCTTAAAGACCTGTCCGCTCTGCACCCCTTCCACGCTGCGGCGAAAGGCCATGGCCGCTCTGGCGGCCGGCACGCTTTCGAAGCCGGGGAAAAACGATCCGTAAGCCTCTTCCGACTCGCTGAGCATGGTCGGGCTCACCAGGTTGATGCGGATCCCGCGGGGAAGTTCGCACGCTGCCGCGCGCACGAAGCCGTCAAGCCCGGCGTTCACCGCCGTGGCGTTGACGCCCTGGGCGATAGGCGCATCGGCGATAATGCCGCTGGTGAGTGTGATCGAGCCGCCGTCGTTCAGCACGTGCTGGCCCTTCAGCGCCAGGCGCACCTGCCCCAGCAGCTTATCCTGCAGGCCGCTGTTAAAGTCTTCCGCGGTCATGCTCTCCAGCGGCCCGAAAAAGACGTTGCCGGTGGTGGCGATAATGGCATCCAGCCTGCCGGTTTTAGCAAACAGCGCGTCCACGCTGGCGTCGTCGGTAATATCTACCTGCAGATCGCCGTGATGACGACCGACGCAGATAATGTCGTGCTGCGGATTTTTGGCCAGTTCAGCCTGCACCGCGCGGCCCAGCGTGCCGGAGGCACCTATAATCGCTATTCTCATCATCATCTCCTCGTGTTGGTCAGGCTATTCTTCTCCTAATTATTTATGCGATAAAGTAGCGTAGAGTTAAATCATCTCTAATCACAGGTTCGCAATATGGATAAGCTTCGCGCAATGGCCGTTTTTGTGGCGGCGGTGGAATCAGGCAGCTTTACCGATGCCGCCGCGCGGCTGGATATGTCGGCGGTGATGGTCGGAAAATACATTACTCAGCTTGAGCGCCAGCTCGGGGTGCGCCTGCTGGAGCGCAACACCAGGCGCCAGAGCCTGACCGACGCCGGGCGGGTTTATATTGAAGAGTGCCGCCGGGTGCTGGAGCAGGTCGCGGCGGCGGATGCCTCCGTCGAGCGGCTACGCGCCGAACCGGCCGGGCGGCTGCGCATCAGCGCGCCCGCCACCTTCGGCGCCTGCGCCATCGCGCCAGCGGTGGCGACCTTTCTGACGCGCTTCCCGCAGGTGCGGGTCGATCTCGATCTCAGCAACCGGGTCGTGAACCTGCTGGAGGAGGGCATCGATCTGGCGGTGCGTATCGGCGATCTGCACGACAGCGGGCTGGTGGCAAAGCCGCTTTGCCTCTACCGGATGGTGATTTGCGCCGCGCCGTCCTACCTGAGCGCCTTCGGTATTCCGCAATCGCCGGAAGAGCTTCCTAACCACCGCTGTCTGTCGCATATGGTCTGGAATCAGCGCACCGAGTGGCGGATGGCGGGAAGCGACGACGCCGGCGCCTGGCGGCGGGATCCGGTGCTTAGCTGCAACGATGGATTAGGACTAAAAATGGCGGCGCTGGCCGGGGCCGGACTGCTGCTGCAGCCGGAGATCCTGGTGCGGGAAGAACTGGACAGCGGGCGGCTGGTACGGGTGTTGGATGATCATCTGCCCGCACCGCGCCCGATAACGCTGCTCTGGCGTCAGGATCTGCGGCCGCTGCCGAAGCTGAGCGGCTTTATTTCCCATCTGCAGGACGCCATCGCGCAACAGAGACTCAACTGATACCGCGGCGCGAGGCGCGCCGCGGCATGGGCTACGCGCGAATATCCGCGTACGCCGGTGTGGTATCGAACTCGTGCTTGGCGAACGGGCAGAGCGGAATGATTTTGCGGTTTTCGCCGCGCATCTTCTCGACCACTTTCGCCACCAGCTTTTTACCCACGCCCTGGCCCTTCAGGCTGGGATCGACCTCGGTATGCTCGATGATGGAAAGATTATCGCCGGTTGGCACAAAAACAATCTCTGCCACCTGGTTGCCGTCGGCGTCGTTAACATAAAAACGGTTGGTGCCTTCAAGAATCTCCATCTTTCCCCCGGAAAGTTATTTGAGTCGATATTTAAGCGCCCCGCTCGGGCAGGTATCAACGATGCGCTGCACCGTTTGCACGTCCACGCTGTCGGGCGCGATCCACGGCTTGCGCTTGAGGTTAAACAGCTGGCTGCTGCCCTTGACGCATTTCGCCGCGTGCTGGCATACGCCCGCGTTGAAATAGACGTCGATCTTTTCGCCGGTATAGCACCGGTAGCCTGCTTCAGTTAATGCTTTATCCACGACATTGTCTCGTTTTTCTGTTTATAGCTTGATGCTAATACCCAGATTATTTTAGTCATAGTGAAGGGCCAACGGCAAAAAAGAGTGGCGTTTTACCGCCACTAAAGCCAACTGCACTGCGGAAAAGCGTTGTATCGGTGCTTATCACGAAGGGAGGGATTATTCTATTGCGACTCCAGAGAAGGGGTATCTCCTCGCCGCATCACGGTAAATTTTTGCGTTATGGCGATGAGCTGTCGGCGAAGTTTCTCTACGTTTGTTTGGCTGGCGGTGAGCGCCTGCTTTGCCTGAGTCAGCTCTTTATCTTGTTGCTCCGTCTTTGCGGATAGTGTTGCGATTTTCTCTACCAGTTTGGCCATTTTTTCCTTTTCATTAGGTTTAGCTGCAACAGCAGGGGCGAGTCGTTTGCCTTGCTCATTGATTTTTTGCTGGCTCACCGCCAGTGCGGCAACCAGTTTTTGGACCTTAATTTCCTCCGTGCTGCTCGTTGTGGCTACCTTGCTTTTTCTATCTTCATGCTTGCGCATTAACAGCGCGACTTGTTGCTGTAGCGCCTTCACCTGTTTTTGGCTCTCTGCCAGCAGGATTTTGCTGTTATCTTCCCCGGTGGTTTTTGCGATCGCTAACTGCGACTGCAAGCTGTCGATTTTTTTGTGGCTGCTTTTAAGCGCAAGATTAAGTTCCTCTATCTGGCCCCGATGTCGCTTTTTTTCATCCAGAAGCTGCTGTTTAAGCGATGTGGTTTCACTGTTATGCGACGCCATACGCTGGGATGCGATAGCCTGCTGCAGCTCTCTGTTTTTCTTCCTGGTATTGGTCAGCGTTTTTTTTAGCTGATTTCTCTCCGCCTCCAGGGCGGTGTATTGACCTGCGGGCCTGGATTTTTGCTCAGGCATACGCGCCCCAGGTAATATATTATGTTGCCGGGCACCGCGGGGTATGTCGGCGGGTAGCGGTTGTAAAAATGTTTCAGGCCGGGACGATACCTCGTCTTTTGCGTACGACGTCTGAGGTGACGCGGCACCGGTTAAACGGATAAAAGCCGGAGCATCTATTTTTTGGTTATTAATGGCCTGCAGCAGAGCTAAAGTTTGTTGCTCATCCGTGCTGCCCTGTGCCGCAGGATAGAACAGCGCCCCGCTGAGCGGCAACGTCAGGGCAAAAAAAAAACGGTTTCTCAACGCTTGCTTACTCATTTCACGCTTTCTCCTCGGCTAATTAAGACTGCCATCACTGCCCGCTGAATTTGATCGCAAATTTGATTCGTTTTGTATTTATATAATGCATCCATCGTGCTTTTAGTTTGTACATCAATATCGCTGCGGACAGATGTATAAACGGACGCGTTGCGCACCAGTTCATCAAACGAGGCTTTTTTGCTGGCATAAATCATCGGATTGATCTTTTTCAGCGAAGTGAGCTCTTTCTGACATAGGCTAACGCGATCCGGCTCATTAGATACTCCGGCTTCTGTTTGGCTGGAAACAGGAAGTGATATATTAGTATCTGAGCCCTGGCTGATACTATTCCTTTTATAATTATGCTCACAGCCGCTGACAAAAAATAACGGTGTTGTCAGGAGGCTGATAAGGCCGATATGGCGCAGTTGATGCAAAATCATTTCATTAAAACCTTTTCCAGCTATAGCATGGTAAATGATAGTAATTATTCTTTAAACTCACTCATCTAAGATAAATGCTTTAAAGATAAAGATGCTTTTAATGTGTGAAACTAAGCTTTGGGCAACCGGATGTTCATTTTTCTCTCGATTCTGTTTTTGTAGGTATAAACAGTTTTTGCATTATAGTTACACTGATAGGCAATCTCTTTAATCTTTACCCCGAGAGAAATGAGCTGCAAAATTAAAAATTCTGTAAAAGACAATCTTAAGATACTTCTGGCCGGAGGAACGGATTTGCCATCCAGAACTGCGTCAATTTTTTTGCCAACGGCATCGATTTTGTCAAAAGTAAAGATGATCGCTGAGATTATTTTTGAGTACAGCGGGTGATAAAACCAAAATGTTGCCAGCGCCAGCATATGCCGATCGCAGATTAACACAATTTTGTAATCGCGGAACTGGCTGGCCCAGTGTGTATTAAGAAAGATTTTCAGATTAGCAACATTAAAATCGACAAAGATTATTTTTTCAACGGAATGATGCATTCGGCCGCTGGCTGCCAGCGTCATAATCCCATTTCGCAGCATATGATTATCGTTTGGCCATAGTTTTATCTGTAAATCAAGATCGCAGCGGGTGGTGTTTTCAATATCTTTACTAAAATGTACAAAGTTTTGATAACGCGGCTGGGCGTAACTCTGGTGGTGGCTAATATGCGACATCATGGTATTCCTTTAGCTGTGATAAATCCATTTATGGCTTTTCCAACGGTCTTAAGCCATTCGTCAACTTTGGGTCAAAATAACCCCTTTCTCACGTGCGTGTAGCGTTATTGTCAGGGTGAATATTCTTAACACTGATTTATCACTCACTCAATGGGATAGGTACCATTTATTAAGAAAAATCCTATTATTTTTTTTAATAAAAAATTTAAGTTTTCGCCTCTCGTTGTTTCGTCTGATGTCTAACGTATTACAGCTAAGTAACAAAAGTTTTAACTGGTATGCCGAGTAATGAATTATTTAATTAACATTTTATTAATATTTGTGATTACATTGTAAGAAAAGTCCTTGGTTATTTTTTTCTCAAAAAGTGAATAATACGCAGCTCAAAGTAAGTATCTAACACGCTTACGGATTTCAGGAGAATCTGGTATGGATACACCAGTGAGACGTCATCGTCTGATATTGCTTACTGCATGCCTGCTCAGTGCATTAGCCCTAAGCAGGGTAGCTTGTGCCTCAGGCGCATCTACCGCGGCCGATCTTAATATCTTAAGACAGGCCGAAAACCTCGATCTTAATGGCAGCTCTTTAGCCGCGCGAAAGATGTACGATATTTATGAGCGAAAACATCCGGATGATACCCCGACAGTCCCCTCAGCCATTAATCTTTATGCCTTAAACAGGCTGGATCAGGTGTGGGGGTATTTTACGCAGATCCAAAAAAACGGCACTAATTCCGACAGGGAATATGCATCCTTGTGGCTGGCTTTGCTGTACACCAAGGACAAAGGAAAACTTCCTGCAGGTAAAGAGCGCCAGCAGCTGCTTCCTGACATCTTCATTACGCCTGCGCGCAGGGAGATAGCACGGTTATACCGCGAAGAACTCTCCTTGCAAAAATTCACTGATTTTATTAATACGACATCTGCATTTGCCCAACGCGATGAACTTACTGAAATTATCTTTTTCACAGCTGGTTACATTAAGTATGTTATGAAGGATCCTGCCCAAGCGGAGAAATTAATAGCCAACAATAAGTCAAAATTATTTGCAGGCTCGCTGGAAAGGCCTTTGATGGAAATAGGACTGCCCTGAGTTTTTAACAAGTGAAACGTATCAATAAATTAGGATGATTTATGAATAAAGTATTTAGCCTTATCTGGGATCCTCAGAAGGGGATGCTGGTGCCGGTGAGTGAGTTGACCTCATTAAAGGGAAAAAATGGCGGAAGTTATGGTTTTATTCCTTCCGAGCAGGTAGCTGACTGTGCGGGTAATAAATTTTTTAGAGTAAGTGCCTTGAGTGTATTGATCTCAGGGGTAATCATGTCTTCGGGTTATAGCAATAATGCATTTGCATATAATGCAGGCAGTTACACTCTCGATTATAATGGTAAATCTAATGCTTTTTTGGGGGTAGAACCTACAGTTGTAGGTGAAAAAAATAACTTTATGAGTAAGACAGGTGCCGGGGCACCACTTAACCCATATAGTTACTATTTTGTTGTTTATGGTAACCAAAACACTATATCCCGTACTTTGTCATCAGATACTTCTAACACTGCCCTTGGTGCTATTAATAGTAATTTATCTCCAGGTGTTATTGTCGGTACAAATAATAAAATATTGGATTCAGGTGACGTTAATATTCTCGGGTATGGCAATACTGCAACGGGTTCACTCAATGCCCCTGTAACTTACTCTCAAATGATTGGTACTGCGAATGAATTAAAAACAACCAATAAAAGAACCTCAGTTAGTAGTATTCTAGGCTATGGAAATGTCATAGACTCAAGTGATTTTGCATTTATTGTTGGTGGTAGAAGCTCCCTCACTGATTCTAGTAATTCAGTCCTTTTGGGAGGTAATTCTAGCATTACGGCTGCCCCAAATGCTGTAGTTATTGGTGGTAATTCTGCAGTATCTGCTGAGGGGGCGATGGCTTTAGGTTATGGTACTGAAGCAGCCTATAAAGGTTCTATTGCGCTAGGGGTTGACTCAAAAACGGATGCGATTTTCACGACTCCAAAAATTAAAATTCGTGGTACTGATTACGATATGGCTGGAGCTAATCCTACATCCACGATGAGTATAGGTAATAAGTCCACTGGCATGACGCGAACTATTACCGGCCTTGCTGCTGGGCGTGTTGATAAGTTAAGTACGGATGCGATAAATGGCTCTCAGCTTTATGCCTTTCAAGAGGCAATGGATGAACTGGCTTTAGATAATTCGCTTAATTTCTTGGATGATTCAGGAAATAGTGTTGCTGTTAAAAATGGAGGGAAATTACAGTTCAAATCTCAGAACAGTAATTTGCAAATAAAACAGTCAGGCGTTACCGATAATGGCGTCATGGATGTCACCTTAAATAACAATCTGGATCTTACCGATGCCGGTAGCCTGAAGGTTGGCGACGCATTAGTTGATAAGACCGGGTTAACAATCACCGGCGGCCCGAGAGTTAAGAAAGATGGCATTGATGCCGGAAACAAGAAAATCACCGGCGTGGCCAACGGGGTGGTATCGGCGACCAGCACGGATGCGATTAACGGCTCCCAGCTGCAGACGGTATCCGACGTGGCAAACAAGGGCTGGCTCCTTTCGGATGGTGTGAATACGGACAGCACCATCAAGCCGGGCGACAAGGCGACCTTCAAGCCGTCCAACGGTAACCTGACGGTGAAACAGGCGGGTGGTACGGTAACAGTAGGCCTGGCAAACAGCCTTGACCTGGGCACGACGGGCTCCGTGGCAATGGGAAACACCAAGCTGAACGCTGACGGCCTGAGCATCATCGGCGGTCCGAGCGTGAAAAAGGCCGGCATCGATGCCGGAAAAGCGAAAATCACCAACGTGGCGGACGGGGACGTGACGGCGACCAGTATGGACGCGATTAACGGCTCCCAGCTTAAGAAGGTATCCGACCTGGCGAATCAGGGCTGGAACGTCTCAGATGCAGCCGGTAAAACCAGCAACGTTAAGCCAGGCGACACCGTAACCTTCGCACCGTCGAACACCAACCTGACGATGGCGCAGGCGGGCGGTACGGTAACGGTAGGCCTGGCGAACAACCTGGATCTGGGCGCGGCGGGCTCCATTGCGATGGGTACCAACAGCACCACCACCCTGAACGGCGACGGCCTGACTATCGCTAACGGTCCGAGCGTCAAGAACACCGGCATCGATGGCGGAAACAAGAAAATCACCGGCGTGGCGAACGGGGAAGTGTCGGCGACCAGCACGGACGCAATTAACGGCTCCCAGCTGCAGAAAGTATCCGACGTGGCAAACAAGGGCTGGACCCTTTCCGACGGCGTGAATACAACCAAGGACAGCACCATCAAGCCGGGCGATAAAGCGACCTTCACGGCATCCAACGGCAACCTGACGGTAACGCAGGACAAGGGCACGGTAACGGTGGGCCTGGCGAACAGCCTGAACCTGGGCGCGACCGGCTCTGTGGCGATGGGCAGCACCACGCTGAATAACAAGGGGCTGAGCATTGACAAGGGTCCGAGCGTAACCAGCGACGGGATCAGTGCGGGCGGCAAGGTCATCAGCGACGTGGCAGCGGGCGTGAAGGGCACCGACGCGGTGAACGTTGATCAGCTGAATAATCTAAGCGTAACGGCAGGCGCTGGCTGGACCCTTTCCGACGGTACGACCGACAGCACCATCAAGTCGGGCGACAAGGCGACCTTCAAGCCGTCGAACGGCAACCTGACGGTGGCGCAGAAGGACGGCACGGTTACGGTCGGCCTGTCCGACACGCTGAACCTGGGCGCGGCGGGCTCCGTGGCGATGGGTACCAACAGCAGCACCACCCTGAACGGCGACGGCCTGACCATCGCTAATGGCCCGAGCGTCAAGAACACCGGCATCGATGCCGGAAACAAGAAAATCATCGGCGTGGCGAACGGGGTAGTGTCGGCGACCAGCACGGACGCGATTAACGGCTCCCAGCTGCAGACGGTATCAGACGTGGCAAACAAGGGCTGGACCCTGTCTGACGGCACCACCGACAGCACCATTAAGCCGGGCGATACAGCGACCTTCAAGCCGTCCAACGGCAACCTGACGGTGACGCAGGACAAGGGTACGGTAACGGTGGGCCTGGCGAACAGCCTGAACCTGGGCGCGACCGGCTCTGTGGCGATGGGCAGCACCACGCTGAATAACAAGGGGCTGACCATTGACAAGGGTCCGAGCGTAACCAGCGACGGGATCAGTGCGGGCGGCAAGGTCATCAGCGACGTGGCAGCGGGCGTGAAGGGAACCGACGCGGTGAACGTTGACCAGCTGAATAATCTAAGCGTAACGGCAGGCGCTGGCTGGACCCTGTCCGACGGCACCACCGACAGCACCATCAAGCCGGGTGATAAGGCGACCTTCAAGCCGTCCAACGGCAACCTGACGGTGGCGCAAAAGGACGGCACGGTGACGGTTGGCCTGTCTGATACGCTGAACCTGGGCACAACGGGCTCCGTGGCGATGGGTAACACCACGCTGAACAATGACGGACTGACCATTGCCAAGGGGCCAAGCGTGACCGGCAGCGGCATCAGCGCGGGCAACAAGGTCATTACCGACGTTGCAGCGGGCGTTAACGCGACCGACGCGGTGAACGTCAGCCAGCTGGGTAATGCTACCGAGGAGCTGAGCAACAAGGGGCTGACCCTGGCGGGTAACGTGGGCAGCCGCGGCTTTAAGCTGGGCGAGACGATGACCGTGAAGGGCGAAGGGACCACCCCGGGCACTTACAGCGGCAAGAACCTGAGCACCACGGTAGATAAGGACG
>NZ_CAJYMB010000130.1 GCF_913775985.1 uncultured Pluralibacter sp. | reverse complement strand
CTGCTCTTCGGTCTGCTCTTTGCTGTCGAAGTTAATTTTTGCGGTGACCTGGGCGTGGACATTTCCGGCACCGACAATCGGCGCCACGATCATTTCAATGCGCCGCTGCAGGCGGCTTTCCACCTCGGCGGCGTATTTCAGCTGGGCGTCGTTTAGATCGCGATCGCCGCTGCCGGACTGGGTCAGCAGGTGCCCGCTCTGATCCACCAGCGTCACGTTGCCCGGCGGCAGCCCGGCAACCGCGCTGGAAACTAAATGCACTACCGCGGCAATCTGCCCTTCGTCCAGCGCCCGGCCCGGCTGCAGGCTCAGGGTGACCGAGGCGGAAGGCTGCTTCTGCTCGCGCACGAACAGCGACGGCTTCGGCAGGGCGAGGTGTACCCGAGCGCTTTTCACCGGGCCGAGGGTTTCCACCGTCCGCGCCAGTTCGCCTTCCAGCGCGCGCTGGTAGTTAACCTGCTCGCTAAACTGGCTGATGCCGAATTTTTCCTGATCCAGCAGTTCGAAGCCCACCGCACCGCCCTTTGGCAGTCCCTGCTGGGCGAGACGCAGGCGCAGCTCGTGGACACTGTCGGCCGGAACTTCAAGGGCGCTGCCGCCCTCGGTAAAGCGGTAGGGGACGTTCATCTGCTGCAGCTGGGTAACGATAGCGCCGCCGTCCTGGTCGCTGAGATTGCTGAACAGCACGCGGTAGTCAGGCGCTTTCGCCCACAGCACCAGCGCCACGATGACGGCAATGGCCGCCGCGGCGGAGATCATCAGCGGGATTTTCGGGTTCGCGCGCGCGCGGTTGATCCAGTCGCCCATTTTCATTGAGGATGTCGCGGCGGCGCTCATTGCGCACCCCGGCAAATTTGCCTGGCAGCATTAACGGTGTTGAAAAGCAAAGCGGGCTCCGGATTAGCAAAGGCAAAGAGATAGCGCTGCCATTATTCGGCGTTAAGTGAAATTTGATGGGGCAAATAGTCGGCTTTTTTGCGCCTAATTAGCGCCTTTGTCCGATTGACATGCTGCTAATCTCCTTGTCGAAACCCTGACCAGGAGAGAGTTATGGCCGTTACCGGCATTGAAAGCGCGCTGTTGCAGATGCAGTCCCTGACCAGCGCCGCCCGCAGCCCGCAGGCGGAGGCCGCGCCCGCCGTCAGCTTTTCCGGGCAGCTCACCGCGGCGCTGGACCGCATTAGCGAAACCCAGCTCGGCGCAAAAGCGCAGGCGGAAAAATTTGCTATCGGTGCGCCGGGCGTGGGGCTGAACGATGTGATGACCGACCTGCAAAAATCCACCATTTCCCTGCAGATGGGCATTCAGGTGCGCAACAAGCTGGTGGCGGCGTACCAGGATATTATGAATATGTCGGTGTAGGTGGGGTAAGTAGCTGTTATTTATTTGGTTATTCAGTTATAGACGATTGACCAGGGCATGAGTGGGACAACATCGTATAACTCCTGTTTTCTGCTATCCACGATCTGCAAAGGCGATAATCTTTTGCGCATCGGTATGTCCCATTTGCCCGGTAATGAAGTTGGGTTTCGTACTCTCTGTCAGCCAACAGCATACCTATTTGTGTTTTAACTGGTTTGCTTTGCGATAGCGTATTGCTGCCCCTTCGCGTCACTGCCCCTACCATGAGCGATAGACATTAATGCGTAACGATGATCCGTCAGCTCATCGGGCGTAACTATTTGTTTGTGAGTTGCATTAAAATATATATTTCAGAAAACAACAACCCGCCGGAGCGGCGGGTCTGGAGGGCATATCCTGGGGTAATACCGGTGGCTAAATTTGTTCCTGCAATTCACTGCCACAGTGCTTGCATTTAATCGCTTCTTTCCTGATCGCCTCGGCACAGAAAGGGCACTTCTTAAACTCGCCAGATTCTCCTTTGAGCACCGCTCTTCTTTCTGAGGTGGGTGAGGTTAAAGCAATCAGCAGCATCACAACAGGCGAAGTGAAAGATGCAATTCCGGCGGCCAAGCCATTTCCATTTGTGATGTTAGAAGTCAAAACCACTAATCCAAATCCCAATGCACAAGTCGCTATAAGAAAGAGGAAGCCGACACCCACACCTCTCCTTTTAATCGCAATCGCCGTTACTACAATTGCCGCTAGCCCAAACAACACAAAACCAAATATTGGCTGCATTTCCCTATTCCCATTCGTAAACGTAACCAGATGTTAGCAGACATGGGGAGCAAGGCAACGTAAAACCCGCTGGGGTGGGCAGTTCAAAGCTTAAAGAGCGCTAGTTTCATGATTCAAAGATGGATAAATACAATTGAATCTCATCCATTACGCGCGCTCTGGTGGCTAACAAAGTTTTCTCCCATCGCCAGCGCCCAATCTCCCAGTACTGCAGGCACAATGGTTAACTTCTTTCGTGTTAGTGTTTATTACAGGGGCAATTTTTTTCAGAATAGACGAGGTACAAACTACTGGCTGCCCGTTCCCACGTCACTGTTTGTGCGGCACCGCTGAGGCCACAAGCCTGTTCTTATTGAAAAAGCGGCACCGGCTGATAGGCTGGGATAGCTGAACGATGAGGGAACAGGCGATGAGAACAATAATGCTGGTACCGACGGCGATACTGCTGATCGGCTGCGCGGCGGGGACGTCCGCCACAGAAGTGAATACCGAGGGCAGCACCCATCTGGAAAAACGCATTAACACTATCGACTTCGCCACCGCGAACGTCGGCGAGGCGCCGAATAAATATAAAAAGCGGATCAAGAAAGCGATTCGCATGGCGCTGGATAATCCCGACGCCGCAGAATTCTCCGACTTCACCACCCCGCGCAAAGAGGTGCTGGCCGATCGCGGCAAGCTTATCTACGGCTACGCGGCGTGCGTCACCGTCGATCATCCGGCGGTAAATAGCGGCGGCAGCGTGCGCTACTGGGTGTTTATGCGCGATAACCAGATCCTGCGCATCAAGAACACTCAAAACCCCGGCGGGACAACCATTTTCCCCGGACGCAAGATCAACTGCGATTAATCACAACCCGGCGGCGGTTTAGGCGGCGGTGACATCGCCCGTGCTAAGCTGTCCTGTAGACGTAGATAAAAGATCCTCCGGAGAGTGTTATGAACAACAAGCCTATTCTTGCTGCTGCCCTGCTGATGATGATGGCCGGCGCGGCCAGCGCCCAGCAGCAGACCAGCGCCACCGGTTGCGATGCCAAAGCCCAGCGCCTGCAGCACCAGCTGGAGCACGCCCGGGCGCATGGCAATACCAACCGCGCCGCGGGCCTTGAGAAAGCGCTGTACGATGTGAACACCAACTGCACCGACCAGGGGCTGCGGGCCGAGCGCGAGGCGAAAATTCGCGATAAGCAGCAGAAGGTGGACGAGCGCCGCCGGGAGCTGGCGGAAGCTCAAGCCGACGGGCGACCCGAGAAAATCAGCAAGAAGCAGCAGAAGCTGACCAAAGCGCAGGACGATCTGCGCAAGGCCCAGGCGGAGCTGGATAAGTAGTGTCGGGTGCCGGAGACTATCCGGCGCTTTTTTTTCCGGTGAGCGGCCTGCGCCCGGTCATCGGTTTATTTATCCATCTGCATTTACCGTTCGCTTTATTCAGGACAAACGCCCAATCTCATTTAGCATGCCTGTTCTCATCACACGGACGATCCCTTCTGCAGCCTGCGTTAATGCGACGTCTATATTGGCGATTGTGTCACGCCGCGCGCGCATTGCGCAGAAACAGGGCTGGAAGCGTTAATGCTTTAATGCCACAATATTTTTTTTCCCGATTTTCTCAGGATAAGCAATGAAGAAAGTGGCAATTCTCGGCGCGCTGCTGGCGCTGTCCGGCTGTGTCCAGGTGGACAACTATCATAACGTAGTAAAGGCGCAGGCCCCGGCCGGCCTGGCGGGCTACTGGCAGTCTGCGGGACCGCAGAGCGCAATGGTGAGCCCTGAGGCGATCGCAACGCTGGTGATCACGCCGCAGGGCGATACTCTTGACTGCCGCCAGTGGCAGCGGGTGATTGCGCTGCCGGGCAAGCTGATGAAGCAGGGCGATGACTTTTACAACGTCACCAACAAGCTCGACGTGTACGACATTGACAGCGACGGCGGGCGCATCAAGTACGACCGGATGACGCTCAAGCGCGTCGACAGGCCGACGCTGGAGTGCGCCGACTATCTGCAGAAGAATCCGCTGGCTTCTCCGCTGCCGTAAGCGTCCCTGAAAAGAAAGGGCCCTCCCGCGGGAAGGCCCTTTGTCATCCCTAAACGCTATTCAGGTTATTGCAGTACGTCCTCCAGCACCCACACGCTGACGCTGCCGCCCGGGCAGGTGAATACCCCGGTTCCGCTCTCATCCGTTTCCACCGTCTCTTCCCGGTTGCCGAGGAAATCGACCCAGCGCTTGCTGGCGTAATTTTCTCCCAGCGCAATGGTTTTCTCTCCGTCGTCGCCGTTTGACAGCACCACCACGCAGCCCGGTGCTTCATCGGTGCCGCTGCGGCTGAAGGCGATGCAGTTCGGATGATCGAAAAACAGGGTTTGCACGCCGTGGGCGAAGCGCTGGCGGGCATCAATCAGCTCGTGCAGCTGGGCAATCACCGGCATGTCGATGCTGTAGGTGTTACCGTCGCCGCCGGTGTCTTCGTAGCTGGCGCCGAACAGGTCCGGGTAGAATACCGACGGCACGCCGTTTTCCCGCAGCAGGATCAGGGCGTAGGCCAGCGGTTTGAACCAGGCCTCCACCGGCGCTTCCAGCGCCTGTAGCGGCTGGGTGTCGTGGTTGGCGACCAGCGTCACCGCGTGGAACGGATCGGCCTCAACCAGAGTGCCGGTAAAAATCTGGCTCATATCGTATTCGCGGCCCATGCGCGAAGCATCGTGGAAGTGCATCTGCAGCGGGGCGTCGAACAGCATGGTCTGGCCGTCAACCTGATTGATGTAGTTTTGCAGCGTCTCCACGTCGTGGGACCAGTACTCGGCGACGATAAACAGCGGCTCCGGAGCCACTTCCTGCACGTGCTCGATCCACTCTTTATAAAACCAGGCCGGGATATGCTTCACCGCATCGAGCCGGAAGCCGCCGCAGCCGGTCTGCTCCATCGCCCAGCGGGCCCAGTATTTGATCTCTTCAGTCACCGCCCGGTTACGAAAATCGATATTCTCGCCCATCAGGTAGTCGAAGTTGCCCATTTCGCCGTCCACCTGCTCGTTCCAGCCGTCGCCGGTGTAGTCGTTCACCACTTTGAAAATGCCGTCCTCGTCGGGATTTTCGATATGATCGACGCCGCTGAAGCACTTGTAGTCCCAGACGAACTTCGAATACTGGCCGCCGCGGGCCGGGAAGGTGTATTTGGTCCACGCTTCGCAGTCGATGACCTCGTCCGAAATTTGCGTGCGGTCCTGTTCGTCTACCCGCTGAACCTTAATGTGCTCCTTCTCATCGGCGCCCATTTTGTGGTTGACCACCACGTCCAGCAGCACCGCAATTTGATTTTTTTTCAGCGCGTCGATAGCCGCCAGCAGCTGCTTTTTGTCGCCGTATTTGGTGGCGACGGAACCCTTCTGATCGAATTCACCCAGATCGAACAGATCGTAGCTGTCATAGCCTACGGAATAGCCGCCGGAAGCGCCTTTGTAAGCCGGGGGGAGCCAGATCATGTTAATGCCGATTTCATTCAGGTTGGGGGCGAGGGCTTCGACTTCCTGCCACAGCTCGCCTCCGGTAGGGTAATACCAGTGAAAACATTGCAGAAGGGTGGGGTTGCGCATACCAGAATCTCCATATCAGGGAGACTCTAGTATGGATGACACTCTCAGAAAGCGCCTGTCGGGCAGCACTTCCTGCTGTTGGTGTTACAGGGTGCCCGGATCGCGGCTCTCCTGCGGTACCAGCACGTTGCCGCCCTGGCTGCCGTAGGCGCTGAGTACCGATTTCTGGCGGCCTGACTGATTGACCAGCCCGGCCAGCTCCTCCATGCGCGCCTGCAGCAGCATTTTTATCTGCTGCTCGGCGTCGAGGATGGCGCGCAGCAGCGGGCGGATCTGCTGCTGGAGCGCCTCCGAAGGCGGGTAATCCTCCGCGTGTTGCACCACATGGTGCACCGCACTGACATACTCCATTTCGCAGGCGATAAGGCTGTCCCACTGGGCGGCACGGGCCAGCATCAGCATCCCGTGGCTTTGGGTCAGCAGCTGTTGATAAAGCGTGTACAGCGTCGGTGCATTGGCCATTTATACGGCGTCCTGAGTCAGAGTGGGCGGGGTGGCAACGTCTTTCCAGGCGTCGGCAATATTGCGCAGCAAGGTTTCCACCTCTTCAACGGCGGCGACGTCATTGTGCAGATTGGCGTGCAGCATGCGCCTGACCATGTACGCGTACAGCGCGATCAGGTTCTGGGTCAGGGCGTCATCGCTCTCCTCATCGAGGCTGACCCGCAGGCCGCTGTCGATAATATCGATCGCTTTTGACAGGGACTGGCCCTTGCCCGCGATGTTGCCCTCCTGCATATACAGGCGGGCGCGCACCAGCGCGCTGAGCGCGCCGTCAAACAGCATCGTCACCAGCTGCGGCTGGCTGGCGCTCATCACTGCGCTCTCAATCCCAACGCGGGCATAGGCCTGGGTGCTTTTTGCGCCGTACATCGTCTCTCCTCGTTAATCAGTAACGGTTATTTTTTGCTGGTATTGTCAAACTGCTGGGTCAGGTAGCTGCTGGTGGAATTCAGGGAGTTCACCAGAACGTCGAGCTGGGTGAACTGCGCCTTATAGCGCGCCATCGTGGCATCAATGCGGTCGCTGGCGGCGTTGTACTGCTGGGTCAGGTTGTTCAGGGTTTTGCTCACGCCGTCGGTGGCGGCCTGCACGATACCGGTTTTCGACAGCCAGCCGGTCAGATTCTTGTCGAGAACAGTGCTCACGCCGGTCCCTTTCCCGTCACCGACAATCAGCGCCGCCGCGCCCGCCGCATCTTTGGTCAGGGCCGATTTAAGCTTGTCGCCGTCGACGCTCAGCTTGCCGCTGGTGGCGTCAGAGGTGATGCCCAGCTGCGTCAGGGATTTAAACGCGCCGCTGCCGCTGGCGGCGCCGAGCACGCTCTTTAGCTGAGTCTGAATGGTGCGCAGCGTGGAGTCGCCCAGCAGCGCGCCGTTGCTGGCATTCTGCGTGTCAGCGCCTTTTTCGGCCGCGGTAAATTTAGTCAGCGAAGCAAAGGTATCCTGCAGCGCGTTGTAGGCGGTCACCCAGTCGTTGACCGCTTTTTCGGCTTTGGAGGTGTCTTTGGTGACGGTTAGCGTCTGGTTGCCGGTAGTAACGTCATTCAGGTTGAGGGTGATGTTTTCCAGCGCGTCGCTGATGGTGTTGCTGCTGTTTTCGATATCGATATTGTTAACTTTCAGCTTTGCGTTCTGGGCGGTGACTGACTCTTCCATCCCGCCTGCGCCCTGGGCGTCGTAGCCGAGAAAGCCCTGCAGGGCCGTGTCGCCGCTGACGCTCAGGGTCATGGCATTGTCTTTACCGGTGGTGTCCGAGGTTACAGAGAGGCGATATTGCCCATTACCGACGTTAATAATGCTGGCGCTGACCCCGGCTTTCGCGCCGTTAATGGCATCGCGAATGCCGCTCAGGGAGGAGTTGGCTGCGCTGATATTAATCTCCACCGGCTTTTTATCGCCGCCCTGCTGAATGGTCAGCACGCTGTCTGCGGAGGCGAGGGCGGTTTTTGTATCGCCCTGCGCCGTTTTGCTGGTGAGCGTCTGCGCCTGCGCCAGCTGGGAGACGCTAATGGTGTATTTCCCGGCAATCGCGCCGCTGCCGGTGGTGGCGGTAAACGCCGAGGCGCTGCTGCTGGCGGCGGTGGCGGCAAACAGGCCGCTGTTTTTCAGCGCGCTGTTGGCGGTCTGAAAGGCGGTAAGGGCGCTTTTTAGCGAGCCGTAGGCGCTGAGCTTTGCAGTATAGGAGGACTGCTGCGCGGAGATAGGCTTCAGTGACGCCTTTTCAACCGCTTCAATTTGCGACAGCGTGGAGTTTAGATCGAGCCCTGAACCAACGCCCAGCGAGGAGATACTTGCCATGTTTATTCCTTTGACGCGTAAAACGGATACCGGGGTTATCGGCGGGAGTGGCGGAAAGTTTAGAGGGCGGGCATTTTTTTTATAGCCGGAATAGCGCGCTATTTTTGCGCATTACAAATTATTTGGGCGGCGGCGAAAATAATCCTAAAGGTTGCGGGCGGGGCGACGATAACCACACTGACGGCGATTGCGCCGAGGGTGGAAACCCAACTCCTCATCATCGACTTGAATAACAGGAACCGTAATCATGGCACAAGTCATTAATACCAACAGCCTTTCGCTGATCACCCAGAACAACATCAATAAAAACCAGTCTGCGCTGGCCACCTCTATCGAGCGCCTCTCTTCCGGCCTGCGCATCAACAGCGCCAAAGACGACGCGGCGGGCCAGGCGATTGCTAACCGCTTCACCTCTAACATCAAGGGCCTGACCCAGGCGGCGCGTAACGCTAACGACGGGATCTCTCTGGCGCAGACCACCGAAGGCGCGCTGTCCGAAATCAACAACAACCTGCAGCGCGTGCGTGAGCTGACGGTGCAGGCGTCAACGGGGACTAATACGGATTCCGATCTCTCTTCTATCCAGGATGAAATAAAATCACGTCTTGGTGAAATTGATCGCGTTTCTAAACAGACTCAATTTAACGGCGTTAATGTGCTGGCCGGGGACAAAACTAAGTTAAGTATTCAGGTTGGTGCCAATGATGGGCAGACCATTGATATTAATCTTCAAAAAATTGATTCTACCAGTTTAGGCCTTGATAATTTTACGGTCTCAGGAAAAAGCGACTTTACCGCTGCTAAATTGATGGACAGCAAAGGGGGGGCAATATCAGCTGCAAATATTACGGATGGCGCAGCTACAGATCCTAAACAAGTTGAACTGCTTTCGTATACGGATGCTAGCGGCGCTACGCAGTATGCAGTCAAGAGTGATGAGGGCAAATATCTTAAAGCCACGGTGGCAGTTACTGATGCGGCTGATGGAAAACCTGCAAAAGCGACTGTCACTAAGAGTACTGACGAGGTTACGGGAGCAGCAACGGCCAATCCACTTAAAACTCTTGATTCCGCCATCGCCATCGTTGATGGATTCCGCTCCTCCCTCGGCGCCGTGCAGAACCAGCTGACCTCCGCGGTCACTAACCTGAACAACACCACCACCAACCTGTCTGAAGCCCAGTCCCGCATTCAGGACGCCGACTACGCCACCGAAGTGTCGAACATGTCGAAAGCGCAGATCATCCAGCAGGCCGGCAACTCCGTGCTCTCTAAAGCCAACCAGGTGCCGCAGCAGATCCTCTCCCTGCTGCAGGGCTAATCGCCTGACCGCTATTGACCCCGCTGCGGCGGGGTTTTTTATGAGCCCTACCTGCTAAATAGCCCCACCTTTTCCCCACTATTCCGCCCATTAAAAAGTGCTGCAGAAACGGATAATCGTGCCGATAACTCATCTATTGCAGGGCTGTTTACCATGCCATCACTCTACACCGCGGACGGTGTAATGGATAAACACTCGCTGTGGCAGCGCTATATCCCGCTGGTGCGGCACGAGGCGCTGCGCCTGCAGGTGCGGCTTCCGGCCAACGTCGAGCTTGACGATCTGATCCAGGCGGGGGGCATCGGGCTACTGAACGCCGTTGAGCG
>NZ_CAJYMB010000129.1 GCF_913775985.1 uncultured Pluralibacter sp. | reverse complement strand
AGCGGTCAATGCCGCTGCGGATGGTGTTGAGATCGGATGTGGCCTGACGGTAATCAAAGAAAAAACGGCCACGGTCAGCCGGGTCGGCCTGTGCTGCCGCCACGCGGGCCCGTTCAAGCGACGCCTGAACCTGGTCCAGCTGACGCTGAACAGACGCAAGCTCGTCTTTCTCGGATGCCTGTGCAGTAGCTGACGCCAGAAAGGTCAGCAGCAGCAGGCCGGTGATGCCCGGGACACGATGGTTGTGCCACATAGCCGGACGACTTGAGTTCATACGCACCTCCAGAAGGATTAAGGGGTGCGGACAGGATGCGGAAGGGAGAGCGCCAGGTCAGCGATAAACCTGAGCAGGAATTTCAAAATTAGTTGCAGGTCAGTGCTGCGTGGGGGATGAGCTTACAGGATTGGCGGTTCACTGATACTGACGCGCCATGAACAGTCGTTTCATGGCTTGTCTGCTGACGGCAGGCGCGCAAAACACGTTTTGCACGCCTCCGTCCAGCCCTGATTTAAAGATACTTCTTGAACGAAGCCGTGGTCACGGTCACGGCGATCCCCAGCAGGACAGCCGCCGGCAACAACAGCAAGTTCGGGTAGACTGCCGTGGGCCAGGAAAGGTACAGCATGGCGGGCACCACAGCGGCCGGTCTGACCAGCTTTTTGGCATGGTGATAGACAAACGAACTTTCATACCCCGCCCCGTACCGCCGCAGATCACGCCGCCCCAGCCCCTCAACCAGCGCCACCACCACGACCAGCACAAACAGCGGCACGGACAGCACCAGGATGGTGACGCGTACCAGGGTAATGATGCTTATCCACACCGTGGCCAGCAGGTATTCACGCAGGTAGCCGGCAAGCCAGCCGCTCCAGCTGTTGATTTCCCGGGTGACGGCATTGTCACTGTGCATCTGGTGTGCATACTGCTGCCGGACCCAGTCCAGGAAGCCACTGTCCACAAAGGCCCACTGATAGGCGGTACTCACCCAGCGCACAACCGTCACCGATGGCTCAGACAGCAGCAGGCTGCGGGTGAACTCTGTGGACAGCCACCCCAGCTCGGTGTTCATGACCGCTTCACTGTGCGCCGCCCCGGCTTCCGGCCAGAAGAAGGCGATGCCGATATATTCAATCAGCAGGCTCAGCAGCAGCGAGGACAGCACCACGCCCACCAGGGCCCATGGCCAGCCCCAGAGCAGGTTATACAGCATGCCGTGTTTGCGCTCCGGCAGCGTCTGCTGCTGTGGGGGACGTTTTACCTCAACCATTCTCCCCCTCCTGTGACCGGCACGTTCAGGGCCGGACCGTCCCGCCACCAGGATTCGCCGCTGTGATAGCTGCGCCGCATCTCCTCCGCTATTTTCTCAATACTTTCCGGCATCAGCACATCATCAGCATCCCCGGCAGGCAGCGGCATGCGGATTTTCCACAGCTGCCCGCCTTCCAGCAGGGCAAACGCCTGCCCTTTCGGCAGCGTCACGATATCAGCCGGCTCCAGCAGCGGGACTTTTACCGTCCCGACGCGGTCCTGGGTGCTGGAGGTGAAGTCCTGGTCTGCGTTGACATCGGCCGTGTCCTGGTGCCCGGAGACCAGCGTTTTGGTGTAAATCTCCACCTGCGGCAGCTGCGTGGTCAGCAGCTCAGCGGTGCGGTTCTCCCTGACGCGCAGCATAATCAGGTTGTTAAAGTTACCCTGTACCTGGGCCGTCTTGGCCGCATTCCCGATGCGGGCTTCAATATCAGAAGATGTCTGGGTATAGGCCGTCACCTGCATGCCGGCACCGCCCCCTTTGTTGATAAGAGGAATAAACTCATCCCCCATCAGCTCGTTAAACTCATCGCAGTGCAGGTTAATCAGGGACTTCCCTTCTTTCCCGCCCGGCAGGCCCGCATTGATGCCGTGTTTATAAATGTGCCCGGCCACACTCACCAGATCGGCGAACATGGAGTTACCGACCGCGCTCGCTACCATACTGTCACTGAGCGCATCAAGCCCCACATAGACCACGGCCTTTTTACGGATGATTTGCTCCCAGTCAAATATGGGCCGTGAGTCATCCATATCGAGATAGTCAGGGGCCAGCAGTTCAGCGGTCTTGCCAGTGGTCAGCTTTTCCAGCAACGGCAGCAGGGAGGCCACGATTTTGTCAAAGTAAGTGCGGTCATAACGCACTGCTGACCGCAGCCCGTCGAGGATGGGATCATAGAGCTTCTTACCTTCCTCTGAACTCAGCGCAACCTCAATGGCCCAGATGCGTAACGCATCCGGCTGCCCCTGCATGTTGCGGGGCACGTCGTCCTCGCCCAGCACCTGCTGATTATTCTCAATCTGCGTCTGCAGGGAGGGCAACTGCGCCTGGATGATTTTTTCCGCATAGCGGATATAGAGATCGGCGATATTGTTCACGTAGCGCATAATCAGCGTGTAGTCAGGGCGTTCCCCCAGGGCGACCAGCGCACGGGCGATGATGTTGACGAACCGCCAGGCAAATTCGCGGAATGCCGCGCTGTTCCCCTCACCCGACAGCTGTCCGGCCACGCGGGACGCCACCTCTGACACGCGGCCAAAACGCCCGACGGCATTATAACGGGCTGACATTTCAGGCCAGCCGAGATGAAAGATATACAGCTCATCCCCGCGCCCGGCCCGGTGGGCCTCTGCCCAGACGCGTTTCATCAGGTCTGCGTCGCCTTTCGGATCAAACACGATGGTGACTTCACCCCGCCGGATATCCTGGGTGACCAGCAGCTCTGCCAGCCGGGTCTTACCGACGCGCGTGGTGCCGTACACCACCGTATGACCAACGCGCTCCCCCAGAGCCAGCGTGACGTCTTTTTCGTCGGGTTCGATGCCGTGCAGCGCCGGATTCCCGCCCACCGGCGGTAATGGCCGCACCGGGTTCAGCGGCGTGTCGGCACTCAGCAGCTTTCCCAGCCAGGGCAGACGATGTTCTGTCAGCAATTCAAGCTGACGCGCGCCCTGGTAAAAGCGGTTCGGCTGCAGATAGCGGGCCACTTCCGGGCGGAGCGTATCCTGCAGGCGCTGGGTGTGTTTCTGGGTCCAGCGGAACCCCCGGCCGAGAAACAGGCGACGATGGCTGACGGGGATCTGTTTAGTACTCATGACATAGCGCGGCAGGCGGCGGAGATTCCGGCGGTAGCGAATAATCTTCATCCCCTGATGGGTGCGGGTGACGGCCAGCGCCGCAAACCCGGCGGCAGTGACATAGCTGACAGACGGAGCCAGGGCGACAGCCCAGGGTGCCTGCACACAGACATACGCCGCCATGCCCGACACCACGGCGGTATTCAGCTCCACGGCCGGGCGCAACAGGGCTTCAATAACGTATCGGTTACTCATCGTCTGTCTCCTTTATGATTTTACCGTCGGCCCTGCGGGTATACGTCCCCTTTGCGGAGCCGGCTTCCCTGCGGGGCAGACAGTGGTAATGCAGGGCATTCGCCAGTAAGCGCCAGAGCACATACAGAACATTCGACAGAAAGAGAAAAACAATCCATACGGCCCGCAATGACCGCAGGTAATTGTTCGCCGCGGTTTCTGTGGAGACGGCTGTGACGGTACAGGCTGCCGGCTTTGCTTCAGGCGGAGCCGCATTATCAGGTGCCGGGCATTCCTCCCACATGTAGTGTCCGGGCGGCGCGGTGCGCCATGCCGTTGCCTCCTTCTGCAGCTGGTCGTTAAGGTCACGGACCGGATGGCCCAGGACAATCCAGGCGAGCAGAATTACACCGCCGAAAGCGGCAGGCAGGACCACGGCATGACGGAATAAACAGAACACAAGCCACAACGCGTAGCGCAGGCTGTTCACGATGATATTCATAAATGATTCCTCAGAGGTACTGCCGGACGTCCTGCCCGGCGAGAATGGCCAGCAGGCGTTGCCCGCTGATGATGCGCAGGCGCGGTGACGCCGTACGAAGGGTGCGGCTCATTTTCCCGGTGCGGCCCGTGTGGATAAACAGCCCCCGGCGGCCGGACTGCAGGAGAAGCCGGTCGAAGTCCTCAACATGTGCGGGGGAAACAGCACGGCTGTACCGTTTGGCCTGGATAAGCCAGTGCTCACCGTCGATGATGACCTGGCCATCAAGGCCGCCGTCACCGCTGTAGGAGGCATTGCGCACCACGGTCAGCCCCTGGCGTTCAAAGGCAGAGAGCAACAGCTCTTCAAAGACATAGGGGCTGATTTTGCGCAGATAAGTCAGGCGCTGTGCATCCCCCGGCAGGCGGGTCAGCTTATTCAGTACTCGGTCCGCTGTTGCCCGGTATCGCCGGTGACGACGGGTGCTGGCGCACTCACGACGGCGCAGGTTGAGAAAGGCCATCACCACCAGGAACAGGATGACCAGCATGGCAATCCCTGCGGAGTGACCTGTCAGCAGACCGTTGAGCGGTGTCGCGACCATTACGGCCTCACCTGCTGCGTCAGGCCGGTATCGGTGATGAGTACCGGATAATGCGCAATCTGCAGGCGACGGGCCAGCTCGCTGCCGGAAGCCGGGGCCAGACTGACTCCGGGGGCCAGCTCGCGCAGCTCGCGCACGGCAGCCATGTCCGCGACGTTGACGATCATCCCGGCCGCATGCTGTTCAGACAACGCGCCGGCATTGGCCTTCAGCCAGTCACGGGACAGGGCATCATCCCCGAGAAGAAACAACGCCCCGATGCCGGGCAACTGCAGCGGCCGGTCGGCCACGCTGCCCGGCCGCAACTCCGGCGTGAATACCGGCAGCATGGCGGCCTCGCCCTGCACCACGAGTGACGGGGGGGAAGATGCGATCTCTTCCGTACTCATGCCGGGCTGTTTATTAACGGCCTCAAAGTACGGGGCGGCATCCTGACCGCCCAGGTCAGCAATGACGTTCAGTTCAGCATGCCCGGTCAGGGGAAGGAGGGAAAAAAGCAGTAACGAAAGCATTTTCATCAGGGTTATCTCCCGGGTTCAGTCCAGACAAAGCCTGGATCGGGGGTGAGCGCAGCAACCGAACGGGGCGCTGCCGCTGTCGGCGCAGAAATGCGGGGGACAGGGCTGATTTTTGCCAGATGCCCGCTCACGATGGCGCGGTAACGTGCAGCAGGCTGACCACCTGCGGGATGGTGGTAGCAGCCGGCCGCATCCAGCCAGCTGCCGGGCTTACGCGCCCAGCACTCACGCAGAATGGTGGCGGCGGCGTTCAGGTTGATGTAGGGGTCAAACGCCTCCCACGTCGAGGCAAAATGATGACCGTTCCAGCCCAGATTGACCTGGGCAATACCCACATCGATGCGCTTCAGCGGGTGACGCTTCATAAAAACCTGCAGCGCCTGCCAGGCCTGCAGGCGCGTCTCATAGCGATACCCTTTGCCTGCCACATTAATGGTCCAGGGCCAGGGCCGCACGCCGCGGGGAAGTTTGCGCGATGACTCACTCAGGGAGACCGAGTAAAGCGCTTCCGGGGGCACGCCGTGCGCCATGGCCACGCGGACGTAACCCTCCGGCACCGTCTGGTCAGCATGGCCGTCAGGGACGGCGGCCATCAGTAAGCCCAGCGCCAGCGCTCCGGTCAGAATGCTGCGATTGCCCATTTACCATCTCCCGCCTGCTGCAGTAATACCGGCATCAGGCCGTTACCAAAGCGCATCCACCGGCCACCGTCGTGGTTCAGCGTGACCTGTCGCTTACGCACCTTTTCCACGGGAATGTGATGGTCCCGCGCCCAGTTGCGCAGCACATCATCACTGCCCTGGCTGTCGACCAGATAGATGTCAACCGGCCGGTTGTCAGCCAGCACGGCAGACAGTTTCGCGTCGCAGGTGGCGCAGTCCTCTGACCTGACGAACAGCGCCAGCCGGCCACCGCTGTCGTGCGCCACGCCGGAGGCGTTCCCCATATTGACCGGCAGTGTGCCCGGATACAGGCGCTGCCAGGCCGCGTTCACCTCGCGCTGGAAATCAAGCTCCTTCTGGGTGCGGTCAAACTCTTCCTTCACCCACTTTTCCGCAAACTTACGGCGCTCTGCCGGTGTCTGCGCCTCGATACCGAGGGTGGAAAGCGGATCGAGCCCCGGCGACTGGATACCCCGGGGTCCCTTCATCAGCTGCTGATACCGCTGATAATCGTCTGCACTCAGTCCCCACTGACCGGCCTGCTGCTGCAGGTTTTGTTGTGCGGAGTCCGCCCGTTGTGTTGATTCCTGCCGGCTGACATCCGTCTGCCCTGATGAGGTCGCGGCCTGGGCCAGGGAACTCAGCAACATGGCGGCTAAAAAGGTATGTTTCAGTTTCATCATTCGCTCCGTTATTCTGCTCTGAGCACGGTCAGGCGGCCGTTAACCCGAAACGTCGCCTCACCATAACCGGCACTCACCAGCGTCCATCCGGCCACGGTTTCGCCCTCTCCGACCAGGGCCACCTGCGACAGGCTGCTGTAACCCCGGGGGGCGATGGCCGCCCAGGAATCATTCCCCCGCGTCTCCACGCCTGTCAGCACAAAAGGCGCGCTGCGGACCACGCGAAGGGACGGAGCAGCACGACGTGTGTCAGCGGGACGGGGCTTTTTTGCCGCAGGTTCAGTTTTTTTGACCGGTGCGGCGACAGGCGCGGCCGGTGCGGGGTGTGTTTTCAGCGCTGCCAGCTGCTCAGTGAGCGCACTCAGGCGGGTTTCCAGCCCCTGCTGTGCCTCCTGAAGGGTTCGCAATGACTGACGCACGGCGTCATCGCTGCCGGTCTGTTTCGTAACAGCGCTGAGCCGCTGTTGCACTTCGCCGAGATTTTTCCGCGTGTCCTGCAGACCTGTGCTGAGCGTGGTCACGTCAGACTGCAGGGTCGCGACCGTCTCAGCAGAGGCCGCGGTACTGCCCTGCGATTCAAGACGCGTCAGGCGTTCGTCGAGATTCGAGATGCCCAGTGTGAAGGCGGTGTAGCCCAGCGCCAGAATGCCGGCCAGCGCCACACCACCGGCAGTGCCCAGGATGAAGCGGCGGCCGGGACGCCAGCTGAATCTTTTACGGGCCGGCGCAGGGTCCGAATGGAAGGGTTGCTGTTCGCTCATTTTCTCAGAAACCCTCCGCTGACAGGTTTAACGGGGATGGACTGCGGGGCGCTGATGGCCGGTTGTGACACTGCTGACGGCGCAGGCGTGGACCAGGTGCTGTCCGGCGGCGGAAGCTGGGAGGCAGGCAGCTGGTAGCCGTCGCGCAGGCTGTGGCAGACCACCCGCTGTACATCATCCACCTCAAGCTGCCAGGCCGGACCGGCCAGGACCTGCAGGGCAGTACGCAGGCGCATCGGGCCCAGCTGGTACTGGACCGCCGGCAATGCCTGGCGGTAAAGCACACCGTTGGCAGAGCCCGTCGCACACAGGGAATAACCGGACTGGCGCAGGGCGTAACGCAGCGCATCCGCCACAGTAGGATGCAGGGATGACGGAATGCGGATATCAATGATCTGGGAAAGAGGGTCGCGCTGGGCCGCCTGCGGATCGGTGCTGACCAGCAGATAACGATCATAGCGCACCACTTCCGGCGTCCGCGCGTACTCGTCCGGCGAGACCGGCTGAACGTTGCGGGTGACGGTGGTGCCGGGTGTCGGGTCGGCAGGCGCACGCTGTTGCAGCTTTTGCGGCTGGGAAACACAGCCCGCAAGAAACAGCAGAGGAAGAGCCGCAACAAGCCTGCCTGGTGAAAATACGTTGTGAGAGGTGTGACGTTTCATCCGGAATTTTCCTGTACAGTGATAAAACAGCCCTCACTGTGCGGAATCGGTCCGGTTTCACTCAATTAACAACTGATTTTCCGTGGATGAAAAAAAACGCCACCCAAAAGGATGGCGTTGCGGTGAACCAGACAGTAATCAGTCCGGGTAGAATTCGCTGCTGAGAATTGTATCTGTTGTCCAGATGCTGTCCTCAGGGAAGATATCGAGACCAATACCGGTTTCTTTAGAAGCATCGGCGCGGGCGTCAAACCAGACATCCGCAAGCCATTCAGGATCAGAAAGCGCATTTTTGAGGCTCGGCGTCTTGTTAAGACGACGCACAATCAAATCACGCTGTCCTTTAATGGTTAACTCCCAGCTTTTACCACGATGGGTTGGCTGAAACTTCCATTTAAGTAGGTGGGCCAGTAAGACAGCCATACGGCTGGCCAGCTCACGCTTTTCACTTTTGCCCACGTCTTCAATCTCCTCGGCGATGTTCTCAATATCAATCTGACTGAGCTTTCCGGCACGCAGTAAAGCTGCCTGTTCACTGGCCCAGGCAACAACATCTGAATCGTAACGTGCGCCCATACAAGCCTCCGTTAGTCAAAAAGTGAAGAAACCGCCGGAACAGATATGCTCCGGAGATAGCATAAGATGCAACAAAAAAAGTTGCTTCCTGAAGTTTGTCAGAGACAGTCATTACAGTCAAAGCCCCGTTAATTCAGAGTGCATGGATTGCCGATTTTGGTACACCATAACCGAAGCCAATGAACGGTATATCATCGTCAAAGTCCATCGGTGGTGCACCGGCACTGCTGCCTGAAGCCTGCCCGCTGTGAGTCGGTCCAGAAGGTTGCTGTGGCTGCCCCCAGTCATTCCGGGAAGACGTATTCTGTCCGCTGCCGGACTGGCGGCCGCCAAGCATCTGCATGGTGCCACCAATGTTAACCACCACCTCTGTGGTGTATTTCTCCTGGCCGGACTGATCGGTCCATTTGCGTGTGCGCAGCTGGCCCTCGATGTAAACCTGGGAGCCTTTGCGCAGATATTCACCCGCAATTTCTGCCAGCTTGCCGAAAATAACCACCCGGTGCCATTCGGTCACTTCTTTCTGTTCACCGGACTGCTTGTCGCGCCAGCTCTCAGACGTGGCCAGCGAAAGGGTGGCAACTGCGCTGCCGTTGGGGATATAACGCACTTCAGGATCCTGACCGAGATTACCGACAAGAATCACCTTGTTAACGCCGCGTGAGGACATAATCATTTCTCCTGTTAAGAATAAAGAAACACCCCGCGAACGGGGTGTGTCAGGTGCGCATCAGA
Organism: uncultured Pluralibacter sp.; assembly: GCF_913775985.1. GTDB lineage: Bacteria > Pseudomonadota > Gammaproteobacteria > Enterobacterales > Enterobacteriaceae > Pluralibacter. Next base: position 99,197 of record NZ_CAJYMB010000129.1, on the reverse strand, counting down.
ATGAGTTTTCTGCGTAGCTTTGTTGTGCGGCAGAGCCATTCTGCGGCGGCACGGAGTCAGATTTTTCAGTCTTGTAAACCATGTCCTGGCCTATTTTGATCCAGTCCACCTTTATCAGGCGGGCTTTCAGACTGACACGCTGTTCGCCAGCATGCTCGCCCTTGTTCAGCGTAAATATGTCCGTGGACGGGTTACTCAGGTTAAAGCCCAGCAGGACTTTTTTGTCTTCATCGACGGCTTTCTGGCAGCGGGCGATGAGGCTGGTAGCCTCTTTACCTGCGACAGAAATGTCAAAACGGACGTAGGCCGGATTATCAGTCGGACCACTCAGTGCATTGATTACGCAGCTGAGAAACGAGCCATTCTGATGGTTAACCTGGCGGATGTTGCTGAGATACCCGATGCCTTTGATAGTCAGGTTGAAGTACTCAGATTTTGCAGATGCAGAAGTATTGTTTGCAGACATGATGTTTTCTCCATGGAGGTAAAAAAAGGTACGACGGAGAAACCATCTGCCCTGACGGGAGTGGTTTCCCGTCGGGGGTCAGGATCAGCTGAATCCTGAGAGTCTGATATGTTGAAAGGACCTCAGTCACTGTGCAGTGACATTCGTTTCCAGAGGTTAAACGAATTTACCACCCGCAGGTATCCTCTCTCAGGCTGCGAGGATTTTCCGGTCACCCGAAGGTGTTTCTCTCAGACCGGTGAAACGTTAGATGGCAGTCACCCGAAGGCGTTTCTCTCAGACTGCTGAAACTTTGGCTGGCTGTAAAAAACAGCGGTAAGCACTGTTGATTTTTAAACCAAACAAGCCATGTGTCAACCGGTATATAAGACAGGCAAATGAAAACGGCGTTGCATAAGCAACGCCGTGAGGGCTGTACCAGACCTTAAAGTATCTCACTACTCCGGGGATCCGTTCCCGACGCGGTTTTCACGGAGCGCATGCGTCTTACAGTTCCTGCCAGATGTGCGATGGCAAACTGTTGTGCCGGTTGCCAGATCAATCCCGTTAAAGTTAATCTGGCTGCCTCCGGCAAGGGAGTACATATCGAAGCGTAGTCACATTAGCAGAACCCGACCCGGTGTTGTACAGTGAAATAACTCTTCACGGAGTTGATGATTCGGTTTTTGTCCCTGTTGCTGCTTTTTTACGCTTTGTGGTCTTTTTCCCGTTGGTGTTAATAATACCCTTGCAGTCCGGGTAACGCGTACAACTCCAGAAATCCCCTTTTTTACCCTTTCGTTTACGCGTAGGCCCCTTGCACAGCGGGCAGGGAGGTGTGACGGGAGCAGTGATTTTCACACTATCCTGGCGGCCTTTTTCGACAAGGTGACGCGTCCACTGCAGTTGCTTTTGCATAAAGGTGGCAAGCGACATTTTCCCCTGAGAAATATCATCCAGTGCCTGCTCCCACAGGGCAGTCATACCCGGACTCGTCAGCGTTTCCGGCAGCGCAGCAATCAGTTCACGGGCCATCTTCGTTGAGTGGATGTGCTTCCCTTTTTTCTCCAGATAGTGTCGTTTGAAGAGGGTTTCCAGCACGCCCGCTCGCGTCGCCTCTGTGCCCAGACCGGCGTTATCACGCAGCACTTTCTTCAGCTTCGGGTCACTGACGAAACTGGCCGCGTTCTTCATGGCCGCAATCAGCGTCCCCTCCGTGAACGGTTTGGGCGGACTGGTTTTCATATCCTTAACCTCAGCACCGGTGACCGCGCAAATATCCCCTTTTGCCAGCGCCGGCAGCGCCATACTGTCACCGTCGGCTTCCTCTTCATCGTCATCTTTTTCAGCCTGGAACAATGACTTCCAGCCTGTCACCACACTGACTTTCCCGTGTGTACGGAACAGCTGACCACCTATATTGAAGGATGCCTCCGTCACGTCAGATTCCTGCAGCGGAAGGAACTGGGCGAAATAATGCTGGCGAATCAGCTGGTAGACCTTCAGCTCATCGGCGCTGAGGCGCGACATATCAAATGCCTGCCGGGTGGGAATGATGGCATGGTGCGCGGTGATTTTCTTGTCATTCCATACACGCGAGACAAACTGCCTGTCCAGCTGATTCAGTACCGGGGCCACAGCGGGATCGGATTTTGCCACTGCCGCCAGAACGTCGGGTATTTCTTTTTGCATCGATGTCGGCAGGAAACCGCAGTCTGTACGGGGGTAGGTGGTCGCTTTGTGGGTTTCGTAAAGTGACTGGGCAATAGCGAGCACATCATTTGCGCCCATGCCAAATTTTCGGGAACAGACCTGCTGAAGGGTGCCCAGGTCAAAACAGAGGGGGGCCGCCGTTTTCTCCCGCTTTTGTGTTACTTCCAGTACCGCAGCCCTGCCCTGCTGCTGACACAGCTGCCCCGCCGCCCTGGCAGCCTGGGGATTGATGCAGCGCTTTTCCTCATCACAGTATTGCTCAACGGGCACCCAGCCTGCCCGGAACCGGACGCCCTCTTTTTCAATAAGCGCATGTACCTGCCACCAGGGCTTTGGCACGAAGGACGTGATTTCATTATCCCGGTTAACCACCATGGCAAGCGTCGGCGTCTGTACCCGCCCGACGGACAGCACTTCTGACACCCCTGAGTCACGGGCTTTGAGAGTATAAAGGCGAGTCAGGTTCATGCCGATAAGCCAGTCAGCCTGGCTCCGGCCCTTACCGGCATCATACAGCAGGGCTGTTTTCTCTCCCGGAAGAATACTGCTCAGTGCTTCCTTCACACTGGCCTCATCCAGGGCTGATAACCAGAGCCGTCGCACCGCGCCACCGTAGCGGCAGTATTCCAGCAGCTCACGCGCGATAACTTCTCCCTCGCGGTCGGCATCGGTGGCGATGACCACCTCAGATGCCTTTTTAAGGAGCTTACTGATAACGGTGAACTGCGATTTTGTCTGCTCCTTTACGACCATTTTCCAGGCCTCAGGCAGTACAGGCAGAACATCGGCACGCCATGGTCTGCCATACTGCTCACCATAAGCTTCAGGGCTGGCCGTTTCGAGCAGGTGGCCAATCGCCCAGGTCACCACGGTATCCCCCCCGCTGATGAAGCCCTGCTCCCGCTTGCTGATGCCCAGCACGCGTGCAATATCTTTTGCCTGGGAGGGTTTTTCACACAAAAAGAGTTGCATATAGTGCCTCCCGCATCAGCGCTTTTCGCCCGCCGCCACAGCGCGGACATCATTCATCAGCTTTTTGACGCCGGAACCGGCCAGACGCTGTGATGACGAGGAGCGATAGACAACATACAGCCTGCTGCCGGACCCGTTTTTCTCGATTTCGATATCCAGGTGATCACGCCCGTTCCAGTCTGAGCCCATTTTGTAGTAGCTGCCCGGCATGGCGTCCCAGACCGGATGTGCATCATCTTCAGCCGCCGCTTTCCAGTCCCCGTCATTTGAAGCCTGCCGCAGTGCCTCAAGCTCCTGCGTGGAGATAAATTTGTAATGCCGCTTCAGGCGGGCCGCTGCGGTATCCACATCGACCGGCACGGAGAACGTTTTATCGACGGACTGCATGGCCTGTTGCCCCGCCGGGCTCATCAGCGGCATGCTGCCACTTTCACCACTGCTGCTGCCACCCAGAGTCCTGGTCAGGTTTGCAGCTGTGTCACTGACCTGTTTATTAATCGCAGCCCAGTCTGTTGTTGCGCACCCGCTTAATAAAGAGAAGGCAGCAGTAAGAAACAATATGCGGATCATATTATTTTTCCTCTGGCAGGGGGTTCCGTAAAGGAGGAGAAAAAGAAGAACGCTTCTTACCAGAGAAGATTTCGGGATCGGGTGATCCCAGCTTTTCTTTGGCCTGAAGTGAGGCGGGCGTTTGGGCTGCAATGTCAGAACGATTTACTTTGACGGTACGGTAGAGTCGCAAAACGCCATATACTTTCCGAATGAGGTGAGCACCATGACTCAGTAGTTCATCACGCTGGCTGCGGGAAATAAGACCATAATGGGCAGCCTGAAATGCTTTAAGCGCCATCTGATCATAGCCGACGAGTACCCAGACACATCTGTAACCCAGCGGGGAGCGGCTGAACACGCCTATATTAAGAGGTGATGTGGAAACAATATCGGAAAATGATACCGCGGGGGGAACAGACTTCAGTATGACTTCAAGCTCTTCAACCCGGTGCTGGATATGCTCGCCAGCTGCATTCAAAAGCATCTCAACTTTATACATCGCCTCATCTGCCCACGGATTATCTTCAATTGAGTCCTGATAGATGACGCCTGAGCGCTTAATCGCCTGTGGCATACTCATAATGGCATGCCGTGCTTTCTTTTCCCCCGCCTTTGACTGGGATTGCTGGCGACCTTCCCAGAGACGGATAGCATAATTTGAGTGGATCTCGATTTTCAGGGAGGAGGTGAGTCCACCCGCTTTATCGCTTCGCGTTTCATTTTCTGTAGTCATACAGCCATCTCCTGTTAGATCCCGGTCAGGTTCGACCCGAGGCACTGATACTCTTCAGGTAAGATGTTCCGGACAACAAGAAACCAGATCCGTAAAGAAGTGAATTCTTGATTGAGAGAGGTGAAAATATTGGTCAAAAGTAATCAAAACATAACTTTGGTGACCAATTAGATACAGCCAACGGTAGCGGTGTGTGTTTTTTACACAGTGATGCTACTGGCAGTGCTGTATGTTTTTTAGCCACTACTGCCACTGGCAGCACTGTACATTTTTTAGCCACTGTTGCCACTGGCAGCACTGTACATTTTTTAGCCACTGCTGCCACTGGCAGCACTGTACATTTTTTAGTCACTGTTGCCATTGGCAGCACTGTGCATTTTTTAGTCACTGCTGCTACTGGCAGCACTGTACATTTTTTAGTCACTGCTGCCACTGGTAGCACTGTACATTTTTTAGTCACTGCTACCACTGGCAGCACTGTACATTTTTTAGCCACTGCTACCACTGGTAATTTTTTTCCGCTCAACTTTTTAGCTTACTGCGAATATCCCTGACCAGATTACGGATATTTTCCTCTGATACCGGGCGGGCAGAGGTGTGTGGTTCCGGCTTCCACAGCTGCTGTTCAGGACGCCGGGCGGATTTCTGCGCGGCACGCTCAGGCAGATCATCAGCCTGACGGGGCGCATACAACCTGCCCTCACGGGCCTTTTTCATCACGGCCAGCAACCAGCCCACCGGATTACTGAGCCGCTGACGTGCCATCACTTTCTGCAGGCTGAGCAGCACAAGTTCCGCCTGCTCCTCAGGCAGCGCCTGCAGCTGGGCGGTCAGCATGGCAAGATCTTCTGCCGGGATAAGTTCCTTCAGGCTGTCAGGCAGTACAGATTTGCCCGGTACGTACGTAGTTTTATTCACACTGTGTATGATACTACGTACGTAATGGTTCGGTTTCCGAACCCGGTCATAACCACCTGATTTTACTGGCAGTACGGATTCCGAACTCAGTGAATTTCCATACGATTCTGGACTGAGTTCGGTTTCCGAACCCGGTATTCTGGCAGCATTTTTTTGCTGGCCCTGACTGAGTCCGGATTCCGAACCCGGTGCAGGATGGGGTATCCGGCTGTGACGTTTCGCCATCTGGCTGGCTGTCTGTGGGTGGCCAAGGCGCGATTCGATCAGCGCAAGATGGCTGCGGTAATGCCGCATGGTGGGATCATTTTTGATATCGTCAAGAACGTCACGGGCGGTCTGGCTGACGGTGCGGTTTTTACTCAGGCATGCGTCTGCCACTGTGTCCAGAAAACGGGGATCGAGCGCTTCCGCATCGCTGAAGGACAGCGGCTCATCATGCTGGGCGTAAATATTACCCCGCACCCGTCCTTTATCATCCCGCACGCGTTTGCAGAGACTGAGCCAGCCGGTTATTCGCAGCATCAGCAGGACGCGGCTGACCGTCTCCCTTGAAGCCTTTCCTTTTCCGGGCGAGGCAAGCTGAAGCTGGAGTTCGTCATAGCTCGGGAAAACCGCCCCTTCATTATTCTGTGCATACAGGCGGATCATCATCCAGCCCATCTTGTCCAGCGGGGACAGGCGCGTATCGAGCAATAGCCGGCGGGGAATGGCATCATGCACATTGCCGGTAAACAGCAGGCCATTACGTATCCGTCCCTCGTCCCGCCGGGGGTTGGCCGCAAGACGGGCATTCATCTTGTCCAGCGTGTAAGCTATCAGGCTTTCTGCAGGCAGAGTCATTATTCTTCCTTTTCTGGCCACCCTCGCGGCCGTTCTGTTCTGTCAGTATGCTTAGTACTGCACCCGCGTACGGGTGCAGGGTAAACAAACTGGCATGCCGCTATTTCCGTATGGCGCTGTTATAGCGTTCGTGGCTGAGAAGAAGCCATGTCCGGCCTTCGTTGCGGCTCAGCAGCCGCCAGAACGGACCCAGATCGATTTTGTAGTAACCACACCCTTTTTCCTCAAGCCGGGTGTAATTACGCGCCCCCTGACGGAAGCGGCGAACCTGGCGTAACGCCTTCTGACAGCACTGTGGCGGCGTGCCGTGAGGGGCACGCAGACCCGGCGCAACCACCCTGTATTTCATGCCGTTTTCCTTACCGCCGCCCGGGCAGGGGGCGTCTGCATCTCCCGGGTACGGTGCCAGCCGCGAACGGCGTGCCAGACCGACGTCAGCGAGACGTTCATCTGCTCTGCAGCCAGCATCATCACGTCCAGCCCGTCAGCACTTTCCGCATCGTCAACACCTGACTTCTGCCATTGTCGCCAGAGCGCAGCATTATCGTCATCACCGAGCGCATTGCCGCGCCCCGGCCGGACATCGATACCGGCAATACGCCGGCGGGCCGCCACGTCCGTGCTCGACAGCCCGAAATAGTGCGCCATCAGCTCAATGGAGCCGCCCAGCGCCAGCGCCCGGTCGATGCGCTGAAGGCGTTTCTGTTCCGTCCGGGCCTGCTGCAGCATGCGCACCAGATTGCCGTGATTGATGCCCACACTGACGATTGACACCTCACTGCCGGAAAGGTAGTGCAGCTCTTCAAGCGAGAGCCCCTGCAGCATCTGCATTTCTTCCCGGTTCAGTCCCAGTGATTCACAGCGGCGCAGGTAGCCACTTCTGAGATCCATTACCAGCTGCATCAGAAGCCCGTTCGCAGCCTGAGATAAACTGTTCATCATTCCCCCTTAATCCTCACGGTAACCGATGGCTGCCGGACCCCGGCCGCTGACACCCTGATGAAGACGGGCGTTCTGCCCGGCCTCGTACCCCTGATAACGTGCTGTATCTGCCCCGCGACACGCTTTCAGCTCGCGGGTTGTGACGGTTTTCATACTGCGGCTTTCCAGCCAGTGACTCATCACCTGCTGCTCTTCGCGGCTGAGGTCAGCCGCCGATATCACCTCACGCACCCCGCATACCCAGCCGTCACGGAACTGTTCCGCTCTCGCCCGGCGCGTGGCCAGCTTAAGACGCCTGTTCTGGGTTCGGAGATAAGCCGTGGTGGCATCTTTCAGCTGGCGCGTCAGCACATCAAAGGCATACGCCGCTATCTCCGGTTTTTCACTGAACCCGTAAAAGGTCACGGCGCGGCGAGACCCGGCAGATGTCTGACGCCATGAGTAATACGCGCGGCAGCCGAAGGCATGACAGACACCCCACACCATGCTCACCATCCATTCCGGGATTTTTTCAGCCTCCGACGGGGCCGTGCAGGAAGAGACTTCCCGGACGGATGACAGGCCGGCATCAAGTTCGGTGATGCCATACCGTGACATCAGCTTTTGTGCCCGCTGCAGTGCCAGCCCGGCCTCATGGGGATTGCTGTTGCTGCGGCCCAGCTCCAGCAGCTTTCTGACCAGGTTCAGCAGCCGCAGCTGTCGCTGTGGATTATTCATCACTCTTCTCCTCTTCAGGCGTCACGCCGCGCTGCAGCTCCCGCAGACGGCGCATCACACGCATCAGGCGCAGCAGCTTCATGGCATCATCATCGCTGAGCGCGGGGGCTTCACGCTCCCCCGGCCCGCCGGTGAAAAGCATTGCCAGGTCACAGACACCGGCTGCCGGATGCACTGCAGGCGCATCGCCGGTCAGGCCCAGCAGGAATGCGGCTGCTTCAGAACACACCTCACCTGCCGCGCCGTAACCGGCGGATATATCACTGTCGCGTTGCGGCAAAATTTCATCTTCACAACCCAGTACTTCCCCCAGCTCCCATGCCAGACGAAAAGCGGTATTCTGCAGGTGTTCGATATCGTCCTGATGGGCCGGCACATGCCAGAGGCTGTCATTAATGAGCGGCGCATCATCCCGGGTGGCCACTTCCGGCTCAGGTGTCAGCAGGGAAAGCAGGCCGTCTTCTTCACTGTCCTCTTCATGTTCTTCAGAGAAGGTAACCAGCCCGCTGACCTCCCCGCCTTCACCTGAAATGACCGGCGCGGCACCGTACATATCCGGCTGAACCTCATGCCGGGGGGGCTCATTAACCGGTGTTTCAGCAGGTGATGACGCATTCCCCGGAACGGGCGTCGCAGCTGAGACCTCAGGACGTGAAGCGGACACAGACAGCGGGACGCCGTCATCTTTATCTGACACGGTGGCAGGCAGTACGGGTTCAGGTTTCTCTGCGGCAGGCAGGGCAACCGGCTCCGGGTCACCAAAGTGATGCCGGCGGTTGCGTTCTTTGGGGTCAAGCTCCATCATCCAGCGGTCATAGTCCAGTTCCGGATGGGGTAACGCCTGGAGTAAATCACCGATCAGTTCATCGCGGAACATCTCAACTGACCACAGTTCAGGCGAGTTGAAGCGGCCACAACACTGGCCAAACACGTCGCTGAAGGATTTTTCGCTGACATCTGAAAGCAGGCAAAACGCATCCCACACGCGTTCCGCATCATGCCGGAGAGCCAGCAGGGCCGCCACCTGTGGCCTGCCGAGCCCGGACTCCAGCAGGTCAGGGATCCACGGATAAAGGTATTTCAGCGCGTCTTCCATGCGGCTGATTGTTGAATTATGAACCGGCAGGCCTTCACGGGTCAGCAGCTCGGACAACTGGCGCAATGAAACCGTTTTTCCCGTCTGCTCTTCATAGATAGCGCGGGCGTTGTGGATACCCTTCGCCTTTTCAATAAAGCTCAGGTCCCCGCGCACCTCATTCTCTGCCAGATGGCCAATAACGCACTGCAGCCGTCCCGGCCACGGTTTGAACAGCACGTGGACGCGGAAAAACCGGTCTTCGCCGGTCTCCTGCCACAGTTCAGACAGGATCTGATAGCGGGTATTCCCGCCGTCGCTGAAAATGTAGATATCGGGTTCACCATCCGGATCCCGGGTCACCTTGGGCACGGTGTCCAGCCCGCGTGAACGGATAGACGCCTTGATATCGTCATAACGCGGGTTGCGTGACGTCCGCGGATTATCGGGATTGGGGCTTAACTGGTCGAGCGTCAGCACCATGGGCATTTCAGCTGCCGGCATGACGCTGATATTGCCGGCTGCCTGCGACTGGCGTCCCGGCTGCAGCATGGCCGCCCCCACATCAGAACGTTTACGGCTCATGCCTCTTTCCTCCCGCAGTGATAACCGAAGTCATAGCTGCCTTCCTGAAACGCCGAAAACAGCGTGTAACGCCCGTCAAACTTAATCTTCACCGTGCCGGTAGGCCCCTGGCGCTGTTTACCGACAATGATTTCAGCCACCCCGGTATCAGGGGTCCCGGGGTTGTAAACCTCATCCCGGTAAATAAACATGATGAGGTCCGCATCCTGCTCCAGCGCCCCGGAATCACGCAGGTCGCCATTGTTGGGCCGTTTATCGGGCCGCTGCTCCACCTGACGGTTAAGCTGGGAAAGCGCCAGCACCGGACAGCCCAGCTCCTTGCCAAGCGCCTTGAGCGAGCGGGAAATTTCTGAGATCTCCTGGGTACGGTTTTCCTGCTCGGGGGATCGGACAAGCTGCAGATAGTCCAGCATGATGAGAGAGGGACGGCCGTATTTGCGGACATAACGCCGGGCGCGGGCGCGCAGTGTGGCCGGGGTCTGGTAACTGGTGTCATCGATAATGAGGCGGTTTTGCCACTCAATGATGCGACCGGTGGCCTCAGATACCCGGGCCCAGTCCTCATCATCCATATTGCCGCTGCGAAGCCGGCTCAGCTCCACCCGGCCTTCCATCGCCAGCAGGCGCATCATCAGCTGCTCTGCGGGCATTTCAAGGCTGAACACAAAGACGAAATCGTCAGGTTTTCCTCTTACGGCCGCGGTGCAGGACGCCATCGCCAGGGAGGTTTTACCCATTGACGGGCGTGCCGCCAGAAGCGCCAGATCGCCGGGCTGCAGACCACAGGTCATCGCATCCAGCTCACTGAATCCGGTCGGTGTCCCGGTGAGGCCGTCGCTGGCGGTCATGCTTTCCAGCTGCGTCAGCAGTTTACCCAGCGCCTCGTTAACGCCGGTCTCACTGTTGAGCTGCATGGCGCCCTGTTCGGCAATGTTGAACAGCTTACCTTCGGCCGACTCCAGGATGCCCGCCGAGTTCGCTTTCGGGGCCTGTACATCGGAAAGAAGACTGTTACCCACCGTCATGAGCTGCCGCAGGCGGCTTTTCTCCGCCACCACCCCGGCGTAAGCCAGGATATTGGCGGCAGAGGGCGTGTTTTTACTCATTTCAGCCAGATAGGCAAAACCACCACAATGAACCAGGTCACCCCGGGTCTCCAGGCGCTCAGTGATGGTAATGAGATCGAGCGGCAGCCCCTCGCCGGCGAGCTCAGCCATTACCCGGAAGACCATGCGGTGCGGACGGGAAAACAAATCCTCCGGTGAGATGTGCAGTATCACCTCATCCCACCGGTCGTTATCAAGCATCAGTCCGCCGAGTACGGCCTGCTCAGCTTCATAAGAGCAGGGCATCATCATCTCAGACATGGCGCACCTCCGGCTGAGGATGGAAGCCTGGAATCGATGAATCCGGCCTGAGAGCCAGCGCTGGTGAATATACGCTCTGCCCGGCGGAGGAATCCTTCCAGCCAGCCCGGGGGGAAAACCGCCTCCTCCCTGAGGGTGGAGGAGGTAAATATAATCTCCCGCCATTCCTGCATTGTCCGTAGTTTGCTATCCGGTCTGACAGACTGAACAAGATGCCGGCTCACCTGAAGAGCCATCCGGAAAGGCAGGGGCTGGTTTGAATCGGGCAGTGAAGAAATAAAATCCAGCCCCGTCAGACTGGCCCAGAGTTCACATCCCAGTGAAGAGACAGACATTGGGTCAGTTTTATTCAGTTCAGTCTTCAGCAGGTGAACTTCAGCGCAGTAAAAAGCCTCTGCATCGTTTTCAAGGGCAGCCTGTTGCAGCGGGAACCAGATGCCATTAAGCCACTCACAAAGTGCTTCCGGGTGGGTAACAGTGAGCTCCAGTCCTCCACAGGGCAGATGTTGTCGCGAAACAAACCTGCCGTTTACGGCCAGAAGAGATAGCGGATGTCCACCCTGCAATTTGACAGCACCGTGTGACAACGCGTGCTGAGATGCAGACAGAATATCTTCCAGCAGACGGGACTGCCGGAGGATGCCGGGGACAGAGGAAAATATGGCTGACTGATTCATCCGCGCACCTCCCCTTCCAGCACAGTTCCGAATGCGGGCTCCCACTCAGGGAACAGTTCACAGGCCAGGTCGTGCATGGTCACGGCTGCGGCCGGGCCTTTACGCCGCGTTTTATACTCAAGACGATGCACGGGCTGCTGCTTGACGTGTCCCAGTTTGAAAATATCCAGCGCCTCGATACGGGTATCGAGTAAACGATAAACGTCCCGGTTGCCCAGCGCAGAGGCATCGTAATGTTTTCCATTGATGATGGCGGCAAGGCCGTCCATCGCTTCACGGTCCAGCAGGGTGTTTTCGATGCAGTTAACGAGAATGGAAATATCCGGCAGGCGGATACCGTAATTTTCATAGGTTTTCAGGCGGGTAAGCATATGAAGGGAGCCGCGGATAAATTCACGGACGTCCGGCAGAATGGGTTTTACCACCCCCATTACGTTCCCGGACGAGGACAGGAGAGACAGTTCGGTCATGACGCCTGTTGCGCCTTTTGAATCCACAATAATGGCGTCATAACGGGTAAAGAAAGGATGCTGAAGTATGTTACGCAGGCGAAGACGACCATCAGCAGCATGGAGCATCGCCGTCGGCAACAGCTCATCCGGGTCATTGGAGTAGATGACGTCAAGATTTTTTATGGCGGTCTGAGAAATGCACTGCGTGTGGTCACTGACCATCTGCATTAGCAGCTCATAGAGACCGAAAGGCGCTTCGTGCTCCAGCGCAAAGATACTGCTGGCAGTCGGCTGGGAGTAGTCCGCATCAACAAGAAGCGTTCTGAGGCCGGCATCAGCAAGAAAACCAGCAAGATAAGCAGCAAATGTGGATTTGCCTTCTCCCCCTTTGGGAGAGATAACGGGAAGTATTTTCATTTTGCACATCCAAATCAAGGTTTTGGATGTATGCCCAAATGAATAATCACATCTTTATAACAAAGAGGCTAAATCTTTAACATTTCGGCAATGGGATTGAAAATCCCCGTGTCCTTGGTTCGATTCCGAGTCCGGGCACCACTATTCTAAAGAACCCGCCTAAAAGGCGGGTTTTTGCTTTTCTGGGGGTGGTTGTTTTCTGTCAGATATTCTGGCCTTCTTCCTGCTCTGCTACTTCTGCCCCCACGTACCTAAAGTCAGTAAACATGTTGATCCTGTAAAAGTAACAGTCGTAGCGGAATGATTTGCAAAAATCCCTTTCAGCGCTACAGATGAACTCCCTGCAATCCGCACTCAGAGAAATGACGGCTGCAGGCAGCTAATATCGAATGACTCATCCCGCACAGCTCGCCGCAGACGCTTTGCCCGGTACGATAGCGGGCCCGGTAAAATGGGGCTGGCGACGGATCAGATTTGCATCGAGAACGGCGCGTCCCCGGGCGACGTACTCTCTGATAAAGCCTAAGATTCGCTGCTGGCTTGCCGGGACATCGCCGGCGTTAAATCCAACGGCGTCGATGCCGTAATGCTGTCCGAGGTAGATAGCGCGCTGGTTTTGAAACTGCTGGGAAACGACGGTAAAGCGGGTTTGGCCGAAGACCTCTCTGGCCCGCACAACGGTATCCAGGGTGGTTAACCCTGCGTAATCGCAGTAGATAGCTTCTTCGGGAACGCCTTTTGCGATGAGCGCTTTTTGCATCTCCCGGGGCTCGTTATAACCGACGTGGCGATTATCGCCGCTGACGATCAGCCACTTCACTTTGCCGGCCCGGTAAAGCTCTGCCGCGGCGCCGATCCTGTTTTGAAAATAGGTACCGCCGGGGCGGGTGCCGGGCACAACGCCAACCAGATTAAAAGGCACCTGCTCAACGCTTGTCCAGATCCGACTTTCGGCGCTGCTGCTGACTCTGTTGTTGGCATATATCAAAAACGCGGCGGCGATAATCCCAATACAGGCCAGCCCCGCAATGCTTCTTTTAAACGTTAACCCCATGCTTATTCCCTGCTTTCAAACATTCCATAGATGACACGACAGCGGTCGATCATAAGGCCAGAGTGGTGGCGGGCGTCAATAGCCATATTAGCGAGTAGGGTATTAAGCAATATCACCCCTCAGAAAGTGAAACCGCATAACCCGCGTGGAAACATGTGATCCAACCCACCCAATGCTAACCATGAAAATCGTGGGTTATGGACTGAAAGCAAAAGTGGTTTTCAATTTAATGTCATCAGCAACAGACTCAACTCATTGAGCCTGATTTCTGAAACGCCAGGATTTATAGGCCAGGCCAGCGGGAATTGTGAACCAGCCGATGGCTAAAACAAACAACCCAGCAAATACACCGGATAATGCGCTGTCAACCGACCCCACAATCAGCGCTATCAGACACACAAAAATAACTCCGAACGTCACCCAAACGTTGACTAAGAATCGCCTTGCCAGATCCGAAACAATGACATCTAAAGCTGAACCATAACTGGCGCTGTTATTTCTGAGTTTCTGTATATCCTTCGCCGTAAAACCCGATTTCAATAATGCCTCTTCCGTTATCGCCATACCATCCCCTCCCGTAAACTGGAACAGCATAATGCTATCAGGCCAAAAAAACCGGACAGAATGCCCGGCGGCGAATATTTCAGAATCAGTTGATTGAGCCAGTGGCTTGTGCAAAAAGGCACTTTCGCTGACAGAAACCGCCCCCTCGCTCAGCAGCCTTACCTGAATTACGAATGACCTAACAGCCGGACACTCTCACCACCCAGCCCCAGCGCGCCGGGCAGGATGCGCCAAATCAGGCGGTGAATTGAGACGGGAGGGGAAAAGTAAAAGCCCTGAAACGCGCTGGCGCCGAGCGCCCTCATTCGTCTGACCTGAGCGAGACTCTCGACGCCTTCGGCCAGTACGCGCATGCCGAGGCTGCGGGCCAGACGCATGGCGGCGGCGGCGGTCATGGACTCTGCCGAGCCCGGCGCGCCGGTACAAAACATCCGATCGAGCTTGATGGTGGTAAGAGGCAGCCGGCAGAGCAGATTTAAATTGGCCCAGCCGGTGCCGAAATCATCCAGCGCAACGTCAATGCCGTCGCGTATCAGCGCCGTTAACGTGTCCGCTGCCTGATACAGATCGGGCGCGGCGTCGCGCTCGCTGACTTCCAGCACCAGTTTAACGAAAGGCGGAAAAGACGAGAGAAATCGCCGGCAGTGCAGCGGCAGCGCGCTGTCTTTCAGGCAGACAGCCGGCATGTTGAATCCTACGCTAAACGGCTGCGGCAGCCACTTCACACGGGATGAGAGTTCCCGGGCCGTCTGGCGCATCAGCTGGCGGGTGAGCGGCACGATAAGCCCGGCCTCCATGGCGAGGGGAATAAACGTATCCGGCGAAACCCGCGGGGCGCCTTTGCGCAGCCAGCGGGCCAGTACCTCCACGCCGGTGACCTGACCGTTCGCGTCCACCACCGGCTGATACCAGGGCACAATTTCCCGCTTTCGCAGCGCCTGCCGCAGCTGTTTTGCTGTGACTCTGCTGTTATTCATGCCCGGGACGTCCTCAACGCTGGCGGCACGCTGCGCAAAACGGCGGGCACAACCTGCTGCATCTGTACGATGCCGCGCAGTACGAACGCCAGTTCCACGCGGTTGCGCAAGCCGAGCCGCAGCATCGCGTGCCCCCGCTGGGTCAACACGGTTTTGATCGAGATGTTGCTCAGAGTCGCGACCTGCCGCGTATTAGCGCCGTTGGCCATCATGCACAGCACGCGCCACTGCCCGGGGGTTAATATTTCTCTCACCATGCCTTCTTTTGCGGATTTACCCGAGAGCAACGCCACAATTTTCTTGCGCAACAGCTCAATACTCTCTTTTGCCTGCGCGAGGGTAATGCCGTTAAAGGGGCTTTTGTGGGGGAAAGTCAGTCCGGGGGGCAGAAAGTCGCTTATCACCAGCTGTTTAATTTTCGGATGCAGCCTGCGCAGCTGTAATATCTCCGCGGCCAGCTCCGGCAGGGTATCGAAGCGCTCGCGCACCCAGATCACTACGTCAGGCTCTCCCCACGCGTCACGCTCCGGCAGATGGTTAAACACCTTGAGACGTATGCCGCCGCAGGGGGCCAGCAGATGGCGCAGGCCCGTAATGGCCCAGCTATCGGTCCCGACTATCGTCACATTTTTCCAGTCTGCCCATTTTGACTGTCTGAATGATGACTGCAGCGCCGCGTCTTCGGGCTCGGGAGCCTGTTTCGCAACTGAGCCTGAGAGAGACTCATACAGAAATCCCGAACTCAAATCGGTAACTTTACGATTTCTCATGGTGCCTCCTGCACGGCGAGGTTACTGCCGATAAAGACGCTAATTAAAATCTGCGCGGAGCCCGGGCGCTGATGCCGGGCCGGCACATTGCTTACCTGCGGTCGTTCTGCTGCCTCCGGCAGCGCGAACGCCCGGCAAACAAGCATAAGAATGAATCTCATTTGGGCAAAAAAAGGGCATAAAAAATCCCACCGGCTTCTGGCGAGAAGCCGCTGTTGACGCAGTTGCATAGCCGTTGTTCTCTGGTGCGATAGTTAAAAAGGCGACAGCCGGCTCCAAGTCAAGGTATCCGAAAACCTGCCAGCTGCCGCTAACTGTTATACCGCCGGGGCACTTCCCGCGCGGGTGGTATTCCATTACGGTTTAAAATCTACTGCCCGAAGGCAGCAAAATTGATCCAGCCGGTGCAAGGTCTACGACTTGCAGCTCGCTTACGACAGGTAAACTCCGCACTGAATAATGGTCGGGTGCAGGATTGATTTCGCAGTGCTGACCATATCGTTCACCAGCACGCCATCAGCAAAGAGATAAAAACGATAATGCGATAAGTTGCATCGCGTAGCAGGATCGCGGTGACGCCGGGCGAGAAAAAATGTCATACTTTTATTATTACTTTTAATTCTATCCCGGCACCGGTGATCTATTTTTTGTCATCAATAATATTTAACTGCGAATAATTATATGCTTCCCGATGGCCAACCACAAAAGATCTTTTAAATATAATCAGGTGTATCATCGTCACTTCATAAAACTTTAAATTTTACACATAACTATGCAGTAAAAATTTATTACACTCGCCTCAAGTAAATATGACTTTTAGTTAGCGTTTGTTGAACATAGCAAATAAAGGCTAGCTATAATTCACATAAATAACAATATTTCCTTTGTAATTCCCAGAGGTTACTGTACCATCTGAAGTGAGCACAGAATTAACCTTAATATTTGTCGGTCTACTTCTCATAGTCTTAATAACTAACCCATTCGTCGCATTTTGACCATTTATCGTTACCGCTGAAATGACAGAATTATCTTTGAGATGTACGATATTGTCCCCTGAATCACTGATCGTGCTAATAGAAAATTGACCATCGTAATTACAGCTTACCTTACCGTTCACACTAGCAGAACTGCCATTGACCTCTCTGGCACTCAACGTACCATGATCGATATAAGGTGGGATATCCAGAGTGCACCGGAAATTATCCGGAGGAATTGCGGTACAGGTTGCCCCTGGGAACAGCTCGCCATGGACTCCAGCTTGTATAACAGGCCTATCGATATACACCATCCCCGCGCAAGCGGCGTCGTCCTCTGGATGGTCAATTGAGAAAGTATATGTGAAAGGTAGCTGCCTCATGTACGTGTATTGTCTGGCCACATCGGCTGTCGTTTTTAAATTTCTGGCTTCGATACATCCGCCAGCTAAGCAAGATCCTACCAGACTACCTATACCATGCCTGGAATAGGATACATCCGGACCGACCATACAAGTCTGCCAGCCGTAGCAGGGATTTGGAATACCCTCCGGCTCTGACCATGCAGCAACAGTGGCAGTAACCGAAGAGCCCTGTCGATTAAAGTTTGTGATAACCGCTACCGCTACTGCATTTTTAATACCTATAAATGAGCATAGCCATGTAAGAATAATGACCAGGCCTATACTGACTATTTTTTTCATTATTTCTGATACCTTAGCGTAAAAACAGAATTTACTCCGGGCGCCCTTACTCAAACATACCTGGATATTTTCCACAGATGATTAAATACCGATAACCTAACGCCTCTCAAAGTGGTAATAAGATAAGAAAAAGACCACCACTTCGGGATTAACTACGGATACTCAAGCTCAAACGTGGACACCGCTTCAAAATTGCCCCGCCCCACGCTGTGGTCCCGCACGCCGCTGTCGCTTGCCTGTAAATAGGCCATAAACTCCAGCAGCGTTGTACCGGACTTGAGCACATAGTTTTTGCTCTGCTTGTTAACAGGCAGTTCCTCACCCTCGGCGGTCTGTATGCCAACGGCAATATGCCTGACGCCGGAGCTGCTGCTTAATGCCAGACGATCCGGCTGCTCGGCATCTGGCGTGCCGGTAAAGGTCACGCTGACATCTTTACCCATAGAGATATCGCACGGTCAGCGTGATATGAAACTTCTGCATCGCGCTTCGACGGCCGTAGATGGAATAAAACGTTTTTTCTGCCACGGTGCCGAAATCGACAACCACATTTTCACCGTCGCCGCCGGGTGCCACCACACAGGGCTCGGCAACCAGATTGCCTTTGAAATCGACATCGGCGGAGGCGGCTTTACTCTTCGCCAAAGCCTGCGCGGATATCGCAATCAGAACGACCGCTAACGCTATCTGAAGCTTCATTACGGCACCTCCACGCTGAGCTTAATGCTGGCGGTAAAAGGGCTGGCGTTAAGCTTGACCGAGGGATCGGCCACGGGCACCGCCGTCAGCACCGGCTGCGCGCTGCTATCAAGCGCTACGGCCTGGTTAAGCGGCTGCGCCTCGCCGTTTCGCCGCAGCTCAATCCCCAGCCCTTTCACACTGGTCGCTACCGCCGCGTGATTAAATGAGACCGGCGTTCCTTCCAGCGTTAACGTCATCGGCGGCATTTTTCCGCCGGAATAATTTTCGCACTCGAGGTGAAAAGGCACCGGCTGCTCGTAGCGCTTGCCGTCGATGCGGTGGATCCCCACCGCATTGCCGAAATCGACGCTCTGTTTCTTTCCGTCGTTGAGACGGCACTCGACCACCAGCAGGGTGCCGTGAAATTTAACCTCTGAGTCCGCCACAGCGGGAAATACCGGCAGCAGGGAACAGCAGGCAGCAATGCCGACGGCTGCCTTAATGAATAAATAACGTTTTTTCTTCATAAACAGTCTTAGCTGACCTGCAAAATCAGCGTGGCAGAGGCGTTAAATTCGCCGCCATCCAGCACCGTTTTACTGTCCGATGTCAGATGCGCGGTCAAATTAAAGGTCCCGGTTTTCGACGTCAGGCCAAACTTGCTGGTGACGTCGTAAAAAGTATTGAGATCGACAGGCTCCGATTTGGCCGAGGTAAAGGTGATGCCCAGCCCCTGGCGATCCGTTTGCAGCGCGTGCGTATCAAACGCGCTTTCCGTCCCTTTTAGCTCCATGGACAGGGTTCCCTGCGGCTTGTCGTCGCAGGCAATCGTAATCGGCACGTTCGCCGTCGCGAGGTTTAGCTTGTTGACGGGAACCTCGCCAAACTCCGCTTTAATCGCGCGATCGCCGTTGATGCGGCAGGTATTTTTAACGATGCTCAACTTAATCGTTACTTTCGCCATCGAAGAGTCCTGACCCGACGCGGCGGTAACGTTCAGCAGCGCCGCCGTCATGAATAGTGCCGTTACGGACCATCTTTTTAGTTTCATCGCAACACTCAGTCATAGCTCAGCGTAAAGTTGGTCACCGCCTGGAATTTGCCGGGAACAAGCGGGCCAGGGACGCGCTGCGCCTGTAATAACCAGCGCAGGGTGTTATCCCCCGGCGTGAGCAGTTGCGGCACGCCGCGGCTGCCGAGGCGGATATCGCGTCCGCGACTGTCGGTCAGGCGCAGCGCAATGCCCTGCACGCCGTCGAGTTTCATTAATGACGGATCGCTGGAGTCCGCCGGTGCGATAAAGCTGACGCTCACTACCGGCTGATCTGCGCCCCATACGGTACTGTCCGTTTGCGAATCCCTCAGGTGGCCGGAGGCGACAAGACAGCCCCGCAGCCGCACCGAAAAAGGCACCGGCCGGCTTCGCGCGCCGGGTTGATGCAGCTCGGCAGAGGCGAGAGTTCCAAGACTGACAGTTTGATCGCGGGAATCCATGCTCATCTGGCAGGGAGAATCAACCAGCTGACCGTAAACGTGCAGGAGACCGTGTTCGCCATCGGTATTCTCCAGCGGGCCCGCCGCGCCTGCACCGCCGCTTGCCAGCAGGGCAAGCGCGCACGCCAGCGCGGTTCTAATGCCCGTCGCCGCACGCTCGCGTCGCCGCACGCCGCCTAAAATCTGCTCTCTTCTCATTTCACCCCTCTCTTCAGCCATCCCTCGACAGCAGCGTCCGGTTTATTTGCCGGCGATAACGCCGCAGGTACTGCCGCTGCAGCTGAACTTCAATACGGGGCGTCCGCCCCAGTCGTTGATATAAGCCACGTGCGGCTGGCCGCCCATCGCGCTCGCCTTCACGCCGAGATCGGCGGAGCTTTTCGGGGCCAGCATCAGGGGCTTCATTTCCACGTTGCCGTCGGCCACCAGCGTGACGTAATACGGGGTTGGGTTATTGACCTGATAACCTTCGCCCTGGCGCGTTAAGGAGAGCTTTTCCTGCCACGGCGTTTCGCTGCTGGCCGCCTGGGACACCAGCGCTGCCGGGCGATAGAACATTTTTACCCGCGTCTGCAGCGCCAGCTGCAGCACGTTGGCCTTGTTGCTTTTCGGCGGTATCTCACGCAGGTTGAAGTAAAACAGCGTCTCCCTGTCCTTGGGCAGTTTTGCTTCCGCCACGGGATCCAACTGAATTTTTACCAGGCTTTTCGCGCCGGGTTCGAGGCGCTGCAGCGGCGGCAGCGCCATTAGCGGAGACTGGATCTTCTGCCCGCCGGTATCCTCTACCCACGCCTGAGCCAGATAAGGCAGGCTGGTATTATCATTACGGACGTTGACGCTCATGCTCTTTTTCCCGCCTTCAAAAATGACGCGGGTGCGGTCCAGCGCAACCGCGGCGCTGGCTATCTGCATGGCGCTAACACTGAGCAGCGCGACGGCAACCGCGCTGCGGACGAAAGGAATAGCGTTATGATTCAACTTCATGATATCTCTCTGCTTATCGGATTTTAGAGTGCCATCCCTGGCAGCGCGTCCCTGCGGATCCACTTCTGTTCATCCGCGCCACTTCCCGATGCGGATCCTCTCTCAACGCTTATGCATGACGGTGGCTTGCGGCGTCGCAGGTTAGCAGCAGCAGCTGACCCGTCTCTTTCGCCGGAAGCTTCTGCGGAATGGTGATGCCGCAGATCGGACTTTCATTTTCGCGCAGCTCCATTTTCGCGCCCGGTTCAACCCCGGCCAGCCAGACGCTGCCGCCGTCATCAATAACGCCGGTTTGATGGGACCCGCGCCAGAGAACGGAGCCAAATGCCGGGCTGCTGCCGTCGGCAAACTTCACTACCGCCATCAATTTACGACCCAGCATGATGTCCAGCTTGCGATAGCCGATAGCGCCTTCGGTCATGGTTAACTCCGTGAGCGGATGGCTGGCCTCCATATCGTCCCCGAGCATGTCCACGTCGACGGCAACGCTGTTGCGCCAGTAGTTTCCCAGCCCGGTAATGACGGCCTTGCCGAACATATTGGTCTTCTGCACCGGGCCGCTGTTTTTCAGCGGAACCCCTGCGGCGTCTCCGGTATCTATCATCAGCCGCGTTTCGCCGTTGGTTCCTTCAGGATGTAGCGCCGCGCCGTAGCGGGTTGCCGTCATGCCGCCCTGCAGCGACATGCCCAGCGAGCTGTAGCTCCCCTCGCTGTAGCTGGCGCTCAGGCTTCCCCGAGCCAGATCGCCAATGTGGGTGAAATAACCGCTGCCGGTTGACTGACTGTCTGACGACCTGCCGGCCTGCAGGCTGTAGCTGTTGTTGGCGTCGATACTGTCGTACCAGCCCGCCGTCTGTGTTGTTCCGCCGTCGCGCGAGGTCTGACCGCTGTAGCTCAGGGAGCCGCTGCTGCCCCAGGGAACACTCACGTTAACGTACATACCGTTGTCTTTTATGCCCCAGGACTCGCTGCTGTAGCCCGTCAGGCTGAGGCTGATATCTTTCCAGCGCCCCACGTCCAGGTACTTCGAGAGGGTCAGGCTGTAGCGATCCTGATCCGGGCGGTCCCAGTAGGTGCGGTGGCTGTAATTGCCGTAGAGGTTCATTTTCAGATCGCTGAACGCTTTGCTGGCGGTGATGGTATACAGCTCCTTCTGCCGCCCGCGGGTCATCCCCCACTCCCTGTCGTGAAAGCGGGCCTCCAGATAGTCGCTCATGGACATAAAGTCTCTTTCCGAGAAGCGATAGCCCGCAAAGGTCACCTGACCGCCGATTTTCTCAAAGCGCTTGGAGTAGCTCAGGCGATACGATCCCCCGTGCTTCTCTTTGCCGCCCGGCAGCCGGGCTCTGGACTCGGTGACGTCGAACGATACGGCCCCGAAGGCCAGCAGGTCCCGCCCGATACCGCTTGCCAGCGCGGTGTACTGCTTCGCGGTTATCCCGCCGCCAAACAGCGACCAGCCGTTAGAGATCCCCCAGGAAAACTCGCCGGTAGTAAACGGATCGCCCTGAATGCGGTGTTTCCAGTCCGTAGGCCGACCCGCCGCGAGTTTGTAGCGCACCATGCCGGGTCGGGTCAGATAAGGGACATCGGCAGTGTCCACCGTAAAGGTCTGAACGCGGCCGTCGGCCTCTTCAACCCGCACATCCAGGGTGCCGCGAGTGGCCTGATTCAGCTCCTGAATACGAAACGGCCCCGAGGCGACCTGCGTCTGATAAATGACCCGTCCCTGCTGGCTGATAACAACTTTTGCATTAGTGCGCGCGACCCCGGTCACTTCGGGCGCATACCCCTGCAGGTTTGGTGGCAGCATGCTGTCATCGGTGGCCAGGCTCGCCCCGGCAAAGCGGAAGCTGTCAAAAAGCCCCGAATCCAGATCGCTTTCCCCAAGGGTCAGTTTCGCCCCGAGCGTCGGCAGCGCGCGATAGAGGTAGTACCGGCTCCACTGCATACTCTGCTGCGTGTAGCTCCGGGAGGTATAGCGCTGCGCCTGCCAGTCGGCACGCAGCCGCCAGGGGCCGGCGTTGGCACCCACCGTGCCGTTACCGCTGATGCTGGTACTGCTATCGCCACGCTTTAAAAATTGCCGGGTGGCGTTGAGGCTATAGTCAAACAGCAGGCCGGCTACCCCTTCATCCCAGCGCGAAGGCGGATCCCAGTCCGGTGCGCTGTACTCGAGATAGGCCTGAGGCACGCTGATCCGCAGCGATCCGGTGGCGAGATCTCCCGCAGCGGACATTCCCGGCAGGGAGGTTTTATCCAGGCACTGCCTGCCGCCAATGCGTTGCCAGGCAAGCTTCGACACTTCACTTTCCTTCAGGCCAAACAGCGCTGTCATCTCCGGCGTCAGGCAAGCCACGCTGCCGTGGGGATCGTCTGCCGGCGTAAAGAAGGTCACCGAAATATCCCGCACCTCCGCGCCGTTGACGTTCAGCGTCAGCGGATAGTCGCCCGGCATGACGTACCCGGCGCGGGCAAAGTGGCTGACGTCGACATTCGCCCTGTCGGCCACATCCATCACGTCGGTATTAAATTCAGTATCCCCGGAGGCCGCGGCAGGTGCGGCGCTGGAAGATGCGGGTACGGCTGCGCCCTGCTCTGTCTCAGAGCCCGCTGACGCAGGCAGGCTGTCCCGCGCCTGAACGCCGGGTACAAAAGCCCCCAGCGCCAGCGCCAGCAAAAGTGCCTGAGTCAGCGGGTTCAGCGCGGGCAGGCCGCGGCAGGATGTAAACGCACCCATTATTCATACTCCATAAAAAAACGCAGCGCGGTAGTAAAGCGGCCGGGATGAATAGCGTGGCTATCCTCTTCAATCTGCAGCTGGTAGTGCAGCGCCATCTCACCCGGTAAAATCGGCGTCGCCGACATCGGTTCGCCGGGTACAGCCTGCATACCCGCCGCGTCCACGATCGCGACCCCTTCACCGCTGCTCGCCCCATGAACGGCAAACAGCCTTTTTCCGTCCGGCATGCCCTGAAACGTAATCCGCACGTCTTTCCAGTGGTGCGCGGCATGCGTATCGGCGCCGTCCAGGGTGCAGTTGATGAGATGCACGGTGAAAGGCACCGGCGGCCCGCGACCGTCGTTGATTAATTCCGCTACGGGTAGCGTTCCCATATCGATCACCTGATCAAGATCGCCGGTTGCAATCGCACATGCGGTATCAACGATGCTGCCGCGGATCTGCACGTGACCGTGGCCGTGCCCAATGGCAAAGGCCGCCGGCGGCAAATACAGCAGGGCCATCACAGCCAAAGCATGTTTATTCATTCGCGTTTAATTCCGGATAAGAGGAGGGGAACCCCCTCCTCATCGAAGCAGACGAGCGCCAGGGATTACTGGTAAGCCAGCACGAAGTCAGCGGCGCCGGTGAAGGCACCCGGAACAACATCGGCTCCGTCGCCCTGCAGGTAGGCGGACATAGCAATAGTGGTATTGTTTGCAACCAGCGCAGTCGGCGCAGAAGCTTTACCCATTGCAATGTCTTTCTCGGAGGCATCTCTCAGAACAATGGCTGCACCAGACGCGGTACCGGTAATACCCCACGCGGTAGGCATATTGACATCAGCAGTACCGCCCCAGGTGGCAGTCACTGTTTTATAGGTAGAGACATCGCAGTTCTGCAATTTAATATTGAACGGCACTGGCACAGATTTGCCGTTATCTTTCAGCGCAGAGTTAGAAACCTGGCCGAGGTCAACAGTCTGATCAGCGGTATCCGGAGAGATAGAGCACGGCGCATCAATAATTTCACCTTTAAAATGAACGGTGCCGTGGCCCTGGCTACCCGCAGCTGCACCCTGAGCAGGTGTATCTGCATCCGCATTTGCCATACCGCTTGCCATTACCAGGCCAAAGCCCATTGCCAGTGCAATTTTAGAGAATTTCATATCTTGCCTATTATTTAAAGAGACTTACGTTGTGCCCGAGTAATATCGGGTTATCTATGCAGGGACGGCAATAGCGTATAAACAGGGCAACCTGCATTGTTATAATGCAGGGCCTGATTTATAAAAAAGATATTAGCCATTTCCTGTGCAATCTATTTTCCAAGTATCGAATGAAAGTGTCAATTTAAGTAAGTCGCTTCGAACGAAGCATATAACCCATTGAATGAAATAACTTAAATAAGAAAAGCAAAAATGAAAAGGCAAAGGGCAGCTATTTGCTTCATAAAATGAACTGGCTGCAATAGCAAGTTTCAGGCTGTTGGGTAGGCACATCAAAAAAGAGAGTTTTATCACTTAAATGCGCAACGAGATCAAATATCGACCAATACAAATAAAAATTTAAGTATCGTTGATAAAAGTACTTTTTAAAATAAATTACGACGCCGGCAGGATATAATATTGGACGTTTAGATTATGTTTAAGATAATAATCAGGCTTACATTACAGATTATTAACACTGGCCCTTTGGAGGTAGGATATTTCCTAATACGATAATTTTAATGCTGGCACTAAGCACGCAGTGAAGTAAAACAACCATTGTAGGTAAATTCTTATAAACTGGCTATTTGAAAATAATCCAATGATATACAGTAACGCTGGAAAATTAAGAGACGATGAAATCATATAATACTTAGTAGTAATACTATTGGTAAAAAGTGACTTATCCCCGTCATACTTCAAGCCGTTTGTGAGTTGACTGCCCTACTCAAAAAAAACCCCCTGCCCGGCAAGCCGTTCAGGGGGTTGTGCGGCGGCCACGCTTTCACGCTTGCCGCCGGTTACGCCAAAAATTCTACTTCCCTGCCGCCTTAGTCTTCACTTTTGACGGCTCTTTCTTCACGTGCGGGTCTTTCTTCACCGTATCGCTGGGCTTCTCTCCCGGCTGGTCGGAGCCCTGCTTAAGCACCACCACCCGGTAGCGGTCGGTCTGCGGATCGCGGGTGACGCCGTGGATGTCCGTTTCGAATCCCGGATAGTGCTCGCCGATATCGCACAGCATCTGCAGGAAGTTCAGCACCGGCATACTCTCTTTGGTGATGCGTTCGCCCGGCATAATCACCGGCACTCCCGGCGGGTACGGCAGGATCATATTGGCACTGACCTTGCCCACCATATCGCTTAGATCCACCATCTCAATATTGCCGCGCACCTCTTCCTGGAATGCGTCGTGCGGGGTGATGACCATCTCCGGCAGCACTTCAAAGGCGCGATACATCAGGTCCGGCAGATTGTGGTGGCGCGTCAGTTTGTGGATGCCCTCGGCCAGTTCCTGGATGCGCATGGTTTTGTAGAAATCCGGCGCGCTCTCATACAGCGACGGCAGCACGTGCTTCACAAACACGTTGCGGTCGTATACGCGCTTAAAGTCGGTCAGGGCGCGCAGCAGGCTCATGGCCTTGGTTTTGTCGATGCCGATACTGAACAGGAACAGCATATTGTACGGGCCGGTCTTCTCAACAATGATCCCTCTCTCATCCAGATATTTAGAGACGATCGACGCCGGGATCCCCGACTCTTCCAGCGTGCCGTCCGGGCTCATGCCCGGGGTCAAAATCGTCACTTTGATGGGATCGAGGAACATATGATCGTCATCAATATTGTTGAAGCCGTGCCACGCGTTGCGCGGATTCAGTGGCCAGCAGGCCACGTCGTCGATATTGTCCGGCTGCCAGACGTCGAAGAACCAGCCGTCGGACTCGGATCGCAGGCGGCGGATCTCTTTACGGAAACTTATCGCCCGTTCAATAGAGCCGTTAATCAGCCGCTTGCCGGTTTTGCCGCGCATCATCGCCGCCGCCATTTCGGTTGAGGCCACAATGCCGTAGTTCGGCGACGTAGAGGTGTGCATCATATAGGCTTCGTTGAATGTCTCTTCGTTAATAGCCCCTTTAACGTGGATCATCGAGGCCTGCGAGAACGCCGCCAGCAGCTTGTGGGTGGACTGGGTCTCGTAAATCACTTTCCCCTCAACCCGCTCACCGCTCATCCCCGCATGGCCGTCATAAATGGTGCTGAAGTTGGTATAGGGCACCCACGCGGAGTCAAAGTGGATAGACTTCACGTCGAGGGTCTCTTTAATGTAATCGGTGTTGTAGAACAGGCCGTCGTAAGTGGAGTTAGTGATCACCGCGTGCACCGGCCAGGTAGCATTCGGGGTGCTCCTCACCCGCTCTTCTATACTCTCACGGGTAAACTCTTTTTTCGGGATCCCGCCGAGAATACCGTAGGCGTTGCGGGTCGGGCGCAGGTAGATAGGAATGACGTTGCTCATCATCATCAGGTGCGTCAGCGACTTGTGGCAGTTGCGATCGATCATGATCGTCGCGCCGGCGGGCGACGCGTACATTCCCACGATCTTGTTGGCGGTAGAGGTGCCGTTGGTAACGATATAGCTGCGTTCGGCATTAAAGGTGTGCGCGATATACTCTTCTGCCTCGCGGTGCGGGCCGCTGTGATCGAGCAGGGATCCGAGCTCGCCCACCGAGATCGAAATATCCGAACGCATTGTATTTTCGCCGAAGAAGTCGTAGAACAGACTTCCCACCGGACTGAGATTAAACGCCGTGCCGCCCATGTGTCCCGGCGTACAGAAGGTGTATTTCTCCTGCTGCACATATTTATACAGCGCCTTGTTAAGCGGCGGCAGGATCGCGTCAATATACTCGTCGGTGCTCTGGCGGATTTTGACCGCGATATCTTCCGCGCTGCCCAGCATGTACTCGAAAAAGCGCACGTTGAGGCGCAAATCGTTCATGGTGACATCAAGGGTGGAATTATTGTTGGCGAAAGCGTACACCGGCATCCGATCGTTAAGCTCGCTTATCTCTGAACACAGCTCCAGGTTATAGGTATCCCAGTCGAAGATAACGCCGCACAGGCGGGCGTTGCTTTCAATCAGCTTCAGCAGATCGTTACGATCGGTAGGGTAAGCGAGGCGAAAACCCGCTTTCTCCAGCTGCAGGTGGAGCTCTCGCAGGGCCTCATCTTTGAAATAGGCGCCCTTGTCATTCATTACGGCAATAATATTCATGCGGATTCTCCGGATCTCATGGATATTCAGCGCGCAGCGCCCGGCGGGCGCTGCGCAAAAAATTAAGCATTAACACGATGAATCAGGGACGAGGCTGGCTGACGGGGGGAACGCCACTAGCAGCTACTTTCCTCGCCGCCGCCTGGGCGACGCCCAGCTTGCGGGTGTAGAACATCAGGATAATCAGGCTAATAATGCAGGTTCCCGCCAGTTCGAAAGAGTCGGCCCCCATCAGCGCGACGAACACGAAGCAGCAGCCGAGGATCGAGGCGATCAGGCTCAGCAGGTTCTTCACGTTCGCACCTTCATAGCGGATCAGATCAATACAGGAGTAGAAGTACGGCAGCATGGTCAGCAGGACCGCGATCCCGGTGAGCATGCCAAACAGATCCGACGCTTTGCCGCCGCCGGAGCTCATTACCGTCAGCAGCACCATTAGCGCGGTCATTTTGACCGAGGCCAGAATCAGCCCCTTCTTCGGGATCCCGTGCTTGTCCATCTCGCCGTAAATGGTCGGGAAATTGCCGTCGTGCGCCGAGCGCGCGCCGGCCTGGCCCACCAGCATCATCCACGAGCCCAGTGAAGTGAGACAGGCGAAGGCGGTAAACGCCGATACCAGCGCGGCTGCCCAGCCGCCAACCATCGTCGAGGCACTCACCGCAAACGGCGCGCCAGTAGCCGCCATCTGGCTTGCGGGATACATACCGGAAATCACCTGCGTCGCCAGAATGTAGACCACCCCGGCAAGCAGCGTTCCTGCCATCGTCGCGATCGGCACGGTGCGTTTTGGATTCTCAACCATCCCGGTACTTACCGCCGCAGATTCAACGCCGATAAACGCCCACAGGCACAGCAGCACGCTGTTAACAATCGCCCGGGTATCGGGCTCCTGCGAGACGTTCCAGTTGGCCATATAGGTGGCGGTATCGAACCAGAACCAGCCGAACAGCGCGGTGCCCACCACCGGGATCAGTACTAACACCAGCCCAATGGTGGTCAGCCGGCTGACCCAGGCCCCGCCCAGCAGGTTAACGAAGGTGAAGATCCAGACAATCACAATACAGGCAATGCCCGCCGGCACCGGCTGGTTGAGGATCGGAAAAAAAGTGGACAGATAAGAGACGGCGGTAATGCCGATAGCCAGGTTGCCGATCCAGTTGGCGTGGTAGTAAAGCACCCCGGTCTGAAAGCCGAAAGCGGGCCCTACTTCACCTGCATAGGCGATAGGCCCGCCCTCCTGAGGATTGTTGGTGGCGAGACGCGCGTAGACGTAGGCCAGCGATACCGCGCCGATAAGTGCGATAACCCAACCCCAAATGGCGATAGAGCCAATGCCCGCCAGGTTTGCCGGCAGCAGGGCGATGCCGCTGCCCATCATATTGCCGGCAACCACGCCGGTGCAGGCTATAAGCCCTATTTTTTTTGCAGATGCCATACAGAATCACTCCCGTTAAATCTTTATACGGTGAAAGGCATTTAATTTCTAAAACATCAGGCAGGTAATATTCGTCGTGAGAAATAAGTATAGGAAAGATTTATTTATTTGCGCGTAATTAAATAAATAGCGAAAGTTAAAAAATTAAATTCAATCTATTCATCACGATAGCCAGCGCAAAAGATAATTCATCACATTAATCATGGACTTAAAACCACTCAATGTTTGCATGAACTATCATGAAATATATCCTTACAGAACACATTCCCCTCACCCTTTTACTGCTAATTACAGGATTAATTGAGGCTATAAATAATAAATAACCAGACTTTTTATATATTTAGTAAAATAGATAACTCGCACTCTCTAAATATAATATATCCTTGTGCTTTTAGCGTAATAGACTAAGGCAGGAAATTACGCAGGCGCGCATAACGCATAATACTAAGCGGATCGTTTATCTCAATCTGCAGAATACCTCCCCCGCTGTTGCAGGCGGGCCCGGTCGGAACGCAGCCGCTGCCAGCGTTATTTCCGCGCGTATCGCTGTGGGAACACTTCTGAGCGGATTGAGCGGTATCGCCCAAACATAACGCCATATAATCAATTTATTTGACAAACTATTGCGAATTGTTTCGATTTTAAACATCGAACTGACGGTCTATTATTTGTGACATCAGCGCAAAACGCGCTCAAATGACCAAACAAATTAAGGAATAAGACCATGAAAACCATCAAAACTTTTGCAGTAGCCGCCGCCCTCTCGCTGGTTTCTTTTACTTCATTCGCCCAGAGCGTAAGCGCCACTGCCTCTACGCTGGATGGTGCAGAAGCCAAAATCGCGGCTAAAGCCGCAGCAGAAGGCGCGTCATACAAAATTACCAGCGCCCAGTTTAACGAGCGCGTGCACATGACCGCTGAACTGACCAAATAAGTAAGATTGCAAAACAAAACAGGCTGCCTGCGGGCAGCCTGTTTTGTTTCAGGCGCGGGGGCTTATCTGCCCTGCTGCTGACGCGCCAGCGCCGCCAGCACGGTGCGCTCGGAGAGCGACAGGTAGCCGCTCATCGCCTCCGCCGCCTCGTCGTTGCGCCCGGCCTGCAGCAGCGCCAGGATCGCCGCGTTTTTTTCAATGTACGGCGCGTGCAGCAGGGCGTGATTGTTGAGGTGGCCGAACGCCAGGCGCAGCTCGGCGGAGATTTGCCGGTAGAGGCGCATCAGCCGATCGCTGTCCGCCAGCTCGACGATGGCGGTATGAAACGCCATGTTCTCGGTGCCGACGCTGCGCCAGTCGCCGTCGGCCTGCCAGCGGCGGGCGGCGTCTACCGCCTGCACCATCCGCGCGACCGAGGGATGAAAAGCGCTGGCGCCGCGCAGAGCGTCGCACTCGATCAGGCGACGAACGCGGTAGATATCGATAATGGCGGCCACGTCCGGCAGCGCCACGCTGACGCCGCGGTGCGGCTCGTGGCGCACCAGCCCTTCCTGAGTCAGCAGGCGGAAGACTTCTCGCAGCGTGTTGCGCGATATGCCGAGCTGCTCGCTGAGCGCGGCTTCCGACAGGCGGGTACCCGGCACCAGATCGCCGGCGGTAATGCGGGCGCGGATGGTTTCCGCCGTGCGGTCAATCAGCGTCTGGGCGGGGGCGTCTTTTTTCATCATATCTCCGGGCCGCGGTGAGCGGCCATCTTCACATAATCGCCAAAGCGCCACAAGGCGCTGAGCGGCGGTGCGTTACCGGTCCCGCCCCCAGCCGCGCAGCGCTTTGCACCATCATGACGCACGCCTGCACCACAATGAAACATCGCGTGATCCCCTTCGTATTTCTCATCTTCCCCCTGCAAAAAGTATTGTCTAACCCTGACGCGCCCTCCAGGATATTGTTCAACAATAAAACAAACATTGATTAACAAACATAAAACATACCTCAACAATGGTCCGGTTATTGCTTGCATGGATCTATCGTCCACCGCAGTCAATCGCTCAGGGAGTCCTCTCATGCCCGCACTGGAAGTCGATAACAAAGCGTTTCTCCGCCGTCGGCGATCGTCGCTGATTGCCGCCATATTTCTGATGGCCACCTCTGCCATTGGTCCGGGGTTCATCACCCAGACCACCGCCTTTACCGCCACGATGGGCGCGTCCTTTGCGTTCGGGATCCTCGCGTCCATCATCATTGATTTTGTGGTGCAGCAGAATATCTGGCGGGTGGTGACCCTGACGCAGATGCGCGCTTCGGAGGTCGCCAACGCGGCGCTGCCGGGCAGCGGCTACCTGCTGGCGGTACTGGTTATCTTCGGCGGGCTGGTATTTAACATCGGCAATATCGCCGGGGCCGGGCTGGGTCTGAACGCTATGTTCGGTATCAGTCCGAAATGGGGCGGGCTTATCAGCGCCGGCTTTGCGCTGTATATCTTCTCCTCCCGCCGGGCGGGCGTCGCCATCGATCGCCTGATGGTGGGGCTCGGGATTATGATGATTGCGATGGTGGTGGGCGTGATGTTCGTGACCAAACCGCCGATCGGCGACGCGCTGTTTCAGACCGTGATGCCGGAGCATATCGACTTTGCCACCATTACCACGATTGTGGGCGGCACCGTCGGCGGCTACATCTGCTACGCCGGCGCGCACCGCCTGCTGGATAAAGGCATGGTCGGCCCGGAGCATATTGACGCGGTATCGTCCGCTGCCAATAAAGGCATTCTGGTGGTGGGGATCATGCGCTACGTGCTGTTTCTGGCGATCCTCGGCGTGGTGGCCAGCGGCGTAACCCTCGATCTCTCCGGGCAGGCCGCCAACCCGGCTTCTCAGGCGTTCCAGTACGCGCTCGGGGAGTTTGGCGTGCGCCTGTTTGGCTTTATCTTCTGGGCGGCGGCTATTACCAGCGTTATCGGGGCGGCCTATACCTCGGTGTCATTTATGACGGTGTTTTCTCCGGCGATGAGCGATCGCCAGCGCAATATTGCCACGCTGATATTTATCACCGTCTCGCTGCTGGTCTATCTGGCCCTCGGCACCGCTCCGGCGGCGCTGCTGGTGTTCGCCGGCGGCTTTAACGGCCTGGTGCTGCCGGTGGGATTAACCCTCTTTATCTATATCGGCTGGCGGCGCAGCGACCTGATGCAGGGCTATCGCTATCCCCGCTGGCTGCTGTGGTCCGGGCTGGTTATCTGCGCCCTGACCTGGTATATGGCGGCCCTCTCCGTCGGCACCATTTTTAGTTTCCTGGAGATTGTCTGATGCAAACCATTGATTTAAACAGCGACCTCGGCGAAAGCTACGGCCAGTGGACCCTCGGCGACGACGCCGCCATTCTGCCGCTGGTGAGCAGCGCCAACGTAGCCTGCGGCTTTCACGCCGGTTCGCCGGACGTTATCCTCGCCACCCTGCGGGCGGCCGCCAGCAGCGGCGCGGCGGTGGGCGCCCACGTTTCGTATCCCGATCTGGTGGGCTTTGGCCGCCGCAATATGGATATCGCTTACGACGAGCTGTTCGCGGACGTTGTCTATCAGATAGGCGCCCTGCAAGGGCTGGCGGCGGCGGCTGGCACCCGGGTGCGCTACGTTAAGCCGCACGGCGCGCTGTATAACACCATTGCCGGCAACGCGCGCCAGGGGCAGGCGGTGATTGACGCCATTAAGGCGGTTGACGCCACCCTGCCGCTGGTGGGGCTGGCGGGATCGCAGATCCTGACCCAGGCCCGCGAGGCGGGGCTGAGCACCGTGGCCGAAGCCTTTGCCGATCGCGCCTATCACCGTAACGGCGCGCTGGTCTCCCGCCGCGAAAGCGGCGCGGTGCTGCACGACCCGCAGCAGGTCGCCCGCCGCATGCTCCAGCTGCTCACCGAGGGCGGCATCACCTCCATCGAGGGCGACTTTACGCCGATTGCCGCCGACTCCATCTGCGTGCACGGCGACAGCCCCGGCGCTATCGAGATGGCGCGCCAGCTCCGCGCCCTGCTGGAAGCAAACGGCTTCACTATCCGCGCCTTTACGGAGGAGTCATGAAGTTAATCAACGCCAGCCGCGAGGCGATAATGGCCGCGCAGCAGGCGCGGGCAGCGATCCGCGCCGGTTTCGACAAACCCACCGCGGGGATGGCGCCGGGGATGACACAGGCCAATATGATTTGCCTGCCCCGCGACTGGGCATTCGATTTTTTACTGTACGCCCAGCGCAATCCTCAAAGCTGTCCGGTGCTGGACGTGGTTGAGGCAGGCGATTACCGCACGCCGCTGGCGCCGGGTGCGGATCTGCGTACCGATATTCCGCGCTACCGCATCTGGCAGCAGGGGAAACTGGCGGATGAGATCACGGATGCCACCAGGCTCTGGCAGCAGCATCCGGATTTAGTCACCTTCCTGATCGGCTGCAGCTTTACGTTTGAAACGCCGCTGCGCGAGGCGGGGATTGAGATTCGCCACATCACCGACGGCTGTAACGTTCCGATGTATAAAACCAACCGCCTCTGCCGCCCGGCCGGACGGTTGAGCGGCGAACTGGTGGTCTCCATGCGCCCCATTCCTGCCGATCGCGTCAGCGATGCTGTAATGATCAGCGGCCGCTTTCCGGCCGTTCACGGCGCGCCGGTGCATATCGGCGAACCGCATCTGCTGGGCATTGAGGATATTCAGCGCCCCGACTTCGGCGATGCGGTGCGCATTGAGCCCGGCGAAATCCCGGTATTCTGGGCCTGCGGCGTAACCCCGCAGGCCGCGGTGATGCGCTCCGGCGTACCTTTCGCCATCAGCCACGCGCCCGGCCATATGTTTATCACCGACGTGCCCGACGCCGCCTGGCAGGGGGCGTAACGTGCGCTTCCTGCCCGTAAATACCGACTGCTTTCTGATTGAACTGGTGAGCCTCGACGAGACGCTGGCGCTGTACGACACCCTGCGGGAGAGCGCCCTGCCCGGCGTAGACGAACTGGTGCCCGCCGCCCGCAGCGTGCTGGTTCACTTTTCACCGTGGCTCACCTCCGCGCAGGCGCTGGCCCGGCGCATTGCCGGGCTGCCCAGGATCGCCAGCGGGGATCGGCAGGTGCCGGCAGTTGAGGTCCCGGTGCGCTACGACGGGGAGGATCTGCCCGCGCTGGCCGAAATGCTCGGGCTCAGCGTGCCGCAGCTGGTGGAGCAGCACCAGTCTCTGCGCTGGAAAGTGGCTTTTACCGGCTTCGCGCCGGGATTCGCCTATATGGTGAGCCCGGCGTGGCTGCACCAGGTGCCGCGCCGCGCGACGCCGCGCACCCGCATTCCCGCCGGATCGCTCGGGCTGGCGGGTGAATTTAGCGGCATCTATCCCCAGGCCAGCCCCGGCGGCTGGCAGCTGATCGGTACCGCCGCCGCGCCGATGTGGGACATCACCCGCCGGCCCCCGGCGCTGCTGCAGCCGGGCGCGGAGGTGCGCTTTATTGCGGACGCTGGCCGCAGCACCGTGTCGCTGCCGCCTGCAGCTATCACCGCAGTAGCAGACGCCGCGCCGGCGGCTCTGACGATTCTGTCTCCGGGCTTGCAGACGCTGTGGCAGGACGAGGGGCGGCGCGGCCAGGCGGCGATGGGGGTTTCCGAGTCCGGCGCGATGGACAAGGCCGCGTGGCGCAGCGCCAACCGGCTGGTGGGCAACCCGCCGCAGACGCCGGGACTGGAGATCACCTGCGGCGGATTTGCCGCCCGGGCCGAAACCGATATTGTGCTGGCGGTGACCGGGGCGGATTGCGCCCTGACGCTGGAAGCCGCGGGCCAGCGGCTGCCGCTGGCGATGAACCGGCCTTTTGCCCTGCAGGCGGGCGACGTGCTGCGCGTCGGCCCCGCCCGACGCGGGGTACGCAGCTATCTGGCCCTGCGCGGTATCAGGCCGCCCGCTGCGGTGCTGGCCAGCGCGGCCTTTGATACTCTGGCGCAGGTCGGCCCGCCGCCGCTGCGTTCCGGCGACGCGCTAGCGCTGGATAATGCTGCCAGGCCCGCCAGCGTGGCTGAACCTGTCGAGGCGGCCACGCTGCCGCAGCCTGGCGAAACTGTCACGCTGGAGATCGTCGCCGGGCCGCGCCAGGGATGGTTCACAGATGATGCCCTGCGGCTTTTGACCACCCAGCTCTGGCAGGTGACCGCCCAGTCCAACCGTATCGGCCTTCGCCTGCAGGGTGAGCAAGTGCTCAC
The DNA here is from genome assembly GCF_913775985.1 of uncultured Pluralibacter sp. Lineage (GTDB taxonomy): Bacteria > Pseudomonadota > Gammaproteobacteria > Enterobacterales > Enterobacteriaceae > Pluralibacter. The sequence goes on along the minus strand of NZ_CAJYMB010000129.1, from coordinate 64,020 downwards.
GCGCAGCCAGCATCAGGAGCTGCCGAGCGAGGGCACCTGCACCGGCGCCATCCAGGTACCCGCCGGCGGCCAGCCGGTGCTGTTTCTCAACGATCATCCGCTCACCGGCGGCTATCCGGTTATCGCGGCGGTCGCGCCGCACCATCTCGATCTCGCCGGGCAGATCCCGCCCGGCTGCGCGATTCGCTTTCAGCTTATCCCCTCGTTACCCATTTCCCAGGAGCACCACCGCCATGACTGATACCGTTCAGACCCCGCACAAAGTCCTGATTGCTAACCGGGGAGAGATCGCCGTGCGCATTATCCGCGCCTGCCGCGATACCGGCATGGCGTCGGTGGCGGTCTACGCCGATCCGGATGCGGATGCGCTGCACGTGTCGATGGCGGACGAGGCCTGCGCGCTGCCCGGCACCGCGCCGAAAGAGACCTATCTCAATATCGCCGCGCTGGTGGACGTCGCCCGCCGCAGCGGCGCCACGATGGTACATCCGGGCTACGGTTTTCTCTCCGAGCGGGCGGATTTTGCCCGCGCGGTGCAGGCGGCGGGCCTTGTCTGGATAGGCCCTTCCCCGGAAAGTATCGAGCAGCTGGGGGATAAGGTGCAGGCGCGTAAAATCGCCCTCAAGGTCGGCGCACCGCTGGTGAAAGGCACCGCCGATCCGGTGGAAAACGCCGGGGAAGTGGTGGCTTTCGCCCGCGAGCACGGCCTGCCGGTAGCGATTAAAGCCGCGTTCGGCGGCGGCGGCCGCGGCCTGAAAGTGGCGTGGACGCTGGAGGAGATCCCGGCGCTGTTCGCCTCGGCGGTCAGCGAAGCGCAAACCGCTTTTGGCCGCGGCGAGTGCTACGTCGAACAGTATCTCGACAAACCCCGCCACATCGAGGCGCAGGTGATGGCCGATACGTTCGGCAACGTGGTGGTGATCGGCACCCGGGACTGCTCCCTGCAGCGGCGCAACCAGAAGCTGGTGGAAGAAGCCCCGGCGCCGTTTATCAGCGACGCGGTACGCCAGGCGATTCACCAGTCTGCAGAAGCTATCTGCCGCGAGGCGGGCTACGTCAGCGCGGGCACGGTTGAGTTCCTGCTCAGCCGCGACGGCACGCTCTCGTTTCTGGAAGTGAATACTCGCTTACAGGTCGAACATCCGGTAACGGAAGAGACCGCGGGCATTGACCTGGTGATCGAACAGCTGCGCGTGGCTCAGGGGTTGCCGCTGTCGATAAGCGAGACACCCGCCCCGCGCGGCCACGCCTTCGAGTTTCGCATCAACGCCGAAGATGCCGGACGCGGCTTTTTACCGACACCCGGCGCGGTAACCCGCTTTGCGCCACCTTCCGGGCCGGGGATCAGGCTGGACAGCGGGATCGAGAGCGGCGGCCGGGTGCCGGGAAGCTACGATTCGCTGATGGCGAAGCTTATCGTCACCGGCGCTACCCGCGAGCAGGCTATCGCCCGCGCCCGCCGCGCGCTGGCGGAGTTTGAGATTGAGGGCGTGGCCTCGGTGCTGCCGTTTCACCGGGCGGTGATGGACGAGGCGGATTTCACCGAGTCTTTCGCGGTGCGCACCCGCTGGATTGAGACCGAATTCAACGACCGGGTACCGCTGGCACCGCGCCAGCTGCCGGCTCAGGACACTCCGCTGGTGCGCAGCTGGATCGAACTGGACGGCAGAAGAGTGCGGCTGGGCATCCCCGCGGGGCTGCTGGCCGCTCCGCAGGCAGTTGTTCCTGAAGTGAAGGAGGCCAGCGCCGCGGCAGATAACGCAGTTACCGCGCCGGTGACCGGCGCGGTTCACCGCTGGCTGATAGAAGACGGCGCCGCCGTCCGCGAAGGCGATACGGTGGCGATCATGGACGCGATGAAAATGGAAGTGCCGGTGCTGGCCGAACGCGGCGGCACGCTGCGCCACGACGCGGCGCAGGGCGATCAGCGGGAGGCAGGTGCCGCGCTGGGGCACATTATTTAACGTCGCGCGGGCTCAGGCGGTATACCGGCACCCGGCGCAGGGTGCCGGTGAGATTATCCGCCACGGCAGTTTCGCCGGTGGCAATCGACACGCCCGCTTTGCGCAGGCGCAGCACGTCGGCGGCCATGCGCTGAATGCCGAACCAGAACAGCCCGTCCAGCGCCGTCACCGACAGCCCCGCCTCCAGCGCAATTCTCAGGCGCTCGCGCGGGGCTTTGGTTTCTTTGGCAATCTGCTGGAAAGGCGAGGCGTCAACGCCATCCGCCGATACGCGGCGAATACGGGTTGAGAGGCGATAGCGAAAGGTATCCGGCACCGTCTCCAGCTCGCGCCTGAGGCTGTAGACGCAGCCAAAGCGCTTATCGTTAAACAGCGCGCTCTTCTGGCTTATCGCCAGCGCGTCGCGCATCCCGGCAATCAGCTGCGGGGCGCGGATCAGCAGCAGGCGAAACGGCAGCTCGAAGCTGGTGACGTAGTCCACGTTGAGCAGGGCAATGCGCAGGCGCTCGGCGCTGTCGGCTTTTGCCTGCTGGCACTCGTCCAGCACTTCCGCCCACTGGCGCGCGAGGCGCGGATCCTCATCAACCGCCGTAAACTGGTATTTTTCAATCTGGTAATCGATTTGCGCCGCCACTGGAGCTCCCTTTCAGCCTTGTCTTCACCGTCTGACTGCCGGTTACTCTATCAACAGCGGAGCCTCTGCAAAAGGGGATTTCACCCGTCGCGGAGCGCTTCAGGAAGGGGATAAATGTTGGACAGGGGATGAGGCACGCAGCCGGACGCCTCGCGCCCGGCCGCGTTAACGGCTAGCGTTTCTCGACCATCAGCGGTTCGATATCGCTCTCTTTTTTCACCACCAGCGTCTCGTCGCCGCGCAGGCAGCTGCCGCCGTAGCTGCCGCCGATAGTGAAGGTGCAGACCTGAATATACTTCCCGTCCACCTTCGGCAGGCACCACAGCTGCTGGTAGATGTTTTTGCGATCGACAAACTGGCCGGAGCTTTGATCCAGCACGCCGGCATCACCGCCGATAAGATCGATATTGCTGCCGCAGCGCCCGGAGATAGGCTTCACCGCGTAGCCGGTCTTCGCCAGCTCGTCGTTAACCAGGAAGTCAGTATCCAGCAGATAGTGATGGTGCGGGAACAGCTGCCACAGCACCGGCAGAATAGCCTTGTTGCCCGGCACCACAGTCCACAGCGGTTCAAAGACCATCACTTCCGGGCGCAGCAGCACGTCGATAAGCCGCACCTCGTTGTTGGCGTTGCCGGTGCGGATAGGCACCGCCGCGTACTCGGTTTCGCTCACTTCGCGCACCTGCTCAATGACCGTTTCCCACGCCCAGGTTTTCCAGACGCAGTTGACCAGCCGGCCGTCACCGTCAATCAGCTGCCCGGCGGGATCCCAGCCCAGCTCGTCGAGACCAAACAGGATCTTGCTCTCAAAGCCGGCTTCGGTAAGGGCGTGCTGCATAAACAGGGCGTGGTAGTTCTCCTCCAGATCCTTGTCCTGCATGATGTGCACGAACGGCCGGGCGGAGCTGTGCTTCCACGCGGCGGTGAGCTGGCTGATTAGATCTTCTGCCGGGTTGTAGCCTTCGCCGCGGTAGCCGGTTTTCGCCCACTGCTCCAGGATCAGGCCCCCTTCTGTGTGGCAGGAGGCGGAGTCGGCGTTGTACTCGTACACTTTGAGCCCGCGCTCGTCCATGCAGAAATCCATGCGCCCGGTGATCATGTCGTGGCGGCGGCGCTGCCAGGAGAGGCGCAGGCGCGGCCAGAGGATTTTCGGGATATCGAACAGCGCCAGCAGATTGTCGTCCTTCATGACCTTGTCGGTGGCGTGCAGGTACATCAGGTGCATCTCGTTAGTCGCCTTGATCAGCTCCTGCTCGGCGCTCTCGGTGATGCTGTAGTAGTGGCACGGGTTCTGGTTGATGACGTGGCCGTTGGCCGCCACGTAGGCGGCCTGAACGGGATCGCGCTCGTCGAGCCACTTGCCGCTGAACTGGCCTTCATCCGGGAACTGCGCGCCGCGAATTTGCAGCAGCTCGCCGGGAATTTCGGGCTGCGGCAGGCTGTGCTCGGTGCGTTCAGTCTGGATCATCCAGCCGAGAATGGTGGTGTCATCAAAGGTGTCGTGCAGAGTATAGCAACCGTCTTCTACGGTAAGCGCCAGCTCGCGGGTCCACTGCTGGCCCGGCGGCAGCGGATGGTGGAGCACGTTCTGCTCGGCAATCCGCACCTTATTGCCGAGCAGCTGGGTTATCACCGCCACGTGCCCGGTTTCCTGAAACTCGCCGCCGTTCTCCCAGATAAGCAGCGCCCCGGCTACCGGCGGCTGGCGCGAGCCGTTGGCAAACGCCTGCAGCGGCAGCAGGTTGTCATTCACCACCTGGCGCAGAAAGCGCAGGGAGAAAATCTCGTATGCCATGCCGACGTCGGTAAACACGAAGCCGTAGGTCAGGAACAGGAAGCGGCGGGCGAACTCCACGCACTGCCACTTGTGGCCCATGTATTCGTTATCGATGTAGCTGCGAAAAGAGGGATCGTCGCGGGACGGTCGGGGCGTGAGGCTGCTGTAATTTGAAGAGTAGATGGCAACGCCACCCGGCGCATAGCCGAGTAATGTTCCGAAAGGGGCGTCGCTACTGGAATATCCTGTACTCATTGTTCCAACCTAAGTTATCAACGAAAGATAGCAGGCGGCGAGTGGCACCGGGTCATTGTCGTCTGCGGGCTGTCATTACTGCGACAGAACTGGCTTAATCATACACGCGTGCCGGAAGATAATCCGCATGCGCAACCAACGGTACGGCACATCTGGTCAATATCAGGAGGCAATATGGCATTACAGGCGCAGCCGCTGGAGTGGGGCCACGGCCCGAAAACCTTTGAAGTGTTTCTGGAACCTACCTGCCCGTTTTCGGTGAAGGCATTTAAGAAGCTGGATGCCCTGCTGGAGCTGGTCGGTGAAGAGAATGTGACAATAAAAATTCGCCTGCAGTCGCAGCCCTGGCACCTGTTTTCCGGCGTCGTGGTGCGCTGCATTCTTGCGGCCTCCACCTTGCCGGACGGAACGGCTGCCGCAAAGCGCGTCATGAAAGCGGTGGCGGAACACCGTGAAGAATTTGAGTTTGTCGACCACTGCGCCGGCCCCAATATGCAGGCCACCCCGGAACAGATTATTGCCCGGCTGGAAGATTATAGCGGCGTGCCGCTGAGCGCCGCGTTCGCCGAGCCGGATCTGCAGACGGCGATTAAGTGGCACGCGAAATACGCCCGCCAGAACGGCATTCACGTTACGCCGACATTTATGGTCAACGGTCTGGTGCAGCCGGATCTCGGCAGCGGCGACAGCATCCGCGCGTGGGCGGATAAGATTGAAGCCTGAGGCTTAACGCCTCAGATGGCCAAACTGCGGCCGGGCCAGTTGCTACACTCGATTAATGCAATCCTAACCAACCCGTAACCATAAGGCAGGTTCACGATGTCTGATAACAGCTACCAACCTCCGAAAGTCTGGGAGTGGAAACAGAACGGCGGCGGCACGTTTGCCAACATTAACCGGCCGGTGTCCGGTGCAACGCACGAGAAGACGCTGCCGGTGGGCGAGCATCCTCTGCAGCTTTACTCCCTGGGCACGCCCAACGGCCAGAAGGTGACTATCCTGCTGGAAGAGCTGCTGGCGCTCGGCGTCACCGGCGCGGAGTACGACGCGTGGCTAATCAACATCGGCGAGGGAGATCAGTTCTCCAGCGGCTTTGTTGAGGTGAACCCGAACTCGAAAATCCCGGCCCTTAGCGATCGCTCGGTAACCCCGGCCCTGCGCGTGTTTGAGTCGGGCAATATCCTGCTCTACCTGGCAGAGAAATTCGGCCACTTCCTGCCAAAAGATCTCGCCGGGCGTACCGAAGCCCTGAACTGGCTTTTCTGGCTGCAGGGTTCGGCCCCCTATCTCGGCGGCGGCTTTGGCCACTTCTACAACTACGCACCGGTAAAAATCGAGTACGCCATTGACCGCTTCGCGCTGGAGGCCAAACGCCAGCTCGACGTGCTGGATAAGCAGCTGGCGCGCGGCCGCTATATAGCCGGTGAGGAATACACCATCGCCGATATCGCCATCTGGCCGTGGTACGGCACGGTAGTGCTGGGCGGTATCTACAACGCCGCCGAGTTCCTGAATGTTCAGGAATATAAAAACGTGCTGCGCTGGGCGCAGGAGATTGCCGATCGGCCCGCGGTGAAGCGCGGCCGCATCGTCAACCGCGCCCAGGGCCCGCTCAACGAGCAACTGCGCGAGCGCCACGCCGCCAGCGATTTTGAGACGCAGACTGAGGATAAGCGTCAGTCCTGAGGGACGTGCTTTTTTCACGGGAGTTTATCGGCAGTGACATCTGGCGCCGATAGCGTAAACAGGGGCTCAGCAGGTGGGGCCCCTGTTAAACCCGACATGGTCTTAATTCAGTAAACATTTTTCCACCTTCGCGAAATAGTCCGTTCAAAGACATCCGGGATGATGGCATGCCGCTACTATACATCTTGTCGACACCGCCACGGTTACCAGCGCAACCTGTCAGATTTGATTCAACGACTACGACTTTATCAAACACATACTTGAACACTAAGCGATAGTCAGCGAAAATTCGCTCATTACCAGTTGATAAGGAAATCCAATGTATCTTGCAGTCCCTCCGGGCGAGAAAACCACTGCCTGGTCAGAAATGGCCCTCGATCGCGAAGTTCGCAAACTCATCAACGTTGCCAATACGGTTTCCGCAATGCATCTCAAAGATGGACTGACGCGCATCAAATTTGTTGAGGAAATCCGAGCGCTGATTACACAACAATTCAGCGCGGTTCGCCGATCGAAAACTCTCGATGCCTATACGAATGCCATACAGAAAATTCAGGCCGAACAAGCAAATCTGCATGAACAAGACAGGCTCATCCGCACCAAAGCGGCCCAACTTTATGCCAGGATAGAGTTTGTAAAGGAAAACAATGAAATTGTTGGCTACATGATCAGTGCAGTCAGTGTTGTTCTATCGGGATTTGAAATAGTGGCAGGCGTAGCACTTTTTGGCACCATGACCCCAGTTGGCATGCTTGCAGGAGCTACCCTGGTGATGGATGGCCTGAACGGAATTTCTAAAGAAATTAACAACCAGATATTGGGGAAAAAAGAGTCCCAAGGTGCTTTTGCTGATGGAGCGATAACCGCAGCCGAATTTTTAGGGTTCCAGGGAAATGCGGGGCTTGCTCTATACAATGGGGTCAGTTTAGCTGCAAATGTTTACGGTGTTTTCGGCTTAATCAGAAAACCCAACACCTGGCGCCTGTTCCATTATCTTCCACAAGACTTTCATCGAAAGGTCAGCTCAATGAGCAGACCAATGTTAACAATGAAAATCGTTGGTTATGGGTTGAAAGCAAAAGTAATTTACGATTTATTGTCAACAGAGAAGGGTTCCTGAAGTAATTTTCTCTTTGCTTTCCATGCTTTATAGGAAAGTAATGGAGGTTGAAAAAACCAAATAATCAATAACGCTATCAGCATAGCAATACCAAGCGAAATAACATTTTCCGTTGAGGCAATAAAAAAGGTAAGCAAATACACTGCAGCAAGAAAAAATGTCAGCAGCAATGCTGCATTAAAGCGTTTAGCCAGGTCCGATATAACCATTTCCAGAGAAAGCACGCCTTTCACGCTATACCTGTGCAGAGATTGCAGATCTGCGGGCGTAAAACCCAAAGCCAGCAGTTTTTCCTCAGTAATCGTCATATCGCGCGTGCCCTCGTCGATTAGTTTAAGCGTGAGTCTTGGAAAGAAGATATTCTCGCAGTCTTCAAGCTCAATTTCCATATCATGAAATATTGAACTCACGGCAGGTGGGCCCGCAGCCTACCCGCCTGCCGTAAGCGATAACAAACCCGCAGGATATCAGGCTGGCTCAGCCGCCAGACGAAAACGCCGCACCGCGCCCTGCAGCACGTCGGTTTGTGCCTCCAGCGCCGCCGAGGCGGTGGAGACCTGCTCCACCAGCGAGGCATTCTGCTGGGTGACGCCGTCCATCTGGGCGATAGCAATGCCCACCTGAGCGATGCCGCGGCTCTGCTCTTCCGAGGCGCTGGCTATCTGCTGCATGATGCCGGTGACCCGCTCGACTGACTGCACGATCTCCTCCATGCTGCTGCCGGCGTTGCCGGCCAGCGAAACCCCCTCCGCAACCTGTGCCGCGGCGTCGGCAATCAGCCCTTCAATCTCTTTCGCCGCCTGGGCGCTGCGGCCCGCCAGGTTGCGCACTTCGCTGGCAACCACCGCAAAGCCCCTGCCCTGTTCGCCCGCGCGCGCCGCCTCAACGGCGGCGTTGAGCGCCAGAATATTGGTCTGGAACGCGATGCTGTTTATCACATCGGTGATTTCGGCAATCCGCGCCGAGCTGCGGGAGATCCCCGACATCTTCGCCACCAGCGCCTCTACCTGCCCCGCGCCGCTGTCCGCGGTACCCGCGGCCTCTTGCGCCAGCCCGCTGGCGCGGTGGGCGCTTTGGGCGTTGTGCTCAACCGCGGCGGTGATTTGTGCCATGCTGGCCGCCGTCTGCTCCAGCGCGGCTGCCTGCTCTTCGGTGCGTCGGGAAAGGGATCCGTTGCCGGACGCAATCTCAGACGCGCCCTGCCAGATGCTGTCGCTGCTGCCGCGGATCGCGCCGACCGCGTCCCGCAGGCTCTCCTGCATGGCATTCAGAATCGGCACCATCTGCCCGACGCAGTTGCGCCCGATTTCTTCCACCGGCTGGCTGAGATCGCCCTGTGCTATCAGGCGAAAGTGCTCGCGCACCCGCTGCAGGGGCCTGACCAGCATCATCACCAGATACCTGTCGGAAAACAGCAGCAGCAGCAGCCCGAGTACGATTGCCGCCGCAACGGGGATGCGGGCAGCGGATGAGATATCGTCCACCGCGCTGCGGGTCTGCGCCAGCTGGCGATTGGCCTGCGCTATAAACCGGGCGGTGCTGGCTAAAAACGCGGGGCCGCTTTTTGAACCCGCGCCGGATGCGCCGTCATCCAGCAGCGCCTGCCAGCGGGCTACCGCGTCAGCGGCAGATTCCGCCTGCGCGGGGGCAGATGGAATTTGCCTGAATGCCGCAAGTCCGTCGCGAAGGGCGTCCAGATTTTGCCGGGCGTCGCCGGATTGACTCAGAAGGTTAAGGTAGCGTTCGCTGCCCTGGCTAATGAGCTCAATTTGCGCAACCAGCGGTCCCTCATCCCGCTGGCTTTGCGCAATACGGGAGAGCGTCCACAGACTGTAGCTGCCCACGGCAGAGCACAGCAGACAAAATAAAATAAGGACGATCAGCATCACTCTGCGGATCGTGAAATTTCGAAGCAGATTCATGTATTCTCCTGGTAATAGTGCATTTTTGGCGATCTTCGTCGCTGAGCACCCGTTATCGGCAACCCGGGGAAAAGCAGTAACGTTTTGTGATTGTTTTTTTGTAAAGTTAATTCGTCGATAAAATAACCGTTGAATGCGATCGGCAGCGCTTGCGGAGACCCGTTCTTTTTCTAGAATGGAAACAGTGTTTTAAATTGATGAAGAAGGGGAAACCATGTCCTGGACAGCCAGTCCCGATCGCTACAATCAGATGCAGTACCGCTACTGCGGGCGCAGCGGCCTTCAACTGCCGGCCCTCTCATTAGGCCTGTGGCACAACTTTGGCCACGTACATCCGCTGGATAATCAGCGCGCGCTGCTGCGTAAAGCGTTCGATTTAGGGATAAACCATTTCGATCTGGCTAATAACTACGGCCCACCGCCCGGCAGCGCGGAAGAGAATTTTGGCCGGCTGCTGAAAAGCGATTTTGCCTCCCTGCGCGATGAGCTGATCATCTCCACCAAAGCCGGATACGATATGTGGCCCGGCCCTTACGGCTCGGGCGGATCGCGTAAATATCTGCTGGCAAGCCTTGATGCCAGCCTGCGCCGCATGGGTCTGGAGTACGTGGATATCTTCTACTCCCACCGCGTGGATGAGCACACGCCGATGGAAGAGACCGCCGGGGCGCTGGCGCAGGCGGTGCAGAGCGGAAAAGCGCTGTATGTCGGCATCTCCTCCTATTCCACCGAGCGCACCCGGGCGATGGTCGAGCTGCTGCTGCAGTGGAAAATTCCACTGCTGATCCATCAGCCCTCCTACAACCTGCTCAACCGCTGGGTGGATAAAACCGGGCTGCTGGACGCGCTGGAGGAGAGCGGCACCGGCTGCATCGCTTTTACGCCGCTGGCGCAGGGGCTGCTGACCGGAAAATACCTCAATGGGATCCCGCAGGGCTCCCGCATGGAGTCTGAGGGAAACAAAGCCCGGGGCCTCACGGAGAAGATGCTCAGCAACAGCAATCTCAACAGCCTGCGCCTGCTGCAGGAGATGGCGCAGCGGCGCGGGCAGACCATGGCGCAGATGGCGCTAAGCTGGCTGCTGAAAGACGATCGGGTGACTTCGGTACTGATCGGCGCCAGCCGCCCGGAGCAGCTGGAAGAGAACGTGCGGGCGCTGGACAATTTACAGTTTAGCGACGAGGAGCTGGTGCAAATCGACCAGCACATTGCCGACGGCGAGCTTAATCTGTGGCAGGCGTCGTCGAATAAGTAGGCCGGCATCGGCAATAAAAAATCCGCCGTCGTTTTCGCGATGGCGGATTTTTTTACGACCGGCGAGCGGGCAGTTACGGATTTTTAATGATCATCTGTACCGGATAGTGATCGGAGTACTTGTCCGTAAAGTCGTCTTTCAGCACCTTCACATCCACAATGTCGTCCTTCATTTTTGGCGACACGTAAATGTAGTCGTAGCGCAGCGGCGTTTTTGCCTGATCGTAGAATATTTTGGTCGGCGCGGTCGCCACAAACGTGTTCGGGTACTTGTGCTTCAGCACGTCAATAAAGCCGCGGTCGAGGATATTCTGCTGGACGGTATAGTCCATTTTGCCGTTAACCAGATTATGCAGAACCGGCCTTTTCGCCTCTTTTTCTTGCAAATCCTTCACCATCGCCTGTTCGTCGTAGCCCGGCTTATCGAGAGGCGAGAAGGAGTTGAGATCGCCGGCGATAATCCATTTGCCGTTCGGATCGGTGCTGTACCTGATGGAGTCAAGGATCAGGTTCATCTCTTCGATGCGCTGGGACGTGCGGAACGGGTTCATGTGGGTGACCACGAAGTGGTGATTGCCGACGTCGGCAAACAGCGCGCCGTGCCACAGGTTATCGGTCACTTTCTTCACGTTGACAATGGGGTACTTCGAGGTGAGCGCGGTGGGGAAGAACTCGTCATCGTCCGGATTGGGGGACTCTTTAAGCAGCACCGCGTATGGATGTCCGTAGCTGCGGGCGAAGGCCTCCAGCTTTTCGCGGGTGAAGTGGTTCATCTCCTGCCAGGCAATTACGTCGGCGTCCTGCTTTTTCGCCCATTCGCTGAATTTCTGCTTATCTTTTGACTCGTCAGACTTCATGCCCCAGTAAGCATTGTAGCTGATGACTTTTAACTCTTTTTCCCGATCGAGGTTATCCGCCGCGTGGGAAAAAAGAGAGCAGGCCATCGCTCCCGTGAATACCGCTGCGCTAAGTAAAGCTTTCATTTTCTCTCCTGAGAATGCGTCCATGAAAAAAACTAAACACGGGCAGACTAGCGGCTCGGGGCAGAAAATTTAATGAAGGCAGTACTGTTATGCGAGGGCGATCACAGAGGCTTTTGGGGTTTGTTGATGTGAATCAAGAAGATAGATGCGGCGATTTTATGCAGCTGGCGGGCCGGCTAAAGCCTATTAAAAAAGCCGCGGCGCGAAGCGCGGCGGCTTTTATCAGAGCGGCAATTGGCGATTATTACTTCGCGCCCGTCTGCTCTTCGGCGACCAGGCCTATCTTCAGATAGCCCGCCTGATGCAGGGTATCCATCACCCGCATCATGGTCTCGTAATTCACGCTCTTGTCCGCCCGGAAGAAAATGGTGGTGTCCTTTTTGCCTTCCGTCAGGGTATTCAGCGCGCCGATCATTGTCTCCTGCGTGACCGGATCGTTACCGATAAACATGGTGTCGTCGGCCTTCACGCTGAGATAAACCGGCTTCTCGGGACGCGGCTGCGGCTGGCTGGAAGCCGCGGGCAGGTTAACTTTAACGTCAACCGTCGCCAGCGGGGCGGCAACCATGAAGATAATCAGCAGAACCAACATGACGTCAATAAACGGCGTCACGTTAATGTCGTGCATCTCCTCGCCATCTTCCATGTTTTCGTTCATGCGCATTGCCATTGCCGGTTACCCCACTCGCAGTTTTTGCGTCGGGCGAACCGGTGCAGCGTCGCTGGCGTTCAGATCCAGGTCGCGGCTCTGCAGCAGCAGCACCTGCGCGGCTACGTCGCCGAGCATCGCTTTGTAGCTGCCGATCATGCGGGCAAAGATGTTGTAGATAACTACCGCCGGGATCGCGGCGAACAGGCCAATACCGGTTGCCAGCAGGGCTTCGGCAATACCCGGCGCGACGACAGCAAGGTTGGTCGTCTGGGTCTGGGCAATGCTGATAAAGCTGTTCATGATGCCCCATACGGTGCCAAACAGTCCGACAAACGGCGAAATCGCGCCGATAGTTGCCAGGAAACCGTTACCGCGGCCCATGTAACGACCGACGGCGGCAACGCGGCGCTCGAGTCGGAAGCCGGTACGCTCTTTGATGCCTTCGCGATCTTCTGAACCTTCTGAAAGCTCAAGCTCGTTCTGCGCTTCGTTAATCAGCATCGCGCTCAGGCTTTTAGCCTGAAAAGCCGACGCTACTTCGCTGGCGTGATCCAGAGAACGCACGTCGCCGAGCAGCGCCTGCTCGCGCTTGAGGCGGCGCTTGTGCGCCAGCAGTTCGGCGCTTTTGCTAAAGAAGATAGCCCAGGTAACGACAGAGGCCAGCACGAGGCCAATCATCACTACCTTAACCACGATGTCGGCATGATGGTACATGCCCCAAACGGAGAGGTCCGTCTGCATCAAATCATTACCCACAGTGTGTCTCCACGATCTGAATCACAAAAAACCTGTGCGACATAATAACAAAACGCTATCGAATTGATAGTGGTTCTCATTACTATTTCCGCGCCAGCCGGGAAAACCCGACTTTTCTTTGCGCTGGCACAGGAAAATTATGCGCGGCAGCGCCGGCGCAAAATTTTATGCTGTATCCGTAAAGCGTCAATACAGCCTGCGGCAACCGTGCTAGTTTAGACGTCCAGACGTATAAAAACAGGTAATGCCATTATGTCCGAGAAGCACCCTCAGCAGCTGGAAACCGCGCTGGTCCACGCGGGACGCAGCAAGCGTTACACCCAGGGCTCCGTCAACAGCGTTATCCAGCGCGCCTCCTCGCTGGTGTTTGATACTGTCGAAGCCAAGAAGCACGCCACGCGCAACCGCGCGAAAGGCGAGCTGTTTTACGGCCGCCGGGGCACCCTGACCCACTTCTCGCTGCAGGACGCCATGTGCGAGCTGGAAGGCGGTGCGGGCTGCGCGCTGTTCCCCTGCGGCGCGGCGGCGGTAGCCAACAGCATCCTCGCCTTCGTCGAGCAGGGAGATCATATTCTGGTGACCAACACCGCCTATGAGCCAACCCAGGATTTTTGCAGCAAGATCCTCGCCAAAATGGGCATCACCACCGGCTGGTTCGATCCGCTCATCGGCGCCGATATTGCAGCGCTGGTCCAGCCCAATACGCGGGTAGTGTTCCTTGAATCACCGGGCTCCATCACCATGGAAGTGCACGATGTGCCGGCGATTGTCGCCGCGGTGCGCAGCGTGGCGCCGGACGCGATTATCATGATGGATAACACCTGGGCGGCGGGCGTGCTGTTTAAGGCGCTGGAGTTCGGGATTGATATTTCGATTCAGGCCGCAACCAAATACCTGATCGGCCACTCCGACGGCATGATTGGCACCGCCGTTTCAAACGCCCGCTGCTGGGACCAGCTGCGAGAGAATGCTTATCTGATGGGGCAGATGGTGGATGCCGATACCGCCTACATGACCAGCCGCGGGCTGCGCACCCTGAGCGTGCGTCTGCGCCAGCATCACGAAAGCAGCCTGCGCATCGCCGGGTGGCTGGCTAAGCATCCGCAGGTGGAGCGCGTTAATCATCCCGCCCTGCCCGGCAGCAAGGGGCACGCCTTCTGGCAGCGCGACTTCACCGGCAGCAGCGGCCTGTTCTCTTTTGTGCTGAAAAAGCGCCTGAACGATGCGGAACTGGCGGCCTATCTCGACAACTTTAGCCTGTTCAGCATGGCCTACTCCTGGGGCGGATTTGAGTCATTAATTTTACCTAACCAGCCCGAGCAGCTGGCGGCCATTCGCCCGCAGGGCGAGGTAGACTTCAGCGGCACGCTGATCCGCCTGCACGTTGGTCTGGAAAATGTCGATGATCTGATTGCCGATTTGGCCGCGGGCTTCGAACGCATCGCCTGATGTCTTACAGACAGGAGGCGGGAACCGGACAAATAAGGTTACAATCGTCTGTAAGATATGCGCCCGTAATCAAGATGTTTATGGCGATTAGGGCGTATACTCTAGGGCAAATCGTCCAGATCGCACCGCAGATACGCTTAATTGTCCCCGAACGGCACCTTTGCTGCTCTTTATAGGGTCAATGTCTCGCGGGCTAAAGATGAAGTGTATACCCAAAATAATTCGAGTTGCTTGAAGGCGGCAAGAGAGCGAATCCCCGGGAGCTTACTGGAGTAAGTGACCGGGGTGAGCGACAAATCTGTCTGGAACAGATTTGAACGTCGCGAAGCGATGGCCCTTCAGGGCGAGGCTCATGGATGAGCCGAGTAGCGCAGCCAACGCACAAGCAGCTTGAAGTATGACGGGTATATAACCGGAAATGTTGCTCCACAGGAAAGTCCATGGTTGTTATTCAAGAGATTGTCGCCGCCCTCTGGCAACATGATTTTACCGCACTGGCTAATCCCCACGTCGTTGGCGTTGTTTATCTGGTTATGTTTGCGACGCTGTTTTTAGAAAACGGCCTGCTGCCGGCGTCTTTCCTTCCCGGCGACAGCCTGCTGCTGCTTGCCGGGGCGCTGATCGCCAAAGGCGTCATGGACTTTGTCCCTACGATGGTGATTTTGACGACTGCCGCCAGCCTTGGCTGCTGGCTTAGCTATATTCAGGGCCGCTGGCTGGGGAATACCTCGGTAGTTAAGGGCTGGCTGGCGCACCTGCCGGTGAAGTATCACGAGCGCGCCACCTGCATGTTCGATCGCCACGGGCTGCTGGCCCTGCTGGCGGGGCGCTTCCTGGCCTTTATCCGCACCCTGCTGCCGACGATGGCGGGCATCTCCGGGCTCTCCAACCGCCGCTTTCAGTTCTTTAACTGGCTGAGCGCCATGGTGTGGGTCGGCGTGGTCACCGGCTTTGGCTATATGCTGAGCATGATCCCGTTCGTTAAGCGCCACGAAGATCAGGTGATGACGTTCCTGATGATCCTGCCGATTTTTCTGCTGGTTTGCGGCCTGTTCGGCGCCGTTGCCGTCGTTATCAAGAAGAAGTACTGCAGCGCCTGATCGCGCTGCACGTTGTCTCTACACGCCGGGAAAGCCGCGAATGCGCGCGGCATCTTCCCCCGGCGTCGTGCCAAAGTAACGCTTAAACTCCCGACTGAACTGCGACGCGCTTTCGTAGCCGACGCGCATTGCCGCGGTGCTGACGTTCAGCCCGTCGTGGGCCATCAGCAGCCGCGCCTTGTGCAGGCGATACGATTTTAGATACTGCAGCGGCGAGGTGCTGGTCACCGATTTAAAGTTGTGGTGAAACGCCGACACGCTCATGTTGGCCTCTGCCGCCAGCTGGTCGACGCTCAGGGATTCGGTATAGTGGCTTTCAATGCGCTTTAGCACCCGGCTTATCAGGCTGAAGTGCGTCTGGCGGCTCACCAGCGCCATTAGCGCCCCGCCCTGTGGCCCAATCAGCACGTGGTAAAGCAGCTCGCGCACCACCTGCTTGCCGAGAATGCGCGCGTCCAGCGGACGCTCAATGACGTCCAGCAGCCGCTCTGCCGCGCACAGGATCTCCTCCGTCAGCGGCGAAGAGTTGATGCCGCTCTCCGCTTTGGCGGGATGAAACAGCGCATCTTCGCCAATATCCATCAGCAGCTCCTGCAGCTGGAGAATATCCACGTCCAGCCGCATCCCCGCCAGCGGAACGTCCGGGGTGGCGACGGTTTCGCACTCGAACGGCAGCGGCACAGTCAGCAGCAGGTATTCCGTAGCGTCGTAGCGGAAAGTCCTGGCATTGATATAGCCAATTTTGTGCCCGGAAAAGAGAAATATGATGCCTGGCTGGTACATTACCGGCATGCGCGGCCAGGGCTGCGTGTCGTATAAAAGCCGCACGGCGGGCAGCCGCTCTCTCAGCTCATCTTCTTTACTTATCAGTGATTTAATTTTTTCAGCCAGTGAAAGACAGACCGCTTCCCGGTTCATGATTGGGCTCCTGACGCGCGCCGTTTTTGAGATGAGTATTGTGTCCTGTCTTGCGCATATTCTCCAGCCCGCCGGAGGAATGGGCAAGACAACGGCAGGAACGTGCATTGAGGAAAAAAGCGACCGGGATCACAATGTCCGACATCGACAGCCCTTCCGGCTGCCATCGCTATCAAGGGAGCAAACTATGTTTAATTTTAACCTGCACACCCCAACCCGCATTCTGTTTGGCAAAGGCGCGATTGCCGATCTGCGCGCTCAGATCCCGGACGACGCCCGCGTGCTCGTCACCTACGGCGGCGGCAGCGTGAAGAAAACCGGCGTACTGGATCAGGTCCTGAGCAGCCTGAACGGGCTGGAGGTGATTGAGTTCGGCGGCATCGAACCGAACCCCTCTTATGAAACCCTGATGAACGCGGTGAAAATCGCCCGCGAGCAGCAGGTGACGTTCCTGCTGGCGGTAGGCGGCGGCTCGGTGCTGGACGGCACCAAGTTTATCGCGGCGGCGGCGCACTATGCCGACGGCGTCGATCCGTGGGAGATTCTGGAAAACGGCGGCGCCAGCATCACCAGCGCGATCCCGATGGGTTCAGTGCTGACCCTGCCGGCCACCGGCTCTGAATCAAACATGGGCGCGGTTATCTCGCGTAAAACCACCGGCGACAAGCGGGCGTTTATGAATCCGCACGTGCAGCCCCAGTTTGCGGTGCTGGATCCGGTGTACACCTATACTCTGCCGCCGCGCCAGACCGCCAACGGCGTGGTTGACGCCTTTGTCCACACCGTTGAGCAGTACGTGACCTATCCGGTTAACGCCAAAATTCAGGATCGCTTTGCGGAAGGCATTCTGCTGACGCTTATCGAAGAAGGCCCGAAAGCGCTGGCCGAAGCCGATAACTATGACGTTCGCGCCAACGTGATGTGGGCCGCAACCCAGGCGCTGAACGGCCTGATCGGCGCCGGCGTACCGCAGGACTGGGCGACCCACATGCTCGGCCACGAGCTGACCGCCCTGCACGGGCTTGACCATGCCCAGACGCTGGCCGTGGTGCTTCCGTCTCTGTGGAACGTCAAGCGCGACAGCAAGCGCGCCAAGCTGCTGCAGTACGCGGCGCGGGTGTGGAACATTACCGAAGGCACCGACGATCAGCGTATTGACGCGGCGATCACCGCGACCCGCCGCTTCTTCGAAAGCATGGGCGTCGGCACCCGCCTGTCCGACTACGGTCTGGACGGCAGCTCAATCCCGCAGCTGATCGCCAAGCTCGAAGAGCACGGGATGACGAAACTGGGCGAAAATCAGGATATTACCCTCGACGTCAGCCGCCGCATTTACGAAGCCGCGCGCTAAGGTTTTTCCGCATTCCCTTTCGTTTTTGCGGATTTATACCAGGCTTAATGCTACCACTTCACCGGAGAAGGGCTCTTCCTCCGGTGAAGTCTCATCTAAGGAGGAACGCATGACACATCCAACCGTAATCAAGCTTCACGACGGCAACGTAATGCCGCAACTGGGTCTCGGCGTGTGGAAAGCAGGCAACGAGGACGTTGTAAACGCCATCCATAAAGCGCTGGAAGTGGGCTACCGCGCCATTGACACTGCCGCCGCCTACAAGAACGAAGAAGGCGTGGGGAAAGCGATAAAAAGTGCGGCCCTGCCGCGGGAAGAGCTGTTTATCACCTCCAAGCTGTGGAACGACGATCAGAAGCGCCCGGCGGAAGCCCTGCGCGAAAGCCTCGACAAGCTGCAGCTGGACTATCTCGACCTGTATCTGATCCACTGGCCGGTGCCGGCTATCGATCGCTATGTGGAGGCGTGGAAAGGGCTGATCGAGCTTCAGCAGCAGGGGCTCATCAAGAGCATCGGCGTATGTAACTTCCAGGCGCCGCACCTGCAGCGGCTGATTGACGAAACCGGCGTGACGCCCGTCATCAACCAGATTGAGCTGCACCCGCTGATGCAGCAGCGCCAGCTGCACGTCTGGAATGCCAACCACAAGATTCAGACCGAGTCCTGGAGCCCGCTGGCCCAGGGTGGCGAAGGGGTATTCGATCAGGCGATTATCCGCAAGCTGGCGGATAAATACGGCAAGACGCCGGCGCAGGTGGTGATCCGCTGGCATCTGGACAGCGGCCTGGTGGTGATCCCGAAATCCGTGACGCCATCGCGCATCGCGGAAAACTTCGACGTCTGGGATTTCCGCCTCGATAAAGACGAGCTGGCCGACATTGCCAAACTGGATCAGGGCAAGCGCCTGGGGCCGGACCCGGATAAATTTGACGGCTAAACCTGGCTGAGCAATGTACGAATAAAAACGCCCGGCGGCTTTGCTGCCCCGGGCGTTTTTTTATGGCTTAACCTGCCGTCTGCCGGCTACTTTCGGCCTGCGTCCGGCAGGCGAGCGCTGGTGCGCGGCGGGGGTATGCCTGGTTAAAGCCGGCTGCGCGCGGCTGTTTTGCCGCCGCGCGGCGCGCATCTCTTCCAGCGTCGGGGCCGGCACCAGGCAATCGCGGCGTCCGCCGATCAGGTGTTTTTTCCCCATCGCCTCCAGCGCCTGGCGGATCAGCGCCCAGTTCGCCGGATCGTGATAGCGCAGCAGCGCTTTGTGCAGGCGGCGCTGTCGATCGCCCTTCGGTACCACTACGTCCTCGCTCTTGTAATTCACCTTACCCAGCGGGTTTTTACCGGTGTAATACATGGTGGTGGAGTTCGCCAGCGGCGAGGGATAAAAGTTCTGCACCTGATCCAGCCGGAAGCGGTGGCGCTTGAGCCACAGAGCCAGATTCACCATGTCTTCATCGGTGGTGCCCGGATGGGCGGAGATGAAGTACGGGATCAGGTACTGCTCTTTGCCCGCCTGCTTCGAATAGGTGTCGAAAAGCTCCTTAAAGCGGTGATAGCTGCCCATCCCCGGCTTCATCATTTTCGACAGCGGGCCGGTTTCGGTGTGCTCCGGCGCTATTTTCAGATAGCCGCCCACGTGATGCGTCGCCAGCTCTTTGATATAGCGCGGGTCTTCCACCGCCAGATCGTAGCGCACGCCGGAGGCAATCAGGATCTTCTTCACGCCCTTCAGATCCCGCGCCCGGCGGTAGAGGTTGATCGTCGGCTCGTGGTTGGTGTCCATGTGCGGGCAGATCTCCGGGTAAACGCAGGAGAGGCGGCGGCAGGTCTGCTCGGCGCGCGGCGAGGTGCAGCGCAGCATGTACATGTTGGCCGTCGGCCCGCCAAGATCGGAGATAATCCCGGTAAAGCCGGGCACGCTGTCGCGAATGGCTTCGATCTCGTTAATGATCGAGTCTTCGGAGCGGCTCTGAATAATGCGTCCTTCGTGCTCGGTGATCGAGCAGAACGCACAGCCGCCGAAGCAGCCGCGCATGATATTGATCGAGAAGCGGATCATTTCGTAAGCCGGGATGCGGCTTTTGCCGTAGGCCGGATGCGGCACGCGCTGGTAGGGCAGCGCGAAAATGCTGTCCATCTCTTCGGTAGAGAGCGGGATCGCCGGCGGATTCAGCCAGATATAGCGATCCCCCTGCTTTTGCATCAGCGCCCGGGCGCAGCCCGGATTGGTTTCATGATGCAGAATGCGCGAGGCGTGAGCGTACATGACCTTGTCGCCTTTTACCTTCTCCCAGGATGGCAGCAGCACGTAGGTTTTCTCCCACGGTTTCGGCTTCGGCGGCTGAACGGTGATCGGCTTTGCTTCGTGCTTATTCGGCACCGTCGGCTGGTTGGTCATACAGGCCAGATCGTCGCCGTAAGGATGCGGAATAGGATCGATTTTACCGGGGGTGTCCAGCCGCGTGGAGTCCACGCCGCTCCAGCCCGGCAGCGCCTCTTTAACCATAAACGCGGTGTTGCGCACGTCGCGAATCGTGGTAATGGACTCGCCCAGGGCCAGCCGGTGGGCAACTTCCACCAGCGGCCGCTCGCCGTTGCCGAAAATCAGCATGTCGGCCTTGGAGTCCACCAGCACCGAACGGCGCACGGTATCGGACCAGTAGTCGTAGTGGGCGGTACGGCGCAGGCTGGCCTCAATCCCGCCGAGGATCACCGGCACGTCTTTCCATGCCTCTTTGCAGCGCTGAGTGTATACCAGCGTGGCGCGATCCGGACGCTTGCCGGCAACGTTGTCCGGCGTATAAGCATCGTCGTGGCGCAGCTTGCGATCGGCGGTGTAGCGGTTGATCATCGAATCCATGTTGCCGGCGGTGACGCCGAAGAACAGGTTCGGCTTGCCGAGGCGCATGAAGTCCTCTTTGCTGTTCCAGTCAGGCTGGGCAATGATCCCCACCCGAAAGCCCTGCGCCTCCAGCATGCGGCCGCAAATCGCCATCCCGAAGCTCGGATGATCGACGTAGGCGTCTCCGGTCACCATGATGATGTCGCAGCTGTCCCAGCCGAGTTGATCCATCTCTTCCCGGGACATCGGTAAAAACGGCGCCGGGCCAAAACAGGCTGCCCAGTACTGGGGCCAGGAGAAGAGGTTGCGATCCGGCTGGATCAGGGATGTTGCGCTCATAAAACTTCCGGGAATGGTTAAAAAGGCTACAAAAGGCGGGGATTATACGCCTGATGGCACTATAAAACGAAGGGTTTATTTGGTGCAGTACCGGGCGGCGGCGGCGGCGCGTCGCCCGGATAGAATCGCGGTTACGGGGCGGGGTTTACCAGAATCTGTCCGAGAGAGCCCCTGTCCGCCAGCTCCAGCGTCTGGCTGCCGAACTGGAACGGGAAGTGCGGCCATGACGGCTGGCCGAAGTAGACCAGCAGCTCCACCTGGCCGTCCACCCACACGGTATCTTTCCAGCCGCGGTCTTCCGGAAACGGCATCGCGCCGTTGACGTTGGTTATCTGGAACATTACGCCTTCAATATGGAACGACTGCGGCGAGTCGGCGCGCAGGGTCCAGCGCTCCCAGTTGCCCTGCTGGGCGGTCACGTCGATGCGCTGCGGGTCCCAGAGGTGGCCGTTAATGCCCGGATCGTCACCGAGGGTAAAATCGCGGTTGCGGATAGGGGAACCGGCCACCACGTCGGCGGGCAGCAGGCGCAGCGGCAGGCTGTCGGTGACCAGCGGCAGCAGGCCGGTGGGGCGCAGCGTCAGCACCAGTGTAGAAATAAGCACGCTGGAAGGTTCAAAGAAGCCGCGGATCCTGTCGACGATGCTGGCTGCTTCACCGCAGGTAATCGACACTTCATCACCGTTGGTCATGTCCACCAGCACTTCGCGCCGCTCGCCGGGCGCCAGAGAAAGCTGCTTTACCGACACCGGCGCCGGCAGAAATCCCTGATCGCCGGAAATGACGTGCAGCGGGCGTCCGTCGCTCATCTGCAGCTGGTAGCGGCGGGCATTGGAGGCGTTAAGCAGGCGCAGGCGCACCCAGCCGCGGGAAACGTCAACGTACGGGCTCTGGGCGCCGTTCACCATCAGCGCATCGCCGAGGAAGCCGCCGCTGCCCGGCTCGCTGTACTCCGGCGCGCCGAAGTTATCGAGGCGCTTGTCCTGAATAATGATCGGAAAATCGTCCACGCCGTAGTGGTTGGGAATGGGCAGCGATTTGCTGACATCGTCCTCAACCAGCCACATGCCGGCGAGGCCGTTATAGACCTGCTGCGCCATGTGGTTGGGCGTATTCGCCTGATACCAGAGGGTAGCGGCGCTCTGGCGGATAGGCAGTACCGGCGCCCAGTCGGCGTTCGGCGACATCATCCGCGGCGCACCGCCGGTGAGTGGCCCCGGGACCTGCAGGCCGCGAATGGTCATGGCAACGTTTTCCGTCAGCCGGTTGCTGTAGATAAGCTTGACGTCATCGCCGTTCCAGACGCGGATGGTCGGCCCCAGATAGCGTCCGTTAATCCCCCACACCGGCGCGCGGGTGCCCGGCGTAAAAGACCAGTGCGCGCGCTGCAGGGTCATAAACAGCGGCTGGCCGCGCCGCGATTCGAGCAGCGGAGGTACCGGCAGCGCGGGCTGCTGGCCCGCCGCATGGGCCTTCAGCGGCGCTGCACCAGCACACAGTGCCAGCCCTGATGCCTGAATAAACTGACGCCGACTGAATGACATAGCAACTCCAGAGTAACAACGTTGATGCGGGAACCCTTCCCGGGAATTTATTTCTGCTTTTTGGCCGCTTCGCGCTGGGCCACTTCCTTGTCCAGCTCGTCGATTTTGGCGAGCATCAAATCGCGGCAGTAGGTGGACAGTTCGCGAACCCTGTCCTTGCCCCAGCCGGTGGTGTCTACCGGCGGCAGCATCTCAACGATCGCCAGTCCGTTATCCAGCCGGTTGAGGTTAATTTTATTTGAGGTGGTGGACACGCATACCGGAATGATCGGCACGCCCGCGGCGATGGCGGCGTGAAACGCGCCGGTTTTAAACGGCAGCAGGCCGCGGCCGCGGCTGCGGGTGCCTTCCGGGAACATCCAGAAGGAGATGCGGCGCTTTTTAAAGGCGTTAACCACGCCGGAGATGGTGCCGTGCGCTTTAGTGCGGTTGTTGCGGTCGATCAGCAGGTTGCCGGTCAGCCAGTAGAGCAGGCCAAAAAACGGTACCCACAGCAGGCTCTTTTTACCCACCGTCACGGTCGGCGGCTGCACGATGTTGGCGGCGGTCACCATGTCATAGTTGTTCTGGTGGTTAGCAATATAGATGGCATTACCGAAGTTCTCGTACCCTTGCGGAAAGCGCTTTTCAACCTTCAGGCCCAGCACCGGCGCGAGCCTGCCGAACATATGGCCAAAGGTCGCGACGTGCTTTGGATTGCGCGGGCTGAAAAGGCAATAAATGCAGCCTAAAACGCACACCAGAATAGAGTAGATGACAACGATAATTACACGGAGAATCAATAACATAAAAAACCTCTAGGCCCCTCACCGCTTAGAATTATATACCGGCGGAGACAGTATGACAGGCAGGTCTCTGAAAACGCTATTGTTAATCGCAGCGCACGAATTAACAACGATTTTACAGCAAATTTTATTAGCCCCTGCCGCAGCAGGGGCCGGGACGTTTACTCTTCGCTATTGCCCGCGCCGGGACGCAGCGGCGAATCAATATCGATACGATCAATTTTTTGCAGGCCGCGCATCAGCGTGCCGCGGCGTCCGCGCTCGCCGGTGACTTTCTGCAGCTCTTCCGGACGCAGCTTGATCTTGCGCTTGCCGACGTGGATGGTCAGCGTGCTCTGCGGCGGCAGGATGTACAGATGCGCCAGCCCGTCCGCGCCGCTGGCGGCATCGGCGGACGGAATGCCGATAATCTTGTTACCCTTGCCTTTCGACAGCTGCGGCAGATCGCTGACCGGGAACATCAGCATACGTCCGGCGCGGGTAATGGCCAGCAGCATGTCGGTTTCATCTTCGATTACCAGCGGCGGCATAACCTGCGCGTTATCCGGCAGGTTAATCAGCGCCTTGCCAGCCCGGTTGCGGGCCTCAAGATCTTTGAAGGTGCAGACAAAACCGTAGCCGGCATCGGAGGCGAGCAGCAGTTTCTGCTCGTCACTTTCCATCAGCATGTGCTCGACGGTGGCGCCCGGCGGCAGCGTCAGCTTGCCGGTGACCGGCTCGCCCTGGCCGCGCGCCGACGGCAGCGTAATCGGATCGATGGCGTAGCTGCGCCCGGTAGTATCAATAAACACTACCGGCTGGTTGCTCTTGCCTTTCACCGATGACTTCCAGCCGTCGCCCGCTTTGTAGCTCAGCCCTTTGGCGTCGATATCGTGGCCTTTGGCGCTGCGCACCCAGCCCATCTGCGACAGCACGATAGTGACCGGCTCGGACGGCAGCATATCGTGCTCGCTCATTGCCTTCGCTTCTTCGCGCTCGCGCAGCGGCGAGCGGCGATCGTCGCCGAATGCGTCGGCGTCGGCCTGCAGCTCTTTCTTCAGCAGGGTATTCATCTTGCGCTCGGAAGCCAGGATGGCCTGAATCTTATCGCGCTCTTTTTCCAGCTCGCTCTGCTCGCCGCGAATTTTCACCTCTTCCAGCTTGGCGAGGTGGCGCAGTTTCAGCTCGAGGATGGCTTCCGCCTGGGTTTCGCTGATGTCAAAGCGCGACATCAGCACCGGCTTCGGCTCGTCCTCGGTGCGGATAATATGAATCACTTCGTCGATATTGAGAAACGCCACCAGCAAACCTTCCAGGATATGCAGGCGTCGGAGCACTTTCTCCAGACGATAGTTAAGGCGGCGGCGCACGGTGTCGCGACGAAACGACAGCCACTCGGTGAGGATCTCCAGCAGGTTTTTCACCGCCGGACGGTTGTCCAGACCGATCATGTTCAGGTTAACACGGTAGCTTTTTTCCAGATCGGTGGTGGCAAACAGGTGGTTCATTACCTGCTCCATGTCCACGCGGTTGGAGCGCGGCACAATCACCAGCCGCGTTGGATTTTCGTGATCCGACTCGTCGCGCAGGTCGTCCACCATCGGCAGCTTTTTATTGCGCATCTGGGAGGCAATCTGCTCCAGCACGCGCGCGCCGGATACCTGGTGCGGCAGCGCGGAGATAACCACCGCGCCGTCTTCTTTACTCCACACCGCGCGCATGCGAATCGAGCCGCGGCCGTTCTGGTAGATTTTGCGGATGTCCGCCCGGGGCGTGATGATTTCAGCCTCGGTGGGATAGTCCGGGCCCTGCACGATATCCAGCAGTTCGTCGAGGGTGGTTTTCGGCTGCTCAATCAGGGCCATTGCTGCGTTAGCCACTTCCCGCAGGTTGTGCGGCGGAATGTCAGTGGCCATACCCACGGCGATACCGGTGGTGCCGTTCAGCAGAATGTTCGGCAGGCGCGCCGGGAGCGTACGCGGCTCCTGCAGCGTGCCGTCGAAATTTGGCGTCCAGTCAACGGTGCCCTGCCCCAGCTCTGCCAGCAGCACTTCGGCATATTTGGAGAGGCGGGATTCGGTGTAGCGCATCGCGGCGAAAGACTTCGGATCGTCAGGCGCGCCCCAGTTCCCCTGCCCGTCTACCAGCGGATAGCGGTAGGAGAACGGCTGCGCCATCAGCACCATCGCTTCGTAGCAGGCGCTGTCGCCGTGGGGATGATATTTACCCAGCACGTCACCCACGGTGCGGGC
The DNA here is from genome assembly GCF_913775985.1 of uncultured Pluralibacter sp. Lineage (GTDB taxonomy): Bacteria > Pseudomonadota > Gammaproteobacteria > Enterobacterales > Enterobacteriaceae > Pluralibacter. The sequence continues at coordinate 38,464 of NZ_CAJYMB010000129.1, read as the reverse complement.
CGATTTTTTAAACTTCGCGCTGGCGCTCAGGCCCAGCTCGGACATGGCGTATACGATGCGGCGCTGAACGGGTTTTAAGCCGTCGCCGATAAAGGGCAGCGCGCGATCCATGATGACGTACATGGAGTAGTCGAGGTACGCCTTTTCCGTAAATTCATGTAGCGCAAGGCGCTCTGCCATATCGCTCATTAATATTGATTCCTCACTCGAAACGCCGCGCGGGAGTGCCGCCGGCAAGCATCGGGCGATAATACCCTATCTCGTCTGGCGAGTCACAGGATGCCGCCGGCCAGGCCTGTGGTACAGCGGGCCGGGAGCAGTGGCAATGACGGATGGGAAAAGTAAAAAGCCCCGCCGGCGCGGGATTGCGTCGGCGGGGCTACGCTTGCCGTATCAGCTACGGGCAGGCGCCTGCCGCCGCGGTTGCGGCGGCGGTGGTTACGTTACTGGCTCACTTTTTTGATCTGCTTAACGTCAATATCGACGCCGTGCTTGTCCTGATCCACTTCACCCTGAATTTCAACAACGTCCTTCGGCGTGATGTTCAGGCCGTTCCAGCGCTTGTGGTCGATCTCGACGCTGATGGTGCCGGTGCTGTCTTTGAAGGTGTAATCATCGTGTGACGTTTGCTGAATAATGTTACCGCGCAGGGTGACATTGGCATCGTCAGCCATCTTTTTCGCCGCATCGACGGTGGTCACGCTGCTGTTAGGACCGGAAAAACCGCCGGTCTGCTGCTGCGCTGAAGTCGGCGCGCCCGGGCCGGAAAAACCGCCTTCGGCGTTGGCTGCAAATACCGGGGCCGACATTAACGCTACAATAGCTGCCAGAGCAAAAGTCTTCTTCATGATTGTTTCTCCCTTCATCGTGTTTGAGTGTTAGTTAACAGCATAGAACTTAACGACTCCTTAACAGCAGAAAAAAAGATTTTTTTGCTGTACACCGGCCTTTTGCGCGGGTTTACTGACCGCAAACAGCGATTATTGTGGAGGCGGACGGATGCGCATTTTACTGGTAGAAGACGACAAGCTGATCGGCGACGGTCTTAAAGCCGGGCTTATTAAGATGGGGTTTACCCTCGACTGGTTCACCCGCGGCGAAGAGGGGAAAGCCGCGCTGTACAGCGCGCCCTACGATGCGGTGATCCTTGATTTGACCCTGCCCGGTATCGACGGACTGGAGATCCTGCGCGAGTGGCGGGAGAAGGGTAAAAACGAGCCGGTGCTAATTCTCACCGCCCGCGACGCGCTGGCCCAGCGGGTTGAGGGCCTGCGCCTCGGCGCGGACGACTATCTGTGCAAACCCTTCGCGCTGATCGAAGTTGCCGCCCGGCTGGAGGCGCTGATCCGCCGGGTTCACGGTCAGGCTAATAACTCCCTGCGCCACGGCAATGTCACGCTTAATCCCGACAGCCTGACGGCAACGCTTAATGACGAGTCGCTACTGCTGAAGCCGAAAGAGTTCGCCCTGCTGGAGCTGCTAATGCGCAACGCGGGCCGGGTGCTGCCGCGCAAGCTGATTGAAGAGAAGCTCTACAACTGGGATGACGACGTTTCCAGCAACGCCGTCGAGGTTCACGTTCACCACCTGCGCCGCAAGCTAGGCAGCAGCTTCATTCGCACCGTTCACGGCATCGGCTACACCCTGGGTGACCAATGAATTACCTCAACAACCTGAGTCTGCGGGTTCGCCTGACGCTGCTGTTTATCATCCTGACCATGCTGGCGTGGGGCTGCGCCAGCTTCTTTGCCTGGCACCACACCACCAAGCAGCTCAACCGGCTGTTCGATACCCAGCAGATTCTGTTCGCCAAGCGCCTGGTGGTGATGAGCATCAACGAGAAGAGTGTCAAAAGCCCGAATCTACAGCCGAATAAAAAGCTCAAGCACGCCCACATGGACGATGATGCCCTGACCTTTGCAGTGTTCACCACCGACGGGCGGATGGTGATTAACGACGGCGAAAACGGGCCGGACATCCCCTACTCCTACACCCAGGACGGTTTTTTTAACGGCCCGATGTACAACGACGAGGACGAATGGCGCTATCTGTGGATAACCTCCCCGGACGGCAAATACCATATTGTGGTCGGCCAGGAGTGGGAATATCGCGAAGAGATGGCGCTGAAAATCATTACCCGCCAGCTTATTCCCTGGCTGGTGGCGCTGCCGCTGATGATTTTGCTGATGACCATGCAGCTGAGCCGCGAGCTATCTCCGCTGAAGAAATTAACCCAGACCCTGCGCTACCGCTCGCCGGACGTGGATGAACCATTGAGCACCAAAGGCGTGCCGGGGGAAGTTCGCCCGCTGGTGGAAGCGCTGAACCAGCTGTTCACCCGCTCTCTGGAGATGATGACCCGCGAGCGGCGCTTTACCTCCGACGCCGCCCACGAGCTGCGCAGCCCGCTGACGGCGCTGAAAGTGCAGACTGAAGTAGCCCAGCTGTCGATGGATGAACCGGAAGCACTGGAAAAAGCCCTGTCCCAGTTGCACATCGGCATCGATCGCGCCGCGCGCCTGGTCGAGCAGCTGCTGACCCTGTCGCGCCTCGACTCCCTTTCCCAGCTCGACAACATTGAACAGATCTCCATGGCCGATCTGCTGGAATCGTCGGTGATGGATATTTACCACGTCGCCCAGCAGGCGGGCATTGAGGTGCGCCTGCATATCGCGGACCGCAGCACCACCAAGTCCGGCCAGCCGCTGCTGCTCGGGCTGCTGGTGCGCAACCTGCTGGATAACGCCGTGCGCTACAGCCCGCGCGGCAGCGTCGTCGACGTAAATCTCGACGCGCGCGGCTTTACCGTGCGCGACAACGGCCGCGGCGTCAGCGCCGAGGAGCTTGTCCGCATCGGCGAGCGCTTCTACCGCCCGCCGGGACAGGATGAACCCGGCAGCGGGCTGGGGCTGTCCATCGTGCGCCGGATCGCCTCGCTGCACGCCATGGACGTGACCTTCGAGAACGCCCCGGAGGGCGGCTTTGTGGCAAAAATCAGCTGGTAGCGCAATTATTGCTCTTTTAGCAAAAGACTATGCACATTTTGCTAATTTCATTACATCCGCTGCCGGGTTAAAATATGTCCATATTGCGTTGTTTGAGGACAAACCATGAAAAAGATTCTGATTGTTAACGGTGCTAAAAAATTCGGCCATTCTAACGGCCAGCTGAACGATACCATGACTGAGGTTGCTGAGACTTTCCTGCGCGACCTCGGCCACGACGTTCGCGTCGTCCGTGCCGACGGCGACTATGATGTGAAAGCCGAAGTGGAAAACTTCCTGTGGGCCGATACGGTTATCTGGCAGATGCCGGGCTGGTGGATGGGCGCGCCGTGGACGGTTAAAAAATACATCGACGACGTGTTCACCGAAGGCCACGGTTCACTGTACGCCAGCGACGGCCGCACCCGCTCCGACGCCAGCAAAAAATACGGTTCCGGCGGCCTGATTCAGGGCAAAACCTATATGCTGTCCCTGACCTGGAACGCGCCAATGGAAGCCTTTACTGATAAAGATCAGTTCTTCCACGGCGTGGGTGTCGACGGTGTCTATCTGCCGTTCCACAAAGCCAACCAGTTCCTGGGAATGGAAGCGCTGCCGACCTACATCGCTAACGACGTGATAAAAATGCCCGACGTTCCGCGCCATGTAGCAGAATATCGCAAGCATCTGAGCGAGATTTTTGCTTAACTGAGGCTCTGATTAAAAAGGAGTACGTTTATCATGTTAACTGTTATTGCCGAGATCCGTACCCGTCCTGGGCAGCACCATCGCCAGGCCGTGCTCGATCAGTTTGCCAAAATCATTCCGACCGTGCTGAATGAAGCGGGCTGCCACGGCTACGCGCCGCTGGTTGACGCCGCCGCGGGCGTGAGCTTTCAGACCACCGCGCCGGACTCTATCGTGATGGTGGAGCAGTGGGAAAGCATCGCGCATCTTGAAGCGCACCTGAACACGCCGCACATGAAGGCGTTCAGCGAAGCGACTAAAAGCGACGTGCTGGAGATGGAAATTCGCATCCTGCAGCCCGGCGTCTGATATTAGCGCATAAAAAAACCGGCGAATTCGCCGGTTTTTTTACGTCTGGCAATCAGGCGTCGAGATCCGCCATATCGCCTTTCTCCTGCAGCCAGTTGCGCCGGTCTTCCGAGCGCTTCTTCGCCAGCAGCATATCCATCATCGCGTCAGTCTGGCGCTCGTCTTCGTCGTTGATCACCAGCTGCACCAGGCGGCGGGTATTCGGATCGAGCGTGGTTTCGCGCAGCTGCATCGGGTTCATCTCGCCCAGCCCTTTAAAGCGCTGCACGTTCGGCTTGCCCTTCTTGCGCTTGAGCTGCTCCAGCACGCCCGCTTTCTCTTCTTCGTCCAGCGCGTAATACACCTCTTTACCGAGGTCGATACGGTACAGCGGCGGCATCGCCACGTACACGTGGCCTTCTTTCACTACCGCGCGGAAGTGCTTGACGAACAGCGCGCACAGCAGGGTTGCGATGTGCAGGCCGTCGGAGTCCGCATCCGCCAGAATACAGATTTTGCCGTAGCGCAGCTGGCTGAGATCGGCGCTGTCCGGATCGATGCCAATCGCAACGGAGATGTCGTGCACCTCCTGCGAGGCCAGCACTTCATCGGAAGAGACTTCCCAGGTGTTGAGGATTTTACCCTTAAGCGGCATGATCGCCTGATATTCGCGATCGCGCGCCTGCTTGGCGGAGCCGCCCGCGGAGTCACCTTCCACCAGGAAAAGCTCGGTGCGGCTGAGATCCTGCGCAGTGCAGTCCGCCAGCTTGCCCGGCAGCGCCGGTCCGCTGGTGAGCTTTTTGCGCACCACTTTCTTGGCCGCGCGCAGGCGACGCTGGGCGCTGGAGACGGCCATTTCGGCCAGCAATTCCGCGTCCTGCACGTTCTGGTTCAGCCACAGGGAGAAGGCATCTTTCACTACCGCCGAAACGAACGCCGCGCACTGGCGCGAAGAAAGACGTTCTTTGGTCTGTCCGGCAAACTGCGGATCCTGCATTTTGACCGACAGCACGTAGGCGCAGCGGTCCCAGATATCCTCCGCCGACAGCTTCACGCCGCGCGGCAGAATATTGCGGTATTCGCAAAACTCGCGCATCGCGTCAAGCAGGCCCTGGCGCAGGCCGTTAACGTGGGTGCCGCCCTGCATGGTCGGGATCAGGTTAACGTAGCTTTCGGTTAGCAGCTCGCCGCCCTCCGGCAGCCACAGCAGCGCCCAGTCGACCGCCTCGGTTTCCCCTTTAAAGGTACCGACAAACGGTTTTTCCGGCAGCAGCGGCAGGCCGTTAACCGCTTCCGACAGATAGTCGTTCAGGCCGTCCGCGTAGCACCAGGTCTGTTCGCTGTTGTTAACTTTGTCTTTAAAGACGATCTCGACGCCGGGGCACAGCACCGCTTTGGCCTTCAGCAGGTGCGTCAGGCGAGAAACCGAGAAGCGCGGGCTGTCGAAGAAGCTTTCGTCCGGCCAGAAGTGAACGCTGGTCCCGGTATTGCGCTTGCCCACCGTGCCGGTCACGTGCAGATCTTCAACTTTGTCGCCGTTTTCAAAGGCGATAGTGTAGATCTGCCCGTCGCGGCGGACGTTAACTTCCACGCGCTTTGAAAGGGCGTTCACCACCGAAATCCCCACGCCGTGCAGGCCGCCGGAGAACTGGTAGTTTTTGTTAGAGAATTTACCACCGGCGTGCAGGCGACAGAGGATCAGCTCGACGGCCGGAACCCCTTCTTCCGGGTGGATATCCACCGGCATGCCGCGGCCGTCGTCAATAACTTCCAGCGACTGATCGGCATGGAGAATTACCTCCACGCGCTTGGCATGGCCTGCCAGCGCTTCATCGACGCTGTTATCAATGACTTCCTGGCCCAGGTGGTTTGGGCGCGTGGTATCGGTATACATCCCCGGGCGGCGGCGAACCGGCTCAAGCCCGGTGAGTACCTCAATGGCATCAGCGTTATAAGATTGCGTCATGGTTTTTTCACGAATAGTAGGGCCCGTTAGCGCAGGCCCAGAAAGTCGATAATCTGTGTGAAATGATCTTCAAAACCGATAAATGCGTGATTACCGCCCTCTTCTACCGTCTGGCGGCAGGGAGCGTAATAGTCTACAGCCTGGCGATAATCGAGCACTTCATCGTCCGTCTGCTGGAGGAGCCAGATAAGATCCGGGGCTTCCAGCGGGTCGATTTGCATCACCTTCAGATCGTAAATATGGCGAGACTCTAGCACATATTGTTCGCCGGTGTAGGGATTCTCGTTGTGACCGAGATAGCCCGTAAGCAGCTCAAACGGGCGAACGGCGGGGTTTACCACCACTGCCGGCAGCATAAAGCACTGGGAGAGCCAGGTCGCGTAATAGCCGCCCAGCGAAGAGCCGACGATGCCCAGCGGCTCTCCGCCGTGGGCCATCACCAGCTTCTCAATACACTCTGCCGCCTCTGCCGGATAGGCGGGAAGCTGGGGAACAATCATCTCAATAGCCGGATGATGCTCGCGAAGCCACGCCTTCAGCGCGGTAGCCTTTGCCGACAGCGGCGAGCTGTTAAAACCGTGAAGATAGAGAAGCGCAGACATCAGTATCCCTCAGAGCCGGTATCCGGCCTGAATTGCGCGCCGTCAAGCCGGCACACTTCGGTGACCACCGTGCCGTCCGCGTGCAGATCTATCCAGCGCCAGCCGGGGGAAACACTATCCAGCGTAAAGTTTGCGCAGTGCGGCTTAAACTGAACGCAGGTTGACGGTGTCGCCATCATGCGCCGGCCGTTCCAGTCCACATCCATCTCCTGATGGATGTGCCCGCAGAGAATATGGCTGACGCGAGGAAAACGGGAGAGTACGCCATCAAGCGCGCCGGCGTTGCGCAGGCTGTGCTGATCGAGCCAGCTGCAGCCCGCGGGCAGCGGATGGTGGTGTAATAAAAGCAGAGTATAGCGCTCGCCGCACTCCGCGAGCCTGTTTTCCAGCCATTCAAGCTGAAAATCGCTGAGCTCGCCGTGGGGCACGCCGAAAACCTGACTGTCGAGGAGCAGAATCTGCCAACTATCGCCCACCTGAATGCACTTGGCCGGTGAAATCCCCGAGCTGTAGAGCGTGCTGTACATGGCGGGCTGAAAATCATGGTTTCCCGGCAGCCAGACGCAGGGCGCATCGAGATCCGCAAGCCCTTCGGCAAAGCGCTGGTAGGCCTCAGACGAGTGGTCCTGCGCTAAATCTCCGGTGGCGACGATCAAATCGTATTCACGCTGCGAGGCGCGGATAGCCGCAGTAACCGCCTGGTAGCTCTCCCAGGTGTTTACGCCCAGCAGCGTCTCGTGTTTCTGCGCAAAAAGGTGAGTATCAGTAATTTGCAATATCCTGGCCCTGGCCCCACCAGCCAGAGGAAGGTTTAACAGGCTTTCCAAATGGTGTCCTTAGGTTTCGTCCTCAGGTTTCTGACGCTAACAAACCGGAATCGCCATCGCTCCATGTGCTAAACAGTATCTTAGCCAGTCGGCTAAAAACTGGTTAATTTGATGCTTTTCATCACGCTGATGCAATTTTTTATTCGGATAATCATAGCGTGCCTTAAAGCGAAAGATCTGCTGGCTTGAACACACTTCAGCCACCATCGCATCGTGATACAGCCGTACCGACATGGACGGCAGGCTCCAGTAGCTGACCTTGGGTAGCGTTTGCTCTATTTCAACCAGCGTAGTGTAGCGGGTCGACTCGCTGATGGTTAGTCGATAATGTGCATTGCCCACCTGATAGGTTACCGTTTCGCCGGGTGCGTCGGTTTGAGGCAGCAGGCGGCGCAGCTGGGCGAAGTTGGTTTCGCACAGGCGCATCATTTCTGGAAAGTCAGGCGTATAACGCTTCATGTTGTCCACTCGTGTCGTAATTTCTGATAGTTCAACTGCAGCCACTGCAGAGCAATGATGGAAGCCGCGTTGTCGATTCTCCCCTCTTCTACCCACTGATAAGCCTGCTCCCTGCTTACCACATGAACCCGAATATCTTCGTTCTCATCAGCCAGACCGTGAATGCCGTGTGCGGTGCTGGCGTCCACTTCGCCCGCCAGAACGGTCAGACGCTCGCTGGTACCGCCGGGGCTTGCCAGATAGCTAAGAATGTTATGCACGCGCCCAATGTTCAGGCCGGCTTCTTCTTCCGCCTCCCGGCGCGCCACGTCCTCGGGACTCTCGCCCTCTTCAATCATGCCGGCGACCATCTCCAGCAGCCACGGGGTTTCGCTGGTTTCCCAGGCCGCAATACGAATTTGCTCCACCAGCACAACCTCATCGCGAACAGGATCGTAGGGTAGCAAGACGGCGGCGTGACCGCGCTCAAAAATTTCGCGCCGCACTTCGCCGCTCATCTCGCCGTTAAACAGGCGGTGGCGAAAGCGATAGAGATCGAGGGAGAAAAAGCCGCGATAGAGCGTTTCTCGCGCGATAATTTCAACATCATTTTTGCCATAGGCAACGATACTTTTACTAATCTTATTCATCAGCGTTCCCTAACTATTCAGTTGTGATGAAATTATGGATTTTAAGCCGGACTGGCTATTGTTTTAATTACACTATGATAGATTGGTGCAAATTAACGCCAGATGGCACAATACGCCAACTTTTCAGACAAGTTGCCTCTGGTACAATCAACGGTCATTTTTGAGTAGATCAGCGCTAAATGCTTCGCAACAAGGAATGCAAATGAAGAAATTGCTCCCCATTATTATCGGACTGAGCCTGGCGGGGTTCAGCGCCCTGAGCCATGCAGAAAATCTGCTGCAGGTTTATAAGCAGGCTCGCCTGAGCAACCCGGATCTTCGTAAATCTGCCGCCGACCGCGACGCTGCGTTCGAAAAAATCAATGAAGCACGCAGCCCACTGTTGCCGCAGCTTGGTTTAGGCGCCGATTACACTTACAGCAACGGTAATCGTGGGCAGAGTGGCGTAAACAGCGATTCTGCTGACGCATCACTACGATTAACGCAGACCCTTTTTGACATGTCAAAATGGCGCGCGCTGACGCTGCAGGAAAAAGCCGCCGGCGTGCAGGACGTGAGCTACCAGACCGATCAGCAGGCGCTGATCCTCAATGCCGCGACCGCTTATTTCAACGTGCTGAGCGCCATCGACTCGCTCTCCTATATTGAAGCTGAGAAAAAGGCCATTTACCGTCAGTTAGATCAAACCACCCAGCGTTTTAACGTGGGCCTGGTCGCCATCACCGACGTGCAGAACGCCCGCTCGCAGTACGACTCTGTGCTGGCAAATGAAGTTACCTTCCGCAATAACCTGGATAACGCGGTGGAGCAGCTGCGTCAGGTCACCGGAAACTACTATCCGGAGCTGGCCTCACTGAACGTCGAGCGCCTGAAAATGGACAAGCCGCAGCCCGTTAAAAGCCTGCTGAAAGAGGCGGAAGCGCGCAACCTCGCGCTGTTAACCGCCCGCCTGAACCAGGATCTGGCCCGCGAGCAGATTCGCTATGCTGAAGACGGCCACCTGCCGACCCTGGGATTAACCGCGTCTTCAGGCGTGACTGATACCAAATATCATGGCAAAAATACAGGGGGCCTTGAAGGCAATCAGCGCTACCGTGATAGCAATGTTGGCCAAAGCCAAATCGGCCTGAGCTTTAGCCTGCCGATCTACAGCGGCGGCTCGGTCACGTCTCAGGTGAAACAGGCGCAGTACAACTTTGTCGGCGCCAGCGAACAGCTGGAAAGCGCCCACCGCTCGGTGGTGCAGAACGTTCGCTCCTCCTTCAACAACGTCAACGCCTCGCTCAGCAGCGTTGAAGCGTACAAACAGGCGGTTGTTTCCTCCCAGAGCTCTTTAGACGCGATGGAAGCAGGCTATCAGGTTGGTACCCGTACTATCGTTGACGTGCTGGACGCCACCTCCGCACTTTATCAGGCCAAGCAAAACCTGTCTCAGGCTCGCTACAACTACCTGATTAATCAGCTGAACGTGAAATCCGCACTCGGCACGCTGAATGAAAACGATCTGGCCGTGCTGAACAGCTCGCTGGGTAAACCGGTTCCGACCGCGCCGGATACCGTTGCGCCGGAAACCCCGCAGCAGAACGCAAATGCTGACGGCTACGGCGGCGAAGGAATGGCTCCGGCGACGGCTCAGCCGGCCGCGGCGCGCACTCATACCGCGACTACCGGCAGAAATCCGTTCAGTCATTAATGTTGCAGGCCCGGCGGCATCTGCTTCCGGGCCCGTTTCACACTTCTGCGCTATCAACGTAAGACAACGTAAAGATCCACCGCTTATCTCCCTCCTTCGCTTCAATTTCAACCACTCATCCACTATCCTGAGCGCTACCACTGGGTCCAGGAAGAACATTATGAAACGGACAAAAACAATTAATCACGCCGCATTTCGCAAGAACTGGGGCGCACGCCACTTAACGCCTGTCGCGCTGGCTATCACCGCCGTCTTTATGCTGGCAGGCTGTGAAAAGAGCGACGAGACGGTTTCGCTGTATCAAAACGCCGACGACTGCTCCGCCGCCAATCCCGGCAAGAGCGCGGAATGTACCGCGTCCTACAATAACGCCCTGAAGGAAGCCGAAAAAACCGCACCGAAATACGCCAGCCGCGAAGACTGTATCGCCGAGTTCGGCGAAGGCCAGTGCCAGCAGGCACCGGCACAGGCAGGCATGTCGGCTGAAAACCACAGCGGGGGCAGCTTCTGGATGCCGCTGATGGCCGGGTACATGATGGGTCGCCTGATGGGCGGCGGCGCGGGCTTCCAGCAGCAGCCGCTGTTCAGCTCGAAAAACCCGGCCAGCCCGGCCTACGGTAAATACACTGATGCCGCGGGCAAAGGCTACGGCACCGCGCAGCCGGGTCGTACCATGACGGTACCGAAAACCGCGATGGCGCCTAAACCGGCCACCACCAGCACCGTCACCCGCGGCGGCTTTGGCGAGTCCGTGGCGAAGCAGTCTGCCATGCAGCGCAGCTCGGCTTCTGGCTCCTCGCATCGCTCAATGGGCGGCTGACGGCAATGGAAAAAGTCTCTGTCGTCGAGCGCCCGGACTGGCGCGAAAAAGCCACCGAGTATGGCTTCAATTTTCATACCCTGTACGGCGAGCCGTACTGGTGTGAAGACGCCTACTACAAGCTTACCCTTGAGCAGGTTGAGAAGCTGGAAGACGTCACCGCCGAGCTGCACCAGATGTGCCTCAAGGTGGTGGAGCGCGTGGTCGCCAGCGATGAGCTGCTGGCGAAGTTTCGCATTCCGAAACACACCTGGGGCTTCGTGCGCCAGTCGTGGCAAACCCAGCAGCCTTCCCTCTATTCACGCCTCGATCTGGCGTGGGATGGTAAAGGCGAACCCAAGCTGCTGGAGAATAACGCCGATACGCCAACCTCGCTGTATGAAGCGGCGTTCTTTCAGTGGATCTGGCTGGAAGATCAGCTTAACGCCGGGAAACTTCCGGCAGGCAGCGATCAGTTCAACAGCCTGCAGGAAAAGCTGATTGAGCGCTTTGCCGAACTGAAAGAGCACAGCGGCTTTAATCTGCTGCATTTTGCCTGCTGTCGCGATACCGAGGAAGACCGCGGCACCGTACAATATCTGCAGGACTGCGCCAGCGAAACGGGTATTGCCAGCGAGTTCCTGTATATCGAGGATATTGGCCTCGGTGAAAAGGGCCAGTTTACGGACCTGCAGGATCAGGTTATCAGCAACCTGTTCAAGCTCTATCCGTGGGAGTTTATGCTGCGGGAGGTATTCTCCACCAAGCTTGAGGATGCCGGTGTGCGCTGGCTGGAGCCGGCGTGGAAAAGCATCATCTCCAACAAGGCGCTGCTGCCGATGCTGTGGGAAATGTTCCCTGACCATCCCAACCTGCTGCCTGCGTATTTCGCCGAAGATGACCACCCGCAGATGGCGAAATATGTCGTTAAGCCAATTTTCTCCCGGGAAGGCGCCAACGTCTCGATTATTGAGAACGGCAAGGTGCTTGAAGAAGTCGAAGGGCCCTACGGTGAAGAAGGTATGATCGTCCAGCAGTTCTGCGAGCTGCCGAAATTTGGCGACAGCTACACGTTAATCGGCAGTTGGCTGATTAACGATAAGCCCGCCGGCATCGGTATTCGCGAGGACAGAGCGCTGATCACTCAGGATCTGTCACGCTTCTATCCCCACATTTTCGTCGAGTAATGCGTCCCCTCTCCCGTCGCGGAGAGGGGCTGTTTATCAGCCGACCTGCACGGCCAGCATACTGATACTGCCCATTTCAATTCCCTCGACCGGGATCGTTACGGGCTCGCTGCCATCCCAGGTACCGAGCGTATAGAGCAGCGGCAAAAAATGTTCTGCGCTTGGGTTCGACAGCGAACCGCCTTCGTGATCGAGATAATTGACCAGCGGATGCGCCTGCAGATCGTCACCCTGCCAGCGCAGGTTATCCTTCACGTAATTGTTAAATGACTCCGCCCATGGATAGGGCGTCTTCTCGCCGTGCCAGCGCACCGTGCGCAGGTTGTGCACCACGTTGCCGCTGGCAACCAGCATAATGCCCTCATCGCGCAGGCTGGCAAGCCGGCGGCCCATTTCCAGGTGCCAGGCAGGCGGCTTAGTGCTGTCGATGCTGAGCTGCACCATCGGGATATCAGCATTGGGATACATCTTGATCAGCACGCCCCAGGAGCCGTGATCGAACCCCCACGCCTCTTTATCCAGCGCAACAGGAACCGGGGCAAGCAGCTCGGTCAGGTGCCGGGCCAGCTCGGGGGATCCCGGTGCGGGATAGTGCATGTCATACAGCGCCTGCGGAAAGCCGCCAAAATCGTGGATCGTTTTCGGGGTTTCCATCGCCGTCACTCCCGTGCCGCGCGTATACCAGTGCGCGGACACCACGACAATCGCTTTAGGGCGCGGCAGCGTATCGCCAAGCTGCCGCCAGGCGCGGGTATAAACATTATCTTCCAGCGCGTTCATCGGGCTGCCGTGGCCGATAAAAAGCGCGGGCATGCGTGAGGTAGACATGGCGAAATCCTTAACAGACTAATCAGATTGATTAACACTACACCCGATTTGCCGCGATGAAACGCAGATAAGCGTGATAAACATTTTCAGTAAATTTGAATGTAAGGTCCGGTAAATGGTCACCGGGCCTCTCGCTTTCACCTGTGTCGCTCATTACCCTTGAAGAGTCGCCTGCGCAACGCCGCAGTCCGACAGGAATGTTAAAATCATCATCGCAATGGAGACTGCATGTCGATACCTCTGCTCCTGACGCTGCTTGCGGGCGGCGCCACCTTCATCGGGGCTTTTCTGGGTATTATTGGTCAGAGGCCCTCGCCCCGCCTGCTCGGATTTTCGCTCGGCTTTGCCGCCGGGATCATGCTGCTTATCGCTCTGATGGAGATGCTGCCGGCGGCGCTGGATGCCCCGGGCATGTCACCGGTGCTCGGCTACGGTATGTTTGTCGCGGGACTGATGGGCTATTTCGCGCTCGACAGGCTGCTGCCCCACGCGCATCCCCACGATTTACCTTCCGCCTCGCCGCGCAACCTTCGCCGCACCGCGATTCTGCTCACCCTCGGTATCAGCCTGCACAATTTCCCCGAAGGCATTGCCACCTACGTCACCGCCAGCAGCAACATCGAGCTGGGGCTGGGCATTGCGCTGGCCGTGGCGCTGCACAATATACCCGAAGGGCTGGCAGTGGCCGGGCCAGTGTACGCCGCAACGGGATCGAAGCGTAAAGCGCTTTTCTGGGCGGGCATCTCCGGCTGTGCGGAAATTCTTGGCGGCGTGCTGGCGTGGCTTATCCTCGGCTCGCTGATCTCACCGGTGCTGATGGCGGCAATTATGGCGGCAGTGGCGGGGATTATGGTCGCGCTGTCAGTTGACGAGCTGATGCCACAGGCCAGAGCCATCGATCCTGACAGCAATCCAAGCTACGGCGTATTATGCGGTATGTCGGTGATGGGATTAAGTCTGGTGGTGCTGCAGGCGATGGATTTCGCATAGCAAAACGCCGGGACATAATGCCCGGCGCTGGTTATCTTCGCGCTGGCGCCGTTAGCTGGCTTTGCGCTCGTGCTCCTGGCGATACTGCACCAGATCTTCGATGGTTACCACCGGCATGTTGTGCTCGGCAGCGAACTTGATGCACGCTGGCGCGCGGGCCATGGTGCCGTCATCGTTGGTCAGTTCGCACAGTACGCCGGCGGATTTGAAACCTGCCAGCGTCACCAGATCGATAGTCGCTTCAGTGTGGCCGCCGCGGGTCAGTACGCCACCGGCCTGCGCGCGCAGCGGGAAAACGTGCCCCGGGCGATGCAAGTCTGAAGGTTTAGCGTTGTCAGCAATAGCAGCGCGCACGGTGGTCAGGCGGTCAGCGGCAGAAACGCCGGTGGTGACACCTTTCGCCGCTTCAATCGTCACCGTAAAGCCGGTACCGAAGGCGCTGGTGTTGTTTTCCACCATCATCGGCAGATCCAGCTGCTTGCGGCGATCTTCGGTGATGCACAGGCAGACGATACCGCTGCCGTGGCGGATAGTCAGCGCCATCTGCTCAACGGTCATTTTTTCAGCGGCAAAGATCATGTCGCCTTCATTTTCGCGATTTTCGTCATCAAGCACCATCACGCCGCGACCTTCGCGCAGCGCGGACAGCGCATTTTCTACACGTTCAAACGGAGTACCCAAAGAGGAAAGTAGCGTCTGATTCATGGTAAAAGACCTCATTAAAATTATGGTTACCAGAATCAGGGCAGTCTTAGGAGTGCCGACCAGCGGCTTAAAAATAACGCGAGCGGGCTCAGCCCGTAGTTCGTTACTCTCTCCCATCCGGACTCTAACCGTCGGCCCCGGAATTACACCGGATCTGCTGACCTTTGGGTGGTGACCCAAAGCGCTCGCGGGCTTTCAACGCTGAGTTGATTTACCGCCGGTGGGGAATTTCGCCCCGCCCTGAGAATAAGCGAGATAACTATAACGCTATTGATTATCTCCGGCAATGGATAAGCTTCACACATTTTTGGCTAAGGGGGCATTGCCGATTTTGAGTATGTAGACGGCGCCAGAAAAGCTACAATGAGCGATAACCACGATAAATCAGGAAAACGGAAATGATTGACGCGAAAAAAATTGAGCAGATTGCGCGCCAGGTTCACGAATCGATGCCTAAAGGGCTGCGCGATCTTGGCGACGACGTTGAAAAGAAAGTACGCCAGGTGCTGCAGTCTCAGCTGACCCGGCTGGATCTGGTCAGCCGCGAAGAGTTTGACGTCCAGACGCAGGTGCTGCTGCGCACCCGCGAAAAACTGGCGCTGCTGGAGCAGCGCATCAGCGATCTGGAAGCCAAATCTGCTGTCGCCCCCGCGCCGGCCATTCCGCCGGTTGACGAACAGCCGTAATCCGCGCCAGACGCAAAAACAAACGCCAGCCCGAGGGCTGGCGTTTTGCATTTCAGAACAGATCTCTGTCGAGCCAGTTCCCGCTGTCGATTCGCTTGCGCGATTCAACCGGGCGCTGATAGACATACATCCACGCGCTGCCGTACGGCGTCTGAATCAGATGGCGCGCATACTCGCCGCCCTTTGTACGTAGCGCATCAAGCTCGGCCAGCGTCGAAGCGTCGATTCGGTAAACTTCACCTGCTACTGTGCCTTCGCCGGGCACCGCGCCTGGATAGTGGCCCAGGCTGTAGAGCTGATAGTTTTCCACGCTGTAATCGCCCAGCCACTGGGCGTTGGTCATCCAGTGGCTGTTGCCTTGTTTGCGTCGTAAACTGCCGTAAACAAATATTCGCATTGCTAAAACTCAAACTGATAGAGCAGATCGAGCGCCTGGTCTATGCCAGACACCGCTTCCAGATATAGCTTAGGCATCAGGCGATAGCGTAGCGTAAGGGTTGCCAGAGAATCGAAAATCCCCACGCCGTACTTCACCTGCAGTCCAGGCATGATATAACCGCTGACCACCACCTGGGAAGAGTCACCGACTCCCGCCGTATCCAGCGCTAAATTGCTGACGCCGAAAGTCTCGCCGATTTTACCCATAACCTGACCACTCTGCGCAACCCCTAAACCCACCAGGGCCGACGTCATCGCCGCGCTGTCGCTCTGTTCGCTGTCCAGCCCCTGGCCGCGCAGCAGGTAAGAGAGCGCTTCCTGCTGGGACATGGCCGGATCGGAGAAGATCTCCGCCTTCGGCTGATCGGCCGAGCCCGTGACCCGAATACCCGCAATAACGTCGTTTTGCGTCGCGTCCGGATTACGAATTGCCTCAATGTTCAGGTTCGGCTGGTCCGGCGGGCCGGAGAACAGCAGGATGCCTTTACGGACGATCAGATCCTGTCCGTACGCGTGGAAGCGCCCGTCCGGAATATTGATCTGGCCGTTGAGGCCGAGCCCCTGCTTATCCTGGGCTACTTTCAGATCGCCGTCGAGGCGTGCTTTAAGACCGAACGCGCTCAGGCGCACGTTATTGCCGAGATGGATATTCAGGTTGCTGTTGATTGGGATCGACGCGGTCTGCGCTTTTTCAGGCTGCAGATCGTTGTTGAGCATCACTTCGTCGCTGGAAACGCCAACCGCGCTCTCCGGCACGTCGTGCACCACGATGCGCGCCCAGGGCACGTCCACGTTGCCGTCGAGGGTAAACAGGCTCGGGGTCGCGGTAAACACCACGTCAGGGGAGACGTCGAGGCGCACCATCGGCGGCACAGTAATGCGCACCTTGCTGCCCTTCGCCGCCACTTCGGCCCGCCAGTTGTCGATCTGCGACCAGTCGGCGTTGCCGCTGAGGTTGATCTGCCCCTGCTTCGTGGCTATCAGGCCGCTCAGGGTTGAGCGCGTGCCGTTAAAGCTCATGCCGATGCGGCTGGGCTGCATATCGAACGGCATAAAGTTGCCGTCCATATCCAGATCCGTCAGCTGCAGCTGGCCAAACAGCTGCGGCGCCTGCACGTTGCCGCCGAGCCGCAGGTTGGCGTTGAGCTTGCCCGCTGCTTTTTCGCCGCGATCGAAAATGGGATTGATCATGGCCAGCGAGAAATTGTGCACGTTGACGTTGCCCGCAAGATTACGCCGCCCCTGCGGATCTGCGATATCAATCTTGCCATCCAGCTGGCCGTTATTGGTCAGGCGAATTAGCCAGCCGAGCTGGGCGCGGTTGTCGTGCAGATCCGCATTAACGTTCAGCGTATCAAATGCCACCGGCAGCGCGGCGTTGTTGACTACCTGAGTCACTTTCACGCTGCGCCCTGAGAGCGCCACTTTCCCCTGGGGCAGGCCGGGCTTCGTGGTATCCCAGCTGACGTCCGCATTGCCGCTGAATACGCCGCTGGCCTGCGTCTCTTTCGGCATAAACGGCTTAAGCATCGCCAGATCGAAGCGCTTGAGATTGATCTGCGCGCGGCCGCTGGCCCCGGCGTCAATGGTCTGCGGCACGCACAGTTCGGCGTTCGGGTTGACCCAGCAGTGCGGGCCAATGCTTATTTTCTGCTCCTGGTTGCGGTAGTCCAGCGCGATGGCCTGGCTCAGCGCCAGCGGCCCGACCGGCGTCTGGAAGCGGGTGTTGCTCAGGGAACCCTTCCAGCGCTGCGCCTGGCGATCGAAGCTGCCCGCCAGATCCAGCTGGCCGGAGACCGGCTCGCCCTGCACCCGAAGCGTCAGGCGGTGATCTTTCTCGCTGCCTTTGGCGTTAAGCAGCACCTGGCGGATATTCACGTCCGGCTGGGTAATGCCATTGACCTTCACGTCCAGGCTGCCGCTGATCTGCTCGGCAGATTTAACGTCGCCTTTCACGCTAACGTCCGCCACGCTCAGCGCCTGCCAGCGCAAGCCGCGGGCAGTGATGTCCGCCAGAAGCTGCGGCGCGTCGATGGTGCCGCGCACCTTCACCAGCCCTTTTGCGGTGCCGCCCAGGCCCGGAAGCGCGTTGTCGAGTCCCGGCGCGTTAATCGTGGCGTCCAGATTGAGATCTTTAACCCCAAGCTCGCCTTTAACATCCGCGGTGTTGTTGCCCAGCGCCAGGTGCAGGCCGGGGATTTTCCACTGCATGTAGCTGTTGCCCGCCAGCTTGCCGTCAACGTCAACTTTGTTCTGCTTAACGTTGCCGGTAATTTTCAGCTCCGGGACTTCCATCTGCCAGCTGCCGCCGTACAGGCTGCCGCGGGTTTTCACGATGCCGTTCAGCTTTGACGGCCAGTCCGGGACTTCTTTAGCGGTGTTGATGCCGTTGAGAGAGAGTTCGCCGCGCCAGCTGATCGCCTTCTGCCAGTCCACCAGCGCCTTCAGCTCGGTTTTACCCTCCAGCGCGGCAACGGAAAGCTTATCGATATTGATCTGCTGCTCGGTGCCTTTCGCATCCAGCGCGATGCTGGCGGGAGGCACATCCTGGCCCTTCACCGCGGTTTTAAACGACAGGGTATAGTCGGTGGCTTTGCCGCCGAGCTTCAGCGCCAGGTTATCCGCCTGGAACTGGCGCGCGCCGGTAAACGGCCAGTACAGCAGCTTGCTCTGCAGCTCCATATTGAACGGCAGTCCGGCTTCTGCAAGTCTGGCCTGCGCGCGCAGGCTGGCGTCTACCTGCCCGGAGAGATTAATGCCGACCTCAAGCTGCTTGCGCAGCTCGCCGCCGATTTTCATCTTGATCTTCTCGCCCTTCACCGGGTCGATATTGAGGGTGCTGTTGAGGGTTAAATCCACCGGCCAGCTATCCTGCAGCTTCGCATTACCCGTGGCGTTAACCGTGCCCTGGCTGGTGTTCACATCCAGCGTATCAAGGGACATATGGCCGCTGCTGCTGCTGACTTTAAGCAGCAGCTGGTAAACGGTGAGATCGGTATCGCCGGTCATCCGGAGCTGCTCGCCGCGAAACGACTGAATATTGAGGTTCAGCGGCAGGCTGACGTTTTCCATTTCCGGCAGCAGCGGCTTGTCGAACAGCGCCTTCATGGTTTCACCGAGCGGCTTTTCGTCCGGCTGCGGCTTGTCCACTTTAGGTTCGATCACCTGCTCCTGCGCCACTTTGGCCGCTTTCGGCAGGGCAATCAGCAGCCCCTTCAGCTCGGTTGGCGTCAGGGTGAGATCTTTCTCTTTCCAGTTCAGGCCGGAGGTAAAGTCCATCAGCGAGATGGCCGTGTCGTCAATTTTGACGTTCACCTTGCTCACCGCCACCCGGCTCAGGGTAATGGGATACGGCGTGGAGAGATTCAGTGGACCGCTATCTTCCTCTTCCACCGGCTCCGACGGCGGCATCTTCTTGCTGTCGATGGCCACATTAACGTCGCTCAGCGAGAGATCGTTGACGCACAGGCTGCTGTGCCACAGGCAGCCGGTATTGACCGCCAGATGAAACTGCCCGGCCTGTACCGCCACGCCGGGCTGCTCATAACGCAGATTCCTGAGAGTCAGGTCGCGCCAGCCGCCGGTAACCTGCTCAATAGAGAGCCCCGGCACCCAGCGGTTCGCCGCTTTGAATACCAGATGGAGACCGGTAGTGGTGCCCACCAGAAACGCCACGCTCCCCAGCAGCAGAACCACGAAAATCAGCACGCCGAGGCTTATCTTTTTCCATAAACTCATAATTCAGGCCCCAGACCGATATAGAACTCTATCCCGTGCTTGTCTTTATCGCCGATAGGCGTGGCGATATCGAACTTGATCGGCCCCACCGGCGACTGCCAGCGCACGCCGACGCCGGTACCGGTTTTGAAGTCGCTCTTCTTGATGTCGTTAACTGCCTCGCCGCTGTCGATAAATACCGCGCCCCACCACTTGCCGGTGACGTTGTACTGATATTCCAGCGAGCCTGTCGCCAGCTTCGATGCACCGCGCAGCTTGCCTTCGCTGTCTTTTGGCGAGATAGATTTATAGTCATAGCCGCGCACGCTGCGGTCGCCCCCGGCGAAGAAACGCAGGTCCGGCGGCACTTTCTGGAAGTCGTTGGTTTCTATCCAGCCGAGGTTACCGCGCATCACGAAGCGGTGCTTGTCCCACAGGGTGCGGATCCAGGCGTTCTGCGCCTGCAGCACCAGGAAGTCGATATCGGATCCCCAGCCGGTGTTGGAGTAGTCCACGGAGTAGCGCTGCGAGTCGCCCCAGGTCGGCATCAGCCCGCCCCGGGAGCGGGTGCGGCTGACCATAACGCCCGGATAGAGCAGCATCGTGGTGTCCGTCACTTCACCCTGGGTAAAGTGGTCAAGGCTCCAGCGCAGATTAATGGCGCGCTGCCAGCCGCTGGAGAGATCCCAGTAGCGCGAGAGCGCAAGCGTGGTGGAGTCCGATTCGGTATCGTTGAGATCGGTGCGCTTAAAGCCGCCCTGCACCAGGTAATACTGCTCCAGCGGGTTTTTCAGCAGCGGCATTTTATAGCTAAAATCGAGCTGCTGCTCGGGGCTGGAAAGGCTGAGGTTGGTGGTCAGGCTGTGGCCGTAGGAGTTCATCCACGGTTTTTTCCAGGTGGTTTTCACCCGCGGGCCGACGTCCGTGGAGTAGCCTATCCCGGTTTCGATAGTGTTTTCCGTACGCGGCGACATCACGCCGTGCAGCGGCAGCACTTTGGTCTGCCGCGCCTTATCAAACTCCGGCGCCACCACCACCGAGTTAAACCAGCCGGTGGCGGACAGGCGGCGGTTGAGTTCGCCGAGATCTGCCGACGAGTAGTAGTCGCCCTCTTTAAACGGCACCAGATTTTGCAGGTAGCGCTCCTGAATCTGGGAACCTTCAAAGGTTACCGTGCCGAAGCGGTAGCGCTGACCGCTGTCGTAGTCGATATCCCAGAAAGCCTGATGCCGGTCGAGGGCCACGCCCAGCTGGCTTTTCTTGAACTCGCTATCGAAATAGCCTTTGCGCAGCGCCACGCTGGTCAGATCCTTTTTGAATCCGTCGTAGTCGCCGTGATTGAGGATGGTGCCGATTTTCGGCCGCTTCTGGAGCAGATCGAGGTAGTCGCGGTCGCTGCGCGCGCCGCCGCGAAAAATCACGTCGGTGCCGCCGATGCGTACCGGCTCACCGGGCGTGACGTGCGCCAGCAGCACCTGTCTTCCCTTCTGCGGCGGGGGTTTTAGCTCAAAGGTAATGGTCGGTTCATAATATCCCAGCGCCTTGAGCCCTTCGCGGATAGCGTCATCAACGCGCGCCTGAAAGCGGCGATCCGGCGTAACTTCATCATTGGCAATGGTGGATAGCTGAGCGCGGACGTTTTTTTGCAGCTCGCCCGTGAGCCCGTCAACCTGTAATCGAATGTTCGCCGCTCCGGCGACACCGCTTACCAGCACCAGGCTGGCCCAACATAGCTGGCGAAATTGTGGCACCTTATCTCCCAAATATCCTGTTCCCACGCCGCAGGGGACATGCGCGGATCGGTCCGCGACTTAACAAAAAATCAACACAGACGATTGAAAAAATGACGCCAGCCCTGATATCTCTTATGTTCCGAGTATCGTATATCTCATGCCGTATTGTGTTAAAACTGGCGCAACATGACAACCTCAACGCTATTTTCAATCCTCCAGGAGGCTACACCGTGAGTCTATTTGATAAAAAACACATTGTTGCTCAATCGGATGCGCTTCCAGGACGCAACACCCAGATGCCGGTTGCCACGCTGCACGCGGTGAACGGCCACTCCATGACCCACGTGCCCGAAGGCATGGCGGTCGCGTTGTTTGCGATGGGCTGCTTCTGGGGCGTCGAGCGCCTTTTCTGGCAGCAGCCCGGCGTTTACAGCACCGCGGCGGGCTACAGCGGCGGCTACACCCCAAACCCAACCTATCGTGAAGTGTGTTCCGGGCAAACCGGCCACGCCGAAGCCGTGCGGGTGGTCTACGATCCCGCGATTATCAGCTACGAGCAGCTGCTGCACCTGTTCTGGGAGAATCACGATCCGGCCCAGGGTATGCAGCAGGGTAACGATCGCGGCACCCAGTACCGCTCGGCTATTTATCCTCTGACCCCGGAGCAGGATGCCGCGGCTCAGGCCAGCCTGGCGCGCTATCAGGCAGCAATGAACGCCAGCAAGGATACCCGCACCATCACCACCGAGATTGCCTCCGCGAGGCCGTTCTACTACGCCGAAGACGATCATCAGCAGTATTTACATAAAAACCCGTATGGCTACTGCGCCCTGGGCGGTATCGGCGTTTGCCTGCCCCCGGAATGATTATCGTCGCCCGCGCCGCGTTGCATCAGCGCCACCAGCTCGCGGGCGGCCCGCTCCAGCGGCCGGTTTTTTAGCCACACCAGATGCATCGGCAAGCGTAGCGCATTATCGGTATTTTTAAACTTAAGCCTGACCAGCCGGCCCTGCTCCAGCAGGGGCTGCGTCAGGGAGAGCGGAAAGTTTCCCCATCCCAGCCCCGCTTCCACCATATTAAGCGCCGTGCTCAGGCTGTCGGTTTGCCAGAAAAACTCCGCCACCCGAGGGCGCAAATCGCTCACCGGCAGATCCCGGCTGGCCACCACGATCTGACGCACGTTAACCAGATCCTCAATAAACAGCTCGCCGTCCGTTTCGCGCCATGCCGGATGCTGCGGCGATAGCGTTGCCACCAGCGATTCACTGCCCACCAGCTGCAGCTGCTCCGCGCTGTTGACGCTCAGACCGCCGAACACCAGCCCCAGCGCGATACGCTGCTGGTGCAGCATATGCAGTACGTCATCCTGCGGGGCGGTAAGCACTTCGACATTCAGCAGGCTGTAACGTTCGGAGAGCTGGCGGATCCCCGCCAGCAGCGAAGCGCTGTTGATGTCCGCCGCCACGCCGATAGAGAGCGTGCTTTCCAGCCCCTGGGAAAGCTCAACCGCGTGGATCTGCAGCTGCTTGAGCTGGGCGGCGATAGCCCGGGCGTGCGGGGCAAGCGACAGCGCCAGCGGCGTCGGCACCGGTTCGCGCCGGCTGCGGTCAAACAGCTCGAAGCCCAGCTCGGCCTCCATGTTGGCAATGCCCATGCTCACTGCCGACGGCACGCGCCTGAGCGCCCGCGCCGCGGCGGAAAAGGAGCCGCGATCCAGTACGGCGAGAAAGAGCGCAATATTGTCGCTGGAAAAATTCATCAGGGAACCTGTTGTTTTCGCTGGCAGGAACTTTTAGGAAACGTCTCCCGCAGTGATCTGCCACCTGTCAATAAAACTGATATTAACTGACTTTTTCTGTCAGCGGTAATGACTGTATTGTAGCGCCCGCTGCTTATTACCGGAGAATGTCATGCAGGGTTTTAAACGAAAACTGGTCTACGTGACCGCCTATGAACTTATTGGCATGATGATCTCGGCCCTGGGACTG
The DNA here is from genome assembly GCF_913775985.1 of uncultured Pluralibacter sp. Lineage (GTDB taxonomy): Bacteria > Pseudomonadota > Gammaproteobacteria > Enterobacterales > Enterobacteriaceae > Pluralibacter. The sequence goes on along the minus strand of NZ_CAJYMB010000129.1, from coordinate 15,198 downwards.
GCGCTGCTGTCCGGCCACAAGCCGGCCTCCACCGGCCCGCTGGCGATGATCATCACCACTATCGCCGTAAGCTGGAACTTTATTTATAACTACCTGTTCGAGTGGTGGGAGAGTCGCCAGGCCTCGCGCACCCGCACTTTTCGCCGCAGATTGCTGCACGCCGTTGGCTTCCAGCTGACGCTGGTGGTGTACCTTATCCCGCTTATCGCCTGGTGGATGAACGTCTCGCTGGTGCAGGCTTTCCTGCTGGATGCCGCGCTGATCGTGATAATCCCGTGCTACACCTTCGTGTATAACTGGATTTTTGACAAACTGTTCGGCCTGCCGGCCTCCGCGCTGCCCGCTACTGACGCAGCCTGACTTCACCACTTTTCCTGCTAATTCAGCGCCTGCTGCCGGGATAGCCCCGGCGGCAGGCGCAATAACGCCTTGTAGCAACTCCCCCCGCACTGCTGCTATACTCATCAGCGAAATCGCCGATCCACTGCCTTCGTATCGGTTTTTAGCGTCGTTCCACGCACACAACAATCATTAACTTCCCTTCCGAGGATCTGGCCTCATCGGCTAGATAAGATATGTTAAACAGTATTTTAGTAATACTTTGTCTCATCGGTATCAGCGCCTTCTTCTCTATGTCTGAGATCTCGCTCGCGGCTTCACGCAAAATCAAATTGAAACTGCTCGCGGACGAAGGCAACGAGAATGCGCAAAAAGTTCTGAAAATGCAGGAAAATCCCGGCATGTTCTTTACCGTGGTGCAGATTGGCCTTAACGCCGTCGCCATTCTCGGCGGTATCGTCGGCGATGCTGCGTTTTCACCGGCCTTTTACAGCGTGCTCAGCAGATACCTGCCGGCCGAGCTCTCCGAACAGCTGAGCTTCATTTTCTCCTTCGTCCTCGTCACCGGCCTGTTTATTCTGATTGCCGACCTCACGCCGAAACGCATCGGTATGATTGCGCCCGAAGCCGTCGCTTTGCGCATCATCAACCCGATGCGCTTCTGTCTGTCGGTATTCCGCCCGCTGGTGTGGTTCTTCAACGGCCTGGCAAACATGATTTTTCGCCTGTTCAAGCTGCCGATGGTGCGCAAAGACGACATCACTTCCGACGATATTTACGCGGTAGTGGAAGCCGGTGCCCTTGCAGGCGTGCTGCGCAAGCAGGAGCACGAGCTTATTGAGAACGTGTTCGAGCTGGAGTCGCGCACCGTGCCCTCCTCCATGACCTCGCGTGAAAACATCATCTGGTTCGATCTGCATGAAGACGAGGAGAGCCTGAAGAATAAGGTGGCGGAGCATCCGCACTCCAAATTTCTGGTCTGCAATGACGATATCGATCACATCATCGGCTACGTTGACTCTAAAGACCTGCTCAACCGCGTGCTGGCCAATCAGAGCCTGGCGCTCAACAGCGGCGTGCTGATCCGCAACACGCTGATCGTCCCGGATACGCTGACGCTCTCCGAAGCGCTGGAGAGCTTCAAAACCGCCGGGGAAGATTTCGCGGTGATCATGAACGAATACGCGCTGGTGGTGGGCATCATTACGCTGAATGACGTGATGACCACCCTGATGGGCGATCTGGTTGGCCAGGGCATGGAAGAGCAAATCGTCGCCCGCGACGAAAACTCATGGCTGGTTGACGGCGGCACGCCTATCGACGACGTGATGCGGGTTCTGGATATCGACGAGTTCCCGCAGTCCGGAAACTACGAAACCATTGGCGGCTTTATGATGTATATGCTGCGCAAAATTCCGAAGCGTACCGACGCGGTGAAGTTCTCCGGCTACAAGTTCGAAGTGGTGGATATTGATAACTACCGCATCGATCAGCTGCTGGTCACGCGCATCGATAACAAACCGGCCGCACTGACACCGACGCTGCCGGACGCCGAAGAGAAAACCCCGGCCTGATTTACCCGCTCCAGAAACGTTAACGGCTCCCATTGGGAGCCGTTTTGCTTTACTGCATAGCACTTGATACTGCGGGTTAAGCCATGTCTGTTTGCAGACGCATAACCTGACGGTTGATTTCGGACATCACAGACAGGTGCTGCTTATCCTTCACTTTCGGGATAAGGATCTTGCCCTTATCAAATTCGAAAGCGCCAACGTCCTTGATGTACAACCGTCCTCGGAACAGGATCTTTACGTACTTCGCCACCTGAAGCGGGTTGTACTTTTGGAAAATTTTCATTGTTATCTCCTGCTAAGTCTAACGCCCTTGTGCGACCACATTTGGTCTCACGTTAGGGGGCGCAAATTAATGCTCTGAAACTATAGACCAGATCTCACGGGACACCCAGTTTGTAGAAGTTTTTTTACTTTATGATGACAGAAAGTAAGAATTATCTTTTTTGATAGACCAGTTAGGCAGTATAAGTCGTCGTTTTTTCATCAGGATGTGCGCTCGCCCGCAAACTGGCACCGGCATTGCGGGAAAACGTGAGGATTGGCACATATGCTTAAGGTGACTTGATCAAGTGGTCGGATCACCTGCATACCCTTAATACTTCCGGTAACTCGAATTATTAAGGGTATTAAACCAATAAGGAATCACGCATGACCCTACGCAATCTGATGATACTGTCGAGCCTGCTGCTGCCGCTGATGGCCTCGGCGCATAATATTAAAACCGGGGAGCGCGTGCCGCCGGTGGGCGTTGCCGATCGCGGCGAGCTGGTTCTTGATAACAACGATTTTAGCTACAAGAAATGGAACAGCGCCCAGCTGCCAGGAAAAGTGAGAGTGGTGCAGCACATAGCCGGGCGCACCTCGGCAAAAGAGAAAAACGCGACGCTGGTCGAGGCCATTAAGTCGGCAAATCTCCCGCACGACAAATACCAGACCACGACCATCGTTAACACCGATGACGCGATCCCCGGCTCCAGCATGTTTGTGCGCAGCAGCATTGAGAGCAACAAGAAGCTCTATCCCTGGTCGCAGTTTATTGTTGATAGCGACGGGCTGGTTCGTCAGTCGTGGCAGCTTGAGGAAAAAGGTTCGGCGGTTATCGTGCTGGATAAAACCGGGCGCGTGCAGTGGGTAAAAGACGGCGCCCTTTCGCCGCAGGAAGTGCAGCAGGTTATCGCCCTGCTGCACAAGCTGCTGGCTCAGTAAAGCGACACCCGGAAGCCGGGATTGAGGAACGACTCGCGGGGCGTGTAATCCAGCGTTTTGCCCTGCCAGTCGTGCACCTGCGCCCCGGCGGCCACCGCCACGGCGTGTCCCGCCGCCGTATCCCAGACGTTGGTCGGCCCGAAGCGCGGATAGAGCTGCGCGTCACCTTCCGCCACCAGGCAAAATTTGAGCGACGATCCGATTGAAGTAGTTTGATGCTCTCCCAGCTGCTGCAGATACTCCTGCAGCTCGCCGTCAACGTGGGAGCGGCTAATCACCACCCGCGGCGGCCGGGCTTCGCGTACCTGGATTTGCTTGCGTATGCCGCACTCCTCTTTCCACGCTTTCCCTTCCGCCGCGCTGTACATCACCTTCAGTACCGGCGCGTAGACGACGCCCAGCACCGGCCTGCCGTTTTCAATCAACGCAATATTGACGGTAAATTCACCGTTGCGCTTGATGAACTCTTTCGTGCCGTCAAGGGGGTCCACCAGCCAGTAGCGATCCCAGGTCTGGCGCACGTCCCAGCCGGGCGGATCCTCTTCCGACAGCAGCGGAATATCCGGCGCCAGCGCCCGCAGCCCGCTGGCGATAACGTTGTGCGCGGCAATATCCGCCGCCGTCACCGGTGAGTCATCGGCCTTGCTGACCACGTCCATGGGCTGATGACCGTCGTAGACCTCCATGATGGCGTCTCCGGCCCGTCGCGCAAGCTCGCTTATCTGTTCTAACATATTCCACCTCGTCTGGTTGCTGCGGCGCTGGTGTACTGTTGTACTCCTGTTCCGTAGCCGCATTTACGCTATTCCGTCATCTCCTGCCCGATTCGCCGCAGCCAAATTTGCATCCGCTGGCCCGGCTAACAGCAGGATCTTGCTGATAATTAAGTTTAGCTTACGCCGCCGTGGGTGCGTCCAGGCTCAGGAAGAGGCATCGCTGCGCTGCTCGCGCTGCGCCATCACCGTCGGCAAATTGCTCTCTATCCAGTCCGCCAGCGCGCCCACTTTTTCGCTCACCTGCTCCCCGAGCGGCGTCAGGCTGTATTCAACGTGCGGCGGTACCACCGGCAGCGAAACGCGATTGATAAAGCCGTCGAGCTCCAGCGCCTGCAGCGACTGGGCCAGCATCTTTTCGCTGACGCCGCCCATCTTGCGCCGCAAATCGCTGAAACGGAACGTGCCTTCCCGCAGGGCCACAAGGATCAGCACGCCCCAGCGGCTGGTAACGTGTTTCAGCACATCCCGGGACGGGCACTGTTCGGCGAACAGATTCCCTTCGCGCATCATCTCCGTCAGGGTTTGATTTTGGCTATTCATACTTACCTTTGCGTGCGTACTTACTAAAAGTTAGTTTGAGTGTTAGCGTAACATAACATTCAGCAAGCACGAAGGAGTTACATTATGATCGCGATTACCGGTGCCACCGGCCAGCTCGGCCAGCTCGCTATTGAAGCCCTGCTCGCCAGCCATCCTGCCAGCCAGCTGGTCGCCATTGCGCGCGACCCGCAAAAAGCAAAGAGCCTGAGCGATAAGGGAATTCTGGTACGCAAAGCCGACTACGCGGATAAAGCCGCACTGACCGCCGCGCTGAAAGGCGTGAGCAAGCTGCTGCTGATCTCCGGTAGCGAAATCGGCCAGCGCGAGTCCCAGCACCGCAATATTATCGAAGCGGCAAAAGCGGCGGGCGTAAAATTTATTGCCTACACCAGCCTGCTGCACGCCGATCGCTCCCCGCTGCTGCTGCACGTTGAGCACGTGGCGACGGAGAAGATGCTGGCCGAGGCCGGTATTCCCTACACCCTGCTGCGCAACGGCTGGTACACCGAAAACTATCTCGCCAGCATCCCGCCGGCGCTTGAGCACGGCGTATTTATCGGCGCCGCTGCCGACGGCAAAATCTCCGCTGCGCCCCGTGCCGACTATGCCGCCGCCGCCGCCCGCGTGCTGAGCGAAGAAGGTCACGCTGGCAAAACTTACGAGCTGGCAGGCGACAACGCGTGGACGCTGGGCGACTTCGTTGAGGAGCTGAGCCAGCAGAGCGGGAAGAAAGTGGTGTATCAGAATATGAAAGCCGATGACTTTGCCGCTGCCCTGAAGAGCGTCGGCCTGCCGGACGGTCTCGCCGAGGTGCTGGCCGACTCCGACAGCGGCGCGGCGAAAGGCGCTCTGTTTGACGACAGCCGCGAGCTTAGCAAACTGCTCCACCGCCCGACCACGCCGCTGTCGAAAAGCATCAAATCTGCGCTCTGATGACGCGCAGCGCGGTGGCTCCGGGGGCCGCCGCGTCTGTGGACAACAAAATTGCAGTATCCGACCGTTATTATTGATAGGTTTTGCGGCGGGCGATTATACTTCTGGCACAATTATTCTTAACGCCTGGTATTTTCGTGGTCTATCGAATCAATCGAACCGTCATCTATAACCCGGATGACGGCACTCTCACTCTTGTTGATGATAGTGACCAGGACTGCGTGGGTGAAATCTCCCTTACGCCCACCGCCAATCGCCTGTTGCACCTGCTCATCATGCACCAGGGCAGCGTAATCGAGCGTGAAGCGCTGCTGGAGCACGTCTGGGATAACTACGGCCTTAAATCCTCCAACAACAGCCTTAATCAGTACGTCAGCATGCTGCGGCGAAATTTTGCCGATCTCGGGCTGGAAGAGGCGGCGATTGTGACGGTACCGCGCACCGGCTTTATGTTCAGCCAGGATCTGGAGATTGTCACCGAGGCTGGCCAATCGCCTCCGGTAAGTCCGCCACCGTTGAGCGCGCCCGCGCCAGACATCTCGCCGCTTTCCGCTCCCGAACCGCAGCCGCCGTCCGCCCGCCGCACGTCAAAAGCCCGGCTGCTGCTGGCGGCGCTGGCGCTGGTGACCGTCGCCAACCTCGGCTACCTCCTCTACCACATGCTGGGCGCGGAGCACGTATCCTACGAGGCGCGCTATCTGACCGGAGAGCTTCACGGCTGCCCGGTTTACAGCTTCTACCGCTCCAGCGCAAACACGCATAAAGCCACTCTTGCGGAGGTGGAACATCAGATGAAGCTATCCGATCTCAGCTGCCCGGCCGGCAGCGAAATCTACTACCGCCTGCAGGACGCGCCCGACGACCGGCCAACGCCGATCCCGTTTGTTTCCGTATGCTATCCGCTGGCGGACGGCCGCTACGCCAAATGCCACAGCAGCTATGCCTATTAAGATGAAAATAACCAAAAAGAGAGTGATGCTGGCGCTTCTGGCCGCCAACGTGATGCTGGGCGGCGCGCTGTGGCTAACCCGCGCGGACAGACAGCCCGGCACGCTTAACTTCTTATGCGAATCGACGCTGTCGGTGACGCGCGCCAAAGACCCGGACAATAAAAGCTTCAAGTTTGAAGGGACGGTGCTGGTGCGCTTTAAGTCGGACAACACCGGCTACCTGTGGCTGCTGGGCAGCGCCGATTACGGCACCGCACAAACCAACGTGGCGCGGGAAGTGGCGTTTACCTACCGGTCGAAAGATGAGGACGGGATCTACGCCATCACACCTACTGCGCAAAACGTCACCCCGCGGGATAACACGCCCGGCGTGCTTATTGAACGCCAGCTTATCGGCACGCCAGGTAAGGTCAGCAGCTACGTGGTGCGCCAGGCGAATGCCAACACCTACAGCATCGGCAGTATCTATACGCCGTTCATGATGTGCGTTGACCGCGCCTAGCCCGGCAGCGGCGTGCCGGGCACTGACAGTTGAGAACTAGCGGCAGATGGCTTTAGTGATTGCCGGGGAGGCATTGGCCATGTTCGGGTCGCGGCCCGGCTCAACGAAGAATGGCGTAATCTGGTTTTTGGCGCGGTTCTGTCCGTCCTGATCCAGCACGAGGAACGTCGAGCAAAAGTAGTGGCTGCTGCCCTGGCTGTAGCGCCAGGTTTTGCCGAAGCGGAAATTCACGTCGTCTTTGGCGTTAGCCATCGCGCTGGTTACGGTATCTGAGCTGCCGAACTTTGAGAAAAACGCGGCAATATCTTTGATGTAGCCGCGGCGAAACTGCTGCTGAACCTGCGCGGTTTCTGCGGCGGTCGCCGCCTGCTTGTGCCATTCGCCCTCGCGATACTTTTGCGTGTCGGCGGTAAGGGCTTTATCTTCATCCATCATGTAGCTGATGCCGTTCCAGGCGTGGTAGTACCCGCACGACGACAGCGATGAAGCCAGTAAAATCGCCGCAGCGGGCTTAAGAAAACGATAACTCATTAAAGCGTGTCTCTTGTTCTAGTGTTCAGGAAGAGAGGCGGGCCACTCTTCAAACGGCACCGGACGGCTAAAGTAGTAGCCCTGCGCCTTGGTACAGCCCATTCCCCTCAGTTTTTCCAGCACCTGCGCCGTCTCGACACCTTCGGCGATGAGCGGTACGCCAAAGCCTTCGGCAATACGGATCACTGCCGAAATAATCGAGGCGTTACGCTCGTTGTGTTCGACATCCATCACAAAGTTGCGGTCGATTTTTAAGGTGTCGAACTCCAGCTTGTGCAGCCAGGAGAGGCTCGAAAATCCGGAGCCGAAATCATCAATCGCGATAGTGATGCCGGCGCTGCGCAGTGCGGAAAGCGTCTCTTTTAATTCGAGATAGCCGTTGATCATACTCGTCTCAGTAATTTCGATACTGATATTGTGCGGATTAAGGCCGCTGGCCTTAATGGTGCTGAGGATGAACTGGCAGTAATCGGGCTGGGAGAGTTCCACATTAGAGGCGTTGACGTGTAGCTTAAAATGCGCCGCGCACAGGCCGCTGCCGATGCGCGCGCCCAGCTCCCGGCACGCCTGGGAGAAGATCCAGCGCCCGAGCTGGATAATATAGCCGGACTCTTCGGCAATCTGGATAAACAGATCCGGACGCACCATGCCCAGCTCGGCGTTATTCCAGCGCACCAGGCATTCGGCTTCGTTAACCTCCGGCTGACCGAGCGTGACGATCGGCTGATAGACGAGATACAGCTCGTTATTCGGGATCGCACCGTAGAGCTGGTTAAGCATAGAGATGTTATTCAGCGCCTGCTCTCGCAGCCCTTCGTCATACAGGCAGCTGTTGCCGCTGCGCCGGTGGCGGGCGGCCTGGTGCGCAATGCTGGCGTTGGTCATCGCCGCCGGCAGAGAGCAGCCTTCCGTGCACTTAACGACCCCGACATAGCCGACAAAAACGAAGCGGCTGGTGGTGTATTCGGTTTCAGCCAGCTGCATCAAATCCATCATCCGCGCGCTGAGTTCCGCTATCTGCTGGGGATCTTTGTTGGGGCAGCAAATAATCAGCCGGTCTACCGCGTCGCGCACCAGCACCGTATCCCCCGGGAACAGGCGATAAATGAACTGAATGAAAGCATCGAGATAGCGTGAAACGTACTCGCTGCCAAGGTTGTTGAAGTTGGTTTGCAGATTGCTCAGGCTCACCAGCGCCATCACGCCGTAAAACTGGCGATCTTCACCAAATTCAGAGATCAGGCCTTTGCGGGTAAACAGGCCCGTGTCGCTGTCGATGTTGATCTGATCTTCGAGTCGGGCGAAAGCGCTATCCAGATCCCGCGCCATGCGGTGCAGGGCATTATCCAGCGTATTGATCTCATTAAATGACCAGCCTTCGCTATGCTCGATTTTGCGGGTGTGGGCAATCTGCGGCGCCTGTTCGGCAATACGGCGCAGCGGGTTCACAATCACCGAAAGAATGCGGTGCGCCAGCAGGCCGCCAATCAGCACCAGCAGGCAGACGATAAAAATAGTCATCTCGCGATAGCCGCTTACCGATCCCAGCAGCTCGTTTTTGGAAACCAGCACCACCATGTGCCAGCCGCGCAGCTTCACCGCGTCGCCAACCTGAATAACTTTGCTGTAGTAGCGGGTGCCGTCGATCTCGATGGAGTTGATTTTGCTGTCGCCGCTTTGCAGAAAGCGGGCTGAGGCTCTGACCACCGGATCGGCGCTGTCCTGCACCAGCGGCAGGCCCATCCCGTTCTGCTCGGCCAGCCCCTGCCCCACTTCGCCACGAAGCAGGCGCGATTCGGAGGCGGCAATGATCTGCTGCCTGTCGTTCACCAGATAGATAAGGCTGTGCTGGGTGGCGGTGAGGCTTGCCAGATAGCGGTTGAGGCGGCTGAGCCGCAGGTCGCTGGAGATAACGCCGATATAGCGTCCACTTTTGTCTGTTACCGGCGAGCTGTAGGAGATACTGACGCCCGACTCGGAGTTAACATCGCGGTAGGCGTTGGTCCATTCAGGATGGCGGGACTGGTTGACCTGGCGAAACCAGGGGCGATCGAAGAGGTTATAGTTGTCAACGGAGTAGAGGATCGGGCTATTAGAGGAGCCGTCTTTATAAAAAACCAGCTTATTCTGCGTATGATGATTTTTCTTTATCTGAAACGTCCAGTTGGTCTCCAGATCGCGGGAGAAGCCGACATAGTCTCCGTCGACGCTGCCGAACGCGATAGAGCTCAGCAGCGAGTCGCGAGTAAAGCTCTGGGTCATGAGCTTGTAGAGATAGTCGCGGATCTGGTCAAAGCTGGCGTCTTTCTCCCGGTAGTCCAGCGTCTTCACGAAAATACCGGTTACCGAATTGGCCTGCTGGGGAATATTGAGGTAGTAATTCAGCGCGTTGCGCACCGCCTCGCCCCGGGTATCAATGATGCGCTCGCTCATCACATTCAGAGTTTCATTTTCGCGATACAGCTGAATGTAAAGCACACCGGAAATCATGATCAGCGAAAGTACGAAGAACACCGTAAAAATTGTGCTGCGCAGAGATAACCGGATGTTGTTGAGCCACTTCATGCTACTCGTCTCCCATCGTCAGGGTATTTTTACCTTTCTTTTTAGACGCGTACAGATTCAGATCGGCCTGATGCAGAGCCATCTCTACGTTGCCATCACAGCGGGCCAGCCCCATGGAAATCGACGGCGTCAGCACGCCGTTGTCCGGCAGCTGAATCTCCAGCTCGTTGATTTTTTCCAGCAGGCGGCTGGAGGCGGTTTGCGCCCCGACGCGATCGGTTTTAAAAAGAAAGATTGAGAATTCGTCGCCGCCCATGCGCACTACAAAATCGTACTCGCGCAGGTGCAGCTTCATCTGGTTGGTGCATTCCTGCAGAACCCGATCGCCAAAGGCATGCCCCCAGGTATCATTGATGGTTTTGAAGTTATCAATGTCCATCGCGAGGATGTAGCAAACTTCTTCAGTGTCGCGCAGTTTAGACAGGTAGCGGCGATTATAGACGCCGGTGAGCGGATCGATCATAAAATTGCCGCGCAGTCTTCGCAGAGAGTAGAAATAGTAGACAGACTGCACGCTGCGCAGCAGTGCCATTAATGTGGGGATAAGGATCAAAATCAGCAGCTGGCGGCTATATACCTCACGCGTCTGGTTCATATAACTGCGGGCCAGCTGCGGAAATTGATTATTATTGACGCCAATATCGTCATACAGTCCGTGAATATCTTTGTCGCGCGTCTTGAGATAGATATTTTCTGCAAAATGCTCTTCCTCATACTTCAGGGCACTGCTGATATCGGCATCAAAAATACGTTTTACGTATCCGTTGTACAAAGAAGTCACATTTTTTTGATAAGCAGTATCGGTGTTACCATGAAGATAAATAACATCGTTAACTTTTGTTAAAAACTCTGACTTCATAATGGATACATTGAGAATACTTTCCATATCGCTGTTCATTCTCTCAATCCGTGAGTAAAACATAGCAAAGCAAACCAGACTGACTATCAGTGTAGTAAAGGTAAGCAGATGATGCAGGCTTGATGCATAGCCAGGGGTATCGTTAGATAGCTTCATAACTCGATCACATTAAGTAAAGGGTTGTGGTTCATTCCTGGCCCAGTCTGGCTTTGAGTGCTGGCCCGGCGATTTTCCACCGGCAAGCGCATCATCGCTCCCTGAATCATTGCAGGGCAATGTTCACAATCCCAACGTTAGCAGTCAAAAAACTAAATAGATATTTATATTGATAATATCAAAATAAATAGAATTTAAAACCATTAAATTGCGGTTTTTATATAGAATAAAACCATTAATTTGACAAAACTCAGAACATTACGCAATGCATAAATATTAACACTCATCCTACAATTGAGGAACGTTTCAGAAGAATATCTAACATTTCCTGCGGAAGACGGGTGCCTTATCCAGTTTGTGCTATGGTTTAACATGGACAGAAAAAATCGCGCGGTGTTGCCGCAGCGATAGGTTAACAGCCGGTGCTAAAAAGACAGGCCGAATAAAGCATTAAAGGCAAACAAAAGCATTTGTATAACAAATAAATGCTCTTGAATTTAAAAACACAAGAGCTTATTTAAAATAAACAAACCGCACACTGTAAATAATTCATTCCCGTTCTGCATAGATTGACTTACAGAAACAAATTGATACGTTCCTGACTTTGTTTTCTCATCATCCGGAATATAATCGCTCCATCATTGTGAAAGAGGCATTCCCCATGAAAATATATCAGGCTCAACCTCAGGACGTAGATAAAGTCCTGCCGCTGTATCTTGGCTATCGTCGTTTTTATCAGGTTGAAGAAAAACCTGAGCAGAGCCGCGACTTTCTGCTGAAGCGCCTGCAGTTAAAAGAGTCCGTTATTTTCTTTGCAGAATCTGAAGGCAAAGTGGTCGGCTTTACCCAGCTGTACCCGCTGTTCTGCTCGCTGGAAATGAAGCGTATCTGGCTGCTGTACGATCTGTTTGTTGACGAGTCCGCGCGCAAGCACGGTGTTGCCCAGCAGCTGATCGAACGCGCTGAGCAGCTGGCTAACGAGTCCGACTCCGCATTTATCATGCTGGCTACCGCCACCGACAACACTAAGGCCCAGGCGCTTTACGAGCGTAACGGCTTCGTACGCGATACCGACTTCTTCACGTACAACAAATTCCTGAAATAATCCGCAGGAGCCGCCGCGATATGCGGCATTCCCACAAGGTGTCGGCGTCAGGCAGGCGCGTTGTGGGAGTCTCCTCATCAGCCTCCGCTCTTCTCAAGCCCCCTCGCAGTCAACTTCAGCCTGCAACACCTGAACGTCCCGCTATCCCGAAGAGGTATTCCTTTTCTTTAAAGGTGTATTTAAAATGCATCTTATAATTCAGAAATAGAGGTAATCCCCATGTCCCTTCGTGATAAACCCCTCGGCGAGCTGGCACTCGCTATACCACGCGCATCCGCACTGTTTCGTCAATACGATATGGACTACTGCTGCGGCGGTAAACAAACTCTGGCCCGCGCCGCCGAGCGCAAAGCGCTGGACGTTGCCGCTATTGAGGCTGAGCTGGCGGCCCTTGCCGAACAGCCTCTCGACAAAGACTGGCGCGTGGCACCGCTCAACGAGATCATCGACCACGTCATCGTGCGCTACCACGATCGCCACCGCGAGCAGCTGCCGGAACTTATCCTGCAGGCTACCAAAGTGGAACGCGTACATGCCGAAAAGCCCAGCGTACCGCGCGGGTTAACTAAGTACCTTACCGCCCTGCACCAGGAGCTCTCCAGCCACATGATGAAAGAGGAGCAGATCCTGTTTCCGATGATCCGCCAGGGCATGGGCGCGCAGGCCGGTGGGCCGATTAGCGTGATGGAAAGCGAGCACGATGAAGCCGGCGAGCTGGTCGAGGTCATTAAGCACATCACCAACAACGTTACGCCGCCGCCGGAAGCCTGTACCACCTGGAAAGCGATGTATAACGGGATCAATGAAATGATTGATGATTTGATGGAGCACATCAGCCTGGAAAACAACGTGCTGTTTCCGCGGGCGCTGGCGGGAGAATAGAGGCAGGAGGAGCCCTTTGCCTTCAGGCAAAGGGCTCAGTTGAATTACTTCGCGAGGCGCTTTCTGCCGGCAAACAGCCAGCCGGCGCCGAGCACAATAAACCACAGCGGCGTCACGATCAGCGCCTGGCGGGTATCCGCTTCCAGCGTCAGCAGCACAATCACAAACGCAAAAAACGCCATGCACGCCCAGCACATAAACTTGCCGAGCGGCATTTTGTATTTCGACGCGGCGTGCAGCTGCGGACGGCGCTTGCGGTACACCAGGTACGAGCAGAGGATAATCGTCCACACGAACATGAACAGGATCGCCGATACTGTAGTGATCATGGTAAAGGCGGAAATGGCGCTCGGGTTCACGTACAGCATCACCACGCCGCCCAGCAGGCAGATACAGGAGAAAGTCAGGCCTTTCGCCGGCACCGCGCGTTTCGAGAGCATTGCAAAGGCTTTCGGCGCCATCTTTTCCTGCGCCAGACCAAACAACATGCGGCTGGTAGAGAACACGCCGCTGTTGGCCGATGAGGCCGCCGAAGTCAGTACCACAAAGTTGATGATGCTGGCCGCCGCCGGCAGACCCACCAGCACGAACAGCTCGACGAACGGGCTCTTCTCCGGCACGACCGAACTCCACGGCGTCACGGACATAATCACGATCAGCGCAAAGACGTAGAACATAATGATGCGCACAGGAATAGAGTTGATGGCGCGCGGCAGCGACGTCTCCGGATCTTTGGTTTCCGCCGCGGTGGTGCCCACCAGCTCAATGCCGACAAAGGCAAACACGGCTATCTGGAACCCGGCAAAGAAGCCGCTGATGCCTTTCGGGAACCAGCCGCCGTCGTTCCACAGGTGCGCAAAGGAGGCTTCTGTTCCTGTTGGGGAGGTAAAATGCGTCAGCACCATCACCAGACCCACGATAATCAGCCCCACGATGGCGACAATCTTGATCATCGCAAACCAGAACTCCATCTCGCCAAACATTTTAACGGTGGCGAGGTTCAGGCCCAGCAGCAGCACAATCACCGCCAGCGAAGCCACCCAGTCGGAGAGGCCGGGAAACCAGAACTGCGCGTAGGACGTTATTGCCACCACGTCGGCCATGCCGGTCACCACCCAGCAAAACCAGTAGGTCCAGCCGGTAAAGTAGCCCGCCCACGGGCCGAGCAGATCGGAGGCAAAATCGCTGAACGATTTATATTCCAGATTAGACAGCAGCAGCTCGCCCATCGCACGCATCACGAAGAACAGCATAAAGCCGATAATCATATAAACGAAGATTATCGACGGCCCGGCAAGGCTAATAGTTTTACCCGACCCCATAAACAGCCCGGTGCCGATAGCACCGCCAATTGCAATAAGCTGAATATGCCGGTTGGTGAGATTGCGCCGTAGCGACTGTTCAGTCGCCGCGCCTTCAGAGGCGGCAACTTTTACCTGATCGACCATGTATTTTTCCTGTTATTCATGTTGTGTTGTACAGGCTCTGCGGCCTTTAGCGATCCTGGAAATAAGGATGCATCGATAGTAGGTAAGATTCGGCGGGATGAATACTCTGTTTTTATTATTATGTTAACGATATGTATAAAGTGAGTGTTATATCACTGTGCGATAGCGAAACAGCTAACAAAAATACACCCATGCCGCGCTAATGCAACATAAGATGCCGGTCGGTTTATAAATTAACAATTTTGTACTGAAGTTACTCTCCTTTTCCGCGTCCGGAAAAGGAGAGTCGGGTCTTACAGAATGTCGAGCAGCTCGACTTCAAAGACCAGGGTGCTGAACGGCGGGATAGACGCGCCAGCGCCGCGCTCGCCGTAAGCCAGATCCTGCGGAATGACCAGCTCCCACTTGGAGCCTACCGGCATCAGGGTCAGGGCTTCGATCCAGCCGGCGATAACGCCGTTAACCGGGAACTCAGCCGGTTCGCCGCGGGCTACGGAGCTGTCGAACACGGTACCGTCAATCAGCTTGCCGGTGTAGTGAACGCGCACGCGATCGGTACGAGCCGGGATCGGGCCTTCGCCCTGGGTCAGCACGCGGAACTGCAGGCCGGATTCGGTGCTGCTCACGCCCTCTTTCTCGCGGTTTTCTTCCAGATATTTCACGCCGTCGGCTGCCATTGATGCAAAGCGCTCGCGGCGTACCGCGTCGGCGCGCTCGTGGATTTCACGCAGGGCGCGGTGCACTACATCTACCGGCACCTGCGGCTGCTTGCCTTCCAGCGCGTCGGCAATACCAGCCACCAGCGCCTCCGGCAGCAGGCCCTGCAGGCCGG
>NZ_CAJYMB010000128.1 GCF_913775985.1 uncultured Pluralibacter sp. | reverse complement strand
TGATGTCAAAGTGGATGGCCCTCAAGTCCGTTGGCGGCGAAGTTATCGAACAGCCCCGCAACGAAACCGAGCGCTGGCTGGTGGACACCGTCGCGGCACAGTCGCGGCAGGCTGGCATAGCCATGCCACAGGTGGCCATTTACCACGCGCCGGATATCAATGCTTTCGCAACCGGCGCGCGGCGCGATGCCTCGCTGGTCGCCGTCAGTACCGGCCTGTTGCAAAACATGAGCCGCGACGAGGCCGAAGCCGTTATCGCCCATGAGATAAGTCACGTTGCCAACGGCGACATGGTCACCATGACGCTGATCCAGGGCGTAGTGAACACCTTTGTTATCTTTATCTCCCGTATTCTCGCCCAGCTGGCGGCAGGCTTTCTCGGCGGCAATCGCGACGATAACGAGAGCAGCAGCGGCAACCCGCTTATCTATTTTGCGGTGGCGACCGTGCTGGAGCTGCTGTTCGGCATTCTGGCCAGCATCATTACCATGTGGTTCTCGCGCCACCGCGAGTTTCACGCCGACGCGGGCTCTGCCCGGCTGGTGGGCCGCGAAAAAATGATCGCCGCGCTCCAGCGCTTAAAAACCAGCTACGAGCCGCAGGAAGAGAGCAGCATGATGGCGTTTTGCATTAACGGTAAATCCAAATCCCTGAGCGAGCTGTTTATGACCCACCCGCCCCTGGATAAGCGTATCGAAGCGCTGCGCAGCGGCGAATATCTCAAGTAGTGTGAAGCATGATGATTAAGCGCCTCATTTGAGGCGCTTTTTTTGTTTGGATGCACGACCCAATGTCTCAGTTTTGCCATCTCGCTGGTGAAGATACATTGCGGCAGTGCACTGGCGAATTTATAATAAAAAACAGTTCTGATTTTTATAAAACAGTTGCGTTGAGGTGATAAATGGCAGTTGCAGATATGGAAAAACAGCCTGATTCCGTCTCTTCCGTTCTGAAGGTATTTGGCATTCTTCAGGCATTAGGTGAAGAGCGTGAGATTGGAATTACCGAGCTGTCGCAGCGCGTCATGATGTCAAAAAGCACTGTTTATCGCTTTTTGCAGACCATGAAATCGCTGGGCTACGTTTCTCAGGAAGGCGAGTCTGAAAAATACGCGCTGACGCTGAAGCTGTTTGAGCTAAGCGCACGGGCGTTACAGAATATCGACCTTATCCGCAGCGCGGATATCCAGATGCGCGAGCTGTCGCGGCTGACCAAAGAGACCATTCATTTGGGCGCGCTGGATGAAGACAGCATTGTCTATATCCACAAAATTGACTCTATGTACAATCTGCGCATGTACTCGCGAGTCGGGCGGCGCAATCCGCTGTACAGCACCGCCATCGGTAAAGTGCTGCTGGCCTGGCGGGATCGCGCCGAAGTGGAAAGCATCCTCGCGCAGGTTGAGTACAAGCGCAGCACCCCGCATACCATCGTGAATACCGCCGATCTGCTGACCGTGCTGGATAAAGTTCGCAGCCAGGGCTACGGCGAGGATAACGAGGAGCAGGAAGAGGGCCTGCGCTGTATCGGGGTGCCGGTCTTTGACCGCTTCGGGGTTGTGACCGCGGGGCTGAGCATCTCGTTTCCAACCCTGCGCTTCTCTGAAGAGCGCCTGCAGGAGTATGTTGCCATGCTGCATACTGCCGCCCGCAAAATCTCAGAGCAAATGGGCTATAACGACTATCCTTTCTGATCATTTCACTGATGAGCAAGCGCCTGACCTCGCTTGCTCCCCTTAATCGTCAATAACGTTGTTTATCTTGCGCAGAACGGGGCAGTGGGCGGTACCGATAATGCCGCTCTTCGACAGAATGTGCTGCGCGCTGCTGGTGCCCTGGGCCGTGAGATACCGACACTGCAGGCCCAACCCGCCGGCATTTTCCACGCTGCGATACAGCACTCCGTAACCACTCAATAATAACGCGACCCAGGCGAGTGCAGCGATAGCCGCAATTCGTATTAAAATGGCCATATTGTCCTCTTTATGATTTCCTTCCAGCGTAAAGCGCCTGTTTTATCGGGCAAGTTGATGATTCCTAAAGTTGTGATTATTGTTTTCGGTGAGCTTAAGTTTAAGCTTCATATGCTAGGGTGTAAGTCAGTAAGTGCTGTCCGGAGTTCCGAGTGAAAAAATTACCGCGTATCATTCTCATTGCCATCCTGCTGATCGGCTGTCTGCTTCTGTGGACGCAGATGATCAACGTCATGTGCGATCAGGATGTACAGTTTTTTAGCGGCATTTGCACGGTCAATAAATTCATTCCGTGGTAGTGCGATTTATACCGGCGGTGATTTCCTTCTCTATTGCCGGTGGTAGAATGACACCTTCTTAATCGAGGTGGTGAAATGGTTGATTTGATGAATTCCGGCGCGGGAAGTTTTGCCCTGCCGGTGGCAATGCTTGCGGTAATCGTTTTGGGTCTGGTGCTATGGTTTTTTGTTCATCGCGCCAGCGCGCGGGCGAACGAGCAGATAGCGCTGCTGCAGGCGCTGCTGGAGCAGCAGAAGCGGCAAAATGCGTTGCTTCGTCGCCTCTGCGAAGCCAGTGAGCCCACCCAGCCTGAACCGGTAAAGAAAAATGGCCCGCAGGATGAGGATGATGATTTCATTCGCCTGGTAGCCGAACGTTAGTTACTCTCTTCCCGGCTGCGCAACGGTCGGGAAAGTCTTTGAATCGCCAGACTCTCAGAACGTAAAAATATACGATATAGCCATTTCTTATTAACGTGATTAACTCCGCTTTTGCTACTCCATATTTAATACAATCCTCTGTACGTCACGCTTAAAAAATGGGCGAAACGTTTTTATATTCGCCATTCACCTAATTGTCATACGAACGTCATTGTTTTTCTGGTTTACTATTAATATTTGCAGCTAGACATTTCACGGGCTAATAAACTTGTGCTAAATAAAAATAAGCATAAATAGGCAAAAAAATCCTAAGATTAGAAAAACATCTGGATTAACAGCGGATAGCGTGGACCAGGCGCAGCGCTTGAGGTAAGGTAAAAACGTTGCAGGAACCTACGGGTATCGCGCCTGACGCGAGGGAAGGTGAACTGTTAACGTGCATAAATGAGCATAGTAATCTCATGGACTATCTAATTTGTGCGACCGATCGAGACATATTTAAAAATGGCTTGCCATCATTACCGTTGTGTGTGATAACACGTTGTGGTTAAACGAGGTACAGTTCTGTTTATGTGTGGCATTATCAGTAAAGAAGTTCTGAGTAAACACGTTGTCGTTGAATACCGCTTCTCTGCCGAACCTTTTATTAGTGCCTCATGCAGTTATGTCTCTGTTTTAGCTAAGTACGCGCCTGCGGGCAAAGAAAACACTCTAAGGAATTTTGCAAATGGCAAAGATTAAAGGTCAGGTTAAGTGGTTCAACGAGTCTAAAGGTTTTGGCTTCATTACTCCGGCTGACGGCAGCAAAGACGTGTTCGTACACTTCTCTGCAATCCAGGGTAACGGCTTCAAAACGCTGGCCGAAGGCCAGAACGTTGAGTTCGAAATTCAGGACGGCCAGAAAGGTCCGGCAGCTGTTAACGTAACCGCTATCTGATTCGAATCCACTGATATCTTTTGACATCAGTTATAAAGCCTCGCCTGACGCGGGGCTTTTTACTGTCTGTTGCACTCTGTGACTGTTATCCACAATTGTTGTCACTTGTTGCAAAATTAGCGTCTTATTAGCATTGTTTAACACCGCACTTTGCTTTTTATCGCGTTAAATCATCGGGTTGGATTTTTAAACCCGGGAGATTTAGTGCAAAACCACCGCTTTAACCTGCCACCGGTCCGCTTTGGGCTGCTCTGCGTTGCAATTCTCTGCTGTCTGGGCCTGCTGCTGGCGCGCGTCGGCTGGCTACAAATCATCGCGCCAGACAACCTGGTCAGGCAGGAAGATATGCGCTCGCTGCGCGAAGAGCCGATTGACGTACCCCGGGGCATGATTGTCGATCGCGAAGGCCGGCCGCTTGCCGTTAGCGTACCCGTCAGCGCCGTGTGGGTCGATCCACAGACGCTGCTGGCCGCCGGAGGCGTAGGATACGATGCGCGCTGGCGCGCGCTGGGCGATGCGCTGCATATCTCTCTTTCCGACCTGGCCGCCCGCATTAGCCAGCATCCGCACGCGCGGTTTCTGTATCTGGCGCGGCAGGTGGATCCGCAGCAGGCGGCCTGGATTGAAAAGCTTCACCTCCCCGCTATTGAATTACGGGATGAGTCGCGGCGCTTTTACCCCGCCGGCCACGTCGCGTCAAACCTGATAGGTTTTACCAATATTGATGACCAGGGCATCGAAGGCGTTGAGAAAAGCTTCAACAGCCAGCTGCAGGGCAAGCCCGGGTTGCGCCGGGTGCGAAAGGACAGGCACGGGCACGTCATTGAGAATCTCACTGAAGTACCGGCAGTACCTGCCCACAATCTACAGCTCAGTATTGATGAACGCCTGCAGACCGTCACGGAAGATGCGCTGGATAACGCCGTGCGCTGGAACAAAGCCGAATCCGGCGCGGCGGTGCTGATTAAGATTGATACCGGCGAGATCTTGTCAATGGCGAGCTTTCCGTACTTCAACCCCAACAACCGCGAGCATGCGACTCTCGACGATTTCCGCAACCGCGCCATCAGCGATACTTTCGAGCCGGGCTCCACCGTTAAGCCAATGGTGATCATGACTGCGCTGCAGCAGGGCATCGTTCAGCCGGACAGTGTGGTGGATACCCATCCGTACACCCTCAGCGGCCACCGCATTCGCGATGTTGGCTACTACCCGGAGCTGACTCTGACCGGCATTTTACAAAAATCGAGCGACACCGGGGTTTCGCATCTCTCGCTGGCGATGCCGATTCAGAAGCTGCTGGATACCTATCGGGCTTTCGGCTTCGGCGAGCCCACCGGGCTGGGGCTGACCGGCGAAAGCCAGGGCTTCCTGCCGCAGCGGCGGTTCTGGAGCCAGCTCGATAGGGCAACCTTTGCCTTCGGCTACGGCCTGATGGTGACTCCGCTGCAGCTGGCGCACGTTTACGCCACTATCGGCGGGTTTGGGATCTCCCGCCCGCTGTCAATTACGCGCATCGATCCGCCCGTGATTGGCCACCGCGTGATGTCTGACACTATCGCACACCAGGTAGAGCACATGATGGAGAGCGTGGCCCTGCCGGGCGGCGGCGGCGTTAAGGCTGCCGTGCGCGACTACCGCGTGGCGGTGAAAACCGGGACTGCCAAAAAAATCGGTGCGGACGGTAAATATGTCGATAAGTACATTGCCTATACTGCCGGCGTGGCTCCCGCCAGCAATCCGCAGTTTGCCCTCGCGGTGGTGATTAACAATCCGCAAAACGGCAGCTACTACGGCGGGGCGGTCTCCGCGCCGGTATTCAGCCAGATCATGGGTGACGTCCTGCGGCTGGAGAATGTCATGCCCGACGGCATCGTCCCGGGATCGGACAGGCTGATTGTCATGCACGATCCCGGCAGCAGCCCGATGCTGCCGTGACGGTTTCGCCCGCGGGCGAATAGGGGTACACTCTCGGCCTTTCTACGTTACCGGAGTTCCCATGTCCTGGAGTTGCCCCCTGTGCCACGCGCCGCTCACCCGCCAGCAAAACAGCTACACCTGCCCGCAGGGGCACCAGTTTGACGTGGCAAAAGAGGGCTACGTTAACCTGCTGCCGGTGCAGCACAAGCGATCGCGGGATCCGGGCGACAGCCCTGAGATGATGCAGGCCCGGCGCGCGTTTCTCGACGCCGGGCACTACCAGCCGCTGCGTGATGCCGTTTGCGACATTTTGCGCCGCGCGGCACCGCAGGCAGTTCTGGATATTGGCTGCGGGGAAGGGTACTACACCCACGCTTTCGCCGACATCGCGGCGCAGACCTGGGGACTGGATGTGGCAAAAGTGGCCGTTCGCTATGGCGCCCGCCGCTACCCGCAGGTGCAGTTTTGCGTAGCGTCCAGCCAGCGCCTGCCCTTTGAGGCGAATACGCTGGACGCCGTGATTCGTATTTACGCCCCCTGCAATCCGCAGGAGCTGGCCCGGGTGGTGCGGCCCGGCGGCCTGGTGATCACCGCTACGCCGGGACCGAGGCATCTGATGGAGCTCAAAGGGCTGATTTACGATGAGATTCACTTGCACGAGCCTAACCGCGAACAGCTGCCCGGATTTACGCGAGTCAGCCAGCAGGCGCTGGCCTATCCGATGCAGCTTACGGGAAAAGAAGCCGTCGCCCTGCTGCAGATGACGCCGTTTGCGTGGCGGGCAAAGCCGGAAGTGTGGGAACGTCTTGAACAGCAGAAGGTGTTTTCCTGCCAGACCGATTTTCTGATTCAGGTCTGGCAGCGGGAGGCTGATTCTTAAAGCAGGATATTATCCGGCGTAGTGGCTCCAGAGGATCTGCACGCCGATGCCAATCAGCACCAGGCCGCCGAGGATTTCGGCGCGCTTGCCGAGCAGCGGGCCGATAAAGCGCCCGACCATAATCCCGAGCGTGGTCATTATCAGCGTGGCGCAGCCGATGGTCAGCGCGGTAAGAATAATGTTGACCTGCAGGAACGCCAGACCGACACCGACCGCCATCGCATCGAGGCTGGTGGCAATAGCGGTGGTGACCAGCAGCCAGAATCCGTGCCGACGCGGGGCCTCATCCTCATCGTCGTTGCTGGCGCGCCAGCCTTCAATCAGCATTCGGCCGCCGAGAAATACCAGCAGCACAAAAGCAATCCAGTGGTTCCACTCCAGCACGAACTGGCTGGCCAGCATGCCCAGCGCCCAGCCAATAAGCGGCGTGGTGGCTTCGACGGCACCAAAGATCAGCCCGGTGCGCAGCGCGTCAGAAAATTTCGGATTGCGCAGCGCCGCACCTTTGCTAATAGAGACCGCGAAGGCATCCATTGACATACCAAAGGCGAGAAAAAGGGTGGCTGAGAGGTTCATTGATATTATCCAGACCGGGGAACTTATCCATACGACACACCGCTGCCCCCAGTAAACATACGCCAGCTCGGGCGTATAGCGGCAGTGTGTCAATGGTCTCGCCTGACCGCGCTTGCACAAAATCATGGAGCCTAATGGCTCTTTACTGCAGTACTGCAGCAACCTACGTGATTATGAGCAAAACATCAGTCCGCACGCGCCACGTTTTGCAACGAGTATGTTGACACGTACATTTCCAGAGATAGAAATTGGCTACTCCCCAACGACGAGCGCAACCTTAACATAATTTGAGAATATAAAACAATAACCGAAAAATCCCGTCCTTCGGCCTAATTGATAACGATTTGCATTTAAAATTAATAGTAATGAAATCGTTAATAAATAAGAGTGAGGTTTTTACTAAATATAGCCAGTGCTATATATTTGTGGTGCCTAAAATAGAAGCGAATATAGCACTGGCTATTTTATATAACTTACTGTACGGAAACGATAATTTTGTAAATATCCTCAAGATCGTCGATATTTCGTACGCGAATTAGCAGACGTCGCTGTTCTAGCTGAATTACCAGCACGCCGTCTTCCGATAAATTAATGGCTTTAATTCTCGAGTAAGCAATCCATGCTCCGGCATAAAATAATCCGCCGGATTTGAAAATAACTTTTGGAACGCGAACCCAGAACAGATACAGGCCTGTCAGCGCCAGCGCGCACAATAGCCATGTGGTGATTAACTGGCCGTGATTGTTAATGTTTTGATAAATAAGGATCGCCACCAGACCAACAAAGACAGCGCCATCGGCGCGGCTGCGGCGCAGTAGCGGAGTGGCAAGCAGTACCGGGCCGTTGCGGCGGGGAATGATGAACTGATCGTAAATAGCAAACGCCAGCAGGGCGGCGATAAACAGGATCAGCACCCAATCGGTAAGCGACATTGAGCCTCCGGAAATAAAAAACCGGGGGCAGGAGCCCCCGGTGGATTAAGCGCGATTACAGTCCCAGCAGGCCGACGGAGTAGCCGGCAATGCCGATGACGAAGAAGCCTACGATAATCCACAGCGGATTAACCTTCTTGCGCAGCAGCCACATGCAGCCAAAGGTCAGCAGCATCGGCACCAGGCCCGGCATCAGCTGATCGAGGATGGTCTGCACGGTGGTCACGTGCTCCTGTCCATTCTGATCGGTTATTTTTGATACCACCAGTGGGATATTGACGTGCGTCCACTTGTTGACCAGCGCCCCCATCACGAAGAGGCCGAGAATCGACGCCCCCTCCGTCAGCTTCTGCAGGAAGCCGCCGCCCATGTCGGAGACAATATCCACCCCTTTGCGATAGCCGTAGGCGACGCCGTAGTAGCGGGTAGCCAGGCGCACAATATTGAACAGAATAAAGAACAGCAGCGGACCCAGCAGGCTACCTGTCATGGCGATACCGGCGCCGAGCGCGGCGAATACCGGACGTACGGTACCCCAGAAAATCGGGTCGCCGACGCCTGCCAGCGGCCCCATCAGGCCAACTTTGATGCCGTTGATCGCGCCGTCGTCGATTTCCGCGCCGTTGGCGCGCTGCTCTTCCATCGCCAGCGTCACGCCGAGTACCGGTGCGGCCACGTAAGGGTGCGTATTAAAGAACTCCAGGTGGCGCTTGATTGCCTGGCGGCGCGCGTCGTTGTTTTCCGGATAGAGGCGTTTGATCGCCGGCACCATCGAGAAGCAGAAGCCCAGCGCCTGCATACGCTCGAAGTTCCACGAACCCTGGAACAGGTTAGACCGCAGGAACACGCCCCGAATATCACCCGGCGTGAGTTTTTTCTCAGTGGTAGTTTTTGTCATATCAACCATTTCGCTCACCTGTTAGTCCAGTGTGTTATCGAGATCGTTAGCTGCAGCGGCCTGTGCCGTACCACCGGCCGCGCGATTGTATTTAGGGCTCAGCTGGATGTAGAGAATCGCCATGACTGCACCAATTACGCCCAGGCCAACCAGGTTGAAGTTGGTGAAGGCGGCGGTGACGAAGCCCAGATAGAAGAACGGCATCAGGTAGCCCGCGCGCATCATGTTGATGACCATCGCGTAACCCACAACCACGATCATACCGCCGGCGATATTCAGCCCGCTGGTCACTACTTCCGGAATGGCGTTCAGCATGTTCTGAACTTCGCTGGTGCCCACGGAGATAGCAACGATAACCGCCGGGATAGCGATACGCATTGCCTGCAGGAACAGCGAAGAGACGTGCAGCCAGGAGAGCGTTGTCAGATTGCCTTTTTCCGCGGCTTTGTCAGCGGCGTGCTGGAAGGCAACGGTGATGGTACGCACGATAATGGTCAGTACCTGGCCGGCTGCCGCCAGCGGGATCGCCAGTGCGATACCGGCACCGGTGTCCTGACCACCTGCGATAACCAGTACGGTAGAGATAATTGATGCCAGCGCCGCATCGGGTGCAACAGCTGCGCCGATGTTCATCCAGCCCAGGGCGATCATTTCCAGCGTACCGCCGATAATGATCCCTTTTTGCATATCGCCGAGCACGATACCGATCAGGGTACAGGCCACCAGCGGACGGTGAAACTGAAATTCATCAAGTATGGATTCCATACCCGCGATACACGCAACGATGAACACCAGCACAATTTGCAGAGTGGTAATCTCCATTGTACTTCTCCTATTTCATAAGCCTTAAAAGATGAAATGTCAGTAAACGAACCCGGCTGATTTATTTAGCAACCTTGGCAATCAAATCCATCATTTTCAGTTTTGGATCGGAAGAGACTTTCCGCGCTTCAAGTTCGATACCGCGCGCATTCAGTTTTTCGAAGGCCTCAATATCTTTCTTATCGACGGAAATAGCGTTATTGACCTGCGTTTTGCCCTGATGGAAAGCCATGCCGCCAATGTTGACGGAAGTAATATTGACTCCCTGCTCGACCAGGCGCTCAACATCAGTTGGATTGGTGAACAGCAGCATTACGCGCTGACCGGCATATTGCGGGTTGTTATAGACGCGTACCATTTTTGCGACGTCAACTACGTGGGCGGTCACGCCCGGCGGAGCCACCTGGGTCAGCAGGGTTTTGCGCACGGTGTCTGCGGCCACTTCATCACTGACCACAATGATGCGGGTAACGTTGGTCTCTTTGGTCCAGCGTGTCGCCACCTGGCCGTGGATCAGGCGGTCGTCGATGCGCGCAAGACCGATAACCATGTAATCTTTTGGACCCATCGCTTTCGCCGGAACGGCGGCTTTCGGCGCGGCGGCAGCTGGCGCTGCTACCGGGGCTTTCTCGGCGGGTTTGGCTTTCAGCGCCTTAACACCTTCACGGCCGGTTTCCACTGCCAGCGCCACCAGTTCGTCGAAGGTCGGATTGTCATCGCGGCCCATAAACGTTTCTACCAGCATCGGGACGTTAACCCCGGCCACCACTTCGTAGTTTTCATTATCAACCACAATGCGGCTGGCGGCATTGAACGGGCTACCGCCCCAGGTATCCACCAGGAAAATCACGCCTTTGCTGGTGTCCAGCTTCTCCAGCTGGGCGTTGTATTTTTCAATCAGCGTATCGGCGTTTTCACCGGGAACGAAATCGATCCAGCCGACGTTTTCCTGCTCGCCAAGCAGCATTTCTGTCGTTTTAAGCAGCTGCTCGGCAGCCCAACCATGTGTGCCTATTACAATAGCAATCGTCACTTGCTACCTCCTGTTATTATCGTTGCGCCTGTTGAACAGGCGCATGATGAACCGAATCGATTCAGACAAGGGTTAGAAATAAAATCAATCACACAACCGCGAATTATTTTAGATAGTGAAAAAATAATTAATGTGATGAAGGTCGGTAAATTACTCATCTGTAAGCAATAATTTTGAAGCGCAAAAAATCTTTGGTGAAGTGCAAAGAGAGGTAAATTTTTGCGCCGGGCAGGATGAGTCTGCTATGTTTATCTCCCGTTTAAGCATACAGGAGTAAAGGGCCCAGCCCGCTATATGGACCGTCACCGACGCCAGTTAACCTTTTGGCTTTCTGCCATCGCCTCTCTTACCGCTTCAATTCCCCTTATCGCACCCTTTTATGGCCGTGCGATGACTGCCTCTGTCTGTAGCAGGAGCGTGACATGGAAATGTTAATGGATCCCTCAATCTGGGCCGGCCTGCTGACGCTGGTGGTTCTGGAAATTGTGCTGGGTATTGATAACCTGGTCTTTATCGCCATTCTGGCCGACAAGCTTCCGCCAAAGCAGCGTGACAAAGCGCGCCTGATTGGCCTTTCGCTGGCGCTGGTCATGCGCCTGGTGCTGCTGTCGGTTATCTCCTGGATGGTGACCCTGACGCAGCCGCTGTTCAGCGTGCTGGATTACGCCTTCTCGGGCCGCGATTTAATTATGCTGCTCGGCGGTATCTTCCTGCTGTTTAAAGCCACTACGGAACTGCACGAGCGGCTGGAAAACCGCCCGCTCGAAGAGGGCCACGGTAAAGGCTACGCCAGCTTCTGGGTGGTGGTGCTGCAGATTGTCGTGCTGGACGCAGTCTTCTCGCTGGATGCGGTTATTACCGCCGTCGGGATGGTGAACCATCTGCCAGTCATGATGGCCGCGGTGGTGATTGCGATGGGCGTGATGCTGCTGGCGTCAAAGCCGCTGACCAACTTCGTTAATCAGCATCCGACGGTGGTGGTGCTGTGCCTCAGCTTCCTGTTAATGATTGGCCTGAGCCTGGTGGCGGAAGGATTTGGTTTCCATATTCCGAAAGGCTACCTGTATGCCGCGATTGGCTTCTCGATCATCATTGAGCTGTTTAACCAGATAGCGCGACGCAATTTTATCCGCCACCAGTCGCGACAGCCGCTGCGCGCGCGCACTGCCGACGCAGTTCTGCGCCTGATGGGCGGCCGCCGCCAGCAGGTCATGGCGAACGACGCGGAAAACCCGGTCAACGTGCCTGTGTCGGAAGTGGAATTTGCTGACGAAGAGCGCTACATGATTAACGGCGTGCTGACCCTCGCTTCGCGCTCCCTGCGCAGCATCATGACGCCGCGCGGCGAGATAAGCTGGGTTGACGCTACGCTGGGTAAAGATGCCATACGCGCGCAGCTGCTCTCATCTCCGCACAGCCTGTTCCCGGTGTGCCGCGGCGAGCTGGATGAAATTATCGGCATTGTGCGGGCGAAAGAGCTGCTGGTGGCCCTGGAGAACGATGAAGATGTGGCTGCAATGGCGGCTGCCTCTGCGGCAATTGTCGTGCCGGAAACCCTTGACCCTATTAATCTGCTGGGCGTACTGCGCCGGGCGCGGGGCAGCTTCGTTATCGTTACCAACGAGTTCGGCGTGGTTCAGGGGCTGGTGACGCCGCTGGACGTGCTGGAGGCTATCGCCGGGGAATTCCCAGACGCCGACGAAACCCCGGAGATCGTCGCCGACGGCGACGGCTGGCTGGTCAAAGGTTCAGCCGACCTTCACGCGCTGCAGCACGCGCTGGCGCTGGACGGGCTGGTTTACGATGAGCAGGAAATCGCCACGGTAGCCGGACTGGTTATCTCCGCCAACGGCCATATCCCGCGTCAGGGGGACGAGCTAAAGATAGGTCCACTCACCGTTACCGTGGTGGAGGCCAACGATTACCGCGTTGATTTAGTTCGCGTCGTAAAAGAAGCGTCTTCCCACGAAGAGCAGGACGAATAGTGCGCTAGCCCGCTGCCGGCGGCACATTGGCCGCCAGCCAGTGGGGAAACTCGGCCACGGGCATCGGCTTTGCGTACATAAATCCCTGCAGTGTCTCAACGCCGCGGTGGTGCAGATACTCTGCCTGCTGCGGCGTTTCTACTCCCTCCGCCACCAGCGCGATATTCAGCCGCTGGCCGAGTGCGATAATCACATCTGTTACCGTCGAGTTGACCGCATCCGTGCCGATGGCGCCAGTGAACGATTTATCGATCTTGAGAATGTCCGGGTGCAGCTGTTCCAGCCACATCAGCGAGCTGCTGCCGGTACCGAAGTCGTCGATAGCGAGCAGGGCGCCCTTGCGGTGCAGCTCCCGAACCATCCGATAGTCCAGTCTCTCGATGCTGTCCCGCTCGGTAAGTTCCAGCACCAGCTGCTGGCGGGGTGTCTGGCTGAACCAAATATGGGTGATGTCATGCAGCAACTCGCCGCCGGGGAAGTGGCCGGCGGCGACGTTGACGCTGATGTGAAAATCGGCGCGCGGCGGGAAACAGCTAATGGCCCTGATGGTTTCAGACAGCACGTAGCGGGTGAGGGGCGCTATCTGGTTATTACTTTCAGCCAGCGGAATAAAGACCTCCGGAGAGACCCAGCCCAGGCGCGGATTATCCCAGCGCAGCAGAATTTCCACGCCGCAGCACTGGCGGGAGCGGGCGTTAATCTGCGGCTGACAGTAGATCTGAAACTCATGCTGGACGATCCCTAAACTGATCTCGCGGGAAAAACTCATCCGTCCGGCGGTATAGAACCAGACCAGTCCCGCGAGCAGCAGGGTGATCAGCGCCGCCAGCGGCATCTGCGAGGGCAGCCAGGCCAGCGCCAGCGCCGTTGCCCCCGGGGTTCTGACGCTGATGCTGAAAGGAAAGAGCGTTGAGGCGCGGGTGACGATGGTCTCATCGCGCGCCTGCGGGACGCCGTCGTTCACGCCGTCGGCATCGGTATAGTGGCGGCCGTTGACGGAGAAGATCACCTCGTCAATCAGCGGCGGCTGCGGCTCCAGCAGCAGGGTTCCAATAAGATGAATATTAATTCCAAGCACCACGCCATCCTGGCTGCCCGATGTGGCGGGGTACCACTGAATCAGCAGCGGTGAACCTTTTAAAAACGTGTGATCGCGAGTAAGGATCAGCGCGTCCGTCGCGGACGGTAGCGCCGGCTGCAGCTGGCGGAGCATAACGCTGCGGGAGCCCAGCACGCTTGAGCAATAAATCACGCCGTCCCTCACTAGCGAAATAGAGCGCAGGGTTTGCAGCCGCGCCGACTGCTGGCGCAGAAGCCCGTTGACCTCGTTGCAGGATTTTCCTACCTGCTGTAACAATCCGCTGCGGCTTTCAGCAAGAGGCATAAGCACTTTTTCAATGGTCTGCACGGCCTTGAGCGCAAAGCCGTCGATGCGCTGCTGATTTAAACTACGCTGCGAAATAAATCGCTGAGTAAAAACCGTCACCAGCGTCAGGACGGCCACCGTAACGCAAAGGATAATTCGCCTGCGGCGATATTGTTTTATTAGCAATGATGCAGTTTGCATGTGTGACGCTGCTCCAGCGTGGGCAGAACCGTGCGGCGTTGATAATAGAGCAAGTGTAGCGTCAGAAAGGGAAAAAAAGCACTACCGTCAAAAAAAAGCCCGTCCGGGAGGGGCGGGCCGATATATTAGTCGCACTGCACCTTAATGGCCAGACCGCCCCGCGAGGTCTCGCGGTATTTGGCATTCATGTCCTTGCCGGTTTCGTACATGGTTTCAATCACTTTATCCAGCGAGACCCGCGCCTCGCTGGTGCGGCGCATTGCCATTCGCGCGGAGTTAATGGCTTTCACTGACGCAATGGCGTTACGCTCAATGCACGGCACCTGCACCTGGCCGGCGACGGGATCGCAGGTCAGACCGAGGTTGTGCTCCATGCCGATCTCCGCCGCGACGCAGACCTGCTCGGGGCTTGCGCCGAGGACTTCCGCGAGGCCGGCCGCCGCCATTGAGCAGGCCACACCCACTTCACCCTGGCAGCCCACTTCTGCGCCGGAGATGGACGCATTCATCTTATACAGCGCGCCGATAGCGCCGGAAGCCAGAAAATAGCGGATAGCGATTTCAGAAGTCACCGGCTCGATAAACTGGTTCACGTAGGCCAGCACCGCCGGAACAATCCCGCAGGCGCCGTTAGTTGGCGCGGTTACCACGCGACCGCCGGCGGCATTTTCTTCGTTAACGGCCAGCGCGAACATGTTCACCCAGTCCACCACCGCCATCGGATCGCTGGAGGTTTTGTCCTGGCTCACCAGCATCCGGCGCAGCGCCGCCGCCCGGCGGGGTACCCGCAGCGGCCCGGGCAGCACGCCTTCGGTGTTCAGGCCGCGATCGATACAGGCCTGCATGGTCTGCCAGACATCAGCAAAATAGTCTTCAATCTCTTGTTTGCTGTGCAGCGCCAGCTCGTTCTGCATCACCAATCCGGAAAGCGACAGCCCGGTTTCTTTGCAGTACGCCAGCATCTCTTTTGCCGAGGCAAAAGGATAGGGCACGTTGACGCTGCCGGTCACGTCCTGGCCAAAGTGTTCTGCATCGACGATAAAGCCGCCGCCGATGGAGTAATAGGTTTTGCAGTAAATTTCCTGCTCCCCGGCCCAGGCGTGAATGGTCATGCCGTTTTCGTGCAGGGGCAGATTGTCGCTTTGAAAGCGCATGCCGTTGTCCTGCGGGAAGTCTACCTCACGGCGTCCGCCCGCCAGCAGCAGTCGGCCGCGGGTTTCAACATCGCGAATAAACGCCGGGATGGTGTCGATATCGACGGTGGCCGGCATATTGCCCGCCAGGCCCATGATAATGGCGATATCCGTATGGTGGCCTTTGCCCGTTAAAGAGAGGGAGCCGTAAACGTCCACCGCTACGCGGGTCACGTCATCAATAAGCCCCTTTTCGACCAGATCATCGACGAACTGCTTGCCAGCCTTCATCGGGCCGACAGTATGGGACGATGACGGGCCGATGCCCACTTTGAACATATCGAATATGCTTATCACGTTAACGCTCCTGACAGGGTTGCCGGCAGGTGCCGACAACGATGTTATAACTGCGCATAGTGTAAGAGGGAACACCGGGGGCAGTTTAACTATTCACATGAATTAAACTAATGCATCACCGCTGATTAACTAATGGTGTGAGGCGGATCGCAGAGTCGCTTCACTTAGTATAGCTAAGGCCTGATGCCGATTTGTAAGGCCAGCTCACGAATAATGCCCGCGGTCATCCCCCAGACAAAATAGTGCTGATACCACGAAAGCCACACCCGGTGCGAATCCCCGCGCCGGTAGATGTCCAGCGGATGGTAACGGCTAAGGCGCAGCGCTTCCGCCAGCGGCATTTCAAACACGTCGGCCACTTCGTCTTCGCTGGCGTGATAGTGCAAATCGGCCGGGATCACACCCACCACCGGGGTCACCCGGAAGCCGGTCACGCTGTCCACCGGCGGTAAAACCCCCAGCACCTCCACCTTTGACGGCGGGATCGCCACCTCTTCTTCGGCTTCGCGCAGGGCTGCGGCAATCAGCGAGGCGTCGGTGCTGTCCACCGCGCCGCCGGGAAAG
>NZ_CAJYMB010000127.1 GCF_913775985.1 uncultured Pluralibacter sp. | reverse complement strand
CGCAGTGAGCATGCGGCGCACCCGCCCGCGGCCCGGTGGTAAAGACGGCGGTTCTGCGCCAGCAAATAAGCTATCCGGATGATTTTTTCCGTCTTTCATTTGCATCTGACAAACTTCGACTATTCTTGTCTGAAACCACGTCTAACTGCAGGGAGAAACACATGACTATGTACGTCACGCTTGAAGAAGCTCTTGATGCCGCGCGCGAAGAGTTTGCCGCAGACCACCCGGCAGACGCCGATGAAACACCGGCCGTTGCCCAGCTAAATCTGCAAAAATACATTCTGCAGGACGGGGACATCATGTGGCAGGCAGCGTTTGCTGCCGATGAAGACGAAGAAGGCGACGGCCTGCCGATACTTAGCGGTGAAGCCGCCCAGTCCGTCTTTGACGGCGACTTCGATGAAATTGAACTGACCCAGGAGTGGCAGGAAGAGAACACCCTGCACGAGTGGGACGAGGGTGAATTTCAGCTTGAACCGCCGCTGGATACCGAAGAGGGCCAGGCGGCCGCCGATGAGTGGGACGAGCGCTAGCAGCTACTCCCATGGGCCGTGCTGGTAGTCTATGGGCAGCAGCAGCGTGTCGAATACCAGCGAGAGCGGCAGATCGAGGACGGTCAGCCAGCGCCAGCCCGAATCCCGCAGATCCCACTGTACGCCGGGATAGTATTGACTGCCGTGCCCCTGCCCCGGCAGGGTGCGGCTAATCACCGATCCGCAGCCGCTTAGCAACATCACCATTAGCCCAACGCTCAGTAGCTTCACAAACCCTCTCTTTCAGATAAAAAAATACCGGCCAGATGGCCGGTATTTTAGCTTAACGCGCGGGTTATTTCGCTTTCAGCGCCGCGGGATTAAGCGTTATTGTCTCGTAGTGGTTAACCCACGACGAATATTTCTCCGGGGCTGACCAGACGCGGTAGTGCATACGCGCCATGGTAACCGGGTCGCTCAGCAGCACCAGCCGGCGGTCGCGGTTAAGCTTGTCCGGCGTGTCGTTAAGCGCCTGCTCAACGTGCCGGTCGCGGGCAATTTCCAGCACCTGGCTTTTGCGATGGCGCGCGGTGGCCATGGCGGTGGCCAGGGCGTTGAATGACGGATTAAATACGGCGTGCATAAAGCCGTCATCCAGCGCGCGGGCGCGGTTGAGGGTAACGTATTTATCGGTATCCTCAAGCACCTTCGGCGTGCGGTACTCTTCCGGGATCAGGAACAGCTTCGCCCGCTTGCTGCGCAGCCCCACGGTGGCGCGGCTGGAAATAGCCGACACGATCGGAGAGAGGATCAGCGAGAAGACGATAGGCGCCAGCCAGAACAGGAAGCGCAGGTCAAGCCACGCCATGCCCGCCGCCCACACGATACCCAGCAGCATCTGGGAGCCGTGGCGCATGAACGCTTCGCTCCACGGCGTGGAGTCGTCATCGCGCTGCGGCGAATTCCAGACCACTTCCCAGCCGAGAAACGCGCTGACCACGAACACGGTGTGGAACAGCATACGTACCGGCGCCAGCAGCACCGAGAACAGCACCTCCAGCAGCAGGGAAAGCGTTACCCGGAAGAAGCCGCCATACTCTTTCGGCCCTTTGCACCAGACCAGAATAATACTCAGCAGCTTGGGCAGGAACAGCAGCACCATGGTTGACGCAAAGAGGGCTATTGCCAGCTCCGGTCGCCACTGCGGCCACACCGGGAACAGCTGGCGCGGCTGGAGGAAGTACTGCGGCTCTGTGAGCGCGTGTACCACCTGCAGCGCGGTAGAAAGCGCCAGGAACATGAACCACAGCGGCGCGGAGAGATAGGACATGACGCCGGTAAGGAACACAGCGCGGTGTACCGGGTGCATGCCTTTCACCAGGAACAGGCGGAAGTTCATCAGGTTACCCTGACACCAGCGGCGGTCGCGCTTGAGTTCGTCCAGCAGGTTCGGCGGCAGCTCCTCATAGGAACCGGGGAGATCGTAGGCAATCCACACGCCCCATCCCGCGCGGCGCATCAGCGCGGCTTCCACAAAGTCATGAGACAGGATGGAGCCGGCGAAGTTGCCTTCGCCCGGCAGCGGTGCCAGGGCACAGTGCTCGATGAACGGCTTGACGCGAATAATCGCGTTATGACCCCAGTAGTGCGACTCGCCCAGCTGCCAGAAGTGCAGACCGGCGGTAAACAGCGGACCGTAAACGCGGGTGGCGAACTGCTGGCAGCGCGCGTACAGCGTATCCATCCCGGAGGCGCGCGGCGACGACTGAATGATGCCCGCGTTCGGGTTAGCTTCCATCAGGCGCACCAGGCCACTCAGGCACTCGCCGGACATCACCGAGTCCGCGTCCAGCACGACCATGTAGCTGTACTGGTTACCCCAGCGGCGGCAGAAATCATCGATGTTGCCGCTTTTGCGCTTCACGCGGCGGCGGCGGCGGCGATAGAAAATCTGCCCTTCGCCCTGCACTTCGGCGATCAGCTCCATCCATGCTTTTTGCTCTTGCATGCAGATATCAGGATTGTAGCTGTCGCTGAGGATATAGACGTCAAAGTGCTTATGGTTGCCGGAGGCTTTCACCGATTCCCACGTGGCGCGCAGACCCGCGAAGACGCGATCCACGTCCTCGTTACAGATAGGCATGATAAGCGCGGTGCGGTGCTCCGGGTTCAGCGGCTCGTCGCCGGTCGTAGACGCGGAGATGCTGTACTTATCCCGGCCAATCAGCAGCTGTAGAAAGCCCATCAGCGCCGTCCAGAAGCCTGCTGATACCCAGCAGAACAGCACCGCGAAGAGAATCAAGATCCCGGTTTGCAGCACGTAAGGCAGCAGCTGCATAAAGGAGACCCACAGATCCTGCTCGCGCATGTCCATCGGGTTAATCAGCGCCCAGCCCTGATAAGGCAGGATGGTCTTCATATACCAGGTGGCAACTACGGTCTGAGCGAGCGTCAGCAGCAGCAGAATATAGCGGCGGATAGAGCCTACCGTACGCCACTTCTCTTCGTGCTTCTGCTCTTCCTTACTCAGGCGTGCCAGATAGCGCGGCGTCACGTCGCGGCCCAGCATCCGGTCCCACCAGCGGCCAATCGGGTTGGTGCGCCACGGATCCGGGAACATCGAGGAGCGCGTCGCCTTCGGCATAGCGTTCAGCTGGGCGCGGCCCTCGTCGTCTTTGCTAACCAGCGTTGGCGATGCGCTCTCCGGCCAGGCCTGCTTCAGACGCGCGTCCACAGAGCCCAGCGGAGAATCATCTTCCCGCGCAAAATGCTCCGGCGAATCGTCCAGCGCGTGCTGCAGCGAGGCAAAGTCAGATGTCGGCAATGCCGCCTTCTCCGTTTCGGAGAGGGGCATCGCGTCGATATACTCGGTTATCTTATTCATTGGCAGGTAGCTGATAACTCCAGGTTTCACTCAGGGTCCGATCGCCTTCAACCAGCGCCGCGCGCATGTCGGTAGTTTTCTTCGGATCTTTCACCTTCACGCGAAGCGTCAGGCGCCAGCCCTTGGTCACAGGATTATAGCGAACGTTGCTGTCCACGATCTGGCCGTTGTCGCCGATGCTGGTTTGCGCCGCTACGTCAGTATCCTGCGGCAGCTTCTTCATCTCGGTGCCGACAAAATCAATAATGAAGGCGGTGGTGCCGTCCGGCTGGCGAATCAAATTCGACTGCTTCACGTCCCCGACCGAGCGGCGAGTCTGCATAACCCAGGCGCTGTCGGCGGCGTGCAGCTTGTCTTCGTCGCGGGTAAAGTTGATGGTGTACTTAAAGTTCATCTCTTTACCCGGCTCAGGCAGCTGATCCGGCGTCCAGTAGGCGACGATGTTGTCGTTGGTCTCATCATTGGTCGGAATTTCCACCAGCTGAACGGTACCTTTACCCCAGTCGCCCTGCGGCGTGACCCAGGCGCTCGGGCGCAGGTCGTAACGATCGTCTAAATCTTCATAGCGGGAGAAGTGACGCCCGCGCTGCAGCAGACCAAAGCCTTTCGGATTTTCCGTTGCGTAGCTGCTGACCGCCAGATGTTTCGGGTTATTCAGCGGACGCCAGATCCATTCGTCGTTGCCCGCATGAATGGACAGACCGTTGGAGTCGTGCAGTTCAGGGCGGTAGTTGACGGTAGGAGACGGCTGGCTTGAGCCAAACAGGAACATGCTGGTGAGCGGCGCTACGCCGAGCTTGCCCACTTTGTCGCGCAGATAGACTTTAGACTGCACGTCCACAGCGGTGTCGCGGCCCGGCATAATCACAAACCGGTAGGCGCCGGTCGCGCGCGGAGAGTCCAGCAGCGCGTAAATGGTCAGGCGCTTGTCGTTGGGTTTCGGGCGCTCGATCCAGAACTCGCGAAAGCGCGGAAACTCTTCCCCGGACGGCAGCGCGGTATCAATGGCCAGACCGCGCGCGGAAAGGCCGTACACCTGGCCCTGGCCGAGCACGCGGAAGTAGCTCGCGCCCAGCATGCTGACGATTTCATCGTTTTTATTTTTGCTGTTGATGGGGTAGAGAACTTTGAATCCGGCGAAACCGAGATCTTTTACGGTGTCTTTATCGTGCTGGACGTTGCCGAAGTTGAAATAGTCCGGGCTGTATTTGATCTGTTTTACTGTTGTTGCGGTAACTTCGTTAATCTTAACCGGCGTTTCGAAATACATCCCCTGGTGATAAAACTCAAGCTTGAACGGCGTCTTGATATTGTTCCAGTACGCTTTATCGTGATTGAACTGTATTTGCTGGTAGTCCGCGTATTTCATATCGCGAAAAACGGAGGGTAAGTTGCTTTTAGGCGCCTCGTAGCTCTTTTTAGCCAGAGACTGCGCGTCCTTCGCAACATCGTTAATGCTGAATGCCCATGCAGATGAAGTACACAGGGACAACGTTATGGCTGCGCATAACCAACGCAGTTTCATCATCTGTGGTTTCTTGTTCATAATAGGTAAGCACTTCCCCCTTTGTGTGCTTAAATCGATCCGATCCATTTTACTGGAAACTCAGGCAATCCGACAACATAATCCCCTTTTTGTTCGGCCCAGTGGCTTATGGAGTAAACAATCGTCATCCTTAGTTGCACTTTGCGCGTTTGTCCTGGAGACAGATATACGGGTACTGGTGTAGGGTTAGCGACAATTTAGCCTTAACAGCACGGTGCGATAAGGCGATTAGTCTGAGAATACGTTGAATTTATGAGTAAAGTACCGAACCAACGTGAGTATTTCCTCGATTCTATCCGCGCGTGGCTGATGCTGCTCGGCATCCCTTTTCATATATCGCTGATTTACTCAAGTCACGCATGGCACGTCAACAGCGCCGAGCCTTCATGGTGGCTAACGCTGTTCAATGATTTTATTCATTCGTTTCGCATGCAGGTGTTTTTCGTTATTTCCGGCTATTTTTCCTACATGCTTTTTCTGCGTTATCCGCTGAAGAAGTGGTGGAAGGTACGCGTTGAGCGAGTCGGTATTCCGATGCTCACTGCCATTCCCCTGCTGACGCTGCCGCAATTTCTGATGCTGCAGCACGCCACGGGAAAAGGTGAAAACTGGCACGCGCTCTCCCTGTATGAAAAATACAACACCCTGAGCTGGGAGCTTATTTCCCACCTCTGGTTCTTGCTGGTGCTGGTGGTTTTGACCACCCTGGGACTCGGGCTTTTTGCTTCTCTGCGCCGCCACGCGCGCAATCCGACGGACGCCATTTTTGCTGATGTCACTATGGGCAAGCTGAGCGTGATTTTTCTCGGGTTCGGCCTGCTGTACGCCGCGCTGCGCCGGGTGCTGCTGCTGGTTTATCCCCCGCTGCTCAGCGACGGGATGTTTAACTTTGTGATGATGCAGACGCTGTTCTATCTGCCGTTCTTTATTCTCGGCGCGCAGGCATTTATTAATCCGCGCCTGAAAGCGCTGTTCGTCACGCCCTCGCCCTGGTGCGCGGTGGCCTCGCTGCTGGGCTTTATCGCCTACCGCCTGAACCAGCACTACGGCAGCGGCGACGGCTGGATGTATGAGACCGAAGCGGTGATCACCATGCTGCTGGGGCTGTGGATGGTTAACGTGGTTTTCTCATTTGGCCACCGCCTGCTCAATTCCCATTCGCCGCGGGTAACCTACTTTGTGAACGCGTCCCTGTTTATTTATCTGGTTCACCATCCGCTGACGCTGCTGTTCGGGGCGTGGATAACGCCGCTGATCCACTCCAATACGCTGGGCTTTTTCGCCGGACTGGTATTCGTGGTAGGCAGCGCGCTGATCCTGTATGAAATCCACCTGCGGATCCCGCTGCTGCGCTTCTTGTTTTCCGGCAAGCCGCAGCGTAACGCTCCGTCGGTGCACGCCTGATCGGTTCCCACCTAAAATCGCGGGCGCAGCAGCGCCCGCGACGCTTACAGCAGCCACTCCACCGGCAGCATATAGGCCAGCAGCACCAGGATTTTCTGCCACAGCCTCACGTCCGGCTCTTTATCGAGCACCTGTAACTTGCCGTCCTCCCGGTCCAGCCACTCAATTTTGCCCTGCGGCGTTAAGCGCAGCTGCCACGCGGCCTCGCGCTGGCTGAGCTGAAAGCGGTGATGAATACGCTGCGCCAGCGCTTCGCTGTCGATGACAAGCCCCATTTCGGTATTGAGCATCGCCGAGCGCTGGTCAAAATTGAATGATCCAATAAAGACCTTTTTTCCGTCGACGCTGAAGGTTTTGGCATGCAGGCTCGAGCCGGAATTACCGGTCAGCCCCCGGTCGTGTACGCCAGGGCGCGGGTGCTGCAGCGGCTTGAGTTCAAACAGATCCACGCCGTGGCGCAGCAGTTTTTTCCGCCAGCGGGCGTAACCTGAATGGACGACCGCCACATCGTTGGCCGCCAGGGAATTGGTCAGAATAGCCACCTTCACGCCGCGCCGCACCAGCTGCAGGATCTGCGCAACCCCGGCGCGTCCCGGCACAAAGTAGGCGGAGATAATATCAATCTGCTGCGTGGGCGAGCCCATCACTTTAGTCAGGCGCTCCGCCAGCAGCGTTCTGCGCGGCACATCCCCCTGCCCCTTGCGGGGATCGTCGCTGAGCAGGCTGACCTTCGCCCAGATAAACGGCAGCCTGCCGTTCACCAGCCGTTTACCGATAGTGGTGGTGGCCAGCTTATCCAGGTAGCGGCGCACCTCGGGATCGTCCGACGGCTCTGCGGAAAGCCTGGCGGCAGCGTCAGTGGTGTCATCGGCCAGAACATGCCTGAGCGTTGAAACGCTGCGGCTGTTCCAGTAGCGCTCGAAGTCGGCTTCCACGTCGTTCACCACCGGCCCCACCACCAGCACATCGAGATCGGCAAACAGCGGCTCGTCACCGACGCCGAAGTAAGCATCCCCCACGTTGCGCCCGCCGATAATGGTCACCAGCCCGTCAACGGTGAAGCTTTTGTTGTGCATCCGGCGGTTAAGGCGGGCGAAATCGGTCAGGTAGCCGAGCATGCGCAGGGTGCGAAAAGAGAACGGGTTAAACAGCCGCACTTCGATGCGCGGATGGGCATCCAGCAGCTGGAGAATATCGTCCAGGCCGGAAGTGTTGTTGTCGTCCAGCAGCAGGCGTACCTTCACGCCGCGGTTTGCCGCGTCCAGCAGGGCCTTAAACAGCCGCCGGCCCGACATGTCGTTTTGCCAAATGTAGTATTGAACGTCGAGAGTTCGCTCGGCGGTTTCGGCCAGCTGATAGCGGGCGGCGAAAGCCTCCAGCCCCTCTTCCAGGGTGAAAATGCCGCACTCGCCCGGATGGGCAGCCAGCTCATCTGCCAGAACCCGGCCCAGATGTGTTTCATTATTATTATGCATAACGTCGGTCTGTTTCCTTTTCATAATATGAAAGACAATCAAGCGGGCCGCGCGCATCCGGCCCAGGCTAATAACTTTAGAACGGATCGGCAGGACCTTCTTAAGCAAAAGTAGCTTTCTCTTTGACGGGCGAAATACCGCTGCGGCCTGGGTAAAGCATAGCGCGATTTTTTACCTGATGCGGCGGGCAGGTGTTCGGCTTAGCGCAGATAACACAGGCTAGATGCGGCTGGGCTCAGGCAGCCGCTGCACAATCGCGCATTTTTCAGAATCATCGGGGGGATAACGGACAAGACGTAAAGCATGCCGCCGGCTATTGCGACCCCGGCGGCACGATAAAGATGACCGGTCGCGGCTATTCGCCGCCCTCTTCCTCTTCTTCCAGCTCGTCCCACATGGCGGCAATCGCGTCACGAGTCAGCGGCGCCATCGTGCGCCAGAAGGCGCTTTCGGCGTGGGCCTCTACTTTTCCGAGGAAAGTGCCGCACCAGGGCAGCAGATACTCGGCGAACAGCATTTCTACCGCATCACTCTCGTCTTCCGCAGCGTTATCTTCAAGCCATGAGGCCGCGAGCAGCAGCGTGCCGATGTGATCGGCAGGGGTATCGCTCAGCGGCATGCCGCGGGAAGAGAGGAAGCTGCGCACTTCGGCTTCGCTGGCGCCTTCCACCCACGCGCTGCGGTACGGCGGGACGCTGGCGTCTTCACCCACAAAAAGCGCGTTATAGTCGGCGGCCAGCGGCTGGATATCGCAGCTTTTTTGCAGGCGCGCCAGCAGTTCGTCCTGCTCAAGGGGCCAGCTTGCGGCCAGTTTGCCTTCGCGGATCAGGGTGAACAGCGGCACCAGCAGCGGATCCTGCGGCTGTCGATAGTAAAGCGATCCCAGCACGCGGCAGAGGATTGAAAACTCGTTCATGCAATTTTTCCAGTAGTAAAAAATTAAAATTCAGCGAACTCGGGGATGTGCGGCCTGCCGCGAGATTCGAGGAAATCGAGGAAGCGGCGCGGCGTCACGTTGAGAATGCGCGCTTCGGGGAAGTCTACGGCGTCGAGAATTTTACGGCACTCGGTAAACTCGCCGAGGGTAAACGCCGTGTGCGAGTCAGAGCCCAGCGCCAGCCAGCCACCCGCGGCTTTTACCGCTGCGGCAATGGCGGTGCAGTTGGCTTCGCTGCCCGGACGCGAGGAGACGAATGAGGAGTTATTGATTTCCAGCGCCACATGGTGTTCCGCCGCCGCGCGGGCCACCGCGTCGATATCAATGGGAAACTTTGGATTGCCCGGATGTGAAATCATATGCACGTTGCCGCTGGCGATCGTCGCAATCATCGCTTCAGTGTGGGTCGCTTTATCCTGCGGGGGAAATACCGGCTCGTGAAAGCCGCCGATAATAAAATCCAGGCCGGTGAGCATCGGCCCGGTGCAGTCGATCTCGCCTAGGGTATTTTTAATGTTGGCCTCAATACCGCGCAGGATCCCCACGCCGTCAACTACCCGGGGCCAGATCCGCATATTGACGAAGTGCCAGTAATGCGGCGCATCGGCCATATCCGGACCGTGGTCGGTAATGGCGAACAGTTTAATCTGCTTGCGCTTTGCTTCGGCAATATAGTCGTGCAGAGTGCTGTAGGCGTGGGTGCTGGCAACGGTATGCATGTGTAGGTCAACAGGGTACATCGGGTTCTCCTCTTTCTTATTGGGGCAAGCATAGCAAAATTGCCCCTGCTTTATTAGCGGTCTGTTGCGCCCGGCAGCATCAGTAGCCGCGCTCCCGGTTGACTT
This sequence comes from uncultured Pluralibacter sp., assembly GCF_913775985.1. Lineage (GTDB taxonomy): Bacteria > Pseudomonadota > Gammaproteobacteria > Enterobacterales > Enterobacteriaceae > Pluralibacter. The sequence continues at coordinate 1,499 of NZ_CAJYMB010000127.1, read as the reverse complement.
GTCCGGTGACCGGCATCCCCTGCTCCAGCTTGCCAATAGTGTCCGCAATATATTCGATAGCCTCCTGAGGGCGAGTGACGGCGGCAAGGTGCGGAGTAATGGCGATGCGGGGATGTGCCCACAGCGGACTTTCCGGCGGCAGCGGCTCGCGGCTAAACACATCGAGCATCGCGCCTTTGATTTTGCCGCCGTCCAGCATCTTAATCAGATCGTCTTCAATAAGATGAACGCCCCGGGCGATGTTAAGGAGATAGGCGCCATCCTGGAGCTTTTCTAACAGTGCCTGATTAATAATACCGACGGTTTCCGGGGTATTGGGCAACAGGTTTATCAGCACGCGGGTACCGGAGAGAAACGCGTCCAGTTCGCCCTGGCCAGCGAAGCTGCTGACGCCAGGCCAGCTTTTGCGGCTGCGGCTCCAGACCCTGACCGGAAATCCCCAGCCCTTGAGGCTTTCAGCCACTTTGCTGCCGAGTACACCGGCGCCCATAATGCCGATGGTAAAGTCTTCCCGCTGATAGTCCGGCAGCGGCTGCCAGCAGCGCTGCTGCTTTTGCGCCTGATAATCGTCAAAGCGGCGGAACCAGTGCAGCACCTGGCTTACGGTATATTCCTGCATTTGTTCCGCCATCCCGGTATCTTCAAGGCGAAACAGCGGAACGCTCTGCGGCAGCATTTCAGGGTGGGCGTTCAGCTTGCTGAGGATAGAGTCTACGCCCGCGCCGAGCGCAAATACGGCTTTCAACTCTCTTCCCTGCAGCATTTCAACCGGCGGATGCCATACCAGCGCGTAGTCGGCAGGACCATTATCACCGCTTTTCCACTCCCGCACGCGGGCGTCGGGCATCTGCGCCTGCAGCTTGCGGATCCACAGGTCGTTATCAAAGGTCGGATGATAGAAGAGGATATCCATACGTGCTCCATTGCTGAATGTCGATGTCGTGTGCAGCGCCAGCATAGCAAACTTCGGGCAATTCCCGGGGGTAAGCTGATGATAAAAAAAGCAAAGGATGATTAATCCCCGCGCATGCTGGTTGAAGTTTGGCTAATCGCGCGGTTTTAGCAAAAAGAGAGTTGACGTAAGTTACGCTTTTCCCTACATTAGCGCCCGTTCCGGTAACAACCGGAAAGACAATATGGTGAGGTGTCCGAGTGGCTGAAGGAGCACGCCTGGAAAGTGTGTATACGGCAACGTATCGGGGGTTCGAATCCCCCCCTCACCGCCATATTTGAAGAAGAGCTCGCATTCGCATGCGGGCTTTTTTTTCGCATGTTGCACTACCGGGGGGGATGAGAAGCCCCGACCGGGGTTCGACAACTGGCGCAGCCAGTTGGACAGTCCGGACTGCCCGCAGGGCGAGCGCAGCGAGTCAATCCCCCCCTCACCGCCATATTTGAAGAAGAGCCCGCATTCACATGCGGGCTTTTTTTTCGCATGTTGCACAACCCGGGGGGATGAGAAGCCCCGACCGGGGTTCGACAACTGGCGTAGCCAGTTG
>NZ_CAJYMB010000126.1 GCF_913775985.1 uncultured Pluralibacter sp. | reverse complement strand
TATGATTTTTCGCGTCTGCGGCTGCTCAACGGCGAGCCGCTTTCGCTGGACGCCACAGTCATGCCGGTCGCGCTGGTGCCCGGCCTCAATAATACGCATCTGGAGAGTTCGGTGTTTGCCCACGTGGCGAGCCTGGGACTTAACATCATGGGATCCTACCGGGTGGTGCGGGCGGTGAAGGCAGGTGTGCCGGAGCAGGAGCATCTGCTGTGCGACGCGGCCGATCCGGTGCTGGAGGTGGAGCAGATTATTTACCTGCAGGACGGCACGCCGCTGGAGCATGCCCGCTGCCGCTACCGTTACGATCGCGGCGGGATAACCATTGTTAACAACGGCTAGCGCCGCAGAAAACAAAAAAGGGCGAGTTGTACACTCGCCCTTTTTTATGTCCTGACTGTTAATCAGTTCAGGCGAACCGGCATCCCGGAGCGGTTCTGCACTGCCTGATCCAGCACGCCGGTGTCGACGTCAGCCTGGTCAGTCACTTTACGCACCGCGCCGTTCAGGGTAACAGGCACCACTTCATCGCCGTTAAACTGCGCGTCGGTCGTGGAGAGCGGGTTGTGCACTTCCACGTAACGGCTGCCGTCCGGCTCGGTGGTGGCTTTCACCGCTTCGTCGATAAACTGCACGCGGGTGCCGACCGGCACGTTCTGGAACAGGAATTTGATATCTTCGTTGCGCAGACGCACACAGCCGTGGCTCACGCGCAGGCCGATACCAAAGTTGGCGTTGGTGCCGTGAATAGCGTACAGGCGGCCGATATACAGCGCGTAAAGCCCCATCGGGTTATCCGGACCGGCAGGCACAACGGCCGGCAGCGGGTTACCGGCGGCGGCGTATTCGGCGTGCATCTTGGCAGTCGGGGTCCAGGTCGGGCCGGCTTTCTTACGCTCGACTTTGGTGGTCCAGTTAATCGGCGTATCTTTGCCCAGCTGGCCGATGCCGATAGGCAGCACGATCACCGTGTTGGTGCCTTTCGGATAGTAGTAAAGGCGCATTTCGGCACTGTTGATGATTATGCCTTCATGCACGGTGTCCGGCAGGATCAGCTGCTGCGGAATGTTGAGCACCGTACCGCCTTTCGGCAGATACACGTCAACGCCCGGATTGGCCTCGGTCATGTTGGAGAGGCCCATCTGATACTGTGCGGCAAAATATTCCAGCGGCTGTTTGTTGTCGTCAGGAATCGTGACCACCTGATTTTGCCCAATCAGGCGGCTGCCGTCTGAAGGCAGCGGATAGGTTACGGCTGAGGCAGTATTACAAAAGCCTATGATGGCGAAGGCCGCGGCGAATAGCGTAGATAATTTCATTTTCATAGTTGTTCGAAGTATCAGTGCCCGACAGGCTATTGGTTGCGAAATGAGACGGTTAATGGCAGCGCATTATATGTGCATTTGCCTCCCCATGGAATTCAGATGTGGATGAAATCACATTTTTCTCCTCTTTATTAGCGTAGCAGTTCGACGGCCGGGGCGATTTTTAATCTCACTTATGGCAAAATACGACGTTTGTCACATCTCTTCAGGATATCCCCGTGTTAGTTACCAGCAACGTCACCATGCAATTCGGCAGTAAGCCGCTGTTTGAAAACATCTCCGTCAAGTTCGGCGGCGGCAACCGTTACGGCCTGATTGGCGCCAACGGCAGTGGAAAATCCACCTTCATGAAAATTCTCGGTGGCGATCTTGAGCCTACGCTCGGTAACGTCTCCCTCGATCCTAACGAGCGCCTTGGCAAGCTGCGCCAGGACCAGTTCGCCTTTGAAGCGTTCTCGGTGCTCGATACGGTGATCATGGGCCACGGCGAACTGTGGGAAGTGAAGCAAGAGCGCGACCGCATCTATGCTCTGCCGGAGATGAGCGAAGAGGATGGCTACAAAGTGGCCGATCTGGAAGTGAAATACGGTGAAATGGACGGTTACTCCGCCGAAGCCCGCGCGGGCGAACTACTCCTCGGCGTCGGCATTCCGCTGGAGCAGCACTACGGTCCGATGAGCGAAGTGGCCCCGGGGTGGAAGCTGCGCGTGCTGCTGGCGCAGGCGCTGTTTTCCAATCCTGATATCCTGCTGCTCGATGAACCGACCAACAACCTCGACATCGACACCATCCGCTGGCTGGAGCAGACGCTCAACGATCGCGACAGCACCATGATCATCATCTCGCACGACCGCCACTTCCTGAACATGGTCTGCACCCACATGGCGGATCTGGACTACGGTGAGCTGCGGGTCTATCCGGGTAACTACGACGAATACATGACTGCGGCGACCCAGGCCCGCGAGCGGTTGCTGGCGGATAACGCCAAGAAGAAAGCGCAGATTGCCGATCTGCAGTCCTTCGTCAGCCGTTTTAGCGCCAACGCATCCAAATCTCGTCAGGCGACATCGCGCGCCCGCCAGATCGATAAAATCAAGCTGGAAGAGGTGAAAGCTTCCAGTCGCCAGAACCCGTTTATCCGCTTCGAGCAGGATAAGAAGCTGTTCCGCAACGCGCTGGAAGTTGAGAATCTGAGCAAAGGCTTTGATAACGGCCCGCTGTTTAAGGGCGCCAAGCTGCTGCTGGAAGTGGGCGAAAAGCTGGCGGTGCTCGGCACTAACGGCGTGGGTAAATCGACGCTGATGAAAACTCTGGTGGGCGAACTCCAGCCGGACAGCGGCAGCGTCAAGTGGTCTGAAAATGCGAAAATTGGCTACTACGCGCAGGATCACGAATACGAGTTTGAAAACGATCTCACCGTCTTCGAGTGGATGAGCCAGTGGAAGCAGGAAGGGGACGACGAGCAGGTGGTGCGCAGCTTCCTCGGCCGCCTGCTGTTTAGCCAGGACGACATCAAAAAGCCGGCGAAGGTGCTGTCGGGCGGGGAAAAAGGGCGCATGCTGTTCGGCAAGCTGATGATGCAAAAGCCCAACGTTCTGATTATGGATGAACCGACCAACCACCTGGACATGGAATCCATCGAGTCGCTGAACATGGCGCTGGAGATGTATCCCGGCACTCTGATTTTCGTCTCCCACGACCGCGAGTTCGTCTCTTCGCTGGCGACCCGGGTCATGGAAATCACTCCGGAGCGGATCATCGACTTTACCGGTAATTACGAAGATTACCTGCGCAGCCGCGGGATCGAATAATCCTCATCGGCTGTCAACCCGCCGCGGCGGGATGACAGCCAGCAGCGTCCCGGCAGCCGCCGGGACGATCTTTCCTTAGCCCAGCACCCACTCGCTGGCTTCCACGCCGTTAATCAGCAGCCTGCGGGTTTCGCCTGCCGGCAGCGTGACCTTCAGCGTTTTCCACGCCGGACGCCAGTCGCCGCGCGTAGTAATCTGCAGATCAATGCTGCTGCCGTCGCAGACCGCTTCCCACGTCAGCCACAGCGCGTTGCCCTGCTGGTAGCCCCAGGACTCCCCGTCGTCTTCGAACAGCAGCCCGCTGTCGCGGCCCGCGCCTTTGCGCGGGAACAGCCGCAGCTCGCGGCGATCGTCGGCCTGAATCTTCACGTGCTGAATGCGCTCGCTCATCGGCAGTCCCGCCCCGGCGCGCACCAGCAGCGGCAGCTTCTCAAGCGGGGCATCAAGGGTTATCCACTGGCCGCCGGAGAACCATTCGCCGGTGTAGAAGTCGTACCAGCCGCTGTCGTTGGCAGGCAGCCACACCGGACGCTTGCGCTGGCCCTGCTCGACGACGCTGGCCACCAGCAGATCGCGGCCCAGCAGGAAGTCGTCGGTTTCTTCAAAGGTTTGCGCATCCTGCTCGTGATCGAGGAAGGTCGGGCGCAGCATCGGCTCGTCGTCGGCGTGCGCCTGCCACAGCAGGGTGTAGAGATACGGCAGCAGGCGGTAGCGCAGCTCGATGGCGCCGCGAATGCACGGCGTAATGGCCGGGTACATCCACGGCTCATTGACGGTCTGGTCGTCGTTCCACGAATGTATGGTGAAGCGCGGATGCATCACCCCGTTCTGCACCCAGCGCACGAACAGCTCCGCGTCCGGCTTGTCGCCGGAGAAGCCGCCCACGTCGTGGCCGACGTTGTACAGCCCGGAGAGGCTCATGCCGACGCCCATCCGGGTGTTGTAGCGCAGCGTATCCCAGTTAGTGCGGTTGTCGCCGCTCCAGGTCTGAACGTAGCGCTGCATCCCGGCGCAGCCGGAGCGGGAGATCAGGTACGGGCGCTTGTCCGGCGCGAAACGCTGCTGGGCCTCCATCGACGCGCGCATCATCAGCAGCGGCATGACCGGGCGGATGTGCTTGATGGCAACCTGCTGGCCGAAGCCGTGGCAGCGCGCCTCGCCGTCCCACACTTCGAACTCGTTATTGTCATTCCAGGTGGCGTCGATGCCCATCTCCAGCAGCTGGGTCGTCACCCCCTCCTGCCACCAGGCGATGGTCTGCGGATTGGTAAAATCAAGGTTGGAGCCTTCGTCATCCCAGAAGACGGAGCGCTCCGGGCGATCCGCTTCGGAGTCGCGAATAAACAGTCCTTTCTCCGCCACCTCGGCGTAGCGGGGATGGTCCTGCAGCAGGCACGGCTTGATGTTGGCCGCCAGCTTCAGGCCCGCGTCGTGAAACGCCTGACTCATCACTTTCGGCTGCGGCACCTTGTCGTAGTTCCAGTTAAACACGTAGCGCTTGCCGTTGATCGACGTGTAGCCGGAGGAGAGCTGGAACGAATCGCAGGGGATCGCGTGCTCGTCGCACAGGCGGATAAAGTTCATCAGCTGGTTTTGCGCGTCCGGCGCGTCGGTGTAGTGCATGGTAGAGCCGCTGTAGCCGAGGCTCCACTTGGGCCCGAACAGGGTTTTCCCGGTCAGGCGTACGAAGGCTTTGGTCACGTCCAGCACCCGGCGGCCGGTAAACAGGTAGTAATCAATATCCCCGGCTTCCGCCTGCCAGCGGCGGTAGGCGGTGTGGTAATTGTCCAGCTCGTTGCCCAGATCCAGCCAGCTGCTGCTCAGGTTGTCGTAGAACAGGCCCACGCTGATATCGTCCCGGCGGGTGATGGTAAACGGAATATGCTTGTACAGCGGATCGGTGCTTACCGCGTTGTAGCCCATGGCGTCGAGGTTGCGCATTTCATAGCGCTTGCCGGTGCGCTGTAGGTCACCCGCCTTTTCCCCCAGGCCGTAGAAGCGCTCATCTTTCTGCCGCTTCAGATAGTGCGCCACGCCGTCGCCGTGGGCGTTCACCAGATAGGCGCTGGTGGGGCGGTCGCCGGTCAGATACTGCCACTCGCCGGCGTCATTGCGGTAGTGCCACTCCAGCCACAGCGGCTGGTGAACCGTTACCCGCAGCTGCGAGGTGCTGATGGTCAGGGATTCGTTTCCGGACTCCAGCCTCCACGCCGGCAGGCTAAAGCCGCTGAGATCGTCCCGGCTGCGCCCTTCCCACGGCACGTCCTGCTGCGGGGCGATGCTCCAGGTTTTGTCCAGCGCCAGCTCGCCTTTACGCTTGAGCAGCACCCGGAACAAATTCTCTTCCAGCACGTACAGGCACAGGGTGTGCAGCCCGTCCACTTTCAGCTCAACGTGGTGAGCGCACTGTTTATCGAGGGTCCACTGTTTTAAGGTTTTCATGATTGATATCCACTATCAGGCGCGTCTGGCGCGACGTTCAGCAATAAATGCCACAAGGAAAATTGCGCCAATCAGGTCAAAAAAGCCCATGGCGATAAAAAGCGGGTTAAAGCCGATGGTGTCGGCGGTAACGCCGATAATCAGCGAGAAGATAAAGCTGGCAATCCACGCCGCCGAGCCGCGCATGCCGTTAACGGTGGCCATCTGGCCCTTGTCGAAGGACTCCACCACCAGCGCGCTCAGCATGCAGGAGATGATCTGGTGGCCGAAGCCGCCGATAGAGATCAGCGCAATCGCCACGTACGGATTATTGGTAAAGGCCATCACCGCCAGGGCAATCATCATGAATGCGCCGGTAACGGAAGACGCAACAATGGAGTTCACCCGGGTGCAGCCAAAGAGGCGCACGTACAGTTTGGTCAGGTAGCCGCTGGCTACGCTGCCCAGATCCGCCGCCAGAAACGGCAGCCAGGCAAACAGCGCAATCTCTTTAAGCTCCATGCCGTAGGCTTTTGCCAGATACAGCGGCACCCAAAAGCTCATTACCGCCCAGGCGGGCTCGGCCATAAATGCCGGAATAGCGATGCCGTAGAAGCGCTTATTTTTGCCGATGGTGCGCAGCGCCGTTAAGAACGGCAGCTTGACCGGCGCGGGCTCGTTGTCCTGCTGGATAAACGCCAGCTCTTCTTTGCTCAGGTTCGGGTGCTTGTCCGGGTTGTGGTAAAACGCCCACCACAGCGCCACCCACGCCAGCGCCAGAAAACCGGTGAACATAAACGCGCCCTGCCAGCCGAACGAGGCGTGGGCAAAATAGATAATCGGCGGCGCGAGCATGGCGCCAATGGAGAAGCCGACCCCGGCCCAGCCGGCGGCAACCGGACGCTCGGATTTTGGAAACCACTCGCCGATGGTTTTGGCATTCGCCGGCGTGGCCGCCGCCTCGGAGGCGCCCATCCCGAAACGCAGCAGCGCCATGTGCAGCCAGCTGCCGGCCCCCGCGTGGGCGATACAGGCAATAGCCCACAGCAGGGCGCAGATAGCGAAACCGAGCTTGAGCCCGATAACGTCAATCAGCCAGCCGCAGAGAGGCTGAAACAGGGTGTAGGCCAGCTGGAAAGCGCCAACGATCCATGAATACTGCTCGGTGGTGATCCCCAGCTCGGTTTTAAGCTCCGGGGCAAGAATCCCCAGCGAGTTGCGGGTGATGTAGTTTACGGTAACGCCCAGCAGGAACAGAATCAGCACCCACCAGCGGAGGTTTTTCACCACCCGCCGGGGTTTGCTGACGGCTATCTCATTATGAATATCCTGGCTCATCATTATCTCCATGAGTCGCGCTATCGGGCAGGGCGGCCAGCATCCTGAAGCTGTCATACCAAACCTGCCCCGGATTGAGGGGTATTGTTATTTTTATTGCCGATCTTCGATAACTAGTATGGAAGCTGTCGGACCACTTCAGGTTAAAACAAGCCTCTGCGCGGCTGTAGCGTAAATCTTGCAACTTTTTTCATAACTGCCCGCGGCTGCACGGAATAACCCGCATTTGGCCAGTAAAATATCGCCTTTTCCGGCTGTGAGAATTTTTTCATTAGCAAAATCGAGGCAGATCACAAATTGGATAAAAAGCTGAAAATCGCCGAAATTGCCGCCCGCAGCGGGCTCTCCATCAGCACGGTATCCCGGGTGCTGGCCGGGAAATCCAATACCAGCGAAAGCGCGCGGAATCGGGTGCTGGCGTGCGCCAGGGAGCTCGGGGTGCTGGAGGGAATGGCCGCCGGAAGAATGCTGCTCAACAATCTGCTGGTGTTTGCTCCCCAGCGCGCCTTCGACGAGCGGTCCGACATCTTTTACTACCGGGTGATTCAGAGCATCAGCAAAGCGCTGTCGCCTCACGAAGTGCGCCTGCGCTACTGCGCGCTGGAGGAAGACGACAGCGATGCCAACCTGTTTCTGGCCAGAATGAATGAGGCGGAAACCCAGGCGGCGATCCTGCTGGGCATCGACGATCCGCACATCCACGATCTGGCGGCAGATATTGGCAAGCCCTGCGTGCTGATCAACTGCCGGGACGAGCGGATGCGCCTGCCGTCGGTCGCGCCGGATCACCGGCTGATCGGCAAGTTTGCCGCCCGCTATCTGTTTGACATGGGGCACCGCAGCGTGGTCAACGTTCTGTGCCTGCGCCGCTACACCATGGAGCTAAGGCTGGCGGGCATTGAGGAGGCCTGGGAAGGGAGCAACCTGTGCTTTCAGGCGGGAAAAGATGTGATTGCTTTGCCGAACTTTAGTGCGAAAGAGGCGGAGGCGGGCGTCGGCAGCTGGCTGGACGCCCGGGGCGGAGCGCCGCTGCCCACCGCCTTTCTGGTAGGCGGGGATTTTATGGCGGCGGGCACCATCAGCGCCCTCAGGCAGCGCGGCCTGCGGGTGCCGCAGGATGTCTCGGTGATGAGCATCGACGGTTTTAATCTCGCCGCCATTCAGGACGTTCCCCTTACGGCGGTACACGTCCCGCGCGATGCGTTGGGCACCGAAGCGCTGCAGATGCTGCAAAAGCGGCTGCTGTGCCCGGACGCACCGCCGGGTACCCTGCTGCTGCACGGAACCCTGGCGGTGCGCGACTCGGTGCGGCGCATTCGCCCCGGCAGCCGCCGTACTACCGTGCAGCGGGAAGGACTGTACGACAGCTAGTCCGCCATGCCGAGGGCGCGGCGGCCGTGCGGGTTTAGATCGTCAAGGGTGAATCGGCCTTCCCAGTTCGCCTCGTAATCTTCCCGGGGGAAGTCGGCGGGAGAGGCGCCCTGCGCCAGCGCCGCTTTAACCTTTTGCGCGTAGGCCAGGTTCTTGTCGCACAGCGGCGCGGCAGGAATATACATCACGTTTCCCCAGCCCTGCTGATCGGTGACCGGCGCCACGGCGTGGATCACGTCGCAGTGCCACCATACCGAATCCCCGGCCTCCAGCGCCGGGATCGAGGTCAGCGCCCGCATCAGCAGCGGATGCCAGCGTTCGGACAGCGGCAGCGCCCGCCCGGGCATCACGCCGCACAACTCGTCTTCGGGCACATCATCCAGCAGCGGGCGCAGCAGCATGTAGGCCATCGCCTCCGGGATCGGCACCGCGTGCAGCAGGCCCTGATCCGGGATCATCGCTGATAATGCCGTCCAGCCCTGAAAGGTGCGGAAAACAGAGCATTTGGTGGTGTTCTCCACCGTGTATTCTTCGACATCGGTGCGGTAGGCCGCGTCCCAGGGATCGTAAGCGTCAACGTCGCCGCTGAATACCCGGGCGAACACCTGCTGGTAGGCCGGCAGCAGCCAGCGCTCCAGCGCGCCGGAATCGGTGTGCGCCCCGAGCCCCTTCGAGGTGGTGCCCGGCGGGCGGCGGCGGATACGGTCGGGATAGATAACGCTGACGTCCGGATCAAACCACTGCTTACCCTGCGATTCGAAGCGCCACAGGCGGTTGAGAAACGACTGGACCGCTGCCATCGGCTCGCTCTGGCGGGCCTCCATCTGCGGCACGGACCAGTAAATGGGGTAGATCTCCGGGCGCGAGGCGCTGAGGGTTCCGAAAAAGTTGTCACCGGGGCCTTTGTACACCGCGTCGAAGTGGTTTTTGTCCAGATACGCCATCATCTCGCGATCCCACGCCAGCGCCCGCTCCCGGGGAAAATGGTGGCGGATAACTGCGCAGCCGCGCCGCAGGATCGCCTGCCGCTCGTTCTCGGTCACGCTGCCGCGGGCAATATCGGCATACTTAATTTCCGGCCACACCGGCTGACCGGCGGCTTTCAGGGTCTCTATTTCATCGACCCGCGCGGCGATACGCGCGCTGAGCCGGTCAAACACCGCCTGCACGTCGCCAATCTGCGCGCGCAGGTGCTGCTTCATCAGGCGGATGGCCGCGGCAGGATCGTCGGGCAGAGTCTGGTGGGTAAAACTGCGGTTGTTTTCGGGCGTCATATTCAGCTCCTGAATTTCATTCGAAAGTAAAATAACTTACACACGTAATTTAAGTTAAAAAAACGTTAATGCAAGTTAAAAACGTGCGGGGAATGGGTATCAGGAGAGCGTTCGCTGCGCCGGCGCGGAACGCCGGCGGTATTCAAACGTCAGGCGTCGAAGGGGGAGGCGTTATCCAGCACGGCCTGGATCACGTCCAGCGCGCCGCTGTCTTTATTGTTGCCGGTCTGGTAGCGGGCGAGGGATTTAATGCTGTCGGCGGCGTTGGCCATGGCAAAAGAGAATTTTGTCATAGCAAGCATTTCGGCATCGTTGCCGCTGTCGCCAATCGTCACGCATTGCTCGGGGGACAGGTGCCAGTTCTTCAGCAGGCGGCTGATGCCGCTGGCCTTGTGCAGGCCCGGAATAATCAGATCCACAAAGCCGAATCCGCTGGTGACCGGTTTCATGATCCCGTCCAGCGACGCGTGCAGGTCGTCCACCAGCTGCGGAATTTTGCTGTCCGGCAGGTTGAGGGAAAACTTGAACAGCAGGTCGTTAACCTGCCGGTAGTCGGCCACCCGCTGCAGGCGGTGATAGTGTTTTGACATCAGCTGCACGAAGGATTCGGGGGCTTTATCGCTGACGTAGGCGCTTTCCAGCCCGCAGGCCACGAAGTTCAGCTGCGAATCCTTCATCAGCTCACCCAGCACCTGCTGCGATTCGCGGTGGGTCAACTCGCCGTGAAACAGCTGGCTGCCGTGCTGGTAAACCAGCGCGCCGTTTTCAGCCACGAAGGAAATTTTATCCTGAATCTCGGGGAAGAATGAGATCAGCTGCCAGTACTGGTTGCCGCTGGCAACCACAAACTCGATGCCGCGCGCTTCCAGCTGCGCGAACTGCGCCATAAAGCGCCGGCGGTCATACTGCTTGGCATCGTTGAGGAAAGTTCCGTCCATATCAGTGACGATAACTTTAACGGTCATACAAGGGCTCCTGGCTGTAACTGCGACCGAAGCATTCTAGTAATAATGTGACGGCAACCACAAATTTATTTCATTCGAAAGGCATTGGCGTTCGTGGTGAAAAGAGAGCCGGGCGCGGACGCGCCCGGCTGCAGGGGATCAGAGCGTGTGCTCGGTTCTGGCAATAATATCGTCCTGCGCGTCCGGGGACAGGGCGGTGAAGAAGGCCGAATAGCCTGCCACGCGCACCACCAGATCGCGGTACTGGTCGGGATGCTTCTTCGCCTCCAGCAGCGTTTCCCGCGATACGATGTTGTACTGAATATGCCAGCCCTTGTGCACCTCAAAGAAGGTGCGCAGCAGCACCATCAGCTTCTGGCGGTCGGCGTCGTTATCCAGGGTGGCCGGATTGAGCTTCTGGTTAAGCAGTACCCCGCCGAGGATATCCGCCGTCGGCAGCTTGCCCACCGAGCCGATGACCGCCGTCGGTCCGAGGTGGTCGGTGCCGGAGGCCGGGCTTGCCCCTTCCGCCAGCGGCGTCCGCGCCCGGCGGCCGTCCGGGGTTGCCATGGTCGCCGCGCCGAAAGGCACGTTGGCCGAGATGGACGACGTGCCCGCGTAGTAGTTGCCACCAGCCGGCCCGCGCCCGTAGCGCGGGTTGTGGTACTGCTTTAGCTCTTCAATATAGGTTTGATAGGCGCGCACCAGCAGGGCGTCCACGCCGTCTTCATCGTTACCATACTTCGGCGCGCCGTTAATCAGCCGCTGACGCAGCTGCTCGTGGGTCAGCCCCTCGAAATCTTCCGCCAGCGCGGCGGCGAGCTGCTGCTGGCCGATCGTGCCCTGGTCGAACACCAGTTTTTTTACCGCCGCGAGGCTGTTGCCGAGGTTGGCAATCCCCACCTGCAGACCGGACACCCAGTCGTACTTCGCGCCGCCCTGCTTGATGCTCTTTGCCCGCTCGATGCAGTCGTCCACCAGCGCCGAGCACAGAATATCGTGGACGTTCTCTTCCAGCACCGTGTCCACCACGTACTCGATCTCGATGGATTTGCGGGTGTAGTAGCGAATTTGCCGATCCCAGGCCTCTAGTACCTCGTCGAAGCTGGCAAAGTTGCCCTTCGACAGCGCTTTCTCCTGCGGCAGAAACACTTCCCCGCTGGTGGCGTCGCGCCCGCCCTCCATTGCCGCAAGCATCACCCGGGCGAAGTTGATAAAGCTCATGCCGGTGCAGCGGTAGCCCCACTTGCCGCCGACGGCGGTTTCGATGCAGCCGATGGCGGCGTAGTCGTAGGCGTCGGCCCGGTCGATGCCGAGCTTGATAAACTCCGGAATAACAATTTCGTCGTTGTTGAACGCCGGCATGCCGAAGCCGCAGCGGATCACCTGCACGCAGGCGTCGAGGAAGTCGCTGCTCATCCCGGCGTGATAGCGCACGCTGAGGTTCGGCTGGGTAGAGCGCAGGCGGCCGCAGGACTCCAGAATGGCGTAGGAGAGCGGGTTGACCGCGTCCATCGGTTCACCGTTCACCAGCGTCTGCCCGCCGATGGTGACGTTCTGGTACAGCGGGCTGCCCGCCGAGGCTTTCGAGTGGGTGCCGGAGCGGATTTTGTTCACCTCCAGCAGCTTCAGCCAGCAGCTGTGCAGCAGCTCAATGGCCTGCTCGCGGTCGAGGGAATTACTGAGCTCTACGTCCCGGCGATAGAACGGGTACAGATACTGATCCATGCGCCCGAAGGATACCGAGTGGCCGTTGGATTCTATTTGCAGGATCAGCTGGATGAAGTAGCACAGTTGGAGCGCCTGCCAGAAGGTCTGCGGCGGCCGGTGGGCGATAACCTCGCAGTTATCGGCAATCGCCAGCAGCTCGTCCCGGCGCAGGGCGCGCGGCTCCTCTGCCGCCATGCGCCGGGCCAGTGCGGCATAGCGCATAATATGCTGGCTTACTGCTTCCAGCACGATGTCGATGCCCTTCAGGAACTGCTCGCCGTGCAGGTCTTCCAGCACCGTCAGGTTGATGCGCCCCCGGCGTTCGGCTACTTTCTCACGCAGGCCGTCGAGGCCTTTTTCCAGCAGCAGCGGGAAGTTTACCGCCAGGTGCGCGTCGCCGGAGGTCATGTTGCCTTCAGCTTTGATAATGCCGGTGGCCAGCAGCGCTTTCTGCTCGTCGGTGAACATGCCGTAGCAGCGGTCCTGTACCGTCTGGCCGCGCCACCACGGACAGATTTCGTGCAGCACGCGCTTGTTCTCTTCGCTAACCGCAAACCCCGCCCCCGGACGATCCGCCAGATCGTCAATCTCCTTCTCGATCCAGCCGACGGTGTACTCCGGGAAGATCGGCGCCGCGCGCACTTCGCTGGCCTGGTTGCCGACGATCAGCTCATCGTGCTTGATCCACAGGGTGCGTTCCGCCAGATGGTGGGCCAGCGCCAGCGCCCGGCGCACCGGTATCGGCTTATCCATATTCTGCTGATACACGGTGGTGTAGTGGCGGGCGCGCTCGGTGCAGACCGGCGGCTTGTCGATATGAATCAGCGCGCGCTTGTGCGCCAGAATGCGGTCGGTGAGCCTGTCCAGTTTCAGTTGGGTCATGGTGTTATCCTCGTAGTGTCGCAGTCAGTCCTTTTTCACCGGCAATGCGTTGGGCGAACGTCAGCAGCGCCGGGGCATCGAGCGGTTTATCGGGGGCAGAGTAGGGCATATCCAGCAGGGTATATTTGTTCATTCCCAGCGTGTGGTAGGGTAAAAAGTGGATCTCGCGCGCGCCCAGTTCATCGGCGGCAAAAGTGGTGATAGCCTCAATGGAGGCTTCGTCGGCGTTAAAGCCTTGAATCAGCGGTACGCGAATTGTCATCGCTTTGCCCGCCGCGGCAATGCGTCTCAGGTTATCGAGCACCCGCTTCGCCGAGCCGTCGGTCCACTGCTTAAACGCCCCGGCATCAACGTGCTTGAGGTCGGCAAGAAACAGGTCGATAAACGGCAGTGCGGGCGCAACGTATTTCCACGGCACGTGCAGGCAGGTTTCCACGGCAGTGTGAACCCCTGCATCGTTCGCGCGCCGGAGAAGGTCCAGCGCCAGATCGGGATTCATAAAGGGTTCGCCGCCGGAGAGCGTCATGCCGCCGCCGCTGCGGTCGTAAAAGGGCTTGTCCCGCAGAACGGTGCTGATAATCTCTTCGGCGCTTTTCTCCTCGCCGCAGATGCTGAGCGCCTGAGTGGGGCAGCAGTCGGTCAGGGCGCTAATCGACGCCGGGGTGAGGGCTTCCCGGTGAATGATAATTCCTGCCGGGGCGCGTTCGATAACATCCGGGGCCTGCTGCTGGCAGAGGTCGCACTCCGGCAGGCACAGGCGGGCGTCATACAGCAGATCCGGCGTCGACGAGCGGCTTTCCGGGTTCTGGCACCAGCGGCAGCCCAGCGAGCAGCCTTTCATAAAAACCACCGTGCGGATCCCGGGGCCGTCGTGGGTAGAATAGCGCTGAATATTGAAAATCATAATTCGCTCTCTTATTTCATACAAAGAGTAAATAACTTTCGAGTGAAAGTTATTTTGACGCTTGTCAACTAAGCGGGCGGTTGGCTCATGCTACGTTTTAGTCATGCTAAATAACTCACAATAAGGAACCCGGCGTGGAACTCTATCTCGATACTTCTGATGTGGCGGCGGTCCGCCGGCTGGCGCGGATTTTTCCCCTTGCGGGCGTAACCACCAATCCGAGCATTGTGGCGGCGGGCGGGCAGCCGCTCGACGCGCTGCTTCCGGCGCTGAAAGAGGCCCTCGGCGGGCGCGGGCGCTTATTTGCTCAGGTGCTGGCCCGCAGCGTGGACGAGATGGTAGCCGAAGCCCGGCTGCTGCGCGGCATGGTGGCGGACATCGTGGTGAAGGTGCCGGTCACGGCGGAAGGTCTGGCGGCGATTAAGCTGCTAAAAGCAGAAGGTATTCCAACTCTGGGGACCGCCGTCTACGGCGCGGCGCAGGGGCTGATGTCCGCGCTGGCGGGTGCTGAATACGTCGCGCCCTACGTTAACCGCATTGACGCCCAGGGCGGCAGCGGCATCCGCAGCGTGGAAGAGCTCCAGCAGCTGCTGGCCCTGCACGCGCCGCAGGCGAAAGTGCTGGCGGCAAGCTTCAAAACCCCGCGGCAGGCGCTGGACTGCCTGCTGGCGGGCTGTCAGGCGATTACGCTGCCGGTAGATGTGGCGGAACAGATGATTGCCTCCCCGGCGGTGGACGCGGCGGTCGACAAGTTTGAACAGCAGTGGCTAGGCGCCTTTGGACGCGTGTCGCTGTAAAGTGCTGCGGGCGCCGCGCGGCGCCCCCAAAGGCTAGTCCCCACACACCTCGCAGTTGGCAAAGCGCATCAGCTTCATCTCCCGAAACTGGCAGGTCATCGCATCGTAGATAACAATCTTTCCCGCCGCCGGCGTGCCGTAGGCTGCCAGCAGCTTAATCGCTTCCATCGCCTGTAGCGAACCAATCACGCCCACCAGCGGCGCCATCACGCCGGCCTCCACGCAGGTTAGCGCGCCGTCGCCGAACAGGCGGCTCAGGCAGCGGTAGCAGGGCTCGCCGGGTTGATAGGTAAAGACGCTAATCTGGCCTTCCATACGGATCGCCGCCCCGGAAATGAGCGGCACCTTGTGGGCGAAGCAGCCCGCGTTGAGCCGGTTGCGAATGTCGACGTTATCGGTACAGTCGAGCACCGCGTCGTGGGCGGCAATTTGCTCAGCCAGCGCCGCTTCGTCCAGCAGGGCGTTGATACAGGTAATTGCCACGTGCGGGTTAATGCGCGCCAGCGCCGCCCGGGCGGAGTCCACCTTCGGCTCTCCAATGGTTGCATCGCTGTGCAGCGTCTGGCGCTGGAGATTGGAGAGTGAAACGGTATCGAAATCGAGCAGGGTCAGGCTGCCGACCCCCGCCGCCGCCAGATACTGCGCCGCCGCGCAGCCGAGGCCGCCTAGGCCGACAACCAGCACTTTCGCTGCCTTGAGCGCTTCCTGACCGTCGAAGTCAAAACCGCGCAGCACTATCTGGCGGTTGTAGCGCATCATCTCCGCATCGCTCAGCTCTGCGGCCATTACAGACCTCCGAACAGCGAATTAAACGGCTCCACCTCAACCCATTCACCGGCTTCCACGCTGCCGCGCTCAAGCTCCAGCACAATAAAGCAGTTGCCCTGGCTGAAGGAGCTGAACACGTGGGAGCCCTGGTTGCCGGTGGTGTGCACCTCCAGCGTGCCGTCGGCGCCGCGCTGCAGCATCCCGCGCTGAAAATCGAGGCGGCCCGGCGATTTTTTCAGCCGGGAGGCGGTGCGCACCCGCAGGCGCGGCGGCAGGCCGGAGGCCGGGTTGCCGCTGAGCTTCGCCAGCAGCGGCTGCACCAGCTGGTAGAAGGTGAGAGCGGCGGAAACCGGGTTGCCCGGCAGGCCGCAGAACCAGCTGTTTTTCAGCTTGCCGAAGGCGAACGGTTTACCGGGCTTGATGGCGATTTTCCAGAAGGCAATTTCGCCAAGCTCGTCAAGAATGGTTTTGGTGTAGTCCGCCTCGCCTACCGAGACGCCGCCGGAGCTGATAACCAGGTCGGCCCGGCTGTCGGCCTCAATAAAGGCCTGGCGCAGGCGCCCGGGATCGTCGGGAATAATCCCGAGGTTAATCACTTCACAGCCCAGCTGCTCCAGCATCAGGTGCACCGCCAGGCGGTTGCTGTCGTAGATTTGCCCCTCCGCCAGCGCCTCGCCGGGCAGCTTCAGCTCGTCGCCGGTGGAGAAGACGGCGACGCGGATTTTACGCACCACGTCAACCTCGGGGATGCCCAGGGAGGAGAGCACCGGCAGCTCGGCGACGGTAAGCCGGGTGCCGCGGGGAAAGACCGCGCGGCCTGCGGTAATGTCCTCACCACGGCGGCGGATATTTTGCCCGGCGCTGACCGGGGCGGTAATGCGCACGCCGCCGTCGGCCTGCTCGGTTTCTTCCTGCATCACCACCGCGTCGCAGCCCGCGGGTACCGGTGCGCCGGTCATGATCCGCACGCAGCTGCCCGCCGGCCACTCGCCGCTGAACGGCTGTCCGGCAAACGCCTTGCCGGCTACCGGCAGCACCGCGCCCCCGGACAGATCGGCGATGCGTACCGCGTAGCCGTCCATTGCCGAGTTATCAAAACCCGGCACGTCCAGCGGGGAAACCACGTCGGCGGCGGTAATACGTCCAAATACCTGCACCAGCGGCAGCGTTTCAGTTTCGGTGAGAGGGGCGATGCGGGTCAGCATCTTGTCCAGCGCGGTATCCAGCGGCATCAGGCCAGCATTGAAATCCATGGGGTAACTCCTGCGGCAAATCAGTCATGGCGCCATTATGGCAGAAAACCCCGCCTGACTGTATGCGTACCGCCGCCGCTTTACATCTGGGAACTCTCTTTCTATATTCAAAAATCATATAAATATGATGGCAATAATAATGATATTTATATCCGTCACGCGTCGTCGGTTCGCACGTACCCCGACGCGTGACGGAGAGATCCCATTCACCATACCGACGTCTGCCGGGCCGCGAGAGATGCCCCGGGGAACGTGCGCCGGTGAGCAATAAACCGCAGGCAAGGGTAGTTTCATGGAGTTCGATGCAGTGCTGACAGGAGTGATGGAATGACGCAGGCGGTAATCGCAATTCACGGCGGGGCTGGCGCAATCAGCCGCGCCGCGCTCACTCCCGAGCGGGAGCAGGAATATGTCCAGGCGCTGCATGCAATTATCGACGCAGGACAGCGGCTGCTGGCCGCCGGTGCCAGCGCGCTGGATGCCGTGACCGAGGCGGTGCGCCTGCTGGAGGAGTGCCCGCTGTTCAATGCCGGCACCGGCGCGGTCTTTACCGCCGATGAAACCCACGAGCTGGACGCCTGCGTAATGGACGGCTACTCCCTGCAGGCCGGCGCGGTGGCGGGCGTCAGGCACCTGCGCAACCCAATTCTGGCGGCCAGGGCGGTGCTGGAGCACAGCCCGCACGTGCTGCTGATTGGCGAGGGCGCCGAGCGCTTCGCCCGCGCCCGGGGCCTTGAGGAAGTGGATAACCGCTTCTTCTCCACCCCGGAGCGGCTGGAACAGCTGCGCGATGCCCAAACCCAGGGGGCGATACGTCTCGATCACCATGCCGCACCGCTGGACGAGCGCAGCAAAATGGGTACCGTCGGCGCGGTGGCGCTGGATAAAGCGGGCAATCTCGCGGCGGCCACCTCCACCGGCGGCATGACCAATAAACTGCCGGGCCGGGTGGGCGACAGTCCGCTGCCGGGTGCGGGCTGCTACGCCAACAACGCCAGCGTGGCGGTCTCCTGCACCGGCACCGGGGAAGTCTTTATGCGCACCCTCGCCGCCTATGATATTTCGGCGCTGATGGAGTACGGCGGCCTGAGCCTCAACGACGCCTGCGAGCGGGTGGTGATGGAAAAACTGCCGGCGCTGGGCGGCAGCGGCGGGCTAATTGCCATCGATCGCGAGGGCAATGTCGCTCTGCCGTTTAACAGCGAAGGGATGTATCGGGCTTATGGCTGGGTCGGGGATAATCCCTCCGTCGGCATCTACCGTTAACAGGAGGCGGCGTGCCCCACGAATATGACACTGATGCCGGGAACGTGCTGTCGGTCCGCAATCTTAACGTGGCGTTTGGCGCGCCGGATCAGGCGCAGCCGGTAGTCAAAAACCTCTCTTTTACGCTCGGGCGCGGCGAAACCCTGGCCATCGTCGGCGAATCCGGCTCCGGCAAATCGGTGACCGCGCTGGCGCTGATGCGGCTGCTCTCCTCCTCGGGGGTGACGGTCAGCAGCGAGGCGATGCAGCTGCGGCGGCGCGGCGGCCAGCAGGTGGAACTCACCGAACTTTCCACCTCGCAGATGCGCGGCGTGCGCGGCGCCGACATGGCGATGATTTTTCAGGAGCCGATGACCTCCCTGAATCCGGTCTTTACCGTCGGGGAGCAGATTGCCGAATCTATCCGCCTGCATCAGGGACTCAGCCGCTCTGGCGCGCTGAGGGCCGCGAGGCAAATGCTCGATCAGGTGCGTATTCCCGAGGCGGATACCGTGATGAAGCGTTTTCCGCACCAGCTCTCCGGCGGCATGCGCCAGCGGGTGATGATCGCCATGGCGCTCTCCTGCCGCCCGGCGGTGCTGATTGCCGACGAGCCCACCACCGCGCTGGACGTTACCGTTCAGGCGCAGATTTTACAGCTCATCGACGTTCTGCAAAAAGAGATGGCGATGGGCGTGATTTTTATCACCCACGACATGGGCGTGGTGGCGGATATCGCCGACCGGGTACTGGTGATGTACCGGGGCGAGGCGGTGGAAACCGGCACCGTAGAGCAGATATTCAGCGCCCCTCAGCATCCCTATACCCGGGCGCTGCTGGCAGCCGTGCCTCGACTTGGCGACATGCGCGGCAGCGATTATCCGCGCCGCTTCCCGCTGCTCAGCGCCGACAGCGCGCCGCAGGAGGCGCCGGAGCAGGATACGGTGGTGGCAGGAGAGCCGGTGCTGCAGGTGCGGGATCTGGTGACCCGCTTTCCGCTGCGCGGCGGCCTGCTCAATCGCGTGACCCGCGAAGTCCACGCCGTCGAAGGCGTCAGCTTCGATCTGTGGCCCGGCGAGACGCTGTCCCTGGTGGGCGAGTCCGGCTCCGGCAAATCCACCACCGGGCGCGCGCTGCTGCGGCTGGTGGCGGCCCAGGGTGGCACCATTACCTTTAACGGCCAGCGTATCGACACGCTGTCGAACGCCGCGCTGCAGCCTCTGCGGCGCGACATTCAGTGTATTTTTCAGGATCCCTGGGCGTCCCTCGATCCGCGCCAGACTGTCGGCTTTTCGATTCTGGAGCCGCTGCGGGTGCACCGGCTGATGTCAGACGCCGAGGCGCGCCAGCGTCTGGCGTGGCTGCTGGAGCGCGTCGGGCTGAAAGCAGAGCACGCCTGGCGCTATCCGCACGAGTTTTCCGGCGGCCAGCGCCAGCGCATCTGCATCGCCAGGGCGCTGGCCCTTAACCCGAAAGTGATTGTCGCCGACGAGGCGGTCTCCGCGCTGGACGTCTCCATTCAGGCGCAGATCGTCAATCTGATGCTCGATCTCCAGCGCGAGCTGGGGATCGCGTATCTGTTCATCTCCCACGATATGGCGGTGGTGGAGCGTATCAGCCACCGCGTGGCGGTGATGTACCGCGGGCGCATTGTCGAAATGGGGCCGCGCCGCGCGCTGTTTGAAAACCCGCAGCACCCTTACACCCGCAAGCTGATGGCCGCCGTACCGGTGGCGGACCCGGCGCACCGGCCGGCACAGCGCGTGCTGCTGTCCGATGAGCTGCCGGGCAACATCTGGCCGCGGGGAGAAAAAATGACCAGCGTACCGCTGGTGCAGGTTACACCGGGACATTACGTCGCGCGGGAAGAGCCGCCCGGCGTACTTTCGCGCTTATAAATTCAGGAGAAGATGATGGCAACTCGCGTTTCAGGTAAATGGCTGCTGGCGCTGGGCGTGGCTTCCGCGCTGGCGGCGGGCTCCGCATGGGCGGCGAAAGATGTGGTGGTGGCAGTCGGCTCTAATTTCACCACCCTCGATCCTTACGACGCCAACGACACCCTTTCCCAGGCGGTGGCGAAGTCTTTCTATCAGGGCCTGTTCGGCCTCGATAAAGATATGAAGGTCACTAACGTCCTGGCCCAGAGCTACGAGGTGTCCAAAGACGGCCTGGTGTATACCCTCAAGCTGCGGGACGGCGTGAAGTTCCAGGACGGCACGCCGTTCAACGCCGAGGCGGTAAAAATCAACCTCGATCGGGCCAGCAATCCGGACAATCACCTCAAGCGCTATAACCTCTACAGCGATATCGCCAGCACCGAGGCGGTGGATCCGCTTACTGTGAAAATCACCCTGCGCGAGCCGTTCTCGGCGTTTATCAATATTCTTGCCCACCCGGCGACGGCGATGATCTCCCCGGCGGCGCTGAAAAAATACGGCAAGGATATCGGCTTCCACCCGGTGGGCACCGGCCCGTACCAGCTGGAAACCTGGAACCAGACCGATTTTGTGAAGGTGAAGAAATTTGATGGCTACTGGCACCAGGGCCTGCCGAAGCTCGACACCATCACCTGGCGCCCGGTGGTGGACAACAACACCCGCGCGGCGATGCTGCAGACCGGCGAAGCGCAGTTTGCCTTCCCGATCCCTTACGAGCAGGCGCCGCTGCTGGCGAAAAACGACAAGCTGGAGCTGGTCGCCAGCCCGTCCATTATGCAGCGCTATATCAGCATGAACGTCACCCAGAAGCCGTTCGATAACCCGAAGGTGCGCGAGGCGATCAACTACGCCATCAACCGCCAGGCGCTGGTGAAGGTGGCCTTTGCCGGCTACGCCACCCCCGCCACCGGCGTGCTGCCGCCGTCTATTGCCTATTCTCAGCAGTTCCAGCCCTGGCCTTACGATCCGGCTAAGGCGCGGGCGCTGCTGAAAGAGGCGGGCTTCCCTAACGGCTTCACCACTACCCTGTGGTCGTCCCACAACCACAGCACTGCCCAGAAAGTGCTGCAGTTCACCCAGCAGCAGCTGGCCCAGATGGGCATCAAGGCGCAGGTAACGGCGATGGACGCCGGACAGCGCGCGTCGGAAGTGGAGGCTAAAGGACAGAAAGAGAGCGGGGTGCGGATGTTCTACACCGGCTGGAGCGCCTCTACCGGCGAAGCTAACTGGGCGCTGACCCCGCTGTTCGCCACCAAAAGCTGGCCGCCGGCGCAGTTCAACACCGCGTTTTACAGCAATCCGCAGGTGGATAAAGATCTCGACGGCGCGCTGAAAACCAGCGATCCGGCGGAAAAAACGCGCCTGTACAAAGACGCCCAGCAGACCATCTGGAAAGAGTCGCCGTGGGTGCCGCTGGTGGTCGAGAAGCTGGTCTCCGCCCACAGCAAAAACCTGACCGGGTTTTACATCATGCCGGATACCGGCTTCAGCTTTGACGAGGCCGATCTGAAGTAATGCTCAACTATGTCCTGAAGCGCTTACTGGGGCTTATCCCGACGCTGTTTATCGTGGCGGTGCTGGTGTTCCTGTTCGTGCACCTGCTGCCGGGGGATCCGGCCCGGCTGATTGCCGGACCGGAAGCCGATGCCCAGGTCGTGCAGATGGTGCGCGCCCAGCTCGGCCTCGACCAGCCGCTGTGGCTCCAGTTCTGGCACTACATCACCCGGGCGCTGGTGGGGGACTTCGGCATCTCGATGGTTTCCCATCGTCCGGTTTCTACAGAGATCGCCAGCCGCTTTATGCCCACCTTCCTGCTGACGCTGGCCAGCATGGGCTGGTCGGTGCTGTTCGGCATGGGGATGGGGCTCGCCGCTGCGGTGTGGCGCAACCGCTGGCCGGACAAGCTTGGCATGACCCTGGCGGTGGCCGGGATTTCGTTCCCGGCCTTCGCGCTGGGCATGCTGCTGATGCAGATTTTCTCGGTGCAGCTGGGCTGGCTGCCCACCGTCGGGGCCGACAGCTGGCAGCACTATATTTTGCCGTCGATCACCCTCGGCGCGGCGGTGGCCTCGGTGATGGCGCGCTTCACCCGCGCCTCGTTTGTTGAGGTGCTGGATGAGGACTATATGCGCACCGCCCGGGCGAAGGGCGTCAGCGAAACCCGGGTGGTGCTCAAACACGGGCTGCGCAATGCCATGATCCCGGTGGTGACCATGATGGGACTGCAGTTCGGCCTGCTGCTCGGCGGCTCCATCGTGGTGGAGAAAGTCTTCAACTGGCCCGGCCTCGGCCGCCTGCTGGTGGATTCGGTGGAAATGCGCGACTATCCGGTGATCCAGGCGGAGGTGCTGCTCTTTTCGCTGGAGTTTATTCTTATCAATCTGCTGGTGGACGTGCTTTACGCGGTCATCAACCCGGCTATCAGGTACAAATAAGTGCGACTGCTAAACTGGCGCCGTCAGGCGATTGAGAAGGCGATGCCGGGGATCGCCCCGGATACTATTCACACGCCGGGCCGCGCGTTCTGGCAGCGCTTTCGCCGCCAGCCGGTGGCGATGGCGGCGGGGATTTTTGTCCTGCTGCTGCTGGGCGTCGCGCTGCTGGCGCCCTGGCTGGCGCCGTTCGATGCCGAGAACTACTTTGATTACGACCGGCTCAACGAAGGCCCGTCGATGATGCACTGGTTCGGCGTGGACTCTCTCGGGCGCGACATTTTCAGCCGGGTGCTGGTGGGCACGCGAATTTCGCTGACCGCCGGCGTGCTGTCGGTGCTGATTGGCGGCGCGGCGGGCACCGTGCTCGGGCTGCTGGCGGGCTACTACGAGGGCTGGTGGGACCGGCTGATTATGCGCGTCTGCGACGTGCTGTTCGCCTTCCCCGGCATTCTGCTGGCGATTGCGATGGTGGCGGTGATGGGCAGCGGCATCACCAACGTGGTGATCGCGGTGGCGGTGTTTTCCGTGCCGGCGTTTGCCCGGCTGGTGCGCGGCAACACGCTGGTACTCAAGCACCAGACCTTTATCGAGTCCGCCCGCAGCATCGGCGCGGGGGATGCCAACATCCTGTTCCGCCACATTTTGCCGGGCACCTTTTCGTCTATCGTCGTTTACTTCACCATGCGCATCGGCACCGCCATTATCTCGGCGGCCAGCCTCTCTTTCCTCGGACTGGGCGCGCAGCCACCAACCCCGGAGTGGGGTGCTATGCTCAATGAAGCCCGCGCGGATATGGTGATGTCGCCCCACGTGGCGCTGTTTCCGGCGCTGGCTATCTTTCTGACCGTGCTGGCGTTCAATTTGCTGGGTGACGGGCTGCGCGACGCGCTCGATCCGAAGCTGAAAACCTGAGGCGCGCAATGGCAAAGAAGGAATTTGACTATCAGCAGGATTTTAAGACCACCGACTTTCGCCAGCATCCCGAGCGCTATCAGGTAGGCCGGG
>NZ_CAJYMB010000125.1 GCF_913775985.1 uncultured Pluralibacter sp. | reverse complement strand
GGCCAGGTTAACCAGCACGTTGAACTGGCTGTTCAGCGACGGGCTAATGGTCATCAGCGACAGGCCGGTCTGGATAATCACAATCACCAGCATTCCCCGCAGCGGCGCACCGGCGCCGTTAACCCGGGAGAATACCTTCGGGAAATAACCTTCATCCGCCGAGGATTTAAACACCTGGGCGATAGTGAACTGCCAGCCGAGCAGTGAACCGCAGCAGGACATCACCATCAGCGCCATGATCACCTTGCCGACGGCCGGCGTGAACATCTGTGCGAAAGCCAGACCAAACGGCGCCGTGGAGTTCGCCAGATCCATATTCGGCACGATCCCGGCAATAACGTTGGTTGAGATAATGTAGATAACCGCCGCTCCGAGGGTGCCGCCGAGCACGGCGATCGGGACATTCCGTTCCGGGTTTTCCACAACGTCGGCATTGGCGCAGGCGGACTCCAGGCCCAGAAAAGCCCACAGCGTCATGGCGATAGAAGCCCCGACGCCGCTAAAGAACGGCAGGTGGTGCGGGTTCCACGCGGCGACGTACATCGTCGGGCTGAACCAGAACCAGCCAATAACGCACAGCCCCACTACCGGGATAATCACGCCCCAGACGGTGACGCTGCTGAGCTGACCGGTAATGCGCGCGCCGCCAAAGTTAGCCACCGTGCACAGCCACAGCACGCCGATCGTCGCAATACCAATCTGTACCGGCGTCAGCGCAGCGCCGAACAGCTCGGTGCCGTAGCCCACCGCCGAGATAGCAATTGCCACGTTGGCGATCAGCAGCGAAACCCCGTAGGTATAGTTGGCCATGAAATTACCGGATTTGCCAAAGGCATACTCCGCATAGCCGCCCATGCCGCCCGCTTTCTTGCTGAACATTCCGCACTTGGCGAAGGCCCAGGCCAGCGCCATTGAACCCACGGCGGTCACCAGCCAGGAGATGATGGACATGGTACCCACCTCCGCAAGCTTGGTGGGCAGCATAATGATCCCGGAGCCCATCATGTTCACCATCGTCAGGACGGTGAGCTGAACAACCCCCATTTTATTTGATTTGCTCATAGCTGAACCTCTCTGCGCGGGGCGGCTCCGGCGCGCTGCGGCTTAATCACGTTGCACCACACCTGCTTGCGGCCATCCCGTTCTTCGAGATAAACCCCCTGCAGCTCCGGTGCAAAACCCGGAAGCTGGTTGATGCTGTCTTCCAG
This sequence comes from uncultured Pluralibacter sp., assembly GCF_913775985.1. GTDB lineage: Bacteria > Pseudomonadota > Gammaproteobacteria > Enterobacterales > Enterobacteriaceae > Pluralibacter. Next base: position 73,055 of record NZ_CAJYMB010000125.1, on the reverse strand, counting down.
CGCAGTGAAGTAGCGCAGTACGGCATCACCCCAGATTTCTCCCGGCACGACGCACAGTACGCCCGGCGGGTAGGGCAGCGCGCCTTCCGCCGCGATGCGGCCTTCCGCCTGAGACAGCGGAACCAGATCCACTTCTCCGCGCAGATAGGCATAGTTCGCCTCCTGCGGGTTCATTACGGCGCGCGGGAAGTGCGCTTTGCGGAACATCTCTTTTTGCAGCTGCTTCACATCGTGGCGGGCGTAGATCTGGTGCATCTCCTGGCAAAGCTGGCGCAGGGTATAGCCCGCGTAGCGCTGCGCGTACTGGTGATAAATCGACGGCAGTACCTCTTCCAGCGGCGCGTCGGACTCCAGCAGTTTTTCAAAACGTACCAGCAGCGCGACCAGCTGCTGCAGCTTGGCCATATCCTCGGCCGGCGTCATCAGGAACAGAATGGAGTTGAGATCGCATTTTTCCGGCACCACGCCATTTTCCCGCAGGAAGTTAGCGAGAATGGTGGCCGGCACGCCGAAAGTTTCATATTCGCCAGTGGCAGCATTGATGCCCGGCGTGGTCAGCAGCAGCTTGCAGGGATCGACGAAATACTGGTGCTCGGCGTAGCCCTCAAAACCGTGCCACGATTCGCCGGGAACGAAGTGGAAAAAGCGGCGATCGCTGGCGATAGTCCGGGTTTCCCAGTCCTGCCACGGCTTACCGTCAACCTGCTCGGGTACGAACGGGCGGATGTGGCGGCAGTTGTTGAGAATTAGCTTCCTGGCCTCGATAGTGTTCTCGACGCAGGACATCCACATATTGCGTCCGGCCTGGCCCTCGTGCATTTTGGCGTTGATATCCAGTGCGGCAAACAGCGGATAGAAGGGGCTGGTGGAGGCGTGCATCATAAAGGCGTTATTCAGACGCTTGTGCGGCACATAGCGCGTTTGCCCTTTGATGTGGCTGTCTTTTTTATGGATCTGCGAGGTTTGAGAGAAGCCCGCCTGCTGTTTATGAACCGACTGCGTCACCAGGATCCCCGGATCGTTTTCGTTCAGCTCCAGCAGCAGCGGCGAGCAGTCGGCCATCATCGGGATAAACTGTTCGTAGCCGACCCAGGCCGAGTCAAACAGGATGTAGTCGCACAGGTGGCCAATCTTATCCACCACCTGACGGGCGTTATAAATCGTCCCGTCGTAAGTGCCGAGCTGGATAACCGCCAGGCGGAACGGGCGGGCGTCGGCGGCACGCTGCGGCGCGGCATCAGCAATCAGCTTGCGCAGGTACGGCTCTTCAAAACAGTGGGCGTCAATACCGCCGATAAAGCCGTAGGGGTTACGTGCGGTTTCGAGATACACCGGGGTTGCGCCCGCCATCAGCAGCGCGCCGTGGTGGTTGGACTTATGGTTATTGCGGTCAAACAGCACCAGGTCGCCCGGCGTCAGCAGCGCGTTGAGCACCACCTTGTTGGATGAGGATGTGCCGTTCAGCACAAAGTAGGTTTTATCGGCGTTGAACACTTTTGCCGCGTGCTGCTGGGCGTTGCAGGGCGCCCCTTCGTGGATCAGCAAATCGCCCATCGCCACGTCGGCGTTGCACAGATCCGAGCGGAACAGCGTTTCGCCGAAGTATTCGACAAACTGATTGCCCGCCGGATGGCGGCGGAAGAATTCGCCGCCCTGGTGTCCGGGGCAGTCAAACGCGCTGTTGCCCTGGTTTACGTAGTCCACCAGCGCGCTGAAAAACGGCGGGCGCAGCTGGGTTTCATATTTGTGCGCGGCGGCTTCAAGCTGGCGGCCATAAAAGTCATTGCGGATTTCATCGTGCTCGAAGACGCCCTGAATGCGTGGCAAATAATCCGCCGGTACCGATTCCTCTTTTGCCAGCGCAATAAAGACCGGCAGGTTATAGCCGGTGGCGTCTATTTCGTCGAGCTTGCCACATTCAATATCCTCGACTGACAATACGGCGGCAGCAACGTCAATAAACTGGGTGTGATCGGTAGGCACTAACGTACGCGAAGTGCTAAAGCAGGTTGGGCAGTCGCGGCTAACAGCAATTTTTAATTCAGACATTTTCATCTCTTTAATTCAGGTAATAGCAGGCCTTCAATTTCCTGTCAGGGAAATTGTGCATTCCGGATAAAAGGCAATATGAGGTCACTGATAATAAAATCAGGATATTGCTTTTCAGGTATAATAAATCCATTTAGCCCGGAGACTAATTGATATTGGATTTATTGGGGGCGAGTGCGTGGGCTACAGGTTAAAATCTGTATATATCCAGCATACTTCTTGCAGCACGGGCATTAGCGGCAATCATTCACCACAGTCGCTTACGTCAGTAAGGTCCCGGGGATGAGTTTATGCGCTGCCGGTATGCAGCTCGAATTATGTTGGGTATGAGCTTAAGGAAAGACCTGTACGCTGAGGCACCCGTAGTCAGAGTGACTATCGGGCGTTAAAGAAGTGAAAATCGAAGCTGTTGCGGTGGGAGAACATCATTAAATGGGTTGTTCGCCTGATGTGGGGCATTGTTCGGTTATTATTTTCCATGGTATTCACCTCGATGATTTATTTCTAAATGCGGGCTCATTTTAACGCCGGAGGAATTAATAGTTGTGAGCCAGATCGCTAAAATAGCCTTAAGGATAAATAAGCGCAAGAAATATCAAAAAGGAACGCAATTAATTATATGAATGTATTGTAAATGTTAATTTAATGTTTTTAATTATATTATTAAATAACACCCTTCATTTTCAAATAAAGTTGGTGAATGAGTATTCAAATAAAAACAATAATGAATAACTATTCACAGCATAAAACGATATCCAATTCCCGTTTCGGTTAATAAATGCTGCGGGCGCGCCGGATCCTTTTCCAGTTTCTGCCGCAGGTGCCCCATATATATGCGCAAATAGTGACTGTGTTCGACGGCATTCGGCCCCCAGACCTGGCTCAGAAGCTGGCGCTGGGTGAGGACTTTCCCGTGGTTGTTGAGTAAAACGGCCAGCAGGCGGAATTCAATAGGCGTCAGGTGAATCTCTTCGTCACCGCGGCGGATGCGGCGGCTGGCGATGTCGACCTGTATGCCGGAGAAGCTATACAGCGGCTGATTTTGTTCGCCGCCGCCGTGGCGGCGCAGGGCGACCCGCAGCCGGGCCTGCAGCTCGCCGATACCGAAGGGCTTGCTGAGATAATCATCGGCCCCGGCATCGAGGGCGGTGATTTTGTCCGCTTCTTCGGCCCGGGCAGAAAGAACAATTACCGGCACGGCGCTCCACTGGCGAAAGTCGCGAATAAACTCCACGCCGTCGCCGTCCGGCAGTCCGAGATCGAGAATAACCAGATCCGGCTTGCGGGTTGCCGCTTCCAGCAGGCCGCGCTGCAGGGTTTCTGCCTCATAAACCCGCAGGCCGTCGCCCTCCAGCGCGCTGCGCAGAAAGCGGCGAATAGCCTGTTCATCTTCAACAATCAGTACGTTAATCATGTTTCCTCAACATAATCATCCAGCGCGGGCGGGACTTCCGGCGGCAGAGTGACCGCAAAACAGGCACCGCCTTCCGGCGCATTGCGGGCGTGTAGTTCGCCGCCGTGTACCTCGACAATGGCCTGGCAAATCGCCAGCCCGAGCCCGACGCCCGGGATGGCAGACTCTTTGTGGCCCCGGGCAAATTTAGCAAAGATGGCCTGCTCCTGACCAGCCGGAATGCCGGGGCCGCTGTCCCAGACTTCGAGCTGTAGCCCTCGTTGTTTGCTGACTGCGCGAATGCCGATATCGGCTGCCGGACCGGCGTACTTCACCGCGTTTTCCAGCAGGTTGATAAGCACCCGCTCAAACAGCGCGCCGTCCACGTGGATAAGCGTCAGCGGATCGCCGAGGCTGAGCTGAATGTGGCGGCCGCCCAGTCCCGGCTCCAGCGTGCGAATAGCGCTGCCCACCACTTCCTCCAGCGTCAGCCACTCTTTGCGTAAATTAAAGCCGCCGGACTGGATCCGCGCCATGTCCAGCAGGTTATTCACCAGCCGGGTGGTGTTGAGCACGTGCTGGCGAATTTCATTTGCCTGCGCGGCGCGGGGCGAGCCGTCGGCCGCCAGATCGAGGGTCAGGATCTCGGCCTGGCCGAACAATACCGTCAGCGGGGTGCGTAGATCGTGGGATAGCGCCGCCAGCAGTGCGTTGCGAATGCTCTCACGCTCGCTCGACAGCCGCGCCTGTGCTTCGCTGTCGGTTAGCGCCAGGCGCTCCAGGGCGCTGGCGACCAGCAGGGTGCAGGTCTCCAGCAGCCGCTTCTGTTCGGGCAGCATCAGCTGGCGCAGATCGCCAGGCTCGACGATCAGCACGCCGTGCACCTTTTGCTCTGTTTTAAGCGGCAGGCACAGCCAGGGTACGCCGGGCAGCGTGTCGGTGCCGGCTCCGGCGGGCTGGCCTTTTTCGAAGCTCCAGCGCGCAATGGCGTCGTCCCGGCGGGTGATACCGCCGCCGTCCGTGAGCGGCGCGAGGTGCCCGTCGCCATCCGGCAGCAGTACCAGGCTGCCGGCATTAAAGGTGGAGTGAACAAAGGCTTCGCTGGTGGCCGCTACGTCTTCCCGGCTGCGGCCGCGCGCCAGCGCTTTCGACATTTCGTACAGGTGGCGGGTGCGCTGCTCGCGATAGCGGGCCACGCGCGCTTGATAGCGCACCCCGGCGGTAAGATTGCCAATGGTCAGCCCCACGGTGAGCATCACGCCAAAGGTCAGCAGATACTGTACGTCGGACACCGCAAGGGTGCCGCGCGGGGCGATAAAGAAAATATCGAAGCTGGCGACGTTGATAAAGGTGGCCAGTACAGACGGCCAGCGGCCATACAGCAGGGCGATAACCACCACGCCCAGCAGATAGAGCATCACCAGGTTGGCGGCGTCGAACGCGGTGAGAAACTGGCTGGCGACAAGCGTTATCAGCGCGCACAGCGCCAGCGCCGCCGCGCATCCCCGCAGCTGGGCGCGCCAGCGGTCGTGCCATACCCGACCATCGGCAGCGCGCGCAACCGGCGGCTGATGCTCTTCGAGGGCAATGATCACCAGATCCAGATCCGGCCCGCGCCGCGCCAGCCGATCGGCAAACGACTCCCGCGGCCATCCGCGGCGGCGGCTGCGGCGGCCAATCACGATTTTTCCCAGGTTATGCTCCCGGGCGTAGCGCAGCACTGCGCGATCTTCTTCGGGATCCGCCAGGGTTGCCGTTTCGGCCCCCAGCTCCTGGGCCAGCCGCAGGGCGGCGAAGATACTGCGCCGCTGGTGTTCCGGCAGGCGGTGCAGTTCCGGCGTTTCGACATACACCGCGTGCCAGACGCTGCCAAATTTTGCCGCCAGCCGGGCGGCGGTGCGCACCAGCTTTTCGCTGCCGCCGCTGTGTCCGATACATAGCAGAATGGCATCCCGGGTGTGCCAGACCTTCTCCTCTCCCTGCCGGTCGCGCCAGGCGCGCATCTGGTCGTCCACCCGATCCGCGGTGCGGCGCAGGGCCAGCTCGCGCAGGGCAATCAGATTGCCTTTGCGAAAGAAATGTTCGATGGCGCGCTCGGCCTGCCCGCCGATATACACCTTGCCTTCACGCAGGCGCTGACGCAGATCGTCCGGCGGGAGATCCACCAGCACCACCTCGTCGGCGGCGTCAAAAAAAGGATCGGGCACCGTTTCGCGCACCCGAATGCCGGTCACCCCGCTGACCACATCATTGAGGCTTTCCAGATGCTGGACGTTGACGGTAGTAAAGACATCGATGCCGGCATCGAGCAGCTCCTCGACGTCCTGCCAGCGTTTGGGATGACGGGAGCCGGGCGCGTTGGTGTGCGCCAGTTCGTCCATCAGGATCAGCGCCGGGCGGCGGGCGAGGGCGGCATCCAGATCGAATTCGCTTACCTGGCGCTCCCGGTGGCGCAGGCGCCGCTGCGGCAGGACAGACAGCCCGTCCAGCAGCGCTTCGGTTTCCGCCCGGCCGTGGGTTTCCACCACGCCGATCAGAATATCCAGTCCCTGAGCGCGCAGCCGCTGGGCCTCGCTCAGCATCGCCCATGTTTTCCCGATGCCCGCGCAGGCGCCAAAAAAGATCTTTAGCCTGCCGCGGTGCCAGCGCTCGGCGTGCGCCAGCAGGCGATCGGGATCGGGGCGCTGCGGTTCGTCGGTCATTCTCGGTCCTCAGGGTTGCTTCAGGGCATCCAGCGCAAGGTTAAGGGCAACAATATTCACCACCGGCAGGCCGATAAAGCCGACCGGGGGGCGTTCGGTATGTTCTGTCACCAGCGCCTCCAGCGTTCCGGCGGGAATATTACGGGCTTCCGCGACTCTCGGGATCTGCCAGCGCACCGCCTGCGGGGGCAGGCCGCCGTCCAGGCCGCTCGCCGAAGCGGTGACCAGCGCCAGAGGAACCGCACCGCTGGCCTGCGGGTTTTCTGTATGCAGCTGCGCCACCCGGGCGCGCACTGCATCGTCCAGCGCCGGATTGCTGGCGGCCAGGTTGCTGCCGCCGGAAGCCAGTGGATTATAGGGGCTGTCGGCGGTGGCGGAAGGACGTCCGTGAAAATATTTCGCCGAAGTGAACGACTGGCCAATCAGGCGGGAGCCGCGCAGCTGGCCGTCGGTGATAATAAGCGAGCCGTTCGCCCGATCGTGAAACCACCACTGGCCGAGAGCGGTGGTCAGCAGCGGATAGGCGCCGCCGGTGATACAGGTTAAAAACAGCAAAATCAGCAGGGCAGGGCGCAGTGTCGCCATCATAAACTCCTTTAAACCAGACCGAACAGGGTCAGCAGCAGATCGATAATTTTGATGCCGATAAACGGCACCAGCAGGCCGCCGAGGCCGTAAATCCACAGGTTGCGGCGCAGCATTGCCGCCGCCGACAGCGGCTTGTAGCTCACGCCGCGCAGCGCCAGCGGGATCAGGAAAATAATGATCAGCGCGTTGAAGATCACCGCGCTGAGGATTGCCGATGCCGGCGAGTGCAGGTGCATCACGTTCAGGGCGTTCAGCTGCGGGTAGGTCGCCGCAAACGCGGCCGGAATAATGGCGAAATATTTCGCCACGTCGTTGGCAATGCTGAACGTGGTAAGCGATCCGCGGGTCATCAGCATCTGCTTGCCGATGTGCACCACCTCAATCAGCTTGGTGGGGTTGGAGTCCAGATCCACCATGTTGCCGGCTTCTTTTGCCGCCTGGGTGCCGGAGTTCATCGCCACCGCAACGTCGGCCTGGGCCAGCGCCGGTGCATCGTTGGTGCCGTCGCCGGTCATTGCCACCAGCCGCCCCTCGCTCTGGTACTGGCGGATCAGCGCCAGCTTGGCTTCCGGCGTTGCCTCGGCGAGAAAGTCGTCCACCCCGGCCTCGGCGGCGATAGCGGCGGCCGTCAGCCGGTTATCCCCGGTGATCATCACCGTCTTGATCCCCATCTTGCGCAGCTGGGCGAAGCGCTCCTTAATACCGCCCTTCACAATGTCTTTCAGGGCGATAACCCCGAGCACCTGCGCGCCTTCCACCACTACCAGCGGCGTGCCGCCCTCCCGGGCCACGCTCTCTACCTGCTTATCGACCTGCGACGGGAAGTGGCCGCCGCTGGTTTCCACGTGGCGGCGGATCGCGTCCACTGAGCCTTTGCGGATCATGCGGTTCTGAACGTTGATCCCGCTCATGCGGGTCTGGGCAGTAAAAGGAACAAACGTCGCCTGTAAACCCTGCACGTCGCGCTCCCGCAGGTTAAAACGCTGCTTGGCCAGCACCACGATACTGCGGCCTTCGGGAGTTTCATCCGCCAGCGAGGCCAGCTGGGCGGCATCCGCCAGCGCGCGCTCGTCGATGCCCGGTGCGGGCAAAAATGCTGACGCCTGGCGGTTGCCGAGGGTAATGGTGCCGGTTTTATCCAGCAGCAGTACGTCCACGTCGCCCGCGGCCTCGACGGCGCGGCCGCTGGTGGCAATCACGTTGGCGCCGAGCATGCGGCTCATGCCCGCGACGCCAATGGCGGAGAGCAGCCCGCCGATGGTGGTGGGGATCAGACACACCAGCAGCGCCACCAGCACGGTTACGCTTACCGGCGTACCGCCGTAGGCCGAGAAGGGCCACAGGGTGGCGGTCGCCAGCAGAAAGACCAGCGTCAGGGCAACCAGCAGAATCGTCAGGGCCACCTCGTTAGGGGTTTTGCGCCGCTGGGCGCCTTCCACCATGGCGATCATTCTGTCGAGGAACGTTTCGCCGGGGTTGACGCTGCAGCGGATCACCAGCCAGTCGGACAGAATGCGGGTTCCCCCGGTTACCGAGGCGAAATCGCCGCCGGATTCGCGGATCACCGGCGCGGATTCACCGGTGATGGCGCTTTCATCTACCGATGCACCGCCTTCGATAACCTCGCCGTCGCAGGGAATGATATCGCCAGCCTCAACCAGCACGATGTCGTCCCGGCGCAGCTCCTCGCTGGGCACGTGATCCATTTGGGCATCGCGCTGCGGGGCGCGCAGCCGGCGGGCGAATGCCGTTTTTTTAACGCCTTTCAGGCTGTTGGCCTGCGCCTTGCTGCGTCCTTCCGCCAGCGCCTCGGCAAAATTAGCGAACAGCACGGTAAACCACAGCCACAGGCCGATCGCGGCGGTGAATCCGGCGCTGCCGGACAGGTGGCCCGTCGCCATCGCCGCCGCCAGCAGGGCAGTGAGAATGCTGCCCAGCCAGACAATAAACATGACCGGATTTCGCCACTGCACCATCGGGCTTAGTTTTTTAACGGCGTCCAGCAGGGCCTGGCGCACCAGGCTGGGCTCAAGAAGCCCCGGTTGATTACGACTCATTGTGCGCCGCTCCTACAGCTGAATAAGGTGTTCTGCTACCGGCCCCAGGGCCAACGCAGGAATAAAGGTCAGGGCACCCACCAGAATGACGGTGCCAATCAGCAGGCCGATGAACAGCGCCCCGCAGGTAGGGAGCGTGCCGGGGCTGGCGGGCTGGCTTTTCTTGGCCGCCAGCGAACCGGCGATCGCCATCACCGGCACAATGACGCCGAAGCGGCCAGCGAACATGCAGAATGCCAGCAGACAGTTCCAGAACGGCGAGTTGGCGCTGAGCCCGGCAAAGGCGCTGCCGTTGTTATTGGCCGCCGACGAGACGGCGTACAGCACTTCGCTAAAGCCGTGGATGCCCGGGTTGAAGATTGCCGCCCGACCAGCGTCGGTCATCAGCGCCAGGGCGGTGCCGAGCAGTACCAGCGCCGGGGTGACCAGGATGGCCAGCGCGGTCATTTTCATCTCCCGCACGTCAATTTTTTTGCCGAGATACTCCGGGGTTCGCCCCACCATCAGCCCGGCGATAAATACCGCCAGCAGGACAAACAGCAGCATCCCGTACAGGCCTGAACCCACGCCGCCAAACACCACTTCGCCAATCTGCATCAGCCACATCGGCACCATCCCGCCCAGCGCGGTAAACGAGTCGTGCATCGCGTTAACCGCGCCGCAGGAGGCGGCAGTGGTGACAACCGCAAACAGGCTGCTGGCGAGAATGCCGAAGCGGCTCTCTTTCCCTTCCATATTGGCGGCGCTGTCGGCGCCGAGCGTCAGAAAGTGCGGGTTGCCGCGCAGCTCAGCCCACATCACAACCGCCGCGCAGGCGACGAAGATCAGCGTCATCGCCCACAGCAGCGTATGTCCCTGACGGCGGTCTTTCACCGCGTCGCCAAACGCAAAACAGAGCGCCGCCGGGATCAGGAAGATCGCCAGCATCTGAATGACGTTGGTCAGGGCCGTCGGGTTTTCAAAAGGATGGCTGGAGTTGGCGTTAAAGAACCCGCCGCCGTTGGTGCCGAGCATCTTTATTGCTTCTTGCGAGGCTACCGGTCCCATCGGCAGTACGCCTTTAACGCCCTCCAGCGAAGTGAAGTGCTGATAGGGCAGTATGTTTTGCAGCGCGCCCTGCTGGATCATGACCAGCGCAATAATCAGCGACAGCGGCAGCAGCACCCACAGGGTGATGCGCACGATGTCCACCCAGGCGTTACCGACAGTCTCCGCGCTGCGGCGGCAAAAGCCGCGGATCAGGGCAAAGGCGATGGCGATACCGGTGGCGGCAGAAAGGAAGTTTTGCACCGTCAGACCGACCATCTGGCTGAAATAGCTGAGGGTGCTTTCCCCGGCGTAGGCCTGCCAGTTGGTGTTTGTAACGAAACTTACCGCCGTGTTAAGCGCCAGATCCCACGACAGGCCGGGAAGATCCTGCGGATTAAAAGGCAGGAGATGCTGGCACATCAGGATAGCGAACAGCAGCACGCCGCCCGCCGCGTTGAAAAGTAAAATTGCCAGCAGATACTGGCGCCAGCCCATCTCCTGCTGCGCAACACCCAGCGCGCGCCAAAGCCCGCGCTCGATCCGCGCTGTCCCCGGCAGAGCCTCGCCGGCAATAAGTTTTGCCAGCAGCGTGCCCAGCGGACGCGCGGCGAGCAGCAGCACCAGTAAAAAACTGGCTAGCAGTAAAAATGCCTGAGCCGCCATCAGAAGGCCTCCGCATTGAGCAGGGCGTAAATCAGATAGCCCATTAATAAAAGTACCAGCACGATGCCGGCAATAGCGCCTGCGCCCACGGTTCACCTCCGTTATCTATGAACGGAAGAAACAGTAAAATTTACGCTGCAAAGATGTCGCAAAAAACGCGGGCGGGGATGTAAAAAAAGTATAAAGAGCGCCAAAGCCATTTATTTACTAATGGTTAGTATTAATTTAACTTTTATGTAACTTAGTTACCTAATCCGGCTGAAATAAGCACAAAAAGACGCTAAAAAAGTGGTCGGATGAGTAGTAAAATTACAAACAGAGCGTTACTATTTTAGCCAGACAATATTTACCGGCGTAGATTGCCGGCCTGTAAGAGGGGAGAGACTATGTACAAAGAGTATCCAGCACACGTTGTATTTATGCGCCGCGCTTTCGCCGTGGTCGCCGGTATCCTGGCCCTGCCGGTGATGCTGTTCTGGAAAGACCGCAGTCGTTTTTACAGCTACCTGCATCGCGTATGGTCAAAAACCAGCGATAAACCGGTGTGGATGGATCAGGCAGAAAAAGTGGCCTGCGACTTCTACTAAGCCGCGCTGCAAAAAAGGTAAAAATGCCGACCCCGGGTCGGCATTTTGCTGTCTGGGCTTTAACTAACTGAGCTGAAACCAGGTTGTTTTTAAGGTAGTGAACTTGTCAAAGGCGTGCAGGGATAAATCACGGCCAAAACCAGACTGTCGGTTACCGCCGAAGGGAACCGTAACGTCGAGTGCGTCAACGGTATTTACGGATACCGTTCCCGCGCAGAGCCGCCCGGCCACCCGATGCGCGCGGCGCAGAGAGTCGGTCCACACCGAAACTGCAAGGGCATATATATGGTTATTGACAAGCGCAATGGCCTCGTCCTCGCTGTCGAAGGCGCGTACGGCCAGCACCGGTCCAAATACATCATCTTTCCAGATACTCATTGACTCTGAAACGTTGCCGAGTACTGTAGGCTGCACGTAGTTCGCTACGCCCTCAATGAGGGTATCACGGCCCCCCGCAAGCAGCGTGGCACCTTCGCGCTGAGCCTTTGTGATAAAATCCATCACCTTCTGCTTGTGCGCCGCGCTGACCATCGCGCCCATTCTGGCATGGGGATCGAGCGGGTGCTTCGGCATCCAGTCAGCGAGCTTGCCGATAAGGATATCCATGAAGCGGGGATAGATTTCCCGCTGCACCAGCAGACGAGAGTTAGCGGAGCACACCTCGCCCTGATTAAAGCAGATGCCGAAAGCCGCTTTCTCCGCTGCCCGCTCCAGATCCTGGCAGTCGGCAAAAATGATATTGGCGCTTTTACCTCCGCACTCCAGCCACACCTGTTTGAGATTAGACTGGGCCGAATACTGCATAAACGCTTTTCCCACCGCCGTCGATCCGGTGAAGGTTATGACATCGATATCGTTGTGTAACCCCAGTGCGGCGCCCGCCTCCGTACCCAGCCCGGTAACAACATTAAGTACGCCCGGCGGAATACCCGCCTCCAGCGCCAGCTCGCCCAGCCGCAGCGCCGTAAAAGGCGAGTTCTCCGAGGGCTTCAGGATTGCGCAGTTGCCTGCAGCCAGCGCCGGGCCCAGTTTCCAGGCAGTAATATCCAGCGGGAAATTCCACGGGACCACGGCGGCAACCACGCCCACCGGTGCCCGGGTAATGGTGGCCAGCGAGCCGGGCGCGGTGGGCGCGACGCTATCGTAAAGCTTATCAATGCTCTCGGCGTACCAGCTGAAAACCGCTGCGGCACCGGGAATATCTATGGTTAGCGCATCGTTAACCGGCTTACCCATACTGACACTTTCCAGCAGGGCCAGCTCCTCCCGATGTTCAAGGATCAGCTGAGAGAGGCGGAAAAGTGCCGCTTTGCGCAGGGCCGGCGTTGCCCATACGCCTGATTGGAAAGTATCACGCGCCGAGGCTACCGCGGCGTCAATATCCGCGGACTGGCAGGCGGTGACCTCAGCGAGAACCCGATTGCTGGCTGGATCCACCACCGGCACCGTTTTTCCGCTGCGGGTTACCCACGGTTGGCCTGCAATGATGGCGTGACGGATAAAGCGCTGTTCCTGCAGTTTCTTTTCCCAGAACGGTCTGTCGTGCATCGCGATTTCCTTCTTGTTCGGCGTGGTATTTTCCGGTGAAGCGGCAAAATGTTGTTGGTTTGTTAACTCAGAACAGAGTGCCGCAGTTGGCTGCCGGGAGAAACGATGAAAAAGAGAGGAACGACCAATAAAAAATGAGGGCAGAGCGCGACTCCCGTGAGCTAAGGCGTGAAGAGCGGAATAAGTATTCATTATTTGTGTTCTTAACAGTGCAAAAAGTATTGTCTGTTAAGCACCTTGTTCAATTGCAGATGTACTTTTGGAAAATGTTGAATTTACATTTTTTTAACGTTTCCGCTCGCAAAGCGGTGATGACTCGCTTGCGGGTGCCCGGTGCTCAGGCTAAATGTGTTCAGGTGCTTTGCAGTCATAATAAAAAATAAGGTTATCTATGCCCCACTTCACGCTGAAACAGCTCAAATATTTCATCGCCGTTGTTGAATGTCAGAGCATTGCCGAGGCCAGTCGCCAGCAGCATATTGCCCAGCCTTCAATTTCTATCGCCATTAAAACCCTTGAGGAGATGTTCGATCAGCAGTTCTTCATTCGCCACCACGCGCAGGGGGTTTCTATTACGCCCAGCGGGCAACGCTTCTATGAGAAAGCTAAAACGCTGCTCCAGCTGGCCTGGCAGTTCGAACAAAATTCCCGCGCTGACAACGATATGGTGTCCGGTACCGTATCGGTGGGCTGCTTTGAAACTGCCGCGCCGCTGTACATGCCGCGCCTGATCGCCGGATTTAAAAAAATCTACCCGGACATTACTCTCCACGTACACGACGGCGAGCAGCATGAGATTTCCCACGGACTTCAGCGCGGGCGCTTTGATCTCGCGTTTCTCTACGATCTGGATCTCGATGGCACCATCAGCAAGGAGCATCTTAATGCCCCGGAAAAACCCTACGCGCTGCTGCCTGCCGGGCATCCACTCGCCAGCCGCAGCCGGGTTACTTTGGCAGAGCTGAGCACTGAGCCGATGATTCTGCTCGATGTGGTGCCCAGCAAACATTATTTCATCAACATCTTCCGCGAAAAGGGCTATTCGCCGGCGATAGCCTACAGCTCGCCGTCCATTGAAATGGTGCGCTGTATGGTTGGCCAGGGGCTGGGATTTTCGCTCCTGGTAACCCGGCCGATAATACCGGTGACTTACGATGGGCAGTCGGTGAAGTGCGTTGAGATTATGGATGAAATGAAGTCGTCCCAGCTGGCAATGGCATATCTGTGCAACAGCGAGCCGACCCGGCCTACGCGGTTGTTTATGGATTATTGCCGCAGTGTCGATTTGGGCTTGCCGCCGATGACATAACCCACAGCAGCAGGACTGCCTTCACGCCGTTGGCAGGTTTGCTTGCCCGAGCCTCATAAATTTATTCTTAATCCCCATTTTTATAATAATTTATCTTTTTTAACGGTTGCATAACATTATCCCCGGTGAGGTGGTTGGTGACACCTGAGTAACTGCCAGTCGAAGGATATAAAAATGACCGTTGAAAAAACCGTAATTGATACCCTCGTTGTAGGCGCCGGACAGGCGGGTGTCGCCATGAGCGAACATTTGACCAAAAACAGTATCCCGCACCTTGTGCTGGAAAAGCACCGCATTGCGCAGGCCTGGCGCACCGGGCGCTGGGACTCGCTGGTGGCCAACGGCCCTGCCTGGCACGACCGTTTCCCGGGGATGGTATTTGAGGGCGCCGCGCCGGACAGCTTTGTCGGCAAAGACGCGGTAGCAGATTACTTTGAAGCCTATGCCCGCAAATTTGAAGCGCCGGTGCGCACCGGGGTTGAGGTGACGCGGGTCGTGCGCAATCAGGGACGCCCTGGTTTCACTGTTGAAACCTCCGAAGGTGTGATAGAGGCCCAGCGAATTGTCGCCGCAACCGGCCCCTTTCAGACGCCGGTCATCCCCTCCATCGCGCCGAAGGACGACGCGCTGTATCAGATCCATTCTGCCCATTACTTCAATCCGCAGCAGCTGCCGGAAGGGGCGGTGCTGGTGGTAGGTGCGGGATCGTCCGGCGTGCAGATTGCCGATGAACTTAACCGCGCCGGGAAAAAAGTGTATTTGTCGGTGGGGCCGCACGATCGACCACCGCGCGCCTATCGCGGACGCGATTTTTGCTGGTGGCTTGGCGTGCTGGGACTGTGGGATGCCTCCGCCAGCGCGCCGGGTAAAGAGCACGTCACTATTGCCGTCAGCGGGGCGCGAGGTGGTCATACCGTTGATTTTCGCCAGCTGGCGCATCAGGGGATCCACCTCGTGGGCGTAACTGAGGCCTTCGACGAAAGCGGACAGGTGACGTTTGCCGCCAACCTTGCGGACAATATCCGCCGCGGCGACGAAAACTATCTTTCGCTGCTGGATGCTGCGGATGCTTATATCGCCCGCAACGGCCTCGATTTTCCCACCGAGGAGCAGGCGCGGCACTTCTTACCCGATCCCGAGTGTATGACCGCACCGCTGTCATCCCTTAATCTCCACGAGGCGGGCATCAGCACCATTATCTGGGCTACAGGCTACGCCGTTGATTATCGCTGGCTGGATGTTCAGGCATTTGATGCCAGCGGCAGGCCACAGCACCAGCGCGGCGTTTCCAGCGAGTCGGGGATCTACTTTTTGGGCTTACCGTGGCTTTCGCGCCGGGGCTCGACCTTTATTTGGGGCGTCTGGCATGACGCAAAACATATTGCCGATCATATTGCCACCCAGCGCAAGTACAGCGCTTATCTGCCGCCGGCGGATAAGCAGGATCGTTAAACGCTCACGCTAACTTTAATCAGGATCTAAAGATGCCAACACACACCCGTATTCGCATGTTTAATACCAAAGAGACCTATCCGAACCAGACGCTGGATAACGATCTCTGCCAGGCGGTACGCGCGGGGAATACCGTGTACGTCCGTGGTCAGGTAGGCACTGATTTTGAGGGCAATCTGGTCGGACTCGGCGACCCGCAGGCGCAGGCAGAGCAGGCAATGAAAAACGTTAAGCAGCTGCTGGAAGAGGCGGGAAGCGACCTCTCCCACATTGTTAAAACGACCACCTACATTATCGATCCGCGCTATCGCGAGCCGGTCTATCGGGAAGTGGGCAAGTGGCTCAAGGGCGTGTTTCCCATCTCCACCGGGCTGGTTGTCTCCGCGCTGGCACAGCCGCAGTGGCTGACGGAGATTGACATTATCGCCGTCATTCCCGACGGCTGGACCACGCAATAAGGAGCGGGGATGACATTTTCTGTAACGGCGCGATGCGCCAGAACCGGACAGCTTGGGATTGCGATTAGCTCCTCAAGTATTGCGGTAGGTGCACGCTGCCCGTGGGTAGCGGCGATGACAGGTGCCGTCTCCAGCCAGAATATTACGCTGCCGCTGCTGGGGATCCGCACGCTGGCGCATCTGGAAGAGGGCAGCGGCGTGCAGAGCGCGCTGGCGCAGGCGCTGGCAGAGGATGCGTTTAGCGCCTGGCGGCAGGTGGTTGCCATTGATGCCGCGGGTAATATTGCTGCCTTTAGCGGCGAGAAAACGCTGGGAACACATCATATTGTTCGCGGAAATGACTGCGTGGCAGCCGGCAATATGCTGGCAAACCCTGGCGTGATAGACGCAATGGTCGCGACCTTTGAGGCGTGCCCTGGCGATCTAGCCGATCGTCTTATGGCGGCCCTGCAGGCCGGACTGGCGAAAGGCGGTGAGGCAGGGCCTGTCCACTCCGCGGCGCTGAAGGTGGCGGGTGAACAGCCCTGGCTGCTGGTGGATCTTCGCGTTGACTGGCGCGATGAGGATCCAATTGGCGAGCTGGCGCGGCTGTGGCAGGCGTACAGGCCGCAGATGCAGGACTACCTGACCAGGGCGCAGGATCCACGCCAGGCCCCGGGTTACGGCGTACCCGGCGATGAATAGTGCTCTGGAGAGTCTGCTTGCCCGGCTGCTGGCTTTCGACACCACCAGCCGGGAGTCAAATTTGGCGATGATCGACTTTATTGACGACGTTCTCTCGTCGAAGGGCATAATCACCCGGCGCTTTTACGATGAGCAGGGTAAAAAGGCAAATCTGCTGGCCCGCATTGGCCCTGATGAAGATGGCGGCGTAATGCTCTCCGGGCACACTGATGTCGTACCGGTAGACGGTCAATCCTGGACGGTACCGCCGTTTAGCGCCACCCGACGTGATGGCCGGATTTACGGCCGCGGTAGCGCGGATATGAAGGGATTTATTGGCTGCGTGCTGGCAGCGCTGCCGGATTTTCTTTCAGGTTCGCTGCGCATGCCGCTGTGGCTGGCTTTTTCTTACGATGAGGAGGTTGGATGCTTGGGCGTGCGTAGCCTGGTGGAGCACCTTCGGGCATCGGCACACAAGCCTGCCATGTGCATTGTCGGCGAACCCACCGAAATGCGCCCGGTTTACGGGCACAAAGGGAAGCTGGCGATGCGCTGCTGCGTAGAGGGGCTGGCCTGCCACTCGGCCTATGCACCCCTGGGCGTCAATGCGATTGAATACGCGGCGAAGGTGATTAACCGGATTACTGTACTGGGCGAGGAACTGTCCGCCAGCCGGGATGCGCGTTTTTCGCCGCCCTTCAGCACTATCCAGGTCGGGGTTATTCAGGGCGGCAGCGCGCTGAATATTGTGCCCCAGTCCTGCCAGTTTGATTTTGAAATTCGTCACTTACCGGGACACGACACCGGACGGACTATTAATGCACTGGAGCGGTATGCCTTCGGTGAACTGCGCAGCAACATGCGTAACGTCGCACCGGACAGCGATATTAGTTTTCAGGTACTGAGCCGCTATCCTGGACTGCTGACCGATCCTCAGTCGGACTTTGCCCGCTGGCTAATGCAGTGGTCCGGCAGCGATGACTTCTCAACGGTTGCGTTCGGTACCGAAGGCGGGCTTTTTGATGAGGTGGGGATCGCCACGCTGGTATGCGGGCCGGGCAGCATGGAGCAGGGGCACAAGCCCGATGAGTTTGTCAGCGAGGAGCAGCTAAACCAGTGTATGGCAATGCTGGAAAACCTTCGCCAGTGGATGCAGGATTAATATCTGCATTTTATTCGTGACAAATCTTTTATAAATTTTTATTTATCAATCCGCGATGGGAATTGATGGTTCATGTGGCAGTGTTAAATATGGTTGTTAAACGTAGAAAATAAATGCGCATGGTCGTCATGAGCATCTTGAATGAGATAATAAATAAGAGTTATCTATCAGCGTGAAATACGCCGAAAATAAACAGGGAATGGTCCCCCGCATTTGTGCGCAAGGAATGATAACGTTTTTCCCGAACACTTTGTGAGTGAGATTAACGATGAAAATTTCGCAAAATAGCAGCGCCGAAAATCTTGAACTGAGTACCATTCAGCCTATTCCGCGTGATAAGCGTCACGGCAGGCCGCGGGATCTGTTTACCATCTGGTTTGGATCAAACATCATGCTGCTGACCATCATCACCGGCGCGATGGCGGTACAAATTTTTCACCTCTCCTTTCTCTGGGCGCTGGCGGGACTGCTTATTGGCAGCCTGATCGGCGGCGTGTTTATGGCGCTACATTCAGCCCAGGGACCAAAGCTTGGCGTACCGCAGATGGTACAAACCAAAGGCCAGTTCGGTTCTTACGGCTCAGTGCTGGTGGTGTCTATTGTTGTACTGATGTACATCGGCTTTACAGCATCAAGCCTGGTGCTGGGCGGGCAGTCTATTCATCAAATTTACTCCCCAGTTTCACCCGATATCGGGATCGCGATTGTTGCGGCCTTAAGCCTGTGGGCAACGATATTTGGCTACCGCATTATTCATACCTACGCGCGGACAATGTCGTGGATTTCAGGCACGGTGCTGTTCGCGGCCTTTGTTTGGATCTTCTGGGTGCACGGCCTGCCGGATGACTTTTTCAGCCGCAACGGGTTTAACGCCGCGGGTTTTCTGGGCGCGGTTTCTATTGCCGCGCTCTGGCAACTGGCCTATGCACCCTATGTTTCTGATTATTCGCGTTATATGCCTTACAACACCAATGATAAAAGCGTTTTTTACGCCAGCTATTTTGGCTGTATTCTCGGCTCATTCCTGCCGATGGTGCTGGGGATCGTCATTGTCTGCGCCGCGCCGGGCGGCGATGTATTACAGGGTATTGTGGCACTGACGGGGCCGATTGCGCCGGTAGTTATCATCGTCTTTGCGCTGGGGATAGCCGCAACGAATTCGATGATGCTCTATTGTGGCGTGCTCTGCACGCTGACGCTCGGACAGACGTTTATTGCCGGCTGGTATCCGCTGGCCCGGGCCCGCATCATTACCGCCATCGTTACCCTTGGGATTGAAATGGCGATTGCAGTGTACGGCCAGGATAATTTCCTGGTGAACTACACCAATTTCATTACCATCTTGCTGTACGTACTGGTGCCCTGGACGGCAATCAATCTGGTGGATTACTACCTGGTGGCGCACGGTGAGTATGATGTCGCCGCGACGGTGGCGTGTACGGATACTTCAACGCCTGTGCCATCTTTTGTTATCTGCTAGGCATCGCCGTGGAGATCCCGTTCATGTCGACCTCGCTCTATACCGGGCCAGCTGCCATGGCGCTCGGTGGCGCAGATATCTCCTGGCTCGTAGGGCTGGTTGTAGTTTCGCCAGTCTATTACTGGATGTCGAGGCGTGCAAAAGTCCGCTTCCCCGCCGCGGGGTATGCAGCGGAAGAGTAGAGTTATTCTTTTAATTTTCTTTATTTAAGTAAAGCGTGTGAGGTAAATCAGAAATGAGTATTTGCAATTAATGATTTCTTTGTACCTGTTACTTGATTTTTTTAACGCAAGAAAAATGATATGCATAAGCAATAAAAAATAATGTTTAATTAATGGCGGGTTTACGATAGTAGTATTGCTCTAAATATCGCTGAATTAATACTTACGTCGACATGGTTTTATCACCAGGCAATGGAAATGACGCTGATAAATAATGTGTGCGGCGCTCATCAATACGATTAAATTCTGTTTGGAGAGAGTTAATGGAAAATAAAATGACGTCCCGGCGCTCCACCCCCGATTATCAGCGTGCCGATGCCAGCCACCACATTCACGCTTTTCTCGATCAGAAAGCGCTGAACGCCGAAGGCGCCCGGGTTATGGTTAAGGGCGATCGCCTTAATCTGTGGGATAACGACGGCAAGCGCTATCTGGACGGCATGTCTGGTCTGTGGTGTACCCAGCTGGGCTATGGACGCCAGGATCTGGCGGATGCGGCGGCGGCGCAGTTTGCCCAGTTGCCTTACTACAATATGTTTTTTCATACCACACACCCGGCGGTTATCGAGCTTTCCGAACTGCTTTTTACTCTGCTACCAAAACACTACAGCCATGTGATTTATACCAACTCTGGCTCTGAAGCTAACGAGGCGCTGATCCGCACTGTCCGTCGTTACTGGCAGGTGGCGGGAAAGCCGGATAAAAAGATCATGATTGGCCGCTGGAATGGCTATCACGGTTCAACGCTGGCCGCTGCCGCGCTGGGCGGAATGAAGCCGATGCACGAGATGGGCGGCATGATCCCGGATGTGGCGCATATTGACGAACCCTACTGGTATGCGAAGGGCGGGGATATGACGCCGGAGGCATTCGGCCTCAGCTGTGCCCGCCAGCTGGAGGACAAGATCCTAGCCCTGGGGGCGGAGAACGTGGCCGGCTTTATTGCCGAACCGTTCCAGGGCGCAGGCGGCATGATTTTTCCACCGGAGAGCTACTGGCCCGAAATTCAGCGCATCTGTCGAAAATACGATGTGCTGCTGTGCGCCGATGAGGTTATTGGCGGTTTTGGCCGCACCGGTGAATGGTTTGCACACGAGTACTTTGGCTTTGAGCCGGACACGATCTCCATCGCCAAAGGCCTGACTTCCGGCTATGTGCCAATGGGCGGCGTCGTGCTCAGCAAGCGTATCGCCGATACTCTGGTGAACGAGGGCGGCGTTTTCGCCCACGGGCTTACCTATTCCGGCCACCCGGTGGCCGCCGCGGTGGCCATTGCCAACCTTAAGGCGCTGCGTGACGAAAATATCGTCAGTAACGTGCGGGATGACAGCGGTCCGTATCTGCAAAAAGCGCTGCATGAAGTCTTCAACAAGCACCCGCTGATAGGTGAAATACAGGGTTCCGGACTGGTCGCGGCGCTGCAGTTTACTGAAGATAAAGCGACGCGCAGGCGCTATGCCAATGAGAACGATTTGGCCTGGCGTTGCCGCACCATCGGGTTTGAAGAGGGCGTGATTATTCGCTCGACCCTTGGCCGGATGATCATGGCCCCGGCGCTGGTTGCAACCCATGCAGAACTGGATGAACTGGTGGAGAAGACACGCCGCGCGGTTGACCGTACCGCACGGGAGATCGGCCTGCTGTAATACTCTCCGGCCGCTTCGTCCGGGGCGGCCGCAATATCCGACTTTTCTGGTAACAATAGCGTCTACACTTCTTTATGAGACATAAAGGAGTCATCGTGAACACTAAAATTCCAATCGGTATTAGCGCCTGTTTACTGGGAGAGTCCGTACGTTTTGACGGCGGCCACAAGCGGCTGCATTTCGCCGTCAACGAACTTTCAAACTGGGTGCGCTACGAGCCTGTTTGTCCGGAGATGGCCATTGGCCTGCCGGTGCCGCGCCCGGCATTGCGGCTGGTTAAAGACGAGCAGGAAGGCATGCAGCTGCGCTTTAGCGACGGGCGAGAGGGGGATCTCACCGAAAAAATGCGCGATTTTACCCGCCAGCGAATCGCCCGCTTTGAAGGGCTGTGCGGTTACATTGTTTGTGCTAAATCCCCGAGCTGCGGGATGGAGCGAGTGCGCATCTACGACGCCGACAGCAAGAATAATCGTAAAGCGGGGCGCGGCATTTATACGCAAATGCTGATGGATGCTTTCCCGTGGCTGCCGGTTGAAGAGGACGGCCGTCTGCAGGATCCGCACCTGCGGGAGAATTTTGTCGAGCGGGTGTACGCCCTGCATGAGCTTCACGCTCTGCGCGACAGCGGTCTTAAACGCGGGGCGCTGATTGCGTTTCACAGCCGCTATAAACTGCTGCTGCTGGCCCACTCTCAGCCGCTGTACCGCGAGCTGGGGCGTTTTGTGGCGTCGATTGGCGACTGGGACTCGCTGGATGAGTTCTTCGTCGAATACCGCCAGCGGCTGATGGCGCTGATGTCGCTGCCCTCCAGCCGCCGCAACCACACTAACGTGCTGATGCACGTCCAGGGCTATTTCCGTAAACAGCTCAACAGCCGCCAGCGCCAGGAGCTGGCGGGCCTAATCGATCGCTATCGGCAGGGCACGCAGCCGCTGCTGGCGCCGGTTACGCTGATTAAGCACTATATGGCGGAGTATCCCGATGCTTATCTGGCCGACCAGCGCTATTTCGATCCCTGGCCGGAATCGCTGCGCCTGCGCTACGGCCATTAATTAATTTTCTGACAACGGATATCGATTCAACAGGAGCGTTATGGCCACCCATCTGGTCTGGTTTCGCAGCGATCTGCGTCTACATGATAATCTGGCCCTCGCCGCCGCCTGCCGGGATCGGCAGGCAAAGGTGCTGGCCCTGTACATTGCCACGCCGGAACAGTGGAAAACGCACGGTATGTCGCCCCGGCAGGCGGCCTTTATTGAGCGCCACCTGCACGGTTTACGGGAAAGTCTGAAAGAGAAGGGCATTCCGCTGCTGTTCCGGGAAGTGCCTGATTTTGCCGCCGCCGCGAGCGAAGTTGAGCGGGTATGCGCCGGGCATGGCGTCAGCCATCTTTTTTACAACTATCAGTATGAAGTCAACGAGCGCCTGCGCGATGCGCAGGTGGAAAAACAGCTGAAAGAGGTGGCCTGTCAGGGATTTGACGACAGCGTGATACTGGCGCCCGGCAGCGTGATGACCGGCAATCACCAGATGTATAAGGTATTTACGCCTTTTAAAAATGCTTTTGTGAAACGGCTGCAGGAGGATCTTCCTGACTGCGTACCGGCCCCGGAGAAACGTGAACATCCGGCTACGGTGAAGGACATCGGCACCCTTAAACTTAACTATCCGCAGGCGGCCTTTTCCGAAACGCTGTTTGCAGCGGATGAAAAAACGGCGATCGATCGCCTGCGCCAGTTCTGTAAGGAAGGGGCCGGAGAGTACGAGCAGCAGCGCGATTTTCCCGCGGTGGAAGGCACCAGCCGGGTTTCAGCGTGCCTCACCACAGGCGTGCTCTCGCCGCGCCAGTGCCTGAATCGCCTGCTGGCGGAACAGCCCGGGGCGCTGGAGGGCAAGCGCGGTGCGGTCTGGCTCAATGAGCTGATCTGGCGCGAGTTCTACCGCCACCTGATGACTTATCACCCTGAATTATGCAAATACCGGCCTTTTATTGGCTGGACGGAAAAGGTGGCATGGTCCACCGATAAGGCGCGGCTCAAAGCATGGCAGGAAGCGAAGACCGGCTATCCGATCGTCGATGCCGCCATGCGCCAGCTGGCGGAGACAGGCTGGATGCATAACCGCCTGCGCATGATCGTCGCCAGTTTTCTGGTCAAAGATCTGCTGATCGACTGGCGGGAAGGGGAGCGCTGGTTTATGTCGCAGCTGATCGACGGCGATCTGGCGGCTAACAACGGCGGCTGGCAGTGGGCTGCCTCTACCGGCACCGACGCCGCACCCTATTTCCGCATCTTCAATCCCACCACCCAGGGCGAGCGCTTTGATAAGAAGGGCGAATTTATTCGCCAGTGGCTGCCCGCCCTGGCGGAGGTGCCCGATAAATGGATCCACACGCCGTGGCAGTGGGCGACCAAAGAGGGCGTGACGCTGGATTATCCGCAGCCGATTGTCGATCATGCCCGGGCGAGAAAAGAGACGCTTGCCGCCTATGAAGCGGCCAGAAAAGCCTGACGCAGAAGGTAGAAGTCGACGGTTGCCGCCGCGGGCGCTATCGTATTCGCCATCACGATGGAGATGTCAGGAGCGATAATGAAAAACAGTGAACTGGAACGGCTGATTAACGACAAGCTCAGCAGCGCCACTTTTAGCGACTATGCGCCGAACGGCCTGCAGGTTGAAGGCCGCGAGGAGATAAAAAAGATTATTACCGGCGTGACCGCCAGCCAGGCGCTGCTCGATGAGGCCGTGCGCCTGCAGGCCGACGCGGTCATTGTGCACCACGGCTATTTCTGGAAAGGCGAGTCGCCGGTGATCCAGGGCATGAAGCGCCGGCGCCTTAAGACCCTGCTGGCTAACGACATTAACCTCTACGGCTGGCATTTGCCGCTGGACGCCCATCCGGAACTGGGCAATAACGCCCAGCTGGCGGCGCTGCTCGGGATTACTATCTGCGGCGACATTGAACCGCTGGTGCCCTGGGGCGAGCTCTCAATGCCGGTTTCCGGCGTTGAGCTGGCCTCGTGGATCGAGGCGCGGCTGGGCCGCAAGCCGCTGTGGTGCGGCGATACCGGGCCGGAAACTGTTTCCCGTATTGCGTGGTGCACCGGCGGCGGTCAGGGCTTTATTGACGCCGCGGCGCGCTTTGGGGTTGACGCCTTTATCACTGGCGAAGTCTCCGAGCAGACTATCCACTCGGCGCGGGAGCAGGGGCTGCACTTTTACGCCGCCGGCCACCACGCCACCGAGCGGGGCGGTGTCCGGGCGCTGGGCCAGTGGCTCAATGAAACTACCGATCTGGACGTCACCTTTATTGATATCCCCAATCCCGCCTGATGAAGAGAACGTAAAGTGCAGCGAGCGCGTTGTTATCTGTTAGGTGAAACTGCGGTAGTGCTTGAGCTGGAACCTCCCGTAACGCTGGAAGGGCAAAAGCGCATCTGGCGCCTTGCCCAGCGGCTGCCGGGCTATGCTGAAGTGCTGGAAGCGATCCCCGGGGCCAATAATATTACCGTCATCCTGCAGGATCCGCAGGCGCGGGCGCTGGACGCTATTGAGAAACTCCAGCGCTGGTGGGAAGAGTGCGGGGCGCTGGAGCCCGAAAGCCGGCGCATCGAGATCCCGGTGGTGTACGGCAAAGAGGCAGGTCCTGACCTGGCGGAGGTGGCGCAGCACTGCGGCATGAGTCCGAGACAGGTCGTTGAGTTGCACGCCTCCGCAGATTATCAGGTGTGGTTTATCGGCTTTCAGCCGGGCTTTCCCTACTTCGGCGGTCTTCCCGCCGCGCTGCACGCCCCGCGTCGCGCGGAGCCGCGTATTCAGGTTCCCGCCGGCAGCGTAGGCATCGGCGGCGAGCATACCGGCATCTATCCTCTGAATACGCCGGGCGGCTGGCAACTGATAGGCCGTACGCCGCTGGCGCTCTTTGACGCGCGCAGGCAAGAGCCGGTGCTGCTGCGGGTGGGCGACATTGTGCGCTTTGTGCCGCAGAAGGAGGGCGTATGCTAAATATCATTCGCGCCGGGATGTCTACCTCCGTGCAGGATGCCGGACGCAGCGGTTTTCGCCAGTCCGGGGTTGGCCTGTGCGGCGCAATGGATGCTCCCGCACTGGCGGTGGCTAACCTGCTGGTGGGCAACGATCCAGGCGCGGCAGCCCTTGAGATAACCCTCGGTCAGGCGGTTGTTACGTTCGAGCGGGAGAGCTGGTTCGCACTCAGCGGCGCGCCCTGTGAAGCCGCCCTCGACGGACAGCCGGTGTGGATTGGCTGGCGGACCCGGGCCAAGGCAGGGCAGACGTTGGCGCTCGGGCGGCCCAAACTGGGGATCCGCAGCTATCTGGCGGTGGCGGGCGGTATCGATGTTCCGGTGGTGATGGGATCGCGCAGTACCGATCTTAACGCCGGTATCGGCGGTCTTGAGGGGCGCCGCCTGCGCGACGGCGATCGGCTTGAACTACTGCCCGCACGGCGCGCGTTCAGCCGGCCGCAGGGCGTGAAGCTGCTGCTGCCCGGCAACCGTATTCGCGCTCTTCCGGGCCCGGAATATCAGGAGTTTGACGCCCGCTCGCAGCGGATGTTCTGGGGCGCGCCCTGGCACCTCGATCCTCAGAGCAACCGAATGGGTTACCGGCTCAACGGCCAGGCGCTGACGCGCACCGCCACGCGCGAGATGGTTTCTCACGGGCTGCTCCCCGGCGTGGTTCAAGTGCCTCACGGCGGACGGCCGATTGTGCTGATGAACGATGCCCAGACTACCGGCGGCTATCCGCGCATCGCCTGCGTGATCGAAGCCGATCTCTATCAAATGGCGCAGGTGCCGCTGGGGCAGCCGATCCATTTTATTCCCTGTACGCTGGAGGAGGCCCTCGAGGCAAAGCAGGACAGGCAGCGCTATCTTGAGCAGCTCGCCTGGCGATTAGAACAGCAAGACTAAGGAGTTTGTATGCCTGAAGGACCGGAGATCCGCCGCGCGGCGGATCACCTTGAAGCAGCGGTAAAAGGGAAACCGCTGACCCGAGCATGGTTCGCTTTCAGTCAGCTTAAGTCGTATGAATCGGCGCTGGAAGGGCAAACCATCTCCAGTATTGAAACCCGCGGTAAGGCGCTGCTGACCCACTTTTCTGGTGGATTAACGCTTTACAGCCATAATCAGCTGTACGGCGTCTGGCGGGTGGTGAAAAGCGGTGAAGAGCCGGAGACCAGCAGAACCCTGCGCGTCAGGCTTGAGACCGCCGATAAGGCTATTCTGCTTTATAGCGCCTCTGAAATAGCCATCCTGACCCCAGAGCAGCTGGCGGAACACCCTTTTTTGCTGCGGGTCGGGCCCGACGTGCTGGATATGCAGCTCACTGCGGAGCAGGTTCGGGAGCGTCTTTTGTCGAAGCGCTTTCGCAACCGGCAGTTTTCCGGCCTGCTTTTGGATCAGGCTTTTCTGGCGGGACTGGGAAACTATCTGCGGGTTGAGATCCTCTGGCACTGCGAGCTGGCGCCCCGGCACAAAGCCAGTGAGTTAACGCCGTCCCAGCTTGAAAGATTCTCCCACGCGCTGCTGGAGATCCCGAGACTCTCCTATCGCACGCGCGGCAAAGTGGATAACAATAAGCATCACGGCGCGCTCTTTAGCTTTAAGGTGTTTCACCGCGAAGGCAAGAAGTGCGAGCGCTGCGGCGGTATTATCGATCGCATTATGCTCTCCTCAAGGCCGTTTTACTGGTGTCCGCACTGTCAGAAATAGGCATAAAAAAACGCGCCCGAAGGCGCGTTGGGTTCACGACATTGCTGCTTATTTTTGTTTCACATCGGATTTGAAGTCGCGCTGCTCGTAGCCGGTGTACAGCTGACGCGGACGGGCAATCTTCATACCTTCGTTGTGCATTTCGCTCCAGTGGGCGATCCAGCCGACGGTGCGGGCCATTGCGAAGATGACGGTAAACATAGAAGACGGAATGCCCATCGCTTTCAGGATGATGCCGGAGTAGAAGTCGACGTTCGGGTACAGCTTCTTCTCGATGAAGTACGGGTCGTTCAGCGCGATATGCTCAAGCTCCATGGCAACCTGCAGCAGGTCGTCCTTAGTGCCCAGCTCTTTCAGCACTTCATGACAGGTTTCACGCATCACGGTGGCGCGCGGATCGTAGTTTTTATACACGCGGTGGCCAAAGCCCATCAGGCGGAACGAGTCGTTCTTGTCTTTCGCGCGGCGAACAAATTCCGGAATGTGCTCAACGGTGCTGATCTCTTCCAGCATCTTCAGGGCCGCTTCGTTTGCACCGCCGTGCGCCGGTCCCCACAGAGAAGCAATACCGGCCGCGATGCAGGCAAACGGGTTCGCGCCGGAGGAGCCGGCGGTACGCACGGTTGACGTAGAGGCGTTCTGTTCATGATCGGCATGCAGGATCAGGATACGATCCATTGCGCGTTCCAGAACCGGGTTGACCACGTACTCTTCGCACGGCGTGGAGAACATCATGTTCAGGAAGTTACCCGCGTAGGAGAGATCATTGCGCGGATAGACGAACGGCTGGCCAATGGAATATTTGTAGCACATCGCCGCCATCGTCGGCATTTTCGACAGCAGGCGGAAGGCGGCAATTTCGCGGTGGCGCGGGTTGTTTACGTCCAGCGAGTCGTGATAGAACGCCGCCAGCGCGCCGGTGATACCGCACATAACCGCCATTGGATGAGAGTCGCGGCGGAAGGCGTGGAACAGACGGGTAATCTGCTCATGAATCATCGTGTGGCGGGTGACGGTGATTTTAAATTCGTCAAATTCTGCCTGGGTTGGCTTTTCGCCGTTCAGCAGGATGTAGCAGACTTCCAGATAGTTGGACTCTGTCGCCAGCTGATCAATGGGAAAACCGCGGTGCAGCAGAATACCTTCATCGCCGTCGATAAAGGTGATTTTTGATTCGCACGATGCTGTGGAAGTAAAACCAGGATCAAAGGTGAACACATTATTTGAACCCAGCGTGCGGATATCAATTACGTCCTGACCCAGCGTGCCACTTAGCACATCCAGCTCAATAGCAGCATCACCAAAAGTGAGCTTTGCCTTTTTATCAGCCATTTACGGTCTCCTTAGCGCCTTATGCTTAAGACTGCCGGATGCCGGATTTGCTTCCAGTCTGTGGAATGGCGTTACCAATTTGTTATTTGGCTCACAGCTCCGTGAAAGAATGTAAACCAGGGTACAGAGCAAGGGCGCCTGAGGTATACGTTCATTCCACAGTGAAAATACAGCAAATCAGGGAGTTAGCAGTCCGTTTATTCAAACCTGACTATCACTATTAACTGTCCGGGTTACGTCGGTCAACACTTTCTCACTGTTGCATAACTTATTGTCAGGTGAAATAGTGACCCCATAACTTTTAAGCATTATATGACATCTTCGGTGATGGTTGTAACAATAATGTTTAATATTTGTCAAACCAGATGATTAATTTTTAAAATATTGTTGTAACCGTGATGATGATCACTGTTCCGCATAAAACCCAACAAACTATATGTAGTTTAATTGTAATGATTTTGTGAACGTCCTATACTGCCGCCAGGTCTCCGGAATACCCTGCATCCCGAGCCACCCAGCGTTGTTAATGTGTCGTTTTAGCTCCTGAATTGGAGTTTTTACATGACGCGCAGTTATAGAAACGACGCTGTCTGACCGCATGCAGACCGGAGGAAGGAAACAATAAGAACAGCATGTGGGCGTTATTCATGATAAAAGATGTGAAAAAACAAAGACCTGTCAATTTGGATCTACGAACGATCCGCTTTCCAATCACGGCGATAGCGTCCATTCTCCACCGCGTTTCCGGCGTTATCACTTTCGTAGCGGTCGGTATTCTGCTCTGGCTGCTGGGCACCAGTCTCTCCTCTCCTGAAGGTTTTATCACTGCCAGTTCAATCATGGGCAGCTTCTTCGTTAAGTTCATTATCTGGGGCATTCTTACCGCGCTGGCCTACCATGCGGTGGGTGGAATTCGCCATATGCTGATGGACACAGGTCATCTGGAAGAGACATTAGAGGCCGGCAAACGGTCCGCCATTATTTCTTTTGTTATCACTGTCGTGCTTTCACTTCTCGCAGGAGTCCTCGTATGGTAAGCAACGCCTCAGCACTGGGACGCAACGGCGTACATGACTTCATCCTTGTTCGTGCCACCGCTATCGTTCTGACTCTGTACATCATTTATATGGTCGGCTTTTTTGCCACCCACGGCACGCTGACCTGGGAAGTCTGGACGGGTTTCTTCTCTTCCGCCTTCACCAAAGTTTTCACCCTGCTGGCTCTGTTCTCGATTTTGATTCATGCCTGGATCGGCATGTGGCAGGTGTTAACCGACTACGTTAAACCAGTGGCTATTCGCTTGCCGCTGCAGCTGATCATTGTTGTCGCTCTGCTGGTTTACGTCATTTATGGATTTGTTGTGGTGTGGGGTGTGTAATGAAACTGCCAGTCAGAGAATTTGATGCTGTTGTAATTGGTGCCGGCGGCGCAGGTATGCGCGCGGCGCTGCAGATTTCCCAGAGCGGCCAGACATGCGCGCTGCTCTCTAAAGTTTTTCCAACTCGTTCCCATACTGTTTCTGCGCAGGGCGGTATTACCGTTGCGCTCGGTAACACCCATGAAGACAACTGGGAATGGCACATGTATGACACCGTAAAGGGGTCAGACTACATTGGCGACCAGGATGCGATTGAATACATGTGTAAAACCGGCCCGGAAGCTATTCTCGAGCTGGAACATATGGGGTTGCCTTTTTCCCGTTTAGATGACGGTCGTATTTATCAGCGTCCTTTCGGCGGCCAGTCAAAAAACTTCGGCGGCGAGCAGGCTGCGCGCACCGCAGCGGCGGCTGACCGTACCGGTCACGCGCTGCTGCATACGCTGTATCAGCAGAACCTGAAAAATCACACCACCATTTTCTCTGAGTGGTACGCGCTGGATCTGGTTAAAAACCAGCAGGGCGCCGTTGTTGGCTGTACCGCGCTGTGTATCGAAACCGGTGAAGTGGTCTATTTCAAAGCGAACGCAACAGTGCTGGCCACCGGCGGCGCGGGCCGTATTTATCAGTCCACAACCAATGCCCACATCAACACCGGCGACGGCGTTGGCATGGCAATCCGCGCCGGCGTGCCGGTGCAGGATATGGAAATGTGGCAGTTCCACCCGACCGGCATCGCCGGCGCCGGCGTGCTTGTGACTGAAGGCTGCCGCGGTGAAGGCGGATACCTGCTGAATAAGCACGGCGAGCGCTTCATGGAGCGCTATGCGCCAAATGCAAAAGATTTGGCCGGCCGCGACGTGGTGGCACGTTCCATCATGATTGAAATCCGCGAAGGCCGCGGCTGCGATGGTCCGTGGGGCCCGCACGCCAAGCTTAAACTTGACCATTTAGGTAAAGAAGTCCTGGAATCCCGCCTGCCGGGTATCCTTGAACTGTCCCGCACCTTCGCCCACGTCGATCCGGTGAAAGAGCCGATTCCGGTTATCCCGACCTGCCACTATATGATGGGCGGTATTCCGACCAAAGTGACCGGCCAGGCGCTGACCGTGAATGAGAAGGGTGAAGATGTTGTCATTCCGGGCCTGTTCGCCGTTGGTGAGATCGCCTGCGTATCGGTGCACGGCGCTAACCGCCTCGGCGGCAACTCGCTGCTCGATCTGGTGGTCTTTGGTCGCGCCGCAGGTCTGCATCTGCAGGAGTCTATTGCAGAGCAGGGAAGTCTGGGCGACGCAAGTGAATCGGATGTTGAAGCATCTCTGGACCGTCTCAACCGCTGGAACAATACCCGCAGCGGTGAAGATCCGGTGAGCATTCGTAAGGCGCTGCAGGAGTGTATGCAGCATAACTTCTCAGTATTCCGCGAAGGTGACGCGATGGCGAAAGGGCTGGAGCAGCTAAAAGTGATCCGCGAGCGTCTCAAAAATGCCCGCCTGGACGACACTTCAAGCGATTTCAACACCCAGCGCGTCGAGTGCCTTGAGCTGGATAACCTGATGGAAACTGCCTACGCCACCGCCGTTTCAGCGAATTTCCGTACCGAAAGTCGCGGGGCCCACAGCCGCTTCGACTATCCGGACCGTGATGATGAAAACTGGCTCTGCCACTCCCTGTACCAGCCGCAAACGGAATCCATGACGCGTCGAAGCGTCAATATGGAGCCTAAGCTGCGTCCGGCATTCCCGCCGAAAGTGCGTACCTACTAATTGCGGAGACAGGAACATGAGACTCGAGTTTTCAGTATATCGTTACAACCCGGATGTCGATGATGCACCGCGCATGCAGGATTACACCCTGGAGGCGGATGAAGGTCGCGACATGATGCTGCTGGATGCGCTCATTCAGCTGAAAGAGAAAGATCCCACACTGGCGTTTCGCCGCTCCTGCCGTGAAGGCGTGTGCGGTTCCGACGGCCTGAACATGAACGGCAAGAACGGTCTGGCCTGCATTACGCCCATCTCTGCGCTCAACCAGCCGGGCAAGAAAATTGTCATCCGCCCGCTGCCCGGTTTACCAGTGATCCGCGATTTGGTGGTAGACATGGGACAGTTCTATGCTCAGTATGAGAAGATTAAGCCTTACTTGTTGAATAATGGGCAAAATCCACCCGCTCGCGAGCATTTACAGTCGCCGGAGCAGCGTGAAAAACTCGATGGACTTTACGAGTGCATTCTCTGCGCATGCTGTTCTACATCCTGCCCGTCGTTCTGGTGGAACCCCGATAAGTTCATTGGCCCTGCTGGCCTGCTGGCAGCTTACCGTTTCCTTATCGACAGCCGCGATACCGAAACCGACAGCCGCCTTGAAGGTTTGAGCGATGCGTTCAGCGTATTCCGCTGCCACAGCATCATGAACTGCGTAAGCGTGTGTCCGAAAGGACTCAACCCGACGCGGGCAATTGGCCATATCAAGTCGATGCTGCTTAACCGCAGCGCGTAGCAATAGCGGAAGAGGGGTGCTTCTCCCCTCATTCATTCCCGCTCAGACTGAGCGGGAATGGAATTGCAGGAAACCTCTAAAAACTGCCGTAAAGCATACAGAATAATCACGACGTTCAGCGCAATACGCGACGCGAACAGGATTATGAGACAGTTTTTAAAGGTTCCTTCGCGAGCCCAATAAAGCATAAGAGCTCGCAGGTGAACCCCGGCACGTACACCCGATGTGCGTGGTTGTTTCTACGACGAAATAAGCATAAAAGTGCTTAAGGGATCACGATGCAGAACGGCGCAATGAAAGCCTGGCTGGACTCTTCCTTCCTCTCTGGCTCGAACCAGAGCTGGATTGAACAGCTCTATGAAGACTTCTTAACCGATCCGGACTCTGTGGACGCCAACTGGCGCTCAATGTTCCAGCAGCTGCCTGGTACCGGAGTCAAACCCGATCAATTTCATTCCAAAACGCGTGATTATTTCCGTCGTCTGGCGAAGGATGCCTCACGTTATACTTCCGCGATTTCCGATCCTGACGCTAACGTCAAACAGGTCAAAGTCCTGCAGCTGATCAACGCCTATCGCTTCCGCGGCCATCAGAATGCCAATCTGGATCCGCTGGGGCTGTGGCAGCAGGAGCGCGTTGCAGATTTAGATCCTGCGTTTCACGATCTCACCGAGGCCGATTTTCAGGAAAGCTTTAACGTAGGCTCATTTGCTATCGGCAAAGACACGATGAAACTGGGCGAGCTGATTGACGCGCTCAAGCAAACCTACTGCGGCTCTATCGGCGCAGAGTATATGCATATCACTTCTACCGAAGAGAAGCGCTGGATCCAGCAGCGTCTTGAATCGGTAGTCGGCCATGCCAGCTTCTCTGCAGAAGAGAAAAAACGCTTCCTCGGTGAGCTGACGGCGGCAGAAGGTCTGGAACGTTATCTGGGCGCGAAATTCCCGGGTGCGAAGCGTTTCTCGCTTGAAGGCGGCGATGCGCTGGTGCCGATGCTGAAAGAGCTGATCCGCCACGCGGGGAATAACGGCACGCGCGAAGTGGTGCTGGGTATGGCCCACCGCGGTCGCCTTAACGTACTGATTAACGTGCTGGGTAAAAAGCCTCAGGATCTGTTTGACGAATTTGCCGGCAAGCACAAAGAGCACCTCGGCACCGGCGACGTGAAATATCACATGGGCTTCTCGTCCGATATTGAAACCGAAGGCGGCCTGGTCCACCTGGCGCTAGCGTTTAACCCGTCGCACCTCGAAATCGTCAGCCCGGTGGTTATTGGTTCCGTGCGCGCCCGCCTCGATCGTCTGGACGAGCCAAGCAGCAATAAAGTGCTGCCGATTACCATCCACGGTGATGCGGCCGTTACCGGCCAGGGCGTCGTTCAGGAAACCCTGAACATGTCTAAAGCCCGCGGCTATGAAGTGGGCGGTACCGTGCGTATCGTCATCAACAACCAGGTTGGCTTTACCACTTCGAACCCGCTGGATGCCCGCTCCACGCCGTACTGCACCGATATCGGCAAGATGGTGATGGCGCCGATTTTCCACGTCAACGCTGACGATCCGGAAGCGGTAGCATTCGTGACTCGCCTGGCACTTGATTTCCGCAACAACTTCAAACGCGACGTGTTTATCGATCTGGTCTGCTATCGCCGCCACGGCCATAACGAAGCGGATGAGCCGAGTGCGACCCAGCCGCTGATGTACCAGAAAATCAAAAAACATCCGACGCCGCGTAAGATCTATGCCGATCGCCTTGAGCAGGACACCGTGGCGACGCTCGAAGACGCAACCGAAATGGTTAATCTGTACCGCGATGCGCTGGATGCCGGCGAGTGCGTGGTAAAAGAGTGGCGCCCGATGAATATGCACTCCTTCACCTGGTCGCCGTATCTCAACCACGAGTGGGACGAAAGCTATCCAAACAAGGTAGAGATGAAGCGTCTGCAGGAGCTGGCGAAGCGCATCAGTTCCGTGCCGGAAGGCGTTGAGATGCAGTCGCGCGTTGCCAAAATCTACGGCGATCGCCAGGCGATGGCCGCCGGCGATAAGCTGTTCGACTGGGGCGGCGCCGAGAACCTGGCCTACGCAACGCTGGTAGACGAAGGTATTCCGATTCGTCTCTCCGGTGAAGATACCGGCCGCGGCACCTTCTTCCACCGCCACGCGGTGATCCATAACCAGACCAATGGTTCTACCTACACGCCGCTGCAGCATATTCACAGCGGGCAGGGCCAGTTCAAAGTCTGGGACTCCGTACTGTCTGAAGAGGCAGTACTGGCGTTCGAATACGGCTACGCCACCGCAGAGCCGCGCACGCTGACCATCTGGGAAGCGCAGTTTGGCGACTTCGCCAACGGTGCGCAGGTGGTCATTGACCAGTTCATCAGCTCCGGCGAGCAGAAGTGGGGCCGCATGTGTGGTCTGGTTATGCTGCTGCCGCACGGTTATGAAGGGCAGGGTCCGGAGCACTCCTCCGCGCGCCTCGAGCGCTATCTCCAGCTCTGCGCCGAGCAGAATATGCAGGTCTGCGTGCCTTCAACACCGGCGCAGGTTTACCATATGCTGCGTCGCCAGGCGCTGCGCGGCATGCGCCGCCCGCTGGTGGTGATGTCGCCGAAATCGTTGCTGCGTCATCCGCTGGCGGTTTCTTCGCTGGACGACCTGGCTAACGGCGCTTTCCAGCCTGCGATTGGTGAAATTGACGAGCTGGATCCGAAAGACGTGAAACGTGTGGTGATGTGCGCCGGTAAGGTCTATTACGACCTGCTGGAGCAGCGCCGTAAAAACGATCAGAAAGATGTCGCTATTGTGCGCATCGAGCAGCTCTATCCGTTCCCGCATCAGGCGGTTCAGGAAGCGCTGAAGCCTTATGCCCACGTACATGATTTTGTCTGGTGCCAGGAAGAGCCTCTTAACCAGGGCGCATGGTACTGCAGCCAGCATCATCTGCGTGATGCAGTTCCGTTTGGGGCCGCTCTGAAATATGCAGGCCGCCCGGCCTCCGCCTCGCCGGCGGTAGGTTACATGTCCGTTCATCAGAAACAGCAACAAGACCTGGTCAATGACGCGCTGAACGTCGATTAAATAAAGGATACACAATGAGTAGCGTAGATATTCTGGTTCCCGACCTGCCTGAATCCGTAGCCGATGCCACTGTTGCCACCTGGCACAAAAAACCGGGCGATGCGGTTGTTCGCGATGAAGTGCTGGTAGAAATCGAAACTGACAAAGTGGTACTGGAAGTACCGGCGTCTGCTGACGGCATTCTGGATGCAGTGCTGGAAGATGAAGGTGCCACCGTCACTTCCCGTCAAATTTTGGGCCGCCTGCGCGAAGGTAACAGCGCCGGTAAGGCAACGGATACCAAGTCTGAGAGTAAAGAGTCGACTCCGGCTCAGCGCCAGCAGGCTTCTCTGGAGGAGCAGAACAATGACGCTCTGAGCCCGGCGATTCGTCGCCTGCTTGCCGAACATACCCTGGAT
This sequence comes from uncultured Pluralibacter sp., assembly GCF_913775985.1. GTDB lineage: Bacteria > Pseudomonadota > Gammaproteobacteria > Enterobacterales > Enterobacteriaceae > Pluralibacter. The sequence continues at coordinate 37,623 of NZ_CAJYMB010000125.1, read as the reverse complement.
GCGAATGCCATCAAAGGTACCGGCGTCGGCGGCCGCCTGACGCGCGAAGACGTTGAAAAACATCTGGCCAGCGCGCCGGCGAAAAAAGAAGAGGCGAAAGCCCCTGAAGCCGCCCCTGCACCGCTGGCTGGCCGCACCGAGAAACGCGTTCCGATGACGCGCCTGCGTAAACGCGTGGCTGAACGTCTGCTGGAAGCGAAGAACTCGACGGCAATGTTGACCACCTTCAACGAAGTCAACATGAAGCCGATCATGGATCTGCGCAAGCAGTACGGCGAAGTGTTTGAAAAGCGCCACGGTATCCGTCTGGGCTTCATGTCCTTCTACGTCAAGGCCGTGGTTGAAGCGCTTAAACGCTATCCGGAAGTAAACGCCTCTATCGATGGCGAAGACGTTGTTTACCACAACTACTTCGATGTCAGCATGGCCGTTTCTACGCCGCGCGGTCTGGTTACGCCGGTACTGCGCGATGTTGATGCGCTGGGCATGTCCGACATCGAGAAGAAAATCAAAGAGCTGGCGCTGAAAGGCCGCGACGGCAAGCTGACCGTTGACGATTTGACCGGCGGTAACTTTACCATTACCAACGGCGGCGTTTTCGGCTCGCTGATGTCTACCCCGATCATCAACCCGCCGCAGAGCGCGATTCTGGGGATGCACGCCATTAAAGATCGCCCGATGGCCGTTAACGGTAAAGTAGAGATCCTGCCGATGATGTACCTGGCGCTCTCCTATGATCACCGTCTAATCGACGGCCGCGAATCGGTAGGCTTCCTGGTGGCTATTAAAGAGCTGCTGGAAGATCCAACCCGCCTGCTGCTGGACGTATAGTTTTCCGATATCACCTGTCCTGCGGATCGCTGAGATCCGCAGGTAAAATGATAATGATTACCTGAAAAGTGGATAGAACGCATGAACTTACATGAATACCAGGCCAAACAGCTATTTGCCCGTTATGGTTTACCTGCACCGGTAGGCTATGCCTGCTCAACCCCGCGCGAAGCAGAAGAAGCCGCCTCTAAGATCGGCGCTGGCCCGTGGGTCGTGAAGTGCCAGGTTCACGCCGGCGGCCGCGGTAAAGCGGGCGGTGTGAAAGTGGTTAACAGTAAAGAAGAGATCCGCGCATTCGCTGAAAACTGGCTGGGTAAACGTCTGGTTACCTATCAAACAGATGCTAACGGTCAGCCGGTGAACCAGATTCTGGTTGAAGCCGCGACGGACATTGCTAAAGAGCTTTATCTCGGCGCGGTTGTCGATCGCAGCTCCCGCCGCGTGGTTTTCATGGCCTCTACTGAAGGCGGCGTTGAGATTGAAAAAGTGGCGGAAGAAACACCGCACCTGATTCACAAAGTAGCGCTGGATCCGCTGACCGGGCCGATGCCTTATCAGGGCCGCGAGCTGGCGTTCAAGCTTGGTCTGGAAGGCAAGCTGGTTCAGCAGTTCACCAAAATTTTCATGGGCCTGGCGACAATTTTCCTCGAGCGCGATCTGGCGCTGATTGAAATTAACCCGCTGGTTATCACTAAACAGGGCGATCTGATTTGCCTCGACGGCAAGCTGGGCGCAGACGGCAACGCGCTGTTCCGCCAGGCCGATCTGCGGGAAATGCGCGATCAGTCACAGGAAGATCCGCGTGAAGCGCAGGCCGCGCAGTGGGAGCTGAACTACGTTGCTCTTGATGGCAACATCGGCTGCATGGTAAACGGCGCGGGCCTGGCAATGGGTACGATGGACATTGTTAAGCTGCACGGCGGTGAACCGGCTAACTTCCTCGATGTCGGCGGTGGCGCGACCAAAGAGCGCGTTACCGAAGCATTCAAAATTATTCTCTCTGATGACAATGTTAAAGCCGTACTGGTTAACATCTTCGGCGGTATCGTACGCTGCGATCTGATCGCCGACGGCATTATCGGCGCAGTCGCCGAAGTGGGCGTTAACGTACCGGTCGTGGTTCGTCTCGAAGGGAACAACGCCGAACTGGGCGCGAAGAAACTGGCTGACAGCGGCCTGAATATTATTGCAGCGAAAAGTCTGACGGACGCAGCACAGCAGGTTGTTGCCGCAGTGGAGGGGAAATAATGTCAGTTTTAATTAATAAAGACACTAAGGTTATCTGCCAGGGCTTCACCGGAAGTCAGGGTACTTTCCACTCTGAACAGGCGATTGCTTACGGTACGCAGATGGTCGGCGGCGTTACGCCAGGCAAAGGCGGCACCACCCATCTCGGTCTGCCGGTATTCAACACTGTCCGTGAAGCCGTAGACGCAACTGGCGCGACAGCATCGGTTATCTACGTCCCGGCGCCGTTCTGCAAAGACTCCATTCTGGAAGCTATTGACGCCGGCATTAAGCTCATCATCACCATCACCGAAGGTATTCCGACGCTGGATATGCTGACCGTGAAGGTGAAGCTCGACGAAGCCGGCGTGCGCATGATTGGCCCGAACTGCCCGGGCGTTATTACACCGGGCGAGTGCAAAATCGGCATCATGCCGGGCCATATCCATAAGCCGGGTAAAGTGGGCATCGTATCCCGCTCCGGTACGCTGACCTATGAAGCCGTTAAGCAGACCACCGACTACGGCTTTGGCCAGTCTACCTGTGTGGGCATCGGCGGCGATCCGATCCCGGGTTCCAACTTCATCGACATCCTGAAGCTGTTCCAGGAAGATCCGCAGACTGAAGCGATTGTGATGATCGGCGAGATCGGCGGCAGCGCGGAAGAAGAAGCTGCGGCCTACATCAAAGAGCACGTCACTAAACCGGTTGTGGGATATATCGCGGGTGTTACCGCGCCGAAGGGCAAGCGTATGGGCCACGCGGGCGCCATCATCGCTGGCGGTAAAGGTACCGCGGATGAAAAATTTGCCGCACTGGAAGCCGCCGGTGTTAAAACCGTGCGCAGTCTTGCCGATATCGGTGACGCGCTGAAAGCTATCATTAAGTAAATCCTCTCGGCTCCTCGTAAGGGGGAGCATTCTGTGTTCGATTTCGACATGGTTGGCCGCTGAAAAAGCGGCCTTTTTTATTTAATGCATCCGATAAACACCTCCGGACACCTGCGTGCTATGCAAAGCCACCACGGTAAAACTACCGGTTTTTTGCCGTATTAGTTAATAAAGTGTGAATACGTGTTCTATACTTTCAGATCGGATAAATGACTTAATATTCAGCGCTGTCGCTGCCGCATATTTACAAAGTAAATTAAACTCACTTTCTCCTTTCAATTATCTCTAATTTGATAACCGTCAATATATTATCAAAAACATATCTCTAACATTTGGTTTACTAAAAACTCCTTAATGAACATTACGTTAACAATTGCAGATTAATTTGATTTAAAACAATACTCACTTTATGGAAAAGCGCCCCCAAAGGGGGTAAATTGTTCTGGATCAATTCCGCCTGCAGCAGCTGGTAGCGCGGTAGATTGATCGCAAACGTGAAACGTAAAACAGATTCAATAAAAACATGTTTATTGTAGGGTTTTTGCGGCGTAATATATTCACGGGATTAATTTGGTTTTTATTAACGCATTTGCAACTTTTGCTCATCACTGTTTGGGAATGGCAAACAGCGATGAGCAGGGAAGTAAATTAATTGGGTATTGGGGCATGCGTGTGAATCCTTAGGGATTTCACTCTCGGAGTCTTCATGCGATGAGCAAGGAGTCATAATGTTAGATATAGTCGAACTGTCGCGCTTACAGTTTGCCTTGACTGCGATGTACCACTTTATGTTTGTGCCACTAACGCTGGGTATGGCGTTTCTGCTGGCAATCATGGAAACGGTCTACGTCCTTTCTGGCAAACAGATTTATAAAGATATGACCAAGTTCTGGGGTAAGTTGTTTGGTATCAACTTTGCTCTGGGCGTGGCTACCGGTCTGACCATGGAGTTCCAGTTTGGTACCAACTGGTCCTACTATTCTCACTATGTAGGAGACATCTTCGGTGCTCCACTAGCCATTGAAGGTCTGATGGCCTTCTTCCTCGAATCCACTTTTGTAGGTCTGTTCTTCTTCGGCTGGGATCGTCTGGGTAAAGTTCAGCATATGGCTGTTACCTGGCTTGTCGCTTTGGGCTCTAACCTCTCAGCACTGTGGATTCTGGTAGCGAACGGCTGGATGCAGAACCCTATCGCATCTGACTTTAACTTCGAAACCATGCGCATGGAGATGGTGAGCTTCTCCGAACTGGTGCTTAACCCGGTTGCCCAGGTGAAATTTGTTCACACTGTGGCGGCAGGTTACTGCACCGGTGCCATGTTCATCCTCGGTATCAGCGCATACTACATGCTGCGCAATCGCGACTTCGCTTTCGCTAAACGCTCTTTCGCCATCGCTGCAAGCTTCGGTATGGCGGCGGTGCTGTCAGTTATCGTGCTGGGTGATGAATCCGGATACGAAATGGGCGACGTGCAGAAGACCAAGCTGGCCGCGATTGAAGCCGAATGGGAAACGCAGCCTGCACCGGCCTCATTTACGCTGTTCGGCATTCCGGACCAGGATGCGCAGGAAAACCATTTCTCCATTCAGATTCCTTACGCGCTGGGCCTGATTGCGACTCGCTCCGTGGATAAGCAGGTCACAGGTCTTAAAGAGCTGATGTCCCAGCATGAAGAGCGTATTCGTAACGGTATGAAGGCGTACAAGCTGCTTGAAGAGCTGCGTGCAGGCTCGACAGATGCTACCGTGCGCAACGAGTTCAACGCCGTGAAGAAAGATCTCGGCTACGGGCTGCTGCTCAAGCGCTATACCGCGAACGTTTCTGATGCGACCGATGCTCAGATTCAGCAGGCGACTAAAGATTCAATTCCGCGCGTTCTGCCGCTGTACTTTGCATTCCGCCTGATGGTGGCCTGCGGTGTCCTGATGCTGCTCATTATCGCGCTCTCCTTCTGGAGCGTTATTCGCAACCGCGTCGGCTCTAAAAAATGGCTGCTGCGCGCCTGCCTGTACGGCATTCCGCTGCCGTGGCTGGCCGTTGAGTCAGGCTGGTTTGTCGCCGAGTACGGCCGTCAGCCGTGGGCTATTGGTGAAGTTCTGCCAACGGCAGTAGCAAACTCTTCGCTGACCGCAGGGGACCTGATCTTCTCGATGGTGCTGATCTGCGGCCTGTATACGCTGTTCCTGGTAGCCGAGTTGTATCTGATGTTCAAGTTTGCGCGCCTCGGGCCCAGCAGCCTGAAAACAGGTCGCTACCACTATGAGCAGTCCACCGTGGCTACTCAGCCGGCACGCTAAGACAGGAGTCGTCAAATGATCGATTATGAAGTATTGCGTTTTATCTGGTGGCTGCTGATAGGCATTCTGCTGATTGGCTTTGCCGTCGCTGACGGTTTCGATATGGGGGTGGGCATGCTCACCCGCGTACTTGGCCGCACGGACACCGAACGTCGAATTATGATCAACTCCATCGCCCCGCACTGGGATGGAAACCAGGTATGGCTCATCACAGCCGGCGGCGCGCTCTTCGCCGCATGGCCGATGGTTTACGCAGCGGCTTTCTCCGGCTTCTACGTGGCGATGATTCTGGTACTGGCGTCTCTCTTTTTCCGTCCGGTGGGCTTCGACTACCGTTCGAAAATTGAAGACACCCGCTGGCGTAACATGTGGGACTGGGGCATCTTTGTGGGCAGCTTCGTTCCGCCGCTGGTCATTGGCGTTGCTTTCGGCAACCTGCTGCAGGGCGTTCCGTTCCACATTGATGAATACCTGCGCCTGTACTATACCGGTAACTTCTTCCAGCTGCTGAATCCGTTTGGCCTGCTGGCGGGTATTGTGAGTGTTGGGATGATCCTGACTCAGGGCGCAACCTATCTGCAGATGCGTACCGTGGGTGAGCTGCACCTGCGCGTCCGCGCTACCTCGCAGATTGCCGCGCTGGTTACGCTGGTGTGCTTCGCGCTGGCGGGCGTCTGGGTTTACTACGGCATTGATGGTTACGTTGTTAAGTCCGCGCTGAACCACGCTGCCGCGTCTAACCCGCTGCCTAAAGAAGTGGTGCGTGAAGCCGGCGCATGGATGGTCAACTTCAACAATGCGCCTGTGCTGTGGATTATCCCTGCTCTGGGCGTGGTGCTACCGCTGCTGACTATTGTGATGTCGCGTGCCAACAAAGGTGCATGGGCATTTTTATTCTCATCCCTGACGCTGGCCTGCATCATCCTGACTGCCGGGATCGCCATGTTCCCGTTCATCATGCCGTCAAGCACGATGTTGAATGCCAGCCTGACCATGTGGGATGCGACGTCCAGCCAGCTGACGCTGAATCTGATGACCTATGTTGCGGCGGTGTTTGTACCGATCATCCTGATTTACACCACCTGGTGTTACTGGAAAATGTTCGGGCGCATCACCAAAGAGCATATTGAAAGCAACTCTACCTCTCTGTACTAAGTAAGGAGCTACGTATGTGGTATTTCGCATGGATTTTAGGAACGCTCCTTGCCTGTGCATTTGGCGTCATCACCGCGCTGGCGCTGGAGCATGTTGAAGCTGGGCAGCCAGAAGATCGCTGATGAATAAATTTATCGCAGGCATTTATGCGGTAATGGATAAGGGCCCGTTAAGGGCCCTTTCCTTGCTGATGGCGCTCGTGCTGGCGGGATGCATTTTTTGGGACCCGTCCCGCTTTGCCGCCAAAACCAGCAGCCTTGAGATCTGGCATGGCTTTTTGATCATGTGGGCAGTGTGCTCGGGCGCGATCCACGGCGTGGGCTTTCGTCCGAAATCCGTTCTCTGGCAGGGGGTATTTTGCCCGCTGCTGGCCGATCTGGTGCTGGTTTGTGGGCTGATATTTTTCTGGTCCTGACTAAGAATCCTCCTTTAAATCTATGGGTCCGTCCGGGCCCATAAATATTTTACTCTCCCTTTACTTTCCCCCATTCCCAAGCAACTTTGCCGCGCGTATAGTAGCGAAGTTTGAAAGAACTCATATTTATTGTATTACCGGGATGTAAAGTGAATACAACGCTGTTTCGATGGCCGGTGCGTGTCTACTACGAAGATACTGATGCCGGTGGCGTGGTCTACCACGCCAGCTATGTCGCTTTCTATGAAAGAGCACGCACTGAGATGCTGCGCCACCATCACTTTAGTCAGCAAGCGCTGTTGGCTGAACGGGTTGCGTTTGTGGTGCGTAAAATGACGCTGGACTATCATGCACCTGCCAGGCTGGACGACATGCTCGAAGTGCAGACAGAAATCACAGCGGTGCGCGGTACTTCACTGATCTTTACGCAGCAAATCGTCAATGCCGAAAATAAGGTACTTAATCAGGCTGAAGTGCTGATTGTGTGCGTTGATCCACTCTTAATGAAGCCTCGTGCGCTTCCCAAGTCTATTGTCGCGGAGTTCAAGCAGTGACTGACATGAATATCCTTGATTTGTTCCTGAAGGCAAGCCTTCTGGTTAAACTTATCATGCTGATTTTAATTGGTTTTTCCATTGCGTCCTGGGCTATCATTATCCAGAGAACGCGCATACTTAACTCTGCCACGCGCGAAGCTGAAGCTTTCGAGGACAAATTCTGGTCTGGTATCGAGCTTTCTCGCCTCTATCAGGAAAGTCAGGGCCGCCGGGATACACTCTCAGGCTCAGAGCAGATTTTTTACAGCGGCTTTAAGGAATTTGCTCGCTTGCACCGGGCTAACAGCCACGCGCCGGAGGCGATTATCGAAGGCGCTTCACGTGCGATGCGCATTTCCATGAATCGCGAACTGGAAAATCTCGAAACCCACATTCCCTTCCTCGGCACCGTCGGCTCCATCAGTCCTTATATCGGTCTGTTTGGCACGGTGTGGGGGATTATGCACGCCTTTATCGCGCTTGGTGCGGTGAAACAGGCGACGCTGCAGATGGTGGCTCCGGGGATCGCGGAAGCGCTGATCGCTACCGCTATCGGTCTGTTTGCCGCAATTCCTGCCGTTATGGCCTACAACCGCCTCAATCAGCGCGTGAACAAGCTGGAACTGAATTACGATAACTTCACGGAAGAGTTTACCGCGATTCTGCACCGCCAGGCGTTTACCATTAGCGAAAGCAACAAGGGGTAAGCCATGGCCAGAGCACGTGGACGCGGGCGGCGGGAGCTTAAGTCCGAAATCAATATCGTTCCGCTGCTGGATGTGTTGCTGGTGCTGCTGCTGATCTTTATGGCAACGGCGCCAATTATTACCCAGAGCGTAGAGGTAGACCTGCCGGATGCTAACGAGACTCAGGCCGTCAGCACTAATGACGATCCGCCGGTCATTGTTGAAGTCTCCGGCGTCGGTCAGTACAGCGTCAACGTTGGCCAGGACAAAATGTCGCAGCTGCCGCCTGAACAGGTAATCGCTGAAGCGCAGCGCCACATGCAGGCCAATCCGAAAACGGTCTTTCTGATCGGCGGCGCCAAAGACGTGCCTTACGATGAAATCATTAAAGCGCTGAACCTGCTGCACAGCGCGGGCGTGAAATCTGTTGGTCTGATGACCAAACCGATCTAACCCGGCAAGCAGGCTGGCAGTTTTTGGGAACCGAGAGTGTCAAAGGCAACCGAACAAAACGACAAGCTTAAACGCGCGATCATCATTTCAGTTGTGCTGCACATCATTTTGATTGCATTGCTGATCTGGAGCTCGTTTGACGAGCATATTGATGCATCGGCGGGTGGGGGCGGAGGCTCGTCTATCGACGCCGTGATGGTCGATCCGGGCGCCGTTGTTGAGAATTACAATCGCCAGCAAAATCAGCCCTCCAGCGCTAAGCGCGCCGAAGAGCAGCGCGAGAAACAGGCTCAGCAGCAGGCGAAAGAGCTGCGTGAAAAAGAGGCGGCTGAAGAGCGGCAGAAACAGGCTGAACAAGAAAAACTAAAAGAGCAGGAAGCGGCGAAGCAGGCGCAAGAACAGCAGAAGCAGGCAGAGGCGGAAGCAAAAGCTAAAGCCGCTGCAGATGCGAAAGCGCAGGCTCAGGCAGAGGCGAAAGCCAAAGCCGAAGCCGATGCAAAAGCGCAGGCCCAGGCCGAGGCGAAAGCCAAAGCAGAAGCCGATGCAAAAGCACAGGCTGAGGCCGAGGCAAAAGCGCAGGCGACAGCCGAAGCGAAAGCGAAAGCACAGGCGGATGCTAAAGCAGCAGCAGAGGCCGCGAAGAAAGCCGCCGCTGACGCCCAGAAGAAAGCAGACGCCGAAGCGGCTAAAGCTGCCGCAGATGCTCAGAAAAAAGCAGAAGCAGACGCGGCCAGGGCCGCAGCGGATGCTCAGAAAAAGGCGGAAGCGAAGGCCGCTAAAGCAGCAGCCGAAGCCGAGAAGAAAGCCGAAGCTGAGGCAGCTAAGAAAGCCGAACAGGCCGCAGAGAAAAAAGCGGCTGCCGAAGCAGCGAAACAGGCTGCCGCAGAAAAAGCCGCCGCTGAAGCTGCAGAGAAAGCAGCTGCTAAAAAAGCGGCAGCAGAAAAGGCTGCGGCCGAAAAAGCGGCTGCCGCCAAAAAAGCCGCTGCTGAAAAAGCTGCCACCGCAAAAGCCGCAGCGGCCAAAGCTGCAGCAGCGAAGAAAGCGGCCGAATCAAAAGAGGCCTCTGGCGTAGACGATCTGCTTGGGGATCTGAGCTCAGGTAAGAATGCACCGAAAACGGGCGGTGGCGCGAAGGGAAATAATGCATCCGCTGCAGGAAGCGGTAACACTAAAAATAATGGCGCGTCAGGTGCTGATATCAGCAACTATGCGGGACAGATTAAAACTGCAATAGAAAGCCGCTTTTACGATGCGTCTTCCTATGCCGGGAAAGTGTGCACGCTACGTATTAAACTTAAACCGGATGGTACGTTAGCCAGCATTCAGTCTGAAGGAGGCGATCCGGCTCTTTGTACGGCTGCACTGGCCGCTGCGAGGCAGGCTCGCTTTCCTAAACCACCTTCCCAGGCGGTTTATGAAGTGTTTAAAAATGCACCGCTGGACTTCAAACCCTAAGATATTGCTCTCCAGGTCACGCTGGTAGAGCGGGTCGCAGAGTTTCAATAGTCGTGTATATTTGAGTTTGTTAATATTCTGCTAAATTATCGCAGGCTTGCAGCCTGGATAAGGGAGATGAGATGAAGCAGGCATTACGAGTCTTTTTTAGTTTTTTCATACTGTGGGCAGCGGCGCTGCATGCAGAAGTACGTATCGAGATCACCCAGGGGGTGGACTCGGCACGCCCTATCGGCGTTGTTCCGTTCAAATGGGCAGGACAGGGCGCTGCACCTGCTGATATCGGCGGCATCGTGGCGGCAGATTTGCGCAACAGCGGCAAATTCAATCCGCTCGACGCCTCTCGCCTGCCGCAGCAGCCGGCAAGCGCGCAGGAAGTTCAGCCTGCGGCATGGTCCGCGCTCGGTATTGATGCCGTAGTCGTTGGCCAGGTAACGCCGAACCCGGATGGCTCCTACACCGTTGCCTACCAGCTGGTAGACACCGGCGGCGCGCCGGGTACCGTGCTGGCGCAAAACTCCTACAAAGTGAACAAGCAGTGGCTGCGCTATGCCGGCCATACCGCCAGCGACGAAGTGTTCCAGAAGCTGACCGGTATCAAAGGTGCTTTCCGCACCCGTATTGCCTACGTAGTGCAGACCAACGGCGGCCAGTTCCCGTATGAGCTGCGCGTGTCTGATTACGATGGCTACAACCAGTTTGTGGTTAAGCGCTCTTCACAGCCGCTGATGTCACCGGCGTGGTCTCCGGATGCTTCTAAGCTCGCCTATGTAAGCTTTGAAAGTGGTCGTTCGGCGCTGGTTGTCCAGACACTGGCCAATGGCGCCGTACGCCAGATTGCTTCTTTCCCGCGCCACAACGGCGCACCGGCATTCTCTCCTGACGGCACTAAACTGGCATTTGCCCTGTCTAAAACTGGCAGCCTGAACCTGTACGTGATGGACCTGGCTTCTGGTCAGATACGTCAGGTGACCGACGGCCGCAGCAACAACACCGAGCCGAGCTGGTTCCCGGACAGCCAGAATCTGGCCTTCACCTCCGATCAGGCCGGTCGTCCTCAGGTGTATAAAGTCAATATCAACGGCGGTACTCCGCAGCGCATTACCTGGGAAGGTTCTCAGAACCAGGATTCTGACGTGAGCTCCGACGGTAAATTGCTGGTAATGGTCAGCTCGGCTAACGGCCAGCAGCACATTGCCAAACAAGATCTGGCTGGAGGTGGCGTGCAGGTTCTGACGTCAACGCAGCTGGATGAAACGCCGAGTCTGGCACCCAACGGCACCATGGTTATCTACAGCTCTTCTCAGGGGATGGGATCCGTGCTGAATCTGGTTTCTACAGATGGGCGTTTCAAAGCGCGTCTTCCGGCAACTGATGGACAGGTAAAATCACCTGCCTGGTCGCCGTATCTGTAATAATAATTAATTGAATATTATAGGAATCAAAGAAATGCAACTGAACAAAGTGCTGAAAGGACTGATGATCGCTCTGCCGGTTATGGCCATCGCAGCGTGTTCTTCTAACAAAAATGCCAGCAACGACCAGAGCGGTGAGGGCATGATGGGTGCCGGTACAGGTATGGATGCTAACGGCAACGGCGGCAACATGTCTTCTGAAGAGCAGGCGCGCCTGCAGATGCAGCAGCTGCAGCAGAACAACATCGTTTACTTCGGCCTCGATAAGTACGATGTCAGCTCTGAATTCGCCGCTATGCTGGACGCGCACGCTAACTTCCTGCGCAGCAACCCGTCTTACAAAGTGACTGTAGAAGGTCACGCGGATGAGCGCGGTACGCCGGAATACAACATCGCCCTGGGCGAGCGTCGAGCTAACGCCGTTAAGATGTACCTGCAGGGTAAAGGCGTATCTGCTGACCAGATCTCCATCGTTTCCTACGGTAAAGAAAAACCTGCCGTACTGGGCCACGACGAAGCTGCTTACGCTAAAAACCGTCGCGCAGTACTGGTTTACTAAGAGAATTACATGAGCAGTAACTTCAGACATCATCTGTTGAGTCTGTCGTTACTGGTTGGCATAGCGGCCCCCTGGGCCGCTTTTGCTCAGGCGCCAATCAGTAGTGTCGGCTCAGGCTCGGTCGAAGACCGCGTCACTCAACTTGAGCGTATCTCCAACGCTCACAGCCAGCTTTTAACCCAACTTCAGCAGCAGCTACAGGACAATCAATCTGATATTGACTCGTTACGCGGTCAGATTCAGGAGAACCAGTATCAGCTCAATCAGGCCGTTGAACGCCAGAAGCAGATCCAGACACAGCTTGACGGCATGAGCAGCGGCAGCGCCGCACAGCCAGCCGCGTCAGGCGATCAAAACGCCGCAGCCACATCCTCGACGGCTGCCGGCGCTGCCGCCTCTGGTGCGCCTGCGCTAACTGGAGATGCTAATACGGACTACAACGCGGCTATCGCGCTGGTAAAAGATAGAGCTCGCCAGGACGACGCTCTGGCAGCATTTCAGAACTTCGTCAAAAAATATCCGGATTCAACGTACCAGCCAAATGCCAACTACTGGCTCGGACAGCTGAATTACAACAAGGGTAAGAAAGACGATGCAGCGTATTATTTTGCCTTTGTGGTGAAAAAGTACCCAAAATCACCGAAAGCTGCTGACTCAATGTTTAAAGTTGGCGTCATCATGCAGGACAAGGGCGATAAAGATAAAGCTAAAGCAGTTTATCAGCAGGTTATCACTAAATATCCCGGCACCGACGGCGCGAAACAGTCGCAAAAACGACTCAATGCTCTCTAATGCATACGGTATGACCTGAAACCGCATCAATTCTGGTCATGCCGCATGATTCCTAAGCAGTTAAACCGCTTTATCAAAATATGTGTTGCGCTGAAATCTTAAATCAGTAATATATGCCGCCGTTGCCAAGGGATATCAAACATCCTGAAAGCAGCGAAAAAAGTGGGTCGTTAGCTCAGTTGGTAGAGCAGTTGACTTTTAATCAATTGGTCGCAGGTTCGAATCCTGCACGACCCACCAATCGTTTTGTGGACGGCGATTGTAAAACGTGAAGGATAACGCTGCACAGCAGCGGCCCGTAGGGCAAGGCATAGCCGAGTCATCCTGCACGACCCACCACTAAAAGCAGTATCCAGCGCAGTATCGGGTGATTAGCTCAGCTGGGAGAGCACCTCCCTTACAAGGAGGGGGTCGGCGGTTCGATCCCGTCATCACCCACCACTCGGGTCGTTAGCTCAGTTGGTAGAGCAGTTGACTTTTAATCAATTGGTCGCAGGTTCGAATCCTGCACGACCCACCATCGCTTGATGAAATTCATCAATGCTCTGGTGCCGAGTAAAAATTCAGGTAGTACCCGAGCGGGTCGTTAGCTCAGTTGGTAGAGCAGTTGACTTTTAATCAATTGGTCGCAGGTTCGAATCCTGCACGACCCACCATCGCTTAATGCGTAGTGATGGTAAAACGTGAAGGATAACGTTGCGAAGCAGCAGCCTGAATTGTAGTAAATGCAGTATCCCATAAGGGGTCGTTAGCTCAGTTGGTAGAGCAGTTGACTTTTAATCAATTGGTCGCAGGTTCGAATCCTGCACGACCCACCAATTCAGAAAAAAGCGCCTTTTGGCGTTTTTTTCGTTTTATGCGCGGCGCGAAAAGTGCAGGATGAGAACCTGCGCAGGTTCGGGTCGAACGTAGTGAGACAACGGAGCCGCCTGCGGCGACGACCCGAAGGGTGAGCGAAGCGAGTCATCCTGCACGACCCACCAGTGTAAAAAGGCGCCCTAAAGGCGCCTTTTTGCTATCCGCCAATCGCACTCTCACATCCGCTGCAGATATTCACGAAACGCCCCGGCATCCGCATCAGCCAACGATGATGGCTTATGGTCAGGATTTTGCAAAAGATACTCCGCGACCAGATTGAAGCCCACCGAATAGCCCAGCCATCGCGGCAGCGCGCCTGCGCCAAAGAACCATTCCGCGTGGCTGTAATTGCGGCTCTCCCACTGCGCGTCAACCGCGGCGAGAGAGTTGTGAACCAGACCAGCATCAAGCGCTTCCCAGGGTTCTGGGGCACCGCCTGCGGCTTCAAGCACAAACTGCCCGGCGAGCCCCTCAGATACTATTACCTCGCCCAGCGAGAAGCCGTATCCCGGCCCGTTCCAGCGGGCGGCGTGGTGCAGTTCATGCAGAAATAGTCTGCCGAGCGTATTTTCAGGCTGGAACCGCAGCGCGGCGGAGTCGGGATCGAGCGTGATATAGATAACATTTGCCTCAGGCGTAAAAGCTCCAACCCCCTTCTCAGGGATCGTCTGCGTTCCGCTTTTGATGACAATATCAATAGCCGGCAGCGTCAGCAGCGGTGCGGCTGTATACCACGCTTCTTGCAGGCAGGAGGTGATCCATACCTTGTGCGGCGTCAGCGTCTCGCGCGCGTTAAGAAAATGGAGAGCAGGTGTGGTCATCGCGATGTCTCGTCGTATGCGGGCCGTTAACGCTATCACTTCCTGTTCGCGCAATCAGCAACTCATCTCCCCCGAATTAAAAATGCACGACAGCAGAAGCAAAATTGGCTATCTTGTTTAGTATAAAAAACAAATATGACCCATGAAGCGCCTGGTAAGGCGTTTTACCGGCGGGAATGTTAAGTCAGAGAAACGAGATGCGATGATGAGCATACAATTCGATCCTGAGAGCGCAATCTATCCCTTTCCACCCAAGCCGCTGCCGCTGGGCCTGGATGAAAAGCAGTTCTATCGTGAAAAAATCAAGCGCCTGCTGAAAGAGCGCGACGCGGTGATGGTTGCCCACTATTACACCGATCCGGAAATCCAGCAGCTGGCGGAAGAGACGGGCGGCTGCATTTCGGACTCGCTGGAGATGGCACGCTTCGGCGCACGCCATCCGGCCTCCACGCTGCTGGTGGCCGGGGTGCGCTTTATGGGCGAAACCGCGAAAATTCTCAGTCCGGAAAAGCGTATTTTGATGCCCACCCTGAACGCCGAGTGCTCCCTCGATCTCGGCTGTCCGGCAGAGGCATTTAGCGCCTTTTGCGACAGCCACCCGGACAGAACCGTTGTGGTGTATGCCAACACCTCAGCGGCAGTAAAAGCCCGCGCGGACTGGGTGGTCACCTCCAGCATCGCCGTTGAGCTGATTGAACATCTCGATAGCCTCGGCGAAAAAATACTTTGGGCCCCGGACCGCCATCTGGGCCGCTACGTGCAAAAGCAAACCGGCGCAGATGTGCTGTGCTGGCAGGGCGCCTGTATTGTTCACGACGAATTTAAAATCCAGGCACTGATGCGCATGCGAGGGCTCTACGCCGACGCTGCCATACTGGTGCATCCGGAGTCGCCGCAGGCAATTGTCGATATGGCCGATGCCGTTGGCTCTACCAGCCAGCTTATCGCTGCGGCTAAAAGCCTTCCCCAGCGGCGTCTGATCGTCGCCACAGACCGGGGCATTTTTTATAAGATGCAGCAGGCGGTGCCCGAGAAAGAGCTGCTGGCCGCGCCAACCGCGGGCGAGGGTGCAACCTGCCGCACCTGCGCCCACTGCCCGTGGATGGCGATGAACGGCCTGGAAGCCATCGCCCGCGGTCTGGAGCACGGCGGCGCGGAGCATGAAATTCACGTTGATGCAGGATTGCGCGAGGGCGCGCTCAGGCCGCTGAACCGGATGCTGGATTTTGCAGCTACACTTCGACGAGACTAACCCCAACGTCCCGCATTTAACCGGAGATAAAATGGACTTCTTCAGCACGCAAAACATACTGGTACACATTCCTCTCGGCGCGGGAGGTTATGATCTGTCGTGGATAGAGGCCGTCGGCACCGTCGCCGGCCTGCTCTGCATCTGGCTGGCCAGCCTTGAGAAAATCAGCAACTACGCCTTCGGCCTGATCAACGTCACGCTATTCGCCATCATCTTCTTTCAGATCCAGCTGTACGCCAGCCTGCTGTTGCAGCTCTTTTTCTTTGTCGCGAATGTTTACGGCTGGTACGCCTGGTCGCGCCAGAGCGGTGAAAATCAGGCCACGCTGCAGATCCGCTGGCTGCCGCTGCCCAGAGCGCTGGCGTGGCTTGCGGCCTGCGCGGTCGCGATTGGATTGATGACGCGCTTTATCGACCCGGTATTTGGCGCGCTGACCCGCGTCGCCGTAAACCTGATGCAGGGGCTGGGACTCAACGTCACCATGCCGCAGCTGCAGCCTGACGCTTTTCCGTTCTGGGATTCCTGCATGATGGTGCTTTCTGTCGTGGCGATGATCCTGATGACTCGCAAATACGTGGAGAACTGGCTGCTGTGGGTTGTCATCAACGTAATCAGCGTGACCATCTTCGCGCTGCAGGGCGTTTATGCGATGGCGCTGGAGTATGTCCTGCTGACGTTTATTGCCTTAAACGGCTGTCGAATGTGGATCAACAGCGCCCGGACGCGAGGCTCCCGGGCGCTCGCACGCTAGTGATGATGATGGTGATGGGCGTGCCCGGACTCTACGCTGTTAATGTTGCAGTCCGGACCGCTGCAGGGCTGATACTCCATCTGCACCGTGGCGTGAGCGATATGGTAGCGGTCTTCAAGAAAGTGGTGAATTTTATCGAGCATCCCGTCATGATCGTGCGGCGGAATGACCTGAACGTGCAGGGTCATCATCGGCTTTTCACCCACCTGCCAGACGTGAACGTGGTGCACGTCACGCACTTCCGGGATCTCACGGCGTATTTCACGCTTCAGCGCGGCAACATCTACCGAGCCGGGCGCACCTTCCAGCAGCTCGTTGACGCTCTCCTTCAGCAGGCTCCAGGCGCTGCGCAGCACCAGGCAGGACACCAGCACTGACAGAATCGGGTCGATTGGCGTCCAGCCGGTCAGCAAAATAATCACTGCGGCGACAATCGCGCCCACCGATCCCAGCAAATCTCCCATCACGTGCAGAGCGGCCGCGCGCACGTTGAGATTTTTCTCTTCGCTGCCGCGGTGCAGGATCCAGAATGAAAGCAGGTTGGCCACCAGACCGGCGACGGCGATAACCATCATGGTGCTGCCGGCGACGGGCTGAGGCGTGCGAAAGCGCTGAATGGCCTCCCAGACGATAAGCACCGTAATAAGCACCAGCGCAATCGCGTTAATAAACGCGGCAAGCGTGGTGAGACGCAGCCAGCCGAAAGTGTGTCGTGCGTTCGGTGGTCGACGGGCGAAATGCACCGCCAGCAGGGCAAAAAGCAGCGCGGCGGCGTCAGTGAGCATGTGGCCGGCATCGGCCAGTAGCGCCAGTGAACCAGAAATAAGCCCGCCGATAACTTCAACAACCATAAAGCCGGCGGTAATGAGGAATGCCAGCAGCAGGCGGCGGCTGTTGCCGCCTTCGGCCGGAGCGTGAGAGTGAGCCATACTCGTTCCCTGTGAAGAGTTAAATTCAAACCCTTACATCATTGCAGATCCGGGAGCGTTATGCAGAAAAAATAAAGGAGAGCGGGGCTCTCCTTGTAATAGGTGCTGCCAGTCGAAGAGATTACTGCGAGGTGCCGTCGGTTTTGGTATTTGCATCATTATTGACGCCGTTACCCGTTTGCATCTTCTTATTGATGTCGGGACATTTGCCGTCTTTGCACATCGTGTTTTTGTGGATCTCGTCTTTGGTCATGTCGCCAGCGGAGCTGGTGGGATGCTTAGTGCCGTTGCCGGACTGGGTATTGATATCGTTGCCGTCAACGCCATTAGGCGCGATGTTTTGCTTGGCATCAGGCGCAACCTGACCCGCATTGGCGGCCGCATTCGCCTGCCCGGTGTTAGAGGCCAGTGCTGCACCGCTCACTGCTGTGAGCGTTGCCGTCAGGAAAAGCGCCGCGAGTGGATTCATTTTCATTGTCATGCTCCTGGGTATTGTTGGGTGACGAACTACTTAACTTTATAAAGCGCGGCATTGCCTGACAAACAGGCAATAAGCCGCCATCAATATTGCAGGATGCGCATATCGCAGGCTGTAATATTGCTTATCTAATAAAAAGCAGTGCTTTGAATTAAAAATTGTAGTCCAGATCTCTCCCGGCGCTACATTCTGGCACTTTTAAGGCTATTTCCAGGAATAATCCAGATGAAGTGTAAAATCCGGTTTACACTTCAGTTTTGCCAAGATAGATTGAAGGGATTGCACTTCACTGGATAAATATGGCAAAGCTGGAAAGAACATGAATTATCAGAATGACGACCTACGCATCAAACAAATCAATGAACTTCTGCCTCCTGTTGCACTTCTCGAAAAGTTTCCCGCGACCGAAAACGCTGCTAACACCGTTGCCCACGCCCGTAAAGCGATCCACCAGATCCTCAAAGGTCAGGACGATCGTCTGCTGGTGGTGATTGGTCCGTGCTCGATTCACGATCCGGCCGCTGCAAAAGAGTACGCCGCTCGCCTTGCACCGTTGCGTGAAGCGCTGAAAGGCGAGCTGGAAATCGTCATGCGCGTCTATTTCGAAAAGCCGCGTACCACCGTAGGCTGGAAGGGATTGATTAACGATCCGCACATGGACAACAGCTTCCAGATTAACGACGGCCTGCGCATTGCCCGCAAACTGCTGCTGGAAATCAACGACGGCGGCCTGCCGGCGGCAGGGGAGTTTCTGGATATGATCACCCCGCAGTATGTTGCCGATCTGATGAGCTGGGGCGCCATCGGCGCGCGCACCACCGAGTCGCAGGTGCACCGCGAGCTGGCCTCCGGCCTCTCCTGCCCGGTAGGCTTCAAGAACGGTACCGACGGCACCATTAAAGTGGCGATTGATGCCATCAATGCCGCGGGCGCGCCGCACTGCTTCCTCTCGGTCACCAAGTGGGGCCATTCCGCTATCGTTAACACCAGCGGCAACGGCGACTGCCACATCATTTTGCGCGGCGGCAAAGAGCCGAACTACAGCGCGCACCACGTGGCGATGGTCAAAGAGGGCCTGCACAAGGCCGGACTGCCGGCGCAGGTGATGATTGATTTCAGCCACGCCAACTCAAGCAAGCAGTTTAAAAAGCAGATGGATGTTGCCGCGGACGTCTGCGGGCAGATTGCTGCCGGCGAAAAGGCCATTACCGGCGTGATGATTGAGAGCCACCTCGTCGAAGGCAGTCAAAACCTCGAGCCCGGTAAAACGCTGGTTTACGGCCAGAGCGTGACTGACGGTTGCATTGGCTGGGAAGATACTGACGCGGTGCTGCGCCAGCTGGCGAATGCGGTTAAGGCCCGGCGCGGCTAGCGGCAGACAGAAAAAAAGCGTGGAATTTTCCACGCTTTTTTTTCGCCTGCGGCAGGATTATTTGGCTTTACCCTGGTTCGCGACGGCGGCG
This sequence comes from uncultured Pluralibacter sp., assembly GCF_913775985.1. Classification (GTDB taxonomy): domain Bacteria; phylum Pseudomonadota; class Gammaproteobacteria; order Enterobacterales; family Enterobacteriaceae; genus Pluralibacter. Next base: position 18,360 of record NZ_CAJYMB010000125.1, on the reverse strand, counting down.
GCTTTCGCTGCGATCTCGTCGGCGTTACCCAGGTAGTAGTGCTTAATAGGTTTGAAGTTCTCGTCGAACTCGTACACCAGCGGCACGCCGGTCGGGATGTTCAGTTCGAGGATCTCGTCTTCGCTCATGTGATCCAGATATTTAACCAGCGCGCGCAGGGAGTTGCCGTGCGCGGCAACGATCACGCGCTCGCCGCTTTTCAGGCGCGGCAGGATGGTTTCGTTCCAGTACGGGACCACGCGGTCGATACAGATAGCCAGACTTTCGGTGACCGGCAGCTCTTTCTCAGTCAGCTTCGCGTAGCGCGGATCGTGACCCGGATAACGTTCGTCATCTTTGGTCAGCTCCGGCGGCGTTACGGCAAAGCCGCGGCGCCACTGCTTAACCTGCTCGTCGCCGTATTTTTCGGCGGTTTCCGCTTTGTTCAGACCCTGCAGGGCACCGTAGTGGCGCTCGTTCAGCTTCCAGGATTTCTCCACCGGCAGCCAGGCCTGATCCAGCTCGTCGAGGACGTTCCACAACGTGTGGATGGCACGTTTCAGCACAGAGGTATAAGCAAAGTCGAAGCTAAAGCCTTCAGCCTTCAGCAGCTTGCCCGCCGCCTTTGCTTCGCTCACGCCTTTCTCGGACAGGTCAACGTCGTACCAACCGGTGAAGCGGTTTTCATTGTTCCACTGGCTTTCGCCGTGGCGAACCAGTACCAGCTTAGTTACTGCCATCTTATTCTCCTGAATTACTTCAATGATAACAATTATCATTATATTGCTGCGGTTATGCCGCAGGCAACGCTAATCCCTAACCATAGCGAAAATAGCGGCGCAGCGTAAGGCGCTTGTGAACGCACCATTGTGTTTTTGTTAGCAACTGGCGCTATTTTCGACACCAGGGCGAAAAAAAACCCTCATCCGAGGGCCTTGATACTTACTGCGGCAAAAACTGATAGCGGGTAACGCTGTAGTACGTTTCACCGGGCTGGAGAATGCAGCTCGGCTGCGGCCATTCGGGATGGTTGGGGCTGTCGGGCAAAAACTCGCTCTCCAGCGCCAGCCCCTGCCAGTCGGCGTAGGGCTCGTCTCCCCGGGAGGGGGTGCCTGCAAGATAGTTGCCGGAGTAAAACTGCAGCGCCGGAGCAGAGGTAAAAACCTTCATTGCAAGTTTTCCATCGTCCGACCACACCTGCGCCGCGGCGCGGGTTGCGTCCCCCTGCGCGTCCAGTAGCCAGGCGTGATCGTAGCCTTTGGTTTTACGCTGATCGTCGTCGCTGAGAAATTCGGCAGCGATCGCTTTGGGCTGGCGAAAGTCAAAGCTCGTGCCGTCCACTGCCTTCAGCCCGGCGCGGGGAATGCCTGCTTCATCCACCGGTAAATACTGCCCGGCGGCGATATGCAGGCGGTGCTCGCGCACGTCGCTCTGCTTGTCGTTGAGATTAAAATAGGCGTGGTTGGTCAGATTAACCGGGCAGGCTTTATCCACCTCAGCACGATATTCAATGCTGAGAGTGTTGTCGTCGCTCAGGTGAAAACGCGCGGTAGCGCGCAGGCTGCCGGGGTAGCCCTGGTCGCCGTCGTCGGACTCCAGCGAAAACAGTACGCTGTCATCGTTGTGATTTTCGATTTTCCAGCGGCGCTTGTCGAATCCCTCGGGGCCGCCGTGCAGCTGGTTCACCCCTTGGCTCGGAGCCAGCGCATACTGCTCGCCGTTCAAATCAAAGCGGCTGCCGGCGATGCGGTTCGCGTAGCGGCCAATGGATGCGCCAAGAAACGAGGTTTGCTGTGGATACTGCTCCGGACTGGCGCAGCCGAGCAGCGCTTCACGTACCGAGCCGTCGGCCAGCGGCACGCGGGCGGAGAGCAGGGTGGCGCCCCAGTCCATTACGCAGAGCAGCATACCGCCGCGGTTGCGCAGCGTCACCACGCGGAAAGGCTGCCCGTCCGGCGCGAGAGTTGGCGTTTCGTTTAGCACTGTCCGGCTCCCTGTGATGCTTTACACACGTAAAACGTCTCTTTAATGCCGGTCTTCGCTTCATACTGCGCGGCGACGGCTTCCCGGACTGAATCGACTTTCTCTTCCGGCACCAGCGCCACGATACAGCCGCCGAAGCCGCCGCCGGTCATGCGCACGCCGCCTTCGTCTCCGATAACGGCTTTGACAATTTCTACCAGAGTATCAATCTGCGGCACGGTAATTTCGAAATCGTCGCGCATTGACGCGTGGGAAGCCGCCATCAGCTCGCCCATGCGTTTCAGATCGCCTTTTTCCAGCGCCGACGCGGCTTCCAGCGTGCGTTCATTTTCAGTCAGAATGTGGCGTACCCGTTTGGCCACCACCGGATCCAGCTCGCCGGCGACGGCATTAAACTCCGCCAGCGTCACGTCGCGCAGGGCGGGCTGCTGGAAGAAGCGGGCACCGGTTTCGCACTGCTCCCGGCGGGTATTGTATTCGCTGCCCACCAGCGTGCGCTTAAAGTTGCTGTTGATGATAACCACCGCCGCACCTTTCGGCATGGAGACGGCTTTCGTGCCCAGCGAGCGGCAATCGATCAGCAGGGCGCTGTCTTTTTTGCCCAACGCGGAAATCAGCTGATCCATGATGCCGCAGTTACAGCCGACGAACTGGTTTTCAGCTTCCTGACCGTTGAGGGCGATTTGCGCCCCGTCCAGCGGCAGGTGATACAGCTGCTGGAATACCGTGCCAACGGCCACTTCCAGCGAGGCAGACGAGCTGAGCCCGGCGCCCTGGGGCACGTTGCCGCTGATAACCATATCCACGCCGCCAAACTTGTCGCTGCGTTTTTGCAGATGTTTCACCACGCCGCGCACGTAGTTCGACCACTGCTGGCTGTGGTGGGTGACAATGGGGGCGTCGAGAGAAAACTCGTCTGTCTGGTTATCATAATCGGCGGCCAGCACGCGCACGGTGCGATCCTCGCGCGGCGCGCAGGCGATAACGGTTTGGTAGTCGATAGCGCAGGGCAGGACGAAGCCGTCATTGTAATCAGTGTGCTCACCGATGAGGTTAACGCGGCCCGGGGCCTGAATCGCGTGGGTCGCAGGGTAGCCAAATTTTTCAGCAAACAGGGACTGGGTGTTCTCTTTCAGACTCATTTTTTTTATTCTCCGGATTCGCGAAAATGGACGTCGCTCAGGGCGCGTAGCCGCTCGGCGGCCTGCTCGGCGGTGAGGTCACGCTGGGTTTCTGCCAGCATTTCATAGCCGACCATAAACTTGCGGACCGTCGCGGAGCGCAGCAGCGGTGGATAAAAGTGTGCGTGCAGCTGCCAGTGCTGATTCTCCTCGCCGTTAAACGGCGCGCCGTGCCAGCCCATCGAATAGGGGAAAGAGCACTGGAACAGGTTGTCGTAGCGGCTGGTGAGCTTTTTCAGCGCCAGCGCCAGATCGCGGCGCTGGTCGTCGGTTAAATCGGTGATGCGCAGCACGTGAACTTTCGGCAGCAGAAGAGTTTCAAACGGCCACGCAGCCCAGTAGGGTACCACCGCCAGCCAGTGTTCGGTTTCCACCACCGTGCGGCTGCCGTCCGCCAGCTCGCGCTGAACGTAGTCCACCAGCATCGGTGAGCCCTGTTCGGCGAAGTACGCCTGCTGGAGGCGGTCTTCCCGTTCGATTTCGTTCGGCAGGAAGCTGTTGGCCCATACCTGGCCGTGGGGATGCGGGTTAGAGCATCCCATCGCCGCGCCTTTGTTTTCAAACACCTGCACCCAGGGATAGTCGGCGCCCAGCTCGGCGGTCTGCTGCTGCCAGGTGCTGACAATCTCCTCCAGCGCCCCGAGGCTTAGCTCTGGCAGGGTTTTGCTGTGATCCGGCGAAAAGCAGATAACCCGGCTGGTACCGCGGGCGCTCTGGCAGCGCATCAGCGGATCGTTACTTTCCGGCGCGTCCGGCGTATCCGTCATCAGCGCGGCAAAGTCATTGGTAAAGACGTAGGTGCCGGTGTACTGCGGGTTCTTATCCCCGGTGACCCGGGTATTGCCCGGGCACAGGAAGCAGTCGGGATCGTAAGAGGGCAGCGTCTGGGGAGAGGGTGTCTCCTGCGCCCCCTGCCAGGGGCGCTTTGCGCGGTGCGGCGATACCAAAATCCACTGTCCCGTCAGTGGATTATAGCGGCGGTGCGGATGATCCACGGGATTGAATTGAGTCATGACAAATCCTTAATCCGGATAGCCCTGCGGGTGGCGCGACTGCCAGTGCCAGGTGTCCTGGGCCATTTCGTCAAGATTGCGGGTGACGCGCCAGTTAAGTTCGCGATCGGCTTTGCTCGCATCGGCCCAGTAGGCGGGCAGATCGCCATCGCGGCGCGGGGCGAAGTGGTAGCTGACCGGCTTACCGCAGGCTTTGCTGAAGGCGTTAACCACGTCGAGCACGCTGCTGCCAACGCCCGCGCCGAGGTTATAAATATGCACGCCCGGTTTGGCCGCCAGTTTTTCCATCGCGGTAACGTGGCCGTCCGCCAAATCCATCACGTGGATGTAGTCGCGCACGCCGGTGCCGTCTTCGGTGGGGTAGTCGTTGCCAAAAATCGCCAGCGAGTCGCGGCGGCCCACGGCCACCTGGGCAATATACGGCATCAGGTTATTCGGGATACCCTGCGGATCTTCTCCCATATCTCCCGACGGGTGCGCGCCGACCGGGTTAAAGTAGCGCAGCAGAGCGATGCTCCACTCCGGCTGGGCTTTCTGCAGATCGGCAAGGATCTGCTCAACCATCAGCTTGCTTTTGCCGTACGGGCTCTGCGGGGTGCCGGTAGGGAAGCTTTCAACATAAGGAATTTTGGGCTGGTCGCCGTACACGGTGGCCGATGAGCTAAAGATGAAATTTTTAACGCCGGCGGTACGCATGGCGGATACCAGACGCAGGGTGCCGTTAACGTTATTATCATAATACTCCAGCGGCTTGGCGACGGATTCTCCTACCGCTTTCAGCCCGGCGAAGTGAATCACGGTTTCGATAGCGTGCTCGCGCAGCACGTCCGTCATCAGAGCTTCATTGCGGATATCGCCTTCCACGAAGGCGGGCTTTTTGCCGCTGAGGCGCTCGATAACCGGCAGCACGCTGCGCTTGCTGTTGCACAGGTTATCGAAAATGATCACCTCGTGACCCTGTTTCAACAGCTGTACGCAGGTATGACTTCCAATGTAACCGCTACCACCTGTAACCAGTACTCTCATTATTCGCTCCATCAGGCATATGATATGTGATAAAGCTAGCATAACAGAGAACTGAAAAGTGTGACATGGCGCAGAGTTGTGTAATCGCTTACACTGGCTTTTTATCGCCGCTTCGCTGGAGATTATCTCGCTAAAACAAGCACTAAGTTTTCCTGTGCAGCATTCTGAAAACGGGAGCCGCAGCTCCCGAGGCGTGTTCAGCTCACCGCACTAATCTCATAGCGGTAACCCTGCGCGGCGGGTACAAACGCCAGCCGGTGCGTAATACAGTCCGGAGCATCTTCCGCGTGGTGGGAGACAAACAGCAGCTGGGTGTTGCCCTCGCCAATCAGTACATCAATAAAGCGGCGCACCAGCTGCCGGTTAAGTGGATCCAGCCCCTGCAGCGGCTCGTCCAGAATCAGCAGGGTAGGGTGCTTCACCAGCGCCCGCACAATCAGCGCCAGCCGCTGCTGCCCCCACGACAGGCTGTGAAACGGCGCATCGGCGGTGCGCTTGTCCATGCCGAGGATCTCCAGCCAGCCCTGCACCAGCTGGTGCTGACGATCTGATACGGCCTGATAGATGCCGATAGAGTCAAAGTAGCCGGAAAGGATTACGTTGCGCACGTTGGTACTGACCCGATAGTCGAGGTGCAGGCTGCTGCTGACGTAGCCGATGTGCTTTTTAATGTCCCAGATAGTTTCGCCGCTGCCGCGCCGGCGGCCGAACAGCGTTAAATCGTTGCTGTATCCCTGGGGATGATCGCCGGTCACCAGGCTCAGTAACGTCGATTTACCCGCGCCGTTGGGGCCGGTTATCTGCCAGTGTTCCCCGGGATGCACGGTCCAGCTTAAATCGTCGATGATCGCTTTATCGTTGTACGAAACCCGACCGTGATTGAGCGCGATACGCGGCGCCTCTGCCGCCAGCTCGAGCCGGGCAGGCGGGACGTCGGGCTCCGGCAGCGCAATACCCGCCAGGCTCTCACTGTGCGCCAGCTGGGCTACCAGCGCCTGCCCGAGCAAGGCCTGCTTATCGCCGGTTTCCAGCAGCGTGCAGTCTGCCAGCACCCCGGCAAACTGCACGAAGTCGGGAATTTCATCGAAGCGGTTAAGCACCAGCGCCAGCGTCTGGCCCTCCGCGTGCAGGCTCTCCAGCAGCGCCGCCAGCGTTTCCCGTGACGCCACGTCCAGCCCGTCAAAAGGTTCATCGAGGATCAACAGATCCGGCTCAGCCATCAGCGCCTGGCACAGCAGCGTCTTGCGGGTTTCGCCGGTAGAGAGATATTTAAAGCGGCGCGTCAGAAGGTGGTCGATGCCGAAGCGCCGGGCCAGCGCCCCGCAGCGCCCGGCGTCCTTTACCTCTTCCTGAATGATTTCTGCCGCGGTGCGGCCGGTGTCGTCCTCGTCCGCCCCGAGCATATCGGTGTTGTTGCGTTGCCACTCGTCGCTGACCAGCTTCTGCAGCTGCTCGAACGAGACGCGGGTAACGCGCCCGAAACTGCTCTCCCGCGCGCCCGACAGCAGCGTCAGCTCGCCCGCCAGCGCCCTGGCCAGCGCTGATTTTCCGCTGCCGTTGCTGCCGACGAAAGCCCACGATTCGCCGGACTGGAGCGTGAGCGCATCAATGATGAGGGTTTTTGTGTCGCTAAGACGAAACGTGCCTTGCGATATTTGCAATGATGACATGTGGTATCCCGTTTTTTGCAGCGATATGGTTCAGGGATACGTGTTCCGCAGTTTAAAGTCAAGCCGTCAGCACAGGGTCGCCAGGATCGCACGATCGGCGTTAAACCAGGCGATAGCCTCTTCCCCTTCGCGCAAATCGGCGGACTGCTCTCCGGGAACAGTGGCGCAGAGCGTCTGTCCGTCCGGCAGCGTCATGATCACCTCGTTGTGGTAGGGGCCGCGCTCGATATGGGTGATGGTCCCGGCGAGCTGGTTATCAGCGCCCCGGGCGGCAGCGGCATCCCGGGATACGCCGACCCACGGCGCTTTTAGCAGCACCAGAACCTCTTTGCCCTCTTCAAGCCCCAGCCGGTTGCCGCTCTGCGCGGTAATCGCGACTTTCAGGCGAGTTTTACCGTCGGCCAGCAGCACCTCAACGTGTTCCTGCACCTGCTGGCGATCGCGTCCGGTGATGGTGCCGAACCACTGGTTGCGTGCGCTGGTCTGCAGCGAGAAGCGGGAGATGGCTGCCAGCAGGCTATCAAGCGGCAGGGCATCATCGTCGCTCAGCACGTCAAAGGCCTTCTGCTGGATCTGGGCCAGCAGATCGTAAAGCTGAATCAGCCGCTGGCCGTAGCGGGTGAGGGTTGCGCCGCCCCCGCCTTTGCCGCCGGTGGCGCGATCGACGATCGGCTGCTCGCTGAGCAGGTTCATTTCGTTAATCGCATCCCAGGCGCTCTTGTAGCTGATGCCGGCATTTTTCGCGCCCTGGCTAATGGAGCCGGTCTGGTCAACCTGCTTTAGGAGCGCGATGCGGCGGGGATCGGCGAACAGACGCTGCTGGAGCTTAAGCGTAAGGAGGATTTCGGCTTGCATATCAATGTCCTGCTGAAAAGATTGAGCGAGTATAGCGGCTATTATCGCACAGAGCATCGCACAAAAGGGGCGTGTAATTTCTCAATATGCGGTTACAATAATCCGAATATTTTGTCTATGGAGCTGACCATGTTCGAGTTATTGAAAAGTCTGGTATTCGCCATCTGCATGGTACCTGTCGTAATGGCCATCATCCTGGGGCTGATTTACGGTTTGGGAGAAGTTTTCAACATTCTCTCCGGCGTTGGTCACAAAGATAAGCGCCAGCAGCAGAATCACTGATTGTCACGCGCCCGGTACCACCGGGCGTGTATCTCTCTTCCCCGTTAAGTTCTTCATCTCCCTCCTGATATCACCTCACAAAGTCCACATTTATTGCTGGGAAAACATGCCGGATATCGCTATATTTCATCCTACATAACGAATCCACAGGAGTTACCGATGTCACGTACCGTATTGCGCATCGCCGCCGCCGCGATTTTACTGACCGCCGCAGGCCACGCGCTGGCCGACGAGGCGAAAATCACCGTTTTTGCTGCCGCTTCCCTCACTAACGCCATGCAGGATATCGCCAGCGCCTACAAAAAAGAGAAGCATGTTGACGTGGTGTCGTCGTTCGCCTCTTCATCAACCCTGGCGCGGCAGATTGAAGCGGGCGCGCCCGCCGATCTGTTTATTTCCGCCGACCAGAAGTGGATGGACTACGCCGTCGACAAAAAAGCCATTGATACCGCGACCCGGGAAACCCTGCTCGGCAACAGCCTGGTGGTCGTCGCCCCGAAAAGCAGCCCAACCGGCGAGATAGCCATTAATGCGCAAACCAACTGGACGCGCCTGCTCAACGGCGGCCGCCTGGCGGTAGGCAACCCGGATCACGTTCCGGCCGGCATCTACGCCAAAGAGGCGCTGCAGAAGCTGGGCGCGTGGGAAACCCTGTCGCCGAAGCTTGCCCCCGCCGAAGATGTGCGCGGTGCGCTGGCGCTGGTTGAACGCGATGAAGCTCCGCTCGGTATCGTATACGGCTCCGATGCCGTCGCCAGCAAAGGCGTAAAAGTCGTCGGTACCTTCCCGGAAGACTCCCACAAGAAAGTGGAGTACCCGATAGCCATCGTCGACGGGCACAAAAATGCCACCGTGACCGCCTTTTACGATTACCTGAAAGGGCCCCAGGCCAGCGCCATCTTTAAACAGTACGGATTTACCACCCGCTAATGTTGCTGAGCGAACCCGAATGGCAGGCGGTTCTGCTGAGCCTGAAAGTATCCTCTCTGGCCGTGACGTGCAGCCTGCCGTTCGGAATTTTCTTCGCCTGGCTGCTGGTGCGGCGTAATTTTCCCGGCAAGGCGCTGCTCGACAGCCTGATCCACCTGCCGCTGGTGCTGCCACCGGTGGTAGTGGGTTACCTGCTGCTGATCGTGATGGGGCGGCGCGGCGTGGTCGGCAGCTGGCTGTACGACTGGTTCGGTATTACCTTTGCCTTCAGCTGGCGCGGGGCGATGCTGGCCGCGGCGGTAATGTCGTTTCCGCTGATGGTCCGGGCGATTCGGCTGGCGCTGGAAGGCGTGGATGTTAAGCTCGAACAGGCGGCCCGCACCCTCGGCGCCGGGCGCTGGCGGGTTTTTGCCACCATCACGCTGCCGCTGATGCTGCCGGGGATTATCGTCGGCGTGGTGCTGGCCTTTGCCCGCTCCCTCGGCGAATTTGGCGCCACCATTACGTTTGTGTCCAACATCCCCGGCGAAACGCGCACTATCCCCTCGGCGATGTACACCCTGATTCAGATCCCCGGCGGCGAAGAAGCCGCCGCGCGCCTGTGCCTGATCTCCATCGTACTGGCCCTGGCCTCGCTGCTGGTGTCCGAATGGCTGTCGCGCCTCAGCCGCGCGCGGATCGGGAGATAACCATGCTCGAACTCAACTTCAGCCAGACGCTGGGCACGCACAATCTGACCATTAATGAAACGCTACCCGCTACCGGCATTACCGCCATTTTCGGCGTCTCCGGCGCGGGAAAAACGTCGCTGATTAACGCCATCAGCGGCCTGACCCGACCCCAGCAGGGGCGCATCGCCCTCAACGGCCGGGTGCTTAACGACAGCGAAAAAAAGATTTTTCTGTCGCCGGACAAGCGGCGCATTGGCTACGTTTTCCAGGACGCGCGCCTTTTCCCGCACTACAAAGTGCGCGGTAACCTGCGCTACGGCATGGCAAAAAGCATGGCCGGACAGTTCGACAAGCTGGTTGCGCTGCTCGGCATTGAGGAACTGCTCGACAGATTGCCGGGCAGCCTCTCCGGCGGCGAGAAGCAGCGGGTTGCCATCGGCCGGGCGCTGCTCACCGCCCCGGAGCTGCTGCTGCTGGACGAGCCACTGGCCTCGCTGGATATCCCGCGCAAACGCGAGCTGCTGCCCTACCTGCAGCGGCTGGCCCGCGAGATCAACATTCCGATGCTCTACGTCAGCCACTCGCTGGATGAAATCCTGCACCTGGCCGATAAAGTGCTGGTGCTCGAGGGCGGCAGCGTGAAAGCCTTCGGCAATCTGGAAGATATCTGGGGGAGCAGCGTCATGCATCCGTGGCTGCCCCAGGAGCAGCAGAGCAGCATCCTGAAGCTGGCAGTATTAAAGCACCACCCGCGTTATGCGATGACTGCCCTGGCGCTGGGCGAGCAGCACCTGTGGGTCAACAAGCTCGACCTTGATGAGGGCGCATCCGTGCGGGTGCGGGTTCAGGCCTCCGACGTGTCGCTGGTGCTGCAGCCGCCGGTGGACTCCAGCATCCGCAACGTGCTGCGCGCCAGCGTGGTCGCCTGCTTTGACGATGCGGGGCAGGTGGAAGTACAGCTCGATGTTGGCGGCTGGACGCTGTGGGCGCGTATTAGTCCGTGGGCCCGGGACGATCTGGCTGTGCGCCCCGGACTTCGCCTGTGGGCGCAAATTAAGAGCGTCTCCATCACCGCCTGAGCGGGGTCAGGCGCTAAGCTGCTGCGCCAGCAGATCTGCCACCAGGGGCAGGGTGGTGAAGCCCTCCCGATCCAGAAAGTGACCGCAGTCCGGCAGGCCGTATAGCGGCGCTTTCAGCTGCTGGCTCAGGCGCGCGGTATAGAGGGGCGGAACAATCTCGTCGTTGAGTGAAGCCACCACCGCCCGGTGCGGAATGCGCAGAAGTTTTTCCACGTTCGCCAGCGGCGTACGGGTAAAGTTATCTAACATTTCCAGCCCCGGCACCGGCTCGCTGAAGCCGGACACCAGTACGATCCCGCCTGCGCGCTGGGCTTCAGGCCGCTGGCTCAGGTAGCGCAGCACGCTGATGCAGCCGAGGCTGTGGCCGATAAACCACGTATTGCCGTCCACGTCACCGACGCTTTGCGCCAGCGCCGCCTGCCAGCGCGCGTTATCGGGCGCGTCGGAATCGGGCATGGCGGGAATAAACGTTTCCATCCCGAGCGCCTGCGCCTTCTCTTTTAGCCATTGAAACCAGTGATCCTCAGGCGTCGCCATCAGGCCGTGAACGATAAAAAGCCGCTTTTCTCCTGCCATCTGAGCCTCCCGCAGTGATAAAAAGAGGGACCGCGAAGCGGTCCCTGACATTCAGAACATCGTATTATTATTCGCTGACTCTTCCGGCACCTGCTGGTTAACATCCCAGTGCTCGGTGATTTTTCCCTGGTTGTTGACGCGATAAATATCGACGCTGGCGGTCCCGCGATCTTCGGCGCTGTCCTGGTACTTAACGTGGACATACACTAAATCGCCGTTAACCGCGCTGCGAAATATTTGGGCCCGGTAGCCCGGATTATCTTTAAAATGTTGGCTGAAAAAATCCACAAACGGCGTCAGGCCATCCCCCACAAAGGGATTATGCTGCTTATAATCTTCAGCAATCAGCTTCTTCGCTACGCTAATATCGTGGCGGTTAAAGAATCCCTCATAGAGTTCTTCAACCACTCTTAACTTCTGCTGGTTTTGCGCGGCGCTATTTTGCTGATGATTAAATTCTCCGTGGTGCCGGGCTGCAAGCAGCGGGCCGCTTGTTAACAGACCGCCGGCTATTATTACTGCAACAAGAGATGCCTTCATTATTACTCTCCGCCGGAGGGGCCGATAATTTTCAGCGTGCCTTTCAGGTGGGTGAAGCTGTCGTCGACGCTGGCGATGTTGGTGTACACGATACCGCGCTCGTAATCCTGAATGTGGGTCACGTTATCGCCGTTGCCCGGCTCGTGCCAGTACACCATATACACCTTCGGGCGGATCTCTACCGCTGTGTACTGCACTGTGTCGGTAGCATCGGATCCCACGGTGGTAAAGGTCATGCTGGTATCGCTGGTAAAGTCGAGATTAAAGGCCCGGTCGCCGAAAGTGACCTGCACCACTTTCCCCGCGCCAATAAATGGCCGCTGCTGATGCTGTGCGGCATTCGGGCTGCTATTTGCCGTATCGCTTTGCGCCCAGGCTCCGGCAGAAATGAACAGCGCGCCGGATACAACAGCCGATAATACTATTTTACTGTGCTTGAACATTTTCATGATGAGTTTCCACTGGCAGAACAGGAGTTTTAATATTTTATTAAGGTCGAGAAAATTACAAGGCGTAATTTTAACTTTTAGGAATTATTAGATGCCGAGGGTGGTTATCTTTTACTTACCTTTTGGTAATTACGTAAAGGTAAGTTTAGGCTTTAATATATTAATAAATAAAGGGCCGAAGCCCTTTATTCTTAATTGAAGTAATGTTTGTTAAAAAAGAATATACCCGTCATACTTCAAGTTGCTTGGGCGTTGGCTACGCTCGTTCACCCCGGTCACTTACTCCAGTAAGCTCCCGGGGATTCTCTCACTTGCCGCCTTCAAGCAACTCGAATTATTTAGGGTAAAAACAGTTAAAGCAGCTCTTTATAAATATAATCCGCAATGCTGTTTTGCGTATTATCGCCAATCACTACCCGGGCGCGGGCTTTTACCGCGTCATCGGCGTTGCCCATCGCCACGCCGGTGCCGACCGCTTCCAGCATGCTAATATCGTTATAGTTATCACCAAATGCCACCACGTCCTGCATCGACAGGCCGCGGGACTCGATCCAGCGCGCCAGCCGGTAGCCCTTGCTGTTGCCTTTGCGGGCGATATCCACCTGATCGTGCCACGACCACTCGCAGGCGAGATCCAGCGTTTCGGCAGCCTGCGCGGCAAAGACCTGCAGCTTGTCGGTGTCCGATTCGGCGAGGGCAAACTTCCACACTGCGTTAACCTGCCCGGCGGCCTCTTTCAGGGAGGGGACCTGGGTGAAGGAGGGCCGCTGCGCTTCCGGCAGGCTCAGCGCCCAGTTCTGGGTGCGGGTTACGTGGCCGGTTGGGCGCTCGTACATCATGGTGTCGTCCACGTACATCAGACCGTGAATATGGTGCTCGTCGAGCAGATCCAGCAGCGCGCGGGCTTTGTCTACCGGCATCGGATCGCCTTCCAGCACCTTTTTGGCCGGATAATCATACAAGTAGGCACCGTTACAGCAAATGGCCGGTGTCTCCAGCGCCAGAGCCTGGTAAAAAGGGTGGATTGCCACGTGATGCCGCCCGGTGACAATCAGGATCTCATAGCCTGCCTGCCTGGCTTTGGACAGGGCCTCAACTGAAGCCGGGAGAATGGTCTTGTTAGGGAGCAGCAAAGTGCCATCAAGATCGAGTGCTATCACGCGTGCGGTCATATCGACATCCAGTGTAAGAGTTGAAAATAAGCGGTTTATGATGGTACACCCGCGCGCCCGGAGGCAAATTTTTCAGCACTATCCGGTAAATAGCGCGCGGGGAGATCTGCGGGAAGTAAAGGGGGTGAACAGGCGTAAGACGGCATATTGCGCCATGCAGCGCCGGCTGCATTCCAGTAAGCTTGTCACCTGCCGCCCGCAAGCAGCTCGAATTATTGAGGGCATAGAGTATATTTGGGTATCGGGTATTCACCTGCAGTCAAGGAAAGGAGTTTTCATGAAGCAAACTGTTTATACCGCCAGTCCTGAAAGCCAGCAGATCCACGCCTGGCGACTGGACCACGACGGCAGCCTCACGCTGGTTCAGGTGGTTGACGTGCCGGGCCAGGTGCAGCCGATGGTTATCAGCCCCGACAAGCGCTTTCTGTACGTTGGCGTGCGTCCGGAGTTTCGGGTAATCGCCTACCGCATCGCGCCTGACGACGGCGCGCTGACGCCGGTGGGTGAATCTCCGCTGCCCGGCAGCCCGTCGTTTGTCTCCACCGATCGCAGGGGCGAATTCCTGTTCAGCAGCTCTTACAATCAGGCCTGCGTCAGCGTTACGCGTCTGCAAGACGGGCTCCCGACGGGCGTGGTTGACAGCGTGGACGGCCTCGACGGCTGCCACTCGGCAAACATCTCCCCGGACAACCGCACGCTCTGGGTACCGGCGCTGCTGCAGGACCGCATCTGCCTGTTTACCCTAAGCGACGACGGCAAGCTGGTGGCGCAGTCCCCTGCGGAAGTGACCACCGCCGAGGGCGCAGGCCCGCGCCACATGGCGTTCCACCCGAACGGACAGTATGCCTACAGCGTCAACGAGCTGAGCAGCACGGTAAACGTCTGGGAACTGAGTGATCCAAATGGCAACATCGAATGCGTGCAGACCCTGGACATGATGCCGCCGGACTTTACCGGCACCCGCTGGGCCGCCGATATTCACATCACCCCGGACGGACGCCACCTGTACACCTGCGACCGCACCTCCAGCACCATCACCATCTTCACTGTCTCTGCCGACGGCAGCGTGCTGGAGATCCAGGGCTTCCAGCCCACCGAAACCCAGCCGCGCGGCTTTAACGTCGACCACAGCGGAAAATATCTGCTGGCCGTTGGTCAGAAGTCCCATCACCTTGCGGTGTATGAAATTCAGGGCGAGCAGGGGCTGCTCGAAGAGAAAGGGCGCTATGCCGTCGGGCAGGGGCCAATGTGGGTAGTGGTTAACGCGCATTAGACGCGCTGCCGCGCATGCACTCTTACGCATGACAGGTATAATTATGTTATCAATGCGGGCCGGCTGACGGACCCGCTTTTTATTGCGCCATTTTTAATAACCTCTGTTTCAGGACGCGTTGTGTGAAGAGTTTTCCAGCGCCGCTGCGGGCGGCCACCCTGTGCCTTTTTCCTGCCCTTGCAGGCTGTACGCTGTCGCCGTCGATTCCGGTACTCGGCGCCGCCTTTCCGGGCTGGTTCTTCTGCCTGCTGGCCGGGGCGCTGCTGCTGATCCCCTGCCACCTGCTGATTGCCCGCCGGGGATGGCAGCCCCGATTCTCGCCGCTGGTGATTAGCTATCTTGCGCTGATGTTTCTCTTCGCAGCGCTGTTCTGGTTTTTGTTCTTTACCTGATACCTGACTATGACCTCTTCAACCTCTGGTAGTAAAAGTAAAAAGTGGCCGCTGATGGTGTTGGTTATCGCGGCCATCGCGGCGCTTATTCTGGTTATCTGGCAGATGCAGACCTCGCCGCAAACCAATGACGCTTACGTCTATGCCGACACCGTCGACGTGGTACCGGAAGTCAGCGGGCGCATTGAAGAGCTGGCCGTGCGCGAGAACCAGCAGGTCAATAAAGGCGACCTGCTGTTTCGCCTCGACGGGCGCGCCTACCGCGCGATGCTGGCGGACGCCGAATCCCGGCTGGCGGCGCTGGATGCGCAGATTATGCTGACCGGCCGCACTATTCGCGCCCAGCAGTACAACGCCGCGTCGGTCTCCGCCGCCGTTGCCCGGGCCCGGGCGCTGGTGAAGCAAACCACCTCAACGCGCGTTCGGCTGGAGCCGCTGGTGCCGGAAGGCTTTGCCTCTCAGGAGGAGCTGGATCAGGCGCGCACCGCTGAGAAAGCCGCACGTGCCGAGCTGGCGGCCACTCAGCTGCAGGCCAGCCAGGCCGCCGCCGCCGTCACCGGCACCGATGCGATGGTGGCCCAGCGCAGCGGACTGGAAGCGCAGGTGGCGCTGGCAAAACTCAATCTGGAACACGCCGAAGTGCGCGCGCCTTTTAACGGCGTGGTGGTCGGGCTTAAGACTACCGTCGGGCAGTACGTCTCGGCGCTGAAGCCGGTGTTTACCCTGATAGACCGCGACCGCTGGTACGTGGTGGCGAACTTTCGCGAAACGGATCTGGATACCGTCCGGCCCGGCGTCCCGGCCCGCCTGACGGTGATGACCGATCACGCCCGATCGTTCGATGGCGTGGTGGACTCGGTGGGCGCGGGGATTGTCTCCGGCCAGGGTACCAGCCTACCGGGCGGGCTGCCGATTATTGAGCGCAGCATTAACTGGGTTCACGTCTCCCAGCGCTTCCCGGTGCGGATCCTGGTGAAAAATCCCGATCCCGCGCTGTTCCGCATGGGCGCTTCCGCCAGCGCGGTGTTGCTCCCGGACAATTCGACAGGCGCGGCACGCTAGTATGCCGCGCATAGCCCGTTTTCTGGCCGACGAGCTGGCCCCGGCACCGGGCAGGGGAAGCTACACCCTGCGGTTAACCCTCAGCTGCGCGCTGACGATCGTGCTGTTCATGACGCTGCAGATCCCGTTTCTGGCAGTGGCGCTGATCGTGGTGTTTTACGTCAGCCAGCCCAACGTGGTGATGATGAGCCTGGTAGGGGCAGTATTTTTTATCACCATCAGCATCACCATCGCGCTGGTGCTGCTGATCTTTAAATGGACCTACGATTACCCGCTGCTGCGGCTGGTGGCCTCCACGCTGCTGTTTGCCGCCGCCGTTTATCTGATGCGGGTGCTCGGCAAGCTCGGGCTGGCGTTTTTTGTGGTGGCGCTGGCGCTGATCTACGCCCAGACCTTTCCGTCCATGACCGGCCAGAGCGAGATCCTGGTGCGCCTGCTGCTGTGGCTGTGGGCCGCCATCAACGCCGCGGTAGTCCTGACTCTGCTGGTGAACGCCTGCTTCCGCTCGGCATTTCCCGCCCGCCAGTTTCAGACCGGCACCGGGGCACTGTTTCATCTGGCTGCCGCGGCCCTGCGCGGCGGCGATGCGGTCAGCATGCAGGAGATTGCCGCCCGGCTGCCGGCGCTGCAGCTGCAGTTCAAACTCGGCTGCCTGTCGAATCCGGCCATGCGCCGCGACGCCGCCCGCGCCGAGGCGCGAATGGTGGCAGCCATCCGCTGCGCCTGGCTCTCTACTCTGCTGCGGCCCGGGAGCGTTTCGCCTGAGGCCGCGCGGCTGGCGGATGCACTCGACGTGCTTACCCGGGGCGGCGATCTGCTCCCGCTCTCATCGCCCGACGGGCCGAGTGATGTCAACGCTGCCGCCTGCCGGGAAATCGCCGGGGTGCTGGCCGCTCTGGACGCCGGCGCGCCGCTGCGCCTGCCGCCGGAGTGCCGGGAAAAAGAGCCGCTGCTGCTGCCTGACGCCTGGACCAATCCCGCCTATGCCCGCTTCACGCTTAAAACGGTGCTTGCAACTCTGGTCTGCTATCTGTTTTACACCGCCGCGGACTGGCAGGGGATCCACACCATCATGCTCAGCTGCGTGATTGTCGCCCAGCCGGGGCTGGGGGCCACCATGCAGAAAACTGTCCTGCGGGTCGCTGGGGCGCTGCTGGCCACCCTGCTGGCGCTCGGCTGTATCGTCTTTATTCAGCCCCGGGTTGAATCCATCGTCGGGCTGCTGGCGATGGCCCTGCCGGTGATGGCCCTCGGCGCCTGGCTGGCGGCAGGATCTGAACGCATTGCCTACGCCGGGATCCAGATTGCGTTTACCTTCTCGCTGGCGTTCCTGAGCTGGTTCGGGCCGCTGTCGAACCTGACCGAGCTGCGCGACAGGGTTATCGGCATCCTGCTCGGGGTGCTGGTATCGTCACTGTTTCATCTCTATTTGTGGCCGGACAGCGAAGCGCCGCAGCTGCGCGCCCGCATGGCGGACCTCTACCGCCGGGCGGCGGGTTACCTGCGCGCCGCGCCGGGGCAGAGTGAAATCCCATTCTTGCTGGCCCTCAATGAAACCCGGGCGCTGGGGGCCAGAGTCTCTGCCGAGCCGCTGTTTGCCTGGGCCCATCCGCACGCCGACGCCCGCCGGTGGCCTGTGAATCGCGCCCGCGCGCTGGCGCAAATCGCCCTGCGCCAGGGGGATAGGCTGCGGCTGCTTAATTCCGACGCGGCCCGCCTGCGCGCTGACGCCGACGCGCTTGATGCCTACGCCGACCATATCGACTATCCCGACCGGGCGCTGCCTGACATTCCCGCAGACGATCGGCTTGAGCGCAAGCTCGCCGCGCTGCCGGCGTGGTCCGCCGCGCCGCCCGCCCACAGGACTGACACCGTATGAGAGCTACAATCTCTTCTTCCCGACTCGCCGCGCTGCTGGCGGGCTGCCTGGCGCTGACCGGCTGCGCGCTGGTGCGCGACGATCCGGGCCAGACCCGCGCCGTTGACCCCGGACAGGTTCAGCTGGCGGAGGTTATCCACCTTGCCAACAGCGGCTGGCCCGGCGCCCGCTGGTGGGAAGCCTACGGCGATCCCCAGCTGACGATGCTTATCAACCGCGCCCTGCAAAATTCGCCGGGCATTCAGGGCGTCCGCCTGCGGGTCCAGCAGTCGAAGTCCGGCGTGGAGCTGGCGCAGTCGGCGCTGGGGCTGCAAGCCACGGCGGTGGCGGCGCAGAACCGAACCCGGG
>NZ_CAJYMB010000124.1 GCF_913775985.1 uncultured Pluralibacter sp. | reverse complement strand
ATTTCTGGCCACGGGCTTGCAGGAATCAAGCAATGAGCCACGCTATCAATTTGAAATGTATATCAATGAAATGACCGCCAGCTATAAAAAACCAGGTTTTATACTGACCCTGGATAATCAACGAATGTCGCCTACCTCTTACAGCAAGGAAGAGATTATTGCCTTTTGGGACACGATCAGCCGTAGCGTACGTATTCGTCCCGGCGCGTTTTAACCGGTCGGAAAGGATGACGGATAAATAAAAGGGAGGGTTCACAATGGATAAAATAAAACGCAGGGTCATTATTTTTGCTATTTTAGCCTCACTGGGGTACGGAGTGTATCAATATTTCCGTTCTTACGGCCATTCGCCAACTGGCTGCAGGATAACAAAACCTCGGCAGAAGGGCTGGTAAAATTTATTAACGAGACCATCAGCCTGTATAAAAAAATGTTGGGGCCACAGCATGTCCTTTGCCGACGGGCAGGAAAAAGTCATTATAGTCACCCACTCTATGGGAGGGCTGGTAGCGCGCTACGCGTCCCAGGTGCTCGGCGCAAAAGATAAAATACTGGGGATGGTCCACGGGGTAATCCCGGATCTTGGCTCACCGGCAGCGTACCGCCGCATGAAAGTGGGTGCAAGACAAGAGGGGATGGCCGGAGCCGTCCTCGGGAACAGTGCGAAAGAGCTGATGCCGGTCCTGGCCAGGGCACCCGCGCCGCTTCAGCTGTTACCCTCGTCGAAATATCTTTCCGGCGCACCCTGGCTTATCGTAGAAGGTGCGGGCGAAGACGGCAGTGATGTGAAATTGCCGAAGAAAAGGGATCCGTTTGGTGAGATTTACCTGGATAGAACGCTCTGGTATTGCCTATATGAGCCCAATATTATAGATAAAGATAAAAACATTTCCAATTTAAATTGGAAGGAATACTTTGAAATTATGAAAGATAAAGTACGATCTTTTATTACTGAGCTGGAGAATAAATATCACACCAATACATACGCCTTTTATGGTCATAAACTCGATTCTGATGGTACGCTAATATGGCGAAAAACATCCATTACCTACCCGAAAAATATGCATGAGAGTGACAGGCGACTGCCCAACAATTATCGTGAGATCTCCCTGCCTTACAACCGTTCTCAAATGTATGTACTCACTTCATCAAAAACGCCTGGCGATGGTACGGTACCGGTGGAATCACTGAGTACAATACGCCATAACGGTGAAATCAAAAGCGTCCTGGCAACACACGTTGACCATCAGGGGGCCTACAACGTAAGCAACCTGGAAAATATTCACGCCAGACCTGCCCTGCAGTTTACCCTCAGGGCGATTGTGAAAATGGTGCAGGAGATCCCAGCCCCATGAATTCTATTCGACAGCTTACAGTGTTATCTTTTGTGGCAGGCAGCCTAATCCTTATTGCCCCCGCTATATCATCCACATCAGTACAGAAGGACAATACAGTGGTAAATACCTTGTTTGCGCAGACTAAGCCGCAATGTATAGGGCGCTATGTTATTGATATTCCAGCGTCGTTTAACAACCAGCTTTACGATATGATATTTATTGATGATTTTAAAATTGAAAGCAAACGCCTCTTTGCCCCTGCCTTCAAGCAGCGGGTGCAATTAAGGAAACAGGAGCTTAATAATGAAATAAATAAGCCAGGCAATAAACCCGAAAATGCGCCTTACATAAAGCAGCTTATCCAGTTACAGGATGATAAAGGAGTCATTTTTGATCGAAATAATTCTGGCTCTGCAGACTCATTCAGACATCTGGAAGCGCATATTTATACAAATGGTATTGCCTTTATTATTACTACTAAGATTCTGGATTTATCGGCAAGTAAGTATGTGGATGAGAAAAAATCATATCTTAGCGCTGGTTTTTCAGAAGCAGAAACAAATACAAAACCCGCCAAACTAGCAGCTTTACAATCTCTGATATCACGCTTAAGTGGCAGAAAAGATGAGGATATTCCGTCGGCTAAAGGCGTATGTATTCCGAACGGGTTTATCCGGGATGATGGTTTTGTACATAATGAGCGCATAACATTTAGTTTTAAAAATGATGACTTTATATTCGGGGTTTATACAAATAATAAATATAAAGGCTCAGATGATACGCTTTTTAGTCGCACCGCTGAAATCGACAAAATTCTGAAATTAAATGGTCAGAAAACAATTAATAAATATAAATTTTCTCCCGGCGGAGTTCCAGCGCAGGCATGGTTATCTGGTGGTTTACAAACGATGGAAAATAGTGTCTATCCACTTTATGAGTTTGACCTTTATGCCAATGAGGCTGATGCCACGCCAGCTCAGCCTTGGCTAAATATGGGGATGAACAATTACTATAAAAAAACAAGGTATAGCGAGGCGAAGATGATTGAAATATGGGACCGGCTGGTAAATTCCCTGCGTTACAAGTGAGTAATCAATAAGCGTGCCTTTACTGCACTTCGCCTCTTGTGGAAAACAGGCCGCACGTAGTGGGAAGGAGTCCTTATCTTGCAATATAATCGAAGAAATATAACCTTAGTGCTTGTGGCTGCCGGAATTATTTTTATAAATCCGGTTACGGCTTCAACCTCGATAAATACTCTGTTTATGCAGACCAAACCGCAGTGTATCGGGCGCTATGTGATTGACGTTCCAGAGTCGTTTAACAATCAGGTCCACGATATGATTTTTATCGATGACTTTAAAATTGAAAGCAAGCGTCTCTATCCCCCCGCCTTTAAACAACGCGTGCAGTTAAGGGAGCATGAACTACGTGATGCAATTAATAAATCTGGGAATGAGTCTAAGAATGCACCCTTTATAAAAGAAAAAATAGTACTGCCTGACGAAAAAGGAATTATCTTTGACAGAAACATTTCAGGTGAGGACGACCTCGGAAGAGTTTTAGAAGCACATGTGTTTGTTGATATGACAGCTTTTATCATTACAACAGAACTTCTTGATTTAACTGACCCTAAATATTCAGAAAGGAAAAAAATATATATTAAAGCTGGTTTCACAGAAGCTCAAATGAATGAAAGGCCCGCCAAGCTAGCGTCCTTGCAATCTCTGATATCACGCTTAAGTGGCAGAAAAGATGAGGATATTCCGTCGGCTAAAGGCGTATGCATTCCTAATGGGTTTATCCGGGATGATGGCAGCCAGCATCTTGAGAAAATCACTTTCCAGTATGAAAATAACGATTTTATTTTAGGTGTATATACGAATAATAAATATCCCGGCTCAGCAGACACTCTGTTTAACCGGAGCGCACAAATAAATGAGGCACTTAAAACGTCAAATAAGTATACCATTAAAAAAGTCGCGCTTTCGCCCAACGGTATCCCTGCGGAGTCGTGGTTGTTTGGCGGCACTCAAACTATCAGAAGTGAGTCGACGGGTAAGGATGAAGAGAACACATTCTATGATTTTGATTTTAAAGCGAATGAACGGGATGCCACATCGTATAAGCCAAAAATTAGTATTGGACTCACCAGCGAATACAAAAAAACGCGCTACAGTGAAGCGCAGATGATTGAAATCTGGGACCGGCTGGTAAATTCCTTGCGCTATGAGTAGTCGTCAATAAATCTATTAACTATTTTCATTCTTTATATTTTAAAGAAAAGGATGCACAATGAGCTTCGGTTTTTTTTTAAGAGTCGGTGATAGTACCACCTGTGGTGGTAAGATCCTTACCGGCGATCCTACCTTTCAATGGTATGGGATTGCTGCTGCAAGAGAAGGCGATAAAGTCAGCTGCGGTAAATTTTTGGGAACATACAAAATATTAGGGGGAGTCGTAGATACCTTCGATAATGGACAGATTCTGGCTGGCTCTATTAATAGTATTAGCTCCTGCCCATGCAATGCAAGATTTATCCCTACTATACCGGATAGCTACTCAAAATAGAGTGTGGGAGGATTCAAAAAATTCTCTCTCTAACGGGAAATACTAGTTCATTAATGGATGATATATGGATAAGTTTTTCTTTGCCGAAAGCTGAAATTTATACAGACTTTAATTTTCATTCAACATTTGATGACGATAGCATGCACGAATGGATTTAGTAGGCAAAGTTAAAGAGTGAAATGCTTTTATATTAATCAAAAAGTAAATGTAGTTTGCTGTTTGAACTAATCTATCATTCAGATAGGCGGCATTCATAAAACATAGAGAAATCTACATAATAGTTTTTCGGTGCCGTTTGAATTTCAATTAAAAACATTAAGAATATGAGTCCTACTATGGCATGGCCTATACCTGAAATTCCCGAGCCAAAAATAATTTCAGCACCGAGATATGGGTTCTGGATAACATTACTGATCTTGATGCTAATTGCTGGAGCTGCTATCAGCTTATGGGTCTGGAATGTTGCAACTTATGCTAACGTTTTTTTCTACGGTATTCTACCTACACTCTTTATTTGGCTGTGTATATTCGGTGTAATAGTCAATCGTTATGAACAATTTGTGACAGCCAGCCGAGCCTGGAATCTTGAAGCAGAGCTCACTAAAGCTGAATGGAGCCGCTGGAGTCGACGGCAGATTGCCGTAGTGGGCAATGTTTTATTTTCTCCGGAAGAGAACGGGATGGATGCACTGTTGGGAGAATCGGAGAAGGTGCCTGCATACCCTAAAAAGGCCCGCCCTCTATTCAACTCTCCGCATGATTTTCCAGCATTACTGCATGAAACAGATATGAAACTGGAGCATCAATATCCTGGCTATCGTCATTTTTTGCACTCTATCTCTGTTTTTCATTCCTCTGATAGATTTGATGAATACCGCAACGAGTCAATTTATCAACAATGGGATCTTATTCCCACTGCATTCTCTTCAATAGAAGCGCTGAAGTCTTTACACAATACAAAGATGGCAGATGGGCTGATGTTAATAATTTGTCTTCAGGACTGGCCCGATCGAAGTGTTAAGCAATCAAGTGAGTTTATTTCAGCCCAGCTAATTACTACCCCCCTTTTTGCTCGCCAGCATGCACTGTCCGTTATCGCCGGCATCACCCGGATGATGCCGCTGGAAGAAGGTAATCTCATGAATGAGTTAGATATGTTATTTGAATATACTCAGCCCGATAGAGAAAATCTCAAATATATTTGGCTGCAGGGGGCGGCTGAAAAAACGTCTGTAGAAATAATGCAGTATGCCGCTCGGCATCAATGGCAGCTTCCGGAAAAAAGACCTCTGCATTCTATCGATTTCTCCTTTGGTCCTCCAGGAGAGATGGCTTTACCCCTCGCCTTAGCTATGTTGGCCGAAGCCGCTAACAGGCTGGGGAAGGATCAGCTGCTTATTAATCAGACACCGCAGCAGACAGGGATGCTTTGCTTAATTACCAGGGATTTATACGTATGACCGAACACAAGTTATTGCCAAATGCACGCTACGGCTCATGGGGATACTTCCTTCTAATTTTAGGCCTGGCGGGGATAAGCGCTTTTTTACTTTTTATCAATCAGGACAAAATAAACAGTATCGGTATTTCGACACAGACCATCTGGATAATTTGGGGATGTGTGTTTGTTTTCTTATTGCTTGGCCTGATTAGCTCGCCTGTTTGGTGGCGCTGGAAGCAGAGAAAAAATCAGGCTGTCTATAAGCCTCAGGTGACTGGCGCTAATACTGAGCCGCTCTCCGTCAAGAGTAGAGATATCGTTCCCCCTTTTTCCGGCCTCAGAAAGCATCTCCGAACTCGCTACTCTGTTTTCTGGCGCCGCAAATCCCGCCTGCTGCTCATCACCGGCGATGATGCCGCCATCGAACAGCTGGCTCCCGGCCTGCAGGAAAGCCAGTGGCTGGAGGGCAGCCGCACCGTGCTGATCTACGGCGGCAGCCTTTCATCGTTGCCGGACCCTGAAAAATACGCCGCGCTGCGCAGGCTGCGCCGGGGCCGCCCGCTGGACGGCATCGTGCGTGTTCTCGCCCCCGGGCAGGCCCTGACGCCGCAGCTCAGCGACGGCGACCTGCGCGGGCTGGAAAACATCGGCGGGCTGCTGCGCTACCAGCCGCCGGTCTGGCTGTGGCAGCTGTGCGACTCCCCCTGGCCGCAGGCCGGGCGCGTTGAGCAGGCAGTGGGCACCAGCTTCCCGCCGCGGGCGAATGCGGAGGCGATAACCCGCCAGCTGGCGGCGCTGCTGCCCGGGCTGCGGGCGCAGGGCATGTGCCAGGTGCTGGAGGATAACCGCCGCGATTTTCTGCTGCGCCTGGGCCGGAACCTGCAGGCGGGCGGCATTGCCCGCTGGGCCGGACAGCTGGCGCCCTGGCTCGGGGACAACCAGCAGCGCGTTCCGCTGCGCGGCCTGATGTTCAGCCTGCCGATGCGCGGGCCGGAAGAGGACGACGCGGCGGCCAACGCGACGGCACCGCTCGCCGGGCTGCAGCGCCACGCCCTGACCCTGCCTGATACCTGGCAGGGTATCCTGAACGACTGCACCCGCCTGCGCGGCCGCCGGGTCGGCACCGCCCGGGGGCAGGCGCTGGGCTGGGGGCTTGTCGCAGCGGCGGGCGCCTGGGGTGCCGGGCTGCTGCTCTCCTTCGGGCTCAACTACGGCCAAATCTCCGACGTTGCGGCAAAGGCGCGACATCTGGTGGCGCATCCCGCCACCTCCGACGACCAGCTCACCGCCCTGCACGCCCTGCGCAACGACGCCGGCCGCCTGCAGAACCACGTCCGCGGCGGCTCGCCCTGGTACCAGCGCTTCGGCCTCGACCACAGCCGGCAGCTCCTCGACGCGATGCTGCCCTGGTACGGCGTGGCCAATAATCGCCTGATGCGCGACCCGGCCGCCGCCGCCCTGGCGCAGAAGCTCCGCGCGCTGGCAGACTCGGCCCCCAACAGCGACCTGCGCGCCCGGCTGGCGAAGCCGGGCTACGACCAGCTGAAGGCGTGGCTGATGATGGCCCGTCCCGATAAGGCCGACGGCGCGTTTTACGCGCAGACGATGAAAAGCGTGCAGCCCACGCGCGCCGGCATCTCCCCCGGCCTGTGGCAGAGCCTTTCCCCGGACCTGTGGGCGTTTTATCTTGACGCGCTGCCAGAGCAGCCGCAGTGGAAGATAACCCCGGACGCAGGCCTGGTCAGCCAGGCCCGCCAGGTGCTGCTCCAGCAGATTGGCCGCCGCAACGCCGAGAGCACTCTGTACGAGAACATGCTTAAGTCCGTGCGCCGCAGCTTCGCCGACGTCACGCTGGAAGACGTGACCGGCGGCACCGACGCCCGGCGGCTGTTCAGCACCGACGAGATGGTGCCCGGCATGTTCACCCGCCAGGCCTGGGAGGGCGGCGTGCAGCAGGCGATTGAGAAGGCGGCGAGCGCCCGCCGGGACGAAATCGACTGGGTGCTGAGCGACAGCCGCAGGGCCGTCTCTGCGGACCTGTCGCCGGAGGCGCTGAAGGCGCGCCTGACGCAGCGCTACTTCACCGACTTCGCCGGCAGCTGGCTGAACTTCCTCAACAGCCTGCGCTGGGAGCCGGCAAACACGATTGCCGACGTCACCGACCAGCTGACGCTGATGAGCGACGTGCGCCAGTCGCCGCTGATTGCCCTGATGAATACCGTTGCCTGGCAGGGGCAGGCCGGGCAGCAGGGCGATGGCCTGTCGGACTCTATTCTCAGGTCGGCGAAAGCGCTGGTCAGCGGAAAAGACAGGCCGGCGATTGACCAGTCCGCCGCAGGCCCGCAGGGGCCGCTGGACGACACCTTCGGCCCGCTGCTGCAGCTGCTGGGTAAAAACCGCGGCCGCAGCGTCATGTCGGCGGACGGCTCCCTGAGCCTGCAGACCTACCTGACCCGCATCACCCGGGTGCGCCTGCGCCTGCAGCAGGTGGCCGGGGCCTCTGACCCGCAGGAGATGATGCAGACCCTGGCGCAGACCGTCTTCCAGGGAAAAAGCGTGGACCTGACCGACACGCAGCAGTACGGCAGCCTGATGTCGGCGAGCCTCGGCGAGGAGTGGAGCGGGTTTGGCAACGCGATGTTCGTCCAGCCGCTGACCCGGGCCTGGGAAACCGTGCTGCAGCCCTCTGCCGCAAGCCTCAATGACAAATGGCGCCGCGCGGTGGTGGCGAACTGGCACACCGCCTTTGACGGGCGCTTCCCGTTTGCCGCGGGCAAAAGCGACGCCTCGCTGCCCATGCTGGCCGAGTTCATCCGCAAGGACAGCGGGCGCATCGAGCGCTTCCTGACGGCGGAGCTGGGCGGCGTGCTGCACAGGGAGGGCAGCCGCTGGGTGCCGGACAGGGTCAACGGGCAGGGCCTGACGTTCAACCCGGCGTTCCTGAAGGCCATCAACCAGCTGAGCGCGCTGTCGGACATCCTGTTTACCGACGGCAGCCAGGGCATCAGCTTCGAGCTGCAGGCGCGCCCGGCGCCGCAGGTGGTGGAAACGCAGCTGACGGTTGACGGGCAGAAGCTGCACTACTTCAACCAGATGGCGGAGTGGCAAGCCTTCCGCTGGCCGGGAGAGACGTACAAGCCGGGCGCGATGCTGACCTGGACCTCCACCAGCGCCGGAGCGCGCCTGTTCGGGGACTACAGCGGAACCTGGGGCTTTATCCGCTGGCTGGAGCAGGGGAAGCGGCAGCGGCTTGACGGCAGCCAGTGGATGCTGAGCTTCAGCGCGCCGGACGGAAAAACGCTGCAGTGGGTGCTGCGCACCCAGCTGGGGAGCGGCCCGCTGGCGCTGCTGGCGCTGCGCGGGTTCACGCTGCCGGAGCAGATATTCAGCGTCGACAGCGCGGCCACCGCGCAGGTGCTGGCCGGAGAGGCGAGTTCGAACATGGACGGCGTGGAGTTGGAGTAATGGTGATATGACAAAGCCTGCTTCACGCGGTTCCAGCGTGCTTAATGAGAATGCCTGACTAATGACGAAAGCCAATAGTGAGGTGCTCTACTGGACTCAGGCTTTGTCAGGTTGTACTGCTTTCCACGATTAATAGCTGAAGCCGGCGTCAAAGCCTGCCAGCGTTATAACTCAACACCACGGCGCAATGCTGCTACATCGCAGCGCGCCGTGAATAAACAACTCAGGTTTCTTATGGACAACTTAACCCTGCGTTATTACGACGCCGAAATGCGCTACCTGCTGGAAGCGGGTGAGGAGTTCGCCCGCGCGTATCCCGAGCAGGCGGCAATGCTCAATCTCGACAAGGCGGGCGCCCGCGACCCGTACGTGGAGCGGCTGTTTGAGGGCTTTGCCTTTCTGATGGGGCGGCTGCGCGAAAAGCTCGATGACGATCTGCCGGAGCTGACCGAAGGGCTGGTGAGCCTGCTGTGGCCGCAGTACCTGCGTACCATTCCGTCGATGTCGGTGGTGGAGTTCACCCCGGACTGGCGCGAAATGAAAGAGCCGATGCATATAGACAGCGGCTTTGAAGTGCTCTCCCGCCCCATTGGCGAAAGGGGGACCCGCTGCCGCTATACCACCACCAAAGAGATAGACCTCCAGCCGCTCTCGCTCGAGCACGCCGGGCTGGCAACAGATCCCGATGGCCGGTCAGTGATTACGCTGCGTTTTGCCTGCAGCCAGCTGGCGGACTGGAGCCGCGTCGATCTCAGCCATATCCCGCTCTATTTTAATGCCGACGCGCCGCTGGCCTGCGCCATGCACGAGGCGTTCACCATGAATGTCGCCAGTATATGGCTGCGGTTGCCCGGCGACGTGGACCGAAGGCCGCTGGACGGTCGCTTCACCGCCCTCGGGTTTGGCGATGACGATACGCTATGGCCGAAAGGCAGCAGCAGCTTTAGCGGCTACCAGCTGCTGCTGGAGTACTTTACCTTCCGCGAGAAATTCATGTTTACCGGCCTGCGCGGGCTGGAGAGCGTGGTGTTCCCGGAGGCGCTTTCGTGGTTCGAAATCGACGTGGTGCTGGCGGAGCGCTGGGATCACGACTTCAGCTTTACCGGCAAAAATCTGCGGCTGAACTGCGTGCCGGTAATAAATCTGTTCCCGCTGGAGTCCGATCCGCTGACGCTTAACGGGCTGCAGACCGAGTACATGCTGCGTCCGATGCGCGTGCAGGACGGGCACACGGAGATTTATGCGGTTGATTCGGTGATGTCATCGAGCCAGCACACCTACGTGCCTTTCTCGAGCTTTCGCCACCGGGGCGGCATGATGCGCCACGACGCGCCGGAGTATTACTACCATACCCGCGTGCGCCGCGGCCCGTCCGGGCTGCACAACACCTGGCTTATTCTCGGCGGCGCCGCCTTTGATAATCATACCGTGCCGGAAGACGAGAGCCTGTCTCTGACCCTCACCGGCACCAACGGCCAGCTGCCGCGCCGGGCGCTGCAAAGTACCGTGCTCGATACCGTGGTAAAAACCACGTCGGTCAGCATCGTCGTGCGCAACCTGTGCGCCCCGACGCTCCCGTGCTATCCGCCGGCGCAGGATCGCTTCCACTGGCGCGTGCTGAGCCACCTCGGCAGCGGCTTTTTGTCGATGATGGACAGTGCGGAGGTGCTGCGCGGCACCCTGGCGCTGTACGAGTGGACCGGCAGCGAGATGAACCGCCGCCGGCTGGAGGCCATTCTCAACGTAAAACACAGCGAAACCGAACGTTTCGAGCAGGGGTATCTGGTGCGCGGCGTGCAGATTGACGTTTCGCTCGACAGCCGCGGCTTTGCCGGGCGGGGCGATATCTGCCTGTTTGGCGAAATGCTGAGCCGCTTCTTCGCACTGTATACCGATATCTACCTGTTTAATCGCCTGATTATTACCCTGCAACCCACCGGAGAGCGCCTCGAATGGGAAGAGAAGCACAATCGCCGCATTCCCGGCTGAGCCTGCGGCTGGAGTCTGACCTTACGCGAATTAACTTTTACCGCTTCTGCCAGCTGCTGGAAAAACGCAATCCGGGCAAGCCGCTGCTGGGTTCAAGCAGCCATCCCGCCGACGATCCGGTGCGTTTTGCGCCCGATCCCGGCATGGGGTTTCCGGCCAGCGAGCTGAAAGCGATTGAATACGACGAGAGCGACAGTGGGCCGCCGGTGGTGCGCTCGACCTTTCTCGGAATGTACGGCGTCGATTCACCGCTGCCCACCGCCTATCTTGACGACATCACCCAGCGTCGGGAAGGCCACGAGGCGATGCAGGGCTTTCTCGATATCTTCAGCCACCGGGTTCTGACGCAGTTTTACCGCATCTGGCGCAAGTACTCGTACCCGGCCACCTTTGAGCCCGGCGGCGGCGACAGCATCTCGCAGTCGCTACTGGGCCTGGTAGGGCTGGGTATTCCCGGTACCGCAGAGCATATTGCCACGCCGGTATCGCGCTTTCTGTCGCTGCTCGGCGTACTGCAGCAGCCTGGAAAAACCCAGGAGGGGATCCAGGCGCTGGTCAGCCTGCTGGCCCCCGATACTGCGGTGCGGGTCAGTCCGTACTGCCTGCGGCCGGTGGAAATCAGTCGCCCGCAGGGCTTTTACGGCAATGAGGATTTTCTGCTGGACGGCAATACGCCGCTCGGCGACGAAGCGATGGATGCCAGCAGCCAGCTGCTGATCGCGCTCTCCTGCGATAGCGAGCAGGAGTTTCAGGGCTGGAAGCCCGGTGGGCTGCTGTATCAGGATTTTCTGGTGATGCTGCGGGTGTATCTGGGCTGGCGCTTCAAGGCCAAAATCACCCTGACCACCCGAACCCCCCTGCTGGCTGCGCCGCCGCTGGGCGAAGGTAATTTCTGGCTCGGCATGAACGGCGTGCTCGGCGCCGGGGAAGACGCGTGCGCAGATGATATTCCGCCGACCTTTACGACGGAGCTGGGCTATTACACCGGCCTGCAGCCCGCAATACCACAACAGGGAAATCGACATGTTAACTACACGTTTAATTAAACCGGCGGGCCTGCTGCCCGCCCTGCTGGCGTTTAGCCTGACGGGATGCGGCGTGACGCAGGGCGTCGCGGACGGTACCAAATCGGTCTATAACGCCGTTTTTTATAAGAAAATTAAGGTACTGCATCTGGATTTTACCGCACGCGAGGCGCTCAACACCGACGCTCGCGAAAACAATTCTCTTTCTGAATCCGTGGTGGTGCGGGTTTACCAGCTCAAAGACCGTAAAGCTTTCGATAAAGCGGTCTATCAGCAGTTGCTTAACGAGGCGGATACTCTGCTGAAGGACGATCTACTGGCCAGCCGCGATGTGGTTATCAAGCCCGGCGGCGATGCCCTTCTCGATATGCCAATGGAGGAGGGGACGCAATTTGTCGCCGTAGTCGGGCTATTCCGTCATCCGGATATGGTCAGCAACAGCTGGAAGCAGGTGCTGCAGCGCGAAGAGCTGGATCCGGATAAGCCGCGGGTTATTGAGGCGGGAAATAATCACCTGCAGCTGGTGCCGGTGAAGGAGTAAGGGAGCCGCTGCCGGGCAACATGGCCGTGCAGCGGCGGTATTTCGCGAGGCGGTAAAATATCAACCCGCACGGACGACGAGATAAGGTATGTCAGCAAAATCGCAATTTTTGAAAAAGCTCCAGGTCAGACAATCGCCTCACGATCCGCTTCTCAGCAAGCAGCAGGCCGATATTGCCGAGTTTCGCCAGAAAATGGCGCTGCTTCAGGAGCAAATGGACGTCTGGCTTACGGATACCGGTCTTGATACGGAACAGATAAACGTCCAGGCTACCGATCTGCTGGTGGACGGCGGGACGTTTGAAATTCCCGGGATCGCGCTGCGCTACGAGCGGCGGGTGATGAAATTCCTGCCGATTTTTTTATACGGCCACGGCGTCACCGGCTGCGTGGAGATTACGCTCCATGCGGACGCAAAAATGGTCCCGCAGGGCAGGCTGTGGATGCGCGCGGGAAACGCCAGAGGCTGGACGTTCAGCCCGCAGAGCGAGCCCTCCCGCTCAGCCGCCGCCTTTGGCGAAGACGCGTTCTTTAGCCTGATTGCCGGGCTTTTGCCTTAGCATCTGCGACTGCCGCTCATTTAGTAGCTGGTCGCATCCGGAGCCACAATTCAGTGATGGCCCTTTACTACCCCGTGAACCCTCAGGCCTTCCGCTCCCTGCGGAAGGCCGCACGCCGCCAGCGGCAATATAATTCTGAATACCCCCGCGTTTGCTAAAATCTGCCCTGTTTTAGAAACAGACCTCCTGCCTTACTGCATTAATATCCCATCAAAAACGAAGAAGCGAGCGCAGAGACAGCCTCGTTTCAGGCTGCATCTCCTCGATTATCTCTCTTGCTGTTACATTCGCTCTGGTACATCAATACCCAGCATTGTCAGCCCCATTTTTAACGTTCGCGCCGTCAGTTCAGCGAGCTTTAAACGGCTGGCCGTTTGTGCAGGCTCCAGGGCATTAAGAATCGGACAGTCCGTATAAAAGCGTGAGAAAGCGCCCGCCAGATCGTACAGCCAGGCGCACATAACATGCGGCGTTCCGTCTTTTGCCACCCGGTGCAGCGTTTCTTCAAACTGTAAAAGTTTAACGGCAAGCGTATGCTCTTTATCATTGCTGATAACCACGGGCCCGCTTATACGATCGGTCGTAACTCGTCGTAAAATGGATGCAATGCGGGCAAAAGCATATTGAATATAGGGGGCGGTATTGCCTTCAAAACTGAGCATATTATCCCAGTCAAAGACATAGTCCGTGGTCCGGTTTTTAGAAAGATCGGCGTATTTCACTGCGCCAATACCAATGGCATTAGCCAGATAGCGCTGTTCCCCCGCATCCAGATGCGGCGATTTTGCACTGACTATCTGTGCTGCACGAAACACAGCCTCGTCCAGCAGATCTGATAACTTCACCGTTCCGCCTTCACGGGTTTTAAACGGTTTACCTGATTTGTCGAGCATCACGCCAAACATGTGGTGCTCAAGCGAAACCTCCGGTGGAACATATCCCGCTTTACGTACAATCGCCCAGGCCTGCATCAGGTGCTGATGCTGACGGGCATCGATGTAGTAGAGCATTCGGTCTGCATGGAGGGTTTCGTAACGGTATTTTGCGCAGGCAATATCGGTGGTGGTATACAGGTAGGCGCCGTCTTTCTTGCGGATAATGACGCCCATGGATTCACCCTCTTTGTTCTGATATTCAGGAAGGTAAACCACGACGGCACCGCGGCTTTCTTCAGCAATTCCGCGGGTAAGCAGGTCGTCAACAATACCCGGCAGCATCGGATTGTAAAGGCTTTCGCCCATAATATCCTGTGGACCAAGCGTGACATTAAGACGCTGATAGGTGCGCTGATTTTGCTCCATTGTTATGTGTACCAGCTGCTTCCACAGCGTGCGGCAGTGCGCATCACCTTGCTGCAATTTCACTACATATTCGCGAGCTTTTTTAGAAAAAGCCGGATCGGTTTCGTCCCGCCTTTTGGCCTCACGATAGAAGGCTTCCAGTCCCGAAAGCGAGCGGCTACTTTCATGCTGTTGTTCTTCCAGTAAGGCAATCAGCATGCCGAACTGCGTCCCCCAGTCGCCGATGTGGTTAGCCCGAATAACATGATGCCCGAGGAAATTAAGCGTTCGCACTACGGCATCACCGATAATCGTTGATCGCAGATGTCCCACATGCATTTCTTTCGCAACATTCGGTGATGAATAATCTACAACAATCGTTTTTGAGATAACGTTCTCAACACCGAGCCGATCATCCGCCAGAGCGACCTCCAGCATTTTAGCCAGCGCATCGTCATTCAGAAAGAGGTTGATAAAACCCGGAGCAACAACGTCAATATGGGAGACAGTGTGCTGATATGTTGGTGTTTTTCTTAGATGCTCTGCAATGCGTTCGGCAAGCGATAACGGTGATATTTTCAGCTGACTGGCTATCTGCATAATGCAGTTTATCTGATAATCGCCAAATTTTTTCACGGATGACGGGCGTACGGTTATTTCCACCTCGGGAGTGATTTTTAATTCAGCAAAGACATCGGCTAACGCATCAGTAAGCCTTTTCTTGATATCCATAGTTATCCCTCTATGAGCAATAATTAATTTTCAATTACTCGATCATACGTGCTCTAATTCAGGACAGAAACGTTGTGATTTGAGTAAAGGTGGTTACTCTCTATTGAATTTGCAAATGTATACCTTGGTTTAATCTTTAATCTCACAGTACGCCATTAAAATAAAAATTTAGGTGTGGTCGGCCTGAAGTATATTTGTCACCTTTGCTTTTAGCTCGCTAATGTCAAAGCCAGATACGGGTACAATAAATATTGTGTCATCACCCGCAATTGTACCCAATATTCCTTCAGGTTTACCGCAGGAGTCCAGTAATCTTGCTATCAGCGGAGCTGCTCCAGGGACAGTATGCGTTACTACCATTGTTTCATTCGAAATAATATCAATGACCGATTTGCATAATGGCGTATTAGTTGTAGGAATACCCATTTCAGAAGGCAGACAATATACCATTTCCATCTTGGCATTACGCGCTCTGACTGCACCAAGGCTGGCAAGCATTCTGGAAACGCGTGACTGATTGATATGCAAGAACCCCTTTTCTTTCAAATATTCAACAATTTCATTCTGCGAGCTAATATTTTCTTCCCGTAGCATGGTTTTAAAAATATTCTCCAGTTCCTGTGTCGGATGCATGATATTAATTCCTGGCTGGGATTATTAGCACTATTATCTCCTGCACTA
Source organism: uncultured Pluralibacter sp. (assembly GCF_913775985.1). Taxonomy (GTDB): domain Bacteria; phylum Pseudomonadota; class Gammaproteobacteria; order Enterobacterales; family Enterobacteriaceae; genus Pluralibacter. The sequence goes on along the minus strand of NZ_CAJYMB010000124.1, from coordinate 107,821 downwards.
ACTACCAGTCAATGAGTAATAATTATTAATGCAACTCTTTTATGCCACCTTTTATTTACATTGGAAATTATTTTATTCACATGTTGATGTAAGTCATCATGCAAACAGATTTCATATTTATATTATACTCTTCTGGTAACTAACTGTAATATGGCTTAAAACAACAATAGCTATTTTCTCCTGATGTGCTGCTTATCATTATAATTTCTTAAGTATCATTAGTAATTATAATATCAGGCGTCACTATTTTTGATGTCGGTAAAAATAAGTATTCAGGGAGATATGCTTTTTATGCAACTATCAATAAAACTTGAAGTCAGGGCGATAGCATATCGCCCCTGATTAAGCTTGATTCAAATGCCTTAAAACCTTTCAGCGTTAGGCTTTGACACACATAACATGATAGGTACCGTTAACTTTATGTGTACCCTCCGTTTCATGTTCGAAGCCAGGAAAAGCATCGTCCCAGGCCTGTAATGCTCTCAGATAAGCAATTTGTGGACTGTTGCGATCGCCGAAGTTCTCTCCGGACATCAGCATCGGAATTCCCGGCGGATACGGAATAACCGAGTTCGCTGCGGTGCGCCCGGCAAGATCGGTAATCGACACAGATTCAACGTTATTGATAACGAGCTGCCGATTTGCGTGGCGTGGGATCATATCGATTGTTGGCAGTGTCGAATAGGCTTTGTTTAGCTGAACGCTAGGATTGTACTCGTTGAGGAACGCCAGCATTTTTTTACCCAGCTGCTGCATCGTCATGCGGCTGTATATTTCCGGCGCGCTGGCGACCAGGCCAGGCATGACTTCAGACAGTAGATCATCATTGTCGTAATGCTGCTTAAATGCGAGCAGGCTGTTCATCAGCGTCACCCATTTGCCTTTGGTGATGCCCATCGAGAACAGAAACATAATCTGGAAGTCTGTTGTGCGGGTCGGAACAATCCCCACGCTGGAAAGATAGGCTGTAACCAGTGCTGCCGGCACACCGTTTTCAGACAAAGAGCCATCTTCATTAAGACCAGGTGCCAGCAGGCTGACTTTAACCGGATCCAGCATCACCCAGTTTTCATCAAGGTTACTGAAACCATGCCATTTATCTTTTGGGTTCAGCTTCCAGCATGACTGTTGTGTGGTTAGCAGGGAAAGAGGTGCATCGACAAAATCGTATTTTTCGCCCGTCTCAGGATCGATCACAACATCCGGATTCCAGGGTTTGAAGAACCAGTCGCCATTTTTTTTAGCTTCGTGCCAGTGACGGGAAACGGCCTGACGGAACGATACTGCCTCTTCAATCACTTCCGTTGTTAAGTTAATACCCTGCTCACCGTCCATCATCGCAGCGGCAACATCGTTGGATGCCGCAATGGAATACAGTGGCGATGTTGTGGCGTGCATCATATAGGCCTGGTTGAACTGGGCTGGCTCCACATTGCCACGCCCTTCCTGGATGTGGATGTAGGATGCCTGAGAAAGGGCGTTCAGCAGTTTATGCGTAGAGTGGGTAGCAAAAATTGTTGGCTGTTTTTTACTGTGTGAGCCTTTTTCACCGCGAATCGCGTGGAAGCCTTTGTAGATGGGATTAAATCGCGAGTAGCCAAACCAGGCTTCGTCAAAATGAATTCGATCGCAGCTTTCACCCAGCAGTGCCTCAATGGCATCCCCGTTGTAAATAAGGCCGTCATAAGTACAGTTAGTCACGACGCTATACGCCGGTTTTTGATTTGGCGCGTCAACAGCAAAACGATTCTGGCTAATCGCCTTTTTAATTGATTGTGCAGTCATCTGCTCCTTAGGGATTGGCCCGATAATGCCGTATGCATTTCGTGTAGGCGTCATATAAACCGGGCGGATCCCGGTAAGCATTAATCCCTGTTCAATAGATTTATGGCTATTGCGATCGCATAGTGCAATATCGTCTTCGGTACAGCAGGCCTGCATGATTGTACGATTTGCACCTGAAGTACCAACAACCAATGAATAGGAGCGGTCGGCACCGAACACATCAGCAATATATTTTTCGCTCTCGCCAAAGGCGCCTGTATGATCGAGCATGGATCCTAGACAGGCACGCTCAATTCCCATATCGGTGCGGAAGATATTTTCGCCGTAAAAGTCATAAAACTTGCGTCCGACCGGTGTCTTACAAAAACCTATCCCACCCTGATGGCCCGGTGCAGACCATGAATACTCTTTCTCTCGGGTATAATTCATCATTGCAGCCATCAACGGCGGCATAATCATTTTTTCATAACGGGCTACCGCAGCGCGCAAACGGCCCACGATAAAGTCGGTCGTGTCATCCAGTACCAGAAATGTTTCGGTGATACGGTTCATGACTTCGGGATTCAGTTCTCCATGTTCAGCATGCGAGTTCACCATCATAAACACCGGTACTTTCGCATGATGTTTATACAGGCTGTTAAGGAAAGCGACAATCTCCGCTACTTTCGCTGGAGCCCATTCCAGCATAATGCAGTCGACGGCTGCTGTTGACATGACATAGTCTGTCGCCTGGGCGTAAGTTGGTGCAAAACGAACGTGTTCACCCGTATTTGTTAGCGAAGTAACGATCTGATCAATTGCCTCTTCCAGCGTCGGATTATTGGCGATTGAGCCGCCTACGACTAAATATTTTTTATCTGACATGGGCTACTCCTTATGTAAAGCGCAAACCTGGTGAATAACAGGTGGAGTCATTGATATAACCCTAAGATATTGGCTATATATTTGCTGATGTTATTCGGCTGCACCGTTTAATAAACCAATGAACGATAGTGAAGATAAAACAATAAAATATAATTTCCTAGCCCTAAAATATTACTAAAAGATAACTGGAGATAATTATCTGGAAAGTATTGGATAAATATCCTGAATAGACGTCAATTAATGATATTTTTATGTGAAAAAATATATAACTCAAATCCCCCAGTGGCAAATACAGATAAAAGCCTGTGTCTGGTTAATCTGGGTAATAAAAATTCATTACGTGAAAATAAACATTCGATATAAACATTTAAAAATAAATTAATAATTGACGTGAAAAAAATCATCCAATAGGATTACGAACACAACATCACTCCGGATATTTAACTGATGAATTTATATTGCTGTCGCAGGCATAATTATTAATTCTTCAGGTATTAATAGTTATCAATCACTGATGAGTTTTCATTCATTCATAGTGTGCTGATTTTCTTTTACTTAAGTGGAGTAAAAACATGGCTAGTGAATCGAAGAAAATGGGGCTAACTGGCCTGACCATACTGGTCGCAGTCAATATGATGGGCTCAGGGATAATTATGCTCCCGTCGAGCCTGGCGCAAATCGGCGCTATTTCTATTCTTTCCTGGGTTGTCACCGCGTTAGGTTCGATGTGCATAGCCTACACGTTTGCTAAGCTTGGCGCTTACTGTAAACAGGCCGGTGGGATGTCGGCTTACTCTGCAGAGGCTCACGGACCGTCTTCTTTCTTTATTGCGTCTTATACCTATTATATTTGCCTGATAATTAGTTGTGTTGCCATTGCCGTTTCTGCTGCTGGCTATCTTGCACCGTTCTTTCCGTGGATAAAAAGTTCGCCGATACACACATTTTCCACCGTTGTAGCAATCCTGGTACTGACCATGGTGGCAAACTTTAAAGGCCCCCGCTTAACCGGCCGCATCTCTGGTATTACCGTTTGGGGAATTATTATTCCGGTAGCCGGGCTCTCTGTTATCGGCTGGTTCTGGTTTAAACCGGACATTTTTATGTCTGCATGGAATCCACACCAGATGCCAACCGGCGGCGCCGTTTCCTCCGGTATCTCCCTGACTCTGTGGGCTTTTCTCGGTATCGAATCTGCAGGTGCTAACTCAGATACAGTTGAAAATCCGGAACGTAACGTGCCGCTGGCCTGCCTTTTTGGTACAGGGTTTGCCGCCATCGTATATATCGCCTCAACATCAGTGATTCAGGGAATTGTTCCTAACGCGCAGCTTGCGAACTCCGATGCACCATTCGGTCTGGTGTTCAGTATGATGTTTACGCCGGAAGTGGGGAAAGTGATCACAGCGCTGGCAGTTATTGCCTGCATAGGCTCTCTGCTTGGCTGGCAATTTACCAATGCGCAGGTTTCAAAAGCTGCGGCAGAGACCACGCTATTTCCGGCAGTTTTTAAGAAAGTCACTAAAGATGATGCCCCCATTCCGGGTATGCTGATTATGCTGGTGCTGGAACTGCTGCTAGCCAGTATGACCATTTCACCCAATTTGCTAAAACAGTTTAACCTGCTGCTCAATCTGGCGGTATTTATTAATATGGTACCTTATGTCCTGGCAATGACAGGACTCCAGGTGCTGCTGCGTAAAAATCATGTCACACAGGCGCAGTATATTTTGGGTTCGGTACTGGGAACCATTGCCGTAGTCTATAGTATTTATGGTGTATATGCCTGCGGTGAAGTGGCGGTATACGGCGGATCAATTATTACGCTCTTTGGTTATATATTTTACGGCTACCTCGCTGGTCGAGAAACTGAGTTCCAGATGACACACCCTGGAAAGAAACACTTTGACACGCATTAATCATGTGCTGCATCCAGCCAGCGTATCGCACGCTGGCTTTATTACAATATTACATCGGCATCTGATATTTAATCATGCCCGTTTTCTTTGCCACCCAGTCATACAGCCGCTGCGCGCGATGATTTTCTTCATGCGTATGCCAGTAAAGGCGGCTGGCATTTTTTTTGCTGGCCTCTCCTTTAACATATTCAATGAGCTGCTTGCCAACGTGCTGACCCCGGGTATTTTCACAGACATAGAGATCTTCCAGATAACAATAGTTATTTTCAGCCCATGTCGACCGGTGGAAAGTGTAATGGACTAATCCGATGAGTATTCCATTACTTTTTGCGACGGCACAGAACATAGGCTCAGCCTGATTAAAAAAGCGCTGCCACGTCATTTCAGTTACGGCGTCAGGAATTTCTACGTTATAAAATTCCTGATATTTCAACCAAAGAGAATGCCACTCGTCATAATCTTTTTCTTGAACAGGCGCAATTGTCACACTATTTCCATTCATCATTCTCACCTTAATAATTAAATACGATTTTGAGATAGTTATACTGTTTAGCCCGAATGCAACTGTTGCTGCCGTCAGGGTTTAAAAATGAAATTTTAGCGAGTGCTACAGGGGACGGCTAAAATCAGCGGCCCGTTCACCCGTGGGCTAACCTCAAAAATAGGATAAGGGCTAAATGGTGCGTTTAGCCCCGCCAATTTTAGGTATGAGAGCAGACCAATCCTTTCTCAGCGTTTCGCCTCAGATGTTTTAGACTGGGTGACAATAGGATCAAAGGAGCAAGGTCGATGCTTAAGCATGCACAGCTTGAAACGGTAAAAGCCTCAATGATCGATCCTGCCAATGGCGCGATGTCGCTGCATGAAAGGATCCAGAGGGCAATCAGGACGCTGATTCTGGACGGCGGCCTGCCGAATGGTAAGGCCCTGCCGGCCTCGCGGGCGCTGGCAAAATCACTCAACGTCTCACGTGACACCATTGAAGCAGCCTATACCCGCCTGCACGCAGAAGGTTTTATCGACAGGCATACTGGCCGGGGGAGTTTCGTATCTGCAAACACGCGGTTTCCTAAAGCTCATTCACGACAGCGGCACTTAGATAACCAGCTGTGTGAACCCGGGCTTAGCACCCGCGGGCAGATTATTTATAAAAGCGGAGGCAGTCGCGAGTTTATGTTACCCCGGCCGCTGGCACCGGGGATCCCCGAAACACGCATGTTTCCCCTTCAAATCTGGGAGCGCCTTCAAAGACAAGTATTGAAAGAGTATAAGCACCGCGCGCTCGAACAAAGCCCGCCTCAGGGTATGGCGCCGTTAAGACAGGCAATCGCAGAGTACCTGAATCTTGAGCGGGGGGCACATGCTACCGCAGAGCGTATCTTGATTCTGACGAGTTCTCAGCAGGCCATGGCACTGTGTTCGCATGTGCTCATGGACTGGGGGGATGGCATTGTCATCGAAGAGCCAACCTACCTGGGAGCCCGCAAGGCGTTTAATGCTGCCGGACTTAACTGCATCCCGGTTCCTCTCGATAGTCGAGGTATTTGCGTTGACTCTCTTAATGCGCTGAAAGCCCCGGTAAAGGCGATATATATTACGCCTTCGCATCAGTACCCAACCGGCGTCACCCTGTCTCTTGAGCGGCGGCTGGACGTCATTAACTGGGCTAATCATCACCATACCTGGATCATTGAGGATGATTATGACAGTGAGTTCCACTATGAAGGCAGGCCTATGGCCTGTGTACAGGGACTGGATAACAGCGGCCGCACGCTCTATATCGGTACGTTCACGAAATCTCTTTTTCCGGGACTGCGTATTGCCTACATGCTGCTGCCGGATAAGCTTGTTGCGCCTTTTACCGCGGCAAGATCCCTGATGGACGGGCATACCGCGTCAATCACGCAGCTGACGCTGGCAAAATTTCTGGAAGGGGGGCACTTTGGATCCTATGTCAGAATGATGAGAGGTGTTTATGCCGAGCGTCGCGACATACTGGCGAGGCTATTGCGTCAGTATCTCTCCGATTTTGTGGTCGGTGTAACCCCTGTTGGTGGATTGCAGATGCCTTGCCACCTCAGGCCCGGCATTTCAGAGAACGTCATCGCTGATGCCGCCCGCCGCGCCGGCATTGATATGCTGGAGCTTACCCGATTGTATATGGACCACCCCGCGTTTTCCGGATTCCTGATGGGATTTGCTGCTTATACAGAGCAGGAAATTGAAAGGGCGGTGATGGCCCTGGCGTCTATTTTTCGCCAGGCTGGCTCTTCTGCGTGATGCCAGAGGAGCGGCTAATGACAGGCGAGTGGCGAAAGAGTGCCCGATACAATTGTTCTACAAGTGGTGATGCCAATACAGGCAGGGGAATTAATCGCTGCCTTACAGCCTGAAAGGGGGGAGATCCGTATAAGGTAGGTTTTAAGCAAGCGAGCCTGTAGCTGACGGTTCAGTTAAGATTACTGCCAGTAGTTGTACCGGGAAATATCGAAAAAATGAATGAAATACTGCATATGCCGATGCGGTCAGTCCAGCCAGGGCGTAGTCGAGGGCATTCCACCGGGCGGTAAAAAAAGCCGCAACGCGATACGTTACGGCTACTTTCAAAAGATTAACGGTTTAAGCATTACGCTTAATAACAGGACCCCAAAGCGCGGCAGAGACCGGTAGAAATTAAATCAAGCCAATGATTACCCCACCCGTCATGACAAACAGTAGTCCGGCGGCAACGTACATCATTTCGCTACGGGTTTTACACTCGCCAAGGATCCAGATACTGGCCAGCGTTGCTATCACGACGTTCATTTGCGAGAGCGTAAAGCCGGTAGCAACTCCGTTGACCTGCGCCGAAATGAGATAGCTGAACGCTGCCAGAGCAAACACCACGCCGGAAACCAGGTTACGCAGCACGAATTTGTTGAACAGATCCTGCTGACGGTTGAGGAGCCCCATAACAAGTGATGCGCTGAACATCCCGATAGCCTGCGGCATAAATGCCTGCCAGCCATCCATGTTATAAAAGCGCGGAAATGCCGAAAAGCCAAGGTAGCCGATGGTTGAAATCAGTAGGGTAATCAGCCCTTTTTTCATGTTTACCGACGAGCCGCTTTTGTTCTGTTGCCAGGTAGTCAGCGCGATACCGATAATGATGATGATAATGGCCAGCAGCCCCAGCAGACGAGTCGTCAGCGCCGGCCATTCGCCGAAAACGACCACTCCCATCAGCGAAGTCGATGCTAACTGCAGACCGGTAGAGATCGGCATGGCGCGCGACACGCCAATTTCAGTGAACGCTTTATATTGGTTCACCTGGCCAAATGCCCAAAAAGCACCAGAAATAAAACTAAAAATAAATACACCGGCTGTAATTTGCGGATGGGTAAACAAATATAAAATAACTGAAACGAGGAGCGTACCCAGGGTGGTGCCGAGAATTTGCTGATTAGGCTTTCCCCCTGCGCGAGTGACGATGACAGGAAGAATGCCCCAAAATAAGGCCGGCGCTAAAGCAATTAAAATATTCATTGTATACCTTTGAACTTATTCTATAGGTGCTATTATCTTAGGGAGTTTTGCTCTGATTATTAAAATGCTAAATTTGTCGCTATTTTCTTTTCAAGAAAAATTAAATAATACGCGCAGAAAAAAGAAAAATGCCATAAGGGGAGACTATCTCCCCTTACCGCAGTACATTATCAACCGTTACCATTCATAAAGGCGGGGTAGAGGGTCATCCCACCATCCACGAACAGCGTAATGCCCGTGACATAAGAGGACTGTTCGGATGCCAGCCAGGCTGCTGCATTAGAGACGACGTCAGGTTCCCCGGCATAGCCCATCGGAATAATTTTTTCCAGAGCAGCCTTCTTCTCGGGATCGTTCATTTTCTCTTTATTGATTGGCGTATTGATCGCCCCCGGACCAATGGCATTCACGCGAATACCCAGAGGGGCATACTCCAGAGCCAGTGTCTGATTCAGGAGTTTAATCCCGCCTTTGCTCGCGGCGTAGTGCGCAAAAGTAGGCCACGGGATCTGCTCGTGAACTGACGAGAGGTTAATAATGTTGCCTTTAATACCGTTATCCACGAAGTATTTGAGAGCCGCACGTGCACCGAGAAAATAGCCGGTCAAATTCACATCGATAATGCGCTGCCAGTTATCCAGCGTCATTTCATGAGATGGCGCGGGCACCTCCATGCCGGCATTATTAACCATGATATCCAGCTGGCCAAAATGTGTGATTGCCGCATCCAGTAATAACTGTGCGCTCTCTTCACGGGACATGTCACCCTGTACCGCTACGGCTTTGCTGCCGGCAGCAATAATATTGGCGACCACGCGATCCGCGCCGTCTTTATCACTATTGTAGTTAACGACAACATTTACGCCTTCGCGGCCAAAACGTTCGGCAATTTCTGCGCCGATGCCTTTAGATGCGCCGGTAACAATAGCCACTTTACCTGTAAGATCTGTATACATAATAAAATCCTTAGCGTGGTTATTCAGAATACTCTGAACATGACTCACAATATGTTATTAAAGCTGATCATAAGAAATAACACAGCCTTTCAATAAGTTTACTTTATATTTGAACAGTCTGTGGAAAATTTAAATTCCATATAATAAAGTGCTTGATATAAATAAAGCACTACCTGGTTACTGCCCTTTATTTGAAAATAATAGCTGTGCCGGCTGTTCGGTTACCCATTCGAGCCGACGTTATTACATAATGGCTACCACCCATCTTATCCATTTTGGCGTGCACCGCCTGTTCCATTTCATCGAGCGTGCTGCCGCAGGCAGACACGGTGCCGAAGCGAGAGCCTTCAGTAGAGTGAGCCAGCGCGCCGGTAGCAGGGGCCAGAACCAGAAGGGCCGTCAGGAAAGTCGTACGTACGGTAAATATGTTCATCATCGTGTCTCAGGATATGGTGATAGCGCCGGGTTGCTCGCGCCGCTTAGTAAGTGGAGCGCATTATGCGGTAAGCTCTCTTTTCCAAAAACAGGAAAATTAATAATAAACCTTTGCATTTTTAGCAATAGTGAAGCTGTGCCTGCCGGTTTGCCGATCGTGAAGTCGGTTGGACTGAAAATGCAGTCTCTGCAGTTCAATGACGCTATCTCAACATGCCAGGTCGTCGATAGACGATGCAAGCCATCGTCTATTATTGCTAAATATGCAAAGGTTAATCCTATTTATGGTTCTTTATTGAAAGTATCTGCGTATTACAATGCATCCACTTTCCCGTAAATGTGGACGATGAATATGAGCAACATACTGATTATTAACGGTGCAAAAAAATTTGGTCACTCAAACGGTCAGCTGAATGACACGATGACCGATGCGGCAGACGTTTTTCTACGCGAAGCAGGGCACAATGTCATAGTGACCCGCGCCGACGGTGACTACAACATCGAAACGGAAGTTGAAAACTTCCTGTGGGCCGACACCGTGATCTGGCAGATGCCGGGCTGGTGGATGGGCGCACCGTGGACTGTAAAAAAATACATGGACGACGTTTTCACCAAAGGTCACGGTACGTTGTATGCCAGCGACGGCCGTACCCGCTCTGATGCCAGCAAAAAGTACGGCTCAGGTGGCCTGATTCAGGGCAAAACTTACATGCTATCCCTGACCTGGAATGCGCCGATGGAAGCCTTTACCGATGAAGAGCAATTCTTCCACGGCGTGGGCGTCGACGGGGTATATCTACCATTCCATAAGGCGAATCAGTTCCTGGGCATGGCCGCACTGCCAACCTATATTGCCAATGATGTAATTAAAATGCCCGATGTACCACGCGACATTGCCGCCTACCGCGCGCACCTGAAAGCCATTTTTGCCTGATCGCGACGTGTTAAAAAGAGAGGTTAACGTGCTGACAATTGTCGCAGAAGTTTGTACTTATCCCGGCCAGCATCACCGTGACGCAGTACTGGCGCTGTTCAAAGAAGTTACTCCGGCCGTTCTGGCTGAACCGGGTTGTTTTGGCTACGCGTCAATGATCGATAGCCCTACCGGTGCCGATTTTCAGTCAGTAAATGCAAATAGCGTAATAATGATTGAACAGTGGCAGGATATCGCCGCGCTGCAAGCGCATAGGGCAGCGCCCCACATGATGACCTTCCATCAGCAGGCTAAGAAACATATTACCGATATAAAAGTACGTATTTTAGAAAGCGTATTGTAATTCCGCGTAGACAAGGGTGTTATTACTTTCAGCAAGCGTTGCCTTGTGATGGATATGATAGTCCGGGCCGATATATACACTCTTTTCTGAGACAGGCAGCGCCATACTTATACTGTCCGTATTTGTAACGAGGATCAATCACATCAGAATGATCCAAAGTATTGGTATTAATTATACCAAATCAATTTTTTTGAAAAATGAATTCTGGGTAACGCCCGATAAACATTTATAATCAGGATATGAACGATGAATAATTTTAACCTCTATACCCCAACCCGTATTTTGTTTGGTAAAGGTGCCGTTAATGAATTACGTCAACAAATTCCAGCGGGTGCCCGAATTTTATTGACCTATGGCGGCGGCAGTGTAAAAAAAACCGGTGTTTTGGATCAGGTCTTAGCGCAGCTTAAAGATTTTTATGTTGTTGAGTTTGGTGGGATTGAATCTAACCCAGCCTATGAAACGGCGATGAAAGCCGTTGAAGTAGTTAAAGAACAGGATATTAATTTTTTGCTTGCCGTAGGTGGTGGTTCCGTCGTTGATGCAACCAAATTTATCGCTGCTGCTGCGCGTTATGATGAGGGTGTAGATCCTTGGGAGATTTTAGAAACCTTTGGTGACAATATTAAAGAGGCATTGCCGCTGGGAACCGTGATGACCCTGCCGGCCACCGGTTCGGAAAGTAACCCTGCAGCGGTAATCTCCCGCAAGACCACCGGCGATAAACGGTAATTTGAATCTGACCTCGTACGTCCACAATTCTCGGTTCTGGATCCGGAATATACGTATACGCTGCCCGTACGTCAGGTTGCAAACGGTGTTGTGGATGCCTTCATTCATACGCTTGAACAATATCTAACTTATCCGGTTGATGCCAGGATTCAGGATCGTTTCGCTGAAGGTATTTTACTGACCCTGATTGAAGATGGACCGCGTGCCCTTGTAGAACCAGAAAACTATGATGTTCGTGCAAACATTATGTGGGCCGCAACCATGGCATTAAACGGTTTAATTGGCGCTGGTGTTCCACAGGACTGGACAAGCCATCAGATGGGACATGAATTAACAGCCATGCATGGGATCGATCATGCACGGACTTTAGCCATTATTATGCCCGCAGTAATGAACGAAAAGCGTGATGTCAAAAGTGCTAAAATACTTCAAATGGGTGAGCGGGTTTGGAATATTACAGAAGGCTCAATTGATGAACGTATTGATGCAACTATTCAGGCAACCCGTGCATTCTTTGAGCAAATGGGGCTGGCAACTCATCTCAGTGATTATCAGCTGGATGGAAGTTCTATTCCAGCACTGATTGCCAAGCTGGAACAACATGGTGCAACGGCAATAGGTGAGCATAAAGATATTACGCTTGATGTCAGCCGTCGAATTTACGAGTCAGCACGTTAATATAAATTAGCTAATCATATATCCACTATTAGATAAGTGCCGGAGCGTGCTCCGGCATTTATCAGTGTCGAGCCAGGACACTAACCCGGTTGAGATCCTTCGATCTCCTTGAATTTAACTTTATGTCATTAGTGATTTTTATCATTTTGGGGGGCTGTTATTTCGGGCTGAAAATAGCACCCCCATATGCACCCCCAAAAGTACTTGATGCCGGTTACATTCGGGCGACATTGGTGGAGTCGTGATTTTTTTTAATCAGTTAAAACAAAGATTTTTCGAATTCAATAGAGCCAGGGAGAAGTGAAATGGCGGAAAGTCACAGGAGTCGAACCTGCCCGGGACCGCTGGCGGCCCCAACTGGATTTGAAGTCCAGCCGCCTCACCGGAGACGACGACCTTCCGCGCCTGCATTGCTACATGGAGGCGGGGCGCATTATAGCTACTTTCAGGCAGTTACCACACTCTTTGAGCGCAAAATTTATCGAACAAACGTACCCTGACTGGTGATTTGAGAATAATCCATATAACAATCATGCGATTAGCGCAGTTTGGTATTCACAAAAATTATCGGGGGATTGGCGCGCGATCTCCCGATATCCGGCCGCGCTACTGCGCCGCGCCGCCGGTGCTTGCCTGTCCTTCGCGCACGACCTGCATGACCGTCTGCCCGCTGGCGTTTACCCCGCGCAGCTCGCCGTTCACCGTTGGCTTCATTGCGGTGCCGGGCTGCAGGCTGCCGCTGGCGCGCAGCTGGAGGTTGCCTTCGCCGGTAACGTTCAGCGGCGGCCAGCCCCAGGGCTGCAGGATATTCATCGGTACGCCGCGGCCGTTGAGGCTAACGGTCGCCTGGCGCTGCGGCAGCTGGGAGATGACAGCGGTCGCATCGAGCATACCGCGGCCGGTATAGGCGTTCATCGCGCTGATATTGAGCGTCGAGCTGTTGGCCGCCAGCTTCAGCGAAGGGCGGCGCAGATCGACCCGATTAAAGGTGGCCGACGCGCCGCTCAGCGCCAGGCTGCCGCGCCAGATGCCCCAGCGGCCGCTCTGCGCCAGCTGTATGGCGTCGCCGCTGCCCTCAAGAGAGGTGATCTGCCATGGAAAATCCGGATCGATGTCGATAATCAGATTGCGGCTGGTGCTGAATTTGTTCACGGTCACGCTCTGCAGCCAGGCGGGGAGCGGCTGCTGCATCAGCTGCCGCCAGTTGTCCGGCAGCGTGTACTCCAGCCCTGCCGCGGACAGGTCGTCCAGCACCAGCGTGCTGCCCTCGCGCAGCCACTGGCCCGAGGCGCGCACCGTGCCGCGCTCCCAGCGGGAGGTGAACTGGCGCAGGGCGATGCCGCGCGGTGAAAATTCGGCGTTAACGATGGGATCGGTCAGGTTCAGGCCGCCCAGAATAAACTCGCTGGCGTTCATCGACAGGCGCCCGTCCTCGCTCTGCCAGCCGCCCTGGCGAAAGGTCAGATTGCGCAGGCTGAGATCCAGATCGGTCACCGACCAGTCCGGACCCTGCAGGCTGGCGTTAGCTACCTCCAGTCGGCCAATCGCCAGCGATGGAATGTGCGACAGCGGCGCGAAAAAGTCGCCGAAGGCGCGATCGCTTTGCAGCCGCACCTCGCTCAGGCGCAGGGTATCTATCTGCCAGCTGCCGTCCGCGCCGCGGGTGGCGCGCCCGCTCAGGGAGCCGCGGGAAATATCGGCGCTAAGCGTATTAAGAGTAGTAATGCCGCCGTCGATGCGCCCCTGAACCAGCAGGTTTTTCATCGGTACGCCGTCAAAGGTTGCGGACGCGGCGCTGAGCTGTACCTGCGCCTGTTTGCCTAGCAGATTGTCCGCCTCGGGCTGCCAGGGCGCAACGCTGCCGCTGACCTGCTGTGCGCTCAGATCCCCGCCGGTTAGCGTCATATTATTGAGCCGCAGCGCGTCGGCCTGAAAGGGCAGGGCGGCGGCAGGCGCGGCGATGTTAAGCGTGCCGTCCTGCAGCGTAAGCGCGCCAAAATGTAGCGGCGCGGTGAGCTGGCGGCTGCTCAGGCCGATATCAACGCGCCCGGCAGCAAGCGTATCGGGCTGGCCGCGGCGGCCAAAGGCAACATGGACTAACTGGATCTGCGAGGGTGAAGAGAAGTGGTGCTCCATCTTATCGAAGGTCAGATGGTAGTCGCTGCCTGCCGAGATCCAGCGGCTTACCTGATGCGCGCCCCAGCGCGTCTGCACCAGAAAATAGACCACTGCAACAGCCGCAAGCGCGGCGATGGCTAACCAGAGCAACAGCTTTCCGAGAAATTTCATCGCTTTTCATCCTGAGAGACACACAGGGCAGTTATGCCCGATTTATGCGCGATCCTCAAGGACGCAATCCGCGATGTGGCGGGCCCGGCGGCAGATGCGCTGCCGCCGGGCGAGGGATCAGGCCTTTTCCTGCGGGAAGACCAGATTCAGAACAATCGCGGTGATGCCGCCGGCGGCGATTCCGGAGGAGAACAGGTTTTTCAGCCAGTCTGGTGCGAACTGCAGGATCTGCGGCTGCTGCGAAACGCCGAGGCCGACGGCCAGCGACAGGGCGAGGATCATGATTGCCCGCCGGTTCAGCGGCTCGCGGGAGACGATGCGCACGCCGGAGGCGGCGATAGTGCCGAACATCACCAGCGTCGCGCCACCGAGCACCGGCTCGGGGATATGCTGCACGAAGCCGCTCACGGCCGGAAACAGGCCGAGGGCGATAAGCATCAGGGCCACCACGAAGCCGACGTAGCGGCTGGCCACGCCGGTCAGCTGGATCACGCCGTTGTTCTGGCCGAAGCAGGAGTTGGGGAAGGTGTTAAATACCGCCGATACACAGGAATTCAGCCCGTTCGCCAGCACGCCGCCCTTCAGGCGCTTCATGTACAGCGGGCCGGATACCGGCTGCTCGGAAACATCAGAGGTGGCGGTAATGTCGCCGATTGTTTCCAGGGAGGTGATCATAAATACCAGCATCAGCGGCAGGAGCAGGCTCCAGTCGATGCCCAGACCGTAATAGAGCGGCGTCGGCACCACGATTAGCGGCTGGTTCACCGGCAAGGTCTCTGCGGGCAGCATGCCCATAAACCAGGCCAGCAGATAGCCCGCAGCCATTGCGATGACCAGCGAAGCGATGCGCAGGTAGGGATTGCGCTGGCGGTTGAGCAGAATAATCAGCCCCAGCACCACGCCCGCCAGCAGCAGATTTTTCGGTGCGCCGAAGCTGTGGTCGGCTATCGCCGCGTAGCCGCCGCCGATAGAGGTCAGGCCCACCTGAATCAGCGACAGGCCGATGATCATCACCACCACGCCGGAAACCAGCGGCGTGATGATCCGCCGCGCCAGGTGCAGCACCCGGGAGATAACCATTTCCGTGCAGCTCGCCAGCATCAGGGTGCCGAACAGCGCCGCCATCATGGTCGGCACGTCCGCGCCGCCGGTTTTCAGAGCGGTACCGCCCATGATCAGCGGCGCCACGAAGTTGAAGCTGGTGCCCTGAATCGACAGCAGCCCGGAGCCTACCGGCCCCCAGGCTTTGATCTGAATGACGGAGGCCACTCCGGAGGCAAACAGCGACATGCTGATGATGTGCTGGGTATCGTGTGCCGGTAGACCCAGGGCCTGGCAAATCAGCAGTGCCGGGGTGATAACGGCCACAAACATCGCCAGCAGATGCTGGAAAGCGGCAAAAAGCGTTTGCGGGAGCGGGGGGCGGTCTTCAAGACGGTAGATGAGCTCGCTGTTCTGCGTCTGCCCGGCTGCCTGGGCGGATGCGGATTCGAGGGTGTTCGCTGACATTGCAGAGATAATCCCGTGTTGGAAAAGGGGGAATTTTAACGGACTGCCAGGCAAAAGCAAACGTTTGCCAGTAATATTTAGCGCGGCGCTAAAATGAAAAAGGCCGGGAGTTACCCGGCCTGAACGATACGCGCTGTAGATATCAGTCGTCGCTGTCTTCCCACGCCATCGCGCGCTTAACGGCTTTCTGCCAGCCTTTATAGCGGTAGTTGCGCTCGCTGGACTCGATCCCCGGGCGGAACTCGCGCTCGATGACCGCTTTTTCCTGCAGCTCGTCGAGATTCTGCCAGAAGCCCACCGCCAGCCCCGCCAGATAGGCGGCGCCCAGCGCGGTCACTTCTTTCACTTCCGGACGCTCAACGCGGGTGCCGAGAATATCGGACTGGAACTGCATCAGGAAGTTGTTGGCAACCGCGCCGCCGTCTACCCGCAGGGCGTGCAGGCGGATGCCGGAGTCGGCCTGCATCGCTTCCAGCACGTCGCGGGTCTGGTAGGCGATGGATTCCAGCGTTGCGCGGATAATGTGGTTCGAGTTCACACCGCGGGTCAGGCCGAAGATCGCGCCGCGGGCGTACGGATCCCAGTAGGGCGCGCCGAGGCCGGTAAAGGCCGGAACTACGTACACGCCGTTGGTATCCTTCACTTTGGTGGCGAAATACTCCGAGTCGAACGCGTCGTTAATCAGCTTCATCTCGTCGCGCAGCCACTGAATGGACGCGCCGGCCATAAACACCGCGCCTTCCAGCGCGTAGTTCACTTCGCCGCTCGGGCCGCAGGCGATAGTAGTCAGCAGGCCATTCTCCGATTTCACCGCTTTCTCGCCGGTGTTCATCAGCATAAAGCAGCCGGTGCCGTAGGTGTTTTTCGCCATTCCCTCTTTCACGCACAGCTGGCCAAACAGCGCCGCCTGCTGGTCACCGGCGATGCCGGCGATAGGAATACGGGTGCCTCCTTTACCGCCGATGTTGGTCTTGCCGTACACTTCGGAAGATTTGCGCACTTCCGGCAGCATGGCGCGCGGGATGTCCAGCGCCTCCAGCATTTTGTCGTCCCAGTCCAGCTCGTGAATATTGAAGAGCATGGTGCGGGAGGCGTTGGTGTAGTCGGTGACGTGAACGCGGCCCTGGGTCATGCGCCAGATAAGCCACGTGTCTACGGTGCCGAACAGCAGCTCGCCTTTTTTGGCCCGCTCGCGGGCGCCTTCAACGTGGTCGAGGATCCACTTCACTTTGGTGCCGGAGAAATACGGGTCGATAACCAGCCCGGTGGCGCTGCGGATATAGTCTTCCATGCCCTCGCGCTTCAGTTTGGCGCAGATATCCGCGGTGCGGCGGCACTGCCAGACGATGGCGTTGTAAATCGGCTTGCCGGTTTCGCGATCCCAGACGATGGTGGTTTCGCGCTGGTTGGTGATACCAATCGCCGCCACCTGATCGGAGTCGATGTCCGCTTTCGCCAGCGCCTCAATCAGGGTGGAGCTTTGGGAGGCCCAGATTTCCATCGGGTCGTGCTCAACCCAGCCCGGCTTCGGATAAATTTGTTCAAATTCGCGCTGGGAAACGCTGATGATATTGGCGTCGTGGTCCATTACTACGGCGCGGGAGCTGGTGGTGCCCTGGTCGAGCGCAACGATATATTTTTTGTCAGTCATGATGCTTTTTCCCGTGAAAAATTACAGCGAAGCGTTTTGCTGCGCGTTACCGGATGTCGTCTCTTTTTCTTCTGTGGCGCAAACGTCGCAGGGCAGATGGCGGCCAATCAGCTTACGGTAGCTGAACGCGCCCAGCGCGGCACCGACGATGGGCGCAAACAGCGGCACCACGAAGTAAGGAATATCTTTACCGCCGGTAAAGGCCACTTCGCCCCAGCCCGCAAGCCAGGCGAAGGTTTTAGGCCCCAGATCGCGCGCCGGATTCATCGCAAAGCCGGTCAGCGGACCCATTGAGGCACCGATAACGGCGATCAATAGGCCGATTAACAGCGGGGCCAGCGGGCCGCGCGGAATGCCGTTGCCGTCGTCAGTCAGCGCCAGGATAACGCCCATCAGGATGGCGGTGATCACCATTTCAACAGCGAATGCCTGCACAAAGTTAATGTGCGGGTTCGGGTAGGTGGAGAAAATCCCCGCCAGATCGAGGCTTGCCACGCTGCCGCGCACCATATTGTGCGTCTGTTCGAAATCATAGAAAAGGTTGTAGTAAAGGCCGTATACCAGCGCTGCGGCGCAAAACGCGCCGGCAAACTGGGCGATGATAAACGGCACCACTTTGCGGCCGTCGAAGCAGGCAAACAGCCACAGCGCAATGGTCACCGCCGGATTGAGGTGCGCCCCGGAGACGCCGGCCGTCAGGTAGATAGCCATCGCTACGCCCAGGCCCCAGATAATACTGATTTCCCACTGGCCGAAGCTGGCGCCCGCCACTTTGAGCGCGGCAACGCAGCCTACGCCAAAGAAAATCAACAAGCCGGTACCGAGGAACTCGGCAATGCACTGGCCTTTCAAGGTTGATGTTTGACTCATAATCGGATCCTGAAGACGAATTAATGATTATTGTGAACATGGAAGTGATAAGCCGACCATGCCGCCATGTAGGTGTAGTGTTAATTTATCGTTAACGAACAAAAACGAGAAATATCGAAATTGAAATATGTGTACCCCGTCATAAAATGAGCGTTTTCGCGCAGTTTTTAGCACATTCTTATCGGCTCCCGGCGGTGCCGGACTCGTCTTTTTTAACGAATCTATTAACATTTACCGCTAACGCTTTCGGATATGGCCAGGCATAAGCCGAAAAGTGTTGCAAACCGCAATCTGCGCGCCCTGGCGCTGGACAGGGGCGGCGGGGCTTCATACAATCGGATGCAATAGTGTTGTACGCTAATTCTTAAGGCGTCCGAGGGTTCGGGACGAGCGAAAACTAATTCAACGCCTTGCATATTCAGGAGAGGTAAGACCATGTCTTTAGAAGTTTTTGAGAAACTGGAAGCGAAAGTCCAGCAGGCGATTGATACCATTACGCTGTTGCAGATGGAAATTGAAGAGCTGAAAGAGAAGAACAACGCTCTGTCACAGGACGTGCAGAACGCCCAGCACGGTCGCGAAGAGCTGGAGCGCGAAAACAATCAGCTGAAAGAGCAGCAGCACGGCTGGCAGGAGCGTCTGCAGGCGCTGCTGGGCCGCATGGAAGAAGTCTAAGTTAGCCAACACCCTTCTACGGAAGGGTGATTTATTTCCCCGTCAGCATTCCCTTCTTTCTTATACCCTCTGGTTATAGCCAATCTTTTTTTATTCTTTAATCATCAGAATTGTTTCTGGCACGCTAGCCGCATCTCAACACAACGAATAAGAGAACGGCTGATGAAAAAGTGGAGCGTGGGGTTAACTCTTCTGCTGGCGTCCGCCAGCATTATGGCAAAGGATATCCAGCTGCTGAACGTGTCGTACGATCCCACCCGGGAGCTGTACGATCAGTACAACAAAGCATTTAGCGCCCACTGGAAACAGCAAACCGGCGATAACGTCGTGATCCGCCAGTCCCACGGCGGCTCCGGTAAGCAGGCGACCTCGGTGATTAACGGTATCGAAGCGGATGTGGTCACTCTGGCGCTGGCCTACGACGTGGACGCCATCGCCGAACGCGGGCGCATCGAGAAAGACTGGATCAAGCGCCTGCCGGATAACTCCGCGCCCTATACGTCTACCATCGTTTTCCTGGTGCGCAAGGGCAATCCGAAGCAAATCCACGACTGGAATGACCTGGTGAAGCCCGGCGTTTCGGTGATTACCCCGAACCCGAAAAGCTCCGGCGGCGCGCGCTGGAACTATCTCGCGGCCTGGGGCTATGCCCTGCACCACAATAACGGCGACCAGGCCAAAGCGCAGGACTTCGTGAAAGCGCTGTATAAAAACGTGGAAGTGCTGGACTCCGGCGCGCGCGGAGCCACCAATACCTTCGTTGAGCGCGGCATCGGCGACGTGCTGATTGCCTGGGAAAACGAAGGGCTGCTGGCGACCAAAGAGCTGGGCAAAGACAAATTCGAAATCGTCACCCCGAGCGAGTCTATCCTCGCCGAGCCGACGGTTTCCGTAGTCGATAAAGTGGTCGACAAGAAAGGAACCCGCCAGGTGGCGGAAGCCTACCTGAAATACCTCTACTCGCCGGAAGGTCAGGATATCGTGGCGAAGAACTTCTATCGCCCGCGGGATCCGCAGGTGGCGCAGAAGTACGCCAGCGAGTTTCCGAAGCTGAAGCTGTTTACCATCGACGAGGTGTTCGGCGGCTGGACAAAGGCGCAGAAAGAGCACTTCTCCAACGGCGGAACCTTCGATCAGATCAACAAACGCTAAGTTTTACGTGCGGCCCTGCGGGGCCGTTTTCCATTTGGCCTTCATTTTGCGTTACCCTTGAGCTCCTGATTTTTCCGGAGAGCGCATAATGAAACGATGGCGATATGGATTTCTGGCAGCCGTGCTGGTAGTAGCCGGTGCAGCAGGTGGCTGGCTGTGGCTCCACCACGGAGATCCCGATACGCTGCGCCATTTCGTGATTGATGAGTGCGTGCCCAACCAGCAGCACCACCGCTCGCCTCTGCCCTGCGAATCGGTCAATTTGCCCGGCGGCTACGCGCTGTTTAAAGACCGTAACGGCCCGCTGCAGTATCTGCTGATGCCCACTTACCGCATTAACGGTATCGAAAGCCCGCTCCTGCTCGATCCCCGCACGCAAAACTTCTTCTGGCAGGCCTGGCAAAACCGTCAGGTAATGAGCGCCCGGCGCGGCTCGCCGGTGCCGGACTCCGCCGTTGCGCTGGCGATTAACTCCCGCAGCGGCCGCACGCAAAACCATTTCCATATTCATATCTCCTGCCTGCGTCCCGCCGCGCGCGAGCACCTGAATGCGCTGGCTTCGTCGATAAGCGGGCGCTGGACGACGTTGCCCAACGGACTGGCGGGGCACGATTATCTCGCCCGCCGGGTGAATGAAAGCGAGCTGGCGCAGAGGAGCCCGTTTCTGATGCTGGCTGACGAAGTGCCGGGGGCCCGGGAGCACATGGGCCGCTACTCGCTGGCGATCGTGCGCCAGCGCGACGGCAGCTTCGTGCTGCTGGCCACCGAGCGCGACCTGCTGATGATGAATCTCGGCACAGCGGAGGACATTCAGGATCACACGTGCCGCATTCTGGAGGCGCAATGATCCACAGTGTCTCTATCGAAAACTACCGCTCGGCCCGCAAGGTGGCGTTTGAGCTCGGCCAGCTCAACCTGGTTTTCGGCGCTAACGGCGCGGGGAAATCCAATATCTACAATGCCCTGCGCCTGATCCACAGCGCCGCGGAAGGCCGGATCGCCGCCAGGCTGGCGGACGAAGGCGGTATTCAGAAAGCGATGTGGGCAGGCGATACGAAGGTCGGTGAAATCCGGCGCGTCATGCTCTCTGTCGATACCGACGACTTCAGCTACGAACTCCAGCTTGGCTATCCGGACAGGATCCCCTATCCGACTTTTTTCAAACTGGATCCGGTGGTGAAAGAGGAGAATCTGTGGCTGGCGGGCTTCGGGCGACGACCCTCGTCGATGGTGATGAAGCGGCGCAACCAGACGGTGTTTCTGACCAACGTCGAGGGAGAAAAGATAACCTATCCCGCGTCGCTGTACGAAAACGAGTCGGTGTTCGGCCAGATTGGCGAGCCGCACCGCTATCCCGACGCGTCCAGCGCGAGGGAGTTTATCCGCAACTGGCGCTTCTACCACGAGTTTGCGATCTCCGGCGGCTCGCCGCTGCGGGTGCCGCAGGTGGGTTACCGCTCGCCGGTGCTCTCCAGCGACGGCGCGAATCTGGCGGCCGCATTTCGCACCATTGAAGAGGTGGGCAACGCGGAGCTGCTGCGGGAGATCCTGGCGAAGGCTTTTCCGCAGTGTACCTTCGAGGTCACCCTGAGCGACGGTCGTTTTCTGATGCAGATGTACCGCCAGGGGCTGAGGCGGCCGCTGGAGGCGGCAGAAATGTCGGACGGCACGCTGCGCTTTTTGTGCCTGGCGGTGGCGCTGCTGAGCCCGCGCCCGCCGGCGTTTATTGCCCTCAACGAGCCGGAAAACAGTCTCCATCAGGACATGCTGCCGGCGCTGGCGATGCTGATTGCCGAAGCCAGCCGCGAGACGCAAATCTGGCTCACCAGCCACTCGACCGTGCTGGCAAAGCTCATCAAGGCCCACGTTGGCTTCAGCCTTTTTGAGCTGAGCATTGACGACGGCGCGTCTGATATTGTGCAAATAGACTGATCCCGGGCGTTTACCTGTTCTTCCCGCCGTCGTAGACTCGCTTAAAAAAACGACGGAGACAGGTATGTCGCTCTGGTTAACCCACCCTCTGTTTTTACCCTCGCTGATAGTCGGCCTTACCCTCGTTCTCTGGGCCACGTCGCTGCTGCCCGAGTTTATTACCGCCCTGCTGTTTTTCACCGCGGCGATGGCGGCCAAAATCGCGCCGCCGGAAGTGATTTTCGGCGGTTTTGCCTCTTCGGCATTCTGGCTGGTGTTCAGCGGCTTTGTGCTGGGGATCGCCATCCGCAAAACGGGTCTTGCGGACAGAGTCGCCCGAATGCTCTCAGCCCGCCTTACCGGCTCATGGCCGAAAATGGTCGCCAGCGTGGTGCTGCTGAGCTACGCCCTGGCGTTCGTGATGCCCTCTAACATGGGGCGCATCGCGCTGTTGATGCCGATTGTGGCGGCGATGGCGGCGCGGGCCGGCATTCACGAAGGCACGCGGAGCTGGCACGGGCTGGCGCTGGCGGTGGGGTTTGGTACCTTCCAGCTGTCAGCGACGATCCTCCCGGCAAACGTGCCGAACCTGGTGATGAGCGGCGCCGCAGAGGGTGCTTATGGCATCCATCTCAACTATTTGCCTTATCTTTTGCTGCATACGCCGGTACTCGCCTGGCTGAAAGGAACGCTGCTGGTGGCGCTGATCTGCTGGCTGTTTCCGGGAAAGCCGCAGCCGCCGGAAGCCGCGCCGCCGCCGGGTCCGATGAGCGCAGATGAAAAGCGACTGGCGTGGCTGCTGGCGGTAGTGCTGGCGCTGTGGGTAACCGAAAGCTGGCACGGTATCGGCCCGGCGTGGACCGGTCTGGCGGCCGCCTGCGTTACGCTGCTGCCGAGAGTGGGATTTATCGACGGCGAGGCGTTTTCTTCCGGGGTTAACATCCGCACCTGCATTTACGTCGCGGGTATTCTCGGCCTGGCCATCACCGTTACCCGTACCGGCATTGGCGAAGCGGTCGGGCAGGCGCTGATGCGGGTGATGCCGCTGGATGCAGACGCGCCCTTTACCAGCTTTCTGGCACTGACCGGCATCACGTCGGCGCTTAATTTCATCATGACCGCTAACGGCGTGCCCGCGCTTTACACCACCTTTGCCGGCAGCTTTGCCGACGCGACCGGATTCCCGCTGCTGAGCGTGATTATGATTCAGGTGCTGGGCTACTCCACGCCGCTGCTGCCGTATCAGGCCTCGCCGATTGTGGTGGCGATGGCGCTCGGCAAGGTGCCGGTCAGATCCGGGATGCTGCTGTGTATCGCGCTGGCGCTGGTGAGCTATCTGCTGCTGCTGCCGCTGGATTACCTGTGGTATCAGCTGCTGGGGAAACTGTAGGAGGGGAGTATCCCTCGCCCGGTGGGGCGAGGGAGGAGCATTACGCCTGTTTAGCGGCTTCTGCAGCTTTCACGATGGTCGCGAATGCGTCTGCTTTCAGAGAAGCACCGCCAACCAGCGCGCCGTCAATGTCCGGCTGGCCGAACAGCTCGGCCGCGTTGCCCGCGTTTACGGAGCCGCCGTACTGGATGATAACCTGCTCGGCGATTTTCGCGTCAGCTTTGGCAATGTGGTCGCGGATGAATTTGTGAACCGCCTGCGCCTGCGCCGGGGTTGCGGATTTGCCGGTGCCGATAGCCCAAACTGGCTCGTAAGCAATAACCACGCCTTCAAACGCCGCTGCACCCTGGGTTTTCAGCACTGCGTCAATCTGGCGCGCGCACACTTCTTCGGTTTTGCCCGCTTCGTTTTCTGCTTCGGTTTCACCGATGCACAGTACCGGGATCAGGCCCTGCTCTTTCAGCACGGCAAATTTTTTGGCGATCAGCTCGTCGGATTCTTTGTGGTAGGTACGGCGCTCGGAGTGGCCAATGATGATGTATTTTGCGCCAACATCTTTCAGCATTTCGGCGGAGGTTTCGCCGGTGAATGCGCCGGACAGGTTCAGGTCAACGTTCTGCGCGCCCAGGTTGATGTGGCTGCCGCCCGCGGCGTGCTTAGCCAGATCGATGTACATTTCCGGCGGCGCGATAGCCACGTCGCAGCCTGAAACGCCAGCCAGTTCGGTACGCAGGTTCGCGACCAGTTCGTTTACCATTTTACGGCTGCCGTTCAGTTTCCAGTTACCCATCACTAATGGATGTCGCATGTTAAATCTCCTCGCTGCTAGGGCGAATTAAGGATTATGGCCGCCCGCAGGGCGGCATGGTCTGTGAAACAGTATAGAGATCGGACGATGGAAAGGCTTTGCTTTTTGTCATTTATTGCTCTCTTCCAGCGTCTCTGATAGCGCCAGCTTAATCGGTTCAACCGCGAAGGTCAGCCCTTTATCGCCGCCGTCTGCCACAACATAGCGCAGCGCGCCTTCCGTGTTTGCGTAGTAGCGCCGGTTTTTACCGGCAGCCAGCAACTTCTGCAGTTTCTGACTGCTCTGGGCTTTGGTAATTCCGGGGGTAAAGATGCGCAGCGTGGCGCTCATGTACTCCAGCGCTTTGGCCCGGGCCGCTTTTTGCTCCGGGCCCTGAATAGGCAGCCAGGTTATCTGCATTGATTTTATCTTCAGCGTGCCGCGCTCCAGCGCGGTGGACGCGTACAGATTTTCGCTGATCTTGCTGGCGGCGCGGGTCAGGTTAACCCGATCGCTGTTGCCGGAGATGGCGTGGAATTCGTTCAGGGGGAGCGTCGGGTTTTCGGCGTTGAATTTTTCGCGAAACTGGCTGATGGAGAGATCGAACGCCGGCGCGCCGGAAAGCAAATAGGACGCGGTGGCGGGCGCGGCAAATACCGGGCCCGACGATGCAGCCAGAGCCGTTACCCCGGTCAGACACAACGCGATCCATCTCTTCATTAACGATACCTGTGATTTTTTTAGCCATGATTAAAGCGGGAAACGGTCCCGCTTGTCAAAGAGTGGCGGCTCCAGGGTAAACTACGGCGGATGATAATAATAAGGAAAAACCGATGACCCTACAGCAGTGGTTATTCTCAATTAAGGGGCGCATCGGGCGCCGCGACTTCTGGATATGGATGGGGCTCTGGCTGCTGGCGATGCTGGTACTGTTTGCCGCCGCGGCCCGGGACTGGCTCACGCTGCAAACGGCCGCCTTTGCGCTGGTGTGCCTGCTGTGGCCAACCGCGGCGGTTACCGTCAAAAGGCTTCACGATCGCGGCAGATCGGGCCTGTGGGCGCTGCTGCTGATCCTGGCCTGGATGCTGCTCGCCGGTAACTGGGCGATGCTCTCCGGCCTCTGGGCATGGGCGCTGGGCCGCGTGGTGCCGACGGTAATTCTTATTCTGCTGCTGGTTGAGCTGGGTGCCATCACGGGCACCCGGGGGGAGAATAAATACGGCAAGGCGACGCTGGCGGTGAAATACCGCTGATTACCAGTAGTTTTCCGAGGTAATGTGCCCCGGACGTCGGCGTAAATGTTTCGCCATCTGCCGGGTCTCTTTCAGCAGCGTCTGGGTATCCCGCACCATCTGCGGGTTGCCGCACAGCATGACGTGGCTGTTATCGGTGGTCATCGACAGGCCCACCGCCGCTTCCAGCTCGCCGCTCTCAATCAGCGCCGGCACGCGGCCCGTCAGGGAGCCAGGCGCTGTCTCCCGGCTGACCACGGTTTGAATACGCAGTTTGCCTTCGTAGCGCTGCTCCAGCTCCCGCATCAGGGGCAGATAGCTGAGATCGGCTTCATAGCGCGCGGCGTGTACCAGCACAATATTCTGGAAGCGTTTGAGATCTTTGCCTTCCTGCAAAATAGACAGATAAGGCCCGAGCCCGGTGCCGGTGGCCAGCATCCAGAGCGTGTCGCAGTCCGGCAGTTCGTCCAGCACGAAGAAGCCTGCGGGTTCGCTGACCAGCTGCAGCTCGTCGCCGGGCTTCAGGGCCGCCAGATGCGGACTCAGCTTGCCCTCGGGAACGGTCACCAGATAAAACTCAAGATCGGGATTGTGGGGCGCGTTGAGATAGGAGTAGGCGCGCTGCACGCGCTCGCCGTTGATTTCCAGGCCAAGCTTGCCGTATTGCCCGGCAGCAAAGGGGTGAACGGGTGCGTGAACAATCAGACTAAACAGGGCGTCCGTCCATTGCTCGACTCTGATAACTTTTCCGGTAACCCAGGTTGCCATATTCCCCTCCTCAACGGCGTTAATGACTCTATCTTCGCCAGATGAGAACGGGATTTCCAGCCCGCAGGGGCCGGAAAGCTCGATTGATCAAATATTTCAGAGAATGTGATGCTGGATTTGCGGATCTTTGCGATCGAGATAGTGAATGGACTGAATGCGGCGGATCGTGCGCGATTTACCGCGGATCAGCAGCGTTTCCGTGGTGGCGATATTGCCCTTGCGGGTAATGCCGTCCAGCAGATCGCCTTTGGTGATGCCGGTGGCGGAGAAAATAACGTTATCGCTGCGCGCCATGTCGTCCAGCGTCAACACTTTATCGGCTTCAATCCCCATTTCCGCACAGCGCGCCAGCTCTGTTTCGCCGATACGGCGGTTCTCTTCGCTGTCGCCTTTCACGTGATGGCGGGCCAGCAGGCGGCCCTGCATATCGCCGTCGAGCGCGCGAATGACCGCTGCGGAAATCACGCCTTCCGGCGCGCCGCCAATGCCGTACAGCACATCAACTTCACTGTCCGGCATGCAGGTCAGAATGGAAGCGGCGACGTCGCCGTCGGGGATCGCGAACACCCGCACGCCCAGCGCCTGCATGGCGGCGATGACCGCATCGTGGCGCGGTTTGGCAAGAATAGTGACCGTCAGTTCGCCGAGGGGCTTATTCAGCGCCCGGGCGACGTTGCGCAGGTTCTCTTCCAGCGGAAGATCCAGGTCGATACTGCCTTTGGCCCCCGGGCCGACGATCAGCTTCTCCATGTACATATCCGGCGCGTTGAGGAAGCAGCCCTTATCGCCAACGGCCAGCACGGCCAGCGCGTTGGCCTGGCCCATCGCGGTCATGCGGGTGCCTTCGATAGGATCGACGGCGATATCCACCGCGTCGCCGTTGCCGGTGCCAACCGCTTCACCGATGAACAGCATCGGCGCCTCATCAATTTCGCCTTCGCCGATCACGATGGTGCCGTCGATATTGACCTTGTTCAGCATAATGCGCATGGCATTGACCGCAGCACCGTCGGCAACGTTCTTATCCCCGCGGCCAAGCCACTTATAGCCGGCAAGGGCGGCGGCTTCGGTTACGCGCGAAAATTCGATAGCAAGTTCTCGTCTCATCACATACTCGTCGTGGTAGCTGTAAAAAAAACGCGCAGCCTGGGCTACGCGTTGGAATAACGTTCGGTTTCCGGCATCCAGCGCTCGATCAGCGCCAGCGCCTGCTGCGGATATTTTTCGTGAATGTGGCGCGCAATGCGCTGAACGTCGGGAATAAGACCTTGATCGCGCAGCAGGTCTGCCACTTTGAACTCGGCGTTGCCGGTTTGCCGGGTGCCGAGCAGCTCCCCGGGGCCGCGGATCTCCAGATCCTTTTGCGCAATCACGAAGCCGTCATTGCTGTCGCGCAGCACCTGCAGGCGCATTTGGGCGGTTTTTGACAGCGGGGACTTGTAGAGCAGCACGCAGTGAGAGGCTACCGCGCCGCGGCCGACGCGGCCTCTGAGCTGGTGCAGCTGGGCCAGCCCCAGGCGCTCTGGGTTCTCGATAATCATCAGGCTGGCATTAGGGACGTCAACGCCGACTTCAATGACCGTTGTGGCAACCAGCAGGTGCAGCTCGCCCAGCTTAAAGGCCTGCATGACCGCCTGCTTTTCTGCAGGCTTCATGCGCCCGTGAACCAGGCCAATATTCAGCGCCGGCAGCGCCAGCTTGAGCTCTTCCCAGGTCGCTTCCGCCGCCTGAGCCTCCAGCAGATCGGACTCTTCAATCAGGGTGCAGACCCAGTAAGCCTGGCGGCCTTCGCTGGCACACGCGCTGCGCACGCGCTCGATAATCTCGCTGCGGCGGGTATCGGCGATCGCCACCGTTGTCACCGGCGTTCTTCCGGGAGGCAGCTCGTCAATTACCGACGTATCGAGATCCGCATAGGCGGTCATCGCCAGCGTGCGTGGAATAGGGGTAGCGGTCATGATCAGCTGGTGGGGATGAAAGCCCTGCTGCTGGCCTTTTTCCCACAGCGCCAGCCGCTGGTGGACGCCGAAGCGGTGCTGCTCGTCGATAATCACCAGCGCGAGGCCGTTAAACTTTACCTGCTCCTGGAAGATGGCATGGGTGCCAACAATCATCTGCACCTGACCGCTGGCGATGGCCTCCTGCTGCGCCTGCCGGGCCTTGCCCTTCTGCTTGCCCGCCAGCCAGCCCACTTCAATACCGAGCGGCGCGAACCAGCTGCGGAAGTTGTTGGCGTGCTGTTCGGCCAGCAGTTCAGTGGGCGCCATCAGCGCAGCCTGCTTGCCGTGGGCGATGGCCCGCAGCGCGGCCAGTGCGGCAACCAGCGTTTTGCCGGAGCCAACGTCCCCCTGCACCAGACGCATCATCGGCGAGCTGCGGCCGAGATCGCGATCGATTTCGCCGGCAACCCGCGCCTGGGCAGCGGTGGGTTTAAACGGCAGCGAGGCCAGAAAGCGCCGGGTCAGCTCATCGTCGGCCTTAAGCGGCTCGGCGTGATAGCGCTGCGCGCCGGCTCTCACCGCCAGCATGCTGAGGTTATGCGCCAGCAGCTCTTCCATAATCAGACGGCGCTGGGCGGGATGCTGCCCGGTTTCCAGATCTGCAAGCTGCAGCGTCGGCGGCGGGCGGTGCAGCGTGCGCAGCGCCTCGGGCAGGCTCATCATTCCCTGGGCCAGCTCCGGCGGCAGAAGTTCGGCAATGGCGCAGGTGTCCAGCAGATCCAGCGCCTGATCGGTCAGCTTGCGCAGGGTAGCCTGACGGACGCCTTCGGTGGTGGGGTAAACGGGCGTAAGCGTTTCCTGCAGTTCGGGGGAGCTCAGGTCGCCCTGCACGCGGTACTCCGGATGGATCATCTCGGCCCCGTACTTGCCGCGTTTTGCTTCGCCGTAAGCCAGCACCCGGCGCCCGGTGGCGAGGCTGTTTTTCATCGCCGCGTTGAAGTTGAAAAAGCGCAGGGTAAGGATGCCGGTGCCGTCGCTTATCTGACAGGTCATCATCCGGCGGCCGCCGAAAGTGATATTGCTGTTGAGAACTTCGCCCTCTACCGTGGCGTATATTCCCGGCAGCAGATCGTTGATGGTGTAGAGCTGGGTGCGGTCTTCATAGCGCAGCGGCAGGTGCAGCAACAGATCCTGCACGGTATGCAGGCCAATTTTCGCCAGCTTGCTGGCCTGCGCGGCACCGACGCCGGTGAGCGTGCTTAAGGGTACGGCATCCAGTAAGCGCCCCTGCATAGCTTAGCCCGCCGCCTGCATGGTGGCCCACCAGTCCGCGTCCGCCTCTATTTCGCCGCCTTCGTTAACCCGCGGATAGGGCAGCTTTTTGCGTCTGGCGACGTGGGCAAGAACCGGATAGCCGCCTTCAAACAGCAGGCGCTGCTGCACGTCGTCCGGCAGCATGCTGCTGGTGCGCGCGTACATGCCGGCGTTCTGTCGCTGGCGCTGGGCTTCGTAGAGAATAAGGGCCGAGGCAACAGAGACGTTTAAAGACTGCACCATGCCGATCATCGGGATAATAATGTCCTGGTCTGCCAGGTCCAGCGCCTCCTGAGTGATGCCGGTTTTCTCCTGGCCCATCAGAATGCAGGTGGGGCGGGTATAGTCGATATCGCGGAAGTCGACGGCGCTATCCGAGAGGTGGGTAGCGAGGATCTGCATGCCGCGCCCTTTCAGCGTCGAGACGGCATCGCCGATGGTCGGATGGGTTTTGACCTGCACCCAGCTGTTGCTGCCGGCTGCGGCCGAAGCCATCGTGCGCATCCGGCTGCCCGGCCATACGGCGTGAACCTCGTGTACCCCGACCGCATCGGCGGTGCGGATTATCGCCGAGACGTTATGAGGCTTGTGGACCTGCTCCATGCAGACCGTCAGGTCGGGCTGACGGCGAGCGAGCATTTCGCATATGCGCGCATAACGCTGTGAATTCATAAGATGCTGTCCTTCAAAATGGCCCGGTACAGGCTGCTGGTCACGCGGTGCTTAAAACTGCTGCGCGTTAGTCAGGCATGCTGCAGACCGGTTTGCCGCGCGCCCGGCTGCGTACTTCTGTACGTAACCGGATACTCATTCGTTTGCCGCTTTGCGCTGTTCGAATGATGCGCTGCTTAACGCTAGTTTCTGTTGCGGGTGACTTTAATGACATCCGGCATCACGCGTATTTTGCGCATGATATTGGCCAGATGCACGCGATCGCGCGTGGTCAGGCGGATAAAGGCGCTGTACACGCGGCCGTCTTTCTCTTCAGTATTTAAGCTCTGAATATTCGAGGTCGCGGTGTTAATCGCCGCCGTCAGGTTGGCCAGCGCCCCCTGATGGTTGAACATATCGACCTTAATTTCGGCGATAAACTCCTGCGCGGTCTCTTTGTCCCACTCCACGGCCATAAACTTCTCGGCTTCCTTCTGATAACCGCGAATGTTGCGGCAGGATTCGTGGTGGATAACCAGCCCTTTACCGGGGCTGACGTGGGCAATAATCGGATCGCCCGGGATTGGTCGACAACATTTGGCGAACGTAATCAGCACGCCGTCCGCGCCCTTAATCGGTAAATGGCTCTGGCCGGAAGGTGCGGGCATCTGTGAAGCCTCACCCTGCTGCAGGTTTTTCGCCACCACGACGCTCATGGCGTTGCCGAGGCCGATTTCCGCCAGCAGATCGTCGAGGCTGGCAATTTTCATGCGCTCAAGCTCGCGCTGGATGTTCTCCGGCGGGATCTCGGCCAGTTTGCGGCTGCCGCCGAGCGCGTGATTAAGCAGGCGGCGTCCGAGGCTGACGGAATCGTCGCGCTTGAGGTTTTTCAGCAGCTGGCGAATTTTGGCCCGCGCCTTGGAGCTGACCACGAAGTTGAGCCACGCGGCATTCGGGCGGGCGCCCGGCGCGGTAATAATCTCAATGGTCTGGCCGCTGGTGAGCGGCTGCGACAGCGGATAAGGCTGCCGATCGACGCGGGCACCGACGCAGGCGTGGCCGATATCGGTATGCACCGCGTAGGCGAAATCCACCGGCGTTGCCCCGGCGGGAAGTTCGACAATGCGGCCTTCCGGGGTGAAAACGTAAATTTCGTCAGGGAACAGGTCAGACTTAACGCTTTCAATAAATTCAAACGAGCTGCCGGCGCTCTGCTGGAGTTCAAGCAGGCTCTGCATCCAGCGCTGGGCGCGAATTTGCGCGGTAGTGCTGGTTTCGCCGTGCTCTTTATAGGCCCAGTGGGCGGCAACCCCCATCTCTGCCATCTGATCCATATCTTCGGTACGGATCTGCACCTCTACCGGCACGCCGTGCGGGCCAATCATCGAGGTGTGCAGAGACTGATAGCCGTTCGCCTTCGGGATAGCGATATAGTCTTTAACCCGCCCGGGACGCGGCTTGTAGAGGCTGTGCATCTGGCCCAGCACGCGATAACAGGTATCGGAGTCCTGGACGATAACGCGGAAGGCGTAGATGTCCATGATCGAGTGAAAACGCTGCTCTTTAAGCACCATTTTGCAGTAGATCGAGTACAGATGCTTTTCGCGACCGCTGACGCGGCAGGGGATACCGGCTTCCTGCAAGCGCCCTTCGATTTCCGAGAGGATCTTCTGGATCATCTCTTTACGGTTGCCGCGCGCGGCTTTTACCACTTCTTTAATGACGCGGTAGCGGTTCGGGTACAGCGCCTCAAAGCCCAGCTCTTCAAGCTCGGTTTTGATGTGGTGAATACCTAAACGGTGCGCCAGCGGACTGTAAATCTCCAGCGTTTCGCGGGCGATGCGGCGGCGCTTGTCCGGGCGAAGGGAGCCCAGGGTGCGCATATTGTGGGTGCGGTCGGCGAGTTTGATCAGAATGACGCGGATATCCTGCACCATCGCCATGATCATTTTGCGAAAGTTTTCGGCCTGGGCTTCTTTCTTGTCGCGGAAATTGAGCTTGTCGAGCTTGGAGACCCCTTCCACCAGTTCGGCCACGGTTTTGCCAAACAGCTGCTCCATGTCCTGGTAAGTGGCGGGGGTATCTTCAATCACGTCGTGCAGCAGCGCGGCCATCAGCGTTTCGTGGTCGAGTTTCATCTCGGCCAGGATACAGGCGACGGCTACCGGGTGCGTGATATAGGGCTCACCGCTTGAACGTGTCTGACCCTCGTGAGCGTCACGTGCAACGAGATACGCCTGCTGAAGACGCTTAATTTGGTCTTCAGGCAGGTAGGTTTGAATCAGCTGATTCAGGCTTTCAAACAGATACAAGGGTTACCCGCAGGGTTAATTAACGACGGCCTTCAGCAATTGCGGTGACTGCCTGCAGTTCTGCGGCTTCCTGCTCTTGCTGCTCCTGGCGCTCGCGAACGTCGAGGATCTGGTTGTTGATCAGACCTTCTTCGATTTCGCGCAGTGCGATAACGGTAGTTTTATCGTTTTCTTCCGGTACCAGCGGATCCTTTCCGCCAGTCTGCATCTGACGAGCGCGACGCGCGGCGACCAGCACCAGGTCAAAACGGTTACCAATTTTCTCTACAGCGTCCTGAACAGTTACGCGTGCCATATATAAAAAGCTCCACAGGTGAAGAAATGACTGGGCATGATACTGAAAGTGGACTCAGTCTGCCAATAGTTTGCTGATTAAAGCGTCATGTCGCTGCTTTTGGCGGCTCATGCGCAGACGTTCAGCGCGGATAATGATTTTCAAATCGCTCAGCGCGGTATCAAAATCATCATTCACAATAAGGTAATCATACTCAGCGTAGTGGCTCATTTCTGCAACCGCCTGCGCCATGCGTTTAGCAATAACGTCTTCGCTATCCTGACCGCGCCCGCGCAGGCGGCGATCGAGCTCGTCTTTGGACGGCGGCAGAATAAAGATGCTGCGCGATTCGGGCATCCGCTGGCGGATCTGCTGCGCGCCCTGCCAGTCGATATCGAGGAACACATCAACGCCGGTTTTCAGGATCTGCTTAATAGCGTCGTGCGACGTGCCGTAATAGTTGCCAAATACTTCTGCGTGCTCAAGGAAAGCATCCTGGCTAATCATCGCGCGAAATTCGTCGTGATTAACGAAGTAATAGTGTTCACCGTGAACTTCACCCGGCCGCGGTGCGCGCGTGGTGTGTGAGACAGAAACCTGGGTGTCGTAAAGCGGTTGGGTTTTCAGTAAAGCCTGAATCAGGCTTGATTTACCCGCGCCGCTGGGCGCAGAAACAATATATAGCGTGCCTTGAGCCATGAGAGTCTTGTGTATGAGAGTCGAAAAGAGTGCCTACATACGGGCTTATTATACACGTCGCCGCTGCGCGACGTAGCTTTTGTCACACTTTTTGTCTCCGTTTGCGCTTTTTCCGCTGCCGTTTCCGCATGTTCCTCAACTGTTTCACTGTTGCACCACTCTCCTGGAACTCTCCTCGTAAAGTGTAAAGCCTGCTATCGCACCGCGCACTCTGCAGCGCTATAACCTGCGGCAGGCTAACGGGAGATAAAGCATGGCATGGCTCAGGAGCGGGGTTCTGATTCTCATCATTTTCAGCGTTCAGGCGCGGGCTTCCTGCCCGGCATGGACGCCGGCGCGCGCGGCAGAAGAGATTGCGCGGCTCGATGCGCAAGTTGCCCGCTGGAATGATTTGTACTGGCAGTCCGGCGTGTCGGAGATAGACGATGAAACCTTTGACCGGCTCAGCGCCCAGCTAACAGAGTGGCAAGCCTGTTTCGGGCAGCCGATTACCGCCGTCACTATTCCGGCAAAAGCAGGAGTAGCGCCTCATCCCATTGCCCATACCGGCGTGCGTAAACTCTCGGGCGAGCCCGAGCTGGCCCGCTGGATGCGCGGAAAGCAGGATCTGTGGGTGCAGCCTAAAGTGGACGGCGTGGCCGTAACGCTGGTCTACCGCAACGGTGAACTGGAGCAGGCTATCAGCCGCGGCGACGGCCTGGCGGGCGAACGGTGGAAGGATAAAGTAAAGCAGATCCCGTCGCTGCCCCATCGCCTGAGCGGGCCTTTGCGCAACAGCGTGCTGCAGGGCGAGCTTTTCCTGCTGCGCGACGGGCACATCCAGCAGGCGGCGGGAGGTATCAACGCACGATCTAAAGTGGCAGGCACAATGATGCGCAAGGATCGGACCGGGCCGCTAAACGATATCGGCATTTTTATCTGGGCATGGCCCGATGCTCCCGGGACGATGACGCACAGGCTTGCTCTGCTGAAGGAGGCCGGATTTGCCTACGTTAGCGAATTTACGTTACCGGTTATCACCGCTGCGGAAGTCGCCCGACAGCGGCAGCGCTGGCTGACCGAGCCGCTGCCGTTTGTCACCGACGGCGTGGTGGTGCGCTCGGCAAAAGAGCCTGCGGGCAGGCTCTGGAAACCCGGCGACGGCGACTGGGTTGTTGCGTGGAAATACCCGCCGACGACGCAGCTGGCGGAGGTGAAAGGGATCTCGTTTAACGTCGGCCGCACCGGGAATGTCTCTGCGGTCGCCAGGCTTGAGCCGATTATGCTGGACGATAAGCGGGTGCAGCGGGTCAATATTGGCTCCGTTAAGCGCTGGCGCGAGTGGGACATCGCCCCCGGAGATCGGCTGGAAATTGGGCTCGCCGGGCAGGGCATTCCGCGTATCGAGCGCGTGGCCTGGCGCGCCGCCGGACGGGCTAAACCTCAGCCGCCGGTAGATACTTTCCATTCCCTGAGCTGCTATTACTCAACGCCCGGTTGCCGGGAGCAGTTTCTGGCGCGGCTGGTCTGGTCAGGGAAAATGCTGCAAATAAAGGGCGTGGGCGAGGCGATGTGGCGCGAGCTAAATTCTCAGCACCGCTTCGACAACCTTTTTGCGTGGCTGGCGCTGAATAAAGAGGCGCTCGAAAGAACGCCGGGACTGTCGGCAAAAAGGGCGCTGCAGCTCTGGCACCAGTTCAATCTGGCCCGCCGCCAGCCGTTTCGCCTCTGGCTGCAGGCGATGGGTATTCCGCTCAACGCCGGCGCGCTGCGGGATATTGCCGGGGAGAGCTGGGAACTGCTGCTTGCCCGTAGCGAGTCGGACTGGCAGCGGCTGCCTTTTGTCGGTAAAGCCAAAGCCGAACAGCTGCGCGGCTGGCTGAATGCGCCGGAGATAAAAGCGCTCGCCGGATGGCTGGCGGAGCAGGGCGTCAGCGGTTTTCGCCTCTAGTGTGCGTCGTGGCGATAATAAAATACCGGCAGGCCGAGCTTCAGGCGCAGCGCCAGCAGCCGGGCGGTAAAGCCGAAAAGAAGCGTGGCGATGACCGCGACATCGTGACTGCTCACGTAGTGCTGCAGCGCGATATACAGCACCGCAGACGCGAACGCGATCCCGGCATACAGCTCTTTTTGGAATACCAGCGGAATGCGCTTGCAGAACATATCTCGCAGCACGCCGCCGAAGACGCCAGTAATCACTGCGGCAATGGTGGCAATAATCGGGCCTTCGCCCATCTCCAGCGCAATTTGCGCGCCGATGATGGAAAACACCACCAGGCCCAGGGCATCCAGTACCAGAAACAGCCGGCGCAGGTGTGGCATGACCGGTGCCGCAACGGTAGTCAGCACGGCGGCGGCGGCCACAATGACCACATATTCCGGATGTTTTACCCAGCCCAGCGGGTAGTGTCCCAGCAGGATGTCGCGCACCGAACCGCCGCCCAGCGCCGTGGCGGTGGCAATAATAATGACGCCGAAGGTGTCCATGCGCCTGCGGCCCGCTGCCAGTGCGCCGGTCATTGCCTCAGCGGTGATTCCAATTAAATAGAGCGTGTGTAGCAGCATATTGTCCCCCAGAGCAGAGGGCTGCAGAGTAGTGAATTGTGAACAATCTCACGATTGAGATTTTCTAAGGCAAAGCACAATGCATTAGTTTTTCTAATCAACAGAAGTGACTCAGGCCTTACTTATCGCGTTTCGATAATAAAGGCCTGTTAAAAGAGGATTAGTTTTCTTACCTGGGAGAATGTTTAAAGCCCGTAAATGCTGAGGTCGGGTCCTGCAGGAACAATACCGTTCGGGTTAAGGGCCTTAATGGAGTAATAGCCCTGTTTGATGTGGTCAATATTGACCGTTTCCCGAATACCGGGCACATCCAGAAGGCGGCGCAGATAGCTATCCAGATTCGGATATTCGGACAGCTTGCGCTGGTTGCACTTAAACAGTCCGTGATAAGCGGCGTCGAAGCGAATGAGCGTGACGAACAGGCGGATATCCGCTTCGGTCAGCAGCCCGCCGCAGAGAAACTGACGTGACGCAAGGCGCTGTTCCAGCACGTTGAGCATCGTAAAGACATCGTTCGACGCCTCTTCATAACTCAGCTGCGTGGTGGCAAACCCGGCGCGATAGACGCCGTTATTGAGCCTGGGATAGATCTCCGCGTTCAGGGCGTCTATCTCCTCCTGCAGATGGGCAGGGTAGAGATCGTACTGATGGCTCGCAAGATCGCCGAAGCCGCTGTTAAACATCCGCAGGATGTCCGCGGACTCGTTATTAACGAGCGTATCGGTTTTCTTATCCCACAGCACGGGTACCGTAGCGCGGCCTGTAAAATGCGGATCGGCGTGAGTGTATAGCTCGTGCATCCACGTTGCGTGCCGCAGGCTATCCTCTGTAGCGCCGGGGTAATCTCCGAAGCGCCAGCCTTCACTCTGCAGGCGGGGCTCGACGACAGACAGGCTGATAATCTTGTCCAGCCCTTTGAGCCTGCGCGCAATCAGAGTGCGCGAGGCCCAGGGGCAAATGAGCGCGACGTAAAGATGGTAGCGGCCGGGCTCTGCGGCAAAACCGCCCGCACCGGTAATGCCCGGCGCGCCGTCCGGGGTTACCCAGTGGCGAAAGCTGGAGGTCTGGCGAACAAATCCGCCTTTTTCATCTTTGGCCTGCAGCGGATGCCACTCCGCTGCCCATTTTCCGTCAACCAACATAGTGTGCCTTTATCCTCTGCGCGTGGTGGGCTTCAGGGCATATTTTCCGTCACCAATCAGCGCCAGCGCAATCAGGCCGATAATCCAGAACGCCGGATACTCCCAGCCGCCGTTGGGGTTGGTGAAAAAGAAGCCAGCCGGGCCGTGTACCGTAAAGATAGCCCCCAGCAGAACCGGGATCAGGATAACCGCCACAACCCGGGTGTAGATGCCAAGCACCAGAGCGATAGCGCCGAAGAACTCAACTGCCATGGTGATGTAGGCCAGCCAGCCGGGAAGCCCGAGCGAAGCGAAAAACTTTGCCGTACCGGCTGGGGTAAAAACAAAAAATTTCAGGCCGAAGTGGGCGAAGAAAAGCACGGCCAGCGCCAGGCGCAGCAGCAGCGCTGCATAGGGGGTAGTACGTTGATCGAACATAGTCGCATTCTCCTGTCTGTAAGTGGAGAACACTGTAACGTTTTTTTTCAGCGTAATTATCCCACTGAAAAGGAGATGTTTATTTCCAGAATGGAAATAATCGCTAGCGCGCGGCGGTATCTTCTCCGGGAGAAAATATATCAACCAGAAAATCGATCATCACTCGGGTTTTTTGCGGCGTATAGCGGGCGGGCGGGAATACGGCAAACAGCGCCAGCGGCGGAGCTTCAAAGGCGGTCAGTACGGGGACCACGAGCCCTTCGGCAAGGGACTTGCGGGCAATAAAATAGGGTAGCCGGGTAATGCCCAGACCAGCGCTTGCGGCCTCCAGACAAACTTCCGCATTGGAAAAGCGCATTTTGCCGTCAACGGGCTGCAGGTGCAGCTTCTGCTGGGGGTCGAGGAACGGCCAGCGCCACGGATCGCGGAAGTTGGTATCAACAATCAGCGCGTGCTGGCTCAGCTCGCGCCAGTGCTGCGGCTCGCCGCGGGCGGCAAGGTAGTCCGGTGAAGCAATGAGCGTATTACGCATTGCGCACAGGCGTCTGGCGAGAAGGCTGCTGTCGGTAAGGCTGCCGATGCGCAGCGCCAGATCGAAGCCTTCGTCCACCACGCTGACCAACCGATCGGAAAAACTGACGTCCAGCGCGATATCCGGATAGCGGCGCGCGAAGCTTACCAGGTGTGGAGCAAGCTGCGTGGTGCCAAACGTCACCGGTGCGGAGATCCGCAGCTGACCGGAGGGCGCGTTGGCGATATTGCGCACCGAATCGTTAAGCGCGTCATAGTCAATCAACAGCTGGCGGATCCTGTCGTAGTAGGCGAGGCCCACGTCCGTGGGCGTCAGCGAACGGGTGCTGCGGCGAAACAGGTTAGCGCCAAGCTCTTTTTCCAGGCGGGAGATAAGTTTCGACGCCTGACCGTGGCTGGTGCCGCAGCGCTGAGCGGCCAGGGTAAAGCTCCCGGTCTCCATGACCGCGACAAACATCCGGTCGCACTCCAGTCGTTCCATTCGCGGTGCCTCCGGGGGCTGAAACAGACATTACTATGCGGGAGAGGCGCTTACGTCTCGCTCCAGCCGCGCAGCAGGTTGTGGTACATGTTGAGCAACGACAGCGTCTCTTCGCTGTCCCCGTGGCGCGCCTTGAGACTTTGAATGTTTCTGTCCAGCTCAAACAGCATGGCGCGCTGCTTGTCGTCGCGGATCATCGACTGGATCCACAAAAACGAGGCCTCGCGGCAGCCGGCGGTGACGGGGTTGACGCAGTGCAGGCTACTTGAAGGGTACAGTACCAGATCCCCGGCCGGAAGCTTCACGCTGTGCTGGCCGTAAGTATCCTCAATCACCAGCTCCCCGCCTTCGTAACTCTCCGGCGCGCTGAGAAACAGCGTGGCGGAAAGGTCGGTGCGCATCCAGGATGCACCGTTTCTGCGCATCGCGCCGTCAACGTGAAAGCCGTAGGTTTCCCCCTGCTGATAGCGATTAAACAGCGGGGAGGAGATGCTCAGGGGCAGCGCGGCGGCGAAGAACAGCGGACTGCGGTTGAGCGCCTGGGTCACTGTTTCCTGGAGGGGGGCATAGCCTGCAGATCCGGTATCGATTTGCTGATTATTTTTTACCGTAGCGCCCTGGTGTCCGACCGTGGCGCGCCCGTCAATCCACGCGGCCTGCTGCATTTGCTGCCTGATGGCGTAAACCTCGTCCGGCGTCAGTACTGCCGGAATGTGATACATCATATGCTGGTGCCCTCAATATTGCGGAGCTTGTTACCCGGTGCTACCGCGCCGGGTAACGATACTGCGAGCTGCCGACAGCGAGATACCGCCGGAAGCCTGTCGGTTTTAGAAGTGAACGTTCGCCGTCAGCAGGAATGTTCTCGGCTCACCCGGGTGATAGCGATAGCCGCTTTTGTTGATGGACGCAACGTAATTCTTATCAAACACGTTGTAGACGTTAAGCTGGAGATCGAGGTTGTTATTCACCTTATAACCCACTTTTGCGTCCGTTACCCAGTAGTCTTCGGTGCGATCCGGCGTACCGACCGCGCCATCGCTGCCGCGGTGCATGCTGCCGACGTAGCGGGTGCCGGCACCTACCGACAGCGCGGTGGTTGCCTGATACTGCGTCCAGAGGGTGAAGGCATTTTTCGGCGTATAGGAGAGTGAAGAAGAGCCGTCCTGCGAGACGCTGGTACCTTTTTTCACCGTTGCATGCTGATTGGTGTAGCCCGCCATCACCGCCCAGTCGTCAGTGATGTTGCCCGTCGCGGACAGTTCGTAGCCCTCAACCCGCTTTTTGCCGTTCTGCGAATAAGTGCCGTCATCATTGGATTCGACTTCATTTTCAATGTCGGTACGGAATACGGCCGCATTAAGCAGCAGGCGCTTGTCCAGAATCTCCCACTTGGTACCGATCTCACCGGATTTTGCCTTCTGCGGGCTGAAATCGGTGCGGTTAGCGCTATTGCCCGCGCCGCCCGCGCTAAGGGCAAAGTTGCTGCCCCCCGGCGGCTGTTTTGAGGTGGCGTAGTTAATGTAGACATTGCCTTCCCGGGTCAGGTGATAGAGCGCCCCCGCCTTCCAGTTCAGCAGGCTGCCCGATTTTGAGGTATTTACCGTTGTGATCGGCGTGCCTTTGCGCACGCCCGCCGGGCAGGCCACGGCGCCGCGGCCGGTAGCCCCGCAGGCGGTTGCGCTGTCATAGTCGGTATCGTAGCGGTCAAGACGCATGCCGCCGTTGATTTCAAAATCGCGCGTAATGGACAGCGTATCAAAGGCGTAGACGCCGAAAGTATCCGTCTGCCCGTTGGCGTTCGCGCCGTTGCGGTGCAGTCCGCCGACAGAGACATCGCTTACCGGGTGATAAATATTGACCGCGGGCGGCGTAATGCCGTTAACGCCGTAGTTAGTCTGCTTCTCGCGGGTAAATTCCACCCCGGCGCTAACGTCGTGGTCCACCTGCCAGGTGCTGAATTTTGAGGTGATGTTCGTCTGGTTAGTCAGGATGCGGTTGCTGACATCTTTGGTATTCGCCAGCCGCGACCAGCTCCAGCTATCGAGATCGTTGATGTTCGGGGCAGTGATGTTACCCGCTCCGCCCATGATAGCCGTCATCAGATACTTCTGCTTCACGCGGGACCAGCGGGTGGTGTTGCGGATAGTGGTGTTATCCGACAAATCATGCTCAAAGCGGATTGTGCCGGTATCGCGAGTCGAGTGGTCGAAATCTGATGCCGTACCGTAGAAGTTATGCGTGTTCACTTTTCCGGCGCTTTCCAGACCGCCAAACCTGGCGGACGGCGCAGAATAGCCCGGCAGGCCGATAGTGGGAATGCCGCCGTCCGGGGTATTGTTCTGGTGCTCGTGAAGATAGTTCAGGTAAACCCGGGTCGGGGTGTCCAGGCCGAGCGCCAGCGACGGTGCAAAACCGTAGTGCTCGTTTTGAACGTTGTCGCGTCCGCGATCGTGATTTTTCTCACCCATTGCGTTCAGGCGGAAGGCGGCGTTGTCGTTGATGACCTGGTTGTAGTCCAGCGTCCCGCGGCGTCGCCAGGCGCTGCCTACGCTTGCGGAACCGTCCAGACCGTTTTCCAGGCGCGGCTGTTTGCTGATCATATTGATTGAGCCCGACGGCGCGCTGCGGCCATAGTCGGTGCCCGCGGGTCCTTTAATGACTTCAACCTGCTCGGTATTAAAGGTGTCGCGGGTCACGCTGCCGATATCGCGAATGCCGTCCAGATAGATGCTGTTGGACGTATCGACACCGCGCATATAGACCGAATCACCGGTAGAGGAACTGCCGTTTTCACCTGCGTAAAACGCGCCGACGCCCGGCACGTTTTTCAGCGCGTCGGTAAGGGTGGTGACGCCCTGATCTTTGAGCACCTGCTCCGGCACCACCGTCATGGTACGGGTGGTATCTACCAGCGGTCGGGTAAATTTAGGATCTGCGGATGCGCCGGGTGAATAGAGTGACGGAAGCGGTGCCTGAACCACCAGCGTATCTTCACTTTTACTGTTCGATTTCTCTGCAGATAAAGCGGCCGCAGGTGCCGTACCGAGGCAAAGCCCGGTAAACAGCGCCAGTGAATTGAACTGCGTGAACGTCAACGATGAATTTTTATTCATTTTGCAGGTGCTATAATTTTTATGAAATTCGGGATGGTGCCTACTTCAAACCAAAAATTACCTGTTTATCATGGTAATAAAGAGTGATAGCTGCGGCATCATGTTTGAATGATAAAGAAAACAATTATCATTTGGCTTAGCATTTTACATATTGCCACATACTTATAAATACATTTCTTTACCAAAATTGTAATTCAGTAAAATTGACTAAAAAATGGGCTTTTGTGATGTGGATTGGCAGACTGTGAAGTGCGATCGCAGCGTAACCTACGCTGTGGCACGGGATGTGGCAGTACGATAATGTTACAGTTCAAGGGTTTTTCAGAAGCGAGGCTTGAACATGCGTGAATGGTACGCATTCCGGTTATAAAAAAGCCCATATAATATGGGCTTGCAGAGTTATTAGCTGCGCGCGTCGTTACTCAATGTTCTGAATCTGTTCCCGCATCTGCTCAATCAGCACTTTCAACTCGATAGCTGAAGTAGTGACTTCCGTATTAATGGATTTTGACGCCAGCGTGTTTGACTCGCGATTGAACTCCTGCATCATAAAGTCGAGGCGGCGGCCGACGGCTTCTTTTTTCTTCAGGATATTCCAGGTCTCTTTCACGTGGGCTTCCAGGCGGTCCAGTTCTTCGGCCACGTCGATGCGCTGGGCCATCATTACCAGCTCTTGCTCCAGGCGATTATTTTCCAGCTGCACCTGCGCTTCTTCCAGTTTGGCCTGCAGGCGTTCGCGCTGCCACTGCAGAATTTCCGGCATGCGGGCGCGAACTTTCACCACTTCGGCGCTGACGCCGTCGAGGCGCTGCTCAATCAGCGATTTCAGGGCCTGACCTTCCGTTTCGCGCGCG
Source organism: uncultured Pluralibacter sp. (assembly GCF_913775985.1). GTDB lineage: Bacteria > Pseudomonadota > Gammaproteobacteria > Enterobacterales > Enterobacteriaceae > Pluralibacter. The sequence goes on along the minus strand of NZ_CAJYMB010000124.1, from coordinate 65,141 downwards.
ACGATGAAGTCGTCCAGCGCGCCGTCAAGCGCAGTGAGAATTTCAGCGGTAATGGCGTCAAGATCCTGCTCCTGAGCGGCCATAACCCCCGGCCAGCGCAGAATATCGACCGGATTGATTTCACCTTCGTCGCTCTGCATCTTGACCCAGTTGGCGGCGTTGACCAGCTGCTTAGCCAGCTTCTCGTTGAGGATCAGCTCGCCCTGCGCGCTCGGATCCGGCTCAAAGCGCAGCGTGCACTCTACTTTGCCCCGCGTCAGTCGGCTGCGCAGGCGCTCGCGCACCACCGGCTCAAGACTGCGGAACTGCTCCGGCATGCGGAAGTAAGTTTCGAGATAACGCTGGTTTACCGAGCGCAGTTCCCACGCGGCACTGCCCCATGTGCCCTTGATTTCACGCCGGGCGTAGGCGGTCATACTGCGGATCATAGACGTTCCTGTTTTTAAAGGAGAGTGGAGGGATTATAGCGGGCGCGGCGATCGCAGGACAGGGATAAGCGCGGTTTATGCGGCCCGCTGGCGCAGAATTGCTTCTCCTGAAGCGACGATGTCGAGAATGCAGGCCCGCCCGCCGGCGCAATGCAACGTGAGGGATTTTGTGTATAATGCGCGCCACATTCGTTAACGCCGGAGATTTCATTATGCGTCCAGCAGGTCGAAGCGCACAGCAGGTGCGTCCCGTTACTCTGACCCGTAACTACACTAAACACGCAGAAGGCTCCGTGCTGGTCGAATTTGGCGACACCAAAGTCCTCTGCACTGCCTCTATTGACGAAGGCGTGCCGCGCTTTCTGAAAGGCCAGGGCCAGGGCTGGATCACCGCCGAGTACGGTATGCTCCCCCGCGCCACCCACACCCGCAACGCCCGCGAAGCAGCGAAAGGCAAGCAGGGCGGCCGCACCATGGAAATCCAGCGTCTTATCGCCCGCGCGCTGCGCGCTGCCGTCGATCTGAAAGCGCTGGGTGAATTTACCATTACCCTCGACTGCGACGTTATCCAGGCGGACGGCGGCACTCGTACCGCATCTATCACCGGCGCCTGCGTGGCGCTGGCGGACGCCCTTGGCAAGCTGGTCGCGGCGGGCAAGCTGAAAACCAATCCGATGAAAGGCATGGTGGCCGCGGTATCCGTGGGCATCGTTGGCGGCGAAGCGGTGTGCGATCTGGAGTACGTTGAAGATTCCGCAGCGGAAACCGATATGAACGTGGTGATGACCGAAGACGGGCGCATTATCGAGGTGCAGGGCACCGCCGAGGGCGAGCCGTTCACCCACGAAGAGCTGTTGACGCTTCTGGCGCTGGCCAGAGGGGGCATCGAATCCATTATCGTGACGCAGAAAGCGGCACTGGAAAATTGATTTAAGGGCGACGCGGTCGCCCTTTTTTTTGTCCAAAAAACGTAGCGAGGAGCAAATCCATGAAACCGTATCAGCGCCAGTTTATTGAATTTGCGCTTAACAAGCAGGTGCTTAAGTTCGGCGAGTTTACGCTGAAATCCGGGCGCAAAAGCCCCTATTTCTTTAACGCCGGGCTGTTTAATACCGGACGCGATCTGGCGTTGTTGGGTCGCTTCTACGCCGAGGCGCTGGTAGATTCCGGGATTGATTTCGACCTGCTGTTTGGCCCGGCCTACAAGGGTATTCCGATTGCCACAACTACCGCCGTGGCGCTCGCCGAGCATCACGAGCGCGACGTGCCGTACTGCTTCAATCGCAAAGAGGCGAAAGATCACGGCGAAGGCGGCAGCCTGGTGGGCAGCCCGCTGGAAGGACGCATCATGCTGGTGGACGACGTTATCACTGCCGGCACCGCTATCCGGGAGTCGATGGAAATTATCCAGGCGCACGGCGCGACGCTTGCGGGCGTGCTTATTTCTCTCGATCGGCAGGAGCGCGGACGCGGCGATATCTCGGCAATTCAGGAAGTTGAGCGCGACTACGGTTGTAAGGTGATTTCGATTATCACCCTGAAAGATTTGGTGGCTTACCTGGAAGAGAAGCCGGAAATGGCCGATCATCTGGCGGCAGTGGAAGCCTACCGCGAGGCATTTGGCGTCTGAAAATAGAAACCGGGCGCCAGCCCGGTTTTGCTTACTGCAGCTGCGCGGCCACCAGCGGCCAGCGCACGTCAAAGTCGGCGGTGGGGCTGTACTTGAACTCGCTGCGCACGAAGCGAGACAGCATCCCTTCACAGAACGCCAGCAGCTGGCTTGCCAGCAGGGTTTCATCAACGCTGTAGCCTTCCCCTTCGCGCATTTTTTTCTCCCGCAGTACCTGACGCAGCTGGGCTTCAATACGCTCAAACAGCTGGTTAATGCGGTCCTGCAGGCGATCCTGCTCAAACATCAGCGCATGGCCGGTCATGATGCGGGTCAGTCCCGGATTGCGCTCGCCGAAGCCGAGGATAAGCTGCACGATCAGCCGCAGGCGCGCGCCGGTATCCTTTTCGTCTTTCAGAATCAGGTTGATGCGGGTGATCAGGCTATCTTCGATAAACTCGATCAGGCTGTCGAACATCCGCGTCTTGCTGGGAAAGTGACGATACAGCGCCGCTTCGGAGACGCCAACGGAAGCGGCCAGCTTGGCGGTGGTAATACGCTGACTGCCGTCGCTGGATTCAAGCATCAGTGCCAGAGATTGAAGTATTTCTTCGCGACGATTCCGTTTCGCAGTTTGTTTTTCTGCCATGTTTTAAAATACCCCTGAAATAAACGCGCATCAGACAGGCACCCGCACTGCGAACGCAACATAATGTTGGCGTTACTGTTTTTGCATTTTTACGCAGTGGGATACTCAGCAGGGCGTGTTATTTACGTCCTGAATGGCCAAAGCCGCCTTCGCCACGGTCGGTGGCATCAAACTCTTCAACAAGATTAAATTCGGCCTGCACTACCGGCACAAAAACCATCTGCGCAATGCGCTCGCCCGGTTCGATAGTGAAGCTCTGCTGGCCGCGGTTCCAGACGGAAACCATCAGCTGCCCTTGATAGTCTGAATCGATAAGGCCGACCAGGTTGCCCAGCACAACGCCGTGCTTATGGCCGAGTCCCGAGCGCGGCAGAATAACGGCGGCAAGAGAGGCGTCTGCGATATGAATAGCCAGTCCGGTCGGCAGCAGCGTGGTTGCGCCCGGCGCAAGCTCAACGGCGTTATCAAGACACGCTCGCAGATCAAGTCCGGCGGAGCCGGAGGTCGCATACGTCGGCAGCGGGAACTGCTCGCCCACGCGCGGGTCCAGAATCTTAACGTCGATTTTTTTCATCATAACGGGTAACGATCTCGTTCAGTAGTTGTTGGCCCAGGAGCTCTTTGCGCGCAAGCGCTAAGACTTTATCTCCTTCCTGCCAGAAAAGGTGCAGTGCATTACTGTCACTGTTAAAGCCCTGATTTTGCTGAGATACGTCGTTGGCGCAAATCAGATCCAGGTTTTTGCGGGCACGTTTTTGCCGCGCATATTCTTCCACATTATTTGTTTCTGCGGCAAACCCTACGACATAGGGGCGATCGATTTTTAACGCGGCGACGCCGGCAACAATGTCCGGGTTTTTGACCATTTTCAGTGTGATTTCATCGCCTTGCTTTTTAATTTTTTCATCGGCAACGGTGGCGGCGCGGTAGTCGGCAACGGCGGCGCAGCCGACAAAAATGTGCTGCTGCGGTGCGCGGGCCTGCACGGCGGATTCCATTTCAAGTGCGGTAGTCACGTCGATACGCTGAACGCCGGGCGGGGTTGGCAAGTTTACCGGGCCGCTGACCAGCGTCACCTTTGCGCCGCGCCGGGCTGCCGCGGCAGCAATGGCAAATCCCATCTTACCGGAGCTGTGGTTGCTGATATAGCGAACCGGATCCAGCGGCTCCCGGGTGGGACCTGCGGTAATCATGATACGCAGATGTTGCAGATCGTTGACAGGCGAAAAGTGGGCTGCGGCCATCTCTACCAGCGTCAGCGGATCTAACATGCGGCCCGGGCCCACGTCGCCGCAGGCCTGACTGCCGCTGTCCGGCCCCCAGATGAGCAGTCCGCGTTCGGACAGCGTGGCGAGGTTGTGCTGGGTTGCGGCGGCGCGGTACATCTGCTGATTCATCGCGGGTACCACCGCTACCGGTGCGGCGGTGGCCAGGCAAATAGTAGAAACCAGATCGTTAGCCATTCCCGCCGCTACGCGGGCGATGAGATCGGCGGTAGCCGGCGCCAGGATCACCAGATCCGCCCATTTGCCCAGTTCAATATGGCCCATCGCGGCTTCTGCTGCGGGATCCAGCAGGCTATCCGAAACCGGATAGCCAGACACCGCCTGCAGGCTCAGCGGTGTAATGAAGGCTTTTGCTGCATCGGTCATCGCGACGCGCACGTCTGCGCCGCGCTCGCGCAGGCGACGCACCAGTTCCGGCGTCTTGTAAGCGGCAATGCCGCCGCTGACGCCGAGCACGATTTTTTTACCCGCCAGACTGATCATGATTCTTTCCTGTGCTGTACATCGGAATCTGCCCATTTTATCACAATCCCCCTGCAGCCGCGTTGCAAAGGGAAATTCACTTTGCGAGCCGCTGCGCAGGCGGCAGATCCCGGCATGGCGGCCCGGGAAGCGGCCCGGCACACTGTTGGCTGACAGGGAGGTGTTTATGGAGACAGAACGGATATTGCCCCGGGAGAAGATGCAGCATAACGGTATTAGCGCGCTCACAGATGCCGAGCTGCTGGCGCTTTTTTTACGCACCGGAACCCGCGGCAAAGACTTATTAACCTTTGCCGATTATTTGCTCAGCCACTTTGGCTCGCTACACGGGCTGCTTGAGGCATCCGAAGCCGAGCTGCGGGGCGTGAACGGCATTGGCATGGCCAAGTATGCCCAGTTGAAGGGGATTACCGAGCTGGCCCGGCGCTTTTTTAGCGTGCGGTTAATGGAGCAGGATCCGCTGCACACGCCGGACGCCACGCGGGAATTTTTGCAAAGCCACCTGTGCGATGAGGAGCGGGAGATCTTTATGGTTATCTTTCTGGATAACCAGAATCGGGTGATCAAGCACAGCCGTATGTTTTCTGGCACCCTCAGCCACGTTGAAGTGCACCCGCGCGAGATTGTCCGCGAGGCGATCAAAGCTAATGCCGCGGCATTAATTCTCGCGCACAATCATCCGTCAGGCAGCGCTGAACCGAGCAAAGCGGATAGATTTATCACCGAAAAAGTGGTAAAAAGCTGCAACTTCATGGAGATAAAGGTTCTCGATCACCTGGTAATTGGCCGCGGTGAAATCGTTTCTTTCGCCGAACGCGGCTGGATTTAGCGATCCATCGGGATCTTTGTCTGTTCGGGACTTGAGCACACCGCTCAGGCAGCGTATACTACGCCACCTTTGAGAATCTCGGGTTTGGCAATTGGGCCTGGCTGTACGAGTTCACTAAGAACCGTCAAACCGGGCTGTAGCAGCCTGACGAGGCGCCAATACCCTATACGAAGCTCGAGCTAATTTGATTTTTGGAGAATAGACATGTCCCGAGTCTGCCAAGTAACTGGCAAGCGTCCGGTGACCGGTAACAACCGTTCCCACGCACTGAACGCGACTAAACGCCGTTTCCTGCCGAACCTGCACTCTCACCGTTTCTGGGTTGAGAGCGAGAAGCGTTTTGTCACCCTGCGCGTATCTGCTAAAGGTATGCGTGTTATTGATAAGAAAGGCATTGATGCGGTCCTGACCGACATGCGTGCCCGTGGCGAAAAGTACTAAGTACTTAAGAGGAAATAAATCATGGCTAAAGGTATTCGTGAGAAAATCAAGCTGGTTTCTTCTGCTGGTACTGGTCACTTCTATACCACCACGAAGAACAAGCGTACTAAGCCGGAAAAACTGGAACTGAAAAAGTTCGATCCAGTTGTCCGTCAGCACGTTCTGTACAAAGAAGCGAAAATTAAATAATTTTCGGTTTCTTAAACAAAAAACCTCGCTTCGGCGGGGTTTTTTGTTTTCAGGCCGTCCCCATAATAATCCTATCCGACATCATTCGAGCGGTGGAGCAAGGTCTCTGACGCGGCGCCTGTGCGCGTCTGAAATTCCTGCCGCCTACGATATGCCGGGCCTACACCTGCCACTGCCGGAGTCGCTATGCCTGAATTACCTGAAGTTGAAACCAGCCGCCGCGGCATCGAGCCGCATCTGGTCGGCGAGACTATCCTGCACGCAGTTGTGCGCAACGGGCGCCTGCGCTGGCCGGTCTCGGCCGAGATCCACAGCCTGAGCGACAAACCGGTGCTCAGCGTGCAGCGCCGCGCCAAATACCTGCTGCTGGAACTGCCCGATGGCTGGATCATTATTCACCTCGGTATGTCCGGCAGCCTGCGCATCCTGCCTGAGGATTTGCCCCCGGCGAAGCACGACCACGTCGACCTGGTGATGAGCAACGGCAAGGTGCTGCGCTACACCGATCCCCGCCGCTTCGGCGCCTGGCTGTGGACGAAAGAGCTGGAAGGGCACAATGTGCTGGCGCACCTCGGGCCGGAGCCGCTTAGCGATGCATTCAATACCGATTATTTCCGCGAGAAGTGCGCAAAGAAAAAAAGCCCGATCAAGCCGTGGCTGATGGATAACAAGCTGGTGGTGGGCGTGGGGAATATTTACGCCAGCGAATCGCTCTTTGCCGCCGGGATCCACCCTGACAGGCTGGCATCGTCCCTATCGCCGGAGGAGTCGGCGCTGCTGGTGAGCACCATTAAGGCGGTGCTGCTGCGCTCCATTGAACAGGGCGGTACCACGCTGAAGGATTTCCTGCAGAGCGATGGCAAGCCGGGCTATTTCGCGCAGGAGCTGCAGGTTTATGGCCGCAAGGGCGAGCCCTGCCGGGTGTGCGGTACGCCAATTATTGCGACTAAGCACGCGCAGCGGGCGACCTTCTACTGCCGTCAGTGTCAGAAGTAAGCGCTCAGGAGAGCTTCTGCAGCAGTGCCTGATGGATAACCGGCGGCAGAAAATGCGTTACGTCGCCGCCGTGGCGGGCGACCTCTTTTACCAGCGAGGACGAGATAAACGACCACTCCTTCGAGGGCATCAGAAATACGCTTTCCAGCTCGGGCAGCAGGTGGCGGTTCATCTGCGCCAGCTGCATCTCATATTCAAAATCCGCTACCGCGCGCAGGCCGCGGATCAGAATGTTGGCCTGCTGCTCGCGGGCAAAGTTCGCCATCAGATCGCTAAAGCCAACCACCTGCACGTTATCCAGATGCGACGTTGCCTGCTGCGCAAGCGCCACGCGCTCGTCGAGGCTGAACATCGGTTTTTTACTGGGGCTGGCGGCAATAGCCAGCAGCACTTCATCGAACATGCAGCCAGCGCGAGTGACGATATCGAGATGGCCGTTGGTCATTGGATCGAATGTGCCGGGATAGATAGCCCGTTTGTGCATATCAGACCTCAGTGTGATTTGGGGGGAAGATACGGTTCCAGTAACTGTAGCAGACGCTGCAGCGCGCCCTGGTTCTGATACAGAACCTCGACCGCGTGGCGTCCGTAGAAGCTACGATAGTCCGCGTCGTTGAGCAATGCGCTAATCTCTTTGACCAGCGAGGCCGCGTCGGTGACGGTAATAAGCCCGCTCGCGTCGGACAGCCGGGCGCAGATATCTTTAAAATTAAAGGTGTGCGGGCCCATCAACACCGGGATGGCGTGGGCGGCGGGCTCCAGCGGGTTGTGGCCACCGCGCTCTACCAGCGAGCCGCCGACGAATGCCAGATCGGCAATACCGTAAAGCAGCATCAGCTCGCCCATGGTATCGCCAACAACCACCTGCGTGCCGGAGGAGGGCACTTCGCCCGACGAGCGGGTGGTAAAGCTGAGCCCGGCCTTGCGGACCAGATCGATAGCGTCAGGAAAGCGTTCAGGATGGCGAGGCACCAGAATCAGTAAGAGGTCAGGATATTGCTTAAGCAGAGCCTGATGCGCGTCCAGGATAATGCTCTCTTCGCCGTCGTGGGTGCTGGTCGCAATCCACACCGGGCGGCGCGGCGCCCACTGACGGCGCAGCGTAATGGCTTTGGCAGCCAGCTGCGGCGTCACTGAAATATCAAATTTGAGGCTGCCGGTAACCTGAACCTGACTGCGCTTGGCGCCGAGCGTAATAAAGCGCTCGCCGTCCTCTTCATTCTGAGCGGCAATCAGCGTGATGCGCTGCAGCAGCGTGCGGATAAACTTGCCCAGCTTGCCGTAGCCTTTTGCCGAACGGGCGGACAGGCGGGCGTTAGCGATAACCAGCGGAATGTGGCGCTTGTTCAGAATGCGGATCAGGTTCGGCCACAGCTCGGTTTCCATCACCAGCACCAGCTTGGGATCGACTTTATCGAGGAAGCGGTCAAGCGCGTCGGGCAGATCGTAAGGCAAGTAAACGTGCTGAACGTCGCCGCCAAAGGCCGACTGCACGCGTTCGGAGCCGGTTGGCGTCATGGTGGTTACGGTGATCGGCAGATACGGATAGCGGTGGCGCAGGGCGCGCACCAGCGGGATCGCCGCCAGGGTTTCACCCACCGAAACAGAGTGCAGCATAATGCCGCCGGGCTTGAGCGGGTGGCTAAAAAATCCGTAGCGTTCACCCCAGCGTTTTCTGTAGGCCGGAGCCTTACGTCCGCGTACCCAGAGCCGTATCCAGATGAGTGGCTGAATAAGGTAGAGGAGGGCGGTGTAAAGCAATTCGAGCATAGTAGGTAGCTGACTTATGAATGTGCTGGGGATTCTATGTATTTAGCCTGTCCTTTGCCATTACTTTTCCCTGATTTGACTGAAATAGCGCTTAACCAGCCCGCTGTACCCACAGACTCACCGTTTTTTTGTATTTTTATTCGTTTCGTTGATATTTAGCACGTTGCTAAATCCATAAGTGCAAAAGTGCGGTAACGCTCTCAGTATCAAATATTAATATCTTAATGTTTTTAAAGGTAAAAAATAAAAATTTGCCTGAATTTCATTCAGGTCGGATTGCACATAAAGAAGTGCTACACTAGCGCGTTAAAGCAAGTGCGGTATTCGCGGACGGGTAGCTGTTGAGCCTGGGGCGGTAGCGTGCTTTTTCTGCTTACTTTCTGACGGACAATCTCAACAAAAGAGTCGCTTGTGGATAAGCCTTTTCGAAAAATTTTGCTCATAAAAATGCGTTTCCACGGGGATATGCTGCTGACAACCCCCGTGATTAGCACGCTGAAACAAAATTATCCCGATGCCCGCATCGACGTGCTTCTCTACGAAGACACGATGCCTATTTTGTCTGAAAACCCTGAAATTCATACGCTTTACGGCATTAAGAACAAAAAAGCCAAAACTGGCGAAAAAATCACTAACTTTCTGCATCTCGTAAAGACGCTGCGGGCTAACCATTACGATCTGATTGTGAATCTGGCCGATCAGTGGATGGTGGCGATGCTGGTCAGGCTCATCAATGCGCCGTTGAGCATTTCCCAGGACTACACGCACCGGCAGTCCGCCTTCTGGAAAAACAGCTTTACCCGACTGGCTCCGCTGCAGGGCGGCAACGTCGTCGAGAGCAATCTCTCGGTGCTGGCGCCGCTGAGGCTAAAAGAGACAATTGCCCGAACCACCATGAGCTATCCGCCCGCTGCCCGGGAGCGCGTGCGCGACGAGCTGGCCCGTGCCGGAGTGGGGCCGCGCTACGTGGTGATCCAGCCGACGGCGCGGCAGATATTCAAATGCTGGAACAACGAAAAGTTCTCTCAGGTGATCGATGCGCTTCACGCACGCGGCCTGGAAGTGGTGCTGACCTCAGGGCCAGGCGCCGACGATTTAGCCTGCGTCAACGCGATTGCCGACGGCTGCAGCCAGACGCCGGTGACGGCGCTCGCCGGCAAGCTGACCTTCCCGGAGCTGGGCGCGCTTATCGATGGCGCCTGCCTGTTTATCGGCGTAGACTCCGCGCCGGCCCACATTGCGGCGGCGGTTGATACGCCGCTGATAAGCCTGTTCGGCGCCACGGATCATAAATTCTGGCGGCCGTGGTCAAATAAAATGATTCAGTTCTGGGCCGGCGATTACCGGCCGATGCCGGACCGCGAGCAGCGGGACCGCAGCGAGATGTACCTTTCTGCTATTCCGGCACAGGACGTGATTGCCGCGGTGGATAAACTGCTGGCGGCGTATCCGGGAGCGTCCGCATGATTGTCGCATTTTGCTTATACAAATATTTTCCGTTCGGCGGCCTGCAGCGCGACTTTATGCGCATCGCGCAGACCGTGGCCGCGCGCGGGCACCATGTCCACGTCTATACCCAGTCCTGGGAAGGCGAGCGTCCCGGCAGCTTCGAAGTGATCGAGGTGCCGGTCACTTCCCGCACCAATCACGGGCGCAATGCGCAGTATCACGCCTGGGTCGAGTCCCACCTGCAGGCGCATCCGGTAGACCGGATTGTCGGCTTTAACAAGATGCCGGGACTCGATGTCTACTACGCTGCTGATGTTTGCTACGCCGAGAAGGTCGCCCGCGAAAAAGGGTTCTTCTATCGCCTTACCTCCCGCTACCGGCACTATGCGGCCTTCGAGCGGGCCACCTTTGAGCAAGGGAATACCACCCAGCTGCTGATGCTTACCGATAAGCAGATCGCTGATTTCCAGCGGCACTATCAGACAGAAGCCGAGCGCTTCCGCATTCTGCCGCCGGGTATCTATCCGGACAGAAAATACAGCCAGCAGATCCCCGACGCGCGGGCGGTATACCGGCAAAAAAACGGTATCGGCGCCCAGCAGCACCTGCTGCTGCAGGTGGGTTCTGACTTTACCCGCAAAGGTGTCGATCGCTCGGTGCGGGCGCTGGCGGCGCTGCCGGAGAGCGTGCGGCACAATACGCTGCTGTACGTGGTCGGTCAGGATAAGCCGAAGAAGTTTGCCGCCCTGGCAGAGAAGCTCGGCGTGAAGGGCAACGTCCGCTTTTTTGCCGGGCGCGACGATGTCGCCGAGCTGATGGCCGCGGCGGATCTGCTGCTGCATCCGGCGTATCAGGAAGCGGCAGGCATCGTGCTGCTGGAGGCGATTGCCGCGGGCTTACCTGTACTGACTACGGCAGTTTGCGGCTACGCGCACTATGTGGCGGATGCAAACTGCGGCGACGTTCTGGCCGAGCCATTTCGCCAGGAAGCGTTGAACGAAATATTGCGTAAAGCGCTTGCTCAGCCCGCGCTGTGCACCGCCTGGGCTGAAAATGCGCGGCACTACGCCGACACGCAGGATCTATACAGTCTGCCGGAAAAGGCGGCGGACATTATAACGGGTGGTCTTGATGGTTGAGCTGAAAGAGCCCTTTACCACGCTGTGGCGCGGTAAAGACGCATTTGAAGAGGTTAAAAAGCTGGACGGTGAGGTCTTCCGCGAGCTTGAGACCCGCCGCACGCTGCGCTTTGAGGCCGCGGGGAAAAGCTATTTTCTCAAATGGCACAAAGGAACGACGCTCAAAGAGATCGTTAAAAATCTGCTGTCGCTGCGCGCGCCGGTGCTGGGCGCCGACCGGGAGTGGCATGCCATTCACCGGCTCCACAAGCTGGGTGTCGATACAATGTGCGGCGTGGGGTTTGGTGAAAAGGGGCTCAATCCGCTGACCCGCACCTCGTTCATTATTACCGAAGACTTAACGCCCACCGTCAGCCTGGAAGACTACTGCGCGGACTGGGCAACGAATCCGCCGGACGTGCGGGTGAAGCGGATGATTATTCATCGCGTGGCGACGATGGTGCGCGACATGCACGCCGGCGGGATCAACCACCGCGACTGCTACATCTGCCACTTTCTGCTGCACCTTCCGTTCAGCGGGCGCGAGGACGATTTGAAGATTTCGGTTATCGACCTGCACCGGGCGCAGATCCGCACCAGAGTGCCCCGCCGCTGGCGCGACAAAGACCTGATCGGCCTCTATTTCTCGTCAATGAACATTGGGCTTACCCGGCGGGATATTTATCGCTTTATGCGGGTCTATTTTAATAAGCCGCTGAAAGAAATAATCGCGAGCGAGCAGCGCCTGCTGGTGGAAGCGGGGCAGAAAGCCGAGAAGATCAGAGAGCGAACTGTTCGCAAGGCCCTTTAGGAAGATAAACCTATGCGTTATTTCGATGACAATATTGTGCTGGAAACTCTCTCTTTTATTCACCGGCGCGACAGTGCGCCTCAGGGCGAGATGACGGTCTGCTACGGTACCGACGCGAGTTTTATGCCCGGCGCGGCCGTGTCCGCCTTTTCCGTAGCGGCGGAAAATCCGCAGTCAGATATCGCTTTCCATATTTTCACCAACGGCATCGATGATATCCATCGCGCCCGCTTTGAAGCTTTTGCCGAAAACGAGCGGGTTAGCGTGGTTATCCATATCATCAACAGCGACCTGCTAACGTCGCTGCCGGAAAATAAGCTCTGGTCTACGGCCATCTATTACCGTTTTATCATCGCCGACTACTTTTATCAGAAGAAAGAGAAGGTGCTGTATATCGACTCCGATATTGTCTGCACCGGTCCGCTGCAGCCGCTTTTTGATATCGGACTTGAGGGCAATACTGTTGCCGCCGTCACCGAACGCGACGAGCGCTGGTGGGCAAACAGAGCAGAAAGCCTCGGCGAAAAAGCGCTGGCGAAGGGCTATTACAACAGCGGCGTTTTGCTGATTGATACGCAGCGATGGTATCAGCAGGACGTGACGCCGCGCGCCGTGGCGCTGCTGCGCGATCCGGATGTTGTCAGTCGACTGAGCTATTTCGATCAGGATGTCCTGAACCTGATTACCTGCGGCAGCGTTCTGTTTATCGATCGTAAGTATAATGTCCAGTATAGCCTGAACTATGAGCTGCAAAACAGGCATCCGCGCCCCAACGAGCGCGAAGCGGTGCTGCTGCACTATATTGGTCCGACCAAGCCGTGGCACGCCTACGCCTGCGGCTACGACATTTCCGGGCCCTACACGCGTGCTAAAAGCGCGTCCTCGTGGCGGGATGTGGCGTTTCAATCGCCCCGCACGAGCATGCAGTTTCGCTACGCGGCTAAACACAGCTTTAAGCAGCGGCAACGGCTTGCCGGTATTAAATATTACTGTCTCTATTTTAAAGCTAAGTTGACTCAATAATGCTTAATTACTCTCTCCGGGATTCGATAAAAAAGACCACGGTATTAGGCGATCGGACGCTGCAGCAGCAGGATAATCTCTTTCATATTACCTACGGAACCGATGCTAATTATCAGCTTGGCGTGGGGATCTCGATTGTTTCAGTGTTGATTAATAATGCTGACCGGCGCTTTGTTTTTCATATCTTCACCGAAGCATGTAGCGATGAATACTTGAGCAATCTCGACGAGATCGCGCGTAAATATTCTACGCTCATCGTCATATATGATGTTGATGCTGCTTTTTTTACCACCTTACCGAGCACAAAAGCCTGGTCACATGCGATGTACTACCGGCTGCTGGCTTACGAATACCTTGATAGCCAAACCGATCGCGTCCTGTATCTGGATGCGGACGTTATATGCGCCGGTAACCTTAGCGCTTTTGCCGAAGTGGATTTCGGCGAGAGTATTGCGGTGGTGGTTGACGATCTGCCGGGCACAAAAGCACGCAGTATTGAACGACTGGGTAGCCTTTTAGCTGACAGAGAACACTATTTTAATTCCGGGGTTATGTGCGTAAATCTTAAAGAATGGCACGCACAGAAATTAACCCACAGCGCGCTTGAAATGCTGCTATCCTCTGATTATGGCGCGGTGATAAAGTATCCCGATCAGGATGTTTTAAATGTGCTGTTAAGCCGGAAGCTGATCTATTTTCCGCGCAGGTTTAATACGGTTTTTACTCTGAAGTCCGAGCTGAAAGATAAAACCCATCAAAAATACCTTTCTGTCATTACTGATGATACGGTTTTGGTCCACTATACCGGTATCACCAAACCGTGGCATGCCTGGGCGGACTATCGCTCCCGCGACGTATTCAATAACGCCTGGCAGGCGTCTCCGTGGCGGGACAGCCCGCTGCAGGCCGCGAAATCACGTGTTGAGATGCAAAAAGCCTATAAGCACCAGTTCACTCAGGGACATTATCTTTCTGGCATCATGGCATTAATAAGATATAAAATTAAGAAAATATTATGATTACATCAACCAAATACCGCGGTTTTGCATTTTATTACAAAGATAATGATGCACGCTACAAAGAGATATTTGATGATATCCTGAGCTATAATGTTAAAACCGTAAAAGTATTGCGTAACATTGATGACACTAAAGTGTCTCTGATTGATACCCGCTATGGCCGCTACGTGTTCAAGGTGTTCGCGCCGAAGACAAAGCGTAACGAACGTTTTTTTAAGTCGTTCGTGAAGGGGGATTACTATAAAAACCTGATCGTTGAAACCGATCGGGTACGCAACGCCGGTCTGACGTTTCCCAACGATTTCTATTTTCTGGCCGAACGAAAAATATTCAATTATGCCAGCGTTTTTATTATGCTGATTGAGTACGTTGAAGGTGTTGAGCTTAACGATATGGATGAGATCCCGGATAATGTCAGAGCCGAGATTAAATCCTCAATGGAAAAGCTGCACGCGCTAAACATGCTATCTGGCGATCCCCACCGCGGCAATTTTATTGTAAGTAAAGACGGCGTGCGCATTATCGATCTTTCTGGTAAAAGCAGCACTGCCGACAGAAAGGCCCGGGATCGTCTTGCAATGGAGCGGCATCTTGCGATTCCTAACGAGATTAAAGATTTTGGTTATTATTCTGTAATATATAAGACCCGGCTTCGGAAATTTATTAAGAAGTTGAAGGGTAAAAAATGATATGTTCACTCTAAATAGGCAGGCGGCAATGTCTTACTGTTCATTAGCCAGTCATCACTTTTCTACATCGGATTACGCACCAGTGTGTTAATATGATGAAAAATTATCCATTAGTATCTGTCATCATTCCTACCTATAATTCATCGAGTTATATAAAAAACACGCTTAAAAAATTAGAGCAGCAAAGCTACTGTAATTTTGAAATCGTAGTTGTCAACGACGGTTCTAAAGATAACACATTAGAAATACTGGAGCAGGAAGCTGCCTCTAATCAAAAACTGGTCGTTATCAATAAGGTCAACGGCGGTGTTTCTTCAGCCCGGAATGCCGGCATAAAAGCTGCAAAAGGCGAATTTATCTCTTTTTTGGATGATGACGATCAGTACGATCCTGCATTTTTAGATAAGATGTATGCCAGACACCTGGAGACGGGGGCAAATGCAATCTACTGTGGATTACATCGCTATCAGGGAAGAGATACTGGTACTTATAAAAGTATTGACTCTAACTTCGCAGAAGGCCTTATCCTGCTCGATTTTTTGAATAAAAAGGTCAAATTTCACGTCGGCGGCATATTTCTTAAGCGTGAATACGTCGAAGAAATTGGTTTATATTTTGACGAGAGATTGCGGTTAGGTGAAGATCTTCTTTTTATTTATAAACTTTTGACCCTCTGCCACGTAAGCTCTGTTCCCTCTTACATGTATACGCACATGTTCCGGGAGGACTCGCTTATGAACTCAAAAAGAACGCTCAATCATTATCAGCATGAATCTTATGCTCACGGTCTAATTTACCAGGCAATGGAGGAGATTTATCAGGGAGAAGAGCGTCATAAGGTTTTACAAATGTTGTCTGAGAAGATGTTTCATCATAAAGTCAGATATATGTGGAAGACGCTGCTTTACGGTGATTTTAGTCTGCTGAAGCAACTGGTTGCTGAAAACAGAAATGAATTCAGTGAACCTGCAAATATTAAAACTCTGGATACTAAATCAAGGAAGAAAATTAAAATTCTTAAGAGCGATAACATTCTTGTATGGAAAGTTGTTCGCTTAATTAATAGAAAGCCTTAATCGGTAGGTTTATCCTACACGATAGCTGGGAAAACGACGAAAATTGGTCTTATATCCGTCCTACTTCGAGTAACTCGAACTTTTTAGGATGGGTAATTTATTGTATTGTAAAGGGCAATGTATGCATTTAACAAGAAATCAAATCAGTTCATATAATAAGACGCTGATTTTGATATTGAGTGTAGCTTCTTTGATTTTCCTGTCCTTTAAGGATGGTATTGCAACTAAAATGTTGCATGCGGCAGGCGCGCTTTCATTATTATATATTGTAATGATGCCTAAAAAAGACTTTCTGAAAAGTCCGGCATTCTTGATTTTTTGTGCATTATGCCTGTTTGGTATCATGAATCTGGCCTGGTATACGCTATATAAAGAACCCGGCACCGTTTTTGCTAATGCCTATCGCGGGCCGATGGAGGCCGGTAAGCTTGCTATACTCAGTGCCTTTATCTTTATTGCACTGTTATCTGATGATAATACTGCATTTATGATACAACCCCGGAAATGGATACTTTGCGGTGCGCTAGTAGCACCTGTCATTTATTTTATATTTGCTATGTGGCAGCACTATCACCTGCACATCGATCGCATTATTTTATCAACATCCCACGCGACAACGGCGGGATATGTGATAATGAGCTCTGCATTGCTCTCTGCAATTGCTACGCTAAAAAGTGATATAAAATATAAAACGCTACTGTTTGCTTTGACTGTCGTGCTGGGTTTCCTGACTCTCTTCGCGACAGGGACGCGATCCGTCATTTTGGTTTATCTGGTCTCTATTTTCTTGCTTATTACCGTTGAAGGTATTTTGAGCAAGAAGATTGATTATCGCCTTTACCTTTTTTTCCTGATTGCGGCTGTGGCTGGCGCATTCTTGTTTAAAGATACCCTCATGAACAGGGCTCAGGAGATTAATAGCGATTTAACGCATTATGAAAATAATGATAGCGTAACTTCAATCGGCGCCCGGCTGGCTATGTACGAGCTCGGTCTAAAAACCTATGATGCGTGGGGGCAGTCTATTGAGCAGCGTAATGAGAAGATTAGAAAAGTAGAAGCCGCAGAACCAAGATTAAGCGGCGCGCTTGAATTTATTGACTCTCACTTGCATAACGATTTTATCGAAACCCTGTCGACACGCGGCCTGCCGGGTGTTTTATCAATTCTACTGGTTTACCTCTCGCTGATTTACTACGCGGTAAAAAAAGCCAGGCAGCCGTGTATATTGGTTATGCTGCTGGCGGTGCTGGCAGAGGGATTAAGCGACGTCATCTTCTTTTCTAAATCTGTGCCGACATCCGTATTTATCGCTTTCGTGTTGCTGTTTGTTTTTTTAAAAGCGGGTTCAAAGATAAAGCAGCCGATACAGATTAAGGAGTAACAGGCATCGCTATCGGCGCTGCGCCGATAGCGACAGAAATGCTACAGCGTCGCCAGCTTATCGAAAACGGCATCAGCCGTCAGGGCGCTGAGATCCCCATCCGGCGCCCGACACACCACCTGATTCTTCCCATATCCCCCAATCAGCCCCGGATCCGTCGGCCCGTACAGCGTGACGTTAGGGCGGTCCAGCGCGGCGGTCAAATGGCTCAGCCCGGTATCCACCGAAACCACAAATTTCGCACCGGCAAGCTCCCTTGCAACGCCCTCCAGACTCATCTTCGGCAGCACTTCAACGTAGTCAAACCCTTCCGCCAGCCTTTTGGCTCTCGCCTCTTCATGCGGTGCGCCCCAGGGCAGCCTGATGCGAATACCCGACGCGCCCAGCAGCGCGATCAGATCCCGCCAGCGTGCTTCTGGCCAGTGCTTGTCGTCGCGGGTGGTGGCATGCAGAAAGATGGCGTACTGTTCCGCTTCAGCATTCAGGTTATTCAGGAAATGCTGCGCGATGGCGTAATCGCCGCGGGTTTCCGGCTTGCTATAGCCGAGGCTTTTGGCGAACAGTTCCCGGGTGCGCTCAACGGCGTGCTGCTGTTTAGCGATGTGGTGGCGGCGGTTGTAGAACAGGCTCGCCAGCGGCTCGCGGGCGGTTTGCCAGTCCATGCCGTGTTTGACGCCCCGCGCCAGCCGGGTCACCAGCGCGGCGCTTTTTACCAGCCCCTGCGCGTCGATAACCGCGTCGTATTTATGTTCCTGCACCGCCTGACGAAAGGCCAGCCGTTCCGCTTTCACCGGCGCAGAGAACCACGCCTTGCGCCAGCGGCGGATTGCTAC
Organism: uncultured Pluralibacter sp.; assembly: GCF_913775985.1. Lineage (GTDB taxonomy): Bacteria > Pseudomonadota > Gammaproteobacteria > Enterobacterales > Enterobacteriaceae > Pluralibacter. Next base: position 47,059 of record NZ_CAJYMB010000124.1, on the reverse strand, counting down.
CGGGATCACCCGATCTACCGCTGCGTGCCAGCCGGGGATTTGCGCGAAGCCTTCTTCCACCACCCAGTCAAAACGAATGTCCGGAATCGCTTGTACGGCGTCGGTCAGGGCAGGCAGCGTGTGCAGCACGTCGCCCATTGATGAGGTTTTAACAATCAGTACCCGCATCCGTCAGGCTTCCTCATCCAGCAGCAGCTGATTGAGCGTCTCCAGCACCCGTGCGGGCGTAATGTCGATCAGGCTCTGGTGATAGCCTTCATCGCCATCGCCCTTACGCACGCGGTGATAGCCGTCGATCAGGCGAATGACTTTGGCTTTTTTCGACAGCGGCGGGGTGAAGTCGGGGCTGCTCGGGCCGTACAGCGCTACCAGCGGGCGATTGAGCGCGGCGGCAACGTGCATCAGGCCGGAGTCGTTAGTGACCACGGCTTTACAGGCCGACAGCAGCACCACCGCTTGCTCAAGCTGAGTTTCCCCTGCCAGATTGCGGCACCACGCCTGCTGTTCGACGGTCAGAGCCGCCAGGATTTCGTTACCGGCATCGTGGTCTTTTGCCGAGCCGAACAGTACCACCTGATAGCCTTCATCGATCAGCTGCTTTGCCAGCTCCGCATAGTGGTAATGCGGCCAGCGTTTCGCAGGGCCAAACTCGGCGCCCGGGCAGAAGCCGATTATCTGGCGCTCGGATGAGAGGTTGAACGCGCCGGTAACCTGCATTTTTTCCGACTCGCTCACCTGCAGCTGCGGCCAGAGCAGCGGCTGGGGAAGATCTTTCGCGCTGTCCATCGCGCCTTTATCAAACGCCAGCGCAACGTAGCGCTCAACCATCAGCGGCCAGGCCGCTTTGTCCAGCACCCGGGCATCGTTCAGCAGACCGTAGCGCATCTCGCCGCGCCAGCCGGTGCGCAGCGGAATACCGGCGAAGAAGGGAACCAGCGCCGACTTAAACGAGTTAGGCAATACATAGGCACGGTCATAGCGGCGATCCCGCAGGCTGCGTCCGAGCCTGCGGCGCTCGCCAATCTCCAGCGCGCCGTGGCCCAGCGGCATCGGGATAGCTTCGTTCACCTCCGGCATTCGCGACAGCAGCGGGCGGCACCATGCGGGCGCCATCACGTCGATGATGGCCTGGGGAAAGCGCGCCTTCAGCGAGCGGTAGAGACTCTGCGACATCATCATATCGCCCACCCAGGACGGGCCTATCACCAGTATTTTCATTCACTTAATCCTACGCGCGTCTCTGCATTGGCCACCGATGATGCAGCGGGCGCGCCTGTAAGACGCTCCCGCCGCTGTATCCGATGCCCGTTTTGATACTGCCTGAACGAAATTATGAATGCGGATTGGCGCTGCGGTTCAGCCACGCCATATATTCGGTTACGCCTTCGGCAACGGTTTTGAATTCGTCTTTATAGCCGGCGGCGCGCAGGTTGGTGAGGTCGGCCTGCGTAAACGCCTGGTAGCGGCCCTTCAGCTTGTCCGGGAACGGGATATATTCGATGCTGCCCTTGCTGTGGAATGCCAGCGTCGCGTCGGCAACCGCCTGGAACGACTCTGCGCGGCCGGTGCCGAGGTTAAAAATGCCGGAAACGCCGTTTTCCATGAACCACAGATTAACCGCTGCCACGTCACCCACGTACACGAAGTCGCGCTTGAAGCCATCGCTTCCTTCGAACAGTTTCGGGCTTTCGCCGTTGTTAAGCTGGGTGTTGAGATGGAAAGCGACGCTGGCCATGCTGCCCTTGTGGCCTTCGCGCGGTCCGTAGACGTTAAAGTAGCGGAAGCCGACAACCTGGGAGTTCGCTTCCGGCAGGATCTGGCGCACGTATTCGTCGAACAGGAACTTGGAGTAGCCGTAGACGTTCAGCGGCTGCTCGTACTCGCGGGACTCGATAAAGTCGGAAGTGCGTCCGCCGTAGGTCGCTGCAGAAGAGGCGTACAGGAACGGAATTTCGCGCTCCAGGCAGTAGTGCAGCAGCTCCTTCGAATACTGATAGTTGTTATCCATCATGTACTTGCCGTCCCACTCGGTGGTGGAAGAGCAGGCGCCTTCGTGGAATACCGCGTCGATATCACCGAAGTCTTCCCCGGCCATAATCTGGATCAGGAAATCTTCTTTATCCATGTAGTCGGCGATGTTCAGATCCACCAGGTTGACGAACTTGGTGCCGTCCTTCAGGTTGTCGACCACCAGAATGTCGGTGATGCCCTTGTCATTTAACGCCTTAACAATGTTGCTGCCGATAAAGCCTGCGCCGCCGGTAACGATGATCATAACGATAGCCCTTGAACTGTAGATGGCCGGGACTCTCCCGGACGCGAATGTCTAATATCATATCATCACACGGCGGAGGCTTCAGCCATTCACCGACTGGCGGCAGGGGTACGCGTGATTTATGCTGCAAAACAGGAATCCTGTGCTGCGTCATCTCGTATCCCCGTGCGGCATTGGGTAATATCGACTAAATTTTGCTGAATCTGGAGAATTGCAATGCGTGGTGATTTTTATCAGCAGTTGAACCGCGATCTTGATACCGCCCGGGAAGAAGGACTCTTTAAAGAAGAGCGGATTATTACCTCCGCGCAGCAGGCGGATATTACCGTCGGCGACGGCAGCCGGGTCATTAACTTCTGCGCCAATAACTATCTCGGCCTGGCCAACCACCCCGATCTGATTGCCGCTGCTAAAGAAGGTATGGACAGCCACGGTTTCGGCATGGCCTCCGTGCGCTTTATCTGCGGCACTCAGGACAGCCACAAGCAGCTGGAAAAAAAGCTCGCCGACTTCCTCGGTATGGAAGATGCCATTCTCTACTCCTCCTGTTTTGACGCCAACGGCGGCCTGTTTGAGACGCTGCTCGGCCCGGAAGACGCCATTATCTCCGACGCCCTGAACCACGCCTCGATTATTGACGGCGTGCGCCTGTGCAAGGCGAAGCGTTTCCGCTATGCCAATAACGACATGCAGGAGCTGGAAGCGCGCCTGCAAGAGGCCCGCGAAGCCGGCGCCCGCCACGTGCTGATTGCCACCGACGGCGTGTTCTCGATGGACGGCGTGATCGCCAATCTGAAAGGCGTGTGCGATCTGGCAGACAAATATGACGCGCTGGTGATGGTCGACGACTCCCACGCGGTGGGCTTTGTGGGCGAAAACGGCCGCGGCTCCCACGAATACTGTGAGGTGATGGGCCGCGTCGATATTATTACCGGCACACTGGGCAAGGCCCTCGGCGGCGCGTCCGGCGGCTATACCGCTGCCCGCAAAGAGGTAGTGGAGTGGCTACGCCAGCGCTCGCGCCCGTATCTGTTCTCCAACTCGCTGGCGCCGGCGATTGTTGCCGCCTCCATTAAAGTGCTGGAAATGGTGGAAAGCGGTAGCGAGCTGCGCGACCGCCTGTGGGCCAACGCCCGCCTGTTCCGCGAAAAAATGAGCGCTGCGGGCTTTACGCTGGCCGGTGCCGATCACGCGATTATCCCGGTGATGCTTGGCGAAGCCACGGTCGCTCAGGCCTTTGCCCGCGAACTGCAAAAAGAGGGCATTTACGTGACGGGCTTCTTCTATCCGGTGGTGCCGAAAGGGCAGGCGCGCATCCGCACCCAGATGTCCGCGGCGCACACCCCTGAGCAAATCGAGCACGCGGTCGCCGCGTTTATTCGTATTGGTAAGCAACTGGGCGTGATTGCCTGAGGATGTGAGATGAAAGCATTAGCCAAGCTGAAAGCTGAAGAAGGGATCTGGATGACCGACGTGCCGGAGCCAGAACTCGGCCACAACGATCTGCTGATTAAAATTCGCAAATCCGCCATCTGCGGTACCGACGTGCACATCTACAACTGGGACGAGTGGTCGCAAAAAACCATTCCGGTTCCGATGGTCGTCGGCCATGAATACGTGGGCGAAGTGGTCGGCATCGGTCAGGAAGTAAAGGGATTTAACATTGGCGATCGTGTTTCCGGCGAAGGGCATATCACCTGCGGCCACTGCCGCAACTGCCGCGCCGGCCGCACTCACCTGTGCCGCAACACGATGGGCGTCGGCGTAAACCGCCCGGGCAGCTTCGCGGAGTATTTAGTGCTGCCGGCGTTTAACGCCTTCAAAATCCCGGACAATATCTCCGACGATCTGGCCTCCATCTTCGACCCGTTCGGCAACGCGGTGCACACTGCGCTTTCGTTCGACCTGGTTGGGGAAGATGTGCTGGTCTCTGGCGCGGGGCCGATCGGCGTGATGGCGGCGGCGGTGGCAAAGCACGTCGGTGCGCGCAACGTGGTGATCACCGATGTGAACGAGTATCGCCTGGATCTGGCGCGTAAAATGGGCGTCACCCGCGCGGTGAACGTTGCCAACGAAAGCCTGACCGACGTGATGGCCGAACTGGGCATGACTGAAGGGTTCGACGTGGGGCTGGAGATGTCCGGCGCGCCGGCGGCATTTCGCACCATGCTCGATACCATGAATCACGGCGGCCGCATCGCGATGCTCGGCATTCCTCCGTCAGAAATGTCTATCGACTGGACCAAGGTTATCTTTAAGGGACTGTTCATCAAGGGTATTTACGGCCGCGAGATGTTCGAAACCTGGTACAAGATGGCGGCACTGATCCAGTCCGGCCTCGATCTCAACCCGATCATTACCCACCGCTTCGGCATTGACGACTTCCAGAAGGGCTTCGACGCGATGCGCTCGGGCCAGTCCGGCAAAGTAATTCTGAACTGGAATTAAAATGAGAAAGGGGCCATCGGCCCCTTTCTTTTACTTGTTTCCCCAGCCCTGCCACTGCAGCGTCATGTACTGCACCAGCGTACTGTGGCGGATGCTGTCGCCCAGAATCTCAAAGTAGCGGCTGGCGTACACCGGCTCGACACCTTTCTTCGCCCGGCATAGCTTCACGCCGCTGAACGGATTGCGCGGTTTCTGCGGTTGAGCGGTAGCCGGGCCAGCGCCGTTCGGCGTGGAAGTATCCACCTGGGGCTCGTTAAGCAGGCTGCTCGGGCGCACCAGCGTAATATCCGGCGGCAGATTGTACACCATCTGCTGGAGCACTCTTACCGTGGTGGGGTGCGGATGGCCAATGGCAATGGCGGAGCCGTTACGGCGCGCCAGCTGCACGGCGCGGTTGAACTGGACGCGGATATCTGCCTCATTCTGCGTATCGTCGAGGAACACCTTACGCTTGATCACCTTCACGCCGGTGCCGGCGGCGGCGCGCATCGCCTGGGTGTTGCCGATGGTGACGCTGTCGAGGAAGTAGAGATTGTAGTGGCTGAGCGCCTGCATCACCTTCTGCATGCCGAACAGGCTGGAGGTCATGGCGCTGCCCATGTGGTTGTTCAGACCTACCGCGTAAGGCACCTTGCTCACCGCGTCGCGAATAATGCGCTCTACCTCCGCGCTGCTCATGTCCGGGCGCAGGGTGTCTTTCTCCAGCGGCTGCTTGCTGATCGGGGCCATCGGCAGGTGAATGAGCACTTCGTGGCCGCCGCTGTGGGCTTTGGTCGCCATCTCCCGCGCGTGCGGCGCGTTGGGCAACACCGCTACGGAAACGGTATTTGGCAGGGCCAGAACCTGATTTTCCTGATGCGGGCGGTAGCCAAAATCGTCAATGACGATGGCGAGCTTGCCGGCCTGCGCCGGTGCCGCAATCGCCAGGGCAGCGACAGCGGATAAAACAATAGCGCGAAATTGAAGCAAAACTTATCTTCCCAACCACGGCTGTGGATTGACCGCCTGACCCTGGCGGCGAATTTCGAAGTAGAGTGACGGTCTGCCCTGTCCGCCACTGCTGCCCACGAGGGCAATCGGCTGTCCGGCGCGAACCTGGGTTCCGACGCTGACCAGCGCGCTCTGATTATAGCCGTACAGGCTCATGTCGCCTTTTCCGTGCTCGACCACCACCACCAGGCCGTAGCCCTGCAGCCAGTCGGCGAGGATCACCCGGCCATCGGCAATTGCCCGCACGTCGGTACCTTCGGAGGCGCCGATAACCATGCCCTTCCAGCGTAGCTCACCCTGCAGCTGTTCGCCGTAGCGGTGCAGGATCGGGCCGCGAACCGGCCAGAAAGCCTGACCGCGCGGCGCGCCCAGTCCGCCGGTGCGGGCTATCAGCGAGCGCTCGCTTTCGGACGGTTTATAGGTGGAGCCTTTGCGGGAGGCGTCCTGCTGCTTGTTGCGAACGACCTGCGCTTCGCGGGCCTCTTTTTCGGCGCGGGCTCTGGCGGCAGCTTCCGCTCTGGCGATGCTATTGCGCAGGCGGGATTCGTTAGCGCGCATTTCGCCGAGCTGCTGCTGGCCTGCCTGAATCGAGGATTCAAGGCCGGAAAGGGTTTTCTTACGCTCGTTGCGCGCCTGCTCAAGCTTCGCCTGCTGGGCTTTCTGCTCGTACAGCAGGGTTTGCTGCTGGCTCTGCTTCTCTTCCAGCTCGGCGCGCTGGGCGGCGACTTCTTCCCGGGTCTGTTTGAGCTGGGCGATGGTTTCCTGGCGGGCCTGATTCAGATAGCCAAAGTAGGCCTGCAGGCGCTGGGCGCGCTGGCCCTCTTCACCGCTAAGAATCATCTGAATTCCCGTGTGCTCACCTTGGCGGAAGGCGGCATCGAGCTGCGCGGAGAGGTTTTTCTCCTGCACGGCCTTCTGCTTTTCGAGTTTGGCGATGGAGGCGTTCATGGCATCCACCTGCCGGTTTATCTGGGTCAGGGAGTCCTGCGTTGCGCGCAGCGTGCGGGCGGCAGCGGCAATCGCCTCCTCCTGCGCTTTAAGCTGGGCCAGCAGGGCAGCACGCTGCTGCTGCTGCTGGCGCACCGCGCGCTCCTTGGCGGCGATGTCCGCCTGAATAGACTTTAGCTGATCTCGATCGTCGGCGTGGGCATACGACGCGCACAGCAATACGCCAGCGCTGAGCGCGCTGGCGTAGCATACGGATCGGACTACAGTCGCAATCCATGTTCTGGAATTTATCGCCGTTCCCCTCATGGGGAGGGATTATTCCACGATGAACAGCGGCTTACCAGTCATCTCTTCCGGGATCGCCATCCCCATCAGCGACAGCATAGTTGGTGCGATATCGGACAGCTTGCCGCCGTTTACCGCTTTCACTGCTTTGTCACCCACGTAAATCAGCGGCACCGGCAGATTAGTGTGCGCGGTGTGCGCCTGGCCGGTAGCCGGATCGCGCATCTGCTCGGCGTTGCCGTGGTCGGCGGTGATCAGCAGCTGGCCGCCGACGGACTCTACCGCTTTGCTCACTTCATTCATGCAGCTATCCAGCGTTTCTACCGCTTTCACCGCGGCTTCCATCACGCCGGTATGGCCGACCATATCGCCGTTAGGGTAGTTGCAGATGATGGCGTCGAACTGGCCGCCTTTAATGGCGCCAACCAGCTTTTCGGTCAGCTCGGCGGAGCTCATTTCCGGCTGCAGATCGTAGGTAGCGACTTTCGGCGAGTTGATAAGAATACGCTCTTCGCCGGCGAACGGCGCTTCAATGCCGCCGTTAAAGAAGAAGGTGACGTGGGCATATTTCTCAGTTTCGGAGATGCGCAGCTGGGTTTTATCGTGCTTCGCCATCCACTCGCCGAAGGTGTTTGCAAGGGATGCCGGCGGATAAGCGCACGGCACTTTAATATCGGCGGCGTATTCGGTCAGCATGATGTAGTTGAGCTTAACCACTTTCTTACGGGCAAAGCCGTCGAAGTCGCTGTTAACGAAGGCACGGGTGATTTCGCGAGCGCGATCGGCGCGGAAGTTCATGAAAATCAGCGCGTCGCCGTCTTCCATCGCCGCATCGGCCTGACCTTCGGCGCGAATAACCGTGGCTTTCACGAACTCGTCGTTTTCATCGCGGGCGTATGCTGCTTCCAGGCCGGCTACGGCGGTATCAAACTGGAACTCGCCTTTCGCCAGGGTCATCAGATCGTAGGCCTGCTCGACGCGGTCCCAGCGGTTATCGCGGTCCATGGCGTAGTAGCGGCCAATCAGGGAGGCGACGCGGCCTTTACCCAGTTCGGCAAACTTCGCTTCAAATTTCTCCAGCGAGCCTTTGGCGCTGCGCGGCGGCGTGTCGCGGCCGTCGAGGAAGGCGTGCAGGTAGATTTTTTCAGCACCGCGCTCGGCCGCCAGTTCGACCATCGCCAGAATGTGTTCTTCGTGGCTGTGTACGCCGCCCGCGGAGAGCAGGCCCATAATGTGAACCGCTTTGCCGGCGGCAACCGCACTGTCCACCGCGCCGGTCAGCACGCTGTTTTTAAAGAAGGTGCGCTCTTTAATTTCAACGTCCAGGCGAGTCAGGTCCTGATAAACAATGCGGCCGGCGCCGAGGTTAACGTGGCCGACTTCGGAGTTGCCCATCTGGCGATCCGGCAGGCCCACTTCAAGGCCGGATGCATCAATCAGCGTGTGCGGGCGGGTTGCCCACAGCGCGTCCATAACCGGGGTTTTAGCGCTGTAAATTGCATTATCCTGCTGATCTTCGCGATAGCCGTAGCCATCCAGAATCACCAGTACCATAGGTTTTTTAGTAACCGACATTGCGACAACCTCTGTGCTGAAAATAAAATTTTGCGCAATTTTACTCCAGCTGAATCGATAAAACTGCCGTAGAAGATCAAAGATCGGGTCGGGTGGGGGTTTCGGAGATCGATTTTAAAGGTGATTTTCTCGGGCAAGCGCGCAGAAATTAGTTTCGGGGATGCGCGGTTTGCTGTATTTGCCACCACGCACAGGTATACTCCCTGCTGGTTTTTTTTATCACACAGTCGGGAGTCTGTACCCCCCATGCAAGAAATTATGCAATTTGTTGGTCGCCACCCTGTTCTGAGCATCGCGTGGATTGGCCTGCTGGCAGCCGTTATCTTCACCTTCATCAAAGGACTGACCTCCAGCGTCAAAACGATCAGCCGCGGTGAAGCAACGCGCCTTATCAATAAAGAAGATGCTGTTGTCGTCGATCTGCGCCAGCGTGACGATTTCCGCAAGGGCCATATTGCCAGCGCCATTAACCTGATGCCGGCCGAAATTAAAGCCAATAACCTGGGCGAGCTTGAAAAGCATAAAGATAAGCCCATTATTGTTGTTGATGGTTCCGGTATGCAGGCGCAGGAACCCGCGACCGCGTTGAATAAAGCGGGCTTCGAGCGCGTGTATGTTCTGAAAGACGGTGTTGCGGGCTGGAGCGGTGAAAACCTGCCGCTGGTTCGCGGAAAATAACTGAGGTGTTGTATGGCCAATATTGAAATCTATACCAAAGCAACGTGCCCGTTCTGCCACCGCGCGAAAGCGCTGCTGAACGACAAAGGCGTGACCTTCCAGGAGCTGCCGATTGACGGCGACGCCGCGAAGCGTGAAGTGATGATTGAACGTAGTGGCCGCACCACGGTGCCGCAGATTTTTATTGATGGGCAGCACATTGGCGGCTGCGACGACTTGTATGCTCTTGACGCGCGTGGTGGACTCGATCCCCTGCTGCGCTAATTTCCCTTTTAAGGACTAAAAGATGTCAGAACAAAACAACCCGGAAATGACTTTCCAGATCCAGCGTATTTACACCAAAGATGTCTCTTTCGAAGCGCCGAACGCGCCGCAGGTTTTCCAGAAAGAGTGGCAGCCGGAAGTTAAGCTTGACCTCGACACCGCATCTACCCAGCTGGCGGAAGGTGTTTATGAAGTCGTGCTGCGCGTGACCGTGACCGCGTCTCTGGGCGAAGAAACCGCATTCCTGTGCGAAGCACAGCAGGCCGGTATTTTCTCCATCGAAGGCATCGACGGCAACCAGATGGCGCATTGCCTGGGTGCCTACTGCCCGAACATCCTGTTCCCGTATGCCCGCGAATGCATCACCAGCCTGGTTGGCCGCGGTACATTCCCGCAGCTGAACCTCGCGCCGGTCAACTTTGACGCGCTGTTCATGAACTACCTGCAGCAGCAGGCTGGCGAAGGTGCCGAGCAACATCAGGATGCCTGATGAACGCGCCTAATGCTGCAATGACTGTGATCGGTGCCGGCTCGTACGGCACCGCTCTTGCCATCACGCTGGCAAGAAACGGCCACGACGTGGTGCTGTGGGGGCACGACCCCAAACACATCGCCACGCTGGCCCACGACCGCTGCAACGCGGCTTTCCTTCCCGACGTCACCTTCCCCGATACCCTGCACCTTGAGAGCGATCTGGCCACCGCACTGGCCGCCAGCCGCGATATTCTGGTGGTTGTACCGAGCCACGTGTTTGGCGACGTGCTGCGCCAGCTGAAGCCGCTGCTGCGTCCGGACGCGCGCCTGGTGTGGGCGACGAAAGGGTTGGAGGCCGAAACCGGTCGCCTGCTGCAGGACGTCGCGCGCGAAGCGCTGGGTGATGCCATTCCGCTGGCGGCGATTTCCGGGCCCACTTTTGCCAAAGAGCTGGCCGCTGGTTTGCCGACGGCGATTGCCCTCGCGTCACCGGACGCGCAGTTTGCCAGTGAGCTGCAGACGCTGCTGCACTGCGGCAAGAGCTTTCGCGTCTACAGCAACCCGGATCTTATCGGCGTACAGCTGGGCGGCGCGGTGAAGAACGTTATCGCCATCGGCGCGGGCATGTCCGACGGCATCGGCTTTGGTGCCAATGCCCGCACGGCGCTGATCACCCGCGGTCTGACCGAGATGTCCCGCCTGGGTGCCGCGCTCGGTGCCGATCCGGCCACCTTTATGGGGATGGCGGGGTTAGGCGATCTGGTGCTGACCTGCACCGATAATCAGTCCCGCAACCGCCGCTTCGGTATGAAGCTTGGCGAGGGCAAGGACGTGCAGACCGCCCAAGACGAGATAGGCCAGGTAGTTGAAGGCTATCGCAATACCAAAGAGGTGAGGGCGCTGGCACACCGTTACGGTGTCGAAATGCCCATTACCGAGGAAATTTATCAGGTATTGTATTGCGGAAAAAACGCGCGCGAGGCAGCATTAACGCTTCTGGGCCGCGCCCGCAAAGACGAGCGCAGCCGCGACTAGCCACCTGAATGACCCGACCAGCGCCGCGCTGGCCGGGCGTTTTTATCGTCTCTGGAGTTAGCCATGCCGTGTGAAGAACTGGACATTGTCTGGAACAATATCAAAGCTGAAGCCCGGGCGCTGGCCGACTGTGAGCCGATGCTGGCCAGTTTTTACCACGCAACCCTGCTCAAGCACGAAAACCTCGGCAGCGCCCTGAGCTACATGCTCGCGAATAAGCTCGCGTCTCCGATCATGCCCGCCATAGCCATTCGCGAAGTGGTGGAGGAGGCCTACGCCGCCGATCCCGAGATGATTGCCTCCGCCGCCTGCGATATTCAGGCCGTGCGCACCCGCGATCCCGCCGTCGATAAATACTCCACGCCGCTGCTCTACCTCAAAGGTTTCCACGCCCTGCAGGCCTATCGCATCGGCCACTGGCTGTGGCATCAGGGGCGTCAGGCGCTGGCTATCTTCCTGCAGAACGAAGTGTCGGTGAGTTTCCAGGTGGATATTCACCCGGCGGCGAAAATCGGCCGCGGGATCATGCTCGACCACGCCACCGGCATTGTGGTGGGGGAAACGGCGGTGATTGAAAACGACGTCTCGATTCTGCAGTCCGTGACGCTCGGCGGGACGGGGAAAACCAGCGGCGATCGCCACCCGAAAATTCGCGAAGGCGTGATGATTGGCGCCGGAGCGAAAATTCTCGGCAATATTGAAGTGGGCGCGGGCGCCAAGATCGGTGCCGGCTCGGTGGTGCTGCAGCCGGTTCCGCCGCACACCACCGCCGCAGGGGTGCCGGCGCGCATCGTCGGCAAGCCCGACAGCGACAAACCCTCAATGGATATGGATCAGCACTTTAACGGCATCCACCACACCTTTGAGTACGGCGACGGGATCTGATACCGCCTCCGCTTACTCTCCTCTGCCCCTGTAGCCTGATAACAGGCTAGCGTAGCACCGCGCCGGCATAGCCCAGCTGGCGCCACGCCTCGTATACCACTACCGACACCGCGTTAGACAGGTTCATGCTGCGGCTGTCCGGCATCATCGGAATGCGGATCTTCTGCTCCGGCGGCAGCGCGTCGAGAGTCGTTCCCGGCAGGCCGCGGGTTTCCGGACCAAACATCATATAGTCCCCGGCCTGATAGCCTACCGCGCTGTGTGCGGGCGTACCCTTGGTGGTCAGGGCAAACAGGCGCTGCGGGTTTTCGGCGGCCATAAATGCTGCCATGTCGCGATGGCGCTTTACGGCGGCAAACTCGTGGTAATCCAGCCCGGCGCGGCGCAGGCGCTTGTCGTCCCAGGCAAACCCCATCGGCTCGATGATGTGCAGGCGAAAGCCGGTGTTGGCGCACAGGCGGATGATGTTGCCGGTGTTCGGCGGGATCTCAGGTTCAAATAAGACGATGTTAAGCATGCTGCCCCCTTTTGACGGCGGGCAGGATAGCAGAAATCCGCAGCGGCAGGGAAAGAGGATCGCGCGGGCAGGATACCCGACTCCGCCAGCGGAGCCGGGTCTGTTTTATCAGGCCGCATCTCCGTGGGCCAGCGGCGCCAGCGCCGCGTTGAGCGCGGTGGCTTCCTGCACCAGCGAGTCGCGGGTAATATCGCGGATCGTCTTCGCGCCGGTGAGCGTCATCGCCACCCGCATCTCTTTTTCAATCAGATCCAGCAGGTTTGCCACCCCGGCCTGCCCGGCGGTAGCCAGTGCGTACAGGTAGGCGCGGCCCAGCAGCACCGTGTCGGCGCCCAGCGCAATCATCCGCACCACGTCCAGACCGTTGCGGATGCCGCTGTCGGCCATCACCGTGATGTCTCCCTTCACCGCATCGGCAATGGCGGGCAGAGCGCGGGCGGACGAGAGCACGCCGTCCAGCTGGCGGCCGCCGTGGTTGGAGACAATAATCCCGTCCGCGCCGAAGCGCACCGCGTCGCGGGCGTCATCCGGATCGAGGATCCCTTTGATCACCATCGGGCCGTCCCAGAATTCGCGGATCCACTCCAGGTCTTTCCACGAAATTGACGGATCGAAGTTGTTCGCCAGCCAGCCGATATAGTCTTCCAGTCCGGTGGGCTTGCCGAGATAAGCGGAAATATTGCCGAGATCGTGCGGGCGGCCGTTGAGGCCCACGTCCCACGCCCATTTGGGATGGGTAACGGCCTGCAGATAGCGGCGCATGGCGGCGTTCGGGCCGCTCATCCCGGAGTGGGCGTCCCGGTAGCGCGCGCCGGGTGTGGGCATATCTACGGTAAACACCAGCGTTGAGCAGCCCGCGGCCTTGGCGCGCTCCAGCGCGTTGCGCATAAAGCCGCGATCCCGCAGGACGTACAGCTGGAACCACATCGGGCGGCTAAGTTTTGGCGCCACCTCTTCAATGGGGCAGACGGAAACCGTAGAGAGGGTGAACGGAATGCCTTTGGCATCCGCTGCCGCCGACGCCTGCACTTCACCGCGCCGGGCGTACATGCCGCACAGGCCGACCGGGCCAAGGGCCACCGGCATCGACAGCGTTTCGTTAAACAGCCGGGTCTCAAGGCTCAGATCGGACATGTTGTTCAGCACCCGCTGGCGCAGCGCCACCTGGGAAAGATCCTCGACGTTGCGGCGCAGCGTGTGTTCGGCGTAGGCGCCGCCGTCGATATAGTGGAACAGAAACGGCGGCAGAGTGCGTTTCGCGGCCGCCCGGTAGTCGCTTGCTGCGGAAATAATCATCGGTTTTTCTCCCCTGAAGAAATGTCGGCGTCGCCGGGCAGGCGGGTGATGCGTGCCTGGCGGGCCCTGTCTTCGTCAAACTGCTTAATGGTGGTATGAACAAAACTGAGGTGGGCCATCATGGCCTGGCGAGCGCCGTCGGCGTCGCCGCGCAGGATGGCGTCGAGAATGGACTGGTGCTGCTCGGTGAGTCCGGCGAAAACCGGCGGCACCTGGTACATGCGCTGGCGGCTCTGCTTCACCGAGGACTGGAGCAGATCGAAGAAGCCGCGCATGGTCTGCAGCAGCACCACGTTGTGCGACGCTTCGGCAATGGCGAGGTGGAAGCGGACGTCGGCCTGGGAGGCGAGGTCCGGATCGTCAACCAGTGTCGCCTCGAAACAGAGGCGAATTTTTTCTTTATCGGCGTCGGAGGCCCGCAGCGCCGCGTGCCAGGCGGTGCTGCCCTCGATGGCGTGGCGGGCTTCGAGAATATCAAAGCTGTAATCCGGATCGTCCGCCAGCAGGCCCTTCAGGGGCTGAACAATATTCTGCTCAGACCAGGGCTCGTGCTGCCAGCGCACGAAGGTGCCGCCGCCGCGGCGGCTTAGCAAAAGTCCCTCGCTTACCAGCTTCGCCAGCGCCTCCCGCAGCGAGTTGCGGGAGACGCCGAGCCGGATTGCCAGCTGGCGTTCGGCGGGTAATCTCATGCCCGCCTCCAGCTGCTGTTCGTTAATCAGCGCCCGAATGCGGTCTGCAACATCGTCCGCGAGGCGCCGTGGCATCACTATCATGGGATCATCCAGGTTAAAACATAGGCCTGCAGGGTGGTAATCAGCCCCACCATACAGGTGAAAATCAGGCTGTGCTTAACGGTAAAGCGGAACAGGTCCGACTCCTTGCCCACCAGCCCCACCGCCGCGCAGGCAATGGCGATGGACTGCGGCGAAATCATCTTGCCGGTCACGCCGCCGGTGGTGTTGGCCGCCACCATCAGCAGGTCCGAGACGCCAATCTGCTGGGCGGCGGTGGCCTGCAGCGCGGCAAACAGCGCGTTGGAGGAGGTATCCGATCCGGTCAGGAACACGCCCAGCCAGCCGAGGAACGGCGAGAAGAACGGAAACGCGCTGCCGGTGTGGGCCAGCGCCAGCGCCAGGGTAGACGACAGGCCGGAGTAGTTCGAGATAAAGGCAAACGCCAGCACCATGCCGATAGAGTAGATGGGCAGCGCCAGCTCCTTCAGCGTCAGGCTGAAGGTGGCAATGGCGTCGCGCGGCTTCATGCGCAGTTTGATGATGGAGAGCAGCGCGGCGAACAGAATGGCGGTGCCGGTCGCGGAGAGCCAGTCGAGCTTAAAGACTGCGGCATACGGCGTGGCCTCGCTGACCACCGGCGGCATGCGGGCAACCAGCTTATCGAGCATCGGCACCGGTACGGCAATCACCCAGTCGTACAGCGCGCCGCCCGGAGCGAACAGCGCTTTAAACGGCGGAATGCTCCACAGCGTCACGGTGGCGGTGAGGAACAGGAACGGCGACCAGGCGCGAATAATCTGCCCGGCGCTGTATTTGGTTTGCGCCAGCGTCATGTCTACCTGCGAAGCGCCCATGTCGCCGAAGCGGAAAATGCGCACCGGCTTCCAGCGCTTGAGGAACAGCGTCAGGCACACCAGCGATACCAGCGATGAGATGATGTCCGGCAGTTCCGGGCCGAGGAAGTTGGAACTCAGGAACTGGGCAACGGCAAACGAGCCGCCGGCGACGATTACCGCCGGCCATGTCTCTTTAATGCCGCGCCAGCCGTCCATAATCGCCATGATCCAGAACAGGACAATAATCGTCAGGAACGGCAGCTGGCGGCCTACCATCTGGCCAATCTGGAAGCTGTCGAGCCCCGTTACCTGCCCGGCTACCAGAATCGGAATCCCCATCGCGCCGAACGCCACCGGCGCGGTATTGACAATCAGGCACAGCCCGGCGGCGTACAGCGGATTAAAGCCCAGCCCCACCAGCAGCGCTGCGGTGATGGCCACCGGCGCGCCGAAGCCGGCGGCCCCTTCCAGGAAGGCCCCGAAAGAGAAGCCGACGATCAGCATCTGCAGGCGCTGGTCCGGCGTAATGGAGAGGATAGAGGAGCGGATAATGTCGAACTGCCCGGTTTTCACCGAGATTTTGTAGACGAACACCGCCGCGATAATTATCCAGGCAATCGGCCAGAGCCCGTAGAGGAAACCGTACACCACCGACGCCAGCGCGCGATCCACCGGCATCTTATAAAACAGCAGCGCCACCGCCAGGGCGATCAGCACCGTAACGCTGGCCGCCACGTAGCCTTTGAGCTTGAGCTTAATCAGGGCAAAGAAGAAGAACAGAATAGGCAGCGCGGCAACCAGGCTGGAGAGCCAGATATTGCCGGCGGGATCGTAGTTTTGTTGCCACAGATTCATGCAGAGGTCTCCAGTGGGGCCCACATTGCGCGACCGGGTCTTTGCCCGTCTTAATACGCACGTAATGTAAAATTGGCCCTGCCAATAGTGCAGTGTAGGGTTAATGACAACGAATGGTTAATCAGATGTTGCTTCTTAGCAACGTGGCTGTTGCGCTATCTTGCAGATCTGTGAGGAGGTGTACAGATTAAAGGGATATTGGTAGGGCCAATTTCGGCGAGGTAAGAAAAAAGCCCTCTTCGTGGAAGAGGGCCTTGCGAGAGGCGGCGATCAGAACTCGGTCTTCGAGAATCCCGTCATCTCTTCGAGGGACATTTCCCGGCCAAGGGCGGTCATGGGGTGCACCACCACCAGGCCGCGCACGCTTTTCTTCAGCTTGCCCATATCGGCCTGCTCTTTTTTGGTGATGGCGCGGCGGTACGGCATCGCCATCAGCTTCTGCGCTTCTTTACTCAGCTTCTGGCTCTGCACGCCGCGCAGGCGGATGATTTCCGCCTCGATAGTCTCTTTCTCTTTCTCAAGTTCGGCATATTTATCGGCGGCATCTACCAGCGGCATATCGGCCTGCTGGTGGCGGATGGCGTCGAGGCGATCGCTCAGGCGCTTGATTTCGTTCTTTTCAACTTCTTTCATGGTTTCGGGCTACGTGTCGTAAAAGTGTATCGATGGCCTATAGTATGCGCTGAGCGCCGCGACTGATAGTCCACGGCGATGAATTTTAGCTAATCTGCAGCGAATACCCGCTATTTTTTGCGATTAAAGCCGGGAATGAAGCGTTCTACGTCCACGTCCATAAACGCGCTGCGCCGGAAGCTGTGTTTCATGTCGTAGGGCACCGTGCAGTCGAAAATGGTCTTGCAGGCGATGCCGCGATCGCGAATCGACGGGCTGAAGGCCGGGTCCGACGACGGGTCGAGAGGATGGCAGCGCACGCCGGGAATAAACACCGTGCTGGCATCGCCCTGGTAGCGGGTAGTCATCGCCCACATCACGTCATTCATATCGAAAATATCCACGTCCTCGTCCACCAGCATGACGTGCTTCAGCTCGGAGAACGCCGCGAAGGCCAGCAGGGCGGCCTGGCGCTGGCGCCCTTCGTCTCCGGCGAAGCGTTTTTTCACCTGAATCACCGCCAGGTATTTGCCGGTGCCCGGCGACGGGCAGTGTACGTTCTGCACGAAGCCCGGCAGGGCGCGCTCCACCATTTGCAGAATGCTGGCTTCGGTAGGAATGCCCGCCAGATTAGTGTGTTCGTCGCTCGGGCCGATGCAGGTTTGCAGGATCGGATGGCGGCGGTGGGTAATGGCTTTCACTTTAATTACCGGCACGGCGGCCTGCGCTTCGCCGGTGTACCCCGGAAATTCCGGCATCGCTTTGCCGGTGTGGGTATGCTGGTCCTCCTGCACGCGGTAGTTCGGCAGTAGCTCCCCTTCAATCACAATCTCAGCGTTAGCGATGGCCCGGGCGCCGACGGTGATGCATTCGGTCAGCTCCACTGGCCGGTTGCGCAGGCTGCCGGCTATCGACAGCTCGTCAAAGCCCAGCGGTGTGGTAGGCGGTTCGAAGCAGGCGCCAATCTCAATGGCCGGATCTACGCCGATGCTGACCGAAATCGGCAGCGGCTTGCCGGCGGCTTCCGCTTTCTGGCGGAAAACGTCGAGATGGCGGCCGGGTACGAAATACATCGAAATTTCATCTCTGCCCTGCACGCACAGGCGGTGGATGGTCACGTCGTGCTCGCCGGTTTCGGGGTCGGCGGCGTAACACATGCCGAGGGTGAAATAGGGGCCCGCGTCTTCCGGCGTGTTGGTGGGAGCAGGCAGAATTTTCAGGATATCAAAGTCCGGATCCGAGGCCAGGTGCACCACCTCCTGGCACTTCGCCTGCTCGCGCGGAATAACCACCGGCGCAATAGGATTGGCGACCGAGTCCTTCAGCAGGAAGGCCAGCTTTTCCGGCTCGGTGCCGAACAGGCGCGCCACGCGCCGGCGGGAGCAGAGCAGGCCAATCAGCACCCGCATGTCGTCGTAACCTTTGATACGGTTAAAGATCATGGCCGGGCCCACGCGGGTTGGGCGCATCACCGTGCCGTGCGCGCCGACGTAGCGGTACACGCCGGAGAGTTCAGCAGCAGGATCGACGGGTTCATCGGTGCCGATCAGTTCGTCGCCGTAGCGGTCAAGTAGGGCCAGCGCCGAGCGTAAATCGTTAACGGGTGCATGTTCAGACATTAAATTTTCCTCTCATCGTTATTTTTGCGCGCGCTGTTGGAAGAGCACGCTTATTGTTTGTAGGGTTTATTTTCACGGCGGTCGGCAGTAAAAATCCAATATTAAACTTGCTATATTTAATAAGTATTTTTTATTAGTTCAGCGAGGTCGCCGTGGAATATCGACAGTTGCGCGCGTTTGTGGTGCTGGCCGAAGAGCTGCACTTTGGCAGGGCCGCGCTGCGGCTTAATATCGCCCAGCCGGCGCTCAGCCAACAGATTAAAAGCCTGGAGTCGAGCCTCGGCCTGGCCCTGTTTAACCGCGATAAGCGCAACGTGGCCCTGACGTTTGAAGGCCGGCAGCTGGTGGAAAAAGCGCAGAGCGTGCTGGAGCACTATCGCGCTTTCCAGGAGCGTGCCGGCAGCCTGCGCGCGGGTTTTCAGGGGCAGATCACGCTCGGCTATGTCGGCTCCTCGATTCTCGATCCGGCAATGCCGCTGTTAATTAACGGTTACCGCAGGCAGCATCCCGGGATCCGGGTCTCGATTGAAGAACATAATGTTAACAGCCAGCTGGCGCTGCTGAGGGAGGGCCAGCTCGATTTTGGCCTCGTGCGCTCCCCGGTGCCGCGAAGCCACGAGCTGGAGTATCTCGACGTAGCTACCCGCCCGCTGGTGGCGGCGCTGCCCTACGATCATCCGCTGGCGGGCACCTCCAGGATCGACCTCGCCGCCCTCGCCGATATGCCGTTTCTGATCCAGGACGATCCGCCGGGAATCGGGCTGGGCTGGTCGGTGCTGCGCGCCTGCGAGCGGGCGGGATTTGTACCGGGAAAGGTACAGCTCACCCGCGACGTGTCGGTGGCCATTAGCCTGGCGTCAACCGGAATGGGCGTGGCGCTGGTGCCGGAGACCCAGCGGTCGGTGATGATGACTGACGTCAGCTACTGCGCGCTGGAGGATGCCGAGGCGACCACTACGCTTACCTTAATCTGGAAGCGGCGCGGTAAAAACGGCGCGCTGGCGGATTTTATTGGCTACGCCAAAGGGCTGACCTGCTGCTCGGAAGGGAAGAGAGGATAAGCTACTTCTGAAAGGCTTTTTTCAGGCTGATACGCGAGATCAGCTCTGTCAGTGAAAGGACCATTGTTGAGCGCACCACCTGCTGATAGCGCTGGCGCTGCATGTCGTAGAGTTCAGCGTCGCTGCTGTCAAAATGCGGCTGCGGGGGCAGGGCGTCAACACAGTGCAGCTCGCCCAGGGGGCCGAGGATCTCGTCATCGGTGAAGGCGTAGTCGCTGCCGTCGTAATTAAGCTCTTCGCGCAGGGCCATCAGCAGCTCGGCATCTTCATACTCGGCCCGGTTGATAACGCCCAGGCCGTAGATAAGCTTCAGGCGTACCGACAGATTGCCCAGCGGGCCTTCGCCGTCCAGCAGCGGCTCCACGGCGTACTTTACCGCGTAATCGTCTTTGCGAAAGACCTGAAGCACCAGCATGTTCACCGCTTCTGTCAGCAGCTCGACCGCGGCTATCAGGAAGCTTCGGACGGTTTTACCGCCGTTCAGACGCTCAAGCACCCGATTTTCAAAAGCCTGGGTTTGTTCCATTATTGCCTGCATATCTGACAATCTGTTGATGAGGTGCTGCCCGCCGGACAGCACCGGATCGGGCATCATCGGCTGGCGTTATAGTCGTTAACGGCTTCAACGACAACGTCGCTGTGGGCATCCAGCCCGGAGATTTCAGCCAGCGCCGCCTGCGGACCTTTAGCGTTAATCAGCGCTTCCAGCTCCTGCGCCTGCGGATCTTCCGCGCTGCGGTAGTGCATGGCAGCGGCGATGCCCTTGATCAGGTTGGCGTGGGGCAGACCGTACTCCAGGGTGCCCAGCAGCGGCTTGATCAGGCGATCGCCGGCGCTCAGCTTGCGCAGCGGCTGGCGTCCTACCCGCTCAACGTCATCTTGCAGGAACGGGTTTTCAAAGCGGCCAAGGATTTTCTGGATATAGGCCGCGTGCATGTCAGCATCAAAGCCGTAGCGCTTAATCAGCACCGCGCCGCTCTCTTCCATCGCGCCTTTCACCACCGCGCGGATCGCCGTATCCAGAATCGCTTCGCGAATGGTTTGCAGGCCTGCCTGCTTGCCGAGGTAGGCGGTTATAGCATGCCCGGTGTTCAGGGTGAAGAGTTTACGCTCAACAAACGCCATCAGGTTGTTGGTAAGTTCCATACCCGGGATCGCCGGCAGCGGGCCTTTGAACTGGGTTTCATCAACGATCCACTCGCTGAAGGTTTCCACGGTCACTTCCAGCGGATCCTGCGTGGCGGAGGCCGACGGCGGTACGATGCGGTCTACGGCAGAGTCGACGAAGCCGACGTGTTCGGCGACCCAGGCTTTGTCCTCTTCCGCCAGCGCGGCGTCAACGTGGCCTTTCAGCTGGGTCGTGCCGCGCACCATGTTTTCACAGGCGATGATATTCAGCGGCGCGGTGTTGCCCGCGGCCCGGCGCTTGCTGAGGCCTTTAGCGATGGCCGGCGCAATACGCTCCAGCACCACCGGACCCACCGCGGTAGTGACCAGGTCGACGTTTGCAATCAGATCGATAACCTCGTCGCCGATGCTGCTGACGGCGCTGACGCCGGAGACGGTGTCCACCTGCTCCTGTTCTCCGACCACGTGAACCTGATAGCTGTGGCGGGCGTTGAGCGCGTCCAGCACCGTCTGGTTAACGTCGGCAAACGTCAGGGAGATACCGGCGTCCGCCAGCAGTTTGCCAATAAAGCCGCGGCCAATGTTACCTGCGCCAAAGTGTAATGCTTTCATCATCGTTACCTTTCAATGTTGTTACCCGAGAGGGCTGGGGTGAGGCTTTCCCCTCACCCCAGCCCTCTCCCGGTGGGGAGAGGGGGGAAACGGCGTTACGGTTTCGGGGCAATCAGATCCAGCACTTCCTGCACACTCTGGGTGGTGGCCAGACGCTCAATAACCGCGTCGTCGTCCAGCGCATTGGTCAGGGCAGTAATGACGTGAATGTGCTCGTTGTTGCGCGCCGCGATGCCGATCACCAGGCGAGCGACCTCGTCCGGTTCGTCGCCGAAGCGCACGCCTTCCGGGTACTGGCAGAAGACGATGCCGGTTTTCAGCACCCGATCTTTTGCTTCGATGGTGCCGTGCGGCACGGCGATGGATTCGCCGAGGTAGGTCGAGGTCAGCTGCTCGCGCGCCAGCATGGCGTCGATATAGGCCGGCTCAACGTAGCCGCCTTTCACCAGCTGCTCGCCCGCGAAACGGATCGCCTCTTCTTTATTTGTTGCCTTGCAGCCGAGGAAGACGTTTTCCGGGCCCGGCTTGAACAGGTGAGTTTCGCTCTCATCGAAGCTGTCTTTCAGGTTGTCGCGCACTTTAACTTCGTTACTTTCGTGGCGCTGGGCCGCCGCCAGACGCTCGGTCAGGCTGCTGTACAGGCCGCTGTCTAAGAAGTTGGTCAGGGAGATGTGCTGGGCCTGTGGCACCTGGCGCATCGCGCGTTCGGTCAGGTCGCGGTGAGTGATCACCAGGTCCACGTCCGGCGGCAGGTTATTGATCGCGCTGTTGGTGACGGAAATGTGGTCCAGACCCGCGTCTTTTACTTTTTTACGCAGCACGCCGGCGCCCATGGCGCTGGAGCCCATGCCCGCGTCGCAGGCAACAATGATTTTGCGCACGTGGCTCAGGTCACTGGTCACGTCACCGGCAGCCAGCGGAGAGGCGGCGCCTTTGGAGGCCGCTTTCATGTCCTGCATCCGGCGAGTTGCGGCATCAATGTCATCTTCTTCCTTCACTTTGCTGGTTTTCAGCAGGAAGGCAGCGACCACGAAAGAGACGGCGGTAGCGGCAAGAATTGCTGCAATATTGGCGAAGTAGGCGCCTTTTGGCGTCATCGCCAGCACGGCCAGGATGGATCCCGGAGAAGCCGGAGAGACCAGGCCGCCGTTCAGCAGCGTCAGGGTAAAGACGCCGGTCATGCCGCCGAGGATCACGGCGATAATCAGGCGCGGGTTCATCAGCACGTACGGGAAATAGATCTCGTGGATGCCGCCGAGGAAGTGAATGATTGCTGCGCCGCCCGCGGACTGCTTCGCGCTGCCGCGGCCGAAGAACATATATGCCAGCAGAACGCCCATGCCCGGACCCGGGTTGGCTTCAATCAGGAAGAAGATGGACTTGCCGAGCTCGTTGGACTGCTGAATACCCAGCGGCGAGAAGATGCCGTGGTTAATGGCGTTGTTGAGGAACAGGATTTTCGCCGGTTCAACAAAGATAGACGCCAGCGGCAGCATGTCGTGGGCGACCATGAAGTTAACGCCCGACGCCAGAAGTTTGGACAGCACCTCAACCGCAGGACCGATACCGAGGAACGCCAGAATGGCGAGGATCATCCCGATAATGCCCGCGGAGAAGTTATTTACCAGCATTTCAAAGCCGGATTTGATTTTGCCGTCGACGGCTGCGTCAAATTTCTTGATGCAGTAGCCGCCCAGCGGGCCGGCAATCATCGAACCGAGGAACATCGGCATGTCGGCGCCCACGATAACGCCCATGGTCGTGATCGCACCTACCACGCCGCCGCGCTCGCCGCCTACCAGGCGTCCGCCGGTGTAGCCAATCAGCAGCGGCAGCAGGTAGGTGATCATCGGGCCGACCAGCTTCGCCAGCGTCTCGTTCGGCAACCAGCCTGTCGGAATAAACAGAGCGGTGATAATGCCCCACGCGATAAACGCGCCGATATTTGGCATCACCATATTGCTGAGGAATCGACCAAAGCTTTGCACTTTGATCTTGATATCGGATGACATAAAAAACACCCCTTCTTAGTTGCTGTCGCGAGGCCGGAGGCCCGAGGTTTGTTGTTAATGAGTGGCAGAGGAAGCCGGATAATGTTAATGAGCTGAAATCTGGCATCGAAAGGCGAAGCTGTCCAGCAGGCGGGATTTTGTGTGACTCGTGTCACGAATTGGTGTGGGGTAGGCGGTGTTTTAGAGTGACTTAGATCACATAAATGGATTTGCGCCTGCTAAATCGTGACCAAAAATGCGGTGCTATTGGTCTTGTAAGTGATATGTGTCACATTTCTGAATCGTCTGTTTATTCGAGAAGTGTGAGGTGTTTCACAAAGTATTTTTAACCGGACGGTAACGAATGTGACGGGGCGCAAACTTTCCGGCGCGGCGCAAATGTAACAACAGGCTCGACGCGCTGCGCCGGGCCTGTTAAAACAGAATGCCGATCCCGGCACTCCGATCATCGCTGATGCCGCTTATTTCCAGGCCATCTCGCCTTTGGCCACTTTGGCACTCAGCTCCAGCGAAACTTCGCCGCCGAGACCGGGATAGCGCGCGTTCATCGCTTTAATCAGCGCGGCTGAGTTTTTCGCGTTGGCCGCTGCTTTATCGAAGGCGCGGATGTAGTCGGCGGTAAAATCTACTGCCTGCACGCCAGACGGCATCTGGCCGACGAAGTGGCCCGGAATGACGACGCGCGGCGAAAGCGCTTTGATTTGCGCCAGGGTTGCCAGCCAGTCGATGTGGGACTTCGCGGTTTGCGTATCCGCCATCCATACGTGCTCGCCCGCCTGCACCGGAATACCGCCGGCAACCGTTCTGATGGATGGGATCCAGACAACGGTGCGGTCCGGCGTCGGGCCGATGATTTTCAGCGGCTGGCCTTCAAGCTCGATCGTATCGCCCACCAGCGGCTGCGGTACGATCAGGGTTTTCGGCGCGTTGGCGGCCAGCTTTGGGCCCCAGATTTTCAGCTTTTCGGCCTTCGTTTCCTCGATGTGGGCGATGGTCTGCGGCGTGGCGAGGATTTTCGCGTCCGGGAAAGCGGCGTGGAGGGTGTCCAGCCCGAAGTAGTAGTCCGGATCGCCGTGGCTGATATAGATGGTGGTCAGGCGCTTGCCGGAGGCTTTGATCTGTTCTGCCAGCTTGCGGGCCTGCTCGGCGGAGAACTGGGCGTCGATCAGCACCGCGTCTTTATTGCCTTCCACCAGCACCGAAGAGACGGCAAAAATGGCCTGCTCGCCGGGATTAAATACCACGGTTTTCAGCGCCTGCTGCTGCGCGCCGGATACCGCTGTGGCGGATGTTTTAGCAATGGCTTCGTGAGGCTGGCAGCCGGCGATCAGTGATGCCAGCAGGATAGCGCCGGCAGGCAGTGCATAACGGGATAACATCATTGAGTTCACCTTATTAATTCATTGTGGTCAGCGGTATCGCATGCCGCAGACTATATCGGCTCCCTATTGACAGATAAACGCATACAATACGAACATATAGTATGGAAAAAATAAACAATATCGATAGCGTGACCTCCGTAGAGGGCTTTAGTCTTAACCGCATCGTCTATTTTGTCGCGGTGGTGGAGGCAGGCTCGTTCACTGCCGCCGCCGACCGGCTGGGGATCACTAAAGCGGTGGTCAGCCAGCAGGTGGCGAGGCTCGAAGCGGATTTCAATATTGCGCTGCTGATCCGCACCACCCGCCGGGTGCGGCTGACCGAGGCCGGCGAAGGCTTTTACCTGCGCTGTATCCGCATTTTGAAAGAGGCTGAAAACGCCTTTGGCGAGCTGTCGGAGTCTTCCGGCAAACCTTCCGGCGTGCTGCGCCTTACCGCGCCCTACGACTACGGCATTGAAGTGATCGTCCCCGCGCTGGCCCGCTTTACCACCCGCTACCCGGACTGCAAAGTGGAGGTGAGCTTCAGCGACCAGATTCAGGACATCAATGCCAGCCAGTTCGATCTTTCGGTGCGCATGGGCTGGCTGACCGAATCGCATCTTCAGGGGCGCAAAATAGGCACGTTTGCCCAGAAGCTGGTGGCCTCCCCGGTGCTGTCGGCGCAGTTTGCCGGTATTGGCGCGCCGTCTGAACTGCAGAACGCCTCGCTGATTGCCAATACCGCACTGAAAGAGCCCACCCGGCTGGTTTTCTCCCGCGGCGCAGAGCAGCAAAAAGTCGCTATTCAGGCGTCGATGCTGTTTAACGCCACCCTGGCGGTGCACCGCGCAGTGCTGGCGGGCGGCGGTATTGCCGTGCTGCCGGATTATGTGGTGGCCGGGGATATTGCAGAGGGAAGGCTGTTTGAGGTTCTGCCCGACTGGACGCTGCCCGCTGCCGACATCTATATCGTCTATCCCACCACCAGCTATCGCCCGGCCAAAGTGAGCGCCTTCGTCGACATTTTTACCCGCATGCTGGCGGAGCGTTGAGAGATCAGATTAAGCGTATATATACCCTAAATAATTCGAGTTGCTTGACAAAGCATCTCTGATGCTTTGAGCAGCGCTTGCGCTGACCCTGAAAGGGTGAGGCCGCAGGCCGAATAACGCGGCAAGTGAGTGAATCCCCGGGAGCTTGACTTCCGTAAGTGACCGGGGTGAACGACAAATCTGTCTGGAGCAGATTTGAACGTCGCGGAGCGGCGGCCCTTCAGGGCGAGGCTCAGGGATGAGCCGAGTAATAAAGCCAACGCACAAGCAGCTTGAAGTATGACGGGTATAGATGTCTTCTGTTGCAGGAGAGGAACAATGCGCCCAATTAGCGACCATTGATTGCCGGACTCACCGGCGGCGGCAATGATGCAGGGACTTCTCCCTCATCAGCGAGCGTAAATATGACCCACAGCAAAGTTGTCTGGAACGGCGGCGTCCAGCCAGAAGCCATGACCCTGTTAGCCGCCGACGGCGGAATGATTGTCTGCCCCACCAAAGTGGGCTACATCATCATGACCTCGGACAAGGCCGGGCTCGAACGCAAGTTTGAAGCCAAGCAGCGCAACCGCAACAAGCCCGGCGTGGTGCTGTGTGCCAGCATGGAGCAGCTCAAATCGCTGGCGCAGCTTAATCCGGAAATTGAGGCGTTTTATCAGGCCCACTGGGACGCGGATATCCTGCTTGGCTGCATCCTGCCGTGGAAACCGGAAGCCGTGGCGCAGCTGGCCGATGACGGGCTAAAGGCGTTGATGATGGACGGCCGCCAGACCAGCTGTTTCGTCATTAAATTTGGCAAGCCCGGCGAAATGCTGGCCGACGCGCTGTGGAGCCAGCACGGCAAGCTGGCCTTCGCCAGCTCGGCGAATCCTTCCGGCAAGGGCAACCGCGGCCTGGTGGAGGGGATTGGCGAGCGCATTGAGTCCCGGGCGGATTTAATTATCAGCGCTAACGACTACGTGGCGTCAATCCAGTCGGGTAAAAGCGAGGACGCGCGCTACGAGCAGGGCGTAATGGTGTCGATGGTGGACAGCGAGGGCCGCCTGGTGCCGGAGCAGCGCGGGCAGCGCAAAGTCACGCCGTGCCCGGTACTGATCCGCAAAGGGCTGGACGTCGATAAAATCATGGCGCTGCTGGCGGACGGCTTTACCAGCTGGGACTACCGCCACGGCGACTACTACTGATTTTCCCGCCCCTCTGCGGCAGCAATGTGCTGCTGCAGATCTTCACTAAAGCGCCTGATGCTCTCGGTTAACGTCTGTTTCTCTTTTGCCAGCAGCCAGATTTTATGCTCGTCCATTGTCCAGCCCGGCAGCAGCCTCACCAGCTGCCCGCTCTCGACGAAGGCGCGGGCGGCGTAGGCGGGCAGATAGGCGATACCGCAGCCGGAAAGCGCCATATTCATCAGCGTAATGCTGTTGTTACTGCGAAAGCGGCTCTCGACGCTAAGGGCAAATTTCTGCTTCTCTTTGCGAAACGGCAGCGACACCGTGCGGGCCACGCCGCGAAATAAAATGTAGTCGTGACAGGGCAGGTCTTTCGGTACCACGATGGGTTTGATGTGCCGCAGATAGTCCGGGGTGGTGTACAGCCCCCAGCTGATTGCGCACAAATAGCGGGCGTGCTCGTGGGCGGGTGTGCCCTGCAGGACTTCAATCACCAGATCGTAATGGCTCTCGCGGATATCCACCTCTTTATCCGAGAGATCCAGGTCGATGCGGGCGTGAAGATTATTTTTCAGAAAGCGGCTCAAGACCGGCACCACGTGCTGGGTGCCGAAGGTCACCGGCGCCAGCAGGGTCATCGTTCCTTCCGGCGGGCGGTAATATTCCCGGATAAACGCCTCCGATTCCGCGAGCGTCTCAACGATGCGGGTGCAGTAGCGCGCATACTCCGCGCCCAGCCCGGTGATTTCAATTTTGCGGGTGGTTCTTTTCAGCAGCGGTCCGCCAGTAGCCTCTTCCAGCTGGGCGATGGCCCGGCTGACGGAAGATTTTGACACTCCCAGCGAGCGGGCGGCCTCCGTGACGCTCAGCGTTTCGGCAACCCGGGCAAATATTGCCATCGGCAGTAAGTTTTCGACCTTATCCACGCGCTTTCTCCGCGATGTTTTTCAGCAGGAATCTCTCCGTCATGCTTCGGGTTGCCTGCGTATTGGCTTCTTTTGTCCATCCCGCATGCAACTCGACGTATTTAGGGTATACCATAAAAAATTCGGCCCGCGGCGGTTAAGATCAAACCGCCTGCCAGCGCTTCCTGCTACTGTGTATGGCTTCGCCCGCCGGGCTGGCGCAACCTTTACGGCGCGTCTGCTATGATTCACGCTGGCGGCAGATTACCGTCTTCTGACCCCTCTCCCGTCGGGAGGAGGCAAACTACAGGTTTATCCATGACTACCGAAAATCCATCGCCGTTTAGCCAGATCCCCGCCACCGATCGCCTGCTGCGCGAGCCCGCGTTTGCGCCGCTGCTGGACACTTTTGGCCATGCGCAGGTGACTCATGCCTTGCGCCAGTTGCAGGAAGAGGCCCGGGCGCATATCCGCGCCAGCGGCACGCTGCCTGGCTGGAGCGGCGACTGGGCAAAGGCGGTAGACACGCTACTCAGACCGCAAACGGTGCTGCGTCCGGTATTCAATCTTACCGGCACCGTGCTGCACACCAATCTGGGCCGCGCGATCCAGGCGGAAGCGGCGATAGAAGCGGTGACCCAGGCCATGCGCTCTCCGGTGACCCTTGAATACGATCTCGACGGCGCCGGGCGCGGTCACCGGGATAGAGGGATCGCCGACCTGCTGTGCCGGCTGACCGGCGCGGAAGATGCCTGCATCGTTAATAATAACGCGGCGGCGGTGCTGCTGATGCTGGCGGCCACCGCCGAAGGCAAAGAGGTGGTAGTTTCCCGGGGCGAGCTGGTGGAGATCGGCGGCGCGTTCCGCATTCCCGACGTGATGCGCCAGGCCGGCTGCGTGCTGCGCGAAGTGGGCACCACCAACCGCACCCACCAGCGGGACTACCGCGAGGCGGTGGGAGAAAATACGGCCCTGCTGATGAAGGTTCATACCAGCAACTACAGCGTTGAGGGTTTTACCAAAGCGGTCGATGAGGCTGAGCTGGCGGACATTGGCCGCGAGCTGAATGTGCCGGTCATTGCCGATTTGGGCAGCGGTTCGCTGGTGGATTTGAGTCTGTATGGCCTGCCCCGGGAGCCGATGCCGCAGACGCTGATTGCCAGCGGCGTGAGCCTGGTGAGCTTCTCCGGCGACAAGCTGCTCGGCGGCCCGCAGGCCGGAATTATCGTCGGCAAGCGGGCGCTGATTGCAAAGCTGCAAAAGCACCCGCTCAAGCGCGCCCTGCGCGCCGATAAGATGACCCTGGCAGCGCTGGAGGCCACGCTGCGCCTCTATCTGCATCCTGAAAAGCTGGCGGAGGCTCTGCCGACCCTGCGTCTGCTGACCCGCACGGCCGAGGCGCTGCGCGCGCCGGGCGAGCGGTTGCTGGCGGCGCTGGCGCCCGCGTTTCCCGACTTTACCCTGCGGCTGGAGCCGTGCCTGTCGCAGATCGGCAGCGGCTCGCTGCCGGTCGACCGCCTGCCGTCTCTGGGGCTGACCTTTGCCCCTAACGACGGGCGTGGCAGCAGCCTGGAGGCATTGGCTGAGAAGCTGCGCAGCGGTGTGGTGCCGGTGATTGGCCGCATCAGTGACGCCCGGCTGTGGCTCGACCTGCGCTGCCTCGAAGATGAATCCCGCTTTCTGGAGATAATGCTGAAATGATTATTGCCACCGCCGGTCACGTTGACCACGGCAAAACTACGCTGCTGCAGGCGATCACCGGGATCAACGCCGATCGCCTGCCGGAAGAAAAAGCGCGCGGAATGACGATTGATTTAGGCTATGCCTACTGGCCGCAGCCCGACGGGCGCGTGCCGGGCTTTATCGACGTGCCGGGGCATGAAAAGTTTCTCGCCAATATGCTGGCCGGCGTGGGCGGCATCGATCACGCCCTGCTGGTGGTGGCCTGTGACGACGGCGTGATGGCCCAGACCCGGGAGCATCTGGCTATCCTGCAGCTGACCGGTAGCCCGACGTTAACGGTGGCGCTGACCAAAATCGATCGCGTGGATAGCAGCAGAATTGCCGACGTTCGCCGGGAAGTTACCAACGTTCTTCAACAGTACGGCTTCAACGGCGCAGCGATATTTGAAACTGCGGCTGCCGAAGGGGTCGGGATTGAGGCGCTGCGCGCGCATCTGCTGAACCTGCCCGAGCGCCAGCATACCGGAGACAAACGTTTCCGGCTGGCGCTGGACCGCGCCTTTAGCGTGAAAGGCGCAGGGCTGGTGGTGACCGGCACGGCGCTTTCCGGTGAAGTGCGTGTCGGCGATACGCTGTGGCTGACCGGCGTTGATAAGCCGGTTCGCGTGCGCGGCCTGCACGCCCAGAATCAGCCGGTAGAGCAGGCGCGTGCCGGGCAGCGCATTGCCCTGAACATTACCGGCGACGTGGAAAAAGAGGATCTGCACCGGGGCGACTGGCTGCTGGCGCAGGAGCTGCCCGCGGCGTCGGAGCGGGTGATCGTTGAGCTGGCCCGCCACGCGCCGCTCGGCCAGTGGCAGCCGCTGCACATTCACCACGCGGCGAGCCACATTACCGGGCGGGTTTCCCTGCTGGAGGGCAATCTGGCGGAGCTGGTGCTGGACGCGCCGCTGCGGCTGGCGGATAACGATCGGCTGGTGCTGCGGGATATTTCTGCCCGGGAAACGCTGGCCGGCGCGCGGGTCGTCGCGCTCAATCCTCCCCGGCGCGGCAAGCGCAAGCCGGCCTATCTGCAGTGGCTGGCCGAGCTTGCCGAGGCGCAAACCGACGCGCGGACACTGGCGGTTCATCTGCAGCGCGGCGCGGTTAGCCGCCGGGCCTTCGGCTGGGCGCGGCAGCTCGGCGAGGGCGGATTAGCCGCGCTGATCCGCGAACCGGAAACCATCGTTGCCGGGGATAGCCTGCTCAGCGCCGGGGTTGCCGCCGGCTGGCAGCAGGCGCTGCTGAAAGCGCTGGCGGTTTATCACGAACAGCACCGCGACGAGCCCGGCCCCGGGCGCGAACGCCTGCGGCGTATTGCGCTGCCGGTGGAAGATGAAGGGCTGGTGCTGGCGCTTATCGAGCAGCTGCGGGCCAGCGGCGTTATCGCCAGCCACCACGGCTGGCTGCACCTGCCGGAACACCAGGCGGGCTTTACCGACGAGCAGGCCGCGGTGTGGCAGAAAGCGCAGGCGCTGTTTGCCGATGAGCCGTGGTGGGTTCGGGATTTAGCGCGGGAAACCGCCACCGACGAGGCGCTGATGCGCGCAACCCTGCGCCAGGCGGCGCAGCAGGGGATCATCACCGCGATCGTTAAAGATCGCTATTACCTCAACGATCGCATTGTGCAGTTCGCCCAGCTGATCCGCCGGCTGGATCTGGCGCGCGGATCGACCTGCGCGGCGGACTTTCGCGACAGCCTCGGCGTCGGGCGCAAGCTGGCGATCCAGATCCTCGAGCACTTTGACCGCATCGGTTTTACCCGCCGCCGCGGTAACGATCACCTTTTACGGGACGCAATGTTGTTTCCTGCAACCGATCCATTAAATGAGTGATCTTCCTCGTAAATACTAATTATGGCTGGCGAATTATTCGCCAGCTGAATATATCCTTGCAAAGCACCTACAAAATGCAAGGAGATAATAATGACAACGACCTCTTCCACCACCGGCATTCAGCCCGGCACATATGGATATTCTCTGAATTTAAAGCCGCGCTACGATAACTTTATCGGCGGTGAGTGGATTGCTCCGGCAAGCGGCGAGTATTACCAGAACCTGACCCCGGTTACCGGTAAGCCGCTTTGCGAAATTGCTTCCTCGGGTAAAAAAGATATCGATTTAGCCCTTGATGCGGCCCATAAGGTGAAGGACCAATGGGCGCATACCTCCGTACAGCAGCGCGCCGCCGTACTGCTGAAAATTGCCGACCGCATGGAGCAGAATCTCGATCTGCTGGCCGCGGCGGAAACCTGGGACAACGGCAAGCCCCTGCGCGAAACCAGCGCGGCGGACGTGCCGCTGGCCATCGACCACTTCCGCTATTTTGCCTCCTGCATCCGCGCCCAGGAGGGCGGGATCAGCGAAATTGACAGCGAAACGGTGGCTTACCACTTCCACGAGCCGCTGGGCGTGGTGGCGCAAATAATCCCCTGGAACTTCCCGCTGCTGATGGCGTGCTGGAAGCTGGCTCCGGCGCTGGCCGCCGGCAACTGCGTGGTGCTCAAGCCCGCGCGCCTGACGCCGCTGTCGGTACTGCTGATGATGGAAATTATCGGCGATCTGCTGCCGCCGGGCGTGGTGAACGTGGTCAACGGCGCGGGCGGCGAAATTGGCGAATACCTCTCTACCTCGAAACGCATCGCCAAAGTGGCCTTTACCGGCTCCACGGAAGTGGGCCAGCAGATCATGGAGTACGCGACGCAGAACATCATTCCGGTCACGCTGGAGCTGGGCGGCAAGTCGCCGAACATCTTCTTCCCGGACGTGATGGACGCCGACGACAGCTACCTTGAAAAGGCGCTGGAAGGGTTTGCGCTGTTCGCCTTCAACCAGGGCGAAGTCTGCACCTGCCCGAGCCGTGCGCTGGTTCACGAGTCCATCTACGAGCGCTTTATGGAGCGCGCGGTGCAGAAAGTGGCGTCTATCCGCAGCGGCAACCCGCTGGACTTGACGACCCAGATGGGCGCCCAGGTCTCGAAGGGCCAGCTGGATACCATCCTCAACTATATCGACATTGGCAAGAAAGAGGGCGCGAAGGTGCTGACCGGCGGCCAGCGCCGCCTGCTGGAGGGCGATCTGCACGGCGGCTACTACCTTGAGCCGACGATTCTGGCAGGCACCAACGACATGCGCATCTTCCAGGAGGAGATCTTCGGCCCGGTACTGGCGGTGACTACGTTTAAAACCATGGAAGAGGCGCTGGCTATCGCCAACGACACTCAGTACGGACTCGGGGCGGGCGTCTGGAGCCGCAACGGCAATATCGCCTATAAGATGGGCCGCGGTATTCAGGCCGGGCGCGTGTGGACCAACTGCTATCACGCCTATCCGGCACACGCCGCGTTTGGCGGCTACAAGCTGTCCGGTATCGGGCGCGAAACCCACAAGATGATGCTCGAACACTATCAGCAGACGAAGTGCCTGCTGGTGAGCTACTCCGAAAAACCTCAGGGTCTGTTCTGATCGCCAACACCGCGGGCGGCCCTCGTGCCGCCTGTTTCTTTTCGACCTTATTGCACGTAAAAAGGACGCTATGATGCCAACATCGACTTTCTATATTCCAGCCGTGAACGTTATTGGATCCGGCTGCTTAAAAGATGCCCTGAAGATGATGGAGGAGTACGGTTTTCGCCGCGCCCTGATCGTCACCGACGCCATGTTGAGCAAGCTGGGCATGGCGGGCGAGATTCAGAACGCGCTGCAGCAGCACGGTATTTCCAGCGTGGTGTACGACGGCACCCATCCAAACCCGACCACCCGCAACGTGGCAGACGGCCTTAAGCTTTTGCAGGAAAACCAGTGCGACAGCGTCATTTCGCTGGGCGGCGGCTCGCCTCACGACTGCGCCAAGGGTATTGCGCTGCTGGCGGCGAACGGCGGCGATATTCGCGATTACGAAGGCATTGACCGCTCGTCAAAACCGCAGCTGCCGATGATTGCCATTAACACCACCGCGGGCACCGCCTCGGAGATGACGCGCTTTTGCATCATTACCGACGAGGCGCGGCACATTAAAATGGCGATTGTTGATAAGCACGTCACGCCGCTGCTGTCGGTCAACGATGCCTCGCTGATGACCGGGATGCCGAAGTCGCTCACCGCCGCCACCGGGATGGACGCGCTGACCCACGCCATCGAGGCCTACGTCTCCACGGCGGCGACGCCGATCACTGACGCCTGCGCGCTGAAGGCGATGACCATGATTGCCGAAAATCTGCCTGCGGCGGTTGATGACGGTAATAATGCCGAAGCCCGCGAGGCGATGGCCTACGCCCAGTTCCTCGCCGGAATGGCCTTTAATAATGCTTCGCTGGGCTACGTGCACGCGATGGCGCACCAGCTCGGCGGCTTTTACGATCTGCCCCACGGCGTGTGCAACGCGGTGCTGCTGCCCCACGTTGAGGCGTTCAACAGTAAAGCGGTGGCCGGTCGCCTGCGCGACTGCGGCAGGGCGATGGGCGTAAACGTTGAGGGAATGGGCGATGCGCAGGGGGCAAAAGCCTGCATTGACGCCATTCGCCAGCTGGCGAAGCGGGTCAATATCCCGGCCGGCCTGCGGGATCTGAACGTGAAGGAGGCAGATTTCCCGGTGCTGGCGACCAACGCGCTGAAAGACGCCTGCGGCGCGACCAATCCGATTCAGGCCAGCCACGACGAGATTATGGCGATTTACCGCGCGGCAATGTAGTCGTACGCGTCGCTTGACCAAGGCCCGCAGCCCTCTCTTTCAGGAGGCGGTCGCGGGCTTTTTTAATGCCCGCCCGCGGGCGCCGCCCCCGGCGGCCCGGACTTCACGAACGGCGGACGGGTAAACCAGATAATGGCGATAAGCCCGAGAAAGCCCCAGCCCAGCAGCCAGAAGTAGTCGATGGTGGACATCATGTACGCCTGCTGCTCAATGGTTCTGTCGATAGCGGCAAAGTGCTGCTGGCTGGCGCCCCCCACCTTTTGCAAATAGTCCACCGCCGACGGATTGTAGAGGGAGACGCTCTCCGCCAGATTAGCGTGGTGGAAGATCTCCCGCCGCTGCCAGATCCAGGTGGTCAGCGAGGAGGCAAACGAGCCGCCCAGCACCCGGAAGAAGGTCGCCAGCCCTGAGCCCTCCGCCACCTCGCCGCCGCTCAGGTTGGAGAGCACGATGGTGGTCAGCGGCATAAAGAAGAACGCCACGCCGATACCCATAAACAGCTGCACGCCGGCGATGGTCTGGAAATCCACACTGGTGTTGAACTGCGCCCGCATCAGGCACGACGCGGATATTGTCAGAAACGAGATGGTGGTCAGAATGCGCATATCGACGCGGGTGGCGTAGCGCCCGAGGATCGGCGTCAGCAACAGCGGCAAAAAGCCCATTGGCGCCGCCGCCAGCCCGGCCCAGGTGGCGGTGTAGCCCATCTGGGTTTGCAGCCACTGGGGCAGAATAATGTTGATGGCGAAAAATGCCGCGTAGCCCAGCATCAGCGCCAGCGTGCCAATGGCGAAGTTGCGGTCTTTGAACAGCCGCAGATTAACGATCGGGTGGCGTTCGTCCAGCTCCCAGATAACGAAGGTGATCAGGCTAATGGCCGAGATAATCGACATCACTACGATGGGCGTGGAGGAGAACCAGTCTTCGTCATTGCCTTTGTCGAGCACCACCTGCAGCAGCCCCACGCCGAGGACCAGCAGGGCGATGCCGATATAGTCGATGGGCGACGACTGAGTGGTCTCCTCGCGACTCCGTAGCTGGGACCAGACCACCAGCGCGGCGAAAATACCGATCGGCACGTTGATATAAAAAATCCACGGCCAGG
The DNA here is from genome assembly GCF_913775985.1 of uncultured Pluralibacter sp. Lineage (GTDB taxonomy): Bacteria > Pseudomonadota > Gammaproteobacteria > Enterobacterales > Enterobacteriaceae > Pluralibacter. Next base: position 11,920 of record NZ_CAJYMB010000124.1, on the reverse strand, counting down.
AGTAGTTATCCGTTATCCAGCCGCCGGTGATCGGCCCGACGATTGGCGCAACCACCGTCACCATCGACAGCAGCGCCAGCGCCATGCTGCGCTTCATCGGCGGGAAAATCACCAGCAGCAGCGTCTGGCACATCGGGAACATCGGCCCGGCGAAGAAGCCCTGCAGCGCGCGAAAGATAATCAGCTCGGTCATGCTGTGGGCGAAGCCGCACAGGAACGAGGTCAGCGTAAAAAAGACCACCGAGCCGATAAACAGCCGCAGCTGGCCAAAGCGGCGGGTAAACCAGCCGGTCAGAGGCAGGGCGATCGCGTTACACACCGCGAACGAGGTGATAACCCAGGTGCCCTGATCGGCGCTGACCCCGAGGTTACCGGAGATGGTCGGCAGCGCTACGTTGGCAATGGTGGAGTCCAGCACCTGCATAAACGTCGCCAGCGAAAGTGCCAGGGTGGCGAGAAACAGGCTGGGTGGCGTAAAGGCGGCCTTCTGCTCTGACATACGGCTTCCTTACGGTTTTACCGCAGCAGCGGCGCTGAGATTCTCATGCAGGATTTTAGCCACCAGCCGGTCGGCGCCTGCCAGCGGTGAATCGTAGACGTCGGTGGTAAATCGCGGCTGCGCCACGGTTTTCTGCGGCAGCAGATGCCCGTCGGTGTTGTGAATATCCACTTTTACGTCCATCGACAGGCCGATGCGCAGCGGGTGCTTCTGCATATCGTGCGGGTCGAGAACAATGCGCACCGGCAGGCGCTGGACGATTTTGATCCAGTTGCCGCTGGCGTTCTGCGCGGGCAGCAGCGAGAAGGCGCTGCCGGTGCCGATCCCCAGGCTTTCGATGCGTCCCCGATACTTGATGTCGTCGCCGTACAGATCGGCGCTGAGGGTGACCTTTTGGCCGAGGCGCATCGCCTGCATTTGGCTCTCTTTGAAGTTGGCGTCAACCCACACCTCATCAAGAGGAACAATGGACAGCAGCGTGGTGCCGGAAGTGACCCGCATTCCCAGCTGCACGGCGCGTTTGGCCACATAGCCGCTGACCGGAGACAGGATCGCGGTACGGGCGTTGTCGAGATAGCGCTGGCGCAGCGTCGCGACAGCAGCTTTGATCTCCGGATGGCTGTCAATAACGGTGTCGTCAACCATAGCCTGGTTAGTGTTCAGCGCCTGTTCGGCGGCGGCTAAATCGCTGCGGGCGGAGGTCACGGCATCCCGATAGTGGGAGAGGTCTTCGGCGGAGACCGCCCCGGCGGCGAAAATTTTGCTGCGCCGGGCGAAATCGCTCTCCGCGGTTTTCAGCGCAACCCGGCGGGCGGCCACCTGAGCGCGATAGTTATCCGCCGTGCTGTACAGGCCACGCACCTGGCGAACGGTGTTGGCAAGCGAAGCTTCGGCCTGCTCCAGCGCGATTTTTGTGTCGCTGGGATCGAGCTGCACCAGCGGCTGGCCCTTATGGACGAGATCGCCGTCGTCAACGCTGACCTGGGTTACCGTGCCGGTGATCTGCGGCGTCAGGGTCACCAGATTGCCGTTAACGTAGGCGTCATCGGTGCTTTCGTAGTAGCGGCCGTAGAGCAGATACCAGGCCAGGGTGCCTGCGCCAATCAGCACCAGCACAAGCAGAAGTATCAGTAAATTACGTTTTCTTCTGCCCGGACGCGCGGGAGATTCAGTGGTGGTGTCGGTCATTTGAGTGCCTTAACGTTAGCGATAGCGGGCGGTAAATTCGTCCGGCAGCAGCTTGAGCAGCAGGCCGGTAAGCTGATTCACTTCTTCCGGGGCCAGGCGTGCGGTGAGATCGCCGAGGATGTCCGCCAGCGCGACGCTTTCAAAAGACTGGCAGATTTCTCTGCCTTTGTCGGTCAGGCCCAGCCGCACCTGGCGTTTATTGTGCGGGTCGGGATGACGCTCTATCAGCTGGCTATTAACCATCCTGCCAATCATCCGGCTCATGGCGCCGGTATCCATTTGCAGGTGCTTGCAGATCTCCGCCGGCGTGACGGTACCGCGATAGATATTGATCAGTACCTTGAACTGCGCGGCGGTGACGCCAATCCCGGCAAAGTATTTGCCAATCAGCTGGTCTTTGAACTGGTTCGACAGGTGAAAGAGAAGCGCAAGGTTGAGTTTGAGCGTTTGCGGATAATCGTCCTGCATGATTGCTGCCTGGTCAGTAATTTGGGTGCATAATTACTGTCACGTCAGGATTTGTCAATTATGCAGGTGTTTCAGGAGATGTTTAGCCGGGTCGGAAAGTTGCTCAGAGAGGTAAAACAATGAGAGGTATTATTATTCATTTATTTTGAATGAGAACTGCAAATTGTTTCGATTTTAATCAGTCAGGTCTGCGGCTACTATTTATCACATCAAGGCGAAACGCCTTCCAGTGAACAGATTAGCTAAGGAATACGACCATGAAAACTATCAAAACTTTTGTTGCTGTTGCCGCCCTCTCAGTCCTTTCTTTCGGTGCTTTTGCCCAGAGCGTAAGCGCAACTGCTTCCACGCTGGATAACGCCGAAGCGAAAATTGCAGCACAGGCTGCTAAAGAAGGGGCGTCTTATAAAATTACCAGCGCTCAGTTCAACAACCGCGTGCACATGACCGCTGAACTGACTAAATAACGAATGGTCGCAGAGGGAACTGCCGGACGGGCCACCGAATTCGGGTGGCCCGTTTCGCCCTCAGCGCAGAAAAAAAGCCCCATCGGGGCTTTTCGCATTTTCAGGCTCAGGCTGGCTCACAGCCGCTCTCCCGCCAGGCGATTTCAACTTCTTCCGCCAGTATTTTCACGCCCGCCTCAATTTTTTCCGGATCCGGCACGTAGTTCATGCGCATGCACTGGTGAGTGTGCGGCCAGGGCTTATCCAGGCCCGGGAAGAAGAAGTGCCCGGGCACCATCAGCACGCCGCGCTTTTTAAGGCGCTGGTAAAGCACTTCGGTAGTAATCGGCAGATCTTTAAACCACAGCCAGAGGAAAATGGCGCCTTCCGGTTTATGGATCAGGCAGCGATCTTCCGGCAGATAGCGGCGAATTGTGGCAATCGTTTCATGAACGCGCTGATAGTAAAACGGCTTGATTACGGTTTCCGACAGGCGCAGCAGATCGTTACGTTTGATCATCTCGCACATCATTGCCGGACCGACGCCGCCGGGTGCCAGGCTGATAATGCCGTTCATATTACTGATGGCGCTGATGATCTGCTCGCTGGCAATAATAATTCCACAGCGGCTGCCCGGCAGGCCGAGCTTCGACAGGCTCATACACAGCACGATGTTTGGATTCCACAGCGGGCGCGCTTCGCTGAAGATAATGGCCGGGAAAGGCACGCCGTAAGCGTTATCAATCACCAGCGGAATATTGTGCTGGTTGGCAATAGCGTCCAGCTTTCTCAGCTCGTCGTCGGTAATGACGTTGCCGGTAGGGTTGGTCGGGCGCGAAACGCAGATCATCCCGGTTTCGTCAGTCACCCGCAGATGCTCAAAATCAACGTGGTACTTAAACTGGCCTTCCGGCAGCAGCTCAATGTTCGGCCGCGCGGAGACGAACAGGTCTTCTTCAAGACCGGCGTCGGCATAGCCGATGTACTCCGGCGTCAGGGGAAACAGCACCTTGCGGGTGGTACCGTCGGCCCTGCGGCCCGCGAAGAGATTAAACAAGTAGAAAAATGCGCTCTGGCTGCCGTTTGTCAGTGCAATATTCTGTGGTCCGATATCCCAGCCCAGCTCCGATTGCAGCATCTGCGCCAGCAGGGTCAGCAGCTCTGACTTGCCCTGCGGGCCGTCGTAGTTGCACAGCGAGTCTGCGAGTTTCCCGCTTTTCAGCATCTCCGCCAGCAGCTGGTCGAAGTAATCATTCATCTGCGGAATTTGCGCCGGGTTTCCACCGCCGAGCATGATGGCTCCCGGCGTTCTCAGGCCGTCGTTAAGGTCTTCCATCAGGCGGGTAATACCGGAGTGATGGGTGAATTTGTCGCCGAAAAGTGAAAATGTCATATGCGGGTAATCTGTCGGTCTCACAAAGAAGTGGCTAACGATAACCCTTGCGCTGGCGTGGTGCAAACGGGGGAGTGGTCATACGATGAGTGATTTGTGCTGATTATGTTTATGTTAAAAGCAGATCCCTCCGGTGAACCGGAGGGATTGAGTCGAATGCTCAGGATTTGCCTGCCCAGATAATCATGACCTTATCGTCGCCGCGCTCGCGGACAAATCCGTAGCCCCGGGGCAGCGGCAGTGTCGTTTGCCTTCCCGCGCCGATAGCCGGATGACGCGCGCGGAACTGGCCGAGCACTTGCCAGTGCGCAACCCGCGCGGCATCTTTCCCGGTAACATCCTGCCAGTTCATATCAGAGCGGGTGCCCTGCAGCGGATCCGAGCCGCCCGGGCCCTCGGGCCTCGCGGATTCATCACCGTAAAAAATCTGTACCGCACCGGGGGCGAGCAGCAGTAGTTCGGCAGCAGAGGAGTCACTTTCGCGGAACAGCCGCGTATCGTGCGAAGAGAGATAGCTCAGTACGTTGAAATCCTGCAGTTTTTCCGCCATCTGCTGCCAGACCGGATCAATATCCGCAAGGCAGCCGGCGGCTTTGGCAGCCTGCTCCTGATAATCAAAATTGATCATCGCATCAAAGCCATTCTGGTAATACGCGCTTTTCATGACGCCGTGGCCCCAGGACTCGCCGGTCATCCAGAAAGGGCCCTCGTCCGGGGATTTGCCCGGATTGGCCTTTTTCCACGCGGCCAGCGCCTGCTGGCTCTGGTCTTTCAGCTGCTGCCAGGCGGGAAGCTCGACGTGTTTAGCGGTATCTATGCGAAAGCCGTCGATGCCGTAGTCGCGTACCCACTGGCTGAGCCAGCGGGTGAGGTAATCCCGCGGGGTAAAGCCGGGAATGTCCCGGGCGCGGGTGTCGGGTTTGTGCTGATAGAATATCGGCAGGCCCGAGGCTTCGGTGGATTCGGTCTTTAAATCGGGCAGGAAGGAGAGCGACATGGTGATATCGTCAAAGCCCGGGCTGTCGTAGTCGCCGATGTCGGTGCGGATCCAGTGTTTGCCCCACCATTGGGCCCAGCCGGATTTATCGCTGAAGTTGATGTAGTCGTTAAAGCTGTGCCACGTCTGTCCCGGGCCCGGCGTCCAGTCCGTCCAGCGCGCGCCGAGGATTTTTTCCTTCTCGGCTCCGGCCACGTATAGAGCGCCGAACTGAAACTCCTGCATGTCTGCAAGCGTGGCGTAGCCGGCGTGATTCATCACGACGTCAAAAAGAATGCGGATGCCGCGGCGGTGGGCTTCATCCACAAGCTTGAGTAGATCGGCTTCGGTGCCCATGTTGGCGTCGAGCTTCGTCCAGTCCATCGGGTAATAGCCGTGATAGGCATAGTGCGGAAAATCCCCTTTGGTGCCGCCGCCCACCCAACCGTGGATTTGCTCCAGAGGCGAGCTTATCCACAGCACGTTAACCCCGAGCTGGCGAAGGTAATCCAGCTTGCCGGTAAGGCCGGCCAGATCGCCGCCGTGAAAGGTGCCGATATCCTGCATGCCGTCCCGGTGGCGGCCGTAACTACCGTCATTATCGGGATTGCCGTTGGCAAAGCGGTCGGTGAGGACGAAGTAGACGGTAGCGTTGTGCCAGTCAAAGGGCGCTGTGCCGGGCGCGCTGGCTTGCTCAAGCAGCAGCAGGCCGTTGCTGTCGGCGGCGGGCTGCAGCGTGACTTTTCCCTGCTTCACAATCGCCGTCTGCCCGCTGTAAAAGTCCCGTACCTGGCTACCCTCGACGAAGGTGGGGCTCACCTCAACGGTCAGCGGTTTACCGTCCCATAGCGGGCACTGGCGCAGCGCGGGCGCTTTTTCTGGCGGGTCTGTATTTTCAATACTCAGCAGCAGCGTCGGCGTGCCCGACCGCGTGTCTACCGCGACCGTGTAGCTACCGCGGCGAAAGATGCGCCATTCGGGGGCGGTACCTTCGCAGGGCATCATCGACAGTGTTTGATTGAGCTTAATGGGGGAAGCCGGCTGCCAGCACTGGCCGTCAGCGCTAAGCTGCAGCGTGCGTACGCCTTTATCCAGCGTTTTGTGGGTAACGAATTTTCCGCTACCGTCTGGCACCAGGTCGGGGAAGTCCGTGGTAGTCCAGGCGGCGAGAGCAGATCCCGGCAGGAGGAGAATGGGCAGGGCGGCAAGCTTCATGGCGTTCACCTGTTGTCGATTTTTGGCTATTTTGCCAGCGGCGCGGCAGGCGCAACTCCTCCTGATGCGCTTTTGTGGGGGAGGATGACGCAGGAGGATCGTGCGGGCAAATTGGGGGAAAATGTTACTGCGCTAACTCGTTAAATTTCATAAATATGTTGCGCTAAGCCGCGAACAGCCTGCATTGCCTGGTGACAGCCTTTCGGAATTGGACTATTAATTGGGATGCGCCAAACGGGTATTTTTGATATAATTTGCTGCTCTTTAACGCAAACTTTTGATAAACCAACGGTGTTGGAATGATTAAATCCGACCAGGAGACCTAATGATATCGACTCCCATTCGACGATATGGGGCAGCGATACTCATGTTACTCATCTGCGCATTTTCAGGTGAAGTGCTGGCACAAAAGCACACGGCAACAGCGAGTCACAAAGCCCCAATAATAAAAGCAACAGGCAGTTCTAAGGTCAGCAGTAAACAAGAGTATTCTCGCAATAGTGCAAAGAGCAGTTCACTTCCTGATTTGCGAAAATACCCTTCCGGAACCCCAAGGAAAAGAGCGTTTCTCCGGACAGTGATGCCTTTTATTAAAAATCAAAATGCTAAAATCAACTCAGATCGCAACTGGTTGATTTCAAAGCAGTATGAGTCTCGCTGGTCACCTTCCGAGCGCGCGCGCCTGAAGGATATCGCCCAGCGTTATAAGGTCAAGTGGTCAGGCAACACCCGCAAGGTTCCGTGGAACTCGCTGCTTGAGCGCGTGGACATTATCCCGGGCAGCATGGTTGCCACGATGGCCGCGGCAGAGAGCGGTTGGGGCACCTCGAAACTCGCGCGCTCTAATAACAACCTGTTCGGTATGAAGTGCGGACGTGGCAAATGTTCCTCTACCGGTGGTAAGGTAAAAGGCTATTCGAATTTTAATTCGGTCAAAGAGTCTGTTGAAGCGTACGTTGTGAATATCAATACCCACCCGGCGTATAACTCTTTCCGCAAGTCGCGGGCCCAGCTTCGCAAGACCGATCAGGAAGTTACGGCTACGGCGATGATCCATAAGCTTAAGGGTTACTCAACGCGTGGCTCCAGCTATAACAACTTCCTTCTGAGTATGTATCAGGATAATCAGCGGCTGATTGCTGCACATATGTGAGTACTTTTACTTAGTGCGATCTGAACACCCCGGATGTTGTCATTCAATATCCGGGGTTTTTTATAACCCATGCTGGAGCGGGGCGCAGACTAAAGCTTTACGGCGCGTTAAGGTAGCTGTTGATGATATCCACGCTGATTTGAGGTATCACAGGCAACGCTCAGGGAGCTGGCACTTTAAATGAGGATATGTGCTCCTGCTCCGTCAGGGCCTTGCCGGTAGCGTATGTATTAGATGAACTGACTCCCGACTACTCATTTTGATATAAATACTGACATCCAGTGACTTCATTCAACTGATAGCATAGTAATAAGTTAACTGCTAATACTTAATACTGCCTAATGAATAGGTTCGCTAAGAAAATAAGATCGCCTTTCATTAAAAGGCAGCAACCTGTGCTATTGGTTGACTATCCGGGGATATTTTTTTGGTGCTCTTAAAAATAAACTGACGGGGCGCACTCAGACCAATGGGATAACGTTATCGGGTATTGGCATAGCACGCTGTCCGGGTGTGATACAGGATGATGTATTAGTTTTGATGTTGTATTCCTTTGGCCGCACTTAAAATCACTATTCGCAGTATTTTTATCATAGCCGTTAGCGATGGCTGAGCTCTGATTGATGTTCTTTACGCAGCTGTTTTTAGAAATAAACCTATCATAAGTCTCAGGCAGGCTATCCAACTTACTTGCATAAGCAGTAATAAAAATCATGATAAACAAGAATATGCTTATACTACCAATGGCTATTTTTTTATAACACTTTGTGGTTATTTTTGCATTGTCTTCTTTACTGAGCGTTAAATTTGAAGCATAGTTTACCGTCTGGTATATCTCTGTCGATCTTGCATTATAAACGTCAGATGTATCAATTAGTTTGGTCGGCCTTCTTTCCCCAATCTGCTTTTTGATATCAACATTTCTATCAAATAAGAAACCACGCCTTGGTACTGTCTGAATCATTGATATATCAATACCTGCTCGGGTAAAAGCCTTACGTAATAATGAGATATTCTGATAAAGCGTGTTAGTGGTTACGTTCATGCCTCGACTCCCCCAGACCTGGTTGAGAAGCTCATGGCGTAATGTCACCTCTCCTTGATTTTCAATAAGGAGTGTTAAGCAGAGGCTAGCCGAAATGGCCAGATTAATAGTTTCGCTACCCTCTATTTTTTGCAAGGTATGCGCTGAAGGGTTAAAAATGAAAGAGTTATCAATAAGATAAATGGTATCCATATCACATCTGCTTTGCTAATAATGATAACTATCAGAATCCATCTGATTTATGAAGTTGCATATTAGCACAGGGACAGCACAATTCAGCTTATGATGCGTAAGAAAAATCTCAATAAAAAATAATCGAAACGGTAATTTTAAGTAATGCTTAAATGTGATTTTACTTAAAATTCAATTGGTTATGACTTTATGAAGAAGTGAAGTTATGAAGTGGTGTATTTCATAAAAATATGAGTATCCATTACAGAATTTTCTTGATTACTATCGTCTCAAGAGTTGTGTAAGGGGTATGCTGAACATCCGCATCTTCAACCGATGCTCAGGTAATGGGTTCCTCACTTCATCTCTCAGGAGCAAGAGTTAATGGAGTAGGTTAAGAAGTGTATACGACTTGCTAATATAGCGAAAATAATCATGAAGGTTTTGATTGTAACTGATAATTATTATTACATGCAGGGACTGCAGGACGTAGTCGATGCTATCTATTATTCCCCTGAAAATGTAAAAAAGAACAGGCGTTTTTTCCCGCATATCTCAAGTGAAGACTGGATTTTGCTAAACCTTTCCTCACTAGAAGATATGTATTATTTCTATAACCACTATATGAATTATAGCCGGGCAAAGATAATTATCTGCCTTGATTTTAAATTCTCTACTATCTTATCAGAAGTTAACAATATATTTTTTTTATCTGCTCATGCATCAGTTCAAGATGTTGAGAGCGTTTTATATGGGAAAAAGTATGCTTTGCGTAAGAGATATCTTACTCAGCGAGAAGAAACGGTTATGTCTATGATGCTTGAAGGGGCGAGTCTTAAGGAGATTTCCTCATCGCTAGGTTTGAGTATCAAAACGGTAAGTTTACATAAAAGTCATATTAGTGAAAAGTCAGGGCTGATTAACAATAATGACATTGCTCTGTTATCATTAATGCTTTTTTTACCATTATCATTAAATAAGAAAATGCCGTATGGAAAGAGTTCTGGCATTTCAAAAACACCTAATATTGATACATCCAGGCGTATTAAATTACCAATTTTTTATAATAACTCTGAAACATTCTCTCCCATTTAAAATAAAAATCATTGGGCGGAAGGGAAACTGACAATGAAAATGTTATACGTAGGAATAGATAATCTCAGCTGTAATGGGATGTATTATATCCTTAAGCAATATTTTGTTAAGGACGATATTGTATTCGCTAGTATTGAAAGCGATGGCTGTACTCCTTTTCATGATCACTACGATATTATTATTCTTGATTGTGAAGCAGTAAGCCCGCATTTAGATACTGTAAGTAATATGTTTTCTGGAACTCATATTCCAGTATTAGTCATTGCAGTGGAAAGCAATCTCCTGCGCACCTTTCAAAATGAGTTGCCTTCTTTGAAAGGGATGATTAATCGCAACGTGAATGCCGGATTTCTGGCTAAAGCTATTGAGCTAATCGTAGGGGGAGGGTATTGCTTTTCATGGAATATTTCAAACTGTGTGGCACCAGCATATGGTAATATGGCTGATGATATTTATGAAAAAGCAGGATTAACGCGTAGAGAAAAAGAAATTCTCAGACTGTGCCTTGCTGGTGAAACTAATAAATCGATTTCTCATAAGCTCTCCAGAAGTGAAAAAACAATAAGTTCTCATAAATCGAATATTTTTAAAAAATTAGGCATTAAAAGCTGGCAGCTAAAAGGACCTCTGTCTAAAAAAACAGACAGGTAATATTTTTTTCTTGCCATTTCTAACTTAGGGTGGCAAGTATTAGACTTTTTCAAAAACTCATACTGCTCTTATTTCTGCATTATCCCATCTTCATCTTGTAACAATACATGACTAACTGCCATAAATAACCAAAAGAAATAATTAAGTAATATTAATGGATTAACTACAGTACTGTGCGTATTAGTCATTAAGTCTATTGCAGGCTTCGTAGTATCGAGCTCTGGCTTTCGTAGAATTCCTTGTGAACCTTATTTTAAATACAGGTTCATCTTACGGTAATACGGAATAAATTACTTATTTCTTCTGAAAAAGCGTAAGTAATTAATTGAGTATTTCTTAAATTTGATTATTTTTCTGGCGGGATCGGCACGTTGCTTGGGGTTTAAACTCTTTTTATTTCAGTTGGTTATGATGTGTTTTTGGGCTGTTTCAAAACTGAGGTTATTTAGGGTCTATTTCCCTCGGTATCTTTGGCCTTGTTGGTTAAATAGAATATTAAGATTGGCCTAACCGCCAAGAGTTTGCCTGGAGAGCTGAGCTCAAAAATCATATCTGGAGAAAGTATGTACGAGAAGAATATCGTCCTCGTCACAAGGACTACGGATGGAAAAAGTGGAATGTTCGAACCCGCTTCTGACAATACGGTTAGTGTATTAACTAAATCAGATACAGTGTATCTGCTGAAGAACAAATCAGATAATTTTGCACCAGAAAACATCACGATAAAACGCATAGATAACGATCTTCTGGTTTTCAATGAAGGCGATGACAAGCCTTGCCTCATTCTCGAAGATTACTTTGCCGAGCTTGGAGATGGTGAGCGTTCACCTGTCCTGATAGGAATGTCAGAAGATGGTCAACTTTACCCTTATGTTCCGCTGTCTGGGGAAAGCTATGAGGCTGGCTACGTCGTTAACGATGGGCAGATGCTACCTGTTGCATTAGGCGGTATTTCCGTCGGGCCAGGAGACGCATTCTTTGCCGCTGACGAATCAGATACTACTCTGTGGCCACTTTTCCTGGGGTTATTTGGGCTCGCAGGTGCGGTGGGTGTAGGCGCTGCCGTGGTTCATCATAATCGTAAAGGTGACGGTCATCATGATAATCCCGTCATTGATACGACACCGCCGGTAAGTCAGGGCGTTAGTGGAATGCTGGATAATACCGGAACTAAAACCGGACCGCTTTCACCAGGCGATATCACCGATGAAACTCGCCCGCAAATCACCGGTAAAGGTGAGCCGGGCAATACAATTACCATCCTCGATAACAATAAAGCGATTGGTTCAACAACCGTTGACGATAACGGAAATTGGTCATGGACGCCGGATGTGCCTTTAGCTGACGGAAGCCATGATATCTCTACTACTGAAACCGATCGTGCAGGCAATGTTTCTGAACCGTCGCCGGGGATGAATATTGTCGTCGATACTACGGCGCCAGCAGGCAATGATAAGCCACCGGTTGCCATGGATAACGTGGGCGAGAAGACCGGCCCGATCCAGAGCGGCGACGTAACCGACGACCCGCAGCCGGAGCTCTCAGGCACCGGCGAGCCGGGCAACCGCATCGACGTCTGGGACAACGGTGAAATCATCGGCTCCGTGGACGTTGGCGACG
>NZ_CAJYMB010000123.1 GCF_913775985.1 uncultured Pluralibacter sp. | reverse complement strand
AGCTGCTGCATGGCGCCGATGCGAAACTCGGTCTCTTCCACCAGCTGGCTGAACATATCTTCGGCGCGGTCGTACAGCCCGGCGGCCATGTAGTCTTTGCCGAGCTGCTGAATGGCGAGTAAACGCTGATCGTAGGTTAACGAGGCGCTTTCCATCAGCGTCTGGTGAATGCGGATAGCGCGGTCAACCTCGCCGCGCGAGCGGAACAGATTTCCCAGCGTCAAATGCGCCTCGACGGTGCCGGTATCCTCTTTCAGCATATCGAGGAACAGGTCAACCGCTTTATCCTGCTGATTGCTCAGCAGGAAGTTCATCCCGGCGACATAATCGCGGGAAAGACGGTTGGCGTCGTCCTGCTTAGCCTGTTGTGCACTTCTGCGGCCCATGTACCAGCCGTAGGCGGCGGCAACGGGTAACAGCAGAAACAGCAACTCCAGCATAAAGGATTATTCCTTTACGGCCGGCACACCCGGCGTGACAGGTGCTGCGTTAATCTCGGCAATCTGTTGCTCCAGGCGCTTGTTCTTACGCTCAGCTCGCAGCAGCGAAACGCGCACACGGAGCCAAAACAGGCCGCACACCAGCCAGCCGATAGCAAAACCAGCGGCAAACAGGACTGCCAGCAGGGTTGAAATACGAAACTGCCCCTGAGCCAGAAGATAGTTAAACGTTACCTGCTGATCGTTTTGGGCCCCGAGGGTGACAGAGATAATAAAAATCGCTAACACCAGTAAGAAAATCAGAAAATATTTCACATTACGTCCCGTCATGTGGTGGGTGCGAATCAGTTTACTGATATCGCCGCTTCCAGCCTTATAAAATACCATTTTCACTATTGAGGTGAAACGGGCATACGTGCTGCATTATGCGGATTTATGGGCACCGGCGCGTTAAATCAACCATTAGGCTGATTATTCAGCACGTTCTCGTATATTGCCCGCTTCTTCCGGCGGCGGCGTTAGCGGGCCGCACAGTTTTCGCGTAATCCAGGTTGCAAGCGTCACCAGCAGCCATGAGATAAGCGTAGAAGCGATCAAATCTCGCGGCCAGTGCATTCCGAGTACCAGCCTGCTGGCCATCACCGCCACCGCCCAGCCGAGCAGCAGTACGATTGTCACCGTACGACGACGCGGCCAGAGTAGCCCCACCGCCAGCAGCGCCCAGCTGGCAACAAACATAGTATGGCCGGATGGAAATGCAAATCCGGTCTCATTTTGCCAGTGCTGGCGTAAATAAAGGGGCAACGTGTCCATATGGGCGACCTGCTCTTTCACCATTGCGCTACGCGCGCGCCGCTTTTGGGCATAGAACTCATCCACCTGCAGATTATTGGTTTTCTCCAGCCACACCACATAGGGGCGCGGCTCCTGAACCGTTTTCTTTACGTGGGATTTAACGCTCTGCCCGAGAAGAATGACGCCGCCTAAAATGGCAAACAGCACAATTGCCGCCTTCAGGCGAAAGCGGAGGCACCAGAGAAACCAGCCGAAAAGCAGCAGATGCGTAATAGCACCCCAGGGCTCAGTTACGGTTTCCGTGATCCAGTAAAAGGCCTCAAGACCCCAGCCAGAGGGTTCTGGTTGCCATTTCCATCCGGATATCAGTACGGCAACGGGCATTACAAGCAGCAGCGCCGCGCCGGCGGCTGTACGTTTGGCAATCGAAAGCATCTGGTCTCCTTTACTTAAGCGTCACAATCATAACTGAAAATAATCACGGCGGTAAAAAATACCGAATTGTGCGCTTATAGCGCAGTCGAAAGTCTGCGATTAGGCGAAGGCCGGGCGTTGTGGCAAAATATCGAAAATTAAAGGCCTTTGCATGCCGATATGATTTGGAGAATCACATGCAGCTTAACCGTGTGGCAGAAGCCAAACTGCCAACCCCCTGGGGCGATTTCCTGATGGTGGGCTTTGAAGAACTGGCAACCGGCAAAGATCACGTTGCCCTTGTTTTTGGCGATATTTCCGGAAGCGAGCCGGTGCTTTCTCGCGTGCATTCAGAATGTCTGACGGGCGATGCGCTGTTCAGCCTGCGCTGCGACTGCGGATTCCAGCTGGAGGCCGCACTTGGCCACATTGCCGAGCAGGGCCGAGGCGTGCTTCTCTATCACCGCCAGGAAGGCCGCAATATCGGGCTGCTGAACAAGATCCGCGCCTATGCGCTGCAGGATCAGGGATACGATACCGTTGAGGCCAACCACCAGCTGGGATTTGCTGCCGACGAGCGCGACTTCACGCTGTGCGCGGACATGTTCAAGCTGCTGGGGGTCAATGAAGTTCGCCTGCTGACCAATAACCCGCGGAAAGTAGAAATTTTGAGCGAGGCGGGAATCAATATTGTCGAGCGCGTGCCGCTGATCGTCGGGCGCAACCCGAAAAACGCGCACTATCTGGATACCAAAGCCGAAAAAATGGGCCACCTCCTGAATAAATAAGCGATCTTAAAAAATCCTATAAAAAAGCCCGGCGCTGGCACCGGGCTATTTGTCTTTTCCTGTTTGCTATTTAAGCATGTTGCGGATCACATAATGCAGGATCCCGTCGTTCCGGTAGTAGGTTAGCTCCGTTGCGGTGTCAATGCGGCAGCGGCAGCCTACCGTCTCCTGCGTACCGTCTG
>NZ_CAJYMB010000122.1 GCF_913775985.1 uncultured Pluralibacter sp. | reverse complement strand
GAGCAGACCGAAGAGCAGTATGCCCCCAACGGCGCCGCCGACCGGGCGGCGGTGCGCTCGCGCCAGTCCAGCCAGAGCGCCCAGGGCAGCGGCCAGTCCGCCGGCGGCGTGCCCGGCGCGCTCTCCAATACGCCGTCTGCCGCTCCCAGCGCCCCCATCACGACCGCGAACGCGAAGCAGAAAGGGCAGCAGCAGCAACAGCCGCGCAACAGCGGCGTCAGCACCAGCGGCCAGGGCGGCGCCAGCAGCACCTCAAACAGCGAAACCACCAACTACGAAGTGGACCGCACTGTGCGGCACACCAAAATGAACGTCGGCGATATCGAGCGCCTGTCCGCGGCGGTGGTGGTCAACTACCGCGAAGCGGCGCAGGGCAAACCGCTGCCGCTAAGCGCCGAACAGATGAAGCAGATTGAAAACCTGACCCGCGAGGCGATGGGCTTCACCAGCGAACGCGGCGATACTCTCAATGTGGTCAACACGCCCTTTACTGCCGGAAGCAACGAGAGCGGCGGCGAGCTGCCGTTCTGGCAACAGAGTGCCTTCTTCGACATGCTGCTTGGAGCCGGAAAGTGGCTGCTGATTGCCCTGGTGGCCTGGCTGCTGTGGCATAAAGCGGTGCGCCCACAGCTGCGCCTTCTGCAGCCAGCAACTCCGGCGGCACCCGCGCCGCAGGCCGCGGCCCGCGAGGCCGCCGACGACGGCGTCAGCGTGCGCCTGAGCCGGGACGAGCAGCAGCAGGTTCGCCGCGCCAGCGCCGATGAGCTGACTCAGCGCGTGCGCGAGATGTCCGACAACGACCCGCGCACCGCGGCGCTGGTCATTCGCCAGTGGATGAATAATGACAATGAGTAATCTGACCGGCAGCGAGAAAAGCGCCATTCTGCTGATGACCCTGGGCGAAGATCGCGCTGCGGAAGTCTTTAAGCACCTCAGCAACCGTGAGGTGCAGCAGATCAGCGCCTCGATGGCCGGCATGCGCCAGATCTCCAACACCCAGCTGAGCCAGGTGCTGGCAGAATTTGAGCAGGAGGCGGAGCAGTACGCCGCCCTGAACATTAATACCAGCGACTATCTGCGCGCGGTGCTGGTGAAGGCCCTCGGCGAAAGCCGCGCCGCCAGCCTGCTGGAGGATATTCTCGACACCCGGGAAACCACCAGCGGCATGGATACCCTTAACTTTATGGAGCCCCAGAGCGCCGCCGATCTCATTCGCGACGAGCATCCGCAGATCGTGGCCACCATTCTGGTTCACCTCCGGCGGGCCCAGGCCGCTGATATTCTCGCGCTGTTCGACGAGCGCCTGCGCCACGACGTGATGCTGCGCATCGCTACCTTTGGCGGCGTGCAGCCCGCCGCGCTGGCGGAGCTGACCGAAGTGCTCAACAACCTGCTCGACGGCCAGAACCTCAAGCGCAGCAAAATGGGCGGCATCCGCACCGCCGCCGAGATCCTTAACCTGATGAAGACTCAGCAGGAGGAGGCGATTATCGGCGCGGTGCGCGACTTCGACGGCGAGCTGGCGCAAAAAATTATCGACGAGATGTTCCTGTTCGAAAATCTGGTGGACGTGGACGACCGCAGCATCCAGCGCCTGCTGCAGGAAGTGGACTCCGAGTCGCTGCTGATCGCCCTCAAAGGCGCCGAGCCGCCGCTGCGGGAGAAATTCCTGCACAACATGTCCCAGCGCGCTGCCGATATCCTGCGCGACGATCTCGCCAGCCGCGGGCCGGTGCGCCTGTCGCTGGTGGAAAACGAACAGAAAGCTATTCTGCTGATTGTGCGCCGCCTGGCGGAGAGCGGCGAAATGGTGATCGGCGGCGGAGACGATGCCTATGTCTGATAGCGACGCCTGGCAGCGCTGGCAGCCGGAGGATCTGTTCTCCCCTGCCCCCGCGTCTGCTCCGGTAACCGACAGCAGCGTACTGGCCGCCCCGGACGCGCCGTCGGCTGAGGTGCCTGATGCCGATCTGACGCACGTCCGGCAGCAGGCTCACGAACAAGGCTACAGCGCCGGGCTGGCCGAAGGCCGCAGCGCGGGCCACGCCGAGGGCTACCAGCAGGGTCTGGCGGAAGGCACGGCGCAAGGCATTACCCAGTCCCGGCACGAGCAGGCGGTGATTCACCAGCAAATGCAGCAGCTGGTAGCCGACTTCCAGCAGGCGCTCGACGCGCTCGACAGCGTGATTGTCTCCCGCCTGATGCAGACCGCGCTGGCGGCGGCGCGGCAGGTGCTGGGCCACGCCCTGCCGGTGGACAGCGGCGCGCTGATCGCCCAAATCCAGCAGCTGCTGCAGCAGGAGCCGCTGTTCAGCGGCAGGCCGCAGCTGCGGGTGCATCCGGACGATCTTGAGATTGTGGAGCAGATGACGGGCCCGGCGCTGGCCCAGCACGGCTGGCAGCTGCGCGGCGATCCGGCCCTGCACCGGGGCGGATGCACCGTTATCGCCGATGACGGCAGCCTTGATGCCAGCCTCAGCGCGCGCTGGCAGGCGATTTGCCGCCTGGCGGCGCCGGACGGACGTCCGTGAGCGCCTACCTGACTCGCTGGCTGGCGGCGCTCGACGCCGCAGAAGCGGCTATAGCCCAGCTCCCCGCCGCGCGCCGCTACGGCCGGCTGACCCGCGCCACCGGTCTGGTGCTGGAGGCCACCGGCCTGCAGCTGCCGCTGGGGGCCACCTGCGTGATTGAGCGCCTGCAGGGCGGCGAGATCCGCGAAGTGGAGAGCGAAGTGGTTGGCTTCAGCGGCCAGCGCCTGTTCCTGATGCCGCTGGAGGAGGTGGAAGGCATCCTCCCCGGCGCGCGGGTCTTTGCGCGGGGCAGCGGGGCGCAGGACGGCCGTCGGCTGCCTCTCGGCCCGGCCCTGCTGGGCCGGGTGCTGGACGGCAGCGGCAGGCCGCTGGACGGGCTTCCCGCACCGGAGACCGGCGAAAGCGGCGCGCTGGGCGCCGCGCCGTTTAACCCGCTACAGCGCACGCCGATTGAAGACGTGCTCGACACCGGCGTGCGGGCGATTAACGCCCTGCTCACCGTCGGGCGCGGCCAGCGGATGGGGCTGTTTGCCGGTTCCGGCGTCGGAAAAAGCGTGCTGCTGGGCATGATGGCGCGCTACACCCGGGCCGACGTGATCGTGGTGGGCCTTATCGGCGAGCGCGGCCGCGAAGTGAAAGATTTTATCGAGAACATTCTCGGCCGCGACGGGCGCGCCCGCTCGGTGGTGGTCGCCGCCCCGGCGGACGTATCGCCGCTGCTGCGGATGCAGGGTGCGGCCTACGCCACCCGCATCGCGGAAGACTTTCGCGATCGCGGCCAGCACGTGCTGCTGATCATGGACTCCCTGACCCGCTACGCAATGGCCCAGCGCGAAATCGCGCTGGCGATTGGCGAACCGCCCGCCACCAAAGGCTATCCGCCCTCGGTGTTTGCGAAGCTTCCCGCGCTGGTGGAACGCGCGGGTAACGGCGTCAGCGGCGGCGGCTCCATTACCGCCTTTTATACCGTGCTCACCGAGGGAGACGATCAGCAGGATCCGATCGCCGACGCGGCGCGGGCGATCCTCGACGGTCACGTAGTGCTCTCCCGCCGGCTGGCGGAAGCGGGCCACTACCCGGCGATTGATATTGAGGCCTCCATCAGCCGGGCAATGACCGCCCTGATCAGCGAACCGCACTACGCCCGGGTGCGCCGCTTCAAGCAGCTGCTGTCGAGCTTCCAGCGCAACCGGGATCTGGTCAGCGTCGGGGCCTACGCCCGGGGCAGCGATCCGATGCTCGACAGCGCTATCGCCCTGTGGCCGCAGCTGGAGCAGTTTCTGCAGCAGGGTATTTTCGAGCAGGCCGATGTTGAAGCCTCCCTGCAGGCCCTTGAACATATTTTTCCGGCCGCCCGCTAGCCGGTAAAGAGGAAGACAATGACCCAGCCCAACGGCGCCCTGCACACTTTAAAAACCCTCGCCGAACAGGAAGTCGACAGCGCCGCCCGCCTGCTCGGGGAGATGCGCCGCGGCTGTCAGCAGGCGGAGGAGCAGCTGACGATGCTGATGGACTACCAGCTTGAGTACCAGACCAGCCTCGGTAGCGACATGGCACAGGGCATTGCCAGCCAGCGCTGGCAGAACTATCAGCAGTTTATCCAGACGCTGGAGCAGGCTATCGATCAGCACCGCGGCCAGGTTCGCCAGTGGCAGCAGAAAGTGGAGATGGCGCTCGGAGCCTGGCGCGACAAGAAGCAGCGCCTGCAGGCCTGGCTGACGCTGCAGGACCGGCAGAGCGCCGCCGCGCTGCTGGCGGAAAACCGCCTTGACCAGAAAAAAATGGACGAGTTCGCCCAGCGGGCCGGACAGAGGAAACCCGAATGATGCCCCTTCCCGGCCTTCGCGCCGCCTCCGGGCCCGACGCGCTGCCGCGCGCCGGCGCGGCCAGCGCTACTGACGCCGCTGATTTTGCTGGTCTGCTGGGCGATGCCCTCGCGCCCGACGCGGCGGCACGCCCCGCCGCGCGCGGCCTGCCCAAAGGCAAAAGTCCGGCAGAGAACGCCGCGCTGAAACCGGCTCCTGAGGCGGCTGAACCGCCGTCCGGCGAGGCCGAGCGGACGAAAGACGCCAGCCTGCACGCGCTGTTGGCGATGCTGCCGGGCGGCGCGGCACCGGTCGGCACCGCCGGTTCGCACCTGAAAGGCGCGCCGGACGACGATGAAAAAGCGTCCGGCGATGATGCACCGGCGGTCGTCACCGATCCTGACGCGCTGCTGCCGATGCCGTTCCCGCCGGCCGCAGCGTCCGGCGCGGCGCTTCGCTCTGAGGCAGAGGCTTCTCGCGGAGCTGCGGAAGAGGTTGCCACCGCGCGCGGCGCGGCGCAGGGGCCGGGCGCGAACCCGGTAAATCGCGATACCGCAGACAAACCTCTTCCGGCGGACGCACCGCAGCAGGGCCTGCTGCCGGACGGAAAGGATCTTCCCCAGCCGCCAGCCGGGCGCGACGCCCGAAGCGCCCGGCTGCCGCAGCCCGCGCCGGCTACTGCAGATGGCGCTATCAGCTTTACGACACCGCCCCCGCCGGGCAGCGCGAGCGCGACCACCAGCGCAGCGCCCACCGCGGACATTAACGCCCGGCTCGGCACCCCGGAGTGGCAGCAGAGCGTCAGCCAGCACATCACGCTGTTTACCCGCCAGGGGCAGCAGCGCGCCGAGCTGACTCTGCATCCGCAGGATCTGGGGCAGATAACCATCAGCATGAAGCTCGATGACAACCAGGCCCAGCTGCAGATGCTCGCCGGGCACGGCCACGTGCGCGCCGCGCTGGAAGCGGCCCTGCCCCAGCTGCGCACCTCGCTGGCGGACAGCGGCATTCAGCTCGCCCAGAGCTTTATCGGCAGCGACGCCTCGCCGGGCCAGCAGCAGGCAGACAGACAGCCGCCGCCCGCGTTACCGCATCCTGAAGGAAGGCCGCAGGCTGCCGATAATAAAGGCAGCGCCGCCGCCCCGGCTTCGCTGCTGGCCCGCGCGCGCGGCGACGGCGCCGTCGATACCTTCGCCTAACGCCGGAGGTAGCGCGAATATGCCCGCCTTTTCCGCCCTTTGCCCGCGGGGGAAGACGGGATAATGCCCGGATATGCAACACAGGAAACAGCAAACCGATGACTGACTCCGCGATAGTCAAAACTAAACGCCGCCCGCGCTGGATAGCGCTGCTCGCGCTGGCGGCTCTTATCGCCTGCGCCGCCAGCGGCTATGCCTACTGGCACCAGCAGCAGCGCCCCGCAGCTGCGCTTGCTAAAGCCGCGCCTCCCGCCGCGCCGGTGTTCTGGCCGCTGGAAACCTTTACCGTTAACCTCGGCGACGCGGACCGGGTGCTGTACATCGGCATCACCCTGCGCCTGAAGGATGAAGCCACCCGCGCGCGGCTGAACGACTATCTGCCGGAAGTGCGCAGCCGCCTGTTGCTGCTGTTCTCCCGCCAGGATGCCGCGGTGCTGGCCACCGACACTGGCAAGCTGAAGCTGATTGAAGCCATTAAGCAGACCCTCGGCAGGCCGCTGGTGCCCGGACAGCCCGGCCAGGTGGTCACCGACGTGCTGTACACCGCGTTTATCCTGCGGTAGGCCGATGGGAGACAATCTTCTTTCTCAGGCGGAAATTGACGCCCTGCTGAACGGTGACGCCGACGGTGCAGAAATGCCGGGGCCGGAAACCGCGGGGGCTCCCCACGTGCGCCCTTACGATCCCAATACCCAGCGCCGGGCAGTGCGCGAGCGCCTGCAGGCTCTGGAAATCATCAACGAGCGCTTCGCCCGCCAGTTCCGCATGGGGCTGTTCAACCTGCTGCGCCGCAGCCCGGATATCAGCGTCGGGGCGATCCGCATCCAGCCGTACCACGAGTTTGCCCGCAACCTGCCGGTGCCCACGAACCTGAACCTGATCCACCTCAAGCCGCTGCGCGGCACCGGGCTGTTGGTGTTCTCGCCGGAGCTGGTATTTATCGCGGTGGACAACCTGTTCGGCGGCGACGGCCGTTTCCCCACCAAGGTGGAGGGCCGCGAATTTACGCCCACCGAGCAGCGGGTGATCCACCGGATGCTGAAGCTGGCGCTGGAGAGCTATCAGGAGGCGTGGAAGGCAATCAACCCGCTGGACGTGGAGTACGTGCGCTCGGAGATGCAGGTCAAGTTCACCAATATCACCACCTCGCCGAACGACATCGTGGTTAACACGCCGTTTCACGTCGAGATTGGCAACCTGAGCGGCGAGTTTAATATCTGCCTGCCGTTCAGCATGATCGAGCCGCTGCGCGAGCTGCTGGTCAACCCGCCGCTGGAGAACGCCCGCCGGGAAGACGCCAGCTGGCGCGAAAACCTGGTGCGCCAGGTGCAGCACTCCGAGCTGGAGCTGGTGGCCAACTTTACCGATATCTCCCTGCGCCTGTCGCAGATCCTGACCCTCAAGCCCGGCGACGTGCTGCCCATTGACAAGCCGGAGCGCATTATCGCCCACGTCGACGGCGTGCCGGTGCTCACCAGCCAGTACGGCACCGTGGGCGGGCAGTACGCCCTTAAGGTCGAACACCTGATTAACCCGATTTTGAATTCGCTGAACGAGGAAGCGTCTGAATGAGTGAGAAAATCCCGCCCTCCGATGCCGAACGCGGCGACGCGGACGACCTGTGGGCCGAGGCGATGAACGAGCAAAAAGCCGCGTCGGCAGGCGGCGCCGCGGATGCGGTATTCCAGCAGTTCGGCGGCGGCGACGTCAGCGGCACGCTGCAGGATATCGATCTGATTATGGATATTCCGGTCAAGCTGACCGTCGAACTGGGCCGCACCAGAATGACCATTAAAGAGCTGCTGCGCCTGACCCAGGGTTCAGTAGTGTCGCTGGACGGACTGGCGGGGGAGCCGCTGGATATTCTGATCAATGGCTACCTGATTGCCCAGGGTGAAGTGGTGGTGGTGGCGGATAAGTACGGAGTGCGCATCACCGACATTATTACCCCCTCCGAGCGCATGCGCCGTCTGAGCCGCTGACATGACGCCGCAGACTGTCGCACAGCCCGCCACCGCCGCGCCTTCCCCCGCCGCGCCGCTGCTTGAAGTCAGCGGCGCGCTGCTGGGTATTATTCTGCTGATCCTCGCCGCGGGGTGGCTCGCCCGCCGCGTCGGCGTGGGCGGCGGGCGCCGCGCCGGCCAGCAGGGGCTAAAAGTGAGCGCCAGCGCGGCGCTCGGCCAGCGCGAGCGGGTGGTGATTGTCGATGTCGACGACGCGCGGCTGGTGCTGGGGGTAACCGCCCAGCAGGTGACGCTGTTGCACACGCTGCCGCCGTCTCCCGCCGCGCCGCAGGCGGCGCGTCCCGAGGCTGCCGATTTTGCCTCGCTGATGAAAACCATCCTCAAACGACCGGAGCGATCCTGATGCGCCTGCTGGCAATTATTGTCCTGCTGCTGCTTTCTCCCGCCGCGCTGGCTCAGCTGCCGGGACTGGTAAGCCAGCCGCTGCCGGGGGGCGGTCAGAGCTGGTCGCTGCCGGTGCAGACGCTGGTGTTTATCACCTCGCTGACCTTTATTCCGGTGGTGCTGCTGATGATGACCAGCTTCACGCGCATCATTATCGTCTTCGGCCTGCTGCGCAACGCGCTCGGCACCGCGTCGGCGCCGCCCAACCAGGTGCTGTTGGGGCTGGCGCTGTTTTTGACCTTTTTTATTATGTCCCCGGTGCTGGACAAGATTTACGCCGACGCCTGGCAGCCCTTCAGCGAAGAGAAGATTTCAATGCAGCAGGCGCTGGAGCGCGGGGCCCAGCCGCTGCGCGCGTTTATGTTACGCCAGACGCGCGAGGCGGATTTGGCCCTGTTCGCCCGGCTGGCGAATACACCGCCTCTCGACGGGCCTGAAGCGGTGCCGATGCGCATCCTGCTGCCGGCTTACGTCACCAGCGAGCTGAAAACCGCCTTCCAGATTGGCTTCACGGTCTTTATTCCGTTCCTGATTATCGATCTGGTGGTAGCCAGTGTGCTGATGGCGCTGGGGATGATGATGGTGCCGCCCGCCACCATTGCCCTGCCCTTTAAGCTGATGCTGTTCGTGCTGGTGGACGGCTGGCAACTGCTGGTGGGCTCCCTGGCCCAGAGCTTTTACAGTTAAGGTGCGCCGATGACGCCAGAATCCGTAATGCTGATGGGAACAGACGCGATGAAAGTGGCGCTGGCGCTGGCCGCGCCGCTGCTGCTGGTGGCGCTGATCACCGGCCTGATTATCAGCATCCTGCAGGCCGCAACCCAGATTAACGAAATGACGCTGTCGTTTATTCCCAAAATCATCGCGGTGTTCGTGGCGATGATCGTCGCCGGGCCATGGATGCTGAACCTGCTGCTCGACTACGTGCGCACGCTGTTTACCAACCTGCCCTACATCATCGGCTAGCGGATGATCCAGTTCACCAGCGACCAGTGGCTGCACTGGCTGAGCCTCTATTTCTGGCCGCTGCTGCGCATTCTGGCGCTGGTAGCCACCGCGCCGATCCTCAGCGAGAAATCAGTGCCTAAGCGCGTCAAGTTAGGGCTGGGGGTGCTGATAACGGTGATTGTCGCCCCCACGCTGCCCGCCAGCGACGCCACGCCGTTTTCCGCCAGCGCGCCGTGGATTGCGCTACAGCAGATCCTCATCGGCACCGCGCTGGGCTTTACCATGCAGCTGACGTTCGCCACCGTGCGCTTTGCCGGGGAGCTTATCGGCCTGCAAATGGGGCTTTCCTTTGCCACTTTTGTCGATCCGGGTAGCCACATCAGCATGCCGGTGCTGGCACGGATCCTCGACCTGCTGGCGCTGCTGCTGTTTCTGTCCCTGGACGGCCACCTGTGGCTGATTTCGCTGCTGGTAGACAGCTTCCACACCCTGCCGGTGGGCGGGCTGCCGCTCAGCGGCAGCGCCTGGCTGGCGCTCACCCGCGCCGGCGGGCTGATTTTTCTTAATGGCCTGATGCTGGCCCTGCCAATCATTACCCTGCTGCTGACCCTCAATCTGGCGCTGGGGATGCTCAACCGCATGGCGCCGCAGCTGTCGGTGTTCGTGATTGGCTTTCCGGTCACCCTCACCGTCGGCCTTATTTTAATGGCGGCGCTGATGCCGCTGGTTGCCCCGTTTTGCGAGCATCTGTTTAGCGAATTATTTGATTTACTGTCGGCGATAATGGCCGACATGGGGCAACGCGCAACTCCATAATATATTCATGGTTATCCTGAGGTAATTCTCAAAGTAAATCACCGCACTATTTACCGACTATAAGGCTGACGCAGGATAATCGCCCGTCGCTGAATTTTTGCACGCCTGCGCCAAAATGCTTTGAGAAGATTCCTGGCAAACTGCCGCCGCCTTTCCGGGATAGTGACGGCTGTGGATTGTGTTCTTTATATTTTTGGCTGCACTATTTTATCTGAACAGCGCGCGGTAACCCCCTTAACACCCGGGCGGATGGCGGGCTGGACTGCGGATATATAAGACACAGGCGAACATTGGGTTATTTATCGACGCTCATTGGTGAGGATGTGCCATGTCAATGATTATTATGGATCTCTGTAGTTTTACCCGGCTGGGGCTGACCGGATACCTGATGAACCGCGGCGTGAAGGGCCGCGACATCCGCTACGTGGAGCGCGCCAGCGGATTACAGGCCGCCTGCCGGTTAAAAACGCCGGCGGTGGTATTTATTAACGAAGACTGCTTTATTCACCACGCGCAGCACAGCCAGCAAATTCGGCAAATTATTCTCGACAGTCGCGACACGCTGTTTATTATTTTTATGTCGATTGCCAACGTCCATTACGATGCTTGTTTACTGGTCAGAAAAAACCTGCTGATTGGCTCCAAGTCCATTAAGCCAGAGTCGCTGGATGCCCTGCTCGCCGGGCACCTGAAAAAAAGCGGTCTGCCGCGCACGGGCCTTAATATCCCTACTTTAACCCTCAGCCGCACCGAATCCGATATGCTGCGCATGTGGATGAACGGCAAAAATACGCTGCAAATATCCGATCTGCTGAATATTAAGGCGAAAACCGTGTCATCCCACAAGGGTAATATTAAGCGGAAAATTCAAACCCACAATAAGCAGGTTATTTATCACGTCTTCCGGCTGGCGGATAATGTCACCAGCGGCATTTGCGTCAATATGCGCTAGCGCTGCGCCGCCGGTGGAGAACTCCGCCGGCAGCGCGTTGCCTAGTCGGCCTTTTCGACAAAAACCCCGTCCGCGTGGCCGATTTCGTTAAAGAACCAAATCCCCAGCGGATAATCATCCAGCGACACCAGGTACATGGTGCCCTCATTGAAGGGCTCAACCGCCAGCACCACGCCGGGCCTGCGCGCGCCGCCGTCAGTTTTGACCGTCACGCGATCGTTAACTTCCATAACTGCTCTCCTGTCTTTAACTTCAGCCAGTGTAGAACAAAACCCCGCGCTCAGGCAGGCGTTAGTGGCTAACTGCTGATTTTATCGACCGCCGCCGGGGCCGGGCCGGTTGGCTGACGCTGTAGGGCATATCGCTTGGCCGCCAGCGCCGCAACCGTCACCGCCGCCGGAATGCCGAGCAGCATAAAGACGGTGCTGAAACTGAGATTCAGGGCAATCATTTCGGCTCCGGCAAAAGCACTCAGAATAGCCCCCAGCCTGCCAACGCCGTGCATCCAGCTGGAGCCGGTGGCGCGGGCCTCGGTGGGATAGTAGCGGGCCGAGAGCGCGTTCATACCGGTATTGGCCCCACACAGGCAGCCGCCGCTGCCGAACGCCAGCAGGCAGATCAGCACAAAACTGGTATCGGCGAAGCCTATCGCTACCGTAAACAAGCCGCCCGCGGCGTAAATGATGCCCAGCGCCCGGTGCGGGCTGATTCTGTCCATTAGCCAGCCGGCAAACAGCGAACCTATGGTGCCCCCCGCCTGATAAATGGCGGTCATGATCGCCGCCTGGGTTACGCTGAGACCAACTTCCTTGACCAGCGTCGGCAGCCAGCTGCCGAGCAGATAGACCAGAAACAGCCCCATAAAATAGGTGAGCCACAGCATCATTGAGCCAAAGCGGTACTCCCGGGAGAGCACAATTCGCGCCGCGCTTTTCCCCGGCGCCTGCGCCGGCATCACAAACTCCGCGTCGTTGCCGATGTGTTCCGGCCACAGCCGCTGGAGGATGGCCCGTACCCGGGCCGCGGGGGCGCGGCGGATAACCAGAAATCGTACTGATTCCGGCAGCCAGATAATCAGCACCGGCGCGAAAAGCAGCGGCAGAATACCACCTAGCGCCATCAGCGCGTGCCAGCCGTAGGCCGGGATCAGCCAGGACGCGGTGAATCCGCCCACCGCCGCTCCGAAGGTAAATCCGCAGAAAATCAGGGTAATGAGGAACGAGCGCCGCCGCTCGGGAGCATACTCTGAGACCAGAGTACTGATGTTCGGCATCGCCGCGCCGAGCCCCAGCCCGGTCATAAAGCGAAAGAAAACCATCTGCTCCACGCTGTGGGAAAACGCCGTGGCTATGGTCCAGAAGCCAAAAAAGAACACGCTGTTAACGATGATTTTTTTGCGCCCCATCCGATCCGCCAGCGGGCCGGAGAGCATCGCTCCCAGGGCGAGGCCGATCAGCGCCGCGCTGATAATAAAGCCGAGTTCGTAGTGGGCGATGCCCCACTCCTGCTTCAGGGACGGCGCGATAAAGCCCATGATGGCAATATCAAAGCCGTCCAGCGCAATAACCACGAAGCCCAGCAGCACAATAAGCTTCTGATAGCGGCTCAGGGGAAGGGTATTAATTAACTCTCTGACGTCAAGGCGTTGGGTCTGCGGCATAGGCGATCCTCACGGAGCTGGCTGCAAGTAGGCAAGCGCGGCATCGTACAGCAGCCGGGCGCGGGTTGACGGCGGCAAACGTCCCTGTTCCCCACCGAGCGGGACTTCGATTGACACCGGCAGCCCGGCGGGCAGCGCCCGCAGCAGGCCGTGCAGATCGAGCCCGCCTTCGCCGGGGACAAGTCTGGCAACGCGGGCCTGATCGATCAGGCCCTGCACGCTGTCCGGCGCCCGCGCGGGCGCGTCGCACAGCTGCATGTAGTTAAAGGTGTTCGCCGGTAGCGCGCGCAGCGCCTCCAGCGACTCCCCGGCGCGCCAGAAGTGAATCGCATCCACCAGGATCCCCACCTCTTCGCATCCGCTTTCGGCAATAATGGCCCGGGCGGCGGCGATGGTGGGCGCGTCGGTCCAGGGCATCGGCTCCAGGTTCATGGTTAACCCGTACTGGCGCCCCGCTTCCGCCAGCAGGGCAAGGTTGTGTCCACAGCGTGCCTGCTGCGGATCGTTCCCGGCCACCAGCACCTGGG
The DNA here is from genome assembly GCF_913775985.1 of uncultured Pluralibacter sp. Taxonomy (GTDB): domain Bacteria; phylum Pseudomonadota; class Gammaproteobacteria; order Enterobacterales; family Enterobacteriaceae; genus Pluralibacter. Next base: position 9,138 of record NZ_CAJYMB010000122.1, on the reverse strand, counting down.
ACGCGCCCAGCTCGCCGGCGGTTTCCAGGAACTGCTGTAGCCGATCGCTGAGGGTAAAATCCGGCGTCAGGCGCACGATCTCCACATCGGAGACGCCGATGCCGGTTTCGCGCAGCGCAGCCCGGGTTTCACGCACGGCGGCAGTATTGCCGAGCAGTTTATAATCGGGCTCCGACGGGGTGGCGGGCAGCAGCCGCAGCCCGACGTGGGTATAGCCAATCTGTGCGGCAATGCGCACCTGTTCCGCAGGGGGAACGTCCAGCGTGGTTAGCGCCGCCAGCGACAACATTCGCGTACTCATCATGACTCCCGTGATGTAGAGAATAAGGGTTAAGACTGCGGCATTCCGGCGCTGCCGCAGCGGGCTGCCACCTGTTTGCCAACCAGATAGCCGAAGGTCATTCCCGGCCCGAGGGTAATGCCGCCGCTGGGGTAGTAGCCGCGCATCACGCTTGCCATATCGTTGCCGACGGCATACAGGCCGTTTACTGGCCTGCGCGCGGCGTCAAGAACTCTGGCCTGTTCGTCAGTCGCCAGACCACTGAAGGAACCGAGTGAGCCGGGCAGGATCCGCACCGCGTAAAACGGCCCTTCGCGCAGCGCGCCGAGGGTTTTCCCTGCCTCCCCCTGCGCCCGGTTATAGGCGGACGCCCCGCGCTGAAAATCCGGGTCGGCGCCGCGCCGGGCAAATTCGTTGAAGCGGGCGACGCTCTCTGCCAGCCCCGCAGGATCGATGCCGCAGCGGCGGGCAAGCTCCTCAAGGGTGTTCCCGGCAGTAAGGTAGCCGTTGCGCAGCCACGCCGCCGGTGAAAAAGGAAACGGCCGGGCGTGTCCGAGACCGTAGCGGCGCAGCGTGGGGCTGTCGCACAGCAGCCACGCCTGCGGCGTTTCTCCCTCAGGCGTCGCCGCCAGCAGGCCGGCAATAAAATCGTGGTACGAGTCGGCTTCATTGACGAAGCGCCTGCCGTTGGGCAGCACGGCCATAAAGCCCGGCCTGGCCCGCTCCACCAGGTGCGGAAACACCAGCTGCTGCCCGCTGGCCAGCGTCACCCGGGACACCGGCGCCCACGCCATTGGACTTTTCAGCGCCGCGTCAAACTGCCCGCCGGCGGACTCACCGAGGCGGATGCCGTCTCCCTGATTAACCAGCGGCGCGGCGGAAAAGTGGCCGTAGCCCTCCGGGGCGTGGGCCACGTGCTGCGCCAGCCGCATCCTGTCGTGGGGAAAGCCGCCGCTGGCCAACACCACCGCCCGGGCATGAATCGCCAGCTCGCCGCCGTCGGTGCGCAGCACCGCCCCGCTTACGCCCTGGTCATCAGCAAGCAGGCGCACCGCCGGGGCGTTAAGCTCGAACTCGACCCCGGCGTCAAGCGCCGAGCGCAGCAGCCGCGCCACCAGTGCGTTGCCGTTAACCAGATGCTGACCGCGCCCGGCCCGCAGGCGCTGCCAGCCGTGGCGCACCAGCCGCCGGGAGGCATAAGCCGCCGAGCGCGGCGAGCGGGTGGCGTTAAAAAAGTGCGCCATGTCGCTGCCGCCGGCGATGCCCATACCTGCCAGGCTGATGGTTTCCAGCGGCGGGCGCAGGCGGTGCAGCCAGTCGCCGAGCAGGCCGCCGTCAAACGGCTTCGCGGTTACCGAACGCCCACCTGCCGCTGCCCCCGGGGAGTTGTGAAAGTCAGGCATCCGGCTGCCGGAGAGGAACTGCACCGCCGTGTGGCGATGGAAGTAGTCCACCATTTCCGGGCCGTATTGCAGGAATGCGCGCAGCCGCGCATCGGCAGGCTGCCCGCCCATCTCGTGCTGCAGATAGGCCAGCGCCGCTTCCGGGGTATCGGTAATTCCCTCTTCCCGCGCCAGCGGATTGCCGGGGATCCACAGCCAGCCGCCGGACCAGGCGCTGGTGCCGCCGAGGGTGGAGGCTTTCTCCGCCACCAGCACCCGCGCGCCGCCGCGGGCGGCGGTAACGGCGGCGGCAAGTCCCGCCGCGCCGGAACCGACCACCAGCATATCAACCGTTAACTGCCTGCTCATGATCCGCGCCTTACTGCAGGGGAGAGAAATCAGTCGGGCGCATCAGCACCGACTCCAGGCGCTCCACCGCCGCCAGCTCGCGGTTTTTGCGCGAGAAAGTCAGCCAGCGCTCGTCCTGGGCCATGCGCGCGCGGCGCTCCATGCGGTCATCAATGCTTTCGTAAGCCCAGATATGGACCACCTGATTCACCACGCCAATTTCGGTAAAGAAAAAGCCGATTAGTTTGCCCAAATGCTCGGTCTGCACCGCGTAAGCATCGCTTTTATACAGCGCCAGCCAGTCGGCCATTTTCAGCGGGTTGATGGTGTAGGTGCGTTTTTCGTAAATCATCATTGTCTCCTGGTTACAGTGTCTGCTGCTGTGCCATATGCATGGCGGAAAGGTAGCCGAAGGTCAGCGCAGGACCCAGCGTGATGCCCGGCCCCGGATAGGTGCCTGCCATCATCGAATCCATGTCGTTGCCTGCGGCGTAGAGTCCCTGAACGGGCTGGTTCTGCTGGTTCAGCACCTGCGCGTGGCCATTAGTGACCAGACCGCGGGAGGTGCCAAGGTCGCCGGTGTAAAGCCGCACGGCGAAAAAAGGGCCCTCGACGAGCGGCGCGAGGCAGCTGTTCGGCCGGTGTCCCGGATCGCCCAGCGCCCGGTTGTAGCTGTTGCCGCCTTTGGCAAACCCGGTATCCACGCCGTTTTCCGCATCGCGGTTGTAGCGGGTTACCGTGTCTTTGAGCGTGTCGGGGTCAAGCCCCAGCGCCGCCGCCAGGGCCGCGAGCGTATCTGCCTGAATCAGATAACCGGCCTCCACCAGCGCGCGGTTGTTCACCGGCGCAGGGCGCGCCAGGCCCAGGCCGTAGCGCTTCATCGCCCGGGCGTCGCAGAGTAAAAAGCAGGGCGCGTTATCCGGGCTCGCCTGCATCGCGCTGGCGAAGTGGTGATAGGAGTTGGATTCATTGACGAAGCGGAGGGCGCGCTGGTTGACCGCGATCACGCCGGGCTTGGCGCGGTCGGTCACCAGATGCGGAAAACGCTCCTCGCTGCCGTCGGGGCGGCGAAGAACCGATACCGGCGCCCAGAAAAAATTGGATGCCAGGTTGGCACCCTGCAAGGCATTCACCGCGTCACCGAGGCGCAGTGCCGCGCCGTCGTTGGCAGCAGGCGACATGGTGAAGTGCTCCCGGGTGCGGGGGCGAAACTGCGCCGCCATCTCTCCGGCGGCGAAACCGCCGGCGGCCAGCACCACGCCACGGCGGGCGCGCAGCGTTTGCGGCTCGCCGTTTTCATCAACCACTACGCCGCCAACCCGCCCCTGCTCCACCAGCAGCGAACGGACGTTAACGCCAAGTTCGAGGGTCATGCCTTTCGCAAAGGCCAGCGTCGCCATGCGGGCGATGAGCGCGTTACCCATCGCCAGCCGGGTGCCCCGGTGATAGCGCAGGCGATCCCGGCCGTAGCGCAGCAGCAGCTTGCTGCACCACGCCAGCGAACGCGCGGAGCGGCGCATATCGAGAAAGTGCTGAATATCTACCCGGTTGACCATCATTCCGCCAAACAGCAGCATGCCCGGCGGCGGCGAGCGCAGATCGCGAAAGCGCGCCCCGAGCCTGCGGCCGTCAAACTCGACCACTTCGAGCGCCCGCCCGGCGTCAACGGCGCCCGGCTCGTCCGGATAGTAGTCCGGCGACAGCGGGCGCAGGCTGTATTTCACCGCGCCCTGCAGCTCCAGATAAGCCAGCGCTTCCCGGCCTGTATTGACGAAGGCCTCAACGATGTCCGGGCGGTAGTGCTCCGCGCCGATAGTGGACTGCAGATAGGTTTTCATCGCTTCCGGCGAGCCGCTTTTATTCTGCGCTCTGGCCTGATCGGTGTCGTTAACCCACACCGCCCCGCCGGAGATAGCCGAGGTGCCGCCGAACTGCGGCGCTTTTTCCAGCATCAGCACCGACAGACCTTCGCAGCAGGCGGTAACGGCCGCGGCAAAGCCCGCCGCCCCGCTGCCGATGACGATAACGTCCCAGCTTTTCATACCGCCGCCTCCGCCTGCCGGGGCATCGCGCCGATAAACTCCCCCAGCAGCGGCATCTGGGCGAAGGCCATTTCCGGTCCGGTTTGCACCGGGCAGCCCCGCTCGCGGGCCAGCGTCAGCAGCGGCGTCATCACCGGCGCGGTGACCACGTCAGCCACGTGAGTTGATGGCCCAAGCGATGCCAGCAGCGCCGCGGGAAGCGGCAGCAGATCGCAGCCCGGCATTCCCGCTGGCGAGCCGTTAACCAGCAGATCGAGATTGTCGAGGGAGTCCGGCAGCCCGGTGATTGCCACCCCGGGAAAGTGCTGCGCCAGGCGCTGCTGCAGCTGCTGTAGCATGGCGGGGCTGGCATCGTGCAGCGCCAGGTGGGCGATACCGCCCTCACACAGAGACCAGGCGATAGCGCTGCCGACGCCGCCACAGCCGCAGAGCAGCGCCCGCTTGCCCGCCGGGCTAAAACCGTGCCCGTCCGCGGCCATCATAAAACCGAGGCCGTCCAGCATATCGCCCTGCAGGCGCCCGTCGGGCAGGCGGCGAATGGCGTTAACGGCACCGAGGTGCCGGGCGCGCGGCGTCAGCTCATCCACCAGCGCGGCGGCGCGCTGCTTGTGTGGGACGGTCACCAGCACGCCGCTCATGTTGCAGCAGCCGCGCAGCGCCTGCAGATAGGCATCAACCGCCTCCGGGGCGATATCCACCGGGATCATCACGCTGTCGATCTGCTGCCCGGCGAAGTAATGATTGAAGTTATCCGGCGATTTTACCTGGGCAATCGGATGCCCGATAACCGCCACCACCTGCGTGGTTCCGCTGACCATACCCGCACCTCATTTGTTAATTTAATGTTGTAAAAGTATTTCAGTGGAAGTTGAGACCAGCAACGCACAATCCCGCAGAGTCGCTTGTTAATCGCTATCCGGCTGCGATAATCGCACTCCTTAACCCAAAATGTTGCGTAAGTGTGATCTAATATGCAAAACAGCATCCATCAGCGCGATTTGATTGTCGGGCTGCAAAAAGGGCTGGCGATCGTGCAGCTTTTTTCCCGGGAGTTTCCGCGCCTGACCGTACCGCAGGTGGCAAAGATGAGCGGCCTGACGCCAAGTGCCGCCCGCCGCTTTTTGCTTACCCTGCTTCACGAGCGCTATTTAGAGACCGACGGAAGACACTACTGGCTGACGCCGAAAACCCTGCGGCTGGGGCAGGCCTACGTCGACTCCGCCCGCTTTCCGCGTATGGTGCGCCCGGTGGTGGAGTACATTGCCAGCCGCTCAGAAGAGCACGCTTCCGTAGGCGTCATTGACGATGACGAGCTGGTGTACATCGCCCGCAGCAACCACACGCCGTTTAGCTCCACCTCGGTGCGCCTCGGGGAGCGGGTGCCGGTCTACTGCACGGCGGGAGGACGGCTGTGGCTGGCCTCGCTGCCGGAAGCGGAGTGCATCGCCGTGCTGCAGCGGCTCAAGCGGGAGCAGCGCACGCCTTATACCACCACAGGTGTTCCCGAACTGATGGATAAAATCGCCGACGTGCGCAAGCAGGGCTACGCCACGGTGGAAAAGGAGTTTGAAGTAGGAATGCTGGTGCTGGCGGTACCGCTTACCGACCGGGAGGGACTCTACTGGGGGGCGCTGAGCATAACCAGCCACCAGTCGCGAACCAGCATGGAGGCGCTGTGCCGGGATCATCTGGATCTGCTCTACAGCGCGCAGGAGATGCTGGTGGCCTGACGGAACCGCCGCGGCGGTTCCGCAGGTTAAGAATTACTGCTCGGTCAGCTCCAGATCGGCAATCACCGGCAAGTGGTCGCTGGCGGCAGACCAGGTAAAGTTTGCCGAATCGTGAGGAATGGTCAGCTGCTTCACGTTCCACTTCTGCCCTTTAAAAGTGAAGATGTGGTCGAGGTCGATAGCCGGGTTAACCGCCGGCCAGGTGCGGTAGTCGGTGCCCTGCTTCTCAACGGCGTTGAAGAAGTAGCGGATCTCCTGCAGCGGCTGCTCGTCGCGGGTGGAGTTGAAATCCCCGGCGAGAATTTTGATCGACGAGGCGATGTCTTTGAAATCCGAGGCGGCATCGCCGATGCTCAGATCAAGCAGGTACCGGGCCTGCATCAGGCGCACGGTGGGATCTTTTTGCCAGTCCAGGTGCGCTGCCATCATCACCACCGGCGAATCGAAGCCCGGCACCGCAATCTGCGCCATCAGCACCGCGCGCTGCTCGGCTTTGCCGGAAGGCAGGTTGACCACCTGGGAGCGCTGAATGGGATATTTTGACAGAATGCCGACGCCGTATTCGCCGCCGTCAAAATCCAGCGCCTTGCCAAAGGCGTAGTGCAGATGATTGGCATCCGCGATTTCTTTAAGCTGGTCGACTTTCTGGCTGCGGGCGGTTTTATTATCGATTTCGACAACGGTAATAATATCCGCATTGATATTTTTAACCGCGGCATTAAGCGTGGTGAAATCCGTTACGCTGCCGGAGGCGTCGTTTTTGCCGATATTATAGGTTGCGACTTTTAAATGTGGCTTGTTGGTCTTGTAGACCTTATCCGGCACTCCGCCCTTCTGTACGGTCAGGATCTCATTGCCCGCCAGCGGCTCGCCGGCGTGGCCCGCAAAGGAGAGAAAGGCGAGGCTCATCAGGGTTAACGCGAAGGTCTTTTTCATAGCATACTCAATAGGGTCATTAATAACTGGCGGAGAGTGTAGCGGATAAAGGCTTATTTTAACGTGAGTCGATTCACAGGCTTTTATCCGCGTTGAAAGTGCGTTTTTGTTATTATTGTGTTAACTACAATCAGGTGTGGATAATTAACAAGCGATCATCCTGCGATTGAAATCTACACAATTAAAACAACATTCACTCATTATCAAAAAAAGACATTTTCATTGCCGATAAAAATAAATAGAAAATTAACTGTGAATACAGATAATTATCCCCTGCGACGTTCTGGCGCCAAAATAGTGGTTGCAGCCCTGCTGCCGCCCGTCCTAGCGTCTTGCGAATGGATTTACACAGGCGTGTAATTCGGGCGAGAAGACGATGACAATTGACATAAGCAGAAAGTATGCGGGCCTGGCGGGAATTTGTATCGCCAGCTTTTTAGGCTGTATTGACCTTACGGTGGTCAATACAGTACTTCCCGCCATTGGAAAAGAGTTCGCGGCGCCGCTGCGGGATACCCAGTGGATAACATCAGCATTTATGATTGCTCTTTCCGCCTTTATGGTGCCGGCGGGCGGCGTGGCGGATAAATACGGCAGGAAGCGTGTTCTGCTGACCGGGCTTGCGCTGTTTGGAGCAGCTTCTCTGATTGTTGGCGTCACGACGCATTTTGCCATACTGGTCTTGTTTCGCTTTGTGCAGGGGATTGGCTGCGCCATTCTGTACACTGTCTCTGGAGCCATTATCACCTACCTTTTTAACGACAGCGAGCGGGGCAAGGTGCTGGGGATTCTGTTTGCCGTCAACGGACTTGGCCTCGCGGTAGGGCCGGTTATCGGCGGTCTTTTTTCCGGCCTGCTCGACTGGCGCTACGCCTTTTTAATCAATATTCCATTTATTCTGATTAGCCTCTGGCTGTGCGCCCGCTATTTGCCGGAACAAAAATCGGTGCAGGCGCGCGGGTTAGATATTCCCGGCTGCCTGCTGCTTATCGGCGCACTTATTAGCCTGGTGAGCTATTTTTCGCTTGAACTGAGCCCCGGCAACGGTCGCTATCTTCTGCTGGCCGCCGTTTTATTGAGCCTGCTGTTTATTTTCCATGAATTAAAAACTCCGCAGCCGATTGTGGAGTTTCATTTCTTTCGCAAACGCACTTTTATTGCCGCGCTGGCAGCGACATTTTCCCTCGCCTTTTATTATTGCGCGGTGCTGCTCTCGCTCCCGCTGTTTCTGGCGAACGTTTCCGCCCTGAACGATCTGCAAATCGGCCTTCTGCTGCTGCCGGCGACCGTCACTTTTGCTTTAGTTTCCGCGTGGGTCGGCAACAGCAGCGAACGGATCGGGCCGCAAAAGCTGATTATCTGCGGTCTGCTGCTTTTTATCCTGTCCGGCGCGTGCCTGGCGCCCGCTATGGCGAGCCACCGCGTTTGGCTCCTGATTATCCCCTTGCTGTTTTTTGGCGCGGGCTGGGGCGCGATCCTCGGCCCTTCAACGCTGGTTGCCCTCAGGGCGTTACCCGACGATAGGGCCGCGGTGGCAATGGGCACCTCCTGGACGGTGCACAATATCGGCGGCGCGTGCGGGATTGCGTTTGCGGTTTCGGTGATTGGCGACGGCGCGCATGGGGATAGCGGCTACAGAATGCTGATGTATTTGCTGGCGGTTCTGGCCGGGGCGGTGGCGGGGATTTGCCTGCTTTTGGGAAGGAAAATGCCGCTGCGTTAGACTACTGTAAATGTCCTGCTGCAGATTATTGTTGATACCCGGCATACTTCAAGCTGCGTTGACTTTATCACTCGCCTCAACCATGAGGTTCGCAGCACAGCCAGCGCCAAAACAAAAAATCCCGCGATCGCCGCGGGATTTTTACGCTTCAACAACCGTCTGAACTACGCGCCTGCCGGAACCGAATGCGCGGTATTTTTCAGCACCGGCCCGGTATATTTCTCAATTTCAAGCTGCGCCATCTGGCCGCAGTTGCCCTGGGCCAGGCTGGACGAGCCAATATCGAACGTCAGGCAGTTGACGTTGCCGTTTTTACACAGCGATTTTTCCTCGCCGGGCTCCGCCGGATCGAACCATGCCCCTTCGCTGATGCGCACCGCGCCGCTGCGCACGTTTTCAGTAACCACGGCACCCACCAGAATTTGCCCGCGATCGTTAAACGCGCGGACTAAATCTCCGTCGGCAATGCCCCGCTTCTCGGCGTCTTGCGGGTGGATCCAGATAGCCTCGCGATCCGCAACGGCATACTTTTTCCGCAGCGGGGTGTTGTCCAGCTGGGAGTGCAGGCGGTTAATTGGGTGGCCGGTATTGAGCGACAGCGGATAGCGCTGCGCCTCCGGGCCGCGGTACCACTCATGCGGCTCCATCCAGGTAGGGATGGCTTTACAGTCCTGATAGCCCATTCTGGCAATGGCAT
>NZ_CAJYMB010000121.1 GCF_913775985.1 uncultured Pluralibacter sp. | reverse complement strand
GATGATGCGTTTTTCGCGCTACGGACATGCTGCTGTCGCGGGCGTTATTATCAGCGGGGTAGGCAACACGCTGCTTATTCAGGGAGACCTGATCGGCACCTCGAACTGGGGAAAGGCGCTTTTATTTAAAAGTGCGCTGGTGGCGCTGATGGTAGTCATCGCCCTGATAAACAGGTATGTTCTGGTACCGAGGCTGGCGGCGGGCGGGCAGCGTATTGAACGGCTGTTCGTTCGCACCACGCAGGCGGAAATAGCTATTGGTGCCCTGGTTCTGGCGACGGTAAGCCTGTTCGCCACCTGGGAGCCATTCTGACTAACTGGCTTAATGATGAAAAAATATATTCTAAGTTTTCTTTTATTCACGGCTTCGGCGTCCGCGCTGGCCGCACCGCAGATTATCACCGTAAGTCGTTTTGAAGTTGGCAAGGAGAGCTGGGCGTTCAATCGCGAAGAAGTGATGCTCACCTGCCGGCCGGGCAACGCCCTGTACGTTATCAACCCTTCAACGCTGGTCCAGTATCCGCTCAACGATGTTGCCGAGCAGGAAGTTAAAGCGGGTAAAACCACTGCGCAGCCAATCTCCATCATTCAGATTGACGATCCGCAGCATGCTGGTAAGAAAATGAGCCTGGCGCCGTTTATTGCCCGCGCGCAAAAGCTGTGCTGAGTTAAAGCGTTACGTAAATTCAGCGTATAAAAAAACCGCAGAGGCTGCATAAATAGCCTCTGCGGTTTTTCTTTTTATGCCGTCTGGCTTGCGGTTTTTTTGCAATCCCTTTTCCCGGATACTGGAAAACCTGCCACGGTCAACTATTCTTAGAAGGCAAGGCGATCGAGCCTTCATCAATGCCAACTTTTAGCGCACGGCTCTCTCCCAAGAGCCATTTCCCTGGACCGAATACAGGACTCGTATTCGGTCTTTTTTTATTATACCCGTTATACTTCAAGCTGCTTGTGCGTCAGTCACGCACGACTCAAATTGTGGGCATAAAGCGATCTGACGCATTCGCATCTCTGAATGCCGATCGTTTTTGTTATACCACAGCAAAATAGCGTTTAACATTTGTTTTAGTAAAAAGTGCATTCGGATGCCTTATGGCGAGCGGCGCAGGGATAAAGGCTGCAGTTCAGTAATGTTCGATAGTATTTAAGCAGTAGACTCATGCCAATAATTCGCAGTCAATACGTCAACAATAACCACTTTAATATTGTGTTGATTGCATGCTTCTATTTTCTATTACAGAGGCGATAGCACAGTATGATATACGATATATCCTAACCCCGTCGTGATTGACCTCTGCAATATTAATATTGTTGCGGGGAATAATGCCCGTTTAATGAAGGGTTTTATGTGGGATTACCGCGGAGAGTTGATTTCAGGGTAGAGCAGCGTTTCACAATAGCTAACAAATTCCCAGATGGCGCCGCTGAAGATGAACCAGATGCCAAAGCCGATAATCAGCACTAACAGGACTATCAGGGCAATTTCCGTTTTACTCATTATCCCGCTCGATTGATTAATCATTTCAACAATGCCAAAAACGATCATAACCAAAGCGGGCAGCGGGGCGCAAAACCGATTGTGCTATTGCTCAGAAATCGCTGAACTCCTGAGCGGGGTGCCAGAAAGAATCGATATAATCTTCAACAGGATAGCAGCCGCCGTAGCGCAGCCGCTGCACATCCATTGCCCTGACGCACTGCGCCTCCGTACGATAGACGTCAAGAACCACATCTTCGCAGCCGCCGTCGAGATAGCAGATAAACAAAACGAGAGCGAACATCTCTTCCTCAATCCTTAAAGCCTGAGAAGAGTGTAGGAGAAAAGCGGCGGGGCGGGAATAAATAACCCGCCTTTGGGCGGGTTCCTTTTGAGTCAGGCGAGGCGCATGACCCAGGCATCGGACTGGCGATCGTAGTGTTTACAGTAAAGAACCGATTGTTTTCCATTAAGGAAGGCGGGAACGCTGGTATCAATGTCCCAGCCGTCCAGCTGCATGCAAAGATCCGGGTCTGACTTACAGGGGATGATTAACGTTCGCTCCCCTTCCTGCTCGCTGTGCAGCTCGGCGTCGTCAATTTCGAAGGCGCCGATGCGTACGCTGGTTTTGGCCATAGTGCTCTCCATTATCCGCATCAATGTGGTACGACCAGTTGGTCGTCACACTTTCATCGTAGATAAAACGGCGGGCATTACCAGTCCAAAGATGTTTATTATTTGAACTCCGTCACGTCTTTTAGTTAAATAATTTGCCGTCGCGTACCAGCTCCCGCGGATAGCTATTTTTAATACGGGAGCCCACTTTTTTCGCCAGCCCCAGCGGATAGCCCTGAAAGGTGACAATCACTTCATCCCGGACGGGCGGCTCGTCAGGCCACAGGTCGCGGCCGCGATACCACTCTTCCGCCTCGGCCTTACTCAGCTCAAAGGCAAAGCGGGGATTGAGCGGCAGCGCGACGACGGCTTCATGCTGCCAGCGATAGCCTTTGTTGAAGCTCTCGGCGAGCCGTATGCCAATCCGCGAGAAGCGTACCTTCCCAGCCAGTGCGCCGGCGGCCTCAGGAAACAGCCAGATCTCTTTATCGCGCTGCCACAGCTGCAGCTCGTCGCTCCACTCCAGTCCGACGGCGGCGGCGGCCTGCGTAATCGCCGCCGCGTCCCGGCCTTTAACCGGCGTAAATGGAAACTTGCCGACTTTGTAACCCGGAGCCGGCAGCGCGGGGACCGAAGCCGTTTTGCGCAGGCGCGCGACAAAGAACCCTTCGCAGTCGTAAATCTGCGGGAAAACGTGCAGAAAGCCTTCCGGCGTCAGGGCGGCATCGGCGCCGTTAAACAGTCCGCCTAGCGAAACGACCTCGACCGCCTGGGGGAAAGCTTCCAGCAGCTGCGCGACAATCGCCTCATTTTCTTCCCGGTTGAGCGTGCAGGTAGAATAAACCAGCGTGCCACCCGGACGCAGCGCGTGGAACGCGCTCTCCATCAGGGCCTGCTGGGTCAGGGCAATCTCGTGGTTGCTTTCCGGTGACCAGTTTTTCAGCGCGTCCGGATCTTTGCGCACTACGCCTTCCCCGGAGCAGGGTGCATCAAGAAGAATCGCGTCGAAGGTTTCCGGCAGGGCGGGGCCGAATACCCGACCGTCGAAATGAGTCAGCGCCACGTTGCTGACGCCGCAGCGGCTGATGTTGGCGTGCAGGACTTTCACCCGGCTGGCGGAGAATTCGTTGGCGAGGATCAGCCCTGCATTGCCCATACGCGCTGCGATCTGGGTGGTTTTCGAGCCCGGCGCAGCAGCAACGTCCATGACCAGCCGGGGCCTGGTATCGTCAGCGAACAGCGCGCTTACCGGCAGCATTGAGCTGGCTTCCTGAATGTAAAACAGGCCGCTGAGGTGCTCGGCGGTGCTGCCGAGCGGCAGCAGTTCGTCGTCGTCGCGTTCGATCCAGAAGCCCTCCTCGCACCACGGGATTGGCGTCAGCCGCCAGCCGTAGGGCGCAACCAGCTTTAAGAAATCCGCGGTGGTAATTTTAAGCGTGTTGACGCGGATGCTGCGGCGCAGCGGGCGCTGGCAGGCGGCGACAAACTCGTCAAAAGAGAGATGAGGCGGCAGGGCCTCGCGCATCAGGTCAAGAAAAGCATCGGGAAGGTAAGCCACGAAACGTACCACGATCGAAAAAAAGTGGCGCGCAGTTTACCACAGCGACACCACTTTCTAATACAGGCAGCCACAGCGGTTGCCAGGCGCTAGCGCGGCAGGGCGGTACCCCAGGTGCGCCACTCTTTCGGTTCCGCATCCTCCAGCAGGAAATGCTTGCCTTCCTGCGCTTTTGGCGCCAGCGGCGTTCCCGGCGGCGTTGCAAAGGCAATACCGCCGCGAATGAACTGATTAAAGGTGCCGGTTTTCACCACGCCGCCGATAATCCCGAAGTCCAGCGAATAGCCCGAGGCCAGCCAGAAAATGGAGTTATTGCGCACCAGGTGCTGGTAGCGCTGGCTGATGCGCAGGGCCACCATCACGCGATCTGACAGGGAGCCGAGCTGCAGTCCGGTTACCGTACCCACTTCAATGCCACGGAACAGCACCGGCGTGCCGATGCTCAGGGAGCCGGCTTCCGGCGCTTCTACCACAATATTCAGGCCGTCCACGTAACGTGAATCGGTGATGGTGGCTTCCTGCAGCTCGAAGTCGCGTCGCGGTGCGCCTTTTCGTCCCTGCTCTACGTTAATGTAGGGCTGTAAAAGGGTATCCAGATGCTCGACGCCAGCTGCTGAGATTTGCGGCGTAACCACCGAAAAGCGCGTCCCGGCCCGGGCGAAGGTATTGACATATTCCGGATAAAGCACGGCTTTGGCCTGCACCTCGTTGCGGTTGGTGATCAGTTCCAGGCTCTGGATCTGGCCGATATCAATACCGAGGTAACGGATCGGCATACCTGCACCCAGCTTGCCGGCGTCAAAAGCGTGAAGAGTAATCTGGCCGCCGACCGCGCGGGCGGCAGTTTCGGAAGCATACAGAAAACGCTTATCGCCCTTGCTTTTGCCTGCTCCGGCGCCGCTCAGGGTATCAAAACTGATAGCACCCTTTAGCGCCCGGGAAAGCGGGGAGGCCTGTACCGTCAGCCCGGCACCGTTCAGCTGCACTTTAGCACCACCCTCGGCCCAGAATACGCTGTCAGGCTTCAGCAAATCGCGATACTCCGGCTTGATATGAAGATCGATATCGAAGGCGTTAGCGCGCGGCCGGACGGTGATCACCTCGCCAACCTCAAACTTGCGGTACAGCACAACCGAACCGGCCTGCACGTCAGGCAGAGAGTTTGCGGTAAGGGTAAGGGTAGTGGTTGGCAGATCGCTGATGCTGTTTTCCAGCGCCTTTTCAAGGTTGGCGTACAGCGGATATTCCGGCTTCATTGCGCCGCTTTTGCCCGGCAATATACGAATACCGCCGCTGATCCATTCGCTGGCGCTGGCGCCGAGGAACTCGATGCCGTCGAGGCCCACTTTGACATCAACCCGGCTATTAACCACAAATTTACTGTCGCCGTGCAGCAGCTCGCGATACTGCGGGTCCACCGCGGCGGAGAAGGTAACCCCTTTGGCGGACAGTTTGCGCTCAAGCACCTGGCCTACTTTGATTCCGTGCAAAATAATTGGCTGCCCGGCATCGACGCCGTAAGAGTCCGGAGCGGTGAGGGTAAAGGTAATAACGCCCGGCTCCTGCAGCAGGGTTTTATCCGCCGGCAAGACCACGAAATGATCGCGCGGTTCGCCATCCCCCGGGATCAGCTCGAGGGTGCTGCCGGTCAGCAGCGAGCTGAGGTTGGCATTATCCAGCGAAATTTTGGGATTGCGCAGCTCAATGCGGGTGTTCTCGCGCATCAGGCTGACGACGCTCGGATCGACAGTCATTTCACCGGTCACCGCACCGCCGGGATTGAGATTAAGTTTGCTCAGTTCGCCCACTTCCAGGCCCTGATACATCAGGGCGGTGGAGCCGGCTTTTAGCCCGGCGCCGCCGGGTAAATCAAGCTTGACGATAACGCCGCGCTGGCTGTGGGCCAGATCTTCATACAAGCCAAACTCGTCATTTTGGTCGGCTGGCTTTGAGTCCGCGGGGGAGTCAAATGCAATCGCGCCGTTAACCAGGGCCGCGAGGCTTTCGAGCTGCACTTTAGCGCCGCTCAGGCCAACGTCGGCCTTCACGCCGGAAACGTTCCAGAAGCGGCTGCCTTTTTTCACCAGATTAGTAAAGCGCCGCTCAATCAGCAGATCGACGGTAACGCCCCGACCGTTGGTATTGATCGAGTAGTCATAGACGCGACCGACCGGGATTTTACGGTAATAAACCAGCGATCCGCTGTTGAGCGATCCTAAATCTGGCGCCCGAAGATGTATCATCAGCTCGCCGTTATTGAGGTGAAAGCGCGGCTGAGTATCGAGGGCGGTGAAGTGATCCTCTTCCTTGCCCGTTTCCCCGGGCATCATGCCGATATAGTTGCCGCCAACCAGCGCATCAAGCCCGGAAACCCCCGCCAGCGACGCTTTAGGCGTGACCAGCCAGAACTGGGTGTCCTCACGCAGCGAGTCTTTCATGGTGTTCTTAATGCTGACCTTAACCTCGATTTTGTTCAGATTTTTTCCGAGGCTAATTTCCTGAACCGTACCGACCTCCACGCCCTGATAGCGAACTGGCGTGCGTCCGGCCACAATGCCGTCAGCTGACATAAAATCAATCGTGACCGTTGTGCCGCGATCCTGATAAGTCGTCCATATGAGCCACCCGGCAATCAGCAGCGCAATAATCGGCAGCAGCCAGAAAGGGGAGATTCGGCGTTTGGTTTTAATACGCGCTTCAGTCGGTATAGCGGGCGTTTCCTGACTCATGTGCATCCCAAAGTAAGCGGCTGTCCAGCCATTCAACAGCAAGAATAGTCAATATTACCGCCGAGCCGAAATAAAACGCGGCGGGTCCCATAGTAAAAGCAAGCAGCTGGTCGCGGTTGATAAGCGACATCGTCAGCGCCATGACAAACAGATCCAGCATCGACCAGCGGCCAATCCATTTCACGATACGCAGCAGCGCCATGCGCGCTTTCAGTCCGCGCTCGCACTTAAAATGAATCGAAATCAGCAGCGCCAGCAGTACCAGCACTTTGGTGAACGGCACCAGAATACTGGCGATAAAGACCACCGCCGCCACCGCAATATTGCTGCTGGCCAGCGACATTATCCCGGAAAGGATCGTATCGTCCTGGCGGGCACCGTTAACATACACCACGGAGATAGGCAGCAGGTTAGCCGGAAACAGAAAAATCAGTGAGGCTATCAGCGCCGCCCAGCTTTTTTGCAGGCTGTACGGCTGGCGGTGACGTAAAGGGATGTGGCAGCGCCGGCAGCGGCCGCGTGAATCGGCGAAACCGGTGTGGTGGCAACCAAGACAGATTTGCAGGCCGGGATCGGGCCTCAGGGCCGGGCGCTGGGGGTAAAATCGGTCCCAGAGCTGCTCGATGTTGAGATGAATCAGGGTTAAAATGCTGAGCACCACCAGCGAGACAAACGCCACCAGGCCGGTGCCGGGCTGGATATAGGCATAATCCTGCACTTTGATTGCGGCAACGCCTATTCCCACCAGATAAATATCCAGCATCACCCACTCTTTAAGTTTTTCCAGCATAATGAGCACCGGGCGCAGGTTCATACCCAGCGTATTGCCGAGCCAGAGATAGGCGATAGAGAGGACCAGAACCAGCGGTGCACCGACGGTACAAAACAGCACCATAGCGGCGGGGATCGGATCGCCCTGGTCTGTCATCTGCCAGATGCCCTGCAGCAGGCTGGCGTTAAGCCCCATGCCGAAGAGGTCGAGGTGCAGCAGCGGTTCGCTCCAGGCGAAAGGCATTAGCAGCAGCATGGCAATGGCCATTGCGCCCAGGCGCGTCAGCGACCAGTCGCGGCCGCTGCGAATTTTGGCATTGCAGCACGGGCAGCGGGCTATCTGATTGGATTTTACCTGCGGCAAGCAGAACAGCGTGTCACACTCCGGACAGCGGTGATAGCCCGTCATGGCGAGAGGCTTCCCGATAGCGTGAACGGTGATTTTTTTGCCAGGCGTTATTTGGGTCGCTCTTCGTGCCATTTATTCGTTTTTAAAATGATTGTATAACGCTATCGTAACATGAATGAAATCAACTTGAGCCTCGGCGCAATGAATGATTATTTTATTATACTTCGCGTCAACGTCCAGTAATGGGACAGGTTAGCACCACAAAGTGAACATAAAATGAACAAAACCGAGTTTTACGCGGATCTTAACCGCGACTTTCAGGCATTAATGGCAGGTGAAACCAGTTTTTTAGCCACGCTGGCCAATACCAGCGCGCTGCTTTTTGAGCGTCTTTCCGACGTTAACTGGGCGGGCTTTTATTTACTTGAGGATAATACGCTGGTGCTGGGGCCGTTCCAGGGTAAGATTGCCTGCGTGCGCATTCCTCTTGGCCGCGGCGTCTGCGGCACCGCCGCGTCAAAAAATGCGGTTCAGCGCGTGGATGACGTTCACGCCTTTGACGGGCACATCGCCTGTGATGCTGCCAGCAATGCCGAAATTGTTTTCCCTCTTGTCGTCAATGGGCACGTTATTGGCGTTCTCGATATCGACAGCACGGCGTATTCGCGCTTTAGTGCAGAGGATGAACAGGGCTTGCGCACGCTGGTCAATCAGCTCCAGTCCCTGCTTGAAGGCACCGACTATCACAAATTCTTTCAGCCTGTCGCAGGATAATCAACGGTTAACGTAGCATTTACCGATAGCGTCATTATAATGTCGCCTGTTCATGCCTGCGGAAAGTTGGCTACGTCCGTTGTAATCAGGAAATTTCATGGAAAATCAACCTAAGTTGAATAGCAGTAAAGAAGTTATCGCTTTTTTGGCCGAACGCTTTCCACACTGTTTTAGTGCTGAAGGCGAAGCGCGCCCGCTGAAAATTGGTATTTTTCAGGATCTGGTGGCTCGCGTTGAGGGTGAGATGAATCTCAGCAAAACTCAGCTGCGTTCTGCTCTGCGTCTTTATACTTCAAGCTGGCGCTATCTGTACGGCATCAAAGCGGGTGCGATCCGCGTCGATCTGGACGGCAACCCGTGCGGCGAACTGGATGAGCAGCACGTACAGCACGCTCGCCAGCAGCTGGAAGAGGCGAAAGCCCGCGTGCAGGCTCAGCGTGCCGAAGTACAGGCGAAGAAGCGTGAAGCCGCCGCTGCTGCCGGTGAACAGGAAGGCGCACCGCGCCGCGAGCGCAAGCCGCGTCCTCAGCCGCGCCGCAAGCCGGAAGAGGGCGATCGCAAGCCGCGTAGCGCAGCGAAACCGGCAGCGCCCAGAGCGCCACAGCCTGCGCGTGAGGAAAAACTCACTCCGGTCTCAGACGTATCCGTATTAACCGTTGGCCAGTCCCTGAAAGTTAAAGCGGGCAACAACGCAATGGATGCCACTGTAGTGGAAATCACCAAAGATGGCGTTCGTGTACAGCTGACTTCTGGTATGTCGATGATTGTACGCGCAGAACATCTGGCGTTCTGAAACGGAGGCCGGGCCAGGCATGAACAAATTATTTAAGGTCACCGCGCTCGCTGGCATGCTGCTCCTGGCAGGCCAGTCTTTCGCCGTTGATAAAATTACTAATATTACTGAGGCTTCGCAGATTCCCATTCTGAAAGAGGAGCCTCAGCATGCAACGGTGAGCGAGCGTGTGACGTCTCGCTTCACCCGTTCGCACTATCGCCAGTTCGATCTCGATAGCGCCTTTTCGGCGAAAATATTCGATCGCTATCTCAACCTGCTGGATTACAGCCACAATGTGCTGCTGGCGGATGATGTCGCTAAATATCAGGCACGCAAGTCGGAAGTGGGCGACGAACTGCGCAGCGGCAAACTTGACCTTTTCTACGATCTTTATAACCTGGCGCAGAAGCGCCGGTTCGAGCGCTATCAGTACGCGCTGAAAGTGCTTGAGCGTCCGATGGATTTTAACGGTAAAGATACGTTTAATCTGGATCGTCGCAAATCACCGTGGCCTAAAGACGAAGCCGAACTCAATAGCCTTTGGGACGGTAAAGTTAAGTACGACGAGCTGAGCCTGAAGCTGTCAGGTAAATCGGATAAAGAAATCCGCGATACGCTTCAGCGCCGCTACAAATTCGCTATTCGCCGCCTCGCGCAAACCAACAGTGAAGATGTCTTTTCGCTGGCGATGACCGCTTTTGCGCATGAAATTGACCCGCACACCAACTATCTCTCACCGCGCAACACCGAGCAGTTCAACACCGAAATGAGCCTCTCTCTTGAGGGCATCGGCGCGGTACTGCAGATGGATGATGACTACACCGTAATCAACTCGCTGGTGGCAGGTGGTCCTGCGGCCAAGAGTAAAGCCATTAGCGTTGGCGATCGCATCGTCGGCGTCGGCCAGCCCGGCAAATCTCCGGTAGACGTGATTGGCTGGCGTCTGGATGACGTGGTGGCGCTCATTAAAGGTCCGAAGGGCAGCAAGGTTCGCCTTGAGGTTCTCCCTGCCGGTAAGGGCACCAAGACTCGGATTGTTACCCTGACGCGCGAGCGTATCCGCCTTGAAGATCGCGCGGTGAAGATGTCGGTTAAAACCGTCGATGGTCAAAAAGTGGGCGTTCTGGACATACCTGGCTTCTACGTTGGGCTCACGGATGACGTGAAGGCCCAGCTGCAGAAGCTGGAGAAACAGAATGTTCGCAGCATCATTATCGACTTGCGCAGCAACGGCGGCGGAGCGCTGACTGAGGCAGTATCCCTGTCAGGCCTGTTTATTCCTTCCGGCCCGGTTGTTCAGGTGCGGGATAATAACGGCAAGGTGCGCGAAGACAGCGATACTGACGGCGTCGTTTATTATAAAGGCCCGCTGGTGGTGCTGGTTGACCGCTTCAGCGCTTCCGCGTCCGAGATTTTCGCCGCGGCGATGCAGGACTACGGCCGGGCGCTTATCGTTGGCGAGCCGACGTTTGGTAAAGGTACGGTGCAGCAGTATCGTTCCCTGAATCGTATCTACGATCAGATGCTGCGTCCGGACTGGCCTGCGCTGGGATCGGTGCAGTACACGATTCAGAAGTTCTACCGCATCAACGGCGGCAGCACCCAGCGCAAAGGCGTAACGCCGGATCTGCTGATGCCGACGGCCAGCGAAGATACTGAAACCGGTGAGAAGTATGAAGACAACGCGCTGCCGTGGGACAGCATCAA
>NZ_CAJYMB010000120.1 GCF_913775985.1 uncultured Pluralibacter sp. | reverse complement strand
GCGCCGCAACTTCATGCCCATAATAATTTTCGGCACCGTTTCCAGCGTCAGGGAGTAAAGCGTGCCGATGCGCAGGCGGCCGCTGCCGACCCCCGCCACCTTACGAGTCTCCTCCACCCCTTTGCTCATCAGCGACAGCACCTCCTGCCCGTACTCCTGCAAGGTGAGCGCCGCCGGCAGCGGGATTAGGTTTCGCCCCTTGTGGACAAACAGCGCGCAGCCGATCCCCTCTTCCAGCGTATGCAGCGCCCGGTGCACGCTGACGCTGCTGAGCTCCAGCGCCTCGGCGGTGCGGGCGATATTGCCCTTTTGCATAAACATCATAAAGACGCTGAGCTTACGGAGGGTGATGTCCTGATTGATGTTGTCTTTCATTGAGGATCGCTATCGGTCAAAGAATGAGGGGCGGGATTGTACCTTATATCGGCGCAGCACCCGCCGAGCCAGGTCATAAATTGCCGCAGGCGGGTAATAAAGTCGCGCGTATCGTTGCCGGGGTTGCGGCTTTCCCGAACAAAATAATCGATATCCGCCGCGCGGCACGGATACCGTCTGCGAAAGCGATTGGCATACTCTTCCAGTGTGTCCGGCCAGTCGGCATCATTATCGCCGCGCAGTATATTGGTCGCGCGCACCAACCTGCGGGCCGCCGCCCGGCGCAGCAGCCGCCGCTGTATGCCGGTTTCCTCTTTATTGAGGTCCGCGATGTACTTCTCCAGCACGGTCATAACGTCACCGTTTAGCGCCAGGGCAATGTGTTTTGAAGGACGAAATGGCGGAAACCGCACGCTAAGATCGTCGCCGTAGATGCAGCGGCAGTGGTGCCTGAGCCAGTAGCCCCAGCTATACAGGTTTTCCGGCGCCAGCGCGTCGGCCAGCGTCCCCACATCGACATCTGTTTTACAAGCCACACCGGGATAACGACCGCGGCATTCGTCGATCCCGGCAATCACGCGGTTTTCTGCTTCAGTCGGCGGACGCTTCAGAATCAGGCAGACATCCAGGTCCGAGACACCCGGTAGCGCCCGGCCCTGGGCAACGCTGCCGTACAGATAAATGCTGTGCAGCGCGTCGCCAAGCCGCAAGGTGAGCCGGTTAACAACCTCCTCCACCAGCCCGCGAAATTCCGGCTGCAGCGCCCCGCTCACCGGCGCGGTAATAAAACCTGCATCATCAATCATGTGAATATCTCCCACGCAACGCTTAACGATATGCTCATCTTACGATTAGCCGCTACTCTTACTGAATCAGATTACCTGCTGCTGCGTTTATTTCGATTTCAGAAGCGAGGTTTACGATGGAACTACACTCTGCGCGAATGCAATACCGCCCGGTGCGGGACGACGATCTGGCCGATCTCTTTCGTATCTACGGCGATCCGGAAACCAACACCTACAATCCCGCCGGTCCCTTTCCGGATCTGGCCTTTACTCAGGGCGTGCTCGTCCGCTGGGTATCCCAGTGGCAGCGCGACGGCTTCGGCTGCTGGGCCATCACCCTGCGCCGCGCCCCGGAGAAAGTGATTGGTTTCGGCGGGCTGAACGTCCGCGACGCCCCCGAATGCAAAATCAACAATCTCGGTTTTCGTTTTGAGACCGGCGTCTGGGGCCAGGGACTCGCTACCGAACTCGGCTGTTTTGCTCTCCACCACGGCTTTACCGCCCTGTCCCTGATGGAGATCTCCGCGCTGGTGCGGCGCAACCACCTCGCCTCCCAGCGGGTGCTGCAAAAAGCGGGGCTGCGCTACAGCCGGGAAGTTGAGGACATCGCCGACCGCCCGCCCAGCCTGCTGTTTACCCTGACCCGGGAGAGCTGGCTGCATCACCTGCATAAACAGCGGGAGGCACTGCGTGCTGGCGGGGCTTAACCACATGACGCTGGCGGTGCGCGACATCGCCCGCAGCGTGGCGTTTTATCCGAGGCTGCTCGGTTTTACCCTGCGCGCCCGCTGGGACAGCGGTGCCTATCTTTCCCTCGACGGGCTCTGGCTGTGCCTGTCTCTGGACGACGTGGATGACCGGCGGGACTACACCCATTACGCCTTTACGCTGGCGGAAGCGGCGCTGCCCGCTTTTCGGGCGAGCATGCTGGCGGCGGGAGTGAGTGAGTGGAAGCGCAACAAAAGCGAGGGCGCCTCGTTCTATTTTCTCGACCCGGACAGCCACCGGCTTGAGGCCCACTGCGGCACGCTGGAGAGCCGGCTGGCGGCGTGTCGGGAAGCGCCCTATTCGGGGATGGTGATTTACTGAGGGCGGAAGCGAAACGTTTAATCCGCCCGCCCCTGTTCCCTGCAGGGCTATTTCACGGCGCGGGATGATCCTGACGCCAGCGCCGGTTTGGTTTCATCACCACCCTCTGCACCAGCTTTTGCAGCGCGGCGCTGTGGTAAAGATCGAAACACTTAAGCAGGTCGAACTTAATACCTTTAATCTCCGACTCGGCCAGCGGATTGCTGTAATCCCGGGCCAGATAACTGTCGACCAGCGCTTTAACCGCGTCCGGACTCTGTTCAAGATCGTAATAGGTCCAGTCGCGCAGCGCGCTGGCGCTGCTGCCGGCATCTATTCCGGCCTCTTTATTTTTGGCATAGGCCGTCGCAATGCAGGTTGCCAGAACCCCATCTTTATAGTTTTGCGCGTAGGTTCTTTCGCTGGCCTGCGGTGAGTTCTGGGATTCTCCTGCGGCGAAAGCCGCGCAAGTCCAAAACGCAATCAGGCCAGCACACAATACTGCGGATCTTTTTTTATTCACGGCAGGCCCCCCTAATAAAGCGACTTTCCGTGCCTGTAAAAGCCATGTTCGTCCTTGCTTTCATATCTGGAAATAAGCGAATAAAGTATCCAAAAGATTCCTGATGCGCAATTAGCGCTACGTTGATCATGACGGCACCGAGCGCAGCTTTTCATTCCCGTTCCTTTTGATCCTTTCGAGGTTTTTCCCCTGAAAACTCGCGTATTATCCCTCATCCTTTTGCCCTACGGGCAGCGTTCCTTCTGAGTTCAGAGGTACTTCTATGACATGGCAGCAGTTCCGGCAGGCGTGGCTGGTAAAATTCTGGTCCCCCGTCCCCGCGGTTATCGCCGCAGGCATTCTCTCTACCTACTATTTTGGCCTGACTGGCACCTTCTGGGCAGTGACCGGCGAATTTACCCGCTGGGGCGGCCAGCTGCTGCAGCTGGCAGGCGTGCATACTGAAACCTGGGGCTACTACAAGCTCATCCACCTGGAGGGCACGCCGCTGACCCGCATCGACGGCATGATGATTATCGGCATGTTCGGCGGCTGCCTGGCCGCGGCGCTGTGGGCCAACAACGTCAAGCTGCGCCTCCCCCGCAGCAGGATCCGTATTGTTCAGGCGGTGGCCGGCGGCATTATCGCCGGATTCGGCGCGCGGCTGGCGATGGGCTGTAATCTGGCGGCCTTTTTCACCGGCATACCACAGTTCTCGCTGCACGCGTGGTTTTTTGCTATCGCTACCGCCATCGGTTCGTGGTTTGGCGCGCGATTTACTCTGCTGCCTCTGTTCCGCATTCCGGTCACGCTGCAGAAAGTTTCCGCCGCCTCTCCGCTGACGCAAAAGCCTGACCAGGCCCGGCGGCGCTTTCGCCTCGGCATGCTGGTATTTATCGCCATGACAGGCTGGGGACTGCTCACCGCAGCGGGCAATCCTAAGCTCGGCCTGGCGATGCTGTTTGGTATCGGCTTCGGGCTGCTGATTGAGCGGGCGCAGATCTGTTTCACCTCCGCCTTTCGCGATCTGTGGATAACCGGCCGCTCCCAGATGGCGAAGGCCATTATTTTTGGCATGGCGGCCAGCGCGATCGGCATCTTCGGCTATGTTCAGCTCGGTGCCGAACCCAAAATTATGTGGGCGGGGCCCAACGCCGTCATCGGAGGCCTGCTATTTGGCTTCGGCATCGTGCTGGCGGGCGGCTGCGAAACCGGCTGGATGTACCGCGCCGTGGAAGGCCAGGTGCACTACTGGTGGGTAGGACTGGGCAACGTTATCGGCTCGACAATACTGGCCTACTGCTGGGACGATATCTCCCCGGCACTGGCCACCCGCTGGGACAAGGTTAATCTGCTCAGCGCCTTCGGGCCGCTGGGCGGGCTGCTGGTGACTTACCTGCTATTAGCTCTGGCGCTGGCGCTGATTATCATCTGGGAAAAACGCTTCTTTCGCCGCAAA
This sequence comes from uncultured Pluralibacter sp., assembly GCF_913775985.1. Lineage (GTDB taxonomy): Bacteria > Pseudomonadota > Gammaproteobacteria > Enterobacterales > Enterobacteriaceae > Pluralibacter. The sequence continues at coordinate 5,026 of NZ_CAJYMB010000120.1, read as the reverse complement.
TCCGCATCGGCGGCAACCCTCAAGGAGACCGCATGAAAACGATTGTTCCCGATTATCGCCTGGATATGGTGGGTGAGCCCTGCCCCTATCCGGCGGTCGCTACGCTGGAAGCGATGCCGTCCCTGAAAAAGGGAGAGATCCTGGAAGTGGTCAGCGACTGCCCGCAGTCCATTAACAACATCCCGCTGGATGCGAAAAACCACGGCTACACCGTGCTGGATATACAGCAGGACGGGCCAACCATTCGCTATCTGATTCAGAAATAGCCGCCGGGGCGTCAGTCTACCAGCAGGCTGATGCCCAGCCGTTTCGCTTCCATCGTCAGAATATGCGCGCCCAGGGCGCGATCGCCGCGGTGCAGGCGGTCAAACAGCGCGCCGAGCAATACCGCGCTGAGATAATCGGCGTTCGCCGGTGAGTGTGCTGTAAACGCGATGCCGTTTTGGGCAAACTCGGCGTTGGCATCGGTTTCTGTCTGCGCGATAGCTTCCTCCACCTGCTGGATTAACGCCGCTTCGCGACGCGCGAGCGTCTCCAGAATCAGCGTCTGTTGCTCGGGAGTAAATTCCTGCTCCATTGTGTTTTCCTCTTTGGCTGTTGGTTTCTGTAGAGCATATTACTCGATCCGAACTTCACCGATGACCTCTTTGAGTTTAGTAATCAACCTACTTTTATCCCAACCCACATTGCATTTATATTCAGGTTTATCCCAGCAGCCATTGACGACTTTGTAAACGATAAACGCACCTTTAACATCAAAAGCCGGATACCAGCCGATATCAATGACTATCCCAGATTCAAAAGATAACTGTAATAAATTCTCATCAAGGACCATTATTTGCAATTCTATATTTTGTGTAAAATCTATTGCAGATAGTTCATCATAGATATTTATAAGTTCAAGATCGAATTCTTTGCCTAAAATAAGATATTTTTATTCATTTCAGAAGTTTTCCTTGCTATACCCGAAATAATCCGAGTTACTTGACCAAGCATCTTTGATGCTTTGAGCAGCGCTTGCGCTGACCCCGAAGGGGTAAGACTGCAGGCCGAGTAACGCGGAAAATGAGCGAATCCCCGAAAGCTTGACTTCCGTAACCGCCCTCAAACGGCGGTCTTTCAGGGCAAAACTCATGGATGTGCCGAAGACTCCAACAGGTACCAGAAATCTGCAGTCCTTCTTTAAAGTCCTCAATGATAATGAATGCTGATAATACGGCTTCACTAACCTTTCTATTATTTGCTTTATCTTCCAAAAAAGTATCAAGCATATTATCACCTTTTAATCCTGTTCAAGTTTTTATCGTATACCTTAAAGAACACCTCTTTTACCACTCATCTAAGAGTCATTATGACTATCAACGCTAAATGTAAAAGCGGGCAAATAATAGTGGCGCAGAGTCAGCATAAAACCCCACTCACTTTATCGCAATTTCATTTATATTAACGAGTACGAAAACGGATGTTAACTTCCAGCCATCTTTTATTTACACTTAAAGTCTTTTTATTTTAAAAAAATAATTACAAGAACCTATAATGAAACCGCCTAAATAAACTCTATTATACCCGTCCTCCTTCAGGCTGCCTGTACGTTACCTACGTTTGCTCCCCAAATAAGCTATTTCACCCACGGCAGGTCGCTGAACTGCGTGGTATATTTTGGCGAGAGCATCTCCCGCTTCATTGCCCAGGTTTTCTCGCTGCCCTGCCCGGAAAACCAGATGCGTCCCCGGCCTTTTTTATTGATATCGTCGACCACATCCATCAGCGCCGCGCTGTTGGGCTTCAGCGTCTGCTCGCCGAACAGATCCAGCTGCGCCACGCCGTTGCTGAAAAAATCCGCCAGCATGATACCGGCTTTCACGTAGCGGTGCCCCTCCTGCCAGATGCGATCCAGCGCGCCGGTGGCCGCGTGAATAATATCGCGGGTGTCATTGGTGGGGATAATCAGCGTCGTTGCCGCCTGCCGGGCGTAATAGCTCTCTCCGTCGGCGTGGGGGCTGGTGCGGATAAAGACGCTGATAAAGCGGCAGAACTGCTTTTCCCCGCGCAGCTTCTCCGCCGCGCGCTCGGCGTAGGTGCAGACGGCCTGGCGCATCTCCTCATAGTCGGTGATGCGGTAGCCGAAGGAGCGGCTGCACATGATCTGCTGCTTGGTGGGGGCGAACTCCTCCGGCGGCAGGCACTTTTCACCGCGCAGCTCACGCACGGTGCGCTCCAGCACCACGTTAAAATGCTTGCGCATCACCCACAGCGAGCTGTTGGCGAGATCGCCCGCAGTTTCAATGCCCATCATCGTCAGCTTTTTGCTGATGCGTCGCCCGACGCCCCATACCTCATCAACCGGTACCTGCGCCAGCAGCCGGCGCTGGCGTTCGGGGCTGGAGAGGTCAACCACGCCGCCGGTTGCCGGCCAGCGTTTGGCGGCATAGTTCGCGAGCTTGGCCAGCGTTTTGGTGGGCGCAATACCGACCCCCACCGTCAGGCCAATGTTCTGGCGCAGGGTGCGGCGGATCTGCTGGCCAAACTCAAGGAGCGGCATGCAGTGGGCGATGCCCGACACGTCGAGAAACGCCTCATCAATGGAGTAAATTTCAACGCGCGGCGCCATTTCCGCCAGCGTATCCATCACCCGGGCGCTGAGATCGGCATACAGCGCGTAGTTCGAGCTAAATACTGTTACCTGATGGCGGCGCAATTCCTCTTTAATTTTGAAGTACGGCGCCGCCATTTTAATGCCCAGCGCTTTTGCTTCCGCCGAGCGGGAAATTACGCAGCCGTCGTTATTGGAGACCACCACAATCGGTTTACCCTGCAAATCCGGACGAAAAACCGTCTCGCAGGAGGTGTAAAAATTATTAACGTCCACCAGCGCAAACATGGCTATTTAAACATCTTCACGGCGGAGGTGACGACGCCGACAATTTGCAGCTCGTCTCCATCCTGAAACGAAATGGCGGGATAATTGCGGTTGCGGGGGATCAGGCGCAGAAACGGCCTGGTCTGCAGCTCTTTTATCGTAAATTCACCGTCCACCGATGCCACCACGATGTCGCCGTGCCGGGCGGTCAGGGAGCGGTCCACCACCAGCAGATCGCCGTGGCTTATTCCGGCACCCAGCATCGAATCTCCGCTGGCGCGGATAAAAAAGGTCGCGCTCGGGTGGCTCACCAGCAGGTTGTGCAGGTTAATGCGGTCTTCCTCGTAATCCTGGGCCGGGCTGGGGAAGCCACAGGGCACCCGTTCGAGGAACAGCGGCAGCGGCGCGCCGTTATAAATGTGATAAGGGATGAGTAGATCCATAACGTCAATCCATAATTACTGTATATAAATACAGTATCGCTATCTATTCCCAACGATCAAGTCCCGGGGCCGCACTTTTACAAACGCCCTGCCGAACCGGCGAATTTATCACCCGAAGCCGCTCGTATCCTGGTCTATCCTGAAAGAGTTGCCGCAAATCGCGGGTGAACAGGCAATTTAAAGAGGCGCAAAAGCGCGTGCGCTGGCCGTATTCTCTTGCCTGCCACCTGCGCGCAACGCCAATTAACCAGGGCACATTAAATATGGAGAAAACCATTTGAAGATCTCAGGTAATACCATTCTGATCACCGGCGGCGGATCGGGCATCGGGGAAGCGCTGGCCCACCGCCTGCACGATCTGGGCAACACCGTCATTATCGCCGGACGGCGGCGCGAGGCGCTGGATGCTTCCGCTGCGGGCCGGGACAATATTCACGCTATGACGCTGGACGCCAGCAGCGCGGAAGGGATTGCGGATTTCGCGAAACGGCTGCTGTCGGCCTACCCCGCCCTCAACGTGCTGATCAACAACGCGGGGATCATGCGCTTTGAAAATCCCGGCGCGGCGCGGGATCTGACGGACGCCGAAGAGACCGTGACCACCAACCTGCTCGGGCCGATCCGCATGACCGACGCGCTGGTGGATCACCTTAGCAGCCAGCCTGACGCGGCGATTATTAACGTCACCTCCGGACTGGCCTTCGTGCCGCTGGTCACCACGCCCACCTATAACGCCACCAAGGCGGCGATCCACTCTTACACGGTGTCGCTGCGCGAGGTGCTGAAAGGTCGGGTGGACGTTATCGAGCTGGCCCCGCCTGCGGTGCAGACCGGCCTGACGCCGGGCCAGGAGACGCGGGAAGGCTATATGCCGCTGGCGGCGTTTATCGATGAAGTGATGGCGCTACTCGGGCAGACGCCGACGCCAAAAGAGATTCTGGTGAAGCAGGTGGGCTTTCTGCGCTTCGCCGAAGCGGAGGGCCGCTTCGACGATACGCTGGAAAAACTCAACGCCTTTGTGGCGAGCGTCAGCTAGCGGGCCTTGCCCGCCGGGCTGGCGGCTACTTCGCGCTGGCGTCTATCTCGTCAAACACCTGCTGGGCCAGATGCATGGTGGCGTTGGCCGCGGGCAGCCCGCAGTAGAGCGCCGAGTGCATGATCAGCTCCTTGAGCTCATCGCGGGTGACGCCGTTGTTAAATGCGGCCCGCAGGTGCATTTTCAACTCCGCCTCGCGGTTGAGGGCAATCAGCATGGCGATGGTTATCATGCTGCGGGTGTGATGATCGAGCCCCGGCCGGGTCCAGGTGTCCCCCCAGGCGTAGCGGGAGATAAAGTCCTGAAACTCTTCATTAAGCGGGGTCAGCTGCTGCAGGCTGCGGTCAACGTGGGCGTCACCCAGCACTTTGCGGCGCACAGCAATCCCCTGCCGGTAGCGTTCTTCGTCGGTCATTGATACTCCTTAAAAAAATCCAGCAGCGCGGCGCTGAACGCCGCCGGTGCTTCTACGTTGGAAAGATGCGAGGCGGGCAGAATAACTTCCCGGCTGCCGGAAACGTGCTGGTGGAGGAAATCCGCGTCAGCCACGGTGGTAACGGGATCGTGCTCGCCGGCGATAACCAGCAGCGGCGCGCGGACGGCGCCGATTTCAGCTCGCAGATCGGCGTGCGCCAGCGCCTCGCAGCCTTCGGCGTAGCCTTCGGGATCCTGCTGCGCCAGGGTTTT
>NZ_CAJYMB010000119.1 GCF_913775985.1 uncultured Pluralibacter sp. | reverse complement strand
GCAGTTGCCACTTCCCGGGCAAGCCCGGAGAGGGGATCGGGCATCGGCTCCTGCCAGCGGTCGAGGCGTCCGGGATAGCAGACAAGGTTCAGTTCAATATCGGGCGGCAGCTGCGCCCGCCAGCCGCGATACAGCGCGGGATTACCCCCGGCGTGGGGCAGACAAAACAGTTTCAGGCCGGGTTCAGAGGTTCCGGCCAGGGTGCGGATCCAGCTCATTAAAAAGCTCCAGGTGTCAGTCGGGCGGCGTCCACCAGCTGGCGGGTGACCGGATGTTCGGGATTCGCCAGCAGCGCGGCGGCGCTTCCGCGTTCGACGACCTTACCGTCATCGATAACGGCCAGCATCCCGCCGAGCCAGGCCGGCAGGGTTAAATCGTGGGTGACCAGCAATAGGGCAAAGCCGTAACGCTGCTGGAGGCGCTGCAGCAGGCGCACGATCTCCAGACGCGACGGGCCGTCCAGCGCGCTGGTCACTTCATCGCACAGCAGCAGTGCCGGCCGGGTTATCAAGGCGCAGGCCAGCGCCACCCGCTGCTGCTGCCCGCCGGAAAGGCTCGCGGCGCGGCGCGCCAGCAGGCTGGCGTCAAGCCCCACGTCCTGCAGAGCCTGCGCGATGCGCGCCCGGCGCTGCCCGGCATCAAGCTCGGGCAGGCACAGGCGCAGCGGGCGCGCGAGCAGCGCCCTGACCGAATAAAACGGATTCAGGGAGCTGGCAGGGTTTTGCGGCACGTACTGCATCATCCGCTTTTGCGCCCGGCCCCGGGCGTGCAGGGACCGCGGCAGAGGCCGGCCCTGCAGCAGCAGACTACCGCTACCCTGTCCGTGCAGGCCCGCCAGGGTGCGCAGCAGCGTGGTTTTGCCGCTGCCGGAGCGCCCTGTAACCGTTAAAATCTCGCCGGGCGCCAGCGCCAGCTGTACCGGGCCCAGAACCGTCTGGCGGCGGTGGTGCGCGGTGAGCGCTTCTGCAGCCAGCAGCGGCGGCGCGGCGCCAGCGGCGGGCGGGCACAGCGGCGCGGGCTGCCAGGCGGCGATCAGCTGGCGGCCCGCGCTGCTCATGGGCTGCTGTAAAAAGCGCGCCGTCGGCTGCTGCTCCACCAGCGCCCCGCCGTCCATTACCGCGATCCGATCGGCGATGTGGCTGGCCTGGGGCAGATCGTGCGCAACAAAAAGCACCGCCGTACCGCGGCTGCGGGCGGTGCCGGCAACCCAATCCATCAGCGTCCGGGTGCCGACGGCATCCAGCGCGCTGGTAGGCTCGTCCATTACCAGCAGCGCCGGGAAGCCGAGCATCGCCGCGGTGACCATTACCCTCTGCCGCTGGCCGCCGGAAAGCTCGTGGGGATAGCGGCGCAGAAAGGCCTCGTCGTCGGGCAGGCCCAGCTCGCGAAAGTGTTCCCGCACCTGCGCCTCACGCTCGCCGGGGCTGATGCCCCGGCTGTCGCCGATAAGCCGCAGGCAGGCGCCGAGGGTCTGAGAAGGCAGCAGCGCCTGGCGCGGATCCTGCGGCACAAAGCCCGCGCGGCGGCTGCGCAACCGGCGCAGCGCGCGGGGCGTCAGGCGCAACAGCGGCTCGCCGGCGAGCCAGACCGCTCCCGACAAGGACGAAGCCCGGAGCGGGTAGGCCCCCAGCACGGCCCGCAGCAGGGTACTTTTGCCGCTGCCCGAAGCGCCCGCCAGCGCGACAATCTCTCCCGGATGCAGGGTCAGAGTAACGTCGCGCAGCAGCGTCTGCCCGGGCAGCTGCAGCGTCAGACCCGCCACGCACAGCACCGCGTCATCCTGTAGTGGCGGCGATAAAGAGATTTCAGCCGCGGCGGCGCGCCTGCGGCGGCGCGGGGTCAGGCTCACCCCGTCCAGCCAGGCATTCAGCGGGATCAGCACCAGCAGAATCGCCGCCACGGGCAGCAGCGTTGCCCAGGGCTGCAGTATCAGCCCCTGACGGTTTTCCATGATCATTAACCCCCAGTCCACCCCCGGTTGGGCAGCGCCGAGGCCGAGGAAGCTGGCGGTGGCGAGAATGAAGATGGCGCTGAGCAGGCGGATGCCGATATCGGCGCGCAGCAGCGGCAGCAGGTTCGGGGCGATTTCGCGCAGGGCCAGCGCCAGCGGAGTTTCCCCCCGGCAGCGGGCAGTTTCGATATAGTCCTGCTGCAGCTGCTGCAGGGTGGCGGCGCGGGTCAGACGAAAAATATCCGGCAGAGAAACCAGCACTGCCGCCGCGACCGCCGCCCGGTAGCCGCTACCGGTGAGCATCACTATCAGAGTCAGCAGCAGCAGGCCGGGCACGCTGAGCACGATATCAGCCGCAGCCAGCAGCAGCCGATCCGCCCAGCCGCCGCGCAGGACGGCAGCGATCCCCAGCAGCCCGCCGACAAGCCACGCCAGCGCCACCGCGGCAAAGGCCAGCAGCACCAGCATTTGCCCGCCGCTCAGCACCCGACTCAGCACGTCCTGGCCGAGATAGTCGCTGCCCGCCGGTAGTCCGGACTGGGGCGCGGCAAAGGGCATGTCGCGGATTTCATCCACGGCGTAAGGCGCCAGCCACGGGCCTGCGAGCGTAATAATGACCGCCAGCACAAAAAGCGCTGCCGCCGCCCACTGAGTTTTACGCATCAGGACACCGCTCCCCGCCGGGCTGCCGGCGCAAACAGCGCGGTGAAGCCGTCCACCAGCGCGTTGAGCAGCACCGTCAGGCAGCAAATCACCATCGCTATACCCATCACCACCGGCGTGTCCCGCGCGAGCGTGGCGTTAAGCAGCGCTGCCGCCAGCCCGGGCCAGCCGAACAGGGTTTCGGCGATCAGCGCCCCACCAAAGAGGTAAGTGATGTAGCGCGCCAGCACCGGCAGGGCGTAGCTCAGCACTTCCGGCATTATCCAGTGCAGGATCACTTTTGCTTCGGGCAGGCCGTTGAGCCTGGCGGATTCGCAGGCCGCGGAGGCCGAGGCGCGAATGACGCCGGCGCGAATCAGGCGGATATTCTGCGCCAGGCACACGCTCAGCAGGGTCAGCACCGGCAGAATAAACAGCGGCCACTGCGCCCACAGCGGGCGGGCATCATTAATCAGCGACAGTGCGGGTAGCCAGCGCAGCGTCAGGGCAAACAGCAGGATCAGCAGCGTGCCGGTAACAAACTCCGGCAGCGCCACCAGCACCAGCGAAACCGTGCCGATCAGCCGATCCGCCGCGCTGCCGGGGTGCAGGCCGCAGCCGATACCCGCGACAAAGGCCAGCACCACCAGCGTCAGGCTGGCGGTGGCCCCCAGCGCCAGCGAGTAGCCGCCGCGCTCGGCCAGCAGCGCGCTGACCGGGCGACCGCTGAGAGCGCTTTTTCCCCAGTCGCCCTGAATAATTCCGCCGATCCACCGTCCGTAGCGCACCAGCAGCGGCTTATCGAGCTCCAGCTCGGCGCGCAGCACCGCCACCTGCGCGGGTGTACCGCCGCCCGCCAGCCGGGCGGTCGCGGCATCGCCCTTTGACAGGGACAGCGCGCTGAAAATAATCAGCGACAGCAACCACAGAGTGGCTACAGCCTGCGCCGCTCGCCACAGCAGCGGCCTGAGGGTCGCGCGCAGGATCATGACCGGCGCAGCCAGGCATCGCGCAGCAGCGGGTAGTCAAAGAAGCCCGCGCCGCGTACGCCGACCACCGCAGGGGTTGAGGCAGCCACCGACGGAATGCGGGCGAAAATGGCGTCGCCGCCCTGCTGCCACAGCCACTGCTGAACGTCGGCGACCCGCGCGCGCAGGGCGTCGCCCCGGGCCGCCTGCATCGCATTCATTAAATTATCCAGCGCCGGAGTAGCCGGGCCGGTAAAGGGCCACGGCGCGCCTGAGCCGTAATAGAACGGCAGCGCTACCGGCAGCGGCATCGGCCGATAGAGGTTGGTTTGCAGCGGCGTATTGAGCAGCAGACTGAAATCGCTGTAGTAGTCCTGGGCGGGAATGCGGTTGAGGCGCAGGTTAAAGCCGCCGGCTTTGGCCTGCCGCAGCAGCAGGGTGGCACTTTCGGCAGTGCCGTACTCGTAGTCGCTGGTGCGGATCGCCGCCTCAACGTCCGCCAGCCCGGCGCGCTTGAGCAGACTTTTGGCTTTTTCCGGATCGTAATGCCTGATCGGCAGCCCGGCGTTGAACCACGGCTGCCCTGCCCCCAGCGCATCGTTGGCCACCTCGCCGAAGCCCATGGTGACGGCGCGCACCATCGTTTCGCGATCGATGGCATATTTCAGCGCCTCGACCACTTCCGGACGGTTAAACGGCGCTTTGCTCAGGTTCATGCTGAAGGCGAGGTTGCTCATTTCATTGCTGGCGGAGTGCCACAGGTGCAGCCCCGGATTGCCCTTCTCTGCCCGGGCGGTAAGCAGCGCCATGCCGCCGGCGTAGTCAAACTGTCCGGCCTTGACGCCGTTGAGGCGCGCGGCGGCGTCGCTGATGGCGAACAGCTGGATTTCGTCGAGCCACGGGCCGCCGCGCGCGGCATCCCAGTAGTCGCGGCGCGCCTGCAGGATACTTTTTTCCGGCGACCAGCTTTTCAACACGTAGGGGCCGCTGCCGGGAGCGTTAGCCAGATCGGTGGTGCCCTCGGGGATGATAAATATTGACTGGGCCAGCAGCAGGTCAAAGGAGCCTACCGGTTTATTCAGCTTCAGGCGCAGTGTTTCGCCATCCACCACCTGCGAGGCGGCGAGATCGAGCGGCTTGAGCCAGCCGCTCTGGCTGCCCGGCTGGCTTTTCCAGACCTTGAGGCTGAAAAAGACATCTTTTGCGCTCAGGGCGCGCCCGCTGCTGAAGGTGACGCCCGGGCGGATTTTCAGCGTCCATTCGGTGGCGTCGGTGTTCGGCTCGGCGGAGGTCATCAGTCGCCAGACGATGCGGTCGTTATCAATTTCCGCCAGGGAATCCCAGACGATGCGCGCACGCACGTAAGCCAGGTTGCTGGTGGTGGAATTCAGCACGCTGGTAGAGTCGCTGGCGGAACCGGCAAACGCCGCGCGCAGCACTCCGCCCCTGACCGGTTGCTCGTCGGCCCAGGCCAGCGGCGAGAAACTCCCGCCCACAGCCATGCCTGCGCCAATGCCCATTGCTTTGATGAGCGTTCTTCTGGTTAATCCCTGGTGCATTCTCCTGCCTCATTTGTGTATGGATGCGGTGATGGAATTTTTTTCAGCACTCATTATCGCATACGTTATATCATCACACTCACATTTGTTACCATTGATAATCATTCTCATTGCCGCGCATAACCGCGCGGCGAAACATGTTGCCCCTTTTCCAGCAAGGAGATCCTGATGACACAACACCCTTACGCCGCGTGGAGTGAGAACGAGCGCCTGCAGTACCGCGAGAAAGGCTACTGGGACAGCCGACCGCTCGGGGAGCTGCTGCGCGACCGGGCCCGGACGCAGCCGGACAGTACCGCGCTGGTGGCTGAAGAAGTGCGGCTGAGCTACGCGGAGCTTGACGCGCTGGCCGACAGAATCGCGGCGGGGATGTACGCCCGGGGCATCGCGGCGGGAGATAACGTGCTGCTGCAGCTGCCGAATACCATCGCGCTGGTGGCCTCGCTGTTTGCGCTGTTCCGCCTGGGCGCCCGCCCGGTGCTGACTATGCCCGGCCAGAAGCAGAGCGATATTGACGCCCTGTGCGCGGTGGCGCAGCCGGCGGCGTGGCTCTACCCGGATAGCTACCTCGGGAACGATTACGCGGCGCTGGCTGAGGCAATGGCCGTCAGCCATCCGCAGATGCAGCGCTGGCAAATTACCCGGGACGATCCGCTGATGGCCGCCTGGCAGCAGCCGGCGCGCGCGTTTCCGGCGCCGGACGCGGAAGACATCGCCCTGCTGCTGATTTCCGGCGGCACCACCGGCACGCCGAAGCTGATCCCGCGCACCCACGCGGACTACGCCTACAACGCCCGGAGGATGGCAGAGATCTGCGGACTGTCGGCCCGGAGCGTCTATCTGGCGACGCTTGCGGTGGCGCACAACTTCACGCTCTCCTGCCCCGGCGTGCTCGGCACGCTGCTAAGCGGCGGTAAAACGGTGCTGGCCTACACCTCCGGCTGCGACGAAATCTTCCCGCTAATTGAGCAGGAGAAGGTAACTTTTACCGCGCTGGTGCCGCCGCTGGTAAATCTGTGGCTGGCGTGCCGGGAGTGGGACGACAGCGATCTCGCCAGCCTGGCCCTGATTCAGGTCGGGGGCGCACGGCTGGATAGCGCGCTGGCGGCGAAGGTCGAACCGGCGTTCGGCTGTCGGCTGCAGCAGGTGTTCGGCATGGCGGAAGGGCTTATCTGCTGCACCCGGCTCGACGATCCGCAGGCGGTTATTCTTCATACACAGGGGCGGCCTATTTCCCCGGATGACCAGTTGCGCATCGTCGACGGCGACGACAGGCCGGTGGCCGCAGGCGAATCCGGGGAGCTGCTGACTCACGGCCCCTATACCATCGGCGGCTACTACCGCGCAGAAGCCCAAAACGCGCTGGCGTTCACGCCGGATGCCTTTTACCGTTCCGGCGACGTGGTGCGCCTGACGCCGGAGGGTAATCTGGTGGTGGAGGGCCGCCTGAAAGAGCTGATTAACCGCGCCGGGGAAAAAATTGCCTGCGCGGAGATTGAGTCTCTGATTACTGCCTGCCCGGGAGTGGCGAGCTGTATTGTGGTGGGCGTAGCCGACCTGCGGCTTGGGGAGCGCATCTGCGCCTGCGTGCAAGGCGACGGTGCGGCAACCCTGGCCGATCTGCGCGGCGTCTTGCTGCAGCAGGGGCTGAGCGCCCACAAGCTGCCGGACCAGCTGCTGCCGGTTAATCGCTGGCCGCTGACGGCGGTAGGAAAAATCGACAAGCGCCAACTGGCGGCGCTGGCCGCACGGGCGCAGAGCACAGCGCTGGACGAACGGGCTGAGAGCAGCGGCGAAATGCGCGAAATTGCGCTGCAGAATGCGCCGCTGGACGTCGTCTATCACCTGCTGGTAAACGAGCGGGCGTGCCATCTGGCCTACGAGCGTGACGGGTGCTGGCACGTGGGGATCGGCCCTGCGGCAGAGATAATCCTGTATGCCGACCGGGCCGAGCTGGCCCTTGACGGCAAGCCGCCCCGCCGCTGGAGCGGCCCGCAGTGGCTGGATAATTTGCAGCAGGCGCTGGACGCCCTGCCCTTCGCCCGCTGGCAGGCGTTCGGCACCAGCCGCTTTGAGCTGTCGGGCCTAATCCATAATCTGCCGCTTAGCGATGACAGCACGCCGCTGTTGAGGCTGTTTGTCCCGCGGGAAACGCTGACTCTTGCACAGGGCAGCGCCCGCATTTCAACCCGCGATCCGCAGGATTTGCCGGGGCTGGTAGCCCGGCTGGGGGATGGGGATCGCCCGGCGCACGCCGCGCAGCTTGACGACGGGTGGCAGCAGACTCTGGCGCGGGAGATTCGCGCGCAGGGTGCTGACGACTACCGGCAGCGGGTGGCAACGGCGGTGGCGGAGATCCGCCGCGGCGATTATCAGAAGGTGATCCTCTCCCGTCGCATCGCCCTGCCCCAGCCGGTGGATCTGCTGGCGAGCTATCATTTGGGACGCCAGAACAACACCCCCGCCCGCTCCTTCATCGTCAGCCTGGGCGACGAGCGCTTTATCGGCTTCAGCCCGGAGACGGTGGTGGAAGTGTCGTCGGACGGCGCGGTCAGCACCCAGCCGCTGGCGGGCACCCGTGCCCTGACCGGCGACGAGGCCGAGAACCTGCGGCTGCGGGCGGTGCTCACCGGCGATACTAAAGAGATTGCCGAGCACGCGGTGTCGGTAAAGCTGGCATTCGAGGAGCTGGCCCCGCTCTGTACCCCGGATTCAACCCACGTCAGCGACTTTATGTCGGTCTCCCTGCGCGGCAGCGTGCAGCACCTCGCCTCCCGGGTGAAAGGCCAACTGCGCCCGGATGCCAGCCGCTGGCAGGCCTTCGCGGCACTGTTCCCGGCGGTTACCGCCTCAGGGATCCCGAAAGCGCCGGCGATTGAAGCTATTGCCCGGCTGGAGCCCGCTCCGCGCGGGGCCTATAGCGGCAGCGTGTTTACCCTCAGCAGCAGCGGCGAGCTGGACGCGGCGCTGGTCTTGCGCTCGCTCTACCAGCGGGACGGTGGCTATTCGCTGCAGGCGGGCGCGGGGATTATCGATCAGTCGGATCCGCTTCGCGAGCTGGAGGAGACGGTGGAGAAGTTACAGAGCGTAAGCCGGTTTGTGGTGAAGGGCGAGTAAAGCCGTACCCGGGCAGCGCAGCATGCCGCGCTGCCCGGGCGCTTATTTGCGAAAGTGCCCCTCTTTCATCTCCTGCTTGATTTTGGCGTCGAAGCTCAGCTCGGCGGTCGGGCGCAGCATCAGGCGCTCGAGGCCGATGGGCTCGCCGCTCTCCATGCAGTAGCCGTAGTCGCCGTTGCGCAGACGCAGCAGCGCGGCGTCGAATTTCGGCAGCAGGCGGCTTTCGCGATCGATCTGGCGCAGCAGCATCCGCAGATGCTCTTCCCGGGAGGCGATATCCCCTTCGTCCCCGGTCTCGTTGGCGGGCTGGAGCTGCTCTTTTAACTCTTCAATGTGCTCCAGCAGCGTCGCGCGTTCCTCCTTTAAAAGCTGCAGGAAAAAGGCCTGCTGCTCCTCATTCATGTAGGCCTCAGGCGGCATCGCCAGGATGGCTTTTTTCTCTTCTGCTGATAATTTTTTCATAGTTTACCCGTTCACTAATAGGCCCAGACGGAGTAATATTACGATATTACATACACTCTGGTCTTACTGCTTTGGCGAGGATGGCTCAATGAAACAAAAAATCCCACTGCTGGTGCTCTCTCTCTGTGCGGCAAAAGCACAGGCTTTTACCTCTAAAATTCCCTCAGAACCCTCGGTCAACAGCGATACGGCGGCCAGAGCCAGCTTTGCTTTTGCCACCTTCCATACTCTGGACACAAAAAATATTCAGCCCGGACTGTGCAACGCGGTATCGGTTAACGGCTGCAACTGTCCGTTCTGCACCCAGCTGCGCAGCATGGGGCGCTAGGCTCAGCGCGCCAGTTTGGCCATGCGCACCGGCCACGGATCGTCAAAGGTGCCGCCGGCGGCCCAGCGGCGGATCTCTTCCTCGGTGAGAAAGCAGCGCGTCAGCGCCTCAACAAACGGATCCACGTCGGCACGCTCGCCGATCACCGTCAGGCGGCAGCGCCGGTCGCCGAAGCGCCCCGGCCACTGCTGGAGCATCTGCTGGCGCAGCGTTTCCTTCTCTTCCGCCGTCAGCCCCGAGTCGTCGTGTTCCAGCACCCCCGCTTTCCAGAAGCTCACCACGTCCAGATTGATGCTGCCCGCCGCCTGGTTCCACAGCAGCGCCAGATCGTCGCGGCCCGGCAGCCAGAAAAAGCCTTTGCTGCGGTGAATGCCGGTGCCGAGAAAGCGGTGGCAGGTGTCCCACAGCCGGCGGGGATGAAACGGCCTGTCGTCCTCAATGACCCGGGATTCAATGCTGCCGGCCGCGTCGGCCACCACATCCGCTTCCAGTTCGTCAATCAGCATCGCCACCCGGTGAAAATCGTATTCCGGCAGCTCGAGCACATCCGCCAGCGGCAGGTTGCCGCGGGAGATCGCCGATACCGACACGTAGGGATTGATCTGCTGCAGCGCCTGCGCCATCCCGGACAGGTTGGCCTCGCGCAGGCGATCGGTTTTGGTCAACACCAGGTGGCTGCAGAACAGGATCTGCTCGGCGAGCAGGTTCTCGGTTCCGCGCTCTTGCGCCTGCAGGTTGCGCTGCCAGCGCGCAAGAAGCGCCTGTCCGTCGTCAAAATCCCCCGCCAGCGCCGCGCCGTCCACCAGATTCAGCAGGCCGCGCAGGCTAACCTGCGGGTGGTCGCGCAGATACTTCACCAGCGGCAGCGGATGGCTGCTGCCGCTGGTTTCCAGCAGGATATGCGCCGGCTGGCGGTGGGCGAGCAGCGTTTTCAGCGCGGCATCCAGCTTGAGAATGCCGCCGGGGCTGCTGATGCTGTCGGCGGAAATGGTGACAAAGTTATGGGCGCTGCGGCTGACGATTTCGGTATTGGCAATCAGCACGCCGTCCACGTCCAGGTCGCTCATGTCGTTGACGATCACCGCCACCGCAAGCTGCTGCTGGTGCGCCTGCGTCAGCAGGCTTTTCAGCAGCGTCGTTTTTCCCGCACCGAGAAAACCGTTCAAAATCGTGAGGGGCACGCGCGCCATGTTTACTCCGGAGAACGCAGGGACAGAACAGTGGCGGAAGATGTTATAGCATAACAAAAATCAATTCAACCGGACGCCGCGCGGGCGTTTTATCCCCGCCCCTTCTTCTCTGTATCTTTTGTTTCACAATGCTGTGACATACTATGCAACGCAGCAGTAGAGCTGAGACAAGGAGCACATCATGCATACGACAATAACCGGCCTGACGCCGGAGCAGGCACTTGCACAGCTGGAAACGCTGTATAACCAATCCGTCAGCGCCCTGCGCGAGGCGATTGGACGCTATATTGATACCGGCGAGCTGCCGGACGCCGGGGCCCGCGCCGAGGGGCTGTTTGTCTATCCGTCCCTGTCGGTTTCCTGGGACGGCGAGGCCCACAGCGCGCTGAAGACCCGCGCCTGGGGACGCTTCACCCACTCGGGCTGCTACACCACTACCGTCACCCAGCCCGCGCTGTTCGGCAACTATCTGCTGCAGCAGCTGACGTCGCTGTATCAGGACTACGGCGCGCAAATCACCGTATCGCGCTCGCAGCACGAGATCCCCTACCCGTACGTGATTGACGGCCTGACCCTCGACCGCTCCATGAGTAGCGGCCTGACCCGCCACTTCCCGACCACCGAGCTGGCGCAGATTGGCGATGAAACCGCCGACGGCCTGTTCCACCCTACCGAGTTCTATCCGCTGTCGCACTTCGACGCGCGCCGGGTGGATTTCTCGCTGGCGCGGCTGCGCCACTACACCGGCACCGCGGTGGAGCACTTTCAGCCGTTCGTGCTGTTTACCAACTACACCCGCTACGTGGACGAGTTCGTCAGCTGGGGATGCAGCCAGATCCTCGATACCGACAGCCCGTACGTGGCGCTGGCCTGCGCCGGCGGCGCAGTGATCACCGCAGAAACCCAGGCGCCGGAGACGCTGATCTCCGATCTGGCGTGGAAAAAGCACCAGATGCCCGCCTGGCACCTGATCGATAAAGACGGGCGCGGCATTACGCTGATTAACATCGGCGTCGGCCCGGCTAACGCCAAGAACATCTGCGATCATCTGGCGGTGCTGCGCCCGGACGCGTGGCTGATGATTGGCCACTGCGGCGGCCTGCGCGAAAGCCAGAGCATCGGCGACTACGTGCTGGCGCACGCTTACCTGCGTGACGATCACGTGCTCGATGCGGTGCTGCCGCCGGATATTCCGATCCCGAGCATCGCCGAAGTGCAGCGCGCGCTGTACGACGCCACCAAACTGGTGAGCGGTATGCCGGGGGAAGAGGTGAAGCACCGCCTGCGCACCGGGACGGTAGTCACCACCGACGACCGCAACTGGGAGCTGCGCTACTCCGCGTCGGCCCTGCGCTTTAACTTAAGCCGCGCGGTGGCCATTGATATGGAAAGCGCCACCATCGCCGCTCAGGGTTACCGCTTCCGGGTACCTTACGGCACGCTGCTGTGCGTGTCCGACAAGCCGCTGCACGGGGAGATTAAGCTACCGGGCCAGGCGAACCGCTTTTACGAAGGCGCGATTTCCGAGCACCTGCAGATTGGCATTCGCGCCATCGACCTGCTGCGTGCCGAGGGCGATAAGCTGCACTCGCGCAAACTGCGCACCTTCAACGAGCCGCCGTTCAGGTAAGTGAAATACGCGGGGCGGTAAGGCCGCCCCCGTTACTATTTAACGCTAAATAATGAGCAAGAGTCATAGCATGGGAAATAGTCGTGATGATTACTAACGATAAAAGTACAACGCCGTCTAATACAAAGAATAAATATTTTGCATCGCAAATAATATTAAAAAAATAGCCAGTCCGCGATCTATCCCTTTTCCGTAACGATAGAATAGTGTTTTTATTGCAGGCCGGGAAAATACAACAACCACAAAAGCGTACCAGAGAAATTCTAATGAGCTACACATTAGCACGACCAAAAACTGCTCAAAAGCGGTGCGCGGTACTGCAAGAAATCCTGAATAAATACCGATCATAAAGGCAATGGTCTTCATGTTAAAAATATTCGTCAGCGCACCTGCGCGGAATGCAGCACCGCGCCCGGCGAGCGGAGCAATATCGGAATTTTCTTCTTCAGAGACAACCTTTCTGCGCCCTGTTGTTCCCAGCAAAATCTTCCAGGCGATATAAAGCAGGTAGAGCGACCCCAGCAAAACTGAGATCTGAACGAATGGCGGGAAAACGTGAATAATACTGGATAAGCCTAACAGTGACAGGGTTGAAAAGCAGGCTCCAACGGTACATATTCCCAGCGTTACCGACAGACCTGTTCCGATCGTACCGAAAGCTGAAAAACGGCTCACCAGAATAAAATTGGGCCCCGGGCTGATTACTGCCATGATATAGATTAAAACCGCATAAAACATGTTAATTGCCTTCATTTGTTATTGCTGATGACGGCGCGGCGGCAAAATAGAACTATGCGTATTCGCTACTTCCATAAATCGCTGACCGCTGGTCAGGTATACATATGATTATTTTAGTTATTATTTATTGTAAAATTTTGAAAGAATGTTGAACATCCGTAATGTAACAAGTATTTGACTTATGAAAAATATTGTCAATTAACAATAAAATATTTCGATAGTCATTTTTGATCGCTCATTGGATATCTGGCCCGGTGAGATGATTGCCTGCAGGAGTGGAGTTACTTTCGAATCGCCGATGGCTCTGTCAGTGGCGATTCATTTTGCTTAATGGCGCATGTAAAAATGCTGATTATGAGCTTGAGATCGGGAAGTTGAGCATCATTTTTCAGACCGCGCCAGGATTATTGTTTCCTGACAACAGAGTATTAGCTGTTAAAAAATTGCACTTGATGTTATTTATATGTTAATTGACCTTATTTTTCAGCCACCTTTTCATCCCTCTACATTACCCTGCGGAATATCTTATTTATAAAAACACTGACGCTATTTTCACAAACTGAGCCATGCTAAATAATTATTATGTGATAGCATCAATTTTGTATTTCAGCTTTACCTCAAGACCTTACAAATATTCACCTTATTAATTTCATCATTCACTTAATGCTTATTTTCAACAGGGGAATAGATATGACTTTGCAAATGAAGCCGGCGGTAGCCGCGTTAATTCTGCTTTTCTCCACGTCGGCGTTTGCCAGTAAAGCGGCGGGAAATACCGCAGCGGGACCGCTGCTGGGGCCGCAAACCGCCGGCGCCACGCTGGTCCTTCCGAATGAAACACAACAGCTTGCCGCGCTGTATGCCCGCTCGCTGAAGGAAGGCGGCACGGTGGTGCTGTGGGCCGGCGGCGATGCGCCCAACCAGATGGACTGGGTGAAAAGTGCCTTTGAAAAACGCTTCCCGGGTGTGAAGCTGGATGTGACGGTGGATCTCTCCAAGTTCCACGATCTGCGCATCGACCGGCAGCTGGAATCAGGCACCCTGACGCCGGACGTCGCCATCCTGCAAACCACTTTTGACTTCGACAAGTGGAAAAGCCGCGGGCAGCTGCTGGACTATAAACCGATCGGTTTTTACCAGCAGAAGCCGGGCTACGCCGATCCTGACGGAGCTTATATTACGGCCTATAACAACACCTTCGTGCCGACCTACGCCTCGGATCGTCTGCCCGAAAGCCAATATCCTAAGCGCTATGCCGACTATCTTCGCCCCGAGTTTAAGGACAAGCTGGTGCTGACCTATCCGCAGGATGACGACGCGGTGCTGTACGTGTACGACAAAATTGAGCAGCGCTACGGGCAGAAATACCTTGAGGCGCTGGCGGCGCAGCATCCAAGATTCCTGCGCGGCACCGCGGCGCCTGCCGCATCCGTCGGCACTGACGCGGCGGGCTCGGTGGGTAACCTGACCGGCTACAACACCGACAGTCCCCACCCGGCCGCGTTTTACGTGCCTAAGGATGAGCCGTTTATCGTCTGGAACCAGCGGGCGGCGATTTTCAAAGTGGCGAAGCATCCTGATACTGCCAAACTGCTGCTCTCCTTCCTCAGCTCGGCAGAGTTCCAGTCAAGCTACGGCGGATGGCGCTCGCGCGCTGACGTAGGCACCCCGAAAGGTCTGCCGCCGCTGGAGTCGCTGAAAAACGTCGACGTGCACGACTTCACCCGCTGGATGACCAACCGCCAGCACGTTGCCGAACTGCGCGCGCACATGGAGAAAATCTTTGGGCCGGTGCAGGGCGAGTCACCGCTGCGGGATCCGGAGCTGCTGCAGCTCGAAGGACTCTCTGCTGACGACATCGTTGCCCAGCCCGAGCCGGAAGGTCCGATTTATTAAGACCAGAGGAATTAGCATTCCCTTAACGCTAAGATATGGTGCTTTCGGGAGCGCTAAATGACACGCGCGCAGGCGGTAAATATCGCCTGCGCGATATTGCCTGACGCTGATATTTATTTAAGCAACGGCAGTGAGTGAATCGTACCGCACCTGAACAAGATAACTTATTCCTGCGTCAGACGCTCTATTTGCCATTGCAAAGGCGATAGCAGCCCCTTTGACATAAAGGAATAGAAAATGGCTTCTCGCTGGCAGTGGATTCTGGGGCAGGCGTCTCAGGGACAGGCGGTATAAGTACGCGGTTGCGCAGGTATGTTCAGAGCGCATGAGCTGGCGAGGGATAACGGTTGTTGAGAGCCGAAGTGCGGTGCAGCGTGCCGGCATTGACAAATGAGAAAAATCCGTCGAAAAGCAAAAAGCCCGCTCGAAAGCAGGCTTTTTTAAATTTGGCTCCTCTGACTGGACTCGAACCAGTGACATACGGATTAACAGTCCGCCGTTCTACCGACTGAACTACAGAGGAATCGTGTGAACGGGGCGCATATTATCGGGGCGCCCCGGCCTTGTCAAAGGCTGATTTCACATTTTAAATCGTTTGCTGATTTCTTCTCCAGGATGCGCAAAAATCACTCCCAGACGCGCTCCGCCTTACTGGCGTCAAACACCGGCGGCGGCTGGCGAAAACGCCGGGTGAGATAGCCAAGGTACAGCACGCCCGCCGCGGCCCACACCAGCCCCAGCGTCAGGGAGGTTATCTCCAGATTAACCCACAGCACGGCAACGGTGGCGGCGCCAATCAGCGGCAGGATCAGGTAGTGAACCTTGTCTTTCCAGGTTTTGTTGCGCCCTTCCCGCCGCCAGAAGTGGTTAAACACCGACAGGTTCACGAAGGTAAAGGCCACCAGCGCCCCGAAGTTAATCAGCGCCGTGGCGGTAACGAGGTCAAAGAACAGCGCCGACAGCGCGACGATGCCGACCATAATCACGTTCAGCGCCGGGGTGCGCCATTTCGGGTGCACGTAGCCGAAGTATTTTTCCGGGAACACGTTATCGCGGCCCATCACGTACAGCAGGCGCGACACGCTGGCGTGAGAGGCAAGTCCGGAAGCCAGGGTATTCACAAAGGTGGTGCACAGGAAAATCGACTGGAACAGCTTGCCGCCGACGTAGAGGGCAATTTCCGGCAGCGCCGCGTCGGGATCTTTAAAGCGGCTGATGTCCGGGAAAAAGAGCTGCATAAAGAAGGAGGCGGCGATGAAAATCAGGCCGCCGTACACCGCGGTCAGGAAGATGGCTTTAGGGATGGTGCGCGCGGCGTCCGGCGTCTCTTCCGACAGGGTCGTTACCGCGTCGAAACCGAGAAACGAGAAGCAGACAATCGTAGCGCCGGTGATAATCGGGATCAGGTGCGCGTTCTGGCTGATAAACGGCTGCAGCGACCAGACGGTGCCGACGCCCTCCCCTTTGTGCAGCCCCTGCACCACCAGAAAAATAAAGACCAGGATGATAGCCACCTGCACCAGCACAAACAGCGCGTTAAAGTTGGCAACGAGGTTGACGCTTTTCAGGTTGGCGGCGGTCAGGATAGCCACGAAGGTGACAACCCAGATCCAGGGCGGCACGCCGGGAAACAGCGCGCTGAGGTAGATTTTCGCCAGCAGCACGTTAATCATCGGCAGGAACAGGTAGTCGAGCAGCGACGACCAGCCCACCATAAAGCCGACGTGGGGATTGATGGCCTTTTGGGCGTAGGTGTATGCGGAGCCAGCCTGCGGGAACTGGCGCACCAGCTTGCCGTAGCTGATGGCGGTGAACAGCACCCCGGCCAGCGCCAGCAGGTACGAGGCCGGCACGTGGCCGTTGCTCACGCCGGACACGATGCCAAAGGTATCGAAGACGGTCATCGGCGTGAGGTAGGCAAGCCCCATCACCACCACCTGCCAGAGCTTGAGGGATTTGCGCAGCTGGGCCTTTTCGCCCGGAGCCGGGGCGTTATCGGGAGCGTTAGTCGCCATCGCGGTGTCCCCCAATGCAGATACGGCGTTGCACATTCAGCGCAGCGGGCGCAATCCGGACTGGCCTGGGGGTTAATCGACAGTGCTGAGGTAAAAGAAGAGAGGCCGCCGCGCGTTCGGGCCCGTCGTTGTCGATACGGCAGCTGACCGCGCCGCGGGAGTCGTTAAACATGTGCATCATTACCTTTCCTCGCCACAAACTTTAAAAAATTAACCGGGGCTCCGCGGTCGCCTGCGCTCCTTTACGCGACGTAGGAATTGGCAGGTTGCCCTGCAAAAAAAGCCGGCCCGGCTCCGCTCAGGCCGTATTGATGCTCAACGCTGCTGCCGACCGCCCGTCAGGCGTTTTTCAACATCCACTCAATTTCGGTGTCTGTGATGAGCCGCTCAAACTGCACCAGCTCGTCGTGCTTGCAGGCGTGATAAATATGGCTGAAGCGCGGGCCCAGCAGGGCGCGCAGACTCTCGCTTTCGGCGAACTCCCACAGCGCGTCGCTCTGGCGGATGGGGAAAGGCACCCCTTCCTGCTCCAGCCCGTTACCTTCCACCTCTTCCTGCAGGGGCAGATCGTTGTCCAGCCCGTGCAAAATCCCGGCAAGGATCGCCGCCATCACCAGGTACGGGTTGGCGTCGGCTCCCGCCACGCGATACTCCACCCGGTGGCTGTCGCGGTCCCCGCAGGGAATACGCAGCGCAACGGTACGGTTGTTGTGTCCCCACGATGCCTGGGTCGGGACGTACATGCCCGGCTGAAAGCGACGGTAGGAGTTCACGTTGGGTGCTAACAGTGCCATAGAGGCCGGCATCAGGTCTATCATTCCCGCCAGCGCGCGCTTCAGAGTGGCTGAATCTTCGCCATTATCGTCCGCCAGTACGTTTTTGCCTTTACGATCGAGAATGCTGATATGAACGTGCATGCCGCTGCCCGCGTGTTCTTCATAGGGCTTGGCCATAAAGGTGGCGTGCATTTTATGTTTTTCCGCCACGGTGCGCACCAGCCGTTTCAGGGCCAGCGCGTCGTCGCAGGCATCAAGCACGTTGTCGGTGTGATAGAGGTTAATTTCAAACTGGCCGGGGGAGGCTTCCGCTACCGCGCCGTCCGCCGGGATCAGCTGCAGGCGCGCCAGATCGTCGATGTCGGTCAGCACGTCGGCAAAGTGGTTAAGGTTGTCGACGGAATAGACCTGGCTCTGGGTGTTGCGGTTGTCGGTGCCCGGCGCGCAGGGCGGCTGCAGGTAACCCTCGGCGTCGCGCTTTCTGTCGAGTAAATAGAACTCCAGCTCTACCGCTACCACGGGAAACAGTCCGCGCTGGCGCAGCTGCTGCCAGAGGCGGTTAAGCACGTTCCGCGGCTCAACGTCAAAGGGAGCGCCATCTTCATCGAGCATGGTCAGCATCACCTGGGCAATGGCGGCCGGATCGCTGGCAGAGGGGGTTAAGGTGCCCGGTACCGGGACGCAAACGCGGTCCGGCTCCCCCAGCTCCTGGCCGAGACCAGCCTCCTCTACCACGTTGCCGAGGATATCCATTGCGAATACCGATGCCGGGAAATAGCAGCCCTTTTCTATTTTCTTCAGGCCGGAAACCGGCACGCGCTTGCCGCGGAAGCAGCCGTTAAGATCGGTGATCAGCACGTCGACGTACTGGGTCTCCGGATAGCGCTCAAGATACGTCTCTACCTCCCGCGCAAACCCGCTACTTCGCCTCTCTTCAGGGAACTGAACAAAATTCTCAACTTCCAGGATATTGCTTTCCATGATTCACCGCCGTTGCGTGGGGTCGCGCTCGATCGCGCCAACCGTTAAATATAATTACCACTTCGACAATGGCGTCAGATTAAATGTTTGTCAAATGTTAAATGCTGTTTGCAAAGACGTTATCGCACTGCTAGATTGATAAAATATTGAACGATATCGGGCAATATGAATTCGTTTGGCAATAATTTAGTCCATTCTGTGAGGTCGATCATGGGCAATATATTTGACAAGCCAGTCATTGGTGTTGTGATGTGCAGGAACAGGCTTAAGGGTCACCAGACCCAAACCTTGCAAGAAAAGTACCTGAATGCCGTGCTGCACGCCGGCGGCTTACCGATAGCGCTGCCCCACGCGCTGGCGGAGCCGGATTTGCTGGCGGAACTGCTGCCTACGCTGGACGGCATTTTCCTGCCCGGCAGCCCCAGCAACGTGCAGCCGCACCTTTATGGTGAAAACGGCGATGAGCCTGACGCCGATCCCGGGCGTGATGAGTTGAGCCTGGCGCTGATCGCCGCCGGAATCGAAAGGCGCATCCCCATTTTCGCCATTTGCCGGGGTCTGCAAGAACTTGTTGTCGCCACCGGCGGGACTCTGTATCGTCGCCTGAGCGATGAGCCCCGGCTGCTGGAACACAGGGAAGATCCTGAGCTTCCGGTTGAAGAGCAGTATGCGCCTTCTCACGAAGTGCAGGTCCAGCAGGGCGGGCTGATTTCGCAGTTGATACCGGGATGCAACACGTTCTGGGTGAACTCTTTGCACGGTCAGGGGGCGAAAACGCTGGGTCCGCAGCTGCGGATCGAAGCGCGGGCCCAGGATGGCCTGGTGGAAGCGGTCAGCGTTTACGACCACCCTTTCGCCCTCGGCGTGCAGTGGCACCCGGAGTGGAACAGCCGCGAATATGCTCTGTCGCGTTTGTTGCTTGAAGGTTTTATCACCGCCTGTCGGAGCTACCGAACTGAAAAACAACAGCTCTGACCTCTACTGTTAAGGAAATGCCACTATGAGCGATGACGGCCTGGCGCCGGGTAAACGTCTGTCAGCGATCCGCCAGAATTTGGGTCTTTCGCAGCGACGCGCCGCCGAACTGTCTGGATTAACGCATAGCGCCATCAGCACCATAGAACAGGACAAAGTCAGTCCTGCTATCAGCACCCTGCAAAAGCTGCTGAAAGTCTACGGGCTGTCGCTCTCCGAGTTCTTTGCGGACCCGGAAAAACCTGACGAACCGCAGGTGGTTATCGATCAGGATGACCTGATTGAGATGGGCAGTCAGGGTGTTTCAATGAAGCTGGTACATAACGGCAATCCGAATCGTACGCTGGCGATGATCTTTGAGACGTACCAGCCGGGAACCACGACCGGCGAGCGGATCAAGCACCAGGGTGAAGAGATAGGCACGATACTGGAAGGTGAAGTGGTGCTGGCGATTAATGGCCAAACCTATCACCTCGTTGCAGGGCAGAGTTATGCCATCAACACCGGCATACCGCACAGCTTTAGCAACCCGTCGGCAGGAGTCTGCCGCATCATCAGTGCCCATACTCCCACCACGTTCTGATTGTCTCCTGGCCTGAATCCCTCAGGCCATTTTAAAACGGCGCTCTTTTAACCGGATTTATTTCCCGGGGGCTTTTTGCACCCTGAATCCGGCAGAGAGGCCGTTATCCGAGTGAAAGAAGAGGAGTCATCATGGATTTCAGGTCACTGAGTCACTGGCAGCAGAAGGCGGATAGCGCCGCCCCCGAAGCGCGATTATTTATTAACGGCGAATATTGCGACGCGCAGGACGGCGATACCTTCGCCACTGTCGATCCCTGGGCGCAGCGCCCGCTGGCGCAGGTGGCGCGCGGTAAACAAGCCGACGTGGACCGGGCGGTAGCGTCGGCGCGTTCGGCATTCGACAGCGGATGCTGGTCGCAGGCGGCACCCGCAAAACGTAAAGCGGTACTCGGCGCGCTGGCAGAGTTAATGGAGCAGCATCACGAGGCGCTGGCGCTGCTGGAGACGCTCGACACCGGCAAGCCCATTCGCCACAGCCTGCGTGATGATATTCCCGGCAGCGCGCGCGCCATCCGCTGGTACGCCGAGGCCATTGACAAGGTATATGGCGAAGTCGCCACCACCGGCGTGAACGATCTGGCGATGATCGTTCGCGAGCCGATTGGGGTTGTCGCAGCGGTAGTGCCCTGGAATTTCCCGCTGCTGCTGACCTGCTGGAAGCTCGGCCCGGCGCTGGCGGCGGGCAACAGCGTGGTGCTGAAGCCGTCGGAAAAATCGCCCCTGACCGCCATCTACCTTGCGGGGCTGGC
>NZ_CAJYMB010000118.1 GCF_913775985.1 uncultured Pluralibacter sp. | reverse complement strand
GCAAAACCGTCTATGACAAGTCTGAGAAGATGTTGGGTTACGACGTGACGTACCAGATTGGTGACCGCAAGGGGAAAGTGCGCATGGAAAGGGATCCGGGTACGCAGATCCCGCTCGATAACAACGGCCAGCTGGTTTTGAACAAAGCGTAATGGATTTTGCGCAGTAAAAAGGCTTCCCGCAGGGGGGAAGCCTTTTTTATTTCTGCGATCAGGACTTAATAATCTGCGGCCACAGCTTTAGCGTGGTGTCGGTAATTTGCAGCAGCTTTTCGAGACTTGCGCCATCCCGGGCGCTCACCGACATGCCCTGCAGAATGCAGCTCAGAAACTCCGCCAGCTGGCAGACTGGCTTATCGGCCGGTATTTCACCGGCGGCCTGCCGCTCGGAGAGAAATTTTTGCAGCGTCTGCTCCCGCAGCGTGTGGCGGGCTTTAATGGTCTGCGCTATTTCTGCTGACGAGGCGGCGAGGGCGGTAGAAGTGTTAATGATAAAGCAGCCGCCGGGCGTCTCTTTGCTGGTAAAGCAGGTAGCAATAGCGGTGAAGTAATCCCGCAGGGCCTGTTCTACGCTTTTCTCTTTACAAAAAAGCTGTGCCTCATGCTGGGTTGAGAAACGTTCGATATAGCGATCGAGTACGGCGCGAAACAGCCCCTCTTTATTAACGAACTCGGCATACAGGGTCGGCGCCTTTGCGCCGGTAGCCTCAACCAGGTCGGAGAGAGAGGTGGCTTCGTAGCCGTGCTGCCAGAAGAGCGTCATGGCCTTATCAAGCGCCACTTCCCTGTCGAACACCTTGGGTCGACCACGGCATTTTTTTATGCAACTTGTCGTATCCGTTGTCATTAGCCGCTTACCTCAGTGAATAATTTGAACGATCATTATAAAAATAAACAACCGCAACCTCTACCCTCCTGTCAACTAAATCATTCAACCCGCGTCCTTACAGCGTGCCGCAGCCGTAAACCTGTCCATAAGAATGCGTGTTTTGAATGCCTGACTTGGTGGGGGGGCTGGATGCCGGGTTTAGACAAAAAAACCATTCTGGTTTAATGGTTATGTGGCAATAAGTGCGAACTTTATAGCGAGATGGCGTCTTATAATCTTCGATAAATCAGAGGGATGAAAAAAATATGAACAAATCGCGGCAATTAAAATAACAATCGTTATTAAATTAAATTGACGAGTGATGGGGATCACACTAATATTTGTTTATCGATCGTTAAGTTAATAAAACGACCTGACATAAATCATCTGCATAAGGTACATAATATGAAAACTATGAATGCTCTGGCCATCGCAACCCTGTTAAGTTCCCTCTCTTTTGCTGGTTTCGCCGCGACTGAAGTGCAGTCAACGCCTGCTGACCAGCAGAAAATTGGCACCATCTCCGCGAATGCGGGCCCGAACCTGGCTTCCCTGGAAGATCAGCTGGCCCAGAAAGCCGATATGATGGGTGCAACGTCATTCCGCATTACTTCCGTTACCGGGCCGAACACTCTGCACGGGACAGCGGTAATCTATAAATAAGGTTCGCTTTATTTATTAACCCTCAGGCACGCCACTGCCATGTACCAAAAGACCGCAATTGCCACTGCGGTCTTTTTCTTTTTGGCGCTTACCGCGCCTGAAGCTGGAGTACCGGGCCGGACGTCAGTTACCCGCAACACAAGCGCTGCGCCGGGCAATGTTTGCCCGGCCACCTGAGCGCCGCCCGTCAGGCGGCATTTTCTTCAAGCTGCTGCATAAAGCCGCGCACCCACTCCATGCGCGCCTTGCGCTCGCCGAGATCCTGGAAGAATTTCAGGCGGGTTGGGCCGTCCAGCCGGTAGTGCTGCGGCTGCTTTTGCAGCAGGCCGATAAGCCATCCCGGATTGACGTTGTTTTTCTCTTTAAACTCGATAACGCCGCCTTTCTCATTGCCTTCCAGCTTGCGGATGCCGAGCTTCTGCGCCTGCTGGCGCAGGCGGGCGATATCCAGCAGGTTGCGCGCCGCGTCGGGAAGCAGGCCGAAGCGGTCAATTAATTCAACCTTTAGCTCGTCCAGCTCCTGCTCGTCTTTGGCGCTGGCGATGCGCTTGTAGAACGACAGGCGGGTGTTGACGTCCGGAATAAAATCGTCCGGCAGCAACGAAGGCACCCGCAGCTCCACTTCGGTTTGCTGGCTGGTGAGATCCTCCAGCGACGGCTCGCGTCCCTCCTTCAGGGCATCGACGGCGTTCTCCAGCAGCTCCATATACAGCGAGAAGCCGATGCTTTCCATTGAGCCGCTCTGATCTTCCCCCAGAAGTTCGCCCGCGCCGCGGATCTCCAGATCGTGGGTGGCGAGCGCAAAGCCGGCCCCTAAATCTTCCAGCGAGGCAATGGCTTCCAGCCGCTTCTGCGCATCGGTGGTCATCGCTTTCGGATGCGGCGTCAGCAGCCAGGCATAAGCCTGATGGTGCGAGCGCCCGACGCGCCCGCGCAGCTGGTGCAGCTGGGCCAGGCCGAAGTGGTCCGCGCGCTCGATGATAATGGTATTCGCCGTGGGAATATCGATACCGGTTTCAATAATCGTGGTGCACACCAGCACGTTGAAGCGCTGGTGGTGGAAGTCGTTCATCACCCGCTCCAGCTCGCGCTCGCGCATCTGGCCGTGGCCAATGGCGACGCGCGCTTCTGGTACCAGCGCGGAGAGCCGATCGGCGGCCTTCTGGATATTTTCCACATCGTTAAAGAGATAGTAGACCTGCCCGCCGCGCAGGACCTCGCGCAGGATCGCCTCGCGCACCACCAGGCTGTCGTACTCGCGCACGAAGGTTTTCACTGCCAGACGGCGTGCGGGCGGAGTTGCAATAATCGACAGATCGCGCATGCCGCTCATCGCCATATTCAGCGTGCGCGGGATCGGCGTTGCGGTGAGGGTCAGAATATCCACGTCGGCGCGCATCGCTTTGATGCGTTCTTTATGGCGTACCCCGAAGCGGTGCTCTTCATCGACAATCAGCAGTCCGAGATCCCGAAGCTTCACGTCGCTCTGCAGCAGTTTGTGGGTGCCGATAAGAATGTCGATTTTGCCTTCTGCTGCCTGCTCCAGGATCTGCGTCTGCTCTTTAGCGCTGCGAAAGCGGGACAGCATCTCAATGCGCACCGGCCAGTTGGCGAAGCGGTCGCGGAAGTTATCGAAGTGCTGCTGTGCCAGCAGGGTTGTCGGCACCAGCACGGCGACCTGTTTGTGGTTCTCAACGGCCAGGAAGGCTGCGCGCATGGCGACTTCGGTTTTGCCGAAGCCCACGTCGCCGCACACCAGCCGGTCCATCGCCAGCGGCTGGCACATGTCGCTCAGGACGGCGTTAATCGCCTGGCCCTGATCTGGCGTGGTTTCAAACGGGAAGCTGTCGCAGAACAGCTGATACTGTTCGCGATCGTATTTAAATGCAAAACCGGCCTTCGCCGCCCGCTGGGCGTAGATATCCAGCAGCTCTGCCGCCACGTCGCGCACTTTCTCCGCGGCTTTCTGCCGGGCGCGTGCCCAGGCATCAGCGCCGAGCTTGTGCAGCGGCGCGCTCTCTTCTGCACCGCCCGCGTAGCGGCGGATCAGGTGCAGGGAGGAGACCGGAACGTACAGCTTCGCGTCATTGGCATACATCAGCATCAGGTATTCCCCTTTGATGCCGCCGGCCTCCAGCGTGGTCATGCCCGCGTAGCGCCCTACGCCGTGCTCCAGGTGCACCACCGGCTGGCCTTCGTGCAGCTCGGCCAGATTGCGGATCAGCGTGTCGGGATTAATGGTGCGCCGGGTATCCTGACGGCGGCGGGCAACCCGCTCGCCCAACAGATCGCTTTCGCAAATCAGCGCGCGATTGCGGATGCCGTCAATGTAGCCGTGCTCCGCCGAGCCAATCATCAGATAGCGGCCGCTGCCGCTGGCTTCGTCGAGGCGCAAAATGCGCTTTGGTGATAGCTTGATGCGGCCGAGCAGCTCGCCCAGCGCTTCGCGGCGACCTTCGCTTTCTACAGAGAAGATGACAGGGCCGTCGAAGCTTTCGAGGAAGCGGCGCAGGTTATCCAGCGGCGCTTTCTGCTGCGCCTGCACCGCCAGGTCCGGCAGAGTGCGGTAGGACAGATTGACGTTGGCGGCTTTATCCGCAAGTTCGTCGGTTTTTAGCTGGACCCGCGGCCATTTCTTCAGTTCGGCAAACAGCTCGTCGGTGCGCAGCCAGAGCGCTTCCGGCGGCAGCAGCGGGCGCATCGGATCGACGCCGCGATTTTCATAGCGCGCCCGGGTATCCAGCTGGAAGCGTTCGGCGCTGGCGTCCGGATCGCCGGTGCTGATGAGCAGCGTATTTTTCGGGAAATAGCTAAACAGCGGCGGCAGCGGCTCGCTGAAAAACAGCGGCTGCCAGTATTCGATCCCGGCGGGCAGGGTGCCTTTACTCACCTGCTGATAGATGTGCTCCGCGTCGCGTTTGACGTCGAACTTATCCCGCCACTGGCTGCGGAACAGTTCAATGGCGGTTTTGTCGGTAGGAAATTCGTGGGCGGGCAGCAGGTTGATGGCCTCCACTTCCTCCAGCGTGCGCTGGGTATCGGCGTCGAACAGCCGCAGGCTATCAATTTCGTCGTCGAAAAAGTCCAGCCGGTAGGGCTGCTCGCTGCCCATTGGAAACAGATCCAGCAGCGCGCCGCGGGTGGCGTACTCGCCGTGCTCCATCACCTGATCCACGTGGCGATAGCCGGCGCTGTCGAGCTGGGCGCGCAGGGCATCGCGGGAGAGGCGCTGGCCTTTTTTCATCACCAGCGCGTGGCCGTGCAGGTAGCTGTGCGGGCAGACCCGCTGCATCAGCGTGCTGACCGGAACAATCAGCACCCCGCGCTGCATGGCCGGAAGCTGGTACAGCGTTGAGAGCCGCGAAGAGATAATTTCCTGGTGCGGTGAAAAACTGTCGTAGGGCAGCGTTTCCCAGTCGGCGAGATTCATCACCATCTGGTCGGTAAACTGTTTGATTTCATCGTGAAGGCGCAGGGCATTTTGCATGTCCGGGGCGATGAGCACCACCGGGCCAGCGTGGCGCTCGGCGATTTCAGCGACTTCGGTAGCGCAGGCGGCGCCGGTGAGTTCACCCAGCAGGCGCTGCTCGCCAGCTTTGACGGGCAGGGTATAGCGTTGTTGTTCGAGCATAGCGAGTATCGTGATCCGTAATGTTTGCCTCGGTTATGGGGGCAAATGTCCTGTGTTCAATACAGATTATTATCCGCGATCCCCCGGGTTTAGCAAATCCGGCGGGCGGTAAGCCGTTGACATCTCGCATTTACGCTCCGGTCATTCGCTTATATACTCGGTCATCTGCTCTCAGCAACCCGACGGATTACATGTACCAACCTGTCTCTCTCTTTATTGGCCTGCGCTACATGCGCGGGCGGGCAACGGATCGCTTTGGTCGCTTTGTCTCCTGGTTATCTACGATTGGCATCACGCTCGGCGTGATGGCGCTGGTCACGGTGTTGTCGGTCATGAACGGCTTTGAACGCGAGCTGCAAAACAACATTCTGGGCTTGATGCCGCAGGCCATTCTCAGCGCCGACGGCACCTCCACCAATCCGCAGCAGCTGCCTGAAAGCGCCGCCAAAATTAAGGGCGTGACGCGCGTTGCGCCCCTGACCACCGGCGATGTGGTGATCCAGAGCCCGCGCAGCGTGGCGGTAGGGGTCATGCTGGGTATCGATCCCGCGCAGAACGATCCGCTGACGCCTTATCTGACTAACATTAAGCAGACCGCCCTGGTCGCCGGGCAGTACAACGTGATCCTCGGCGAAGAGCTGGCAGGCCAGCTTGGGGTTAACCGCGGGGATCAAATCCGCATTATGGTTCCTTCCGCCAGCCAGTTTACGCCGATGGGCCGCCTGCCCAGCCAGCGCCTGTTTAACGTGATCGGCACCTTCTCCGCCAATAGCGAAGTGGATGGCTATCAGATGCTGGTCAACATTCAGGACGCGTCGCGCCTGATGCGCTATCCGCAGGGCAATATAACCGGCTGGCGCCTGTGGCTGGACAAGCCGCTTGAGGTGGATACGCTCAGCCAACAGACGCTGCCACCGCACACTAAATGGCAGGACTGGCGCGAGCGCAAGGGCGAGCTGTTCCAGGCGGTACGCATGGAGAAGAACATGATGGGCCTGCTGCTCAGCCTGATCGTCGCCGTTGCCGCGTTCAATATCATCACCTCCCTGGGGCTGATGGTGATGGAGAAGCAGGGCGAGGTGGCTATTTTGCAAACCCAGGGCCTGACGCCGCGCCAGATTATGGCGGTATTTATGGTGCAGGGCGCCAGCGCCGGCGTGATCGGCGCGCTGCTCGGCACCGGGCTGGGGGTACTGCTCGCCAGCCAGCTTAACAACCTGATGCCGGTTATCGGCGCCTTCCTCGACGGCGGCTCGCTGCCGGTGGCGATTGAGCCGCTGCAGGTCGTCATTATTGCGCTGGTGGCGATGCTGCTGGCGCTGCTGTCAACGCTTTATCCTTCCTGGCGCGCCGCCGCCACTCATCCCGCTGAGGCTTTACGTTATGAATAAGATCCTGTTGCAGTGCGACAACCTGTGCAAACGCTACCAGGAAGGCACCGTGCAGACCGAAGTGCTGCACGATGTAAGCTTCAGCATCGGCGAAGGCGAGATGATGGCGATTGTCGGTAGCTCCGGCTCCGGGAAGAGTACCCTGCTGCACCTGCTGGGCGGTCTGGATACGCCCACGTCCGGCGATGTGATTTTCAGCGGCAAGCCGCTGTCCGGCATGTCGCTGGCGGCAAAAGCCGAGCTGCGTAACCGCGAGCTGGGCTTTATCTATCAGTTTCACCACCTGCTGCCGGACTTTACCGCCCAGGAGAACGTAGCGATGCCGCTGCTGATCGGTAAAAAGAAGCCGGCGGAAATCACCGAAAGGGCCCGCGCTATGCTGGACGCGGTGGGGCTGGATCACCGGCGGGATCACCGCCCGTCGGAACTTTCCGGCGGCGAGCGCCAGCGCGTGGCTATTGCCAGAGCACTGGTCAACGAGCCGCGGCTGGTGATGGCGGATGAACCTACCGGCAACCTCGACGCCCGCAACGCGGACAGCATCTTTAAGCTGCTCGGCGATTTGAATCAGAAGCAGGGCACCGCATTTCTGGTGGTCACCCACGATCTGCAACTGGCGAAGCGGATGGGACGCCAGCTGGAGATGCGCGATGGTCACCTGAACGTCGACGTCACCCTGACGGGGGCCGAGTAATGCCGTCTCCGTTATCCCTGCTCATTGGCCTGCGTTTTCGCCGCGGACGCCGGCGCAGCGGCATGGTGTCGCTGATTTCCATCATTTCTACCGTCGGCATTGCGCTGGGGGTGGCGGTGCTGATTGTCGGCCTGAGCGCCATGAACGGCTTCGAGCGCGAGCTGAACAACCGTATTCTGGCGGTGGTACCGCACGGCGAGCTGGAGCCGGTCAACCAGCCGTGGACCAACTGGCAGGAGGCGCTCGCCAACGTCGAGAAGGTGAAAGGCATTGTCGCCGCCGCGCCCTACATCAATTTTACCGGCCTGATCGAGAGCGGCACTAACCTGCGCGCTATCCAGATCAAGGGCGTCGATCCGCTGCAGGAAAGCCGCCTCAGCGCGCTGCCGAAATACGTGCAGAACAACGCCTGGGCCGGCTTTAAAGCAGGCGAGCAGCAGATCATTTTGGGTAAAGGCGTGGCCGATGCGCTCAAGGTCAAGCAGGGCGACTGGGTATCGGTCATGATCCCCAACTCGGATAAAGAGCACCAGCTGATGCAGCCCAAGCGCGTGCGCCTGCACGTAACCGGCATTCTGCAGCTGAGCGGCCAGCTCGACCACAGCTTCGCAATGCTCCCCATTGATGACGCCCGCCAGTATCTCGACATGGGCAGCAGCGTCACCGGGATTGCGCTGAAGGTTAACGATGTGTTTAACGCCAGCAAGCTGGTGCGCGACGCCGGGGAAGTGACCAACAGCTACATCTACATTAAGAGCTGGATTAACACTTACGGCTATATGTACCGCGATATTCAGATGATCCGCGCCATCATGTATCTGGCGATGATTCTGGTGATTGGCGTGGCCTGCTTTAACATTGTCTCCACGCTGGTGATGGCGGTAAAAGACAAGAGCGGCGATATTGCTGTGCTGCGCACGCTTGGCGCGAAAGACGGGCTAATACGCGCGATCTTCGTGTGGTATGGTTTACTGGCTGGGGTGATGGGCAGCGTGAGTGGGGCGGTTATCGGCGTCATCTGCGCGTTAAATCTCACCGGCATTATCAAAGGAATTGAAACTCTGATCGGGCATCAGTTCCTTTCCGGCGATATCTATTTTATTGACTTCCTGCCGTCAGAACTGCACTGGCTGGATGTCTTTTATGTGCTGATCACCGCCCTGGTGCTGAGCCTGCTGGCGAGCTGGTATCCTGCCCGCCGCGCCAGTCGCATCGATCCTGCCAGGGTGTTAAGTGGTCAGTAGTTTAGCGTCGTGCCCGTCGCGTCGCGCGGGGCAGGTCAGGTAGGGGAGATCTCGCCCGGCGTTTCTGCCCTGCGACACAGGCCGGCACGCCGCTCTTTACGTCCTTGCCGCTGGCAAGATAAAGAGGAATAGCGATGTATTACGGATTTGATATTGGCGGCAGCAAAATCGCTCTCGGCGCGTTCGACGCCGGGCGGAAGCTGCTTTGGGAGACGCGGATCCCCACGCCGCATGACAGTTACGAAGCCTTTCTCGACGCGGTGTGCGGCCTGGTAGACAGCGCCGATGCCCGCTTTAATACCCGCGGCAGCGTGGGCGTCGGCATTCCGGGCATGCCGGAAACCGCCGACGGCACGCTGTATGCCGCCAACGTGCCCGCCGCCAGCGGTAAAGCGCTGCGGGCGGATCTCTCCTCCCGCCTTAACCGCGATGTGCGCCTGGATAACGACGCCAACTGCTTTGCGCTTTCAGAAGCCTGGGACGACGAATTTACCGACTATCCGCTGGTGATGGGGCTGATCCTCGGCACCGGCGTCGGCGGCGGGCTGGTGCTCAACGGCAAATCGATAACCGGTCACAGCTATATCACCGGCGAATTTGGCCATATTCGCCTGCCGGTGGACGCGCTCGAGGTGGTGGGGCGCGATTTTCCGCTGACTCGCTGCGGCTGCGGCCAGCGGGGCTGCATTGAAAACTATCTCTCCGGCCGCGGTTTCGCCTGGCTATACGAGCACTACTATCAGCAGGCGCTGAGCGGGCCGGAAATCGTCGCCCGCTGGGAGCAGGGCGATGCCCGGGCGCGTGAGCACGTCGAGCGCTATCTGGATCTGCTGGCGGTGTGCCTCGGTAACATTCTGACCATTGTCGATCCCGATTTACTGGTGATTGGCGGCGGATTGTCTAACTTTAGTGTCATTACTGATGGCCTGGCGACGCGCCTGCCGCGTCACCTTCTGCCGGTCGCGCGCGTACCGCGCATTGAACAGGCACGCCACGGCGATGCCGGAGGAATGCGGGGCGCCGCATTCCTGCATCTGACGGACTAAGCACAGGAGCTATTATGCAGTCGCGCCGCCTACATCGACTCACTCGTTTTCGTCGCAATAAACGTCGGCTGCGCGACCGCCTGCGCCAGCGCATTTTTTTCAGAG
Source organism: uncultured Pluralibacter sp. (assembly GCF_913775985.1). Classification (GTDB taxonomy): domain Bacteria; phylum Pseudomonadota; class Gammaproteobacteria; order Enterobacterales; family Enterobacteriaceae; genus Pluralibacter. The sequence goes on along the minus strand of NZ_CAJYMB010000118.1, from coordinate 6,204 downwards.
ATATAGCGGTAGTCAAAGAGATGGAAAAACCAAGAGTAGTGGTATTGACCGGGGCGGGGATCTCCGCGGAATCCGGTATCAGAACCTTTCGCGCCTCGGACGGGCTGTGGGAGGAGCACCGGGTTGAGGACGTCGCCACACCGGAAGGCTTCGCCCGGGATCCGGTGCTGGTGCAGAACTTCTACAACGCTCGCCGCCGACAGCTTCAGCAGGCAGATATCGCGCCGAATGCCGCGCATCTGGCGCTGGCGAAGCTTGAAGAGGCGCTGGGCGACCGCTTCCTGCTGGTAACCCAGAATATTGACAACCTGCACGAGCGCGCGGGCAGCCAGCGTATTATCCACATGCACGGCGAGCTGCTGAAAGTGCGCTGCGCCTGGAGTGGGCAGGTACTCGACTGGACCGGCGATGTCGGCCCCGGCGACAAGTGCCACTGCTGCCAGTTCCCGCAGCCCCTGCGCCCGCACGTGGTGTGGTTCGGCGAAATGCCGCTCGGCATGGATGAGATCTACAGCGCGCTGGCGGCGGCAGATCTTTTTATCGCCATAGGCACCTCCGGTCACGTTTACCCGGCAGCGGGTTTCGTCCACGAAGCGAAGCTTCAGGGTGCGCATACCGTAGAGTTAAACCTTGAACCAAGCCAGGTTGGCAGCGAGTTCGAGGAAAAGCACTATGGGCTGGCGAGTGAAGTGGTGGTGGAGTTTGTGCAGAAGGTGCTGGGGGAGTTTTGAAGGTTTCAGGCGATAAACAATCAGGCTGCGCTGTTTTTTAGTGCCCGATTTGCTCACTGGATTCACACTTTGCGATGTTATTCATGTCCTCATTGGGCCTATGAGGACTTGCCCTACTGCAACATCTCGTCCTCCGCGATACTGTTGCGGGATTTCTGCGTAAGACACTCTCCTTAATCCTGTTATTTCAGATGTCGTCTTCAACTTTTGGAGCCGGAAGCACAGGCCGTCAGCATTTGCCAGAAGTCGAGCAGAGCGTCAGGGTGCGACATTAGCAATTGACAGTATTATTCAATAGTAAGAACAGGCGCAGTTATTGAAATATATTCATGACGATTATTATTGAGCTATTCAATATTGGTGTTTTATATAATAAAAAATCAGTCATTTTTGGATGAGCAGGCAATATTGATGCTCGTGCGTCTGTATTGATCTGAATCAACTCATGGGCATGTTAAAATATTAATCTGCAACTTTTGCTTTTAAAGGTCATCGCTACGCATGGAGGTAAGATGTACGCTTAATATCTTAATGTTGGGAAAGTTGCAGAATACTCTTCTGGTCATGAAAGAAAATTCCTATTTAATAAACACGTCCTTATTTTCAGCCGGTAAAGTTGATTTTGGATGACGCTACGCATTATCATCACTTCGTTAACCGACATTTTGTCGCTACGCCAGCTGTTTGACAGAGGCTGCCATGATGTATTCCAGATATAAAGTAAAGCTTCAAACCCCGCATCCGTAGCGGGGTTTGTTTGTATGCGTTTTTTGCGCATATAGATGCTGGTTTGTAATAAAATAACCTTTTGGTGAGCGCGCTTGGTAACTACAAACAAATTGTTATGTTTATGGGTATAGCCATCACTCATTTCCATAAATAATAGTATTAGTGGTTGAACTTAGCTTAACTCATAAGAAAGTCATTGCTAATGACAATAATGCTGAGCATTCTTGTTAGAAACAAAGTCACTATCATTAGGTTTTCTGAAGTGAAATGCCTTGAATTTGCAGAATATCGCTAATGGTTTTTTTAATGGATTAAATTGCAGAAATGAAAATTTATCGTCCACTGTGGAAAGAGGGGACATTGCTGTCTCCGCAGCAGTTTCAGCAGCAAGCCGCGTGGGAATCTTTTCGCAGTGCAGGGATATCAGCACTGGTAACGCCTTTCCCGTGGGGAGTAGAAAAAATTGCCTTCAATGACAGCCTTCTTACATCTGGTCTGCTTCAGATCTCTCAGTTACGTCTTTGGCTGGATGATGGTTCGCTAATTGATGCTCAAATCAGCGACTTGCCACCCCAGTCTCGTGCGTTAGACCCTGCTCAACTGGCCGGTATTGATGCAGTTACCGTCGTTATCGCACTCCCGCACATGCAGCCGGGTATCGTGAATGTTGAGCAGGAAGATACGGCTGTCGACCGCCCGCTTCGTTATCGCGAGGAGTGGATATCGGTACCCGATGCTTTCGGTGTCGAAGAAGAATCCATCGCCGTAGCGCGTAGCAATTACACCATCCGGTTTGCTCACGAAAGCAATGAGGACTGGAGAGTTTGTCCGGTGGCGAAACTTATTCGGGATGGGCAAAATGCCTGGCGGCAGGACCCCGCATTTATTCCCCCGGTCGCGTCATTTGCTGCCAGCCCGGTTCTTCGTGAACGCCTGGTGTTGCTCAATCGCCAGCTGCGATCCCGGCGCCAGCGGCTCATGAGTATGCGCCGCGAAAGTAATGAGAGACTCGCGGACTTTGCGGTTGCCGACGTCTCTCTTTTCTGGCTGCTGAATGCGCTTAACTCTCACGCCCGCGTCCTCACGGAATACGAGCGCTTTCCGGCGCGGCCGGCGGAACAAGTCTGGGCCGAGCTTGCACGCCTGGCAGGCAGCATGCTGACCTTTTCACTGGATCACGATCTTGATGCTATTCCGGGTTATGACCATGCTGAACCTGTTAACACTTTCCCGCCACTTTTTGACCTGGTTACAGAGCTGTTAGAGGCAAGTCTGCCTTCACGCGTTATTGCCCTGGAAATGTCCCGACCGGACGGCCAGTCCTGGAAGGCAAATCTGCACGATATCCGCCTGCGTGAGGAGGCCGACCTTTATCTCTCTGTACGCTCAGATGTGCCCGCCTGGCAGATCGCCGATAAATTCCCGTCACTCTGTCAAGCCGGTTCTCCCGATGAGGTGAATACCATCTATGGTGCGGCGCTCAGAGGCATTCCTTTAATTCCGGTCAACCGGGTTCCTGCGGCATTACCGGTGCGTATGGAAAACCAGTATTTCGCGCTTGATATGGAGAATGCTGCCGCGCGTGAAATGCTGGAGCAGGGCGTTTGTATGTTCTATGTGCCCGCCTTACTGGGTGCCCTGGAGCTTGAATTATTCGCGGTGTTGCGCTCATGAGACAAGATATCGATATTGACCAACTGATGGCGGATACATGGCTTACCGTCACTATGCTGAAGAAAGGTGCCGTTACCCATAACGGCAGCGCACTTTACGATAAATGTGTTATGCAGGTCGAAAGCGTGCGTGAAGCGTTGGAACGCGCCGGTTACGACGAATCCAGTGTAGACCATATCTCCTATGCCCAGTGCGCGCTACTGGATGAGGCGGTGATGAGCCGCAAATACAGTAAAAGCGAAGAGAGCGTCGATATTTCCATTGATGAAGGGCAGGTGGCCTGGCGCAAGGCGCCTCTGCAGGCCCGTTTCTTTGGCTCACTTCGGGCAGGTGAAGCACTCTGGGATCGCATTGCAGAAGTTCTGCGACAGCCCGCGCCCAATATGGCTGTTTTAACCTGCTACCACCGCGTGATTGCTCTGGGTTTTCAGGGGCTATATGGCCTTAGCGCTGTGAGTCAGACACAGCGGAATGAGGTTGCTAAAGTATTGTCTGAGCGTGTATCACCTCCTGATGCAGGACTTTCTCTGGTTGTTCATCAGCAGAAGAACACCCGCTGGAGTCTGGCACGCTCCGTCTGGCTGTGGATTGTACTGGCAGTGATTATCACCGGACTGGTCTGGTGGGGAGGCCACCTGTGGCTTCAGTCGCTGCTTTCAACTCTACTACCGGAGCAGCGCGGCTAATGCGGAAATATTCAATTTTCCCGGCTGTCCTTCATCTGGTTGCGGGTGTTGCGGCGCTGCTGTGGCTGCTCTGGTATTTCATTCCGGTAGGGAACGTGATTAAAGGTCTGACGACGCTGTTGATTGCGCTCCTTGCAGGCTGGATCGTGTTGAAAAGCGGTCGACGCGCGGAGGCAGAATCCGACGCCAGCGCGACTCCTGTTGACCTGCGCTTAGCGGATAATGAGGGGCCGCTGGTTCTCGTCTGCGGAGATCTTCCTGACAGGCTTTTTCAGGGCCAGGCGTTGCGCAAAACGGCACAGGGATGGTGGCTGAATGCAGGTAAAGTCAGTCAGCTGACGGACGTAGTCCGCAGTATCCAGACTCAGTTGCCGCGACTGGTGGGGCAGCTCTCGGTGATGTATATCTGCCAGCCTGACAGTCACCAGGATGAGGCCATCCTGCGCGCTACGCTTAAAACGCTGCGCCAGCAAAGTAAACAGCTGAATCTGCTGGTGAGTTTTACGCTGCCCATCGTGGTGAGTGCAGAGTTTTTCGGACCCGAAACGCCGTGGGTGCTGGTGCGCGGCGACAGCCCCACAGTGTTTCCGGAAAACGATTCCCCGCAGGCATGCATCGACTGGCAACAGGAAAGCCACAATATCATGGCGCTTCCGATACTCGGTCAGGCATTTTCCTTTGTCCGCGCGATCCTCCTTGATGAACTGGAGAAAACCGATCGGCTAACGCCTCCCGTAAGCGTATTCGCCGTGGTGTTGCGTCTTGGCACCATCAATCCTGAACCCCGGTCACTCTGGGCTGACTGGCTCAGCTCCCGTACCTGTTTGCAGTTTTCCCGACAGGGCGTATTGCCTGCTCCCGCCAGCCATTTCCCGGATGCTGTTTTACCGCTTCTGGCACCCTTCACCGTTCGCCTCCAGGGCGGGCAGCTCACCCGCCGTCTTGTGCTGTTTATCTTCCTCTGTGCCCTGACGGCGCTGGGAATATCGGCACTCAATAACCGGGCTCTGATCCGCCAGGTAGGCGCAGATCTCCAGCGGTGGCACGCGATCCCAATGAACCACTATGGCCCTAAAGCAGAGGTGCTGGCTGTACTGAAGCAGGATTCGCGCCTGCTCGAGCGCTGGCAGCGTCAGGGAGAGCCCGTTCGCTACAGCCTGGGCTATTACCCGGGGCCGCGTTTGTGGCTGGCGTTGCAGCAGGCCATTGATAGCTGGATCCCGCCCTCGGTTCCAAAACAGGAGACAGTACCGAAGATTGTGCGTCTGGACAGCATGTCGCTGTTTGACTCCGGCAAAGCGGTACTTAAAGACGGATCGACGAAGGTGCTCGTCAACGCGCTGGTAGGGATCAAAGCGAGGCCGGGCTGGCTGATTCTTATAAGTGGGCACACGGATAATACCGGCAGTGCCCAGCTTAATCAGACCTTGTCGTTACAAAGGGCAGAGGCCGTTCGTAACTGGATGCGTGATACCGGAGACGTACCGGGGAGCTGTTTTGCCGTTCAGGGCTACGGCGACAGCCGACCGATTGCATCAAATGATTCGCCGGAGGGTCGTGCACGTAACCGGCGAGTTGAAATCAGCCTTGTACCGCAGGCCGATGCCTGTCGCCTGCCGGGCGCTGAATCAGCGTCGCTGGAGAAGCATGGCGTGTTAGATCAGGAAACTGAGGAGTAAAGAGGGCAACTCCGGTCCAGCGCGGACCAGGACGCTGAGTGCGTCAGCTCCAGACTGTAACGCGTCAGGCTGGCGCGAGTCTCCCGGAAATACGAGACATCAAGGATGGGCGTAATGCCCGGACCAGCAAACACAGGCTGGCCGCGCAGGTGACTTTTGCGCCTGTCTGTGCGTGTTAATGCACTAACTAACGCTACATCCGGCCCGCTGACCTCATGCGCTTTGGTCACCTCCTGACAGGTAAACAGCGATGGGCGGTAGCGTGCCCGAAATTTGACGACAATCGTAAAAGGAGCACGGCAATGGGGGGATCCCTGCTAAATAAAGGAATCGGTCTGGTAAAAAATGCTTTCGGCCAGTCACGGTATAGCGTAGAGGTGCATGGCTGTACTGAATTTCTGGATGTGCTGCGCTATCGCGCGGTGGAGTCTCTCAGCCAGCCCTGGCAATATGAGGTGGTCGTTACTTGTGCTGCTGCGGATATTGCCTGCGACAGCCTTCTGCTTAAACCCGCCTCATTTACCTTTCAGACACCGATGTTCGATGGCGCAGCGGCGCTGCCGGTCCGCACTGTATTTGGCGTGGTGGAGTCGTTTCGCCGCGCATCTACCTCAAATGATGAGACCCATTATGCGCTGACTCTTGTTCCGCGCCTCGCCCTTCTGGCCTGCACCAGAGGCAGCCGGATTTACCTCAATCAGTCGG
>NZ_CAJYMB010000117.1 GCF_913775985.1 uncultured Pluralibacter sp. | reverse complement strand
TGCCGGTTATCGTGCTGGTCTGCGCGCTGCTGACCTACGGCGGCGTGTCGCTGTTCGTGGTGGCGTTTGCGGTTTATCCCTTTGCCGCCGAGCTGTTCCGCCAGAGCGATATTCCCAAGCGCCTGATCCCGGCCACCATCGCGCTGGGGGCGTTCTCTTTTACCATGGACGCGCTGCCGGGCACCCCGCAGATCCAGAACATTATTCCCTCCAGTTTTTTCGGCACTAACGCCTGGTCTGCGCCGTGGCTGGGGCTTATCGGCTCGCTGTTTATCATTGCCGTGGGACTGTTTTACCTTGAGGTGCAGCGCCGCCGGGCCCGCAGCCGGGGCGAGGGCTACGGCAGCGAACTGCTTAACGAGCCGGAAACCCCGGACAATATTCGCCTGCCCAATCCGCTGCTGGCCATTGCGCCGCTGATTCTGGTCGGGTTGTTCAACCTGCTGTTTACCCGCTGGATCCCCGAGTGGTACGGCGCGTCTCACCAGCTGGTGCTGCCCGGCCTGGCGGCGCCGGTGGAGACCGACGTGAAAAAGATAACCGCCATCTGGGCGGTGGAGGCCGCGCTGCTGGTGGGGATCCTGGTGGTGCTGGTGGGCGGTTTTCGCAACATTCGCGGCCGGCTGGCAGAAGGTAGCCGCACGGCGGTGGGCGGGGCCATTCTCGCGGCGATGAACACCGCCTCGGAGTACGGTTTCGGGGCGGTGATCGCCGCACTGCTGGGCTTTCTGGTGCTGTCGAAAGGGCTGGCGGCGATCCCTAATCCGCTGCTCAACGAGGCGATAAGCGTTACTGCACTTGCGGGGATCACCGGCTCGGCTTCCGGCGGGATGAGCATTGCCCTGGCGGCCATGTCCGATACGTTCATCGCGGCGGCGCACGCGGCCAACATTCCACTGGACGTGCTGCACCGGGTGGCGGCAATGGCCAGCGGCGGCATGGACACGCTGCCGCACAACGGTGCGGTGATCACCCTGCTGGCGATAACCGGCCTCAGCCACCGCCAGTCCTACGGCGGTATCTTCGCCATCACCATGATCAAGAGTCTGGCGGTGCTGTTCGTTATCGCCGTCTACTATCTAACCGGTATTGTGTAATTATAGCGACGGCTGCGGCAACAGCGTCTGCAGGTCCGGCGGTACGGAGAAAAAATATGCTTAAAGGTAAAACGGCGCTGGTCACCGGCTCCACCAGCGGAATTGGTTTAGGGATTGCCGTCGCGCTGGCAAAGCAGGGCGCGCAGATTATCCTCAACGGCTTTGGCGACACGGCGCTGGCAAAAGCGCAGATTGGCCGTCAGGGTGTGCGCCACGGCTACCACGATGCGGATCTCAGCGATCCGCAGCAGATCGCCGCGATGTTTGATTACGCCCGGACGGAGTTCGGCGGGGTGGATATTCTGGTCAACAACGCCGGGATCCAGCATGTCGCTCCGGTGGACGCTTTTCCGGTAGAGAAGTGGAACGCCATTATGGCGATTAACCTGTCGGCGGTATTCCATACCACCCGGCTGGCGATCCCGGCAATGAAGGAAAACGGCTGGGGGCGCATCATTAATATCGCCTCGGTGCACGGGCTGGTGGCCTCGCAGAATAAATCCGCCTACGTGGCGGCCAAGCACGGCGTGGTGGGATTAACAAAAGTCACCGCCCTGGAGCTGGCCCGCACCGGGATTACCTGCAACGCCCTGTGCCCGGGCTGGGTGCTGACCCCGCTGGTGCAGCAGCAGATTGACGCCCGCATCGCCGAGGGCGCGGCCCCGGACGTCGCCCGCAGCAGCCTGCTGGGGGAGAAGCAACCTTCCGGTGAGTTCGTCACCCCCGAGCAGCTCGGCAGTCTGGCCTGCTTCCTGTGCAGCGACGCCGCCAATCAGGTGCGCGGCGCGGCGTGGAATATGGACGGCGGCTGGGTGGCGCAATAAGGCTGCTGGCTGGCGTGATTTTTTCGCGCCAGCCGTGCTGAAAACGGCTGGCGCTATTTTGCAGCAGATGTTCTGCTTCACTGGTTTACAATTTATGATAATTTTTCCAGAGGACGCTGCGTTATTTTTTTTGAATATGCGCCCGGACAGTGAATATATATCATTATCTATTAATGAATTTTATTATTCGGTAATGCCGCCTTCAGCTTAAGTTAATTTATGATGTGCTGCTGCATTAATGTTGGTGCTTGATATTTATTTTTTAAAACTGCCTTTTTAACTAACAGGTTGCTTGTATTCATGCAGTGAATGGTTTGTCGCTATCTTATTACTGAGTAACTTAGAATCCAGACTGCTGCATTTTTTTGAAATACGCAGGCTGACGTTTGAGAAAAGATCCTGATAAACTCTGTGCTCTTAATCACTGCGGTATTCTTATTTATCCTTTAATATCGCCATATTTATCCTCGCGCAGGGAAATTGCATAGCGAGCGTATAATTTACTACGATCAGGGATGAGCAGATGTTTGAACACGTTGAAAATGAAGCGCGCAGCGCGCGGGTAAACCGTATTGCACCTCCGCATGCCAATAAGACATTCGCATGGCCGCTGATATTGACAGCGGTTACCTCCCGCTGCGGCACGCGCTATCCGCCGCCGCCCTGATTTTTATCCTCTTTTACGCCTTACGCGACAGCGAATAATCCGCCTGCGCGTGACTTCGCCTGCCGCCTGCCGTTTCGCAAAATCCTCGCTGCCTGACCCCGCGCCTTTGGGTCCCCTGAATCACGGGAAACGGCGAGGGCGGTAGCGTGCCTAAACCATTCAAACAGAGAGAACATCACAACATGGAAGGATCCACTCGCGCCTTTAACCGTCCGAACCCGGGTATTACCCCCACCGCACCAGCCGCCGCCGGTCCGTGCCCGCAGCCGATGCCGGAGGTGAACCCGTGAGCACCACTCCTGCACTGCGATTCAGCCACAGCCACCACCTGCTGGCGGTGAAGGGCTGCGGGTCCGCGCTGGACGTGCTGGCCTTCGAGGGCCGCGAGGCCCTGAGCCAGCCGTTCAGCTACCGCATCGAGTTCACCAGCCCCGACCACGCCATCGCCAAAGAGGAGATGCTGATGAAGGCGGCGTCCCTGACCCTGCAGGCCCCGGTGGACCAGGGCTTCGGCATTAAAATACAGCAGCCGGTGCGGGTGATTCAGGGCGTGGTGTCGGACTTCGCGCGCCTCGGCACCTCGAAGGACGAAACCCGCTACGCCCTGACGCTGGCGCCGCGCCTGGCGCTGCTCGACCGCACCCGGCAGAACGCCATCTACCAGGACATGTCGGTTCCGCAAATCGTGG
>NZ_CAJYMB010000116.1 GCF_913775985.1 uncultured Pluralibacter sp. | reverse complement strand
AATTTGCTCTATCGCCATCATCCCTTGCGGCCCGCCAAAGCCGCGAAATGCAGTATTCGAAGCGGTATTGGTGCGGCAGCGGTAGCCGGTAATGCGCGCGTCGCCGAGATAGTAGGCGTTATCGGCGTGAAACATCGCCCGGTCGCAGATGGAGCCGGAGAGATCCAGCGAATAACCGCAGTTGGCGGCCAGATCGATAATCACGCCCTGCAGGATCCCCTCCGGAGAAAAGCCCACCTCGTAGCGCACAAAGAACGGGTGGCGCTTGCCGGTGATGCGCATATCGTCGCGCCGGGAGAGCCGCAGCTTTGCCGGCCTGCCGGTGAGCCGGGCGGCCAGCGCCGCGTGGCAGGCGATGCCCGCCGCCTGGGTTTCTTTGCCGCCGAAGCCGCCGCCCATCCGCCGGACGTCCACGGTAACTTTGCTCATGCTGACGCCCAGCACCGAGGCCACCAGCTTCTGCACTTCGGTGGGATGCTGGGTGGAGGACCACACCTGGATCGTCCCTTCTTCCCCCGCGGTGGCCTGGGCTACCTGGCCTTCCAGATAAAAATGCTCCTGCCCGCCGATGTGAAACGATCCCCGCAGCCGGTGCGCGGCGCGGCTCAGCGCGGCATCGGCGTCGCCGCGCTGCTGAACGTGCGGCGCGTCCACGAAGTCCTCCCGCGCCAGGGCGGTTTCCACATCCAGCACCGCCTCCTGCGGCGTTATCGCCACCGTTACCTTACGGACGGCGAGGCGCGCGGCTTCCAGCGTTACCGCTACTACCATCAGAATCACCTGCCCGTGATACTCCACGCGTTCCCGGGCGAACAGCGGATCGCCGGGGGCCAGCGGGCCGATGTCCAGCTCCCCCGGCACGTCGCGCCAGCTGAGGATCCGCACCACGCCGGGCACCTGCAGGGCCTCGTCGATGTTAACGGCATCAATGGTGCCGCAGGCGCAGTCGCTCAGTACCGGACACAGGTACAGCATCCCGGCTGCTTCCGGGCGATCGTCAATGTACTGCGCGCCGCCGCTGACGTGGAGATCGGCGCTGTCGTGCCTGCGGGGGCGGCCCGCGCCGCCCGCAAGCTGTGCGAGGAAACGGGCTTTCAGTTCGGCTTCATCTTCCAAAATGACATTAGCGGCCATAGTCGGTTACCTCCAGTTCAGCACATCCCGCAAGCAGCAGGCCGTAGCGCCTGAGCAGATTTTTCGCCACCTGCCGCCGGTAGCCGGCGCTGGCGCGCACGTCGCTGAGCGGCGAGAAGTCCGCCTCAAGCGCCGCCCCGGCCGCCGCGAAGGTGGCGGCGTCAAGCGGCTGCCCCACCAGCGCCGCCTCGCAGCGTCGGGCGCGCGCTGGGGTCGCGACCATGCCGCCAAACGCAATCCGGGCGCGGCGGATAATGCCGTCCTCGTGGTGAATATTCAGCGCCGCGAAAACGGTGGAGATATCGTCATCCCGCCGTTTGGAGACTTTCCACAGCCGCAGGTTGGGCGCTCGGGACACCTCATCCAGCAGGATGTGGCTGATAAACTCCCCCGGCTCCAGCCGCGTCTGGCGGTAGCCGGTGTAGAACTCCGCCAGCGGAATTTCCCGCAGAACTTCTCCCCGCCGCAGCCGCAGGCGGGCGTCCAGCGCCAGCAGCGCCGGAGCGCAGTCGCCAACCGGCGAGGCGCTGGCGAGATTACCCCCCAGAGTGCCGATATTGCGTACCTGACGGGAAGCGAAGCGCGACAGCATCTCGCTGAACGACGGAATCGTCTCCCGCAGGGCGTGCCGGAGGTCGGTGAGCGTAACCGCCGCGCCAATCTCCAGCCGATCGCCATCGCGGCGCAGCTGGCGCAGCTCGTCCACGTTTTGCAGGGCAACAATACGCTGGTGCCGCCTGCCGGCGCGGGCGGCGTCCAGCGTCAAGTCGGTGCCTCCCGCCAGCAGTCCGGCGTCGGGATAACGCAGCAGGCAGTCTGCCAGCGCTGCGGCGCTGTCGGGCAGCAGCGTCCGGCCCGGCTCTCCTGAATCGGGCTGCATGGCGGCCAGCCGGGCGGCAGTCTCCGGCGCCCGGGCAGCATGGCCGTCCTGCACGCGCTGCCCCAGCAGCGGCTGTACGGCGTCAATAATGGGGCGGTAGCCGGTGCAGCGGCAGAGGTTGCCCCCCAGGTGGTCAATCAGCGTCTCCCGGCTGGCGGACTCACCGCTGTGGCACAGCGCGAACGCCGACATAGTGATGCCGGGCGTGCAGAAGCCGCACTGGGAGGCGTGGCCGCAGGAGAGCGCTGTCTGCAGCGGATGGAGCGCGCCGTCTTCGGCGAGATCTTCGACGGTGAGCAGCTGCTTTCCGGCGAGCTGGGCAACCCGCAGCAGGCAGGCGTTGGCGCTGCGGTAGCGCAGCTCGCCCGCTTCCAGGCTGCCCAGCACTACCGTGCAGGCACCGCAGTCGCCGGTGGCGCAGCCCTCTTTGGTGCCGGTGCGGCGCTGCCCGAGGCGTAGCCAGTCGAGCACTGTCAGATCAGGATCGAGATTATCGATCGCGACCGGCTGCTGGTTGAGAAGAAACTGCGTCATGCGGCGGCCTCCTTGCGGGAGCGATCCCAGGCGCAGCGGCCGTCGATCCAGGTCTGGTGAATACTGCGATCGTCGCCGAGGGTGATCAGTGCGAAAAGCCGCTCGTAAATATCCCGGCAGCGGCTGATGCGCAGCGCCTGAAGCGGCGTGGCGGCCGGATCGAGCACCGCAAAATCCGCTTCTTTGCCGGGCATAAAGTTGCCGATACGATCGTCAAGGCACAGCGCCCGGGCGCCGCCGAGGGTGGCGTGGTAAAGCGCCTCGCTGGCGCACAGGCTGTAGCTTTGCAGCTGGCAAATTTTGTAGGCCTCGCCAAGGGTGCGCAGCATATTGAAAGTGGTTCCGGCCCCGACGTCAGTGCCGATGCCGACCTTGACCCGCTTCTGCCAGCTGGTGCGCAGCGGAAACAGGCCGCTGCCGAGAAACAGGTTAGAGGTCGGGCAGAACGCCACCGCCGAGCGGGTGCGCCGCAGGCAGTCCCACTCGCTGTCATGAAGGTGGATCGCGTGGGCAAAAACGCTGCGCTCCCCGGTCAGGCCGTAATGGTGGTACACGTCGAGGTAAGTATCGTGTTCAGGCCACAGGCTTTTTACCCAGGCGATCTCCTCGGCGTTTTCACTGAGGTGGGTTTGCAGCCAGGTATCGGGAAACTCGGCGCGCAGCGCCCTTACTGCCTCCAGCAGGCGGGGAGAGGATGTTGGCGCAAAGCGCGGCGTGATGGCGTAACCCAGCCGTCCCCGGTTGTGCCAGCGTCGGATCAGCGCGCGGGTGTCGCGGGCGCTCTGTTCGGCACTCTCGATCAGATCTTCAGGCGCGTTCTGGTCCATCATCACTTTGCCGGCGATAAGACGCATCGACAGCCGCTCGGCGGCGGTAAACAGCGCGTCCACCGACTGCGGGTGCACGGTACCGAACACCATGGCGGTGGTGGTGCCGTTGCACAGCAGCTGGCTGAGGAAAAAATCTGACATCTGCGCGGCGTGCTCCGGGCAGGCATACTCGCTCTCCGCCGGAAAGGTGTAGGCGGTGAGCCACGCCAGCAGCTGTTCGCCATAGGCGCCGATGGTGCCGGTTTGCGGGTAGTGCAGGTGCGTATCGACAAACCCGGGCACGATGATGCGGCCGCGATAGTCCAGCCAGTCCGCCATATGGCGCAGGTGGTGCTGCCCCTCTTCCCAGGACATCAGCGCCAGAATGTGTCCGCCGCCGATAAACAGCAGCCCGTCTTCGATATAGCGCGCGTGGCGGGCTATCTCTTCCGGGGTGTCGGCGACGGCGGTAATATCAAAAAAGCTGCTTCGCAGCACGTGGCTATAGTCCACCCTCTTTCCCCTCTTCGACCGGCGCATTACCGCCGGTGCTGATTGCGCAATTACGCGTGTTGTTATCAGGGATTTGCAAAAGTGATGCCAGATTCAAAATTAATAAAAACGATATTTTTCAATTAATTAAGTTAACAGGCGCGTTTGCGCAACGTGATGAGAAATTATTTCAACGCAACCGGTTGCTTTGCATATGCAATCGGTTGCATCGTAGATAGCGGAATTATTAACCCTGCGGCGTGCGCCATATGGGCGCACTGCAATGTCGCGGCTGCACCACTGCAGCGCGCAGCCCCGGCGGGCGCGGCTTTTTCGCCAAAACGCGGTTACCCGCGCCGGTCGCCCGTGCTATCGTATGTCGATCCCTAACGCATTGAGGAACTGGAGAAATGATCGTACTTGTTACCGGCGCCACCGCAGGTTTTGGCGAATGCATTACCCGCCGCTTTATTGCAAATGGCCACCGCGTTATTGCCACAGGCCGCCGCCACGAGCGCCTGCTGGAGCTGAAGGACGAGCTGGGTGACAATCTGCATACCGTTCAGCTTGACGTGCGTAATCGGGCGGCCATCGAAGAGATGATTACCAACCTGCCCGCCGGCTGGCGCGATATCGACATTCTGGTCAACAATGCCGGTCTGGCGCTCGGCATGGAGCCCGCGCACAAGGCCAGCGTCGAGGACTGGGAAAACATGATCGATACCAACAATAAAGGGCTGGTCTACATGACCCGCGCGGTGCTGCCGGGCATGGTTGAGCGCAACCGCGGCCACATCATCAATATTGGCTCTACCGCTGGCAGCTGGCCTTACGCGGGCGGCAACGTCTACGGCGCCACCAAAGCCTTCGTGCGCCAGTTCAGCCTTAATCTGCGCACCGACCTGCACGGTACCGCTGTGCGGGTTACCGATATCGAGCCGGGGCTGGTGGGCGGCACCGAGTTTTCCAACGTGCGCTTTAAAGGCGATGACGCCAAAGCCGACAAAACTTATGAAAACACCAGTGCCCTGACGGCGGAAGACGTCACCGAAGCGGTGTGGTGGGTGGCAACTCTGCCGGCCCGCGTCAACATCAACACCGTTGAGATGATGCCGGTGAGCCAGACTTATGCCGGGCTGAGCGTGCACCGTAAGCCTTAAGGCGTATCGCCCCTGCCCGGCCTGTCGGTCGGGTATGGGCCAGGCAGTAAAAACCGCGTAACATACTCCTTTAATCCCGCAAAAAGAATGAGCCATGGCCGCCGAATCGCAACTCAATCCGACCCAGCCCGTTAACCAGCAGATTTACCGCATTCTGCGCCGGGATATTGTTCACTGCCTGATCCCGCCGGGCACGCCGCTGTCTGAAAAAGAGATTTCCGTGCGCTTCGACGTGTCGCGCCAGCCGGTGCGCGAGGCGTTTATCAAGCTCGCCGAAAATGGCCTGATCCAGATCCGCCCCCAGCGCGGCAGCTACGTTAATAAGATTTCGCTGTCCGGCGTGCGCAATGGCTGCTTCGTGCGTCAGGCTATCGAGTGCGCAGTAGTGCGGCGGGCGGCAACGCTGATTAACGACGAGCAGTGCTACCGGCTCGAGCAAAATCTGCACCAGCAGAGCATCGCCATCGACAGGCAGCAGGTGAATGATTTTTTTATCCTCGACGATGAGTTTCACCAGCTGCTGTCGCAAATTGCCGACTGCCAGCTCGCCTGGGATACGGTGGAAAATATCAAGGCCACCATCGACCGGGTGCGCTATATGAGCCTTGACCACGTCTCCTCGCCGGAAATGCTGCTGGCCCAGCACCAGGCGATTTTTACCGCCCTGGAACAGCGCGATGAAGATGCGGTAGAAAAGGCCATGCGCGAACACCTGCAGCTCATCAGCGAGTCGGTGTTGCTGATCCGCCAGGAAAACAGCGGCTGGTTTAGCGAGGAGTGACATCTGTGCCTGTCTCCTGGGCAAATAAAATGTGACGTTGATCAAAAACAATAAAAAAGATGGCCAGCGGCGTATGAATAGAAGCGCCGCGGCGGGCAGTGCGTCCGCCGCGGGGTTCAGATTTAAGGAGACAAACCATGATGACTTACGATCGCAACCGCAACGCAATTACTACCGGCAGCCGCGTGATGATTAACGGCACCGGGGAAACCGGCACCATCACCGCTATTCACAGCGACGGGATGAATGCGATGCAGCTTCGCCGCGGTAAAACCGTCGAAATTGAAGGGCAAAGCGATAAGTTTGCCCCGGTTGAGCTAATTCGTCTGGGAATGCACTAAGCAGCAGCGCGGCGGGCAGGTAAAACGCGAGATGCGTTAGCGCAAAGCGAAAAGTTAGCCTCCCGTTCAGCATAAAGGCGCCACCGGGCGCCTTTTAAAAGTCTTCAGCTGTTAAGCATCATGCCGCTCCCTTCGGAGCGGCATTTTTATTTACAGCTTCGCAGCTGCGTCCGCTACCGCGGCTTTAGCACCTTTCTCCAGCAGCGTGCGGTAAGCCTGAGTTACCGCATTAACGAAAGTGGCGTTTTGCGGCAGATCCTGGCCAAAGATGGCCTCAATGCCCAGCAGCGCTTTAACGCGCTCATCGCCCTGCGCGCTGTGCTGTACTTTCTCCTGCAGGGTGCTCAGGAGCGGATCGGAAATTTCGATCGGATTGCCCTGCTCGTCTACTCCACCCACATAGCGCATCCAGCCCGCCACGCCCAGCGCCAGCAGCGGGAAGTCGCTGCCGTCGGCCAGGTGCCAGCGTACGCCGTCCAGCATCCGCTGGGGCAGCTTCTGGCTGCCGTCCATCGCGATCTGCCAGGTGCGGTGGCGCAGGGCCGGGTTGCTGTAGCGTTCGATCAGCATATCAGCATAATGGTTGAGATCCACGCCCTGCACTTTCAGGGTCGGTGCCTGTTCGTCAATCATCAGCGCGCGGGCCGCGCGGCGGTAGTTTTCATCGCCCATGCAGTCGTTGATGTGCGCATAGCCGCCCAGGTAGCCGAGATAAGCGAGGAAGGAGTGGCTGCCGTTGAGCATCCGCAGCTTCATCTCTTCGAACGGCACCACGTCGGCCACCAGCTCGGCACCGGCTTTTTCCCAGGCGGGACGTCCGGCGACAAAGTTATCTTCAATCACCCACTGGCGGAACGGCTCGCAGGCCACGCCCGCCGGATCGCGCACGCCGGTGATCTGTTCAATTTTGTCCAGCGTTTCCGGGGTGACGGCGGGAACGATGCGGTCAACCATGGTGGACGGGAAGGTCACGTTTTCAGCGATCCACGCGGCCAGTTCGGCATCGAGCGCGGTGGCGTAAGCGGTGACGACGTTACGCATCACGTGGCCGTTTTCCGGCATGTTGTCGCAGGACATGAC
>NZ_CAJYMB010000115.1 GCF_913775985.1 uncultured Pluralibacter sp. | reverse complement strand
GCCGTAAATAAAGATATAGTTCACCGGAATGTTAACCAGCAGACCGAGGAAGCCCATTACCATGCCGGGCTTGGTTTTTGCCAGACCCTCGCACTGGTTGCGCGCGACCTGAAAACACAGGTAGCCGGGGGCGCCCCACAGCAGCGCCCGGAGATAGCGCACGGCGATATCCGCCAGCTGCGGATCGATATTGTGCATGGCGCTGATGATGTAGCCGGCATTCCACAGCACCACCATCACCAGTACGGACACAATGCCCGCCAGCCAGAATCCCTGGCGAACCTGGTGGGCGATGCGGTCCCTGCGGCCGGAGCCGTTAAGCTGGGCGACCACCGGCGTTAGCGCCAGCAGCAGGCCGTGCCCGAACAGGATCGCGGGGAGCCAGATGGAGGTGCCGATAGCGACTGCGGCCATGTCCGTCGCGCTATAGCCGCCGGCCATAACGGTATCAACAAACCCCATAGAGGTTTGTGCGACCTGCGCTAAGATCACCGGGATTGCCAGCGCAAGCAGCTGGCGCGCTTCGATAACGTACTTCTGCACGAAAACACCTTTTAATTTGCATATCGGCACTTTCCGGGCGCGGTTGTCGCAGGTGTGGCCGAATGCTTTGTTATAGTTGAAGAGATTAAAAAAGCCGCCTTTACTGGCAGCAGAAGAAAAATACAGAGGAAATTTGCCTATATTGTAGCGATTCGCGGCTATTTAGCCACTGAAAAAGTGGCATAAAGCACGGGTAGGTGGCAACCCATTCTGGCTCCTGCTATTGTGCGGAATATAAAAGGCGGAGCGTTCCGCTACCATGATCTACAGGAGTTAATAGCATGTTTACTGGTATCGTTCAGGGCACGGCGAAAATAGTGTCCGTAGATGAAAAACCCAACTTTCGCACTCACGTTATTGAGATGCCCGACGATATGCTCGCGGGGATTGAAACCGGTGCGTCTGTAGCCCATAACGGCTGCTGCCTGACGGTAACGGAAATAGACGGCAATCGCGTCAGCTTCGATTTAATGAAAGAGACGCTGCGCATTACCAATTTGGGTGAGCTGGCCGAGGGCGACGTAATTAATGTCGAACGCGCGGCGCACTTCAGTGATGAAATCGGCGGGCACCTGATGTCCGGCCATATTATGACCACGGCTGAAGTGTCAAAAATTGTGACTTCAGAAAATAACCGCCAAATCTGGTTCAAAGTGCAGGATCCGCTGCTGATGAAATATATCCTTTATAAAGGCTATATCGGCATCGACGGCATTAGCCTGACGGTGGGTGAGGTGACTCCCGCGCGTTTTTGCGTGCACCTGATCCCGGAAACGCTGCAGCGCACCACGCTCGGCAGTAAAAAGCTGGGCGCGAAGGTGAATATCGAAATTGACCCCCAGACCCAGGCGGTGGTGGATACCGTCGAGCGCGTGTTGGCGGCTAAAGAGGCCGAGGCGGTACGCATCCAGCAGGAGGCCGCGGAATAGCGGACAGAAAAAACCCCGGCGCGCCGGGGTTTTTTTATCGCGCGACGCGAAGGCCGCCTTCGGCACCGCGGGAGAATACCACCTGCCAGAGCTGGATATCCCGGGCGCGAAACGCCCCGGCGCAGGCATTCAGGTAGTAAACGAACATGCGTTTGAAACGGTCGCTGTAGTTATCGGCAATTTCCGGCCAGCACTCGAGAAAACGCGCGTGCCAGGCCATCAGCGTGGTGTCGTAATCGGCGCCCAGGTTATGCCAGTCTTCCATCACAAAATGGGATTCGCTGGCCTGCGCAATATGGCGCACCGACGGCAGGCAGCCGTTGGGGAAAATGTACTTATTGATCCACGGGTCGACATTATCGTCAGTGATTTTCGAGCCGATAGTGTGCAGTAAAAACAGGCCGTCGGGCTTCAGGTTGCGGTCAACCACGTTGAAGTAGGTGGCGTAATTTTTTGGCCCGACGTGTTCGAACATGCCCACCGACACAATGCGGTCAAACTGTTCATGCAAATCGCGATAGTCTTCCAGCAGGATTTTCACGTCCAGACCTTCACAGCGTTTTTGCGCCAGCTTTTGCTGTTCCGCTGAAATCGTAACGCCTTCAACGCTGACGCCATAGTGGCTGGCCATATACTGGGCGAGGCCACCCCAGCCGCAGCCAATATCCAGTACGCGCATACCGGGCTCAAGTTGCAGCTTGCGGCAGATAAGATCCAGCTTGGCTTCCTGCGCCTGCTCAAGCGTTTGCGCATCTTTCCAGTAGGCGCATGAGTATTGCATATAGGGGTCGAGCATGCGGGTAAACAGATCGTTGCCCAGATCGTAGTGCTCTTTGCCCACGATCCAGGCGCGCTTTTTGCTTTGCAGATTGAAGACGCGCGCGCTGGCTATGCGCAGGGTATCTTTAAAGTGCTGGGGAAGCTGATGCTCAAGACCCGCCTGCAATACTTTAGTAAAAAAGATATCCAGACGTTCGCACTCCCACCAGCCGTCCATGTAGCTCTCACCCAGCCCGAGAGAGCCTTCCTGCAGAACGCGTTTAAAAAAAAGAGGGTTTTTAACCTGAATATCCGAGGGTGCCGTCCCGTTAATGCCGATACCGGCACGCGTTAGCATTTCACTGGCTATGCGGTACCAGTCGTCATTTGGGACATTTACTTCTTCTATACACGATGAGCTCATAGCTTCTCCATCACGCCAAATGCGATCAGAACTTTTAAATAGCGTAGACGCTTTTGAAAATCACGAGAGACTTCACAGATTTTTATAAAATTTGCTATCGGATGTAGAGCAGAGGAGGGGGTAAACCCTTGCCGACAAAGACTTCTAAAACAGGCTAACGGCCATCTGAATGGTCGTTACTCGCTAATATTTATCATATTTATGTGTGGCGCAATAAGTATAGGCCTCAAAAAGCGAGGCTTCAACTTAAATATCTTAGCGCCCTAATCGCTGGGGATTAACATAATTTAGCGCGGAACTATATGTGCGTAATATCCACCGCTGAGGAGGATTGTGCTGTCGATACGGGCCTTTGCATCAGATATCCCCATGCGGCGAGTGCGGTAGTGGCTAACATCACGCTGGTGGTGGTAAGCAGCGCCGTATTCACCAGGGTGGAAACCACTAGGCTTGCGCCAAAGCAGAGCCCGAGCTGCAGCGTATTTTGCAGCGCCGCCGCGCGGCCCGTGGCCTGCGGGAAAGGGCGAAGCGCCTGAGAAACCACCACCGGATAAATGGCGCCGTTGGCCATTGCCATGATGCAAAAAGGGATCAGCAGCGCGGTGAGTGAACCGCCGGGAACAAATCCCGCGGCAAAGGTCGCGGCGATGCTAAGCGTAAACGCCAGCAGCAGCCAGGGCAGCATCTGCCGGCCCTGCCATTTTTGCAGCGCGGCGCGGCAGCCGTATCCGCCTATCAGAAAAGCAATCGTCTGCGGCACGTAGCTCAGGCCAATCACCGTCGGGCCGTAACCCATTGCGTCGAGAATAAACGGCGATCCGGTAAGCCAGGCGAAGAAGCTGGCGGAGCAGGCGGCGTAAATCAGCACGTTGCCGCGATAGCTGCGCGAGCGCAGCAGCGCGGTAAAGGTCAGCTTTTGCTGGTCTGGCCGGGTTTTAGGCGCAACCGGCTTTAGCCGCAATGCCGGCAGCATCAGCAGCAGGGTAATGATAAACAGCGTGGCGAAAATTGCCTGCCATTCGAAATGGTGCAGCAGCCAGCTGCCGAGCAGGGGCGCAAGCGCGGGTGATAATCCGACCAGCGGCATTATGGTGGCGAAGATGCGGTTAACCCGCTGCGCGGGAAAATAGTCCGTCACCAGCGTCTGCCAGATAACCGTTGCGGCGCAGACGCCGATGGCCTGGACAAAGCGCAGCGCCAGCAGGCCGACAGCATCCTGCACCCACAGCATGCCCAGCGACGCGGCGGCAAAAATGGCCAGTCCGGTGAGCAGAATCGGCCGACGGCCGTAGCGGTCCGACAGCGGACCCCACAGCAGCTGCCCGGCGGCAAAACCGGCCAGGAACAGGCTCAGGCTGGCGCTGATAGCCGCGGCGGGCGCATTTAAATCGCGCTGGATCGCCGCAAAGGCAGGCAGATACATATCCGTTGCCAGAAAGCCCAGCACGCTCAGGCCCGCCAGCCAGCATAAAAACCCTTTTCCCGGTTGCATAGTCGGTCTCTTATTTTGTGATGCAGGTGTGCAGGCAGCAGAGTGTAGGGAGTGCAACGGCAGTTGTGAAACGTTAATATTTGCGCTCAGGATTCAAATTTTTTGCAGGCAAACTATGTGGTCTGAATATTCACTGGAAGTGGTTGATGCCGTGGCGCGCAGCGGCAGCTTCAGCGCCGCTGCGCAGGAGCTGCACCGCGTGCCTTCTGCAGTAAGCTATACCGTTCGCCAGCTTGAGGAGTGGCTGGCGGTTCCGCTGTTTGAACGCCGCCACCGCGACGTGGTGCTCACCGAGGCTGGCGCATGGTTTTTAAAAGAGGGGCGGTCTGTTATCAAAAAAATGCAGATCACCCGCCAGCAGTGCCAGCAGATTGCCAACGGCTGGCGGGGCAGCCTGGCTATTGCCGTGGACAACATCGTCAGACCCGAGCGTACCCGGCAGATGATCGTCGATTTCTACCGTCACTTTGACGATGTGGAGCTGTGTGTCTCGCAGGAGGTGTTTAACGGCGTATGGGATGCGCTCTCCGATGGCCGGGTTGAGCTGGCGATTGGCGCCACCAAGGCGATCCCGGTGGGCGGCCGCTATGCGTTCCGGGATATGGGCATGCTCAACTGGCGGTGCGTGGTGTCGTCCCGCCATCCGCTGGCCGGGCAGCCGGGACAATTGAGCGATGACGAGCTGCGCGGCTGGCCGTCGCTGGTGCGGGAAGATACCTCGCGCTCGCTGCCCAAGCGCATTACCTGGCTGCTTGATAATCAGCGCAAGCTGGTGGTGCCGGACTGGGCGTCCTCGGCAACCTGCATTTCTGCGGGATTATGTATCGCCATGGTTCCGGCACACTTCGCTCGCCCGTATCTGGATTCCGGAGAGTGGGTTGAGCTTGAGATGGATAATCCGTTTCCGCCCGCCGCCTGCTGCCTGACCTGGCAGCAGAATGATATGTCGCCGGCGCTGGGCTGGCTGCTGGACTATCTGGGGGATTCGGAAACGTTAAACAGGGAGTGGCTGCAGGAACCGGACGCCGCCGGTTCCTGTAAGCATTAGCGGCGATAGTCCCGGAACGGGCCGTCCGCCACTGAACGGCGTTCGATCAGGCGAGGGTGCACCTCAATGGACTGCGGGTCTTCGCGCTTGCTGACGATTCTGTCCAGCAGCATATCGAAAGCCGCTTCGCCCAGCGAATCCTTCGGCTGGTGAATGGTGGTCAGGGACGGTGTAAAGTAGCGGGCGTTGCGCACGTTGTCATAGCCAATGACTGAAATGTCCTGCGGTACCCGCAGCCCCATTTCGTCGGCGGCGCAGAGTGCGCCCATTGCCATAATGTCTCCGCCACAAAAGACCGCCGTCGGGCGGTGCGCCTGGGTCAGGATCTGCTGCATTGCTCGGTAGCCAGATTCCGGCTCGAAGTCGCCCTGCACAATCCAACTTTCCGGGATGTTAATCTGCGCTTCTTCCATCGCTTTCATAAATCCGGCCAGGCGCCCGGCGCCGGTGTTGCGCTCGAGCGGCCCCGGGATTGCGCCGATTTCGCGGTGGCCGCGCTCCACAAGGTAGCGTCCGGCCATGTACCCGCCCTGGAAGGCGTTATCAATCACGGAATCGGTAAAATCGGCCTTCGATTCTCCCCAGTCCATCACCACCATTGGAATGTGGCGATACTCTTCAAGCATGTCGAGCACCGGCTGCGGATACTCGGAGCACATCACCAGCAGGCCGTCCACGCGCTTTTGCGCCATCATCGACAGATAGGCGCGCTGCTTTTCGAGGTTGTTCCACGCGTTGCCGAGGATCAGGGTGTAGCCTTTTTGAAAGCAGTTCTTTTCTACCGCTTCAATGATTTCAGCAAAATAGGCCGCTTCGCTGCTGGTGGCCAGCAGGCCAATAGATTTTGTGTGGTTGACCTTCAGGCTGCGGGCAACGGCGCTCGGCGAATAGTGCAGCTCTTTAATCGCGGCCCACACCGCGTTGCGGGTATCTTCCGCCACAAAGCGGGTTTTGTTAATTACGTGTGATACGGTTGTAGTGGAAACGTTTGCGCGCTTCGCTACATCTTTAATTGTTGCCATCTACTCTTACTCCAGACCCAAATCTCATCGCCTGCCGGTGGGCACGAAAACGTTTGCCTTCACACACCCTGCGCAACTTAGTTTTCAGTTGCAGTACGCCGGGAAAATGACACAGGACGACGGGAGGGGGTCAATGGCTGGTACGCATATAAATTAGCGTGGAATTTTGTCTGATTATGCGGGAAAGTGGAAGAGAAAAATCTCTGCATGCGCAAAACCTGCAAGATTTATGTGCGAAGTTGTGCAAAAATGAGCAGGCTCACTTTTGGTGTGGGGATAACAAGGAGAAAAATGGATGAGTACTGATTTAAAATTCTCGCTGATGACCACCGTTATTGCCCTTGGGCTGATTGTCGCCACCGGCCTGACCGCAGTCCTGCATTAATTCAGCGCGAGGGAGAGTCCCTCTCCCTCCGCTTTCCCGTCGATTTTTCCCCCTTACGCAACAGACTTTTGCTGTTTGCGTCACTTTCGTTTTTTTGTGATTGATGTCATGCTTTTTTCCTTTTGCCGTATTGCCGTTCCCGCGCGATGCACTCTGGAGCAATGACATGAAAATCAACTACCCCCTGCTGGCGCTGGCAATTGGCGCATTTGGCATCGGCACGACCGAATTCTCGCCGATGGGCCTGCTGCCGGTGATCGCTAAAGGCGTTAATGTCTCCATTCCGGCCGCCGGGATGCTGGTCAGCGCCTACGCCGTTGGCGTCATGATCGGCGCACCGCTAATGACGCTGCTGCTTTCCCATCGCGCCCGGCGCAGCGCGCTGGTCTTTCTGATGGGTATTTTTACGCTTGGTAACGTGCTCTCGGCCATGGCGCCGGACTACACGCTTTTACTACTCTCGCGGATTGTCACCAGCCTCTGTCACGGCGCGTTCTTTGGGCTCGGCTCAGTGGTTGCCGCGGGGCTGGTCCCTAAGCACAAGCAGGCCAGCGCGGTAGCGGCGATGTTTATGGGGCTTACCATCGCCAATATCGGCGGCGTGCCGGCGGCAACCTGGATGGGGGAAACCATCGGCTGGCGGATGTCATTTTTCGCTACCGCGGGACTTGGCGTGCTGGCAATGCTGTGTCTGCGCTTTACGCTCCCCCGGGGCAGCAGCGGCGAGCGCCCGGACGTGAGGCGCGAGCTGTCGGTGCTGATGCGCCCGCAGGTGCTGTCGGCCCTGCTCACCACCGTGCTGGGCGCGGGGGCGATGTTTACGCTCTATACCTACATTGCTCCAGTGCTGCACAGCGTGACGCATGCCTCATCTCTGTTCGTTACCGGTATGCTGGTGCTGATTGGGGTTGGTTTCTCGATAGGTAACTACCTCGGCGGCAAATTTGCCGATCGTTCGGTGACGGGGACTCTGAAAGGGTTTTTACTGCTGCTGATGGCGATTATGGCGACGATCCCGTGGCTTGCTAAAACGGAAATTGGCGCTGCGGTTGCGATGCTGGTGTGGGGCGCGGCGACCTTTGCGGTGATCCCACCGCTGCAAATGCGGGTGATGCGTGTCGCACATGAGGCGCCCGGTCTGTCGTCATCGGTGAATATCGGCGCGTTTAATCTCGGCAACGCACTGGGAGCGGCCGTCGGGGGAGCGGTGATTTCCGGGGGACTCGGTTACAGTTTTGTACCGGTCGCGGGCGCAATTATTGCCGGGCTGGCGCTGCTGATTGTGGCGGCAGGAAAGCGGGGCGATGAAGTGCAGGTTTGTAGCGATAATCGTTAAATCTGTCCGGCGGTTAACCGCCGGACAGCCGTGGCTTATTTAGCCAGGTTCTGGGCGACAAATGCCCAGTTTACCAGCGCCCAAAAGTGCTCAAGGTAGTTCGGGCGCGCGTTGCGGTAGTCAATGTAGTAGGCGTGTTCCCATACGTCGACAGTCAGCAGAGGCGTCGCGTCGGTAGTCAGCGGGGTTCCCGCGTTAGACGTTGAGACGATAGCCAGCTTGCCGTCGGCTTTCTTCACAAGCCAGGTCCAGCCGGAGCCGAAGTTTTTCGTTGCAGCGTCAGTAAACTGCGCTTTGAACTCGGCGAAGCTGCCGAAGCTGGCGTTGATAGCATCGGCTACCGCGCCTTTGGGTTCACCGCCGGCGTTCGGGGCCAGGCAGTTCCAGTAGAAGGTATGGTTCCAGACCTGAGCGGCGTTGTTGAAAATACCGCCCTCGGCAGTGCGCACGATCTCTTCCAGCGTTTTGCCTTCGAAGGCGCTGCCTTTGACCAGATTGTTGAGATTATTCACGTAGGTTTGATGATGCTTGCCGTAGTGATATTCGAGTGTTTCAGCAGAAATGTGCGGCGCCAGAGCGTCTTTCGCATACGGTAATGCAGGTAGTTCAAACGACATTGCTTTTTCTCCCTATGCACTTCATCCCTTTGACTGTCCTCAGCGGCAGCCTGACTTTACCTATCCTGGTCACCGTATTCGCTCCCGAAGATACGCGCGGGCTGTATCAATACAGCCAAAGTGATTGTGTGCAAGCTATTTTAATGGTGAATACTCAATAGCCATGCATTGAGTGTGGTTAGGGTAGCAAATTAAAAGATGAGGCAGAAGAGGAAGTTACCCTGCCGCCTTAGCGGCAGAGCACAATTAGCGAATCGTCTTAGGCGTCATCACCCGGCGGGCGCCGACGTAATGGTTAGCCCAGTAGTCTTCACTCAGGGAGGTTATCTGGATATCGCGCCCGGTGCGCGGAGACTGGATGAATTTACCGTTGCCAACGTAAACGCCGACGTGATCGGCTGCGCCACGGCCGCGGGTACGGAAGAAGACCAGATCGCCGCTTTCAAGCTCGCCGCGATCTACCGGCCGCGCGTCGCGCAGGTGGTACATTTCGTTCGCGGTACGCGGAATGCGGAATTTAACCAGATCTTTATACGCGTAATAAACCAGCCCGCTGCAGTCAAAGCCGGTACGCGGTGAGGAACCGCCCCAGCGATACGGCTTGCCCAGCTGATCCATCAGTTTATTCATGGCTGTTTTCTGCGCCTTTTGAACCCGAACTTTATGGGCATCGGCGATGGTCAGCGGCTTAACCTCTTCGGTCGTACAGCGACGCTTGTAGCCCTTGCGCACGATGCAGCGCTGCTCTTTCTTCAGCAATGCACTTTTAAGCGCGTGGCTGTGCGTGCGTTTAGCGAGCGGGGCGCTTTTCTTCAGGGAGGCAGTACGTTTGGCTGGAGCTGCGGCTTTGCGCTTGAGGGTGCTGACTTTCTTTTTACTGGCGGTTCGGGTTGTGGATTTTGTTTTTGCGCTGGCTGGTTTCTTTTTGCGGTCCGTTCCCTTTGCATTATGCGCTTTTAGGGCCGCAGACGCGCGCGTCTGCTCTGACGCATGGGACAAAGGCGTAATAGACAACGATGTAAACAGCAAAGCACAGAGCGTGATCGAGACTCTATTTATCCGCGCCACTGAGCATTCCTCTGCAAATCAGGCAATAAAAAGCATGCCTGGTGGTTGATTGACAAAACGCTAGGATTCTAATGCATAAAAAGCACAGTTGTTAATAGACTTTTTGTATCTAAAAACATGTTTCTTTATTAAAAGCAAACAAAAACCGCAAATAGCCCAAAAAACAGGCAAAGGAAAAGCAAAAAAAGGTTTGAAGAAGCTATTTTTGCCTCCTCAGGCTAAAATGGAGCGTAACGAACAAAATGTTATTTTGTTACGCTAACCGTTAACGTTACACTGCTTTTACCGCGATAAGAAGTTAAGGAAGCAAGACAATGAGCACCACTCTCGAAAAAATCCAACGTCAGATTGAAGAAAATCCGATCCTGCTGTACATGAAAGGCTCTCCGAAGCTGCCGAGCTGTGGCTTCTCTGCTCAGGCCGTGCAGGCGCTTTCCGCCTGCGGCGAACGCTTTGCCTATGTCGATATTCTGCAAAATCCGGACATCCGCGCCGAGCTGCCGAAGTACGCTAACTGGCCGACCTTCCCGCAGCTGTGGGTTGACGGCGAGCTGGTTGGCGGCTGTGATATCCTGATCGAGATGTACCAGCGCGGCGAGCTGCAGCAGCTGATTAAAGAAACCGCAGCAAAGCATGCTGACGAAGCGCCGAAAGCGGAATAATCCCGCAGCCTGGCAATAATAAAAAAGCGACCCGAGGTCGCTTTTTTTACGCCTGTTCTTCTTCAGCGACCGGCAGCGGCCAGCCGCCGAGGCGCTTCCAGCGGTTAACAATTTCGCAGAACAGCTGCGCCGTCTGCTCAGTATCGTACAGCGCGGAGTGGGCGAGATTGCCGTCAAAGGGCATGCCTGCGGCAATACAAGCTTTTGATAGCACGGTCTGCCCCAGCGCCAGGCCACTCAGGGCCGCCGTATCAAAGGTCACGAACGGATGAAAAGGGTTACGCTTGAGGCTTGCGCGTTCGGCGGCAGCCATCATAAAGCTGTGATCGAAGGTCGCGTTGTGGGCCACCATAATGGCGCGGTTGCAGTTCTGCTCTTTCATGCCCTTGCGCACTTCTTTAAAGATGGTGTGTAGCGCATGGTACTCAGTTACCGCGCCGCGCAGCGGGTTCGTCGGGTCGATACCGTTGAATGCCAGCGCTTCCGGCACCAGATTAGCTCCCTCAAAGGGTTCGACGTGAAAGTGCAGGGTGGTATCCGGCATCAGCCAGCCTTGCTCATCCATCTTTAACGTTATGGCAGCAACTTCGAGTAAGGCATCCGTTTTGGCGTTAAAACCGGCAGTTTCAACATCAATAACGACGGGATAAAAACCACGGAAGCGGCCGCACAGGCTGTTAAGTTGAGCGTTGTCTGACATCAGAATCTCTTGGAAGGGGAAAAAACGTAGCGCGCATTATGGCAAAAAACGGCGGGGCTTGCAGCAGAGGGCAAAAAAAACGGGTGCTGCGGCACCCGGTAAGATTAGTTGCCGAGCCCTTTGCCGGCGTCTTTCGCTTCGATCAGTTCGATTTTATAACCGTCCGGATCTTCAACGAAGGCGATTACAGTGCTGCCGCCTTTAACCGGGCCGGCTTCGCGGGTGACGTTGCCGCCGCTGTTGCGGATGCGTTCGCAGGCCTGCGCCGCGTCGTCCACGCTCAGGGCGATATGGCCGTAGGCGGTGCCCATCTCATAGCTTTCCACGCCCCAGTTATAAGTCAGCTCAATGACGGCCTCCTCGCTTTCCGGGCCGTAGCCGACGAACGCCAGCGAATATTTATATTCGGTATTCTCACTGGTGCGCAGCAGTTTCATGCCCAGCACCTTAGTGTAAAAATCGATGGAACGCTGCAGGTCGCCCACGCGGAGCATGGTGTGAAGTAGGCGCATTGAAATCTCCTTAACATCTTGTTTGCAAATCAGGATTGCCAGTATAGCGGCGGAGCCCCGCCGCTATCAATTGTGCTTACTTACAGCGTCGGATAGTCGGTGTAACCTTCCGCGCCGCCGCCGTAAAAGAACTCCTCGCGCGGGGTTTCAAGTTCGGCGTGCTGGTGGAGGCGCGCGACCAGGTCCGGGTTTGAAATGTACACCCGGCCAAATGCCACGGCATCAATCAGCCCTTTCTCCAGCAGGTTTTCCGCTTTTTCTGCAGTGTAGGCACCGGCGCCGATAATAACGCCCGGGAAGACATCGCGGACTTTACGACGAAACTCTTCAGTATAAGGCTGTCCGCCCATCCAGTCCGGTTCGGACAGGTGCAGGTAGGCGATACCGCGCTTGCCGAGTTCGCTAATTAAATACAGCGCATCGGCTTCTTCATTCGGGCCGTTGTCGGTGCCCTGGAACGAGCCCAGCGGCGACAGGCGAATGCCGATTCTATCCGCGCTCCACTCCGCGCTTGCCGCGTCAATCACTTCCAGCACCAGGCGCGCACGATTTTCTACGCTACCGCCGTACTCATCGGTGCGGTGATTGGCAGAGGGAGAAAGGAACTGGTGCAGCAGATAGCCGTGGGCGCCGTGCAGTTCAACCAGGTCAAACCCTGCCTCGCGGGCGTTGGCGATGGCCTGGCGGAAATCATTAACGATCCCCGGGATCTCGTTGAGCTCCAGCGCGCGCGGCGTGGTGGTCTCCTCCCGATAGGTTTTCCCTTCGGCATCGCGCAGGGAGGTGCGGGTACCTGAATGAATTGCGGAAGGAGCGACCGGCGGCTTGCCGCCCGGCTGCAGGCTGCTGTGGGAGATGCGTCCGGTGTGCCAGAGCTGAACTGCAATGCGGCCATCGTCGGCGTGCACGCCTGCGGTGATTTTTTTCCAGGCGGCAATCTGCTCCGGGCTGTGCAGTCCCGGCGCACCGGCGTAGCCTTTCGACTGGGCGGAAATTTGCGTGGCTTCAGTGATGATAAGCCCTGAGGTAGCGCGCTGGCGGTAATATTCGCCCATCAGCGGCGTAGGAATATCGCCGGGCTCAATACTGCGCAGGCGTGTCAGCGGGGCCATAAAGATACGGTTAGGTACGGTAATGGCACCGACTTTCAGCGGGGAAAACAACTTCTGTTCTGACATGTTAACTCCTGAATAGACCGGTCGTCTGGTGATTAGAAAAAATAAAGCGCCTTCAGCATCCGGGCGCCGCAATAATAACTTCAACGTGGGCCAGCGCGCTTTCCAGCGGCTCCGGGCTGCGGCAAATTTTTGCCTGCAGGTTTGCCCCGAGCCACAGGGAGTAGAGTACCTGCGCCTGGCTGCGGGCATCGCCGCAAAAGGTCAGACTCTTCTCTTTGCGGCCTTCATCAAGCGAGAAGGCCAGCAGGGCGATTATCTGGCGGGCGCCTTTTTCCATTGCCTGGCGCATCGCTTCAGAAAGATCGCAGACCTCTGCGGACAGTTTTACCGTCAGGCAGGCGCAAATAGCGCCCTGCTGGCGGAACTGTTCAAGTACATTCTGATAATAGCCCAGCAGGCGGTCGCGGTAGCTGCCTGCACCGCGGTGAAAATGTGCCTCAAGCTGGCTGTGATATTCTGAAAAGTGGCGCTCGAGCATAAAAACCCCGAATGCCTCTTTAGAGGGAAAATGGTGATAAAACGATCCCTTCGGCACGCCTGCGGTTTTAAGCAGCTCGCTAAGGCCCATCGCGGTAAAACCGCGGTGCATGCAAAGCTGCTCGCCGGTGGCAAGCAGATGGGTTCGGGTGTCGTGTCCAGCGTGCGTATTCATGCAGCACACCGTACTAGACCAATCGGTCTAATGCAAGGGAAGTTGCGAATTTGTCATTATACGGCTTCAATGAGAGGACGACTTTAAAGGGGGCAGCGTGGCCGAACAGCTAGAGTTTTTTCCGGTGCAGAGCCCGTGTCGGGGGATCTGCCAGAGTGATGAACGCGGCTACTGCCGCGGCTGCATGCGCAGCCGCGAAGAGCGCTTCAACTGGCAAACCATGAGCGATCCGCAGAAGCAGGAGATCCTGCGGCTGTGCCGCCAGCGCCTTCTGCGTAAACTTCGCGCAAACAGGGACAACAGCCGCGACGAACCCGAACAGCCCTCACTGTTTTGAACCACTTTATGGGTATACTCAATGCAGTGTTAATTGAGGAAACGTAAATGGTTCAACGTATCACGCTTGCCCCCGAAGGCCCGCAGTTCTCCCGCTTTGTGATGGGCTACTGGCGTCTGATGGAGTGGAATATGTCCGCGCGTCAGCTGCTGAGCTTTATTGAAGAGCATCTGGATTTAGGCATTACCACCGTCGATCACGCCGATATTTACGGCGGCTACCAGTGCGAAGCCGCGTTTGGCGAAGCAATGAAGCTGGCTCCGCACCTGCGCCAAAAAATGGAGGTGGTCAGC
>NZ_CAJYMB010000114.1 GCF_913775985.1 uncultured Pluralibacter sp. | reverse complement strand
AGACCGGTACCGCGCACTTGATGGCGATATCCGGGCTGCATATTTCGCTGCTGGGCATGCTCGGCTGGGGTCTTCTGCGCGGGGTACAGCTGCTGCTGCCAGGACGCTATATCGACTGGCGGCTGCCGGTTATCGGCGCCGCTTTCGCCATGCTGGGTTACGCGTGGCTGAGCGGGTTTCAGCCGCCCGCACAGCGCACGGTCGTTGCCGCCTTCTGCTGGACCGCGCTGCGGCTAAGCGGGCGGCGCTGGACCAGCTGGGAGGTCTGGCTATGCTGTATTGCGGCTATCCTGCTGCGGGATCCGCTGGCAATGCTGGCGGAGAGCCTGTGGCTGTCGGCCTTTGCCGTGGCGGTGCTCATTTTCTGGTATCAGTGGGTGCCAATGGGCAAGTACCCGCAGCAAAAAATGCTGCGCTGGATTGCCGGGCTGCTGCACCTGCAAACCGGCCTGCTGTTTTTGCTGCTGCCGCTGCAGATTGCCATTTTTCACGGCTTCTCGTGGACCTCGCTGGTGGCGAACCTGATAGCCGTTCCGCTGGTGACGCTGGTTGCCATTCCGCTGCTGCTGGCGGGAATGTTGTCAAACCTGATCGGGCCGCAGCTGCTGGAGCAGTGGGCCTGGTATCTGAGCGATCGCGTGCTGGCCGGGCTGTTCTGGTTTTTACGCGCGCTGCCTGAAGGCTGGATAGCGGTTGGGCAGCAGTGGCAGGGGGCGATATGGCTGCCCTGGCTGGCGGTAGTGCTGTGGCGACTCAACGGCTGGACGCGGGCCTTTGCCTGCTGGCTTTCTCTGTGCGTAATGTTGCTTTATCCGTTCTGGAAGCGGCAGGAGCCAGCGGGCTGGTCGGTCACCATGCTCGACGTTGGGCAGGGGCTGGCGATGGTCATCGCCCGCGGCGACAGGGCTATTCTGTACGATACCGGCCCTGCATGGGACGGTGGGGATAGCGGGAAGCAGGTCATTATTCCGTGGCTGCGCTGGCACGACCTGCGCCCGGAGGGAGTCATCCTCAGCCATGAACACCTCGATCACCGGGGAGGCCTTGAGAGCCTGAAGGCCCAGTGGCCCGCGCTGTGGATCCGCAGTCCGCTGCCCTGGAAAGGTCACCAGCCGTGCTTTCGTGGAACGCAGTGGCGCTGGCAGGGACTGACGTTTCGCGCGCTCTGGCCGTTGCCGGCGGGAAAGTGGGTGGGCAACAATCGCTCCTGCGTGGTGCGGGTGGACGACGGGCGCTTCAGCATTTTATTGACCGGTGATATTGAAACGCCCGGCGAGAAGCAGATGCTCAGCCACTACTGGCAGCACCTTGCCTCAACCATCATTCAGGTGCCGCATCACGGCAGTTCGACCTCTTCCTCGCCCTTGCTGTTGCGCAGCGTGGGCGGCGAGGCGGCGCTGGCTTCCGCCTCGCGCTACAACGCCTGGCGCCTGCCGTCAGAGAAGATTCAAACCCGCTACCGCCAGTATGGCTACCGCTGGTTTGATACGCCGCATCAGGGGCAGATAACGGTGCAGTTTGGTGCGGATAGCTGGCAAATCCGGCGCTTACGAGATCAAGTTTTTCGACGCTGGTACCATCCGTGGTTTGGCGTTACCGGACGGAGCGGGTAGAATGTGCGGCTATTTCAACATGAGCTGGTTTTTTGAATGCACAACGACAAAGATCTTTCCACCTGGCAGACCTTCAAACGACTATGGCCGGTAATCGCGCCTTTCAAAGCCGGTCTGATCGTGGCCGGGGTCGCGCTAGTCCTCAACGCAGCCAGCGATACCTTCATGCTATCGCTTCTCAAACCTTTACTGGATGACGGTTTCGGCAAAACGGACCGCTCAGTGCTGCTGTGGATGCCGCTTGTGGTTGTTGGGCTGATGATCCTGCGTGGGATAACCAGCTACGTTTCAAGCTACTGCATTTCCTGGGTTTCCGGCAAAGTGGTGATGACCATCCGCCGCCGCCTGTTCGGCCACATGATGGGGATGCCGGTCTCTTTCTTTGATAAACAGTCTACCGGGACCTTGTTGTCCCGCATTACCTATGACTCCGAGCAGGTTGCGTCCTCCTCATCCAGCGCTCTGATTACCGTCGTGCGCGAAGGGGCATCGATCATCGGCCTCTTCATCATGATGTTCTGGTACAGCTGGCAGCTGTCGGCGATCCTCATCGTGCTGGCACCGATTGTCTCGTTTGCTATTCGCCTGGTGTCCAAGCGTTTTCGCAGCATCAGCAAGAATATGCAGAACACCATGGGGCAGGTGACCACCAGCGCCGAGCAGATGCTGAAAGGCCATAAAGAAGTGCTGATGTTCGGCGGCCAGGAAGTGGAAACTAAACGCTTTGAGAAGGTCAGCAATAAAATGCGCCTGCAGGGCATGAAGATGGTTTCTGCATCCTCTATCTCAGACCCGATTATCCAGCTGATCGCCTCCCTGGCGCTGGCCTTCGTGTTGTATGCCGCGAGCTTCCCGAGCGTAATGGAGACTCTCACCGCCGGTACCATTACCGTGGTCTTCTCCTCGATGATTGCGCTGATGCGTCCGCTGAAATCGCTAACCAACGTTAACGCGCAGTTCCAGCGCGGGATGGCCGCCTGCCAGACGCTGTTCAGCATTCTTGATTCCGAACAGGAAAAGGATGAAGGTACGCTGAGCATTGAGCGGGCCAAAGGCGACGTGGAGTTCCGCGACGTAACCTTCACCTATCCAGGGCGCGAGATTCCTGCCCTGCGTGATATCAATCTGCGCATTCCGCAAGGAAAAACCGTGGCGCTGGTGGGCCGCTCCGGTTCAGGGAAATCGACCCTGGCGAGCCTTATCACCCGCTTCTACGACATTGATAAAGGGACCATTGCGCTCGACGGTCACGACCTGCGCGAATATACCCTCGCGTCCCTGCGCGATCAGGTGGCGCTGGTATCGCAGAATGTGCACCTGTTCAACGACACTATTGCCAACAACATTGCCTATGCCCGCACCGATATCTACAGCCGGGAAGACATTGAGAAAGCGGCCCGCATGGCGTACGCGATGGACTTCATTTCGAAAATGGAGAACGGGCTGGACACGGTTATCGGTGAAAACGGCGTGCTGCTCTCCGGCGGCCAGCGTCAGCGTATCGCCATCGCCCGCGCGCTGCTGCGCGACAGTCCGATTCTGATCCTTGATGAAGCAACCTCGGCTCTGGATACCGAGTCCGAGCGCGCGATTCAGGCAGCGCTGGACGAGCTGCAGAAGAACCGCACCTCGCTGGTTATCGCCCACCGTCTGTCGACGATTGAAAAAGCCGATGAGATTGTCGTGGTGGAAGATGGCCGCATCGTTGAGCGCGGCAATCATCAGGATCTGCTGGAGCACCGCGGCGTGTATGCCCAGCTTCATAAGATGCAGTTTGGCCAATGATTGCCCGCATCTGGTCCGGTGAGTCGCCGCTCTGGCTGCTGCTGCTGCCGCTCTCCTGGCTGTACGGCCTGGCGAGCGGCGCGGTGCGCCTGAGCTACCGGCTGGGATTTAAAAAAGCCTGGCGCGCGCCGGTGCCGGTTGTTGTGGTGGGCAATCTGACTGCCGGGGGCAACGGCAAAACTCCCGTCGCTATCTGGCTGGTGGAACAGCTGCGGGCACAGGGTATTCGCGCCGGCGTGGTGTCCCGCGGCTATGGCGGGAAAGCCGCCGCCTATCCTCTGCTGCTCGATGCGAACACCTCCCCGGTGCAGGCGGGTGACGAGCCGGTACTGATTTACCAGCGCACCGGTGCACCGGTGGCAGTCTCGCCTGTGCGCAGTGACGCCGTCAGGGCGCTGCTGGCGGCGCATCCCGATGTGCAGGTTATCATTACCGATGACGGCCTCCAGCACTACCGCCTCGCGCGGGACATTGAAATCGTGGTGGTCGACGGCGTTCGCCGCTTCGGCAACGGCTGGTGGCTGCCCGCCGGGCCGATGCGCGAGCGTGCAGGGCGCCTGAAAACGGTAGACGCTGTCGTGGTTAACGGCGGCGTGCCGCGGGCGGATGAAATTCCGATGTGTCTCAAGCCCGGCCCGGCTGTCAATCTGAGAACCGGAGAAACCCGCCCGGTTAGCGCGCTACATCACGTTGTGGCGATGGCCGGCATCGGCCATCCGCCGCGTTTTTTTGCTACGCTGGAAAATAGCGGCGCGACGCCCGAGAAGTGCGTGGCGCTCGGCGACCACCAGGCGCTGTCCGCGGAGGACGTCCGCAAGCTGGTGACGCCACGGCAAACGCTGGTAATGACTGAGAAAGATGCGGTTAAGTGCCGGGCGTTTGCT
Organism: uncultured Pluralibacter sp.; assembly: GCF_913775985.1. Classification (GTDB taxonomy): domain Bacteria; phylum Pseudomonadota; class Gammaproteobacteria; order Enterobacterales; family Enterobacteriaceae; genus Pluralibacter. Next base: position 5,481 of record NZ_CAJYMB010000114.1, on the reverse strand, counting down.
GATGATAACTGGTGGTATCTGCCCGTTGATGCGGCTCTGGACGATCCCAGAGCGCAGCAGCTTATCCAAAATATTGTGGGCCTGGCGCGGGGCTAGCGGTATCGGCCGCGGCGCGAGGCACCACTAAGGACTCGCTATCGCTATGCCTGTTCCACAACTCAGCCTGCGGGCGGCACGCCTGCTCCATCTCCGCGCCCAGGGGCTGCTCAGACAGCCCTCCCGCCGGGCGCAGTCTGACGATATTCTCGCCGCGATTAAACGCATGTCCCTGCTGCAAATCGACACCATTAATGTTGTGGCGCGCAGCCCTTATCTGGTGCTGTTCAGCCGCCTGGGCGCCTATCCTCCGGTCTGGCTGGACGAGGCCCTCAGCAGCGGGCAACTGATGGAGTACTGGGCGCATGAAGCCTGCTTTCTTCCCCGCAGCGACTTCGCGCTGGTGCGCCACAGGATGCTGTCCCCGGAAAATATGGGCTGGAAGTATCGCCCCGAATGGATGCATGAGCACCGGGAGGAGATAGCAGAACTTATCGCCCACATCGAACGCAGCGGTCCGGTTCGCTCGGCGGACTTCAGCCATCCCGCAAAAGGGGCCAGCGGCTGGTGGGAGTGGAAGCCGCACAAGCGTCATCTGGAAGGCCTGTTTACTGCGGGCCAGGTGATGGTGACCGGTCGTCACAATTTTCAGCGCATCTATGATTTAACCACCCGGGTTATGCCCCACTGGGATGATGAGCGCGATCTGCTCACTCAGGAGGCGGCGGAGGCGCAGATGCTGCGCAACAGCGCCCGCAGCCTCGGCATTTTTCGCCCGCAGTGGCTGGCGGACTACTATCGGCTGCGCAGAGTGAACCTGCCCGCGCTGATGGCAGCGTGGCAGGATGAAGGGCGGGTTGCGGCGGTTAACGTCGATTCGCTGGGGCCGATGTGGGTTCACCGGGATCAGTTCGCCGCGCTGGAGGCGGCGCAGGCGGGCAGGCTAGTCGCGACCCGCAGCGCCGTGCTGTCACCGTTCGATCCGGTGGTCTGGGACCGCACGCGGGCGGAGCAGCTATTCGACTTCCGCTATAGACTTGAGTGCTATACGCCCGCGCCAAAGCGCCAGTTTGGCTACTTCGTTCTGCCCCTGTTGCGCCGGGGCGCGCTGGTGGGGAGGATGGACTGTAAAATGCACCGCAGATCCGGCGTGCTTGAGATTATCGCGCTGTATCTGGAAGAGGGCGTTCGGGTGAGCGCGGCCCTTGAGCGCGATCTTATCCAGGCCATCAGCGACTTTGCCCGCTGGCAGGGCGCGACCCGCATAACGCTCAACCGCCGTCCGCCCGCGCTTTTTTGCGCCGCACCCGGCGGCTGGGAGATTGATGCGTCGTAGCGCAGCGCCGCTCTGTGCTATGCTGCTGCGTAATTTTTAGGGGTTCTCTGGAGGAGCTATGGATCACCGTCTACTTGAAATCATTGCCTGTCCGGTTTGCAACGGCAAACTCTATTACAGTCAGGACAAGCAGGAACTTATTTGTAAAACCGACAATCTGGCCTATCCGCTGCGCGACGGTATTCCCGTACTGCTGGAAAGCGAAGCCCGCGCGCTGGGCGCAGAAGAGAGCCGCCCATGAGTTTTGTGGTCATTATTCCCGCCCGCTACGCCTCAACCCGCCTGCCGGGCAAGCCGCTGCAGGATATTAACGGTAAGCCGATGATCGTGCGGGTGCTCGAGCGGGCGCGCGAGTCCGGCGCGTCGCGCATTATTGTTGCCACGGATCACGAAGACGTTGCCCGGGCCGTTCAGGCGGTCGGCGGTGAAGTCTGCATGACCCGCGCCGATCACCAGTCAGGGACCGAGCGGCTGGCGGAAGTGGTGGAGAAGTGCGGCTTTAGCGACGATACGCTGATCGTTAACGTCCAGGGCGACGAGCCGACGATCCCGCCGATCATTATTCGCCAGGTGGCCGATAATCTGGCGGCTGCGCGATCCGGCATGGCAACCCTTGCGGTGCCCATCCACGATGCGCAGGAGGCTTTCAATCCTAACGCGGTGAAAGTGGTGATGGACGCCGAAGGCTACGCGCTCTACTTTTCCCGCGCTACCATTCCCTGGGATCGCGACCGCTTTGCTCAAAGCCGCGACGCCGTTGGCGATACGCTGCTGCGCCATATTGGTATTTACGGCTACCGGGCCGGATTTATCCGCCGCTACGTCAGCTGGGCACCGAGTCCGCTGGAGCAGATAGAAATGCTCGAACAGCTGCGCGTGCTGTGGTACGGCGAGAAGATCCACGTCGCCGTCGCCGCCGAAGTGCCGGGCACCGGAGTCGATACACAAGAAGATCTTGAACGCGTCCGCGCCGAGCTGCGCTAGCGCGATAGCGCCTTTGGCTTGCCAGAGGCGCACTCATCACCGCATCAATTCCTCTCACCTCAGTTGTAATGTAATACCGCCGATAATAAATCCCGCCCGTTAATAACCGCTTATTTTGTCAGGAATAGACTCTGTCATTGGATAAGCTTATGCACATCACAAATATACCCATTGCAATGTATTTCCATCCTGAATAATGTTAAGGCTATCTAATCAGATAATTTTCTTCTCTAAAAATGCGGGCGGTGCCAGGTCCGCGCACTATAAAAAGTAGACTTAACGCATTAACTTTTTATTTTTTAAGTTAATTAAAACACCAGAAAGAAGAGAGAATCCGCTATTGAACGTTAAAGAAAAATTTTTTCAACAGCTGGTATCCGCATTCTCTACCCGGCAAAACGGATTTACAGCGGCAGAATGCTTAACCCTGCTGGCCGTCAAGCGCAACGTTATCAGCCACTACCTCAATCGGCTGTGCGAAGATAATTTGCTGTCTAAAGACAACAGCCGCCCGGTGCGCTTCTATTTTCAACACGCGGGGTCATCGGCGGGCGCGCCGTCCTTGCCGGATAACGATAGCCTCTCCCGCCAGATGGCGCTGTGCCGCGCGGCGGTGGACTACCCGCCAAACGGGCTGGCGCTGCTGCTGACGGGCGAAAGCGGGACCGGTAAAAGCTTTCTCGCCTCCCGCCTTTACGACTACGCCTGCGAGCAAAATCTTATTGCCGGGGATATTCCGCTGGTGGAGCTTAACTGCGCCGACTATGCCAATAACCCGGAGCTGCTTTCGAGCACGCTGTTTGGCCACTGCAAGGGCGCCTATACCGGCGCGGCGGCAGACCGGGAAGGGCTGCTGGATAATGCCAACGGCGGAATGCTTTTTCTCGACGAGGTCCACCGTTTATCCGCCGAAAATCAGGAAAAGCTTTTTCTATTTATGGACAAAGGCTATTTCTACCGGCTTGGGGATAATAAGCAGCCCCGCTCGGCAAAAGTGCGCTTTATATTTGCCACCACGGAAGATGTGGATAACGTGCTGCTGCGCACTCTGCGCCGCCGTATTCCGGTGACGGTTCATTTGCCCGCCTGGCATAAAAGAACCCGCCGGGAGCGCAGCGCGCTGATTGAGTTTTTTCTGCGCCAGGAGGCCCGACAGCTTAATTGCGATATTCGCCTTGATAGCGCCATTTTCAACGCCTGGCTCAGCGGCGAGTTTGCCGGCAATATCGGCGAAGTGGGCAATCAAATTAAAGTCATGTGCGCTACCGCCTGGACGGCGCAGCGCAATGAGAGCCTGTTGACCCTCTCCGGGGAGGGGCGTCCGCGGGATGCGGAATACCTGAGCTGGACGGTTCACCGCGACGCTCTTTACAGCGAGCTTCCCGTCGACTGTGTCCTCAATTCCGCGTTCGAACACTATGTGGCCAGCCTCGACGCAGGTCCGTTTATTAACGCCCTGGAGGCATGGCTTGCGGACAGCGAGGCGGAAACGCCGTCTTCGCCGTGCGGCGCGGTCTGGCAGATAGTCGGCCAGGTACTTGATGATTTAACCGAGCGCTGGGGTTTTACGCTGCCGCAGGCCCTGCGCGTGGCGCTTGGACTGATTGTGGAGGATGCGGCGCAGGAGCCGATCGACGCGACAGCCGTACCCGCGCACCGGCCCCACTCGGCGCGTGCGCGCCTGATGGCGCAGGAGTTTACCGATGCGGTGAGCGCGGTGCTCGAACTACCGCAGCTTGAAAGTGCGGCGGTGCTCTGCGCCGGGCTCTTCACACGCTACGATAACCCGCAGGCAAAAAGTCAGGGCATTATCGTCACGCACGGTAAATCTACCGCCTCCAGCATCGCCGCGCTGGTGAACCAGCTCACCGGCGGCTATTACTTCAAAGCATTTGATATGCCCTGGCTTACCGGCACCGACACTATCATTGCCACGCTCAAGAAACACTTTAGCCGGCTCCACGATGACAGCGGCGTGCTTATCCTGGTGGATATGGGATCCCTCAAGGAGATCTGGCACGGCATTCATCAGGAAGTGAAGGGCGATCTGGTGGTTATTAACAACGTCACGACGCTGCTGGCGCTGGATCTTGCGGAAAAAATGCAGGAAGGCTTACCGCTGACGGATATCACCACGGCGATCCCCGGCCGCTATGAAAACGAAATTCGCTACTACGCGGGTGCGCCCGCGCGCGGCGCGCTGATCGTTGCCTGCATTTCAGGGGAAGGGATCGCGCGCAAGCTGCAGGATATTTTTACCCATCGCCTTTCGGAGGCGAATATTGATGTCATCACCATGGAGTACGATGCGCTGCGGCGGGCGCTGAAAGACAACAGCCCGCTGGCGGATATTCGCCTGATTATCACCACCACCGATTTAGACACCGGCGATATTCCCTCGCTCACCATCCGCAGCATCATTCACGAAAATGCCCAGAGCCTGCGCCAGCGCTATTTTTCCGAATGGCTGGACGATGCGGCGTGCAGCGACGTGATTCAGCAGGTGGTTGAGCTGTTCACGTTTGAAGGGATCAGCAGCCGCCTTAATTTCCTCAATCCCCGGGTGGTGCTGGAGGATATCGAAAATATTATTCGCCGCTACGAGCAGGACTACCACTTCCGTTTCGAAAACTACCTGCACATCAATCTGGCAATGCACATCGCGCTAATGACCGAGCGGCTGATGATGAACGGCGGCTACACCCACCGCGACGGCGAAGCGCTCAACGATCACCAGCTGAAATTTATCGCCCAATACAACCGCTACTTTCAGGCGTTTTCTGAGAAGTACCACATCACCATTCCGCTGACGGAAATGCTGTTTATTGACGAGATCCTCGCCAGCGTGCGTCCAACCTATAACACCTCAAGTGTCTAAAACGCCCGGCAGTGTCGAATCTGTAAAGTAATAACAATTAAAATCAATGGGTTATTTTGTTGGCACGCGAGTTGCTTATTAAATTCAAGGACACAATGAGGATAGCGTGGATGATTGATATTTATATGGCCGGTCACGGTGAGTATCCGGCGGGCCTGGTTTCTGCACTGGAGATGCTGCTCGGCGACAGCCACGGCGTAACACCAATCTGCGCCTACACCGGCGATATTACCTCTATTCACCATCT
>NZ_CAJYMB010000113.1 GCF_913775985.1 uncultured Pluralibacter sp. | reverse complement strand
AGCGCTCCAGCTTCCCCTGCGTCTGCGGATGATACGGCCGCGAGTGCCCCACCCGGATGCCGTGGCGCATCAGCCACAGCTCCACTGCCGTCCAGGTGCCGGTGGTGTCGCCCCACGGCGAGCCGTTGTCCATCGTCATCCGGTCCGGCAGGCCGTAGCGCTCAAAGACGCTGACCAGCTGCTCCTGTACCGTCTCACGCCGTTCGTCAGCGCAGTGCACCAGGCACAGCGAGAACCGGGAGTGGTCGTCCAGCAGGGTGAGCGGGTGGCAGCGGCCGCCGCCAAAGGGAAAGTGGCCTTTGAAATCCATCTGCCAGAGCAGGTTCGGGGCCGCATGCTCAAACCTGGCGGTGGCCGGGACGCCCGGCGCTGCGCCCGGCAGCAGGCCGTGGCGGGTCATCAGGTTGTGGACGGTGCTGGAGGCCGGCATGCGGTGCCCGCGGTCTTCGAGCCAGCGCTTAATCTTGCGGGCCCCCCAGTGCTGATGAAGCTCATGCGCCATACGCAGCAGGTCGTTATCCAGCAAAACTTATAGCCGCTTCCCTTGAGGATTTACCATCAGAGACTAACATGCATGGACAATAAAAAAGATAAGCGTTTCGTTACCCCAATTTATCCGCGCATATGCGCGGTTTTTTTTCGTCAAAAACACGTTTTCCTGATTACCCCGGCTTTTTAGACAGACATTTTCCAATGTAAATAAGGGAAGTAACCTGATACTTTCCGACCAGGAAAAGCGACTGTATCAGCTCCTCTTTACCTTAAACTTACCAGTCTCTCTCTGACGTGTATATCTCGCTAGTCTAACCATGCCCTGTCTGACGCCGTTTAAGCAGCGGCCTGCCAGGCGCATTGAAGTTTGATGGTCGTAGACGAAAGATAGAATCCGCAGCGCCACTTACCGCAGTGCTGTATTTATAGTTACAACACTCATTTATCAGCCACTGCAGTTCCGGCCCTTCGGGCCGGGCGGCGGCGGCTGGTCAGTGGGGGCAACCCGGCCTCAGGTACGGCGCAGGTTTGGGTTGAGAGGGGCGCGATGTATCAGGCCGGCTCTGATGTAGTTCTAAGAGAGAGTATTATGTGTGTTGTAACTAATTTGGGAGCAACCTTAGACACGAAGCGTCTTTTCAGGATTGCTGACCGTATCTGGGAAGTGAATCTTTCCACAGGGCTGGTGGATGAATAGCTCATATATTTAAAAGTAAGTAATAACAGTCATTTAAAAGAGAAATAACCGGTTTTTTAAAAGGATCTTCGCGGTTTGTAAAAGTCCCGCCCAGTACTTAATTGCCAGCACGGACAGTAGCTAATCAGCTCCCCCTCTCGTGGTTAATGGGGATAACTCATAGCTGTATCGCTGTGCGATAGCGTTCAGCGATAACGTTGATTTACTTTGCACCCGATTGCCGAAAAACATGCAGGAGAATGGTTTTATTTGGATAATAATTAGTCGGAATTTTTTACTGCAGACGTGCGAAGGCCTCCGGCGCAAACCGGATGCTTCAGACAGGATTAGGCAGAAGGGAGGATGGCCATTCAGGCCAGATTACAGGAAGGGTAAAGCCAGCACGTTGTACAACGGTAATTAGCGGATACCAGTAGATATCAGGTTGTGACCAGCAGATTGTCAGACAGACGTGCATAATGACCGCGCGAAAACTTCATGCGTTCCGTAACGCGGCGCTCTATCTCCGCGCGAACCGCGTCAAGCCCGCCAAAGAAGCGGCCGTTACGGATTTCTTTCTGGATCTGCAGGCGTACCAACTGCTCAATATCTTTTCGCGTACGTGGCGCATCTTTGCGGGCGCGATGACGCTTCATGCCGTGTTCACGGCGTGACTTATGGTATTCGCGAAAACGTTCACGTACAAATGCCCAGGCGGCACTGATAAGTTCTTCGGCGCCGGCGCGCGGCAGTCCCCTCTTCTCGCGCTGCCGGTTTTCCCACTCAATGCGGCTGCGGCGGGCAGCAGTAACCGCCTCCTCGGAGACATCCAGCACCTGCCACATCAGCGGGGTAAAGGTGATGTCGGTCGGAATATTGCAGCCGATCTCTTTATCGTATTCGGTGTTGTAGGTCAGGAGTTTCAGCTGGGCCATGAACTGCACGGCGCCGGTAAAACGGGTGATCGAAAGACGTTTCTTCTCGGTGGCCAGCCCGCAGCGAATGCTCATGGTCGTAAGAGAGGCGCCGACGCGGTTGGCCAGCGGGTTGAAATAGTGGCAAAGTGCCTGCAGCGAGGCTTCCAGGGCCCGCATGCGCAGCTCCGGCGGACGGCGCTTGCGCTCACCCCGGGCGATCGACATCGCAACGAGCATCTGGAACTCCATGCGACGGGTAAATCCGGCCGCCTTCGCACGGATTTTTTCGCAGAACGGCAGTGTCTTCTTGCCCTCTTCCGGAATGAACTTCGGATTTGGGTTCTTTACCTGCCGGTAAAATGATGTGCTTTGAGTGAGTTGTTCAGCCATGCCATCCTGACTTTTCGAAGGGGGTGACAGACGCTAGCGCGTCCGTCACACTGCAGAGGAAAATTAAGCGGAAGATGTTCTCAGTAAGCAGAATGCCAGTCGGTGCCACCGTCCCAGCGTGACTGCCAGTGCGCCAGGTAGGTCTGCGCCAGTGCCGGTACGCCGCGCACAACCAGCGCGTTCTCGGAGTTCGATTCCGCCGCGCTGCGGGTGTAATTGAACGAGCCCGTTTCCACGTTCTGCCCGTCGGTCACGATCACCTTGTCGTGCATAATTTTGTACTGCCCGTTTGTGCGCAGCGGAACGCCGGCGTTGGCCAGCACGTTCAGTGCCGCCTGGCTGGCTTTGCTGCGGTTTCCTTTGTCGTCAACCACCACCCTGACGTCAACGCCGCGCCGCCTGGCGGCAACCAGCGCCCTGACCACCTCCGGAGAGGTGAAGCTGTAGCCCATCAGGCGGATACTCTCCCGGGCGCTGTCCAGCGTGCGCAGGACCAGCTGCTGCGCGCTGCCTTCCGGTGAAAATCCGACGTCTATGGCCGGCGCGTCCGCTGACGCTGCGGCTGAAAATGTCAGGCACATCGCCACCGCGATCGCCGCTGAAGTAAGTTTCATCGTTGTTCTCTTTTCCGTGCCGGCGCGCTGCCGGCAGTATGCATGAAAGGGAATAAAGCAGGAGAGGTAGCCGGACGCGGTCAGGCCCGCTCTCCCGCTGCCGGCCCAGACCTGAGCTGCACGTAATTCAGCGCGGCTTCGTCAATGGCCTCCCGTGTCGCCCCCATGAGGCGCGGGCTGCGCAGGCGTACCCTGTATCCCCTGCCGCGTGCCGGCAGGCTGGCATTCACCATGCGCCAGAGGACGGCTGAACGCACTGCAGCTGCAGGCGATCGCTTCCAGCTGAACGCACATTCAAGATCAAATTCACAGACTGCAGCCAGCGCCGGGTCGGTCAGCACCAGCAGGCTGGTATCCTGCGCGCCCGGCGGCGCGTCGAGCACCTGCAGAATGTGCTGCACCCGGTCGGCCCGCACGTAGCTGCGGCGCTGGCGGTAAGGCATGGTCGCCAGCAGCCGGGCTTCAGAAGGAGGATTTACCTCCATAAAGCGGTTGATGCGCACCGCCTCCTTCGTGAACTTGTCGGCATCGGCGATATAGAGCGAGCTGCCGCGGACCACCTGCCCCCGGAACAGGGTGACGTTTTCGCCCTCCTGCAGCGCCTGCACCTCCTCAACGTCGACCTTTTTCTTTTCGCTCACCTGCAGGCGCGGATCGTCGTTCAGGCCGCTGCCGATGATGCTCCCAGTCTGTACCAGCGCGCTCATGTGCGCCCGGTATTCGGTACCAGCCATCAGCTGCAGGATTTCCAGCGTGTCTTTCGGATCCATGATTTTGCCGGTGATGCGCACCCCCATGTTGGCGATAAGCGTCCACACCGCGTCGCCCGCGGCCGTCTTCAGGCGCTGCACCTCCTGCCCGGCCAGCAGCAGGCAGTAGCCCAGCGAGCGGATCTGCGTGGCCAGCTCGCCCAGCTTTTCGCTGTAGCCGGCGCCCACCTCGTCGATGATCCAGAGCAGCGGAAACCGGTCCTTAAATTTCCGCACCTTCATGTTGTCCTCCGGCCGCCCTTCCAGCTTCTCACCGAGGTCCTGGCTTAAAATCATGGCCAGCTGCGACTGGTAGAGCCGGCCCAGCGTGCTGCTCTCCGTCGCGGAGAGCTCTAGCGCCGGCACCAGAACAATCAGGATGCGGTCGTTGTGCACCACGTCGCGCAGGTCGATGTCCCCCGCGTCGCGCGCAAATACGTGGCCGTAGGTGTCGTTAAACAGGCTCAGCATGCGCGTGTACTGCTGAATCAGGTAGCCGTGCTGGCGGTTCGCCTCCGGATCCCATTCGGACGGCGTGGCCACCTTGTCCAGGTCGAAGCCGGCCAGCGTGCTGAGATAGTTCTCCAGCGCCACGCGGATTTCCTCGTGCCACTGCTCCTCAACCGCCTGCACGTAGAGCCCGGCAATTTTACGCAGCGGAAGGTGTGACTGGATGGTCCGCTGCGACATCACCGTGCCTTCGCGCCGGCACTTATAGACCAGCGCGGTCACCAGCGCCTGGTTCATGGAGCGCGCCTTTTCCTGCCAGTCGCCGCCGCTGCTGCCTGTTTTCGGCAGCATCGAGTCCATCAGGTTGATGGTGTAAGTTTCCTGCGCGATGCCGAACACGTTGGTGGTGTTGGTCTGCGGCCGCCCCTTCACGTCTTCCAGCAGCTCCTGCGCCCGCGAGCGCCCGCCGGTGATGAAGTTCATCATCCGCAGGTCGTCCTCGCGGCCGAAGCGGCGGGCCATGGACATCATGCCGAGCGCCACGTCGTTCTGCGCCTTGTGGTCGGAGAAAATGACGCCCTTGCCCCAGCACAGCGCGTTGAACACCCAGCCCAGCAGCGTCTCCGTTTTACCGGCGCCGGTGGTGCCGAACATCAGCACGTGACGCGTCAGGTCGTCCATCGAGAGCCAGAGCTCGCGCCCGGCGTCCCTGCCGCGCAGATAGCCGGCGTACAGGATGCCGGCCGCGCGGCTGGTATGAATGCGCACGGTGGCCACCGGCAGAAAGCCCAGCACCTTCGCCGGCACCCTGCGCTCGGTCGACGGATCCTCCCGGTTCATGTCGGCCGGCATGCGCATCGGCATCTTCCAGCGGCCGGCGGGTGCCACGACCAGCGACCAGAACAGCAGCACCGGCAGGCTCAGCAAAAGCGTCGCCGGCCAGACGATGCCGGCACCCACGGCGCCCGCCATTCCCCAGGCGAGCGTGCCGGTCTCGCTCAGCACGTCGATTACCCACGAACGCCCCGCGTGCCGGTTGACGCGCGCGCTGTCGAGCGCAGCGTTACTGTCGGTCATGGCCACCTCCGTTTAAAAAGTCCGTGAGCGCCGCCGGCGAGCTCAGCACGCCCTGCGGCACGTAGCGCCCGTCGTCCGAAATCGTCCACGGCGTGCCCGGCAGACGATACGCCCGGAACGCCACCTCGTTGACGCCGATTGCCCCGCGCGCCGTCTCGATCTGCGCGTCATCCGCTGCGGCAGGCGCACGCGGCGCGGCGCCCGGCACGCCCATGCCGGCATCCGCGGCGAACAGTTGCTTCCAGGCGGCTGCGCGCTGATCTTCCGGCAGCATCATGACCGGCGTCAGCTTCTGCAGTGACGCCTCCCGCCCCTCGATGGTGACCGGGAATATCACCACGTTAACCATGCCCGCGGCCGTTTCATAATGGCGCTCCATGCGCCGGCAGTTAGGACACTGCGGATCGGCGAAGACATAGAGGGTACGCGCGTGCCCGGAAGACAGCGGCACGGTGAAGAGTGCGCGTGATGCCGCGCTGCGGAGTTTTGCCGGCAGCGCTGCGCGCACGTTCAGCGGCAGGTCCCAGCCGTCGGCCGGGGCAGCGGCGGCTGGCGGCTGAGGTTGAGTGGACTGCTGCACAACCGCACGGCCAGGCTGCGGCTCATGAGTGCGGTACGGCATCACGGTCCGGACACCCGGCTCGGCGGTCGCATAGCGTACAGGTCCGTCCGCTGAATGAAATACTGTACGGGTATCAACCTTAGTGAGCATTTGCGGGTTTTCGGGCGTAAAGAGGCGGGAAGCCATCACGACTGTTGTCAGCCATCCCGCCGTCAGGGCGGCCACGGCCAGGGCATAGCCGAACTTCCGCAGTTTACGTCCGCGAAGGCGTTTACTCTCTGCAATGGTCAGAAGGTCAGTAATACAGCACAGCAGCTGGCCGGAATCGTCACCGCGGTAAAGCGGCGCGAGCGCATCGCGGGCGTTCTGTGCGTAAAGCCCGTCACCGTGCATGACGAACCACGGCCTCTCTTTCAGAGGCAGGGCAAAAAGCGGCGCTGAAACGGCACGGGTCAGAAATACCGCGCCGTTCATTCCATGTCCCTCTTCGGGCGTTTCGCGGCGGGCACTCAACAGGTCGCCATTAATTTCGGCCACGAACGGGCCTTCTCTGCGTGAAATCGTCATGGTCATATCCTTGTCTCAGCGCGCGACGGCGCCGTCAGTAAATTCGTCTTCGCCCTCGCCGGGCAGATAAAGTGCGTCAGGGAACGGCATTTCGCGCTGCGGTTTCGCGCGTTTTGGCCGGACGTCGCGCGGGTATACGAGCCACAGCGACTCGAGCTCCAGCTGCAGCCCGTCGACCGCCTCGCCGGTCATCAGTGGCGGGCACGGCAGGCCGAGCCGGGCGGCCAGCTGCTCCGCGCGGGCCTGCGCGACGATGGCCGCTTTACGGTCTCCGGAGAAGACCTGCAGGCCAAAGATGGCCAGCAGCGCGCGCTCGTGCGGCTGCCACTGATCCGGGGGCATCATCGCCGGGCCGGTCTGCGCGTCGAACAGGGCCGTCGCTGCGGCGCGGTCAAGTACCCGGCGCTTAATCAGCCCGTGCACGTCGGCAAACTCCTCCGGCTTCTGCGCCCAGGCGTTTTCCGGCGTGGTGTCGTTCATCAGGCCGTCCCCACGGTGCCCGGACAGCACCGGTATCACCGAAGGGGCAAAGGTGGCCATCACGCGGGGCAGTGAATGAATGTCGATCGCGCGCCGGCTGCGAAAGCCCAGCGCCGGGTGACGCGCCAGCGCCCAGCTGGTCACGACGACCAGGGGCAGCATGGGCACAAACAGGATGCCGGCCGTGTGGTTCATGACGTCGCGCCATTCGCTGAATGCCACCGAATCCGCACCGTTGCTGGTCGAGGCCAGCAGGTTGATGCGCTCCGCGGCGTAGCGGTGAATGTGGGGAAAGTCGGCTAAGCGCCACAGCCAGTAGAGGGACCAGCAGCTCCAGCGCACGAAGTCGGCGAAAAAGAGCCAGCAGAGCAGGAGCACCAGCCCACAGGTAAGCAACACCATTGCCGACTCGTTACTGCCGGCGGCGTTCGGGTGATAGGTATTCATGTAAGCGTTTCCGGAAGCGGTAGCGGACGCGGGAGCCCGCCGGACTGCAGATAAGAAAACACCGGCGCGGTGGCCGGTGTCAGGGGAAAAGCGTCAGGATGTCAGGAGTAATCAGTTGCTGGCCTGAGGAACCACCACGTCGTGTTCAAACTCAACGAAACGGCTCTGGATACTCACGTGCAGTGGCCATGGCTCCTGGGGGAACGATTCAGGGTAGCTGTTGTGGCTCATCGCACCGAGCGTATTATACAGCTCACTGGCCACCGTCGGATGCGCGTTAACGCTCAGTACCGGTACCTCAGGATTTTTGGTGTTCAGGCGCAGCGTGCCGTCTTCCAGCTCGCGATCTGTCCAGTCGCGCATGGTGAGACCGATAACGTCAACGACGCCTTTTTTCACCATATTGATGTACAGAATGTTGCCGGATTTAATATCGATGCCCAGGTATTTGCCACGGCCCGCATCCATCACCTGATGCTGCTTCAGCGGGCTGAAACGCTCGTCACTGGTGAGTAGCACGACCATCTTTTTAAGCTGGCTACGGCGCCGGATAATACTGAAACGACGATAGCCTAATGGAATGATGATCCCTGCCCAAATAATGATAAACAGATAAGCCATATATGGATCATGTCCCCCAGGTTCGTTTCCTGAGTAGATTAGGATGCTTGCTAAGGCAAGTAATACCAGACAAGGCAGGGCCAAAAAATAATAGAAAACCCGAACTATAGCCCATATAGAATCAATTGGTTTATCATGGCGTTGAATAGGTTTCATGGCATCCTCCTGCCGCATTTCCTCTGATTAAATTATACGCATGACTGTAAATAAAGCCAGGTATAATTACCTGACGCCATCTTTATTACCGGGACCTTCAGAATTGGCGGCTTTCTGTAGACCGGGCGTTCTCCGTGCCCCGCCTCCTGCAGATGCGAACATCCCCTTAACGTCATCAACAAGCCCGCCCATGATGCCTGCCATACCTGCACCGCCTAAAAACGTAATGACATAATCAGCCAGCGTTGCCTGCAGTCCGAATACGCGTGTCACACCGAAGGTCGCTATGCGGGCGTAAATCAACAGCCACCCCGTCATTATAAACGCCCCAACGATTGAATCGGCGTTTGCATTAGCCAGTGCGGTACCAAACAGCAGGTTCAGTAGTGTCCCGCCTGCCATAACGGCAACCGAGGCAAAAAAGAACCCGAGCACCATGAGCGAGGGGCGAAGCATCATATCGATTAGGAAAATATAACCATAGGCGCTGCGGCTACCCTTATCCTCCTCAGCACCCAGGTGAGTTGCAGACCACATCGGGCCCGCAGCACATCCCACCATGACGCTGACCAGCCAGTTGAACACCCCCACCATCCAGTACAGAAACGGTACCGCCGGCAAGAATACGGCCAGTGAAAAACCCACTGCAAACAACAGTAATAACAAAAAGTAAAAAGGTGGTGACAGTTGAGCCAATATATCTTTAGCGGCTGCTGTCAGGTTAAAAGGAAGTATTCTTCCGACGCTTCCCAGCACTGAATTGTCTGTGGCTGATGCCGCGGCATATGCCAGCGTATACGTAGTCAGCGCGCCTTCTGTTGCCAATAGAGTGTAATTACCAATAGTCTGCATTTTTATCAGAGGGTTAACCTGACTCGAAAAGTCAGCCGGGGTGCCAATCTGAACCGTTGCAATTGCCTTTGTAATCCTCTGCATTGGATTTTTAAGAATACTAATGAATACTGCGTCTGGATTAACAGCACTGGAAGCTGCACCATCATCCTTCGCCGTCTGCGTGCCCAGTGGTGCCGTGTAAGTGCTGTTCTGCACCTGAGACCGGTAGGCCGAAAACACCTGGTGATACAGGTCGCCGGTGCCGGTTTCGCCGTGCAGACTCGTGCCTGACGTGACCGGTGCTGCGTTGGCCACTTCACTGGTTTTGCTGTTGGCAGTCGCAAAGGTGTTGTACCAGGCGCCCAGCGAAATCCAGCCATAGGCCCTGAGCTGCGTGGTCAGCTGGCTCTGCAGCGAGTCTTTATAGTTGAGCTGGTTCAGCGCGTTATTGACCGTGGTTTCATACGCGGCCGCCGCGTTCTGAATGGTGGTTTCCGGATCGATGAGCGTGCCGCTGTCCTGGTCGCGCTTACTCAGATACGCATCAACGTATGCCTGCGCCGCCACGTCCAGCGTGGACTGCATCGTGTCCAGCGCGCTGCGCGAGGCGGCCGTCACGCTGGCGGTGTTCACGGCGGAGCCGAACAGGCTGTCCATAACGCCTTCTGACGGCTCAGGAATGCGGGCGCTGCCGCAGACCGCGCTGCCGTTGCCCGTGGTGTAGTCGCCGTTCCCGCCCTTCGTCTGCATCAGCGCGGTTCGTGCCTGTCCGTCCTGGTACAGCGATGACAGCTCCCGGTTCGTGGCGTACTTGCACAGGTTCACCTCAAACACCGCGCGCGCCGCCGAGCGCGTGGAGGGCGCCGTGGGCTGCACGACCAGCGACATGCCGCCGCTTATCATGTCGGCCGCCTTGTCCGTTAACAGGTTCGCGCTACCGATCCCCATGGTGGACGCCGCCCACAGCATTATCAGCTGCGACAGCGACCAGCCTGACGCGGTGGGGATGAGCGTCATAAAGCCGGCAAGGCTCATGACGGGATGCAGCCAGGTCCGGCCCTGGCTGAACACCTTGCCGTCCTGCCCGCCCTTAAACAGGGTTTTCAGCGTGACGGTGAGGAACCATACCAGCGCCACGGTGCACAGTACGCCGTTCAGCAGCGCGAACAGCGAGCCGATAAGCGTGACCTGACCGGGCTGGAACGGCGTGATCACCACATCCCCGAATATCATCACCAGCGCCTGCCGGGACAGATCGCTGGTCTTGCTGGCGGCGTCGCTGATGGTCTGGTAGTCCACACCGTCGGCAAATGCCGGGCAGGACGCGGCGCACAGCAGCGCCGCCGCCTGAATTTTTGTCAGTAGCTTCATGATTAACCTGCAGATCAGGATTAGCGGATGGAAACGCGTGAAAGCCGCCTGTGCGGCCGGTTTAAGGGGTGTTTCAGCGAGCGGGAACGCGCACCGGCGTTACGGGCGCCGCCCGGGAAGGCGACGCAGGAAGCCTGTTATTTAACGAACTGCCAGACGTGCGCCGGCACGCGATCAAACAGTTTTCCGGCGGCAAGCTCCGCCTTGCGGTGGTCATAGGCCTGCGTCATCGTAAACTCTTCAGAGGGGTCACCGGTGTAATAGAGGTGCTCGTACACCTTATCGAGCATGTCCAGCGTGTTGTAGCGGCGGAACCTGAACAGCCAGTCGGTTCGTGTCATGGGATTCTCATCCTTAAGGCAGAAAGGGATACGGGGATATTCCTGATAATTATTCACTTTTTTTCAGCGCGCTGCGATAACGCTGTGCAAACTGCGCAACGGCGGCCGGCTCAAAGAGCAGCTGGCCATGAGCGCTTTTTTCCGCTGCCGGCGGCGCAACGCCCCGGAGTTTTTTCCCGGTGTTTACCGCCTGCCACAGCGCCAGCGGCGCGATGCCGGCTTCTTCTGCAGCGGCATCGAGCGCGACCAGCGGCGCACCGGACGGCGCCGGCGCGGGTTCAGGCGTCCGCGCGCGCCAACTGGCCGCAAACGCCATCGCCTCTGCGTGGTCAAACATCACGGCCGCGCCGCGCACCTGCCGCCGGCGGGGCAGCGGCATGCCGTCGAGAAGGCCGCCGGTGCGGGCCGCGTGAAGCAGCTCGCCGGGCAGGACGCCCAGCAGTTCCGCAAACACATCAAGTCGCATATACATCCTGTTTCCTCCTGCCGGCGCCGGCCGGCATTCACTGTAGTCAGAAAGTCAGCGTGCCGCAAAGGATATGGATCAGCACGCCCGCCCCGAACAGCACCGCGGTCACGCCGGCAGGCAGCAGCACGGAGAGAAGCGCTATCCTGCCGAACAGCCGCAGCACCGCAGCCTCCATGGCCTGCGCCATTGCCTCATCACACACGGACTGCAGTCCGGCAATGGCGGCATCCAGCGGCGACAGCGCGTCAGCGCCGGCCCCCGCCACACGCAGTGAATGCCGCGCCCTGCGCAGCTGCTTCAGCGCACTGAGACAGAGTCCGGTCGCCTCCCCGGCCTCCCGCGCGTGGCTGGCCCGCCGCGCGCTGTGCACCAGGTGCATGATGGTTTCGCGTCGCTCGCCAAGCCCCGTGTCGTCAAGAAGGGTGCACAGCCCGATAAGCTGCTGCTCCCGCCGGATTTCCCGCATCTTATTTTCCCCCGAGCAGACCGCCGCTTAACACGAGGCGGCGCCAGCGCGTCTCCTGCAGAAACGCCTGAAAACTGCCGTTCTCTGACGCCGAGACCCGCTTTTCCGTGAGCTGCCACAGCCGGTAGCTCACCCCGAGCGCCTGCACGAAGCCGGTGGCCGCCAGCAGCAACAGCACGCACATCACGATGCCCACGCGCAGCCAGCCGGTACCGCTGATGCTGCTGCCGGCGGCGATGAGCATCAGCAGAAAGCCCGCCACCGGCAGGCCGGTCAGCCACATCAGCCCCCACCAGATCCAGCGGCTGATGCGCAGGTTACGCGCCAGCCGTTCAGGCGTCAGGCCGCTGTCTGCGACCGCCTGCACCCAGCTCGCGGGGCGGTAGTCGCCCGCGCCGCGGCCCGCGGTCACCTCACGGAGGCGCTGCCACAGGCGGGAGACGTTTCTCCCCGCGTGGCGGCTCCAGCTGGACACCTCCCACGCCGGCAGGAAGATATTCAGGGCAATCCAGCCCGCGCGCTTCGCCATACGGCGGCCGGTCGCAGCGCCGCCCTGCGGGGCGGCGGCATCATTATCTTTCACAGGGCATCT
This sequence comes from uncultured Pluralibacter sp., assembly GCF_913775985.1. Lineage (GTDB taxonomy): Bacteria > Pseudomonadota > Gammaproteobacteria > Enterobacterales > Enterobacteriaceae > Pluralibacter. Next base: position 73,732 of record NZ_CAJYMB010000113.1, on the reverse strand, counting down.
CCTTCTGCGGTCAGGACGGGCTCAACGAGTGAGAACGTTTCGGAATGAAGCGCCGCCATCGTCTGCAGGGCGCTCGCGAGAAAGCCATACACGGAAGTCAGGTCCATGCTTTCCATGCAGCGGATGTCGGGCGTCAGGAAGATCACCTGCCCCGGCCGCAGTTTCAGCGTGCTGAGGCTGACCCCCGGCGCGCCCGTAAACGTCTCGGCCACGTGCGGGTGATGGTAAATGGCCATGCGGCTGCGGATGGCCGCGGCGGCGTCACCGGCGCCGTCATGCGTGAGCAGCTCACGCGCGGCCTGAAGGGACGGATGATAAGGGTACTGACGGCCCCAGCGCGCCAGGGCAATCCACAGATCGTCCGCCCACAGCTGCCCGGCCAGCGCGCCGAACCCGGCGGCGTCGCCGCTGAAGTGCCCCGTGTCATCCGCAAACCCGATGACGCAGGCCATCAGGCGCCGGGTCAGGTCACTGTAGGTCTCCGCCGGGAACAGCGCGGCGGCCACCGCAGCGGCGCCGTCCGCCGCATTAACGTGCCGCAGCGCATCCAGCACGTTCCAGACGTCGCCCTCCTGCGTCTGCCCCGGTGCAAGGCGCCACGCCTGCCACAGCCGTGACCAGCGCGGCGTATTCCAGAAGGCCGACCTTGTAGTTCTGACCGTTCAGCGCCATGGTGGTGAAGTGAATGACGACGCCGTCACCGGACAACTTCGCCCCCTCCGGCGCCTTCAGCACGGCGCCCCCGTATTTACCGGTGGTAATGCGGCCCAGCACCGGCGTGGTGCCGTTGTCGGAATTCACGCCCGTATAAATCTCACCCGGCCCGCGCCAGTACGGATCGACCACCACGGTCGCAGGCGGCGTATTCGCCGCAGCCTGCCGGCTGCGCGCGGCGGCCTGCTGCACGTAACTCCCGGGCAGCGAATCGCGCCAGTTTGCCCAGCCGCTGTCCTTTCCGCCCAGCAGCTGCGCGGCGGGCAGTTCGCCGGTCGCCGGCGGGGCCTGCATCTTCGCGAGCAGGGCGGCAAGCGATTTCTGGCGGGTCTCGGCCAGCGCCTTTTCCTGCTCCTGCGTGCGCCCGGTCCCCTGGGGGCGCGGCAGCTCGCGCGGCGCGACAACCGGCGCGACCTTCGCCGGTTCCTTCGGCGCGATCACGTCCTGCTCCAGCGGGATGCTGGCGATAAAGCTCTGGTTTGAGGCCGTGGCGTTCCGTGCCCCCAGGGCGTTGCTTTCGCGCAGCTTTTCGCGGTAGTCCGGCTGCTCCTGCGCGTTCACCTGCGCGGTACCGGCTACCCGGTTCAGGTTGACGTTTGAGACCGCGGGGGGCGGCGCGGCCAGGTAGCTCCACAGCGCGTAGCCGCCGCCCACCACCGCCACAATCCCGCCCACGATCAGGCTGGCCATCAGCCGGATGTTGCTGCCGCCGGTGTTCTGTTGATCGCTCATGATTACTCCAGGGCTATGCTGAGGGCTTCGGTGCGCCCGTCAACGGAGAACGCCACGCGCGGGGTCTACTGTTCTGGCCCTGCAGCTTCAGCGTGACGGGATACTGGAACTCCCACGTGTAGCGATCGCCGATGATGCCGCGACGCGTAATGACGCCAGGCTCGGCCGTATTGGTCAGGTTCATGCGCTTGTCCCGGATCAGCGACAGGATGTTAGAACCGGTGGTCAGCGCCTGGTTGTAGCCGGCAAACCCTTCCTCAGAGAAGTTCGGTGACACCGCCGTTATCTGATCGCGGTAGTGAACAAAGTCCAGCGTAAAGGCCTGGTTGATGGTGTCCGCCCCGAACTGCCGCACGTCGCTTTCGCTCCAGACCGGCTTGTTCGTCCCGTAAACCGGCGTGATGCGGCCGGCCTCCGTGGCGAAATACTCCCGGGGCACGTACCAGTACATGACAACCAGCACGCAGATAGCGATGCCCTGAATGACGTTGACCGTCAGGCTCCAGCCCAGCTTTTTCAGACAGCTGCGCGCAAACTCTGCGCCCAGCGACCGCTCGTGCTGCGCCTGCACCGCATGCTCATAGGCGTCAGGATCCGTTATGGCAGCGGCCGCGCCCTCGGGCAGCGCGGCGGGTTGAGGGTTTTGCATACGTCACTCCTTACATGCCGTACGACTGCCACGGATCGATGTTGTCCGGCAGGTAGCTGTTGATTTTGTCAGTCATGGCGCTGCAGACCTTCTCTGACGCCTGATTCATGATGTCCTGCAGGCTCGGCAGGTGCGGCAGGCTGATGGAGATATTGCGGATGCCGGAAAGGCAGTTCTGCATCTGATCTGACATCTGGCTTTCCCGTTCAGACCAGGCGTCGCTGGCCTTCTTCGCGGCGTTATAGCCGGCTTCGCTGCCGGCCTGCGCAGCGCTGCCGGCGCGGCACGAGGCGGCGCCGGCGCTGAGCGAGGTGCAGCAGAAAAAAACCGCCACGAGGGCGGTCACCATTTGTTTTTTCACGTAAGTTCTCCGGTTAAATAGTGGCTCACACCGGGCGGAGCGGTGTCGCCGGGGCTGCCTGCGGTGCCGCCGGCTGTTCCTTTGGGTAGACAGGCTCGGCCTTGTAGCGCTCGTCGTAGCCGAGACGGGCGTGGAGCGTGGCCGGCACCTCTGCGGGTGCGTCCAGCTTCGCGATGCGCGGCTTGTCATCGCCGTTCAGGCGGATGACGACGTGCTCGCGCGGCACCGGCTGGCCGCTGGATCGGTTGATGCCGTTACCGTTACCGATGGGCTGCGCGCCTTCGGTCGTCAGCACGTTCACCACCATTGGCGGGGCGTCTTTGCTGCCCGGCAGGCTGACCAGAACGTGGTTATAAATGCCGTTCTGGCGAACAACGCCCTGCAGATAGTCGCCGTCGCCCTGCACCAGCAGCAGGTCCGGGCGCCCGTCGTCACCCCATGCCGACATGACCGGCGCGCCGGCGCGTTCGTTGTGCGCCGGACGCGGCGCCGAGAGAGGATCGCGCCCACGCCAGAAAATCAGCTTCGATCACGTTGTGGCCTTTGGCCTCCAGCACGCGGCAGTGCAGCGGCGAAATCTCGACGCAGGTCGTCTGCGCCTCCGGCATCAGGTCGGCTAAGCCGCCCATGCCCGCGCTCGGCTCCAGGCAGGTTTCCCCCTCCCGGATGTCCGCCTCGTCAAGCAGCTGCGCGGCGAGCTTGCCTGTGGTCGGGTAAAACTGATGTGTTTTCTGCTCAGGCAGCGCGCCGGAAAGCTGAATATCTTCAAGCGCCGTGGTCGGGTCGTAATCGAATTCAAACCAGGTAAAAGCGTTAATATTCATTTTCACGCCGCCCAGGCTCAGCAGCACTTTTTCCGCTTCCACGCGTGCGGCCTTATCTTCATCCGAATAACCCTTAATGCGGCGGTTAAAAGGGTTTGTAGTGACCGGCGGGCTCGGTTCTTCCCAGCGGTTGCGCTTTAAAGGTTCGGTGCGTTCTGTCTCCAGATCACCGAGTACGCTCAGGACAGAAAAAGGCAGCAGATTCGAATGCAGATCAAAACTTTTTACCTTAGTGCGCGGCTTCTGACGGTGCTCCGCAGGGATAGCCGCCGGATGCAGGAAAGCCAGAATGTCATTAAGACGCCAGGCCATGTCCGGATGGATCTCCAGATGGATAGTGCCTTTCATAAAGGCTTTTACGCGCAGTGCGCCGCCGTCGATGGCAACCCATTCCCCTGAACGGTCGCGCGCAATTTTCAGAATTTTGTTGGTGGTGTTCAGGCCGGTCGCATCGCGGCCCATGAACTTCGCGATCACCTTGCGCAGGTCGTCCACATAGCCGGTGCGGTCGTAGTTGCACATGCCCCACTGATCGAACATGCATTCAATGATCATCCGCTTGCTGAAACCTTCCGGGCGGTTGGTCACGTGGCTACGAGACAGGCTGCGGAAAATGCCGTCAACGCGCTCGGAGAAAAATTTCTGACGAGAGAAAAGCAGCTCAGAGAGCGTCGCACGCACCGCATTTTCTTCAAAATCTGGCGCTTTCATCTCGCGGATCTGTTCGTTCCACTCGTTGCGGCGCTCGTTGGGCATGTACTCGTAAACGTCGGTCAGGCTCAGCGCCTTCTGCCAGAAGTCAGCATTCAGCGACGCAACCGCTCCGGGCAGGTCGAACAGCTTTCCTACCGGGGGCACGTGATAACCCCGTTCCCGGTGCAGGTTGCCGCTCAGAAAATATGCGATAGCTTCGCTGTTCACACCGCTGCGAATAGTGGCAGAAATATCCGCTAACTTTGTACGCATAAGGCGGTAACTGCCCAGCAGCCCGTCAATCAGGTCGGTGTCTGCAGGCGCAAAAAATGTATCCGTAATGACATCGCCGGCGGCGGTAATCGGTGCGCGATCGGTGGTCGCATCAGGGGTGACGTTTACGGGGGTGTTCTGCATGGCATAGCTCCTTAAATTCGGTTGAGTAGTGCAGCGCGTGCTGCGGAACCAACAAAGGCCTTCTCTGACGCGGGTTTTCTCTTTCCGGTCTGGCCTTTCGCGGCAGGGGCAAAGGAGCAACGACGAAGTGAAGGCATAAAGGGGCGACGACAAAAAGTTTTTGACGCCCCTGGCAAAAAGTTTTTGGCGGCGTACATTTCACCCCTTTCTGCCTGAGCCGGCGGTGCTACGACCAGCCCTCCGCGCAAGGGCTGGCCGGAATGCAGGGAAGCGTCAGGAGGGAAGTTTCAGGCCGCCCCGCGGACTGACCTTAAAGGCCCGGCGCCAAGCCGGGACGGTGAACGCGACGGCGCAGCCGCCTGCAGCCATTGATCTTTGGCATCAGCTTCTAGCCGGCAGACCCGAATCAGCTAGCGGGTTTGGCTGTGCTTACCGGCTTTGCCGGTTAGCGGAGAGAGGCACGACGACTGCCCGCCAGGGCTGGCCCCGAGGGGACCATGCCCGGTTTGTGTGTTTTGGAAATGGCTGCGCTGCTGCAGCGACCTGCCCTTTTCTCTTTACGACACTGCTGGTGCACTTCAGGCTTACCTGTGCGTTTTTCAGGTGAAGTTGTCGGTGAGAACACTGCTAATCATGGATATAACGCAGATTAGGAGCGTCATGATTTCATTGATTTAAATAGATATGACCGATTTCACTGTACAATCAATTATTTATCTTTAATTTCAGACACCGCGGTCATTACGGGTGCCTTTGGGTTTGCGGGCGCTCTGAAGATTGATTATTTATATATGAATCAAAAAAGCAGAAATAGTGAGCTGTAGAACTTATCCGGCAAAGTGCCCGAACAACGCGCCTGTCACACCAGATAACGCCATTGCAAGAGTACTCCAGAAACTGACGCGTATAATGCTTCGCATCACCGGTGCTCCGCCGGCTCTGGCTGCGACGGCCCCCAGAATCATAAGCGCCAGTAGTGCTGATATAACTATACCGGCTATACCGGGGTACGTCAGTGCCACAACTAGCGGAATTACCGCCCCCGCGGTAAAACTGCCCGCAGAAAACAGCGCTGCCTGAAGTGGCCGCGCAGCTGAGATATCAGTGATGCCGAGCTCATCGCGGGTATGTGCATCAAGGGCGTCATGTTTCATCAGTGCAGTGGCAACGTCATGCGCTAATTCTCTGCTGAGGCCACGTTGCAGGTAAATGGCGGCGAGTTCGTGAGTTTCAGCCTGGAAGTTGCTATCCAGTTCAGCCTGCTCTTCAGCAATCGCGGCGCGCTCGGTATCAGACTGCGATGAAACAGAAACGTATTCGCCTGTCGCCATAGACATCGCTCCTGCCACCAGCCCGGCCACACCTGCGATAAGAATATTGTGAGTTGAGCTGTTGGCGGCTGCTACGCCAGTCAGGAGGCTGGCTGTAGAAACAATGCCATCATTGGCACCCAATACTGCGGCACGGAGCCAGCCAGAGCGTGAAATTTTATGAGTTTCTCCGGGGATCACGACCATTCCTCAAATTGAAAGTACCGTGCGCCTCATAAAGTGCGCATAATTGTTGTTTGCTGACTATGATATAGCTGTCTTTCTTGCCAGGAATATATGCAGTAAACCCATCAGGCCGTGCGCGTAAAAATATATTTCGATGAACGTCGTCAGAAATTTATGCAGGCCGATATAGTATTCAGTTATATCAGATGAGGCTTTCAGAAATGCTTCTGTAATAAACCAAATTCCGCCAGAGCTTGCAACAACGATAAGTGCGAGAACACCAAGTCCCTGTACAGCAGCTGCAATGCCACCCCGGGAGGCTTCGGGCAGCTTGAACTGACTTATCAGCCTGATATCGCGCCTGATGCCACTGAAGTCAAACATGACCCATGCGTAGTACCAGCGAAATCCTCTCTGGGAGATCATCCATACCAACAGTGCCACACCCAAAAAAAACAGGAGAAAGCCTGAGACAATGTGTATCCAAGTCATTATCCCTTCGAAACTGCTGTCAGAAAGCAACTCTGCGTCAATGAAGTTGGAATTTACAATCTGGGATAAACTAAGTAGTGCAATAGCAATGTGAAGCCCGCGAAAGATGGGGGCATAGCTATACGGAATCGTACCCAATAAGCTGAGTTTCATGATCGCTCCAGAAAAAGGATTATTCAAATATCTTAAATTGGAAATATTAGTTTTTCCTTAGCCGTATGAAGTATGCAAGCGAAATAAATCAGTATATGGGAACGTTATTGAATGATAATTGTTCCCGTCAGCATGATAATGTTATTCCAGGAACACCGGTTCGGTTTTTGTTGCATAATGATCGTGATTACACATTCTAAATCTAATTGATAACAATATTTATTATCATAGATTTTAGGTGGAACCGGACACAGTTCTTAATAAATCAATGGTTTGAACGAACCTGGATGGGCTGATAGTTGACTTCTGCTTTTCGCCCTCCGGAATATTTCAATAGCACATTAAATGCAGCAATATTCACGTTAGCGTTTCATCAATCTCATCCGATAAGAATGAGGCGCATCCGTTGGCCTAATAGGCCGTGGACACCATGTCCGGCGAACACACAATCTTGTACTTCAGGGCCGGTCTTACACTTTTTGTGGCCAGATCACGTGCTGGTGGAAGGCTGAACCAGTTCATTACACGCTTCGTTGCCTGCTCCTGTATCTTTCCTGATCTTCATTTTATGCCTGATTGGCAGACGCTACTGCGGTGTCGGTACCGACTTATCGACTTCCTAGCCTTCTCCGACTGAACCAGAGCATGAAAAAAGAGAGCAGTGAGCATATCAGCGTTTCCTCATCTTCCCGGCTGCCCATGAGATGGGTTTCTTGATCATGATGCGCGCCTTTAACATTATTTTTAATGAATAATAATTCCGTAGTGTTGAATTTCTGCTCAGCAGCTATGCAGTGCATAAGGCTTGCAGAGACAGGCTTTCTTAACGCTGAGCGATGATGATATCAGGTGAGGAGGAATGAGACTTCAATCTCATGGGATAAGAAATCATGGTGACGCAATTTGACATTTCGTGCTTTTTAGTTAAGTTATTTTTAACTTTATGGTTCTGGTGGACATATGCGCATTCTGATATTCGATAAAAATCAGGCTTCATCCTGCTTTGCTCCTTTGCTCATGTCCAGGCTGGGGATTGTGACTGATACATTTTCAGATATTGATAATGCACTTCGTTCGCTTAAAAGATTTCATCCTGACGTGTTCATCATCAGCACTCACCAACTGTGCGAACAGCACTGCGCGCTTATCAGTCGTTATCGGAAGAAAGGGATCGTGACGCCGGTAATAGTGACAGCCACCGAAAGTACGAAAGATCTCAGGATTACTGCATATGAAGCCGGAGCAGATGACATCGTTTCCGGTGAAATTGAGGCAGAAGAGTTTGTAGCGCGCGTGAGTGCCATTGAGCGCAGAAGCAGGGGAATAGCTTCAAACCGCATACAGCTCCCACCGTATGAACTGGATTTATCCGGCAGGCAACTGTTAAGGGATGGAACAGAAGTGGAGCTGACGAACTATGAGTATATGGTCGCGGAGCTCCTGATGAAGCGAACTGGAAAGGTCGTCACCCGAGATGAGATGATGCGACAGCTATATTCAGACGCTGATCTGCAAAATCAGGATGTTATTAACGTGCTGATATGTCGTTTAAAGAAAAAGTTATGTCGTGACAGCGGATTGCGAATAAAAACGATTCGCGGACTTGGATATGTATTCCAGCAACAATGATGTGTGCTCATACGACATACCCACAGAGGAAAGTTATTTAGCGATTCATTCTGCCACTGAATCGCCATGCACATTTTCGGGGAATTGGTCTTCTTTATGTTGTCGTTTCGATGCTGGTCAGACGCCGCATGCGCTGCTCAAGCAAAGCGGTAACTAAGTCATGCGCCAGGCCCTCCCCGGCTATTTAAATTTAATTATTTAAATTAATGACGACTTTCCCGACATGTCCGGCTGTCTCAAGATAATGATAAGCTTTCTGCTTATCGGCAAAATCAAAGATGCGATCAATTTGCGGATGAATCGTGGCGGCCTCTATCGCCCTGACCGCCTCGCGAAGATCGGAGGTTGAACCGGTGTTGTTACCCACAATATTCAGCATCTTCTGCATGATGGGCAAAACGGGCATGCTCACTTCAGCGCCGCCCACAAATCCAATCACAAAAATGGTGCCGTTAAGCGCCGCTGCGTTAACCGATTTCGCAAAGGTTGAGCCGCCTAAAGATTCCAGTACCAGATCGGCGCCCTGCCCATCGGTAAGTTTCAGCACCCGTTGGTCCCATTCAGGCACCTTGCGATAGTTGATGCCTTCATCCGCCCCCAGGGCTTTCACTCTTTCCAGTTTTTTATCAGAAGAGGAAACAATGATCGCCCTCGCAGTTTTCGCAAATTGCAACGCAAACAGGCTTACCCCGCCCGTGCCGAGCAGCAGCACGCTGCTGCCTGGCTGGATTTTACCGCGCACACTGGCATTCCATGCGGTTGTTGCGGCGATGGGTAACGTCGCGGCCTGCTGCCAATTCAGAAAATCAGGTATACGCACCAGCGATTCAGCAGGGACCACCGCGTATTCTGCCAGCCTTTGACTCCCTCTCCTGTCTCAACGATTTCTCCGGCGCTGTCTGCGCCGGGGATTATCTGCTGCAAAACAGCGCCGAATTTACCCCTCGCCAATGACAGATCAAGGTAGTACAGGCTGACGGACAGCAGACTTATTGCGCGAAAGCTGGCAAATACCAGCCGCATCTTATGCGTCGCGCCGGAATACCTGGCGCGGGATGCTCCTTTAACGCATCCCCGTGAACTTCGTCAGCATGATTGTCTGGGATTCACACCAATGCACAGCTGGCCAGAATGGCGACTTGAGAAAAACGGTCAGCAGATCGCGGTACCTGTTCAGACGCGTTACGAGAGTGACGAAATGGATGCATTGATACTGGCCGCACAATCAGGGCTGGGGGTGTTACCCGCGGCTGACTGGCTGGTACAGAAAGAACTGACCGAGGGTTCACTGGTGCCAGTGCTGTCGGACTGGCAGGCCACAGACGAGGATGGTGCCTGGTTAATGAAACCGTCCAGCCAGCTGCAGTCGGCAAAAATCAGCGCATCAACAGACTGGTTGATCGCGTGGTTTTCCACACCGCGCTGGTGATTCAGCTGAGCGTAACCTGAAGCTGACTCAGGAAAGCGGCCTGGCGCCTGTGCTGTCTTAGGAAAACACAGGCGCGTAGAAGAGAAAGCGTCAGAAAACCTTCCCGGACTGATTAGTACGCCCCTGATCTGGCGCTTCGCTACAACAGTAATCATCAGATGCGCGCGCAACATTGCCTTAATCCTGTCGGCAATCTCAGTGACTACCCTGGCAATCACCATGTAGTACACCATTGCAATCAGGAAGGCTTCGAGTTTGTAGAAGTTCAGCGCTGCCGTTGGTTGTGCCTGAGCAAAGATATCCACAACTTCAATGGAATTTGCGAGTGCGTCCGATGATGCTATTTTTTAACAGTCTATGATTAATCATGGCGGCATCCTTCAGTCGCTCTTACATTGAGGGAGTAAGCTTCTATGAAAGAAGGATATTACTGGGTAGTTCGTGGTAATGAAGAGCCAGAGGTATGGTTCTTCCATGAGGGCACACCCTGCGGATGGTTTGCACCTACACGGGATACGCCGGTTGAGCATCAAAGATTTCTGGAGATGGGCTATACGGTAATAAGCAATCCATTAAATTTGTGAGTTTTTAGTGCTCAAAACTTTTGGATTATAAGTGGTAAATTTCCTGCCTGTTTATTTTTGGGGGTTGCCGCTTACAAGTGCTACGTTTAAAAATCACTCATAACCGGACACCCATTATGGAAACAGGTTTCTGTTGGGTGGGCAGAGATAAATCCAGGCCGCAGGTATGGTTCTGGTACTCAGGATATGGCTTTTACGGCCCCATGGATTCTGTTCTACTCACAATGGCTCAATTCGAAGATACTGGGTATAAATTACTTAGCAAGAAACTCACCTCATTCGAGCTACGACGAACCGCCTGATGGCGGTTTTTTATTAGAGCCGATATGACGTATGTTCCGCTGGCGCAAATAAAGTTGTAAAGGCTGAAAAGCGCCGCAGTTAAAGCCTGCCACACCCGAGCTAAGCTGGCAAAAGCCGGCTGACAGACGAAGTGACCTGCTCCCCGTTGATTAATACATCGCGATGTTAGTAATGTCTTCATAAGCCACATGAGGACATCCCCATGAAGAAGCGTTTTTCCGACGAACAGATCATCAGTATTTTCCGCGAGGCTGAAGCCGGCGTTTCTGCCCGGGAACTCTGCCGTAAGCACGCCATTTCCGACGCCACGTTTTATACCTGGCGTAAGAAGTATGGCGGCATGGAGGTGCCTGAGGTTAAACGCCTGAAGTCACTTGAGGAAGAGAACGCCAGACTCAAGAAGCTGCTCGCCGAGGCCATGCTGGATAAGGAGGCGCTTCAGGTGGCTCTTGGGCGAAAGTACTGACGACAGACCAGAAGCGCGAAGTCGTGGTGTTGATGTGTGATGCGACCGGTCTGTCACAACGTCGTGCCTGCAGACTCACAGGTTTGTCCCTGTCGACCTGCCGCTATGATGCTCAGCGTCCGGCGGCTGATGCCCATTTATCAGGGCGCATTACTGAACTGGCACTGGAGCGCAGGCGTTTTGGCTACCGCCGCATATGGCAGTTACTGCGCCGTGAAGGGCTTCTGGTTAATCACAAGCGCGTGTACCGCCTTTATCATCTGAACGGGCTGGGCGTTAAACACAGACGTCGTCGTAAAGGGCTTGCAACAGAACGTCTGCCGCTGCTCCGCCCGGCGGCGCCCAACATGACCTGGTCGATGGATTTCGTCATGGATGCGCTGGCTACTGGTCGCAGGATCAAGTGCCTTACCTGCGTCGATGACTTCACAAAGGAATGCCTGACGGTCACTGTTGCCTTCGGGATTTCAGGAGTGCAGGTCACGCGTATTCTGGACAGCATTGCGCTGTTTCGCGGCTATCCGGCTACGATAAGAACCGATCAGGGCCCGGAGTTTACCTACCGCGCGCTCGATCAGTGGGCCTTTGAGCATGGAGTGGAGCTGCGACTTATCCAGCCCGGCAAGCCGACACAGAACGGATTTATTGAGAGTTTTAACGGACGCTTTCGCGATGAATGCCTGAATGAACACTGGTTCAGCGACGTCAGTCATGCCAGGAAAACCATCAGCGAATGGCGTCAGGATTATAACGAATGTCGTCCGCACTCCACGCTGAATTATCAGACGCCGTCTGAATTTGCAGCGAGCTGGAGAAAGGGTAATTCTGAGAGTGAAGGATCCGACATTACTAACTGAGTTTTGTATTTAATCCTGGGGGCAGGTCATCACGCGTACATAACCTCGCATCATCAGAATTTTGGGTGGTTAAATAATTTTTAAAAAGAAAACTTTATTATTAGAGCACCTATGTGTTTTTAGCGTAGTTAATCTGCCTTATCCGCTTCATAAAACTGAGACTCTTTTAGCAGTTCGCTGATTTCGTCGAGCAGCAGGCGCAGCGCCACCTTACCTTCGGGTTTGCCGAGCGTTTTCACATCACCGGACATCTGCGCCGCCCGGGCGGCAAGTACGTTCAGGCGTTTATCCTGCAATGCGTTGCCCATCATCATCAGGTTCAGGCTGATTGTAACGCTGGCCATAGGATCATACTTGTCACCCTCACTGAACAGGCTTTCCAGCTCGATCCGGACATCATCATTCATATGACTGAAATCCTGTTCGCGGTACCAGACCACGGACTTCTTAACCACTATACCCATCATCCGTTTGAATTCTGCTTCTTCGTTCTCGGTCATACATCCTCAGAGGCATTTTTTCAGAAGACCTGTGCCAGCGGATTACGCTGTCTGGGGTTAAAGGTACATTGTAATTGAGATATACCGGGCAGGGAACCGTAGCAGGTCACAGGCGGGCGAGCAGTGCGCAGCCTGCCCCTGAATGCCGCGTCAGCGGCATGGAGGCAGGCCGGGACGGTGAACGCGACGGCGCAGCCGTCTGCAGCCGTTGACCCTGGACATCAGCCCGAAACCGCTCGCGGCCGCAACCCGTAGGGGTTCGGTACCGCTTAGCGACATAGGGCTCGACGACCCGGCTTGCCGGGGAGCCGAAGGGGGCCCAGGCTGTTGCTGTTGCTGTTAATGCGACTTTTCCGGCGGCAGGCTGAAACAGCTGAACAGAGAACTGACGACTCTGAATCCATTAAACGCGTGAAGGGTATCAGCGGCCAGGCGGGGATGGCCGGTGCGCCAGCACCGGCTTTTCCCGGCCCGCAGGGTGTCGGTGTTGCTGTTCAGATGCTGGCAGAAAATCCAAAAAAAACCGCGCCAGGTGGCGCGGTCTGCGGGTATCAGTTACCGGGATTATTTGCCCGGTCGTTCCTCTGCAGGAGCCGCCAGCACGCCCGGGTGCAGGTGTACGCCTGAAACGTCTGTATTGGCACGCGCCTTGTGCAGATCGCAGGCGGCCTGCATGGATAACCAAAGACGCGCCGCAATACCCAGCCCCGCCTCCAGCCGCACCGCCATTTCCGGACTGACAGAAGCCTTACCGCTGGCGACTTTGCTCAGCGCCGAAGCGGACACGCCCAGCTCTTTCGCCAGCACGCGCAGGCCAATATTATTATCTTCAATATACTCGGTGATCAGGCCGCCCGGATGCGGGGGATTAAACATGCCCATCAGTGATAATCCTCCAGGTTGAGAATATAAGTATCACCGTCCGTGAATTCGAAGGTGATGTACCAGTTAGCCCTGACCGTGATGAAAAAATGTTTTTCCTTTCGCCCTTCAGGACATATATCCAGAATCGATAATCTTATTCTTCAACAGCAGGCTACGTTTTAAGCTCTACATTGATTAACGCGGATCGATAAGATCAACCACCAGCGACAATATTTCATCCATAACATGGGGCTCAACCGTAGCGGCATAACTTGCTCTGCGCGCAGTCAGGTCAAGCGAGCGCAGCTGATAGCACAGCGCTACGCCGGTCACTTTACCGGTGTCCGTGCTGTTGCCATCCAGATATACGGTCACACCCTGCGAGCGTGACGCGCCGCCGCCGCTTGTTACAGGCACGCAAACCGCTGTTCCCAGTGCGGCCACCAGCTCTCGCTGCGAGATTACCAGGTAGTAGTGCGGTCCCTTAAATTCACGGCCTTCCACCGGATCGCCGTTTACGTGCCAGATTTCGCCCTTCTGTGGCACCCTCCTTGAAACCATCAGATATGCTCCCTGCCCTGCGGCGCGTCATTCAGGCCGTCAGATGTTTCTTCGTTATAGCCATGGATTTCCTGCTGATCAATACCGGCCAGCAGCTGTGCCAGTGTGCGGCGACCACGCGGTACACGAGCTACCGGCACAATATTTACGGTCTCGCCTTCAGCGGTTACGTCCAGCTCGATGCCTACTGTCCAGCCCGCTCTTGCTGCAATGTCGCTCGGGATGGTCAGCACGACGGCCCCGCCCTGCTGACGAAGTCTTGTTGATGCCATATGCCCTCCGGTGTGTGACTTAGTAACACATAGACTACCATAGGGTGACACTAAGTCACACTATATTGTCTATTTTATCATCGCATCATTTTTTACAGAACATTCATAGCTGACGGTCTGCTGCACACGATCTCCCGGTTTAAGAAGCGATGCATGCGATGTTTCTCTAATGCTGCGTCAGTTCATATTCCCATAGAGTTTGGCTACTCCGGCAGAAGTAGCACCAGTGCCAGTGAGGTCCGGATCATACCGTGTGCTCCCCATCCGAATCGCGGCGGCAAGCTCTCCGGCGCCGGTGAAGCCCGCCCGCGTGTACTCAGCGATTTTTGCAAGTATCACCTGCAGCGCCGCTGGTTCGAGCCGATCGCTGACGTACAGGCGCAGGCGGCAGCGGGGACGGGTGTCTGTGACGATTGCACGCCATACCGGCGAACAGCCCGACGGCCAGCCCAGCCGTATCCGCGCGGGTCTGCCGCAGTTATACCGCATATGCCCCACCTCACTCGGCCCGCATTTCACAGTCCATGCGCCAGCTGTCAGGCAACTGCAGCGCGTTAAGTAAGGCTGCGCTCATGCGCTGACGGAAGATTCCGCCGCGGTCACGGTAAGCTTTAAAATCGCAGCCGGTTAACGCCTGCGGGGTACTGAGTGTAAATTTTTATTCTCAGATCATGATATTCAGCCCTGTCTCTGGTCACGAATCCGGCCCGTCTATCGGGCCGGTGAGGTATTCTGCAGGGCAGCCCTGCCAGGCAGGTCATCGCAACAGTTTAACCGTCGATATGTCCCAGTTGTGCCAGTGAAACAGTCTCGTTGCCTGCAACAATGATATGGTCAATCAGCCTTACAGCGACCAACTCAAGTGCCTTTTTCAAACGTCCTGTGATCGCAATGTCAGCCCGTGAAGGCTCTTTCAAAAAAGAGGGGTGATTATGGCTCACGATTATCGCCGCCGCGTTCAACTGCAGCGCCCTGTATACCAAAACCCGAGGGTGCACTTCGACGCTTGAAACAGATCCCTGAAACATCTCCTCGTAAGCAAGCAGCTGATGCTGGTTATTCAGAAAGGCAACTGAAAAAATTTCCCGGTCGCGGCCGGCAAGTTTTGCTCTGAAAAATTCTTCTGAGACCGCCGCTGAGGCAAAAAAGGTCCCGGTGGGATAGCGATGCTCGATGGCGCGTGCGGCTTCTTCCAGGATCTGACTCTCAGTGGCCATTACGTAATTACCCTGCGCATCACGAATCTGCAGACAAGTGAAAAAACTAACGTTATCACTCAGGGTTTCTATACGAGTAGCCATAGATTCAGAGGCGGTATTGATGATGTTTTGAGCATTATGTCTGGTCATTATTTCGGTCAGCGCGCAATCGGTAATCGCATCCAGGGTGACGTTTACGGGGGTGTTCTGCATGGCATAGCTCCTTAAATCCGCCTGAGTAGTGCAGCGCGTGCTGCGGGACCGGCAAAGGCCTTTTCTGACGCGGGTTTTCTCTTTCCGGTCTGGCCTTTCGCGGCAGGGGCAAAGGAGCAACGACGAAGTGAAGGTATAAAGGGGCGACGACAAAAAGTTTTTGACGCCCCTGGCAAAAAGTTTTTGGCGGCGTGCATTTCACCCCTTTCTGCCTGAACCGGCGGTGCTACGACCAGCCCACCGCGCAAGGGCTGGCCGGAATGCAGGGAAGCGTCAGAAGGGAAGTTTCAGGCCGCCCAGCGGACTGACCTCAGAGTCCCGGCGACAGGCCGGGACGGTGAACGCGACGGCGCAGCCGTCTGCAGCCGTTGACCCTGGACATCAGCCCGAAACCGCTCGCGGCCGAAACCCGCAGGGGTTCGGTGGCGCTTGGCGGCTTTGCCGCTTAGCGACATAGGGCTCGACGACCCGGCTTGCCGGGGAGCCGAAGGGGGCCCGTGAGTAATTATTTTGATTTTTGTTGGTCTTATATTTTTCCTAACCACTTTCGAAACTAGAGAAAACGCTCTTCATCAAATTCATGGCGCTGAACATTAAGTATTTGAAGAAAATGACAATAATTTTTTATTTAAAGTTAGCCAAAATATCATACTGTATTTCCATTTGTTCATATAAATCATCAAATGTATAACAAGTGATGTGTTTGTCATAAATTGTTGAGCATTCAATTCTTTTTTGAAACCTATGTCGACAATCGCTTTTGCCTATGGAGCTATTCCTGCCAATAATAAGTGCACCATAAGATTTTATAGTTCGCCTGCCAAATTCAGACAACATATTTGATGTGCCATCATTCTCTCGCAGATGGTGGTACCAGTCAATTACTTGACTATATCCATGCTCGAACCTTGGTGACCAAGAATGCGCTAGCGTTCTTTTATTAATTGTTTTAGTAAAGATCGACCCCTCAGTAGCATTTTCAAATTCAATAAAAGCAAACTCGGAGTGAGAATTATTTGAAACAACAAAATCAGCCCTATATTTACCTAAAATTGGGAGTTCATTATTATACATAGACGGGCCACCCAAACCTACCACTCTGCCCATTAATAAAATCAACTGGGGCCTGGCCTCAAAAAATCCAAGCAGATAAGTCTCTTTTATTTCTGCCTGAGTAGATAGTAAATTTTTTAGTTCGTCTAACTCATGTCTAGACCTTGATTGGTCTAATTGGCCAGATATCAATGTAATCATTTACTAGGTCTCATTAAGCCATGCGTTTCCCGATGGCTTACCAAATCTACTATCGTGCAGGATTCATTTCCATCCTCAAAATAGTATATGATAAATAAGTCATAGTTAATTCTGAGTTTATAAAACCTTCTGCTTTTATGCTCCACTAAAATCATTGCATCAATCACATCCCCATCTTTTATTCTTTCAATTATATGAAATATTTTATCGCTAACCTCATGTGACTGTTCACGAAGCTTTTGTACAAACCTCTGGGATAACTGAACCTTTACACTCATAAATGATAACCTACTAAAGTTACAATACGTTAATTAACACATGAGATAATCATATTAAACATCCCAATTTAAGCTTAGCAACCCCAATACATCTAAACACAGGTATCATAATTTAACATAACCTCTTAAAGAAAATAAAGATAAAATACAAAGCTTTTTACCAACATCTCTCCCATGAGAAAATAAAGCACTTTACATATATGCAAACGAAATCGATTGATATATAAAAGCCATTCCTACAACACACATTTAGAAAATAACTTCTCTGGTTTAATTGAGTGAAAACGCTTCTCAAAACATTCAGTACCTAGCATTAAATATGACATTAGATTCACTTGTTCACTAGCATAATTTATCAGCTGCAGTTGGCGTTAGGAATAGAGCGGACAGGATTCTTCTCCATCTTGGCGGTCTTCCTCCTGCTCCGATGATTGAGAACCAGCGCGGTGATGATGGCCCCGCCGCCTCCGCGCTTACGTCCAGCTCGCTGTAATTACCCAGAGTTGAAAAAGTGCCAGCGCACCTCCCCTTTCAGCTTCATAAAGCCGCCGCCGGGCAGCTGCGCAAACTTCCATACGCCGCGCACATAGTCGCTGAGAAAGCGATCGGCATACTGGTATATGTTGAGTTCGGCGCGCATGAAATCGCCTGTAAAAAGTATCGGCAAAAAGCACATTTTCACGTAACCGTCCAGGATCTGCGCCGGCTCGGGCGCGTGCAGTGCTGTGTTCATCAGAAACCTCCGCAGTCAGAGTGGATAACCGTTCCGGCCTGTGCCGTGACTGAATGGCAGCCCGGCGAAAGCGGAGTGTTCAGGAGCGACGCCGCAGGCCGCAGCGCAAGCGAGCGGGCGAGGACGGCGAGCGAAGCGATCTCTTGA
The DNA here is from genome assembly GCF_913775985.1 of uncultured Pluralibacter sp. Lineage (GTDB taxonomy): Bacteria > Pseudomonadota > Gammaproteobacteria > Enterobacterales > Enterobacteriaceae > Pluralibacter. Next base: position 55,912 of record NZ_CAJYMB010000113.1, on the reverse strand, counting down.
ACACGCAGCGGCTGGGCTAAAGTGAAGTCACGGCACCGGTAGCAGACCGCACGTTTTTCCTCCCCCGCCGCAGGCGGCATGAAAGTGGCGCGCAGAAACGTCCTTTTATCGTGTTTCAGGCAGAGTAAGTTAAGTCTGCCTGTACATGCATGGTCCCGGGACAGAATAGGCCGGCAACGTCCTCAGGCTGTCAGGCCCGTTAAAAAGATAAATACCGCTCTGTCCTGAACTCAGCCCAGACCGAAGGGTATCTTTAGCCCTGCAACGCGGTGAGCCTGAATTTTGCAAGGTTGGTCAGTACTGACCCCATGAGGATATGAAATGACTGTTTATCTCGGAATTGATATTGCCAGTAAGAAATTTGATGCTGCTTTACTTAGCAATGATAGTTACCGATGTAAAGCATTTGCTAATTCAGTGGCGGGTTTTACAGCACTTCTGAAATGGGCCGGCGTGGGGGATTTTTTTAGAGATCCACGCATGCATGGAAGCCACCGGTGATTACGGGACAGCTCTCGCTACGTTTCTATATGAGAAAAAGATAAAAGTCAGTGTGGTAAATCCCTCGCGCATAAAGGGTTATGGTATGGCGGAGCTATCACGTACAAAAACAGACAAGAGTGATTCAAAGCTGATTGCGCGTTTCTGCAGGGCAACGATTCCGGCGCAGTGGCAACCTGTACCGCAGCCGGTCAGGACATTACAGGCTCTGGTACGCCGGATGGATGCGCTGAAAGGCATGCTGCGGATGGAATCTAACCGTGCTGATAATGCAGATGCCAGCATTCAGCCTTCACTCCTGAGGATTACCAGTCACCTGAAAGAAGAGATTGAAGTGATCCGGCAGGAAATTAAAAAACATATCAGCTGTAATGATGAACTGAGAAGGCAGGAGGCATTGATAAGTTCAATACCGGGTATCGGGAGCGTTACGGGAGCCGTAATTTTATCATTTATGGCAGACAAACAGTTCAGTAAGGCTAAGGAAGTTGCAGCTTTTCTGGGCCTTAACCCACGCCACCATCAGTCTGGCAGTTCGGTGAGGGGCAAATCAAGGATGTCAAAAACAGGAAATGCATATCTGCGAAGCACTATGTATATGCCCGCTCTGGTTGCACTGAAGCATAACCCTGATATCCGGGCATTCGGCCACCGCCTTCGGCTTGCCGGAAAGCCGGGGATGCTTATAGTCGGTGCGGCAATGCGCAAACTCATACATATTATATTTGGTGTACTACGCTCGGGCACAGTTTATGTGCCTAAAATAACTGGAGAAACTGCTTGTCAATGACTGTACAAATACATACAAACTGACCTGCTCACCGATGATTAATACGGCGCGACGACAGTAATGTCCGCAGATCGCTTATAGCGGACCTGACATAAGCGTCCGATTCGTGCTCAGGCTGTGTGAAAACTCTGATCCAGAACTGAAGTACGCGCATCTACAGCCAGAGCCATCACGTCCGCTTCTGGCACAGAACGACTGGCTAGCTGGGCAGCGGGCCGCTGAGAAAGCGGAGCTGACATCCTGTTTAACAAAAAGTAGTATTGTTCTACAAGCAACTTTCATAATGAGGTTTTATGAAAATAAGAAAGTTTCGAAATGGGGATGAAATCTTATTATTTAAAGTGTTTTACTCTTCTGTACATACCATCGCATCACACTACTACACACATGAACAGATTGATGCCTGGGCCCCGGCAGATATCGACTTGGAGCACTGGGCCAATCACATGAAGGAAATACGCCCTTTTGTTGTAGAGCTGCAGGGTGAGATAGCTGGATATGCAGATATTCAACCAAATGGATACATTGACCATTTCTATGTCTCAGGAACCTGTTCGAGACGGGGGGTAGGAACACTACTGATGAATTGCATTCATGAGGAAGCGAGACAGCTTGGAATTAGTGAGCTTACCTCAAAGGTAAGTAAGGCTGCGGCAGAGTTCTTTTTAAGACACGGCTTTCATTTAGTGGAGCGAGGTTTCCCTATTTGCCGTGGTATTACATTAGAAAATTCATTGATGCGGAAACATTTGGCGAAATAAAAAAACGGCAAAAGGCAGCATTCTTCTTTTGACTAGTTGATCTCAGCAAATCAATGTAATGAATATCCACTCCTGGCACGGAGCGGACCTTTGCATCGCAATGGCCGCTGTGAGATGTAAGTTCAATGGGTCGATGCAACGCTATCCTTGATCAAGGGGGAGCAGGTCACCCGCACTCTGTCTGATAAATAAGCTCAACGGTGTCGTTGATCAGATTCTCTACATGGAACGCGATCATCCCATCAATAATTTCTTCTCTGAATCATTAAGAGATTTACTCATCTTACGTCCCTTTAAGTCAGTTAATTTACAAAGAAAATTATCAATGCTGTCAAAATCAACTGCGTTTTAATATAAAAGACTCGGCCTTCTCACTCTTAAACACACTTCTGTTACCCCGGAACCATGAAAACATTTCAAAGTTGTTTTTCACCTGCAACTTTTTCATAGCTGTTCTTTTATAATAACTGACATTCTGCTCGGTTGTCTGCATGAGCAGCGAGATATCCCTGGGTTTCATGCCGGTCATAAGAAACCAGATGATACACACCTCCTGACTTTTCAGGCGAATTTCTGTTCCGGCGGCGTTAATAACTTGCATTGTACTCTGCTCTGCTCTCTCAGACAGAGACCTTTCAGATTGCATGGGTTTATTCCTTTCAAGTGAAAAAACTATTTTAAGAAAACCAAGCAGAAGAGCAGCTTAAATTTAATTTACTTTTATAAACCAAAAAAAACATATATTATTCAGTGCGTTACATCACTAGATTGAATGGGTCGACCATTATCATCGGATAAGTTAATGGGTAAAGGCCGGTTAGTTAATCAAAATAATTACTTTTTTTTTACCGAATGGACTATAAGTAATGATTAGGAATTTTCTTAGACGAACAGTAACAGCAATAAAAATAATTAAAACGCCTTTCACAGAGCGTTGTTTCAGTCACCTGCCAGGGCTTTAATAAAAATGAGACGCATTTACATTATTGGCGATAACGTCAAATTTATTCTTTCTGAAAAATGTCTGGTCAGGCTGGACAATGATACTAAAGTCAAACTAAGAGCACCAGGCGCCTTCTGCCTGCTGTTACTGATTGAAAATCAAGGCAAACTGGTCACTCACGATGACCTGTATAAATTTGGCTGGGAACGCTTTGGCATGACAGCTTCGCTGAATGTGCTGCATAACACCATTTTCTATTTACGAAAAATGCTGAATCAGGCGGGGGATTTCGACAATGGGATTATCGAAACCATTCACCGGCGGGGCTTTATATTCAATCTGCAGGTTTCTGTTGCACTAACCAATATCAATATGGACACGCCTGAAGAAGAAGAAGCGATGCAGGCGGAGCAGCAGGATCAGGACAGCGATGACGCGGAGGGCTTTCTCTTCCCGGCAGAGAGTGAAAGGGCTGAGCAGCAAAACAGCGACGCGTCACGCGCAATGGCCGGACAGGATAACCCGCCGGAAATCCGCCCTGCTCCGCGGCAGGCCGGTGAGACAGAATCAGTTAAGGCTAAGCCAGACATGAAAAGCAGCAGTAAGACATTCAGCAGTCCGGGCCTGATTCAGCCCGAGGGGGTTGCGATTAATTATTCGGCCTCTCTCAGGACTTCAGATACTTTGTCCGGGCCAGCGGTAAAAAAGCGTGCTGTCACCATTGCGTGGCCGCGCTATGTTTTGCTGCTCAGCATCCTGCTGATCGTCGCCTGCTCACTCATCCTCTACCCTGCGGTTTCGCCCGGAAATTATGTTAATACGGGAAAACTGGGGGCCTGTGAGGTTTATCAGAATAACCGTGCTTACGATTTCAAGAACCTCAAAATGGTGGATTACCTCAGTCGTTTCTGTAAAGAGCCCAGGGTGCTTTACCTGACCAATTATCCCTACAGCAATAAGGTCTCCGCGATAAACTGCCGCGAAAAGATCGCCCTGTTCTCGGACGACATCTGCTATTCAAACTATTTTATTTACAAAGACACGGGTTATTATCATGATTAAAAGGATTTTTTTTCTCTCAACCGTGGGGCTGGCTGTCGCACTGACGGCTTTTACGATCTGGTATAGATATGGCATTACATCCGGCTTCTCCTGCTCCGGCAACATTAATTTTCACAGAGAGTCGGGTATTCTGCGTCTTTCAATGAAACTGAATATTGATGAAAATAGCGGAACACTCTCAATGAACGGATTTGTAACTCGCGAAGATGGCACCCGTGAGAATGTAAACCGGACGGTAGTCTTTACCAGTCATCATGTCGGCTCGCGGTATACCTGGGTCTCGGGTCAAATCCTCGCCTCTATTGACGATAAACTCTCACCTGAAATGGCCAGCGTGTGGTTTCCAGAATTTTATCGTCAGCCAAAAAGTAAGGTTGAACTGTTAATTTCCCGGTTGAATATTAATTCAGTGATGCTCTCCGGTGAGTTCGTTCCATATTATGTCTGTACTCAGCGACACTGACGCTGCCGCCATGAATCCACCGTAAGTGGGATGAAATGCGCCGTTCATTCATCTCACTGCGCGATAAGGTGATTTATCGATGCACCTTTTAAATTTTCTTTATTTTTTTATAAATTTAAAAAAATCAGTGACTTGAGAGCATGAGCGCCTCCATCCTCCCCGTAATTTTCAAGTAAAAACACTCCGATTAATAAAAAATAAGGCAAATAAATTTTAATTAAAGTGCCATCTAACTAATACTTTGTTTAAATTCAGTCACACATTATCTGGCTGAACTTTATCTTGTATAATAATTAACATTTCAGTTTCATTCTGACGGCATCAATTATTTCGGTAATCTTGCATATGACATATCCTGATGGTAACGCTATCTTCCTGAAAAGAAGATCTGTTGTATAAAACAAAGAAAATTCAATTGAAATGGGATCCAAAGGTTGATTTTTTAACCCTCAAGACATCTTCAGGATAATATCCTGCGCGCCTTTAAGGCAATAGTAAGGAGATGACAATCGCTCACACTCAGACAAATAATTAAGGACATATAGATGAAAATCTGGCCTTTTACCAGCACCACTCAATTTTTAACGGCAATCTGCGCTACGTTTTTTTTCCAAACCACACATGCAGCTATGTATGTGTACCCGATGGAGACCACGGTTGGAGAAAACGGTACATCTCAGATAAGAGTAATATCCCAGAATGATGAAGTTGAGTTCGTTAAAATAAAGTTAAAAAAAATAATAAATCCCGGAACCAAAAATGAACATGAGGCAGATGCCGATATGACTGACGCCAGCCAGATTGTTGTCACACCACAGAAAATAGCACTAGCGGCTGGCGGAGAGAGAGTAGTGAGGATTGTTTCAATGACTCCACCTGAAAAAGAAACCACCTGGAGGGTTTATTTCGAAGGTGTTAGCGAGACCGCTTTCAATAATAACTCAGATGATAAAAAAAATACTGAAAAAGCGGCGCAGGTTGGTGTTAACATTATATGGGGAGCCCTAATTCACGTAAAGCCGCGTAGAACTGAGGTTAGCCTGAAATATATTCCTTCAACAGGAAGGTTGTTTAACGACGGCACCATCCGCATCCCGGTAACTGACATAGGTTTATGCAACCCAAGCGGGGAATGCAGCTGGAGAAAAAAGACTCTGACCGTTTATCCAGAAAGCATCATCCCAGCTCCGGGAATACGTTTCTCAGCTGGCAGCACTTACAAAATAAAATATTTCAACTGGACTAATAACAGGACGGAAGAAATTGAACTGCCTGCATCGCAGGTACATTGATCCCTTTTGGTAAAAGGGTATACAAACCTAAAAGGAAACCTTAATGAAAAGTAATTTTAAGTTTAACCTTGCTGCATTCGCGCTGGTCACCGCCTTTAGCGCCGGTGCCGCTCAGCGTGACATCACCGTTACTGCCAGCATCGATCCAACAGTCGACGTGACGAAAGCCGATGGCTCTGCACTGCCAGCTGCTGTGGAAATGCAGTATCTTCCGGGCAAAGGTCTTCAGGCTCATCAGGAACAGATTAAGTTCTGGTCTAACACTGAGGACCGGGCGCTGAATGTGAGCCTGGTTGCAGAACCTTCACTGACTGATACTCAGGGAGCAAACGCTATTCCACTGAGCGTATCCATTAATGGTCAGACGCTGTCCACGGCTGCTACCTCCTTCGCTTATGCGACTACGTTTCCCGGTGGTGTTACTAATGGTTCATCTGCAATGCCTCTGGTTATCTCTCAGAAAACGCCAGGTGCTGTCACAGCAGCAGGTACCTACAGCGGTGTTGTAAGCCTGGTGGTGACTCAGGCAGCTGCTCCTTCAAATAATTAAATTGCCATACTAACGGGGCTCTGCGCCCCGTTTACATCATGGATATTATTAAGACGGGAAGAGTGGGATGTGTAGCAGCCTGAAATTTATAGCCGCAGTAATCGCGGCTGCACTGCCCTCGTTCGAAGGAGTTCAGGCCGCGATTAGTGTACCCGTGGGTTTTGAAGAGCTCGCACGTGGTCAGAATATGATGCTGGACGTATCACTCTACGGTGAAACTCTCGGCGTCTTTCAGGCCCGGGTCGACCTTGAACACGTACAGTTTCTGCAGCCTGAAGCACTTATCGCCGCCGTGCTGAAGAAATATGCGGCCGCTTCAGGGCTCGGCACCCTGCTGAATCGCTCAATGAATTCTCCCCTCAGGCGTAACGGTAATCTTGCCTGCGGCACCAACGGCAGGGCCCCCGGTTGCGACTATATTGAAACTGATAGCGTGGCCATTATTTACGATGAAAATAATGCCCGGGTCGGTTTATTTCTTGGGCCGCAGTTTCGCCCTAAAAATGACGCGCAGGACGTCTATTATGAGGCCAGTGCGGATAGCAGTAATGCGCTGATTCATCAGCAAAACGTCAACTTTGTTGCTGACAGAAACTATCAGTCCGCCTCCGTCCAGGGCAACGGTTCGCTGGGCGTGACACAGAATGGCTATCTGAATATTGACTGGAACTGGCAGGGCCAGCACGCGCGTTCATCCAGCGTGCAGGAGGCGGAGGTCAGCAATGCCTATTTCCGGCAGGACCTCTGGAAGCGCGTCTATGTTCAGGGCGGGCTGATGGATGCACGCGACATTTTCAGCAACGCCGGCGGCAATATCAACCTCAGTCAGCTGCCACTGGGTAAAATTCGTGGTGCGCGCCTGGGGTCCACCCTGTCATGGATCAACATGGATAAGGTATCCCGGGGCACGCCCGTTAACGTTTTCCTCTCCCAGGACTCACGGGTGGATGCTTACCGCGATGGCCAGCTGCTCTCCTCTTTCTACCTTAAGGCAGGCGCGCAGGAACTTGACACGCGAACCTTCCCGGCCGGCAGCTATGTCGTTTCTTTGCGCATCTATGAAAACGGCCAGCTGGTCAGAACCGAAACTGTGCCCTATACGGGTACCGGCAGCGCGCAGCCTAGCTCCTTTCAGTGGTTTATTCAGGGCGGGAACATCAGCGACGACGGCGGCGTCAGGCCGCGCTCTGATGATGACAGCAGGCGCGTTGTGCAGGGCGGATTGCGCCTGCCCGTGACCGCAAACGCATCACTGACCGCAGGCGCTGCCCTCCTCCGCGATGCACGCTACTGGGAAGGTGCCGCAGACTGGGCGCACGGATTCAGTTCAGGCCCTCTTGATGGCATGCTGACAACGCGCGCCAGCTATCTGTATGGCAGCGACGGCTCCCGGGGGAATATTCAGCAGCTTAACTACAACGACGGCTTTTCTCTCAGCTTCTACCGTTCGTCAATGACCGCACCTGACTGTGACAATCAGGCAGAACACCGCTACAGCTACAGCGGCTGTTATAAAAGTACTAACGTCATGCTGTCCGTCCCCCTTTCTCAGTGGTACGGCACGCTGGGCTACGCGCTCAGCAGTAACGAAGGCCGCTACGTATATCGTCGTGATCTGCCCGATGATGACAAAAACGCGCAGGCCGGCGTGCCCTGGGAGCAGGTATATCAGACGCGCTCGCGCAGCCGGACCTGGCAGACCGGCGTGACGCGACAGTTCAGATGGAACAGCATCAACGTCAGCTCAAGCGTTAATGCGTTTATGCGTAAAGACAGCGGCTATGACGGCACGGACAAGGGTGCCTTCCTCACCTTCAGCCTGTCGCGCGCCTCAGGCGGCACCGCACGGTCAAGAAGCACGGCGTCTGCGGGCGCAAGCTGGCAGACCAGCCAGCGCGGCGGCGACCGGCTGGGCTACAACGCGGCCTACAGCCATTACGCAGATGACACAGGTGAAAACGAGCTCGGTACCTCACTTTACGGCGTCAATTCGGACACCGTGACCGCTTCGGCGTACGGCCGGGCCGGTGGGCAGTACGGCAGCGGCGCGCTTACCGTCAGTGACGCCTGGCAGAAAACGGGTAATGCCCACACGCTGAGCAGCAGCGGAAATTACAACTCTTCTCTCGTTATCGACCGGAAGGGTCTCTTCTGGGGGCGGTGGGGAGACGGCACCCCGTCCTCGGCCGTGACGGTGGGGGTAGAGCAGGACGACGAACAAAAGGACTCAAGAGTCAGCGTTTCGCTGGACAGCGGGGGGCGGAGTGACATAAGCGGCAACAGTCACGCCCTGTTTACCGTGCCCGGCTACCGCGAGACGACGTTCACTATCACGGAGTCCGCGTCATCACCGGCAGGTACCAGCAGTGAAATCAGCAAGGGAGCCGGCTCGCGTACGTTATTCATGACCCCGGGTCGGGTGTTTAACCGCAGCATTGCGGTCAGCACCCGCTACACGTGGCTGGGGCAGATGACCGACGCGCAGCACCGGCCACTTGAGGGCGGAATACCGCTTAACGTCATGTCCTGGACGCCGCTCGGCGGGGGCGGGTTCACGCTGGAAACGAACAGGCCGCTGAAAATGCTGTACGTGATGAAGGACCAGGCGTTCTGGCAGTGCAGCATGAAAGTAAGGGCGGTCCGTGACGTGGTGCGTTACGTAGGGGCAACGACGTGCGAAAGCACGGACATGGCTAACCTGCCGGGAGCAGAGCAGAAGCAGGTTGAGCTGATGACTGCGGGCAACGTTCGTGATGCCCGCCCAACGGCAATGAACGAGTAAGGAAAGAATGTGAAATTATTCTGTTATCTGGGGCTGATTCTGGGCGCGCTTGGCGCCAGCGTTGCGCCGTGCTACGCGGTATACGAGGCCCCCATGGCCAGGAACACGACGCTGACGGCGAAATATGACCGGATGTCCGTCCCCTCATCCCTCACAATATGGGATCATCTCTCGGGCGGGAGTGACGGGAGTACTAACAACTCTGATATATGGGCGCGAAATTCTCTTGTATGCAAAAGTACATCAGACCCCATTTATGGTGCCTGTGCCAATACCAGCCCAGTGTGGGCGGGCTCTGACAGTGATTCCAATATAGTACTGAAGTTTACGCGAGATGGTACATCGACTTCGGTAAACCTGACTGTTGTTGGACTCCGCAAAGCTTCTCCTTTTTGTTATTATAGGCCAGCATCTTCTGCCGCTGTATGTTCGGATTCACCTGGTCCTGTATTATTTACTTATAGTATCGCCCAGAGCGAGCTTGCAAAACTCACCACACCCGGGGTATGGAGGGCTACGCTCAAACAGGACCTGTGGCAGTGGACCTCAACTTACCTGTATACATGGACGGCCAATGTTGTTCTGACGGTGACGGACCTTAACAACCAGCAGATTTATTTTCCGGCCTTCCCCTACAGCGCGCCAAGGGTCGACCTTAACCTTAATAACCGGCCGGGAACCAGTAAAAATGCCACTGCCAGCGGCAGCGCGTCCCTGGATATGTGCCTGTACGACGGCAGCAACTCCTCAAGCAACCGCGTGAATATGATTTTTAGCGATGAGGGAGCGAGCGCGACGGGCAGGGCTGCCGGACTTTTCTCCGTCTATCGCACCGGCGCAGACAAAACGCAGGCTGCCAATCGCATTGACTACCAGGTCAGCGTCATTAACCCGACGACGGGAGTGGCTCAGGAGATAAAAAACGCTACCGAAATCAGCTGGAGCAATACTAACCAGCGTAATATCCAGCGTCAGGTCGTATTGCCGGGCGTGCCGGGAGTATCGCTCTGCGTCCCTGCCCCCATACAGATCATCACGCCAGCCTTTAATCTGGCGGATAAGGCTGCAGGGTATTACACGGGTAAATTAACCATTATTTACACACCGTCGACACAGAGCAACGTCGCCAACTAGCTGAAGTGATTTTCTTCATGTGTTACCCGGCAAGCACAGGCTTTGCAGCCGGTAGCAGGTTTTGTCCGTCACCGGGCGCAGCAGCCCGGCGCAACCCGCCAGAAACAGCTGAATGCCTTCTGATTCAGCCCGCACGTATGCCGGACATACCTCGCCCCGCATCAGCGTTCGCACCTCACTCACGTTCTCCTTCAGGCCGGTCACACACCGCCTGTTTACACACCAGTTCGGCATGATTCTCTCCTCAGTCAATGGTTGCACGGCCTCACCTGCGCCGTGCCGACACAGCAGCCGGGCGCAAAGTGAAGCCAGCAGGGGCGACACCGGAAGCCGCATGCGCCGCCGGAGCGGACTGAATGTCTCGCGCACGGCGGGGAACGGGTGAGCAGTTGTGTTTAATGTCAACTTGGGAGGGGGTTAGAAGTCGCGCAGTGGTTGCAGGTGATGAACGTCCGCTATGAGCTGTAAGTTCAATGGGTCGATGCAACGCTATCCTTGATCAAGGGGGGCGTTGCCATGAAACGAAGAACTCGCATTTATCAAACGTGCAAATCCTGCCTGAGATTCATTGTGATAAATGCCAAAGTTAAGGCTGTTCGCTACTGAAGCCGTGACGGCTTCCAGATCTATACCTTTTGCCCATGTAGATCTCGTCAAATACTGATGCACAGCCTGTATGTCCAACTTTGTGACCTGCCCCCAGTATTAGATACAACCTTCAGTTAGTAATGTCGGTTTGTTTACCTTCACATTCTCCATTTCGCCACCGTGCTGCAAACTCTGATGGCGTCTGATAATTCAGTGCTGAATGTGGACGACACTCGTTATAATCCTGCCGCCAGTCATTAATGATTTTCCTGGCGTAAACGATATCGCTGAACCAGTGTTCATTCAGACATTCATCGCGAAAGCGTCCGTTAAAACTCTCAATAAATCCGTTCTGTGTCGGCTTGCCGGGCTGGATAAGACGCAGCTCCACGCCATGCTCAAAGGCCCATTGTTCCAGTGCACGGCAGGTGAACTCCGGCCTCTGGTCAGTTCTTATCGTCGCCGGATAGCCCCGAAACAGTGCAATGCTGTCCAGAATACGCGTGACCTGAACGCCTGAAATCCCGAATGCGATGGTAATTGTCAGACACTCCTTCGTGAAGTCGTCCACACAGGTCAGGCACTTGATCCTGCGACCGGTGGCCAGCGCGTCCATGACGAAATCCATCGACCAGGTCAGGTTGGGCGCCGCCGGGCGGAGCAGCGGCAGACGTTCTGTTGCCAGCCCTTTACGAAGTCGTCTGCGTTTTACGCTCAGCCCGTTCAGATGATAAAGGCGGTACACGCGCTTGTGATTAACATGAAGGCCTTCACGGCGCAGTAACTGCCAGATGCGACGGTAGCCAAAACGCCTGCGCTCCAGTGCCAGCTCAGTGATGCGCCCTGATAAATGCGCATCAGCCGCCGGGCGCTGAGCCTCATAGCGGCAGGTCGACAGAGACAAACCTGCAAGCCTGCAGGCACGACGTTGCGACAGACCGGTCGCATCACACATAAACTCAACAGCTTCCCGCTTCTGGTCTGTCGTCAGTACTTTCGCCCCAGAGCCACCTGAAGTGCCTCCTTATCCAGCATGGCTTCGGCAAGCAGCTTCTTGAGGCGGGCGTTCTCCTCTTCAAGAGATTTAAGCCGCTTCACCTCAGGAACTTCCATGCCACCAAACTTCTTGCGCCAGGTGTAAAAGGTGGCGTCGGAAATGGCGTGCTTGCGGCAGAGCTCACGGGCAGAAACTCCGGCTTCCGCTTCGCGAAGAATACTGATGATCTGTTCGTCGGAAAAACGCTTCTTCATGGGGATGTCCTCATGTGGCTTATGAAGACATTACTAACATCGCGGTGTATTAATCAACGGGGAGCAGGTCACTATTGATACTAATGCCTGCTTTGTGCCATAAGCGGACGTTGCTTGCATCATAAGACGCCAGTTTGCGCGAGAGCCAGCCATAGGTTTTAGCCCCTGTTAAAAACTTTCTTTGGCTCGAAAGTTTTATGAAGCTATCAGCTTACTGACACGGATACTGTTACCTCCCCTCTGACATAATGCTATATTTACTGCTGCTTCGTTTATCGGAGGATTTATGGGTTCGGGCGAGGATAATAATAAAAAACCACTGGAGCTCATTGGTAGCATCATCCGCAGACTGCTCAGCCAGAAAGCCACGGTAGGGAAAAACGAAGTGATATATGCACTGGAACTGCTCAGCAAAAGCACCGCGGATCGGCATGTGCGGGAAAATAGTCTAAAGGCGATTCAGATGCTAAATCGCCGGATACATTGAATGAGTAAGGCAAAACCTAACCGATGCAGGATAACAATTAGTGCCTAATACTCTGCTGGTAAGGCAATTCGCGCGATAACCACTTAATTTCAGCACTGCAATTATCGTAACAGTGGGCTGTGGAGAGAAGTCTTTCGGTCTGCCTGATTGCTTCTCTGATGATTTCACGACGAGCTGCCTCTGTCTCAGCCTTAAGCATCTGTTTGAGCTGTTGAGCCAGATTATGCACGCTGACGACATCTTCATCCTCAAGCAGCAATAATATGGCTTCGCCAATTACGACATTGACCTTTTCTTCTTCACTCCTGAACATATCAATCTTCCTGTTGCCTGGCGGTAAAAGTCCGCCGCGGCGGACAAGCAGTATTGCTTTTGAGCGTCTATAACCGTTGTCTGGTTTCAGTAGCAGCGCTTACCTGGCTGAACTGTGTAATCATACCTGCCCTGAGTGTAACAGAATGGGACCAGCCTGCCTGAAGTTTCACCAGCCCGAGGTCGCACCTTTTATTCCAGCCCTATTGAGATGATGATGGGTCTGCGAGACTCAGTGTTATGCGTGAAAGTTTCATCAAGCCTCTTTTATACCAGAGGTGTACTGGCCTGCTCTCCATTGATTTACTCAAACGTTGTTAGCAATGTCCGTTTTTCGCTCAAAGCGGAAATTCGCCTGAGTACGGTCCACTTTGTGCCAGAAACGGACGTTGATATCATCAGAGAAAGCCAGTCGCTCTCTGTAATACTCGCGCTACGCTTCTGACTGCTGACGCTCTACCTCTGCCGGGTTCACCGGCAGATTCAGGCGTTCTTTGTACGCGACACCGGCCGCGGCTAAATCCACGCTGATCCGATCGCGCTCTTCCCGGGGCCGGGCGGCAAGGTTATGTGACATGATAATCCCTCCGGACAAAAGTATACCGCCTATGCTGAATAGCAGGAGGGGCTTATGTGTGGACGATTTGCGCAGTACAGCAGCAGAGATGACTACTTTGACGCTCTGGGTATTGGCCCGGAAGAACTGACCCGGGATGCTGAACCCATTGGCCGGTACAACGTGGCGCCGGGGACTAAGGTTCTGTTGCTCAGTGAGCGTGACGGCAAGCTGAAGTTTGATCCTGTTTACTGGGGCTACGGTCCGGAGTGGTGGGATAAACCGCCGCTCATCAATGCCCGCAGCGAAACGGCTGCGACAGGGCGTATGTTTAAGCCCCTGTGGGAATACGGGCGGGCCATTGTGCCGGCATCGGGCTGGTTTGAGTGGAAAAAAAGCGGTGCCGGAAAACAGCCCTATTTCATTTATCACCGAAACAGAGAGCCGCTTTTTTTTGCGGCCATCGGGAAGCCGCCTTTTGACCGGGAGCACGGTCAGGAGGGTTTCGTCATCGTCACCGCAGCCAGCAATCAGGGGATGGTAGATATTCACGATCGCCGTCCTCTTGTGCTGAAGGCCGACGCGGTCCGAGAGTGGCTGAGTCATGACACTTCGCCGGCGCGCGCGGCAGAAATTGTGCGTGACGGCGCGCTACCTGAGTCCGTCTTCACATGGCATCCGGTCGCGGCAAAGGTCGGCAACGTTCACAACCAGGGGCCAGACATTATCCGGAACACCGGCGATGGCTGACAGAGTGTCCGGACATCTGCTTATGAAAGGCGCCGGTACGGGCTGCAGTTTATTTACCCCCTGGTGAACACGGAGAAGATAATCCCGTACCGGCACCGGTTAATTTAGCACGGTGGTGTCCCGTCGCCACCGGCGGGCGCGTCAGCACCTGATTCAGCCCGCATCCAGAGGGCCTGACGGGTGAGCCATAAGCCGGGGGAGTGGAACACGGTGCCCAGCTGCTCCGCCAGCGTCTGCGTCACCGGCAGGCGCCCCGCCAGAAAAGCCCGGACGATATCGCTGTCCAGCCCGCAGCGGTCACACAGCTGCGTCACGGAGATATCGTGCTCAGTCAGAAGATAAGCGAGAAAACGTGCGGGAGAGGTGTGGCCATCCATAGATTGCCCCGGAGACTGATGAGGAATTTCGTCCAGATTAGAACGGTGCGTCAGGTCTGCACAACGGGTCCGGAAAAAAAATACCTGCCGTTAACTGCCAGCCCGCCACGCTCGCCGCAGTCACGGCTGAGGCGTACCGCAGCAGCGCGAGGAACGAACAGTCGTGCCGAGGAAGCGTCATTTCACCGATGCCGGCATGAACTGCTTACGCACATTACGCTTATTCTGCATTTCACAAAACCAGCCCGGCCACAGAGCGCCGGGCTGTAACGGTATACCGGAAACGCCTCTCCACATCTGCCGGCCCTGACCTGAGCCATAGTGGCGCTGCTCAGCATCAGCCAGGCCGACCTTCATAAAAATTTCCCGGCGGCTCAGTCAGATGGCTTCGCTTCTGCCCTAACCCGTTTCGCTCCCTCTTGCCAGATAATTCCGCCTCAATAATACTGTATGTATAAACAGTAAAATAACGGGAGGAATTTTATGCGCGATTTACTCTGCACTTTCGCAGTCACAATGCAGCATGGCCGGGGCATCAGATCATGAACCCGGGCAGCTATACCGCCGGCCTGACGCTGCTCTGGCCACCCATTTTTACGCCCCGGGTCCGGGTACCGCTTTATGCCGATCCGTGCGCCGCCGGCTTCCCCTCACCTGCACAGGACTACGTCGAGAAAGAACTCGATCTGAACGAGCTGTGCATCCGCCGGCGCGCCTCAACCTTCTTCGTGCGCGCCAGCGGCAACAGCATGCGTGACCTGGGTCTCTGCGACGGCGACGTCATGGTGGTTGACCGGGCCGAGGAAGCTGCGCACGGCGATATCGTGATTGCCGAGGTCAACGGCGAGTTTACGGTCAAGCGCCTGCAGCTGCAGCCCAGGCTCGCGCTGCTGCCCATGAACCCGGCCTACCCGGTGATCTACCCGGAGGAGCTGCAGCTGCTCGGCGTAGTGACCTGGTTCTTTAACAGCACCCGTGCCCGCCGGAGGTGATCATGCCCATGTTTGGTCTGGCCGACGTCAACTCCTTTTACGCCAGCTGTGAGGCGCTGTTCCGCCCTGACCTGCGCGGCAGACCGGTGGTCGTGCTGAGTAATAATGACGGCTGCGTCATCGCACGCAGCGCGGGCGCCAAAAAACTCGGCATAAAAATGGGCGCCCCGTGGTTTCAGATAAAGGGGCAGGATTTTGCCGAACGCGTGCATGTGTTCAGCTCAAACTATGCGCTTTACCACTCGTTATCGAACAGGATCATGATGGCACTGGAGGAAATGACGCCGAAGGTTGAGCAGTACTCCATTGACGAGATGTTCCTCGATTTAACCGGCATCGATGGCTGCGAGGACTTTGAGCACTTCGGCCGGCGCCTGCGCGCCCACGTGCTGGCCACGACCGGCATGACCGTCGGTGTGGGCATGGGGCCGACAAAAACCCTGGCAAAATCAGCGCAATGGGCCAGCAAGGAGTGGCCGCAGTTCCGCGGTGTGCTGGCACTGACGCCGGATAATCCGAAGCGTACCGCGGCGCTGCTGGAAAACCAGCCCGTAGAGGAGATATGGGGAGTTGGTCGGCGCATCGCCAAACGGCTCAACCTGATGGGCATTGAAAACGCCCTGCAGCTCTCACGCGCGCACCCTGCCCTCATCCGTAAAAACTTCAGCGTGGTGCTGGAGCGCACCGTCCGCGAGCTCAACGGCGAATCGTGCATTCCCCTTGAGGAGTTTGCGCCGGCGAAACAGCAGATCGTCTTCAGCCGCTCCTTTGGCGAACGCATCACGACAAAAGTGGCCATGCAGGAAGCGCTGTGTCAGTACGCCACCCGGGCGGCGGAGAAGCTGAGAAAGGAGCGCCAGTTCTGCCGGCGCATCAGCGCTTTTATACGGACCTCGCCGCACGCACAGGGAGAAGTCTTTTACGGCAACAGCGCCGGCGAGAATCTCACCCTACCCACGCAGGATACGCGCGACGTGATCGGGGTGGCGATGCGATCGCTCGACCGCATCTGGCTTGACGGGCGGCGATATATGAAGGCCGGCATAATGCTCGATGACTTCACACCAGACGGCGTCAGTCAGCTGAACCTGTTCGATGAGGATAAGCCGCGGGCAAACAGCGCGCAGCTGATGAAGGTGCTGGACGGCATTAACCAGTCCGGGCTGGGACATATGTGGTTTGCGGGACAGGGGATTAATACTGAATGGAAAATGAAGCGGGAATTGCTCAGCCCCGCATGGACCACGCGCTGGTCAGACATTCCTGTAGCGCGCGTATTTTAACCAGACAGAATATGCAAAACCGATGTCTCATGGTTTAACTTTTTATTTCACACAGACCACATTCAGAGGCGGCTCAGATTGCTGTGGCAGCGAAGCGACTTTCGGGTAAGCCTGAGAATACGGCGGATTTCGCTCTCAGTAGCGCGCCATCATGCTTTGATGGCGCAGTCAGACCCACGCTGGCACTGCTGCAGTAAAGCGTTGTGAAGGCCTCACCCGCAATGACCGGACAGGTGCTCTGAACGGAGGGAGAAGGCAGGATACAGTCTGTGGTTCCGTCCGGGCGGTAACGCACCAGACGACTCCCGCCCCATTCTGCATTCCAGAGATACCCTTCGGCATCCACACAGGAGCCATCAGGAGCACCTTTCCCTTCAGTTTCGGTGAACACTCGCGGATTTTTCAGAGAGGGATAATCGCAGCAGAAAATCCGCCCCTGCATTGAGTCGCAATAATACATTGTCCCGCCATCCGGGCTGAAGCAGATGCTGTTCGGGATGGCCACCTCAGGCAGAGAAAGCGTCTCGACAGTGAGTGTCGCTGCGTTGAGCCTGTGAAACTTACCAATAACTTTCGCCGGATAGCCGTCATCCATGGTTCCAAAGACGAAGTTACCGGCTCTGTCACAACGTCCATCCCCTGTACGGGTCCCCTCCTCACCCGGCGAATCTGCTACCGGGGTAAACTCACCGGTATCAAGGTCACAGAAGGCCAGTCGGGAAGCAAGCGCCATTAGCAGGACGTTCGCTTTTTCAGTCAGTGCAAACGAGCCGAGACGTTCAGGCAGTGACCATCGCATCACGATGCCGGTATCTTCTTCCAGAGCGAGTAGCTCACTGCTTTCAATGTCAGTCCAGTAAAGCCTGCGTGTTCTTTCGCACCAGAGCGGGCACTCTCCCAGCACATTTTTAACATCTGCTGCTACTGCAAACATGTTTTTCTCCAGGTATAAGTACGCATTGCGCCTGTATAAAAGCTGCGTGCGTCTGCACCTGAGCAGACGCACGTAATGATCCGTTCGCTCGGTTAATGCAGAAAACGCTCAGAGAGTCTGTCACCGAAAAGCATGACGGCGAGTCCGGTCAGCATGACCAGCATTCCAGCCAGCTTAAGTAAAGTAACCGGCCGCCTGGTCGCGCCCAGCAGACCAAAATGGTCGATCATCTGAGATGAGAGCAACTGCCCGACAATGGCCAGTCCGAGCAGGGCTGAAAAACCAATTTTCGGTGCAAGTACCACGTAGCTGAACAGCGCGCAGGCACCTATCAGTCCGCCTGCCAGACTCCACACAGGCTGAGAAGGAATAGCGGCAAGTGAGGTGAATAATCCCCCGCGCAGCAGCGAGTAAATTCCGAGGCTGAATGCCCCGGCTGAAAAGGAAAACAACGCGGCGGTGACCGAGTCGCCTCCGAGCCCTTTTGCAAGCTGGCTGTTCAGGGTTGTCTGCAGGGTAATGCCCAGGCCCGCAGCAAAAGCTATTACGTAATAAATCGCGCTCATGCTTTTGGTCTCTGTCAGTTAGCCTGCACCAGTGGCAGAAAGTTTTCCGCAAATATGTCAGGCTTGTATCCTGCTGCCGCAAAAAGATGTTCACGTGATTCATCAATGGCTGCGCGCAGGCGCTCGCTGTCCACACCCAGCACTTTGCCGTTCTGCTTGACGATACGCCCACCGATCATGACGGTATCGATATTACTGCGCTCGGTTGCATGCACCACCGTACCAAACGCATTGCCATTCGGGTAAAGGTTGAGATCTGTCGCGCTAATCAGTACCAGATCAGCCTGTTTACCAGGCGTCAGGCTGCCCACTTTATCCTGCAGTCCTGCACAGAAAGCCCCATCCACGGTTGCCGATTTAAGAAGCTGTGCTGCCGGAAGCGTAGTCAGCGTATGGTCTGAATCACAGCAGTGCTGCCTGTGCATACCCATGACACGCTGCAGATAAAACGCCACGCGCATTTCCATAAACATGTCGGTGCTGTAGGACGTTTCATTATCCACGCTCAGCCCGGGATTGATGCCATGACGCTGTGCGGCCTCAATAGCAAACATTCCGTTTTCGATGCCATAATGCGAGTCAGAGCGCGGGCAGACGTTCACCCGTACACCGGCTTCCCGCAGAATTTCCCATCCCTCGTCAGGCAGTGCCGTGCAGTGATTAAAAATATTGTCCGGGCCAAGCAGGCCTTTCTGGTGCAGTGGCTCAAGTTCAGAGGCCATCTGAGCACCGAAAAATTCAGTGACAATAGGCAGTCCGAGCCTGCGTGCTTCAGCCCACAGCTCTGGCTCCAGCTGAGCCATAACGCCCAGGGAAACGAGACTTTCCGGGTTATCTTTAAAATATTTTTCCTGCAGGCGCAGCCAGTTACCCGGCCAGTGCGCTTTATCCCATTCGCCAGCTACCGGTGCGCCGGAAGCATGGATGGCGCGAATGCCCGAATCAAGGAGTGCCTCAACGGCGGCGTCAGAATGCGCAGCGGTGCGGCTGTTGTGGGAATTATCGATGATTGTCGTGATGCCAGCGTCGATAGCGCCCAGTGCCGTCAGGAGGTTACCCACATAGATGTCAGAAGGTCGATAGTATTTGGCAAAAGAGAAGTGAGTGGCGTTGCTGTAGTCGTCCAGACAAGTAGCGTTGGGGTTGATGCGGCGCAGCTGCCCCTCCCATGAGTGACGATGAGAATCGACCATACCCGGTATGGCGATCATGTTCGTGGCATCAATCACATGGGCTCCATGAGCATCCAGATCCTCACCCACAGCGGTAATGGTTGAACCGCTGATAAGAATATCTCCGCATTCAATGTTACCTACGCGGTCATCCATACTCAGTATGGTTGCGCCACGGATCAGAGTTAATGGCGGATTTATGCTCTGATTATTAACAATATTTCTGGAGTAATTTGTCATTTTACAGCCTTATTACGAATCAACAGTCAAACCATACGCCAGGTTATTAAGCCTAAAAAGCCGCATAACGCGTTTTCATAATTCACTATTTACGAATAATAAGGTTAAATATTCAGACGTAACGAAGCGAAAGGAGCAGGAAGATGGATCGTATCCAGGCTATGCAGATTTTTACACGGGTAGCTGAAGCCGGAAGCTTTGTCAGGGCAGCGGAGACACTTTCACTCCCCTCATCTACCGTTACGAGCACCATTAAAAATCTGGAAAAGTACCTGCAGGTCAGACTGCTTAACCGAACGACGCGGCGGGTCAGCCTCACTCCTGAAGGGCTGCGGTATCTCGAAAAGTGCCGGGAAATACTCTCCTTAATCGAACATACAGAGTCAAGCCTGGCGGATTCAGGCAGGCGTCCCCAGGGACCGTTACGCATTGATATGCCCGGTGGGATCGCCCATTTCATCGTTATGCCACATCTGAAAGACTTCAACCGGCGCTATCCTGATATTTACCTGATGCTGGGCGTGAGTGACAGGCAGGTCGATCTGGTTCAGGAGGGCGTGGATTGTGTGATCAGGACAGGTGAGTTGCTTAACTCCACACTTGTTGCCCGTCCACTGGGGAGGTTTCGCTGGATCACCTGCGCCTCTCCGGACTATCTGCGGGAGTACGGGATCCCCCAGTCTCCTGCAGATTTGTCACATCATCGGGCTGTACACTATTTTTCTGGACAGACACGGCGTACCAGCGAGTTACACTTTGTTCAGGGAACGGAAACGCTATCGATACCGGTCAGCGGTCAGGCGGCCGTTAATGAGACGGGGCTTTATATAAAGATGTGTCTGGAGGGTTTCGGTCTGGCTCAGCTTGCTGAGAGTGTTGTCTCAGAACACCTGAAGAAGGGAACACTGGTGGAAGTGCTGGCCGACTGGCAGCCGTCATCAGTCCCGGTCAACTTACTTTATCCCCATCAGAAATTCCTTTCCCCTGCCGTCAGCGCATTTGCAGACTGGATAAATGAAATTATGTGACACCTCAGTATCCGCTTTATCAACCCTCAAATGCTTTTCTAATTTGTATAGATTATCCATTCCACATAAACCACAGTATGTCGCAGCGGGTGATGATCGCCCTGGAGGAGATCACCCCTCGTGTCGAGCAGTATTCCATTGACGAAATGTTCCTGGACCTGACCGGCATCGATCGCTGTGAGGACTTTGAGCATTTCGGCCGGCGCCTCCGGGTTCACGTGCTGGCCACGACCGGCCTGGCTATCGGAGTGGGAATGGGACCAACAAAGACTCTGGCAAAATCGGCGCAGTGGGCCAGCAAGGAGTGGCCGCAGTTCCGAAGTGTGCTGGCACTGACGCCGGGCAATCCGAAGCGCACCGCAACGCTGCTGGAAAACCAGCCCGTGGCGGAGATATGGGGGGTTGGCCGGCGCATAGGCAAAAGACTCAACCTGATGGGCATCGAAAATGCCCTGCAGCTGGCGCGCACGCACCCTGCCCTCATCCGTAAAAACTTCAGCGTGGTGCTCGAGCGCACCGTGCGCGAGCTCAACGGCGAATCGTGCATTCCACTTGAGGAGTTTGCGCCGGCGAAACAGCAAATCATCTGCAGCCGCTCCTTTGGCGAGCGCATTACAACAAAAGTGCCCATGCAGGAAGCGCTGTGTCACTACGCCACACGGGCGGCGGAGAAACTGAGAAAAGAGCGCCAGTTCTGCCGGCGCATCAGCGTTTTTATCCGGACCTCGCCGCACGCACAGGGAGAAGTCTTTTACGGCAACAGCGCCGGCGAGAATCTCACCCTACCCACGCAGGATACGCGTGACGTGATCGGGGTGGCGATGCGATCGCTCGACCACATCTGGCTTAACGGGCGGCGCTACATGAAGGCCGGCATAATGCTCGATGACTTCACACCGAACGGCGTCAGTCAGCTGGACCTGTTTGATGAGGATAAGCCGCGGGCAAACAGCGCGCAGCTTATGAAGGTGCTGGACGGCATAAATCAGTCCGGGCTGGGGCACATGTGGTTTGCCCGTCAGGGTGTCGGCACTGAGTGGCATATGAAACGCGAGACGCTTTCGCCGGCATGGACCACGCGCTGGGATGACATTCCAGTTGCCCGCGTTTTATAGTCGGGCGAGCAAACGGAATATCGCCTGTTTTCTTCTTAGAGAGGTCTTTAAGTCAAACTATCTACCGGACAGGCCCTGAAGGCAGGCATAACACTTTTGTTTTGCGTTACTAACAGGGCCAGCGCTTACCGACACTTGTCGAAAAAATGCGTCAGACGCAATTCCGCTGACTCGCCTTCCAGCATATCAGCATCAGTCAGAGGGTAAAATCGACGTGTTCACCGCCAGGCATATTGACGCCAATTGTCAGCTGACCGCCAAGCGCTTCAACATAACGTTTGAGCGTGGCAATTTTCAGATTTTCAGCACGCCCTTCAATAGCCGCAACGGAAGGCTGTGCAATACCCATGGCATCAGCCTGCTGCTTTTGTGTTTTCTGTAGCGCCTCACGCAGTTTATACAATTGAGAATCAAGTCGCATTGCCGCGACTTTTCGTGAACCTGAGTGAGTTCATCAGGTGTCAGATCAGCCATCAGGTCATCAAGCGTTTTCATTTTCCGCTCCGTTTCAGTTGGTCCAGATGTCGGTGATACTCGTTTCAGCTGTTTTGATCATGGTCTTGTAGAAGAGCTTTTCGTTTGCACCGTCTTTATTATCCGCACTCAGGACAATCGCTTTACGCATGAGTCAAACTCAAAGAACCTTCTTACAAGCCGCCCGTTGCTCTGCACCCTCAGTTCTTTCATGTTCGGTTTTTTTGAGCCGTAAAGCGTATCCACATGGGGCCGACCAAGATGCGAACATACCTGCTTAAGAAGGTTCAGCACGGCAACAGTGGTGGGGCAGTCGCCTTAGCGAGATCCCGTATCTGGTCTTTATTCATAGATATGTTCATGAATCAGATACACCTGCAGGTTATCCTCGCTACGATTGAACAGGCCAGCGTGATGAGCCAAGAACTAATAAGTCTTCCACTTCTTTTATGGATTCAAAAAGCCTGAGACTGAATGCAGGAATCAGTAATCTGTTGGCTGTAAATCAGCGCCATGGTATTTTCACTGCCTGTAATGCCAGCTCATCGTGGCCATATAACCGCAGGTGTTCACCCATCTGATTAC
Organism: uncultured Pluralibacter sp.; assembly: GCF_913775985.1. Classification (GTDB taxonomy): domain Bacteria; phylum Pseudomonadota; class Gammaproteobacteria; order Enterobacterales; family Enterobacteriaceae; genus Pluralibacter. The sequence goes on along the minus strand of NZ_CAJYMB010000113.1, from coordinate 32,924 downwards.
CTCGTTAAATCTCTGTTTAAAGCGTGACAAGCAGTAAATCTTTTGGGAATTTCACATTGAAATAAATCAATAAAATTATTCATAATCAATTACTTAACATTAAAACCCACATGGGAACTTTAAACTTCTTTCATGCACAGCTTCGTCAGATTAAGGCAGGCAAAGGGCAGGGCACTTGTGGCATTCCACCCGCTGCCTGTTATCTGAGCCACCTTAATAGCAGAATAAGAGCAATAAATTCACCCAACCCGCCCTGTACAACTTTTTATTAAATACAGAAAAATGTTGCACAATTCATTAATAGATGTACACTGTCGAAATTAATTGTCAGCGGAGCGGATGATGAAAAGTAACTACGGTGGAGTAGATGAAACAGCGCGCAGAGCGAATGCTATGTTGCGCAGCATGAGTGATGACATTATCGATAAGCGGCAGGAATTCGGTCTCGATCAGTTCTATCAGACGTTCACGCGTAATGCCGTGGCCAACCTGCCTAAGCTCAGCCGCCGCGCTGTTGAGCAGGCCATTGATGAAATGGAATCCAAAGGGCATGTATTTGGCAAAAAGGATGCCGGTAATGCGAAACATTACGCGCTGACTGTTCAGGACGTTGTTGATATCTACGCTCACCGGAAAGTGCCTAAATACCGTGACATCCATAAAGGCGAAGGCCCGTTTGTGATTTTCGTCGTGAACCTCAAGGGTGGGGTGTCCAAAACTGTCAGTACAGTGACGCTTGCTCATGGATTACGCGTTCACCCTGACTTACTGCAGTACGATTTGCGCAATCTGGTTATCGATCTGGATCCCCAGGCATCCAGCACCATGTTCCTGAATCAGGCTAACAGCATAGGATCGATTGTCGAAACCGCCGCTCAGGCCATGCTGAATGATCTTGATGCGCAACAGCTCAAAGAACAAATCATCAAGCCAACCATCATTCCGGGTGTGGATATTATCCCGGCTTCCATTGATGATGGTTTTGTGGCCAGCCAGTGGGATCGCCTGGTTCAGGAACACCTGCCCGGCGTGTTGCCTTCTGAAGTCCTGCGCCGAAACATTATCGACCGGGTGGGAAGCGACTATGATTTCATCTTTGTCGACACCGGGCCTCACCTTGACGCATTCATGCTTAATGCCATTGCGGCAAGCGATCTGCTTCTCACGCCAACACCGCCTGCGCAGGTGGATTTCCACTCAACCCTGAAATATCTCACCCGCTTACCCGATATGCTGGAGCAGCTGGAAGAGGAGGGGATTACACCGCGTATAAAAGGAAATATCGGCTTCATGTCCAAGATGACGTCCAAACGAGATCATGAGATGACGCATGGGCTGGCCCGGGACGTGTTTACGTCTTACATCCTGGACGCCACGCTTCCCCGACTGGATGGGTTTGAGCGCTGCGGGGAAACGTTCGACACCATCGTCAGTGCCGATCCACAGTCATATCCGGGCAGTTCAGAAGCGCTCAAAAATGCCAAACGTGAAGCCGAACGCTTTACTCAGGCTGTGTTTAAACGGATTGAGTTCGTCAGAGGGATGCAATAATGAAAGAATTGAAGAAAATGGGACGTACCCTGGGTAACTCCAGCTTCAGCAAAATGCTGAGCGAAACGGAAAGTGCCCGTACTTTTACCCTTAAATCCGGTGCCACCGCGCGGTTTACGCTTACCAAGATTCTGCACGATGACATCGAAACCCAGACTTACGTGGATGCCACGATTAACGGCCGCGATCAGGCTTTTTTAACTGAAGAATCCGTCAGCGATATTTCACGCACCATTAAACTGCAGCAGTTCTTTCCGGCTATTGGCCGTGAGGTAGACGGGCGTATTGAAGTCCTGGATGGTTCACGTCGCAGGGCCGCATGCCTTTACAGCGGTATGCCATTTGAAGTGTTAGTGACGAAAGACGAGCTTTCGCTTTCAGACGCCCGCCAGCTGGCTATCGACATTCAGACGGCAAAAGAGCACACACTGCGCGAACTGGGTAATCGCCTTAAGCTGATGTACCCGGAGCATATGAACCAGTCTGACATTGCTGCAGCGGAAGGGCTGTCGCCGGCAAAAGTCACGCGTGCTTTCCAGGCGGCGTCGGTACCAGATGAAATGATTGCGGTCTTTCCCTCCATAGGCGAGCTCTCTATTAACGACTATAAGACCTTACTCGATATTGCTGAGAAAGCGGCGAGCAGGCAAATCAGTGTCCAGGAGCTGGCAGAGGGCGTGCGCGAACGTATTGCGCTTGATGCACTCACTGAGCACGATGAGCCGGCTGTTAAGGCAAAAATCATTGGTTATTTTCGCGCTGCCAGTGCCGAACCTAAATCAGCACGTGATGCGAAAAAAGTCGTGACCGAGAAAATAGCGGAATTCAGCGATAAAAAGCAGTTTGCGCGGAAAAGAACGGATGCCGAAAAGCGCCTTGTGACTTATGAGTTTTCGCGTCTTCCTGCGGCCTGGCAGGCTGAGCTGGATGATGCTGTGAAAGCCGTTATTGAAAAGATGCTCGCAAAATAATTTTCAATCCAGCGTGAAGGGGAGGGGAGGGGAGGGGAGGGGAGGGGAGTTACTCCAATGATTATCCCCTCTTTTATATTAAATTCCCTATTAAAAACCCTCTCTAACCTGCTGTTACAACAGAACTATATGGGAAAATTTCAACCTGAAATTCCCATCCCTTAATATCCTGTTTTTGCACAGCTTAGCATTCACAGAAGATCAAACTGCCCATTCTGCCTGGCACTGAATAATCAACGTTCAACTTATAGAGAATCATCGACCAAACATGCAGCAGTGATAGGGAAACTCACAATTACCACTTTGATGGCGTAACACCACTCAAGACGCCATATGGTCTGTTAACTGGAATCGCTGTTCCTTGTCCAGTGCTTGAATGATAGGAAAAGGGATATCTGTGGCGTCTCAACGTACAATTTGATGGAAAAATTTTCTCCGATCGTTGTCGTGGCCGTGCTGATAACGTTACTTTCTGGATCTTATAGGTCTATGCAAATAACATACTAGAAAGTTTGATAAAATTTAAATGTTATTTAATAACAGATAGTTAAAAGATAATTGGGCATTTTTGACATACCATTTGGCAGTCCTAAACGACCAAGTTTTTTTATCCGAGCATAATTTTTGCTCTTCTTTCTGTGACATTACTGTTGAGTAATCGCTTAAGAGAATGTCTGACGAACGGGTAGTGAGCACGAAACACCTCTCATACGATTTCAGAGAGGTCTCTCATAACTTTTCTATTTATAGATACCCCTTAGCACCTCAAGGCTTTCATCGGTACATAAATGCAGGCTGGTTAAGAACGGTCTACAGCGACGGTTTATCTGTAGCAGAGATAGGCTGTAAATGACCCGTTGATGATTGCTGGGTATGCCTGTTAAGCAGAAAGCCCTTAGAGTTATCCACTTATCCACGCGATAGATCCCAATAAATTGATCCTAATGAGATCCTTTATAGATCCCAAAGAGATCCCCGATCGCCGCAGGCCGCACCAGCTCTGGTCTGAAGAGGGGTCCGCATAAGCTATAGCAAGTAAAATATAAGCTATGCAGAGATCACAATAAGCTATAGAAAGTAAAATATAAGCTGTAATTAGGAAAACACATAAGCTATAGTGAGTTTATCGCTCATTTTCCCGTTTTGATTGTGGATAACTAATCTGATTGCCTGTCAGAGGGTTACTTCGATCATTGGCGAGTTGTTATCTAACAATTCACAATCCGGATCGGTTGATCATGCTCAACGATCCTCTGAAACGTGTGCAGGAACGCTTGTGGCCAGCGACAATCTTGACTTAACAAAGCTTTTTGAAGAAAAAGACACGAAATCTGGGGAAATCGTAACCCTGACGCCGAATGCCAATAATACTGTGCAGCCGGTGGCACTGATGCGCTTGGGCGTATTTGTCCCTACGCTTAAGTCGTTAAAAAACAGCAAGAAAAACACATCTTCAACAACTGATGCGACCGAAGAATTGACGCGTCTGTCACTTGCGAAAGCAGAAGGTTATGAAAAGGTTGAGATAGTCGGCCCGCGCCTGGATATGGATAACGATTTTAAGACCTGGGTCGGCATAATCCATTCCTTTGCTAAGCACAAAGACAAGGTCATTGGCGACAAGGTACAGCTCTCATTTGTGGAGTTTGCCAAGCTCTGCGGCATCCCCTCAAGCCGCTCCTCAAAGCAGCTCAGAGAGCGTATCAGCCCGTCTCTGAAGCGTATTGCCAGCACCACCATCTCCTTCTCTTCAAAAAGCGGCGACGACGCAAAAGAATACATCACACATCTGGTCCAGTCTGCTTTTTACGATACTAAAAAAGACATTGTTATCCTGCAGGCTGACCCGAAGCTTTTCGAGCTCTACGAGTTTGATCACAAGGTGTTACTGCAGCTTAAGGCGATTAACGCGCTTAAACGCCGTGAGTCCGCTCAGGCGCTCTATACCTACATTGAAAGCCTTCCCAAGAACCCGGCCCCTATCTCCCTGGCGCGCCTACGCGAAAGGCTCAATCTGCGCTCTCCTGTGTTTTCGCAGAACCAGACGGTGCGCCGTGCGATGGAGCAGCTTAAGGAGATTGGTTATCTGGACTATAGCGAAGTTCAGAAGGGACGCAGCGTCTACTTCCAGGTCCATAATCGCTATCCAAAGCTCAGAGCGCCCAAGACGGAGCAGCTAGAATCACCGAAGGCAACACCGAAAACAAAAGAGCCACTCGATCCGCAACTGCAGGAAAAGATTGAACTTCTTGATAAATTGGGCATTTCTCTTCAGGATCTTGAGAAGATTTTTAAATCTCAGTAGCAGCATAAGCTGTAATGAGTAGAACTTTTCATGCCGCGCTAAACGCTTACCCTTAGTGAGTAGTGATATTCTATTAATCCTGTGATTTTTAATATTTTTAATAAAAAAGACTTTCTCTAGTTAACTCACTACAGTTTATAAATGATGTGATTTAGCCGTTAATTTACTCCTTACAGCTTATATCTAAGTGCTGAAGAGTTAGTGTTACTCACTATAGTTTATATCACCCTACTGAACCGACATTTTCACTCATTACAGCTTATATTTGCTGTGGCGAGTAGTAGTTAACTCACTACAGCTTATGATTATGGGGCAAGCAACATTAGGTTTTGATCTATCTGTCTGAAATTATTTATTTTTTACTCATTATCACGCTTCATCTCATCATATCTAAAGCTCATTTTTCTCCTTATAGCTTATGATTGCTCACTATAGCTTATGTTGATAGCTCAGAGATTTACTCTCTATAGTTTATATAAGCTATAGCAAGTAAGTGGGATGTCATTCTAATCAGCAGATTAATAGAAGACAGCTGACTCGAACCAGTACTTGCTTGAAATACCTAAAGAACTTAGAAGCAGTCATCTCATAAGTTGGACCAGACCAGCCATAGATGTGAGATGGCGAGTGAAAACATCGTAGATGGAATTTTTTACGGGGCTGGATTCGCATTTCTATTGAGATTCGGATGAGTGGAGGACATTACCCTAATCCATACCATAGGCACCGCCGGCCGCCCAAAGACACGGTGCGATTGGTGCCGCTAACAGATCAGCCCTAAGTCTGAAAAGTGGAAGTTTGGCTCGCGAACGAACGGCCGAAGCGCTGCGAGCCGGCCTGGTCGGTGACCGACGATACCCTGCGCAACCGGCCTAAGCGGTCTTGAAGCGGGCAAAGAAAGACGGGGTACACTTTTTCAGTCCCGGTGACGTCGCACACTTACCGTCACTAATGCACCAGCAATAACACCAGCCAGCTGGTAAAGGTTCTTCAGGACGTAGCCGGACACAAGGACGCGCGCTCTATCGATGTGTACACGCGGGTGTTTGCGCTGGATGTTGCTGCCGCGTTGAACGTCTAATTCAGCGGCAGGGCCGAAGCCGCGGCGGTGCTGTGAAGCCTGCCGTTAGCCTGAAAAGTGATATGGCTGATCAAAGGCCGTCCGGACCTGGCGCGCGAACAGCTGAAAACGATTGCCGGAATCTGTGGCACCGGGTGTTAGGAGTACCGCGATCTGAAGGCCGCCATTCAGGGCCATCCTGAGGTCTGATACGGCAGGAAGGAGCGTAAAATCACTCACAGCGACATCCGTCTGCATCTCGCAGAGCATCTGACCCGGCTCTGGCGTTACGGCTATGTGCTGTCACACGATCGTGACCTGGCAGAAGAATTGGTTCAGTCAACCTACGTACGCGCGCTGGAACGCAGCGCGCAGTTCACGCCAGGCACACGCCTGGATTGATGGCTCTTCTCGATCCTTCACTCTATCTGGGTCAGAGATCTGCGGGCGCGAAAGGTCCACCAGGGGCAGGGATTAGCAGACCCCGATGCACTGCTGGCCAGTGATACTCACGCCCCTAGCGACGACAACCGCCAGTTCCGGCGCATTATGCAGCAGGTTAACGCCTTACCGTAGGCGCAGCGAAACGCGCTGTTTCTGGTTTATGTTGAAGGACTGGCCTATCAGGAGGCGGCAGAAATCCTCTCCGTCCCGACTGGCACCATTATGAGCCGTCTGGCCGCTGCCCGAGCCACACTGGCCAGGCAGACGGCGACCGCACCCACACCGCTGGAGAAACGGCGATGAGCAGAAAAACGTTTACGCCACCCTGGCGCGATGAGGCCATCGTCGCCTGGCTGGATGGTGAGATGACCCCGCAGGAAGCCGGGCTGTTTGAGCAGGCGCTGGCTGGCGATCCCGATCTGACCCGGCGGGTTGAGCAGTTCCGGCACAGCACCCTCGACTTCGGGCTGGCGTTTGCCCCGCTGCTGGAGCAGGCGCCACAGGCCAGAATGGCCGAACGACTGGCGGCCATCACGCCACCGGCAGCTGCCAGAACCTATAGCCGCCGCGCCCTGATTGTCGCTTCGGTGAGTTTTCTGCTGGTGGGTAGCGGAATCGGTCTGCTGGCCAGATCAGGCGAAGAGAGGGAGGATAAAAGCCAGAGTATCCGCGATCTGGAGGCGCGGTATATGTCGCTGTACAGTGCTGAAACACTGGCCGATTTGCCGGATGATGGCGTCCTGTTGCAGAAGGGGCTGGACCGGATCCGGCTCAACTTAGGGTTACAGCTGCACCCGCAGCAGCTGCGCCTGCCGGGGGCTGAACTGAAAATGGTCCGGATCCTGCGCTATGAGCGGACTTCAATCGCGCAGTCGTCTGGCTGCACGCGGATTACGGCCCGATGGCGCTCTGTATCTCACCGGCCCCGCACGGCCGGGAGGCGATCGCCCGTGAACGGCGGCATGGAATGGAGCTGACCTGGTGGAACCGGAATGGCTTCCAGTATGTGCTGATTGGCCGCAATCCGGCTCACCAGCTGGCGGCTATCGCCACTACCCTGCAGGTCGCACTGGCGTAGTCTGGCTGCGCCTTCAGCGGAGCGAAGTGTTCACCTGCGCGGCAATCGCCAGCGCAATGTTCACCCGGTCATCCACCACACCGACCAGCCGATCCACCCGGAATGCCGTGCGGGAAATCGCGGTCGATGCGTGCAGAGCCAGCGAGCGTGAAGCAGGATCGACCGCCTCACCGCTGTCGAGCGAGGCGAGCATCATCACCGGCCGGCTGACATCTTTCACCGTCAGCACGCCAAAAATCCGGTACTGACCTCTAACCAGCGCGACAACGCGGCTGCTGACGAAATGAATCTGCGGGTAATGCTCCGCATCAAAAAACAGATCGCTCTTCAGCTGCCAGGTGAGCAGGCTGTTTGACGCCACCAGCGTGCCGACCGGAATGCTCACTTCGACATGGTTATCACGGTCGTCATCCGGATTCAGTATCACGGTTCCGTTCACACCCTGCAGTCTGGCCTGCGAAAAATCGTGACCAAAGGCACGCCAGGAAAGACCAATGGTTGTTTTATCCGGAATAATGGCATAAGTCGTCGGTGCGGCATAAAGCACCGGGCTGAGCAGGGCAAGCAGAGCGCATAAACAGGCGGCACGTATCATCACTCTTTTCTCTTTTTCTGGCAGACCCAACGTTAACGCCTGACTCCGCGATTCTATTCAACTTTTAGCACTGTTTTTACGTTACGGATACATTTTATCGGAAAGATATTAACTGAGTGTTGCTTCATTTCACCAGAAAATAACGATTAATGTGAGGTCAGAACAAGAGTAACCGGCAATATTAAGATTGCATTAAGACAGCTTTATTAAACCGGCGTTTCCGTCACGCGCAAAGCTACCGGTTTTCCGGCGATCGCACTGCATTAAACCGGCATCAGCGAAGCGATGAAAATTAACGAAAGGCAAACGCCGACCCAATCGTGACAATTCACAGACCGCGCATTGCCTGCGGATGTTACAAGTAAAATTCGCTGATTTATAAACACATTGTCAATACAGCGAAAAGAGTAACGATAAGAAAGAGTATCTGCGAGTAGTGAGTGAACTTTTTCAGCTATCCTTGACTTATGCATCTTTGATTTTATTATTATTCATCTCACCAATTTAGTGTTCAGTAAACTTTTGTGCGGTGGTTTGTATTATCAGTCCGGTAACCTTAATTCCATAACGGGAAAATTGGGGCGCGACAGCGCTATTGCCGGGCGTGAATAACCGCTATTCAAATTCTTTTTCCGGCATTGTGTCTGATTAAAACCCGCGACAGCTTACAGGTTGATCAGCAGGAGTTTTAGCATGGATTTTTGCCCTTTTCCCGCCCTTCGTTCGGTGATGAAGAGCTGGCTGCCGTTAAGGCCGTATTTGATTCGGGATGGATGACAACCGGAGCAAAATGCGCCGAGCTGGAGCAGGCTTTGTTCAGCTGACCGGCAATCAGCACGCCATTGCGGTCAGTTCTGCCACGACGGGGATGCACGTTACGCTGATGACCATCGGGATCGGGCCGGGCGATGAAGTTAACCCCCCCATGACCTGGGTCTCAACCCTGAACTTGATTACGTTGCTGGGCGCGACGCCGGTCATGATTGATGTCGATCCTTACAACCTCATGGTGACGCCGGAACAGATTGCACAGGCGATTACCCCGCGGACGCGCGCCATCATTCCGGTGCATTATGCCGGTGCGCTCGCCGATCTCGACCCGATTTATGCGCTGGCTGAACAGCATGGTATCGCCATCATCGAGGACGCTGCTCACGCGGTGGGCACCACCTATCGCTGTCACGTCAGGGGCGGTTAAGCTGGATCGCCCTCAGCGTGCTGTTGTTAGGTGTCGCCATGCTTCTCTGGCTGCAGGTGCTGCAGCAGGTGCCGGTGAACCAGGACTATCCGATGCTGAGCCTTAATTTCATTTTCGTCGCGCTGGCCGGGCGGCTCCTCTTGCGCGAGCGACTGACGCTACGCCAGATGGCGGGCACGTTGCTGGTGGTAACCGGCGTGGCACTGATGGCGAGTCAGCTATGAAAGGGTATGGATGGGTGGCCTGCAGCGTGCTGCTGGTTTCTGCGGCGCAGTTAATGATGCGCTGGGCGATGCCGCGGCTGCCTGAGTTCTGCAGTCTCCTGTCGCTGCCTGCGGTGGCTATCCAGCCCGCCCTGCTGCTGCTGGCCGGACTGGAGGCCTATGGCGTCTCGATGCTCTGCTGGATCCGGGCGCTGCACTTTTTCTCGCTCAACCGGGTCTATCCACTGCTGAGTCTCAGCTATGCTGGTGTGGTTGGTGGCCGTCAGCCTGCCGGTGTTTCAGGAGGCTCTCAGCTGGCACAGTCTGGCCGGTGTGGTGATGATTATTGCTGGTCTGCTCTGCATCGTGGTTAAACCCTGACGGGGCAGTGCCGTTATTGTTTTCGCATCATCCTGCCACTTAATTATCGTTTTTGGATGGCTGTTAACGCTTTCCCGATAGCGAAATTAACGTTTTAGTGGTAGAACTCCTTTTTGTTACCGTTTTCATTCGACAGATAAAGGATTCGCTATGCTGGTCGGCTTCAGCGCGCTGCGCGAACGTTATGCAATTGAACTGGCGCAACCGTTGCGCGTAAAGTCGGCCATCGGCACGGTACGATCCCATCACGAGAGCCAGGGACAGGTAGAGAATCACTATCCGCCTGGCTATCAGCCGGAAGATTCCTTTGCCGGTCACTTCGCCTTTGGCCTTAAATATGAAGAGATCCATCTTGAGTTCTTTGCCCGGCTGTTTACGGCCATCGGACCTGAACCACTGGAACAGTGGTGTTGCCAGGAGCCGTTCGGCCAGTATGCGCGGCGGGCCGGATTTTTCTATGAATGGCTGACCGGCAGCACGCTACAGGTGCCCGATGTGACCAACGGCGGTTATGTCGAGGCGATTTCATCCGGTGCCTGGCTCACCCGCACCACGCTGAAGCGTAACCGCCGCTGGCGCATCAAGGATAACCTGCCGGGCTCGTCAGATTTCTGTCCGCTGGTACGGAGAACGCCCGCCGTTGAGCAGGCGCTGGCCTTCGATCTAAATGACGCCTTAAAAGACCTGGATAACGCCTTTGGCGCAGATATTCTGATGCGCACCGCCAGCTGGCTGACGTTTAAGGAGTCGCGCGCCAGTTTCCTGATTGAAAAAGAGTCTGATCAGGGCGACCGCATCCAGCGCTTTGCCCATGTGATCGCGCAGTATTGCGGCCAGCTCGACGATCCGCTCAGCGAGGAGAGCCTGCATACCATACAGCAGGGGATTCTGGGGCAGGATGCGCTGGGCCTGGGGCTGCGACGTTCACCGGTGTTTGTCGGACAGTCGACGATGCGTGAAGATATCGTCCATTATATTGCGCCACACTACGAGGATGTCCCGCGCTTTATGCAGGGGCTGAAAACCTTTGAAGAGGCGACAAAGGGTGCCGCGCCGCTGGCCCGGGCAGGCGTTATCGCGTTTGGCTTTGTCTATATCCATCCGATGCGCGACGGCAATGGCCGCATCCACCGATTTCTGATCAATGACACGCTGAACCGGGATGGCGCAATACCGGATGGCGTCATCCTGCCGGTTTCCGCCACCATTACCAGCTCGATGGATTTTCGGGTCGGCTACGATCGCACGCTGGATCTCTTTTCTAAAAAACTGATGCGACGTTATGCGGGCTGCTACCGTTTTGGCGAGCTGAAAACGTATGAGGACGGCACGAGGAGCAACTTCATTTTCAGCGACTATGAGGATGCCCGCTTTGCCTGGCGCTATCCCGATCTGACCGAGCATGTTCTCTACACGGGCAGAGTGATCGAGCATACCGTGCGAACCGAAATGGCCGATGAAGCGCGGGTGCTGGTTCTGTTTCAGCGCGCCCAGCAGCAACTTAAGGAGGTGGTTGAGATGCCGGATCATGATGCCAGCCGCATCATCCGGTCGTTAAAGGAGAACGGCTGGCAGGTTTCCGGCAAGCTGAAAAAAAACTTCCCATTGTTTGAAGATGACGTCACATCCCAACGTATCGTCGAGGCGGTCAGATCGGCGTTTGAGACATAACAGTGAGTGTGCCGTACACCGCTGCACATCCATTGATGCGGCTCAGCAGAGCGGGATGATATCTGCAGCCAGCGCAACGATATCATCGACGATGCGATCCGGTGAGGGCGCCAGCGGATAGAGCGCCTGGCCCTGGCGGGCGACAAAGGCCGTTTTCATCCCTGCACATTTTGCCCCGCCGACATCCCAGCCATGCGCCGCAACCATCATGCAGGCAGACGCGGGCTGGCCCATCTCCTTCATCGCCCACTGATAGACTCTCAGATCGGGTTTATAAGCCTGAACCTGTTCCACGCTGAGAATACGGGTGAACAGGGTGGCCAGCCCGGCGGAGCTCAGCTGCTTTTCAGCCAGCGCGGCAGAGGAGTTGGTAAGCGCGACCAGCGTATATCCCTGCTGCTGCAGAGCGGTCAGCCCTCTGGCCACATCCGGATGAGCAGGCATCGCGGCGATGATTTCGGCCAGCGGCGTTGCCTCCTCCGGCAGGGTGATGCCGTATCGCGCGGCGGTCATCTCCAGTACGGCTTCAGCGATATCACCAAAATTGTGGAAGCTGCCGGTTACGGTTCCGACCAGCGAATGATGTAACACCGAAGTGAACCAAGCTTCGGCGCGCTCAGGCCTGTTACCAAGCCGCTGCGCCACTGCCTGATTCAGTCCTGAGGTATCCAGTAGGGTTTCATTAACATCAAAAAACAGCGTGCCGCTGCAGGGTGTGGAAGGGTGGCTGTGGGTCATCTGACCTCCGGTTATGTTGATGCATCTGAGGGGGGCAGCGTCAGGGATAGTGATAGAAGGTAGGTTACCGTGCGGGATTCCTCAAGAGAGTGGAACTGCCGTGCTCTCCGGCATAGTCAGAAGCGGATTATCTATCTATTACCCTGCCTGAAAATTATCAGTCTACTGAACGGAATTTTGTCGGTAAGGCTGAGGCGATCAGAAGCCTCTCACGCTTTTAATGAGTAAAAGAAAACGTGCGTTATTATCGTGGCGCATATTAATAGGTACTAAAGCGAATAAATATTTAATCGCAAACCGTGCAGCTCCAGATAGCCGCGCGTGGCGTCAAAATAGGTGAACGTGGACTCAGATTTTACGAAGTGAAGCTGCATCAGGCGGCTGGTCGCGTCATCAACGTAGACCAGCAGCGTGCAGGCAGGACCGCACTCCTCAAACCAGCGGTAATCAAAGCCGTCAATCTGTATCAGCTCGCCAACGCAGGCGCGACGATACCGCGGCTGCTGGATCCTCGGTGAACGCATTTTCCGGGGGATCGAGAGTCCGGCTCGTACCATCAGCTGACGCACGGTCTTTTTAGCCAGCACAACGTCATGGAGTTCGGCCAGCTTCTCGCAGGCGAGCGTCGGACCAAAGTCGGTATAGTTATCGCGGATGATGCCCAGAGCAAGTTCAGCAAGGCCAGGAACAAGCTAGCGATTACCGAGCAATCCATGGCGGCGGTTCGCCAGTGCCAGCGACCCAGACTTGCGATAACGTACAAGCAGACGCCGGCAGTGGCGATCCGAGAGACCAAGTCGTTGTAATGTAAGCGAAGTAGTGGGCCTGCCATCAATGACGTCCTGCAGGATCTTGAGGCGGTTAACTTCATTAATCGTAAAGCACTTCGAAACGTAAGCCGTCATCAGTAGCCTCCTCAGCCGGGAAACCCTGGAAAAGGACGATAACGCGGACATCTGAATTTAGCCGTTACAATCAAATGGCGCATAATGCTATTTATGTTAAATTGATTGTATATAACCCGCTCAGAATTATGCCATTTGACAGTACTAGGGCCATATCACCTAGCCCTAGTTTAATTTTTTCAATGAATACTTTTATTATCTTCCTCTTGAATTATAACCTCCATAAGGTCATCGCTGATATCATCATCATCCGTATCTGTTAAGTCAGTCTCCAATGATGATAAATCTTTATCTTCAATATCCTCAATAGTAATTTCTTTATTCTTTATTTTTTCGATAAACATTTCAAAATATGCAGCTTTAGTCATTATATTGAACATATATTCAGTTTGTTTATCTTCATCGTCTTCTTTCTCTTGGATTTCATTATAAAATTCATCCAAGGCAACAATCAGAACTTTAGTCAGTATATCAATTCTCGTTCTTTTCTTATAATCTCTAGCTTCCTTAAGTATGAATGGAGTTGCTTTAGCTTCACCGGCAAACTTTTGTTTTAAATATTTATCTAAAATTACTCTTGAAATCATCAGCAAGTGATAACAGTTAGAAAATCTTAATTGCAATGGGTTAAATTTCCTCAGGTAAGGTAGCTGAGTGGCTTGGTCAAGCATTATAAAAGATGCATGAACGTCTCTAGGATCTGTACTATCATTAAATATTTTTTCGTAGAGGCCATCTTTATTATCAATCCTGGATGTAAAGACTAAATCTTTTTCATTTTCGCGTAGGTCCAATGAGGAATTCATTAGTTCCACTGCACCATTTAAACAAAATGAAATATAAGCAGATCCAAAGAAAAAATTTGCAACTTTAGTTACTGAGTCAGGAATGTCTCTAAATTCCCCTTCTCTTTTTTCATACCAAAAAGTGGTGTTAAAGAAATAGTTCTGTAATTTTTGTTGTATCGGGTCATTTGACCAAAAATCCCTTTCGGTTACAGGGTTTTGTGAGTTTGTATATTTTGTTACCTTGAGGTCGAATTCCTCACCACCAGACTTGAGCAATCGAAGAGTAATCCTAACTTCCTCATTAAGAATATTCCTTTGTTCTTCATTGCATTCTTTATATGCACTATAAATGGCATAGGCTGTTTGTGCCCCATTTATAATTTGAAGGCCTGTAATATCAAATTCTTCGGCTTCATTACTAATTTTTGGTATTCTACGAGTTATGGCTGTGAGTCCGTTGTTATAGTACCAGAAAAATTCAGGATTTTTAATTATTGTATTTTTTATCTCTTCATTTATGTTAGATTGTACAATTGGATTCCTAACATTCCTGTTGAAAAGAGAGACGCCATATTTATTTACTAACTCAAATATCAGCTTAGGCTTAATTAAAAAAACATAGGCATTGAATGGGGCTTTTATTTCGACTGAAGAGTTCGAACCATCTCTGCAAACTTGCATTCTGATCTTTTCTAAACTAGGATCATATACATTATCAAGTGGGTTTGGTGGTATGCTTTTTTTATATTCTCGGCCAATATAGTCTATTTTTAATTTGTTTAAATCAAAACCCTCTATTTCAATATCGCCGCTTAAACTATCTTTGAGGGATTTAATATTTGCATCTGAGTTGTTGCAATTGTTTTTTAATGACAAATAAATTATTTTAACTCTACCGTTTTGTTTTATGTGTTTTCTTAGTTTTTCGTATTGGATGTTAAATTTAGCATTGGTGCCTTCTTCTTTGTCACCCTTAAGGATACTTTGTATATCGCTGAGAAATGACTTAAGTTCTTTTCCATCGAAACTTCCATGGCAATTTTCTTTTTTATTCCATTTGGATTGGACTATATAAAAAGTTGTGGATTGCTGTGAGTCTTTTTTTTCTAAAATTATATCGCATGAATTATCATCATGGCCATCAGTAATATACTCTTCGACATTGCTTATGTCAGCATAAGTTTTGAGGAACCATATCAAAAAAGCTATAGATTTCTTTTGGTCAGTCTGTTTTATTTTGTCGAAGTAGTTAGTATACATTTCACTTTGTATAATCGCATTGAACTCACTGTCAATATAATCATAAAACTCTTCGTGCTTCATATATATGTCCTTATTAGCTGAGTATTTTGTGGAATATTCTTGCAACATTTATTATATATTATTATCGCTATAAATGTACGGGTTTTTTTGTAATTTATAAATGTAACAATCTATCGACGTTCGGAAATTGATAGGTTTTATCAACTCTTGATGAGGTTATGAACAATTTGCGCTAGGTTAGTTGTTTCAACTAAAGTTTAAGACAGGAAAGCCGATAATAATCCATTTCCTTTCATAAAGAGTAAAATCTAGAGGTTCAAATAGCTTGGTAGATTTTTTCGATAACTTTACGATATTTCTCAATTATTAGTAACTGTGTGAGTTAAAAAATTCATTTTAATTAATTTGAATATTGAACGCTATTGTATACCTTTGAACCATCTTTAACGTTGATTCTAACAGGTTCAATCTTATCCCCTTTCAGAGTCGTCTGTCTTAAATTTAAACCATATGACAATCACAATTTTAAACTTCATATAATAGGGTTTATATGAAGCTGGGATCCTCCTGAGGATCCGGGTATGATGAGGATCCGGCCTGCACGGGCCCAGTGTGAACAAAAATGCGGCAGCGCTGCGTGAATTCTGCAGGGGTAAGGCCCTGCTTTTTTCTCAGAATTCACGTAGCGACGCCAGGCGGATAATCGGCGGAAACATGACACATACGGCACTCCTGCCGGGCCTGATCGGCCCGGAGAACGGCGACATCACCGGTCGGCTGCGCGAGTTCGTCAGCGATCGGGAAGCCTTCTCGGACAACACGTGGCAGCAACTGCTCAGCGTCATGCGTATTGCCGGCCGCTGGGCGGCGGAGCATGGTCGGGCGCTGCTGCCGATGGCACCTGCAGATCTGCGCGACTACCTGCTGTGGCTGCAGGCGTCCGGGCGTGCCTCTTCAACTATCAGCACGCATGCCGCCCTCATCTCAATGTTACACCGTAACGCCGGGCTGATGCCGCCCAACGCATCGCCGCAGGTATTCCGCGCCGTTAAGAAGATTAACCGCACCGCCGTTATCGCCGGCGAGCGCGCCGGCCAGGCCATTCCTTTCCGCCTGCGAGATCTGCTCGTGCTCGACGCGCGCTGGTCCGGCGCCGATCGCCTGCAGCAGCGGCGCGACCTGGCGTTTCTTCACGTTGCCTATTCCACCCTGCTGCGCATCAGCGAGCTGGGCCGCCTGCGGGTGAGGGATATTTCGCGTGCGGCCGACGGCCGGATTATCCTGGACGTCGCCTGGACCAAAACAATTGTGATGACCGGAGGTCTCATTAAAGCCCTGGGGGACCTCTCCTCGCAGCGCCTTACGGAATGGCTGTCACTATCGGGGCTGGCCGGCGAACCCGACGCCTTCATCTTCGGTCCGGTTCACCGCTCGAACCGGGCAGTCGCTGCGACTGAAAAGCCGCTTTCCGCCCGGGCCCTGGAGGATATTTTTGCCCGCGCCTGGCAGGAGGCTGGAGATGTCGGCAGTGTGCGGCCAAACAAGAACCGCTACCGCGCTTGGTCCGGTCACAGCGCCAGGGTCGGCGCCGCCATCGATATGGCCACGAAAAAATACAGTACCGCACAGATCATGCAGGAAGGAACCTGGAAAAAGCCGGAAACGGTGATGCGCTATATTCGCCATGTTGACGCGCACGCGGGGGCAATGATCGATCTGATGAAGCAGTTGGACTGATTTCCGGCACCAGATGCCGCAAGTGTCGATTTCTGAGTCTCAAAATGCAGGCAAGGTACAAAGCTGCATAGTAGTAGGGGGAAACCAAAACAGAGGTGCGTTTTAATCTTTATGCGTGAAACCGTGCTCTCTGCAGCAGAAATGTGGCTGGTTATCAGCGCCTGCGCCGCGATTACATATAAATCTCTTCTTCTCCAAGGTAAGCCATCGCATCAAGAATGGATGACCAGCTAACCTGTCGGGCCAGCGGAAAGTTGTATATCCTCATGCCGTTGTTAAGAAATACGTCGCACGTTTTTGACCCGGTATGCATCCTGATCTCCCGGATGAGGCTGCTTGCCGTCAGCTGGCACGCCCGGCGATCGCTGATATCCAGCAGGTTCAGGTCCGCTGCCGTTGCGCAGTCACTCATCTGTCGGACGCCGGCCATCTCTCCCTCCAGTCTTTTTATCTCTCCGGAGAGGCTCTTTGCCCGCTCACAGAGTTCAGTCACGTCCGGCGCGATTTCAATCGCCCTGATGACGTTGTGCAGACTTCCGGTCAGCTGCAGATGCCGCGCCGTCAACCGCCGCAGCGTATCTTCAGCTGAAACGCGCCCGTTCGCGGCGGATGCCTCCTGCACCAGACCATTGATCAGATAACGATCGGTCAGGTCCCGGCGTATCGTGACGGCTTCACAACGGTTCTGTCGGCGCATTGAACATACGTAGTAGCCATAGCCCTTTACCGAAATGCCTGTCAGGATGATCGCGTGGCCGCACATGCCGCATCGCATCAGCCCGCGGAAGATATTGATGAGGTAAGGGTTAAAATTACCATCCCTGCGGCTTTCCGGTTCCCGGTACATCAGCTGCGCACGCGCGAAATCCTCTTCGCTCATGATTGGCGGGTAGTAATCAGGAATCTCCTCCGCCTCTGTCGCGGTGCACTGATGTGATGGCACGAGATAGCCTATTACCGCTTTTTTCCTGACCAGTCGCTCAATGGATGAAGAGTTCCACTGTGATACCTTACCCTTCAGATTCTCCTTTCCCTGAGCGTTCAGCGCGCAGCTGATCCTGACAAATGACATACCTTCAAGACGCATGCGGAAAACTGAGCGGATCACCTCTGCGCGCTCTTCCAGCACGTCAAAGCCGTCCCGGGCATCATTAACCTTAAGCCAGTAGGGACACTTCGTTGTCATGATGATTCCCGCTGCAGCCGCTTTCCGCTTTTCCGCCCAGGCGGCGCGCATGCGCCTGGACTTCATTTCGCTCTCTTCATTCGCCCGCTGGGCAATCAGAATGGCTCTTATAATGGCGAAGGGATCGTCCAGCGAACCACGGGTATATCGAACATTGTCGCTGAGCGTGACGACGTCAATGCCGGCTTCCAGCACCGCCCGCAGACGGCCTGTGGCTTCACCGATTTTCTCGCGTGACAGCCTGTCGAGGCTTTCAATCAGTAATACCGTGCCGTGCCCGACCAGGCCCTGCTCGACCGCCACCATAAATACGGCAAAGGCTCCCCGAACGGCGTGGTGTCCCCGCCAGGCACTCAGCCCCATGTCCTCATAGGTAACAGGATCAAGGTAATAATCAGGGTTATGAATGAGCCATTCATCGATAAGTTTTTTCTGACGCCTTGCTGAGTCGCCTTTCGCCTGCTGCAGTGAGGAAAAACGAAGGTATGCAATCGCTTTTTTCATAGAAACACCGTCGGGAGTACTCGGTAAAAAACCTGACGTGGAAACGACTGGCGCATTTTTTTCTTCCTTAAGGCTAACGGTTGAGGGCCGGGAAGTCTGCCGTGCTACTCATATTTGAGCGAGAAACGGAAGTTAAATCACAGCGTCAGTGTATCCACCATGTTAAACATAATAAACACGAGCACGAATCACCCCTCCTTCCACCTATATTAGGTTTAAAACATTCCACTATTTGACGTGAGTCACATAATTGTCAGAAAGTGGCGCGGGTGCATAACACCTAAGCATGTTGAAGTCTTTGCAAGACACCTGTAATAGACCGATGCTGGACATTAAAAAGGGACGCCGTGAAATCAGGGAGCATATGTTCGCAGAGAGACACAGGGTGAAGGGGAGCATTTCTTGCCAGCGACGTGTTGGACAGATCTTGAGGCGGTGAAAGCATTAGGAGGTGTACAGTACAAAATTGCGATCACCTGTTCAGACGAGCAATCTGAACTGCTATCTTTGCGTTCATTCATCTGTTTTGCGCACGACGCGTGGACGCAGGATAAACGTTCAGGTCTGACTTAAAACAGATTTGCTTGCGACCAGTTTTTGAAATGCGGGATGTGTTACTTCCCGGCGCAGGTTCAGATTGCCGGGGACGAGCTGGAATATAATAGATGTCGACAGGGCAATGCGCTCAAAAAATTCACACAGAACCGACTTCCCTCAAAAAGTCTTATACTCAGTCAGAGCACCCTATTTTTAATGCGCGCCAGTATCACTTTCTTTCTATTGTTCAGGGGCAGGGATGTCGAAAACACAATGGCTTTTTCGTCAGTTGACCAGGCAACTCTGGTTCAGAAGTTCGCTTTTTGCTGTACTGGCTGTGGTAACCGCGCTGGTAGCCATTGCCGTCAAGCCCTTTATTCCTGTATCCGTATCTGGTCTTATTGGCACTGATGCGGTAGATAAAATACTGAGCATTCTGGCGTCGAGCATGCTGGCTGTAACGACCTTCTCGCTGAATATCATGGTCTCGGCTTACAACACGGCCAGCAGCAGCGTAACCCCACGCGCCACGAAACTGCTTCTTGAAGATCGAACCACACAGAATGTGCTGGCCACCTTCATCGGCTCGTTTCTTTACAGCCTGGTCGGTATTGTTGCGCTTGGCATGGGGGCCTATGGTTCGCAGGGACGGGCAGTGCTTTTTTTTGTCACGTTGATTGTGATTGTCATGATCGTCATCACCCTGCTGCGCTGGATACAGCACCTCTCTCAGTTTGGGCGAATGGCTGAAACCTCTCAGCGGGTGGAGAATGCCACTGCAGGGCCGCTCTCATCATGGTTAAAGGATCCCTGTCTGGGTTGTTCGCCCTGGCATGGACAGGGGAATGAGGTATGGGCCATGTCGCCTTTGCTGTCTGACAGGGTGGGTTATCTCCAGCATATCGATCTGCATAAATTATCCACCTTTGCTAAGAACAATAACCTGAACCTGTATCTGGGCGTCCGGCCGGGCGCATTTTTGCATTTATCCTCTCCGCTTCTCCATATCCGACAGGCATTAGCTGCTGAGGAGGTACAGTATCTACGGAGCGCCTTCACAATAGGGGAACAGCGGTCGTTCGATCAGGACCCACGCTTTGGTCTGTGCGTGCTTTCTGAAATTGCCTCACGTGCTCTCTCTCCCGCCGTTAACGATCCGGGAACCGCCATTGATATTATCGGCCGCGCTGTCAGGCTACTTTGCCAGCATGCCGAAGCTGGTGAAGGCACTACGCCTTACCCCCGACTTTTCCTCCGGCCGGCTGATATCGGTGACCTTTTCGATGATATTTTCATGCCAATTGCGCGCGATGGCGCTGCCCTGGTGGAAGTCCATGTCCGCCTGCAAAAAGCGCTCCTGGCGCTGGCACAGTTCAAACCTGCTTTGTATGCGAAGGAGGCCGGACGACACTCCCGGCTTGCGCTGGAGCGCGCCAGAGAAGGACTGACTCTCAGCGAAGATATTCGCCGGCTTGAAGCACTGGCAACGGATCTTGCAAAGCGCTGATAATGTATCGGCTTAATGACTGCTCCCGGCAAGTCTGTTTATGCACCCGCAGGAACGCAATCATGTTTGGTGAAAATCTGCGCACCTGCTGGCGCTGCGCTTTTACTGTTCCATACTGATTGTTACATTTAGCATTCATTCAATCAGTACAGGAACGATATGACTTCTCTTGAACCCGACCTAAAAGCGAAACGCAGCCAGATAAACCCGCCGGTTTTCTTCATATCTGCCGCCCTTATTTTTGTACTGGTGGCTTTTGCCGCGCTGTTCCCGGCACAGGCTGAGGTTCAGCTTGGCGCTCTTCAGAGTTCACTCTTTGCCAACGCCAGCTGGTTCTATATTCTCGCGGTTGCCATCATTCTACTCACAGTCGCTTACCTGGGACTGTCCCGATACGGTGACATTAAGCTTGGGCCGGATCATGCTGAGCCGGACTTCAGCTATCACTCCTGGTTTGCCATGCTCTTCTCCGCCGGTATGGGGATTGGCCTCATGTTCTTTGGCGTGGCGGAGCCTGTAATGCATTATATGTCTCCCCCAACAGGCACGCCGGAAACGGTTCAGGCGGCAAAGGAAGCATTGCGCATTACCTTTTTCCACTGGGGTCTGCACGCCTGGGCCATCTATGCCATTGTTGCATTGATCCTCGCCTTCTTCAGCTACCGTCACGGTTTGCCTCTCACGCTCCGCTCTGCGCTCTACCCGATTATTGGCGATCGCATTTATGGATGGATGGGGCACGCTGTAGATATTTTTGCGGTGATCGGTACCGTGCTGGGCGTGGCCACGTCGCTCGGCTATGGCGTGCTTCAGGTGAATGCCGGACTAAACCATCTTTTTGGCGTGCCTGTTAACGAAACCATGCAGGTCATCCTGATAGTGGTCATCACGGCACTCGCCACGCTGTCGGTGGTCTCCGGTCTGGACAAGGGCATTCGTATCCTTTCTGAAATCAACCTTACTCTTGCCGTACTGCTGCTTATTCTTGTTGGTGCCCTGGGGCCAACGGTACTGCTGCTGAAATCTTTCGTCGAAAACACCGGCGGCTATCTCTCTGAAATTGTCACGAAAACGTTTAATCTTTACGCCTACGAACCGAAATCGAGCAAGTGGCTCGGTGGCTGGACGCTCTTTTACTGGGGCTGGTGGCTGGCATGGTCACCGTTTGTCGGCATGTTCATTGCGCGCGTCTCCCGCGGGCGCACCATTCGCGAATTTGTGACGGGTGTGCTGTTTGTACCTGCAGGCTTCACCCTGCTGTGGATGACCTTTTTTGGTAACAGCGCCATCTGGCTGATTATGCAGGAAGGCGCACGTGACCTGGCACAGACCGTGCAATCCGATCAGACGCTGGCCCTGTTTAATTTTCTTGAGCACTTTCCGTTCAGCTCCGTGCTGTCATTCATCGCCATGGCGATGGTTGTCGTTTTCTTTGTCACCTCAGCCGACTCCGGCGCGATGGTGGTTGATACGCTGGCCTCAGGTGGTACGGATAAGACACCGATCTGGCAGCGTATTTTCTGGGCAGGCCTTATGGGGGTGGTAGCCGTTACGCTACTACTGGCAGGCGGTATGAAGGCGTTGCAGACAGTCACCATTGCCAGCGCCCTGCCGTTCGCCATCATTCTTCTGATGTCCATTTACGGTCTGATGAAAGCGTTGCGGGTTGACGCATGGAAGCGTGAAAGTAAACAGATCGCGACCATTGCTCCAACGGCCGCTCGCAATCCCATCTCCTGGCAGCGCCGACTGCGTAACATCGCCTATTTCCCGAAACGCTCACACGTTAAGCGCTTTATGACGGAAGTCATTTATCCGGCAATGGAAATGGTGGAACAGGAGTTGGCAAAACAGAATACCGTTTCGCACACAATTGCTGATGCAGATGACCGGCTTCATTTCGAGGTAGACCTGGGCAACGAGCTCAACTTTGTCTACGAGATACGTCTGCGCTCCTATCTGCAGCCTGCCTTTGCGCTTGCAGGCATGTCAGATAACGATCGGGACGAAGAACACCGTTATTATCGTGCGGAAGTTTACCTCAAAGAAGGAGGACAGGATTATGATGTGATGGGATGGACGCAGGAGCAAATCATCCACGATATTCTTGACCAGTACGAAAAGCACCTGCATTTCCTGCATGTTGTGCGCTAGCATTTTCTGAACGACACTGGCAGGAAAAGAGGCACAAGGTGCCTCTTTTCCTGCAGCATGAAGCCCGTCTCTGGCCTAAGTTGCTTCGGGCTAATAAGCGCCAGAAGAAACGTGAGCAGATTACAGGCGTCAGGCAGCTGAATTTACCTCGCCCACGACTGTTCCACCCGCCATTGTCAGACCTTATAAACTCTCAAACAGAGCATCGGTATAGCTGAATGACAGAGGATTGTTCAGGCAGAATGGCATGGCGCTGGTAATGGAAATATGCCGCCAAAGTGTAAGATGACGATTGATCCGTCACGAGTTTGGAGTTGCAGGCATGAACGATGATTAACATGCTGTAGCCCACCATCGCCGTTAAGCAAATGTCGCGCTTCATGCGGTCTGCCTGACGCGATGACGTGAGCCAGCCACATTCAGAAAAATTATCCCGCCCAGCGCTGAGAGAACCGATCCGGCAAGAACGCCTATTTTAAGCTCACTCTGCATGACCTCATTCCCCGGGAAAGCCAGCCCGCCAATAAAGAGACTCATGGTGAAACCGATACCGCAGAGGATTGCCACGCCATAAAACTGTGCTGCCGTGGCACCTTCAGGTAATCGCGCCAGGCCCGTTCTGATGAGCAGCCAGGAAACCAGCGCAACACCCAGTTGCTTACCGGCAAACAGTCCTGCCGCGATGCCTACCGGTAGCGGTGAAAGAAGTTGCTCAAATGATAATCCCTGCAGACTGACGCCGGCATTAACAAAGCCAAAGACAGGAACAATTATGAATGCAACCCAGGGGGAAAGCATCACCTCAAGCCGACTCAGAGGAGAAAAGTGTGCGTGTGTCCGACCGGTATGGGGGATGCACAGCGCGAGGATCACACCTGCCACAGTGGCGTGAACACCGGAGCCGTATACGAAATACCAGAGTAATATGCCTGCAGCAAGATAGGCTGGCAAAGATTTTACGCCTGAACGATTCATCATGACGAGGCAAAGCGTAGTGATCCCTGCGCCGGCAAGCATAGTGAGACTGAGACCGTGCGTATAGAAGGCCGCAATAATAATCACCGCGCCGAGGTCATCAATAATGGCCAGTGCTGCCAGGAACACTTTCAATGAAGAAAGCACTTTATCACCCAGCATCGCCAGTACCCCCAATGAAAATGCGATGTCAGTGGCGGAAGGAATTGCCCAGCCATTCAATGCCTGCGGATTATCGCGGTTGAAAAAAATGAAGCAGGCAGCGGGCACCAGCATGCCACCCAGAGCGGCGGCACCGGGTAACAGGCGCTGGTCCCAGCGGGAGAGTTTCCCGGAGAGCAACTCACGTTTAATTTCGAGCCCCACCAGCAGAAAAAAAACGCTCATCAGGACGTCGTTAACGGCCTTCTCAACCGGAACGCCGCCCACAGAAGCATGAATATAATGACGATAACTGTCTGCAACTGCACTGTTTGCCAGCACAATCGCCAGCACCGAAACAGCAATGAGCAACAGGCCGGGAGCCAGAGAGGAATGAAGGAGTTTTTTCATAAAGACATATCATCCGGTTGATAAAAACCCCGCACATTACCATTCATTCCACATCCGGGCCATCCCTGACGCTACGGGCTTTAGCGGCAACGTGTCCATAAGGGTGCGCCTGCCATGGAGCATAAATCTGCAGCCTTTTCTGTTGACAGCACCTCAGACCCGGAAGGATTCCACCATCCCGCGGAGCGCATGCGCCTGCCCGGAAAGTGACTGCGATGCTGACGATGACTCCTCAACAAGCGCGGCATTATTCTGCGTGACGCCGTCCATCTGGCTTACAGCAATGCTGACCTGCGAGATCCCCTGCATCTGCTCTGAAGAGGCCAGAGAAATGTTATCCATTGCTTTAGCCAGTTCATTAACCATACCCACGATTTTGAGGATGCTCGTACTCGTGCCAGCCGCGACTTTTACACCACTTTCTACCTGTTCTACTGCCTGTTCAATAAGCTGCTTGATGTCCCGCGCGGCGTTGGCGCTGCGCTGGGCAAGCGTCCTGACCTCACCCGCCACCACGGCAAAACCACGCCCCTCCTCGCCTGCTCTTGCCGCTTCTACCGCCGCATTCAGGGCGAGAATGTTGGTCTGAAAAGCGATGCTCTCGATGACTGCGGTAATATCACGAACCCTGGTCGCGCTCAGTGAGATGGCATCCATCGTTTCAGACATGCGCTGTATGTCCGCTTCGCCCGTGCGGGCTAGTAACGCGGTTTGACGTGCTGAGTCGGCGGTCTGCTGTGCACCTGCTGTATTACTTTTTACCGTTGTGGTGAGTTGCTCCATGCTGGCGGCCGTCTCCTGCAAGGCAGCGGCCTGCTGCTCTGTGCGGGAGGAGAGCTCGGTGTTGCCCTGCGAGATTTCATCCGCGGCTAATGCCACAGAAGTTGAGGCGTCTTTTATTTGCGACACCAGTCCGCGCAGATTTGCCTGCATGCTGCTCAGCGAAGCCAGCAGACTGCGCGAGTCGTTGTGACGCAATTTCACCGGTGTTGCCAGGTCCCCTGCCGCAATGCTGGCTGCAATTGCCTGCGCCTGCGACGGCTCACCGCCCAACTGACGCATCAGCACCCTGATGGTAAATACGCAGGTTGCAACCGCAACCAGAACGGATGTCACTGCAAGTAAGATAAGTATGAACGCTGCGTGATCGGCAGACTGGCTGTTCTCCTCAACGGCAGACTGCGTGTTAGACATCTGAACCTGTGTCATCTCGTTCAGCGCTTTCAGAAGAGTGCTCTGTGCCGGACGCGTGACTTTCATAAGGTAATCAGTGGCCTCTCTGGCCTGGTTTGCCAGCCCAAGTTGGCCTGCCTGTTCAAGTGCTGCCAGCGCAGGACCTTCAGCGTCGCTAATCTGGCTGAATACCGCACGTCCCTGAGACGTCGAGTCCGTATTCATTATTTCACCCAGTGCCCGCCGGTTTTCAATATAAAGCGCCTTTTGCTTCTGCAGTCGCTCCCACTCCGGCTTCATGGCCTCGGGTTCACTGAGCAAAGCCATGTTACGAACCGCAATGCCCATATCCCTCAGTCCACCGCGCATGTCCAGTACCAGCTGGTACTTTTTCATTTTGACGTTGACTGCGTCGTCCATGCCGTCACTGGCACGATCCAGCGCGTTCAATGCGATGCCCGTGCAGATGATAAAGAGCAAAATAAGCAGACCGAAGCCTGATGCAAGCCGGGTAGATATTCTCATCGTAATTCTCAATAAATTATGGAAGTGATGGTGAATGATAAAAATGTTATCGGCAGCCCGGAGGAAAAGTGCGAGTGTTTATACCGGAATTAACAGTATGAGTTATGACGAACTCCCGGATGCGATGTTCGTATACAAGCTGCCAGCTATCACATTGCGTGCTTAACGTCGTGAAAGTCGCATCACTCGAAAAGATTTGTACATACACTGCACAACCCCATTCCCCTGCCGGGATAAATTTCAGAAGAGAGGAGAGTGAAAATGAAGTGTGATAAAAACGACAGCAACTTACAGGATGGCCCATAAACACCGAAGACAGTGACGAAACAGGCTCACAGCACGCTGAGTATGACAATGACGAGCTTACAGCGCAGGAACAACAGAAGAAGGAGATGGCAAAAAAGTGGCTTGCCTCAGCGGACGCTTAAAGAATCGCAGATGTAAAGGCCTGTAGAACTGGACTTCAGAGCACCGGATGTACACCATCAAAAGTAAGTTTAGCATGTCTAATCAAAGCAGGGGGAAGCCCTGCTTTGTTCGAAAATACAGGGGGCACCATCACGCCTGTTTCAAAGGTGCATTCTGCTGTGCCACCTGAACTTCCCGACGCGGTTTTGCAGCAGCTGAGTATTTCCTTTTCGATATCCGGTCGCACCTGAAATCCTTACGGATACCTAACGCATCACCATTAGGCCGTGCAGGATATGGGAGGTAAGTCAGGAATTCATGGACTTACACATTTCCTCTTCATCTGCAGGCTGCTGCCCCGTGAAAGAAAGGATAAAGTATGGGGCAAGAATGCGGCGGGCTTCCTGTTCCGAATCCGCATCAATACAAAGACGGAACGGGTGAGCGGACCGGTCCTCGCGTGAGACAGCCAGAAAGCGATACTGATACTTAAGGCGCGTCTGGGTAGGTTTGTTCATAACCACAACGGTTGCTCCGGTTAACGGTCGGACAATTGGCCTGATGGCGATGGTCATACCTGCAAGTGTCACTGTTTTGAATAACTTTACTGCGTTAATGGTATCGACTCTCTGGAATAAAATCATCCCAGTTATCACCCCCTGCAAAAGTAAAAAAATCAGACGACGTTGCTGATTCGAACAGTACTGAAACACTGCGATCTGATGATGACATCTGGTGCAAATCGATGCGGGTTTCCACGGCATTGCTAACACCAGGCGCTGGCACATGCGTGATAGTGATGACGGCATTGCACGGATTTAATTGAAAAAAAGGACCTGCCGCCAGATTTGTCACAGGGAGCCGTTCCTTCCTGCGGGTGCCCGTTGATGCGCGCCCGCTTATCAACGGGGGTAAAGAATAGTGCCTTAGCGGTGCAACCGGCAAATTCCTTCATTTCTCTCACGCCACCTGTCTGGGCAGGACGGATAGCGGGCGTTCAAAGTTACATGTGGGGAGGGAAAGAAATCTTCAGCGTGAATACGGGCAGCATATATAAAAAAACCCGCGCTGAGCGGGCTGTAAAGAGAGTACTGAAGGTCCATCATGCTTATCACTGCGGCATGGTATTTAAATAATAGTCGATGCCTGAAAACTGTCCACCGCTTCCCCCGAATTCCGCCATGCCAGTGCTCACCTGGTCGTTACATTTTTATGATTTTTCGTATGTCCGGCTTTTGCTCTTTGGGGCTGAATACACATAAATGCATGATTCTAAAATGTTAATCAGTAAACTCAGATTAACTGATTCGCTGAAATTTTCTGCTTGCATGAGAATGGTTTTTTGTTTAGAGTTTTCTAAAATTAGAGATTTCTAAAATTAAGAGATGAATATCACTTTGCAACTACAGGAAAGCGCCTCGCGCGCAACCACCCTACTTAAGTCGATGAGTAACACCCGCCGGCTACTGATCCTCTGTGTGCTGATCGATAAACCTGGCACCTCATCAGGTGATTTGTGTAAGTTGACCGGCTTAACACCCTCAGCAACCTCTCAGCATTTAGCAAAAATGAAAGAGGATGGATTAATTGAGTCTGAAAGAGTGGCTCAGAGAATTAACTACTTCATCAAAGATGATGCTGTAAAGAAAGTTATCTCTGCGCTCAAAGAAATTTATTGTACTGAGGAGTTCAAATGAGTCAGGAATCTGTAGCACCTGAAAAAGTTAAAAGGCTGATTGAACAAGGCGCTTTGCTCATTGATATTCGCGATACAACAGAATATCTGCGTGAACATATTCCTGACGCACGTTCATTTCCCCTTACCGATATCCTGTCAGGTAAAAAGATAGATAATCCAGAGGGGCTGCCTGTCATCTTTTACTGTCTGTCAGGTGGCCGCACTGCTCAAAATGCCATTACGCTCATGGCAACAGCAGGCCCGGCACCTGCTTTTATACTGGCTGGTGGAATTGATTCATGGAAGAGCGCTCGCCTCCCGGTTGTTGAAGACAAAAAGCAACCATTGCCTGTTATGAGACAAGTACAGATTGCAGCGGGCACACTGGTTCTTGCTGGCGTTGTTGTGGGATACAGCATAGACAGCCGTCTGTTTTTACTCTCCGGAATTACAGGCGCAGGATTGCTTTTTGCAGGCGTCAGCGGTACATGTGGAATGGCAAATTTATTGTTAAAAATGCCATGGAACAAGGCTGATAAATAATGCCAGATATTCTACCTCAGAGAGTCTAACTCAGCTGTTGGCACTGTTTAATGGCCATGATGTCCGCTTTGGTACAGAGTTGAATTTACTTACTGCACTTTGGGCCAGTCAGACAAGCTCTGTATTCAACTGTTTATGTCCTCAGGGCTGGCGACCTGAACCCGGGTTGCTACCAGGCTAGCAGCGGTAATGAAAACCAGGCAAATCAGTGCCTGTATTCTGAGAGTGACGTGATGATCAATCAGCACACCCATGATGACCGGAGAAGCGCCGCTGGCAAGCACAGTACCTGCCTCAACGGCCGATCGCACTTTTGCCAGCTGCGCGGAGCCAAACAGCTGTACCCACAGCGCGGTCGCCAGCGTGGATGCAATGGCTGACGATACGCCGGTCATGATGAGATAAAACGGCGTGACCCATTGACTGCTGCTAAGCCACAGCGCCAGCATGCCGGCTCCCTGGGGCAGCAGAAACCACGGAAGCAGCCGGCGTGGCGTCAGCCGGTCTATCAGCGGGCCAAATGACAGCAGGGAAATCGCCTGCGTTATCGCATAGGCAATAAACCACCCTGCAACCCACGACAGCGCCCATCCTTTCTCCTCTGCCAGGCGCGCCTGATGGAAAAAGAAGCCCGTGGTGATGAAAGGTGACGCTAGTACTGCGGGCAGCGCCAGGAGCAGATTCCGGTTCTTCCATACTGACGCTTCGCGAACCTTCTCTGCGCCCCGCTTTCTGAAAGTCCGCAGCGGCTTTTCGGCTGTGCGCGGAAGGCAGCTGACAGCCAGCGCAACGCCGGCCACCAGGACCGCAGCGTTTATCAGCCAGGCAGTGCGCCATCCCGTCAGATAGTTAATCTGTACGGCAGCCAACGGAAACAGCGCCTGCGCCAGCGACAGGCCCAGTGCGATAGCGCCCAGCGCCTTGCCGGCATCAAACGGAAACTGGCGCGCAGTCGCCGTTAGAGCGGTATGCACCATCAGCCCCTGCCCGCCGAGACGAAGCAGGTAAAAACCTGCACAAAGCATCCATGCCGCCTGCGCACAGGAGACCAGCAGGCACGCCGTCACCAGCAGCAGGGTAACGGCCAGGGTGAAGCGACGGGTGGTGGTGTAATCAATCATCCGGCCTGCCCAGGTTAGCGTGACGGCACTCATCACGGTGCCGGCGGCATAAAGACCGCCCAGCCCGCCGTCGCTGAGCCCGAAGGCCTGACGCAGGTCCTGCCCGTAAAGCGATACGAAATAAGTCTGTCCGAAACTCGACATTGCCATCAGTATCGCGCCAAAAACCAGATGGCTGCCGTGCTGATACATAAAGCGAAACAGCTGACGCATGGTATTCCCTGAGCGCGGCTGACAAAGGTGCCGCACAAATGAACTGCTCCGGGACTGATGTTCCGGAGGCGTGTTATGAAAAGGGCCCGCGATTGCAGGCCCGTAACGTTTACCGCAGCATCAGCAGCGGATAATGGCTTTCAGCCAGCATCGCCGTGGTGTGACTGCCGATAAAGAACCGGCGCAGCCGGGAGTGTCCCCAGGCTCCCATCACGATCAGGTCCGCTCCGTTTTCCTCCGCGTAACGGCACAGCCCGCGCGAGACGGATTCATCCTGAATCAGCCGGGACTCTGCATCAATGCCGGCTGCCTGCAGGATTTGCTGCGCATCATGCAGTGAAGCATCGTCGCCGTTCACCATCACAACATGACAGTTCAGACCGCGAAGCAGCGGGCTCACGGTCAGCCGGGTCAGGTTTCGGCGACTGGCCTCGCTGCCATCCCAGGCAAAAAGCACCCGGGATGGTGCGCTGAACGTTTCAGGCACGACCAGCACGGGCTCTTTCTGCAGGCGGATGACGCTTTCCAGCTGGCTGCCCACCGTATGTTCCGCGCCCCGTTGTCCGAGAACCATCAGCCTGACGTCATCCAGCCCGGCAAGGATTTCATCCAGCGCGCCGTGCATCTGCAGCTGGCACACTTCCGGAACCCCCGCACGGGACAACCGCTCCGCGCAGCCGGTCAGAATGGCTTTACCCTGTGCCATGAGCAGGCGGCTGCGCTCCCCCTCCACGCGCACAAGCTCTTCGGTCAGCAGCTCTTTGCTGTCGATGCCAATGCTGCCGCTCAGGTCAGAGACGGCCGGATGACCGTCTTTTTCCAGCACGTGCAGCAGGGCCAGCGGCGCGGAAAGGCCGGCAGCGGCCCACGCCGCGTAGTCACAGACCGGCCCGGTTGACGGTGAACCGTCCACGCAGGCCACAACGGTATTGTTCATAGCTGAATCTCCTGTCGGTTAGTGACCGCCCATCAGTTTTTCCGCTTCTTCCGGCTTGTCATGCACGCCGAAGCGGTCAACGAGGGTGCGGGTGGCGTCGTTCATGCCCAATATTTCTACCTCAGCGCCTTCACGGCGGAACTTGATTACCGCCCTGTCCAGCGCGCTCACGGAGGTGATGTCCCAGAAGTGGGCGTGTGTGACGTCAATGACCACGCGCTCTACAGCTTCCCGGAAGTCAAAATGGCTCATAAAGCGATCGGCGGAGGCAAAAAAGACCTGACCAGTCACGGTATAGGTCCGGGTATCGCCCTCCAGTGACGACCTGACCGTCATAAAGCGCGCTACCTTGGTGGCAAAATTCAGCGAGGCAATCAGCACCCCGGTCAGCACGCCGAAGGCCAGATTATCGGTGGCCACCACCACGACCACGGTTGCCAGCATGACCACGCTGGTTGACAGCGGGTGGCGGCGCAGGTCGGTAATGGAACGCCAGGAGAAGGTGCCGATGGAAACCATGATCATGACCGCGACCAGCGCCGCCATCGGGATCTGCGATACCTGGTCACGAAGGAAGATTATCAGGCAGAGCAGCACCAGTCCGGCCGTCAGGGTGGAGAGGCGCCCGCGCCCGCCGGACTTCACGTTAATTACCGACTGACCGATCATGGCGCAGCCCGCCATACCGCCGATAAACGCCGTGCAGACGTTGGCGATGCCCTGCGCCTTGCACTCGCGGTTTTTATCGCTCGGGGTATCGGTCATGTCGTCCACGATAGTGGCGGTCATCATTGACTCCAGCAGTCCCACCACGGCGAGACCGGCAGAGTAAGGCAAGATAATCAGCAGCGTATCCAGGTTCAGCGGAATGTCCGGAATGAGGAACACCGGCAGGCTGTCGGGCAGTTTGCCCATGTCGCCCACGGTACGCACATCCAGGTGCAGCCACATGGAGATGGCCGTCAGCACCACGATGCAGACCAGCGGGGAGGGAATGGTTTTATTGAGGTATGGAAAGAGATAGATGATGGCCAGGCCGGCGGCAGTAAGCGCATAAACGTGCCAGGTCACGTTGGTCAGCTCCGGCAGCTGCGCCATGAATATCAGAATGGCCAGCGCGTTGACGAAGCCCGTCACGACAGAGCGCGACACATAGCGCATCAGACTGCCAAGCTTCAGGTGGCCGGCAGCCAGCTGCAGCAGGCCGGTCAGCACTGATGCCGCCAGCAGATACTGCAGGCCGTGGTCTTTCACCAGGGTTATCATCAGCAGTGCCATGGCGCCGGTAGCCGATGAAATCATGGCGGGACGTCCGCCAAAGATGGCCATAACCACGGGAATACAGAACGCCGAGTAGAGGCCGACCTGCGGGTCAACTCCGGCAATGATGGAAAACGCGATCGCTTCAGGAATGAGCGCGAGCGCGACGACAATACCGGCGAGCACGTCACCACGGACGTTACCCAGCCAGTCCTTACGCGTCGAGGACAGCAGCATAATAATTTCTCAGATTTTAGATACAGTCAGCCCGTGAGGGCAAAAATTTCAGGTGCGAAAAGCACATCCGCAGACGGGATGCTTTTGAGTGCGCGACTGAGACTACTCAGTGCGACAAAGAAGGGTTACGACTCAGGGTGGCGTAAGACGCATGATTTTTTGAGTTCTCCTTTACGGCAAACGATGCCTTCAGGACTGAATTAGGCCAGCTCATCAGGGGATGAACGCAGACCACGAAGCCTGATCTTGTCGGAACAGGCGCTTAACTATAAACGAAAGAAGAAAGAGATCAATGTTTCACTGTGCAGACTATCGTCAGGTAACCAATCAGAAAGGCACTCCTGCTAGCGTCCACTTCTGGCACGAAGCTGCCCATCAAGAAGCTAGATAGGGCTGCTATGAGCAAAAGCGGACATTGACCAGTCAGTTAATTCCCGTCGGGTTTGAAATGCGTATCCGCCAGCCCTTATCCGCCCCTTGTTCCATCACCTGTGTGGCGACGCCGCAATCATCTCTTTGAGTGCCG
>NZ_CAJYMB010000112.1 GCF_913775985.1 uncultured Pluralibacter sp. | reverse complement strand
CGCTGCTGCCGCCGGCTATCTTTGCCTCGTCGCGCTTCACGCTCGCGGCGCTGACGTCGCTGGCTTCGTTTGTCAGCCAGGGCATCGCCTTTATCGCCCTGCCGTTTCTGTTTCAGAACGTTTACGGCCACAGCGCCTTCAGCGCCGCGCTGCTGTTTACCCCCTGGCCGCTGGGGATCATGCTGGTTGCGCCCCGGGCGGGCCGGCTGGCGGACAAATACTCTCCCGCGGCCATTTCTACCGCCGGGCTCGGGATTTTTATCGTGGGGCTGGCGCTGCTGGCGGCGCTGCCTGCCCACGCCGGCGTCTGGGATATCGGCCTGCGCAGCCTGGTGTGCGGGGTTGGATTTGGCTGCTTTCAGAGCCCGAATAACCGCGAAATCATGGGTAACGTGGTGCGGGAATACAGCGGCTATGCGTCCGGCGTACTTGCAGTGGTCAGAACCTTCGGCCAGTGTCTGGGAGCGTCCATTGTTGGCGTCGCGCTGGCGCTGCTGGCAAGCTCTGCCGCGCCGTCAATGGAGGAGCATGCCGTGCGCCTGAGCCTGTGGATTGCGGTGGCGACATCGGCTGTCGCAGTGATGTTTAGTCTGGGTCGCCTGCGCCGCAGGCCGCTTTAGAGAAGAGAGTGAGGCGAGAGTTACCGCCGCCGGGTTGCCCCGGCGGCGGCAAAATCAGTTCAGGGTGTAATCGAGGGTAATTTCTGCGTTAAGCACCTGCGAAACCGGGCAGCCGGCCTTCGCTTTCTGGATGATTTCATCAAACTTGCTCGGATCGATATCCGGCACCGCGACGCGGCTCTGCAGCGCAACTTTAGTGATGGCAAAACCGCCGTCTTTTTTATCCAGCGACACGGTTGCTTCGGTATCAATGGACGTTGCGGTGTAGCCGCCGTCGCTCAGCATCAGTGACAGCGCCATGGAGAAGCAGGACGCGTGCGCGGCAGCAATCAGCTCTTCCGGGTTTGTGCCCTTCGCGCCCTCAAAGCGGGTATTGAACCCGTAAGGCTGCTGGCTGAGCGCGCCACTCTCGGTGGATACGGTACCTTTGCCGTGCTTAAGATCGCCTTCCCAGTGCGCCTGGCCTTTCTTATGGATCGTCATCGCGTTACTCCTTGTTTTTACTGTTGAGCCATTGAGTATAGAGCAGATAGCGGTAAGGAATGTCGCGCACGCCGCAATCCCGGAATATTCTGCTTATCGTGCTGTCGGGGTTGCCATCGGCTGTGCAAAGGGGAATGATAACCGGGCAGATAACAACATCTGCACGCTACAGGTGATATTTCTACCGACCTTGAAACTTACAACAGGATCAAAGGAGTCAACATGAAATCGAACCGTCAGGCACGCCACCTACTTGGCCTGAACTACAAACTCTCCAACCAGAAAAAAGTGCTTATTGAAGGCGACAGCGATGGCCAGGTGAACCACACCCATGCCACCGGCCGCAAACGCCGCGGCTAATTTTATCGCGCTTTAATACACCGGCACCGACCTGCTTTCCAGGGAGGTGCTTTTTTTAGTTTCGCAACTTTTTAACTCGCCCATTTTTTTAACACTTGCTTTATAATTCCAGCGCCGCAGTATCCGTCAGACCCTCACGCTAGCGTCGTCCGGGCCTGAAGTGATGACAAAGGAGTGAGTGTGATATTTCCTATCGTAAAAAAAAATCGTTCGCTGTATATCCCGTACGCGGGTCCGGTTCTGCTCGAATTTCCGCTGTTGAATAAAGGCAGCGCGTTCAGTATTGAAGAGCGACGCAGCTTCAACCTGCTGGGCCTGCTGCCCGAAGTGGTTGAAACTATTGAGGAACAGGCCGAGCGCGCCTGGATCCAGTACCAGGGCTTCAAAACCGAAATCGACAAGCATATCTACCTGCGCAACATCCAGGACACCAACGAAACCCTCTTCTATCGCCTGGTGGAAAACCACCTCGACGAAATGATGCCGGTGATTTATACCCCAACGGTGGGCGCCGCCTGCGAGCGCTTCTCGGAGATCTACCGCCGCGCCCGCGGGGTGTTCATCTCCTGGGAGAACCGGGACAATATCGACGACATCCTGCAGAACGTCCCTAACCACAACATTAAAGTGATTGTGGTCACCGACGGCGAGCGCATTCTCGGCCTGGGCGACCAGGGCATCGGCGGAATGGGTATTCCTATCGGCAAGCTGTCGCTGTACACCGCCTGCGGCGGCATCAGCCCGGCCTACACCCTGCCGGTAGTGCTGGACGTCGGCACCAATAACCAGCAGCTGCTCAACGATCCGCTGTACATGGGCGCGCGCCACCCGCGCATCACCGACGACGAGTATTACCAGTTTGTCGATGACTTCATTCAGGCGGTCAAGCAGCGCTGGCCGAACGTGCTGCTGCAGTTTGAAGACTTTGCCCAGAAAAACGCCATGCCGCTGCTGACCCGCTATCGCGACGAGATTTGCTCGTTCAACGATGATATTCAGGGCACTGCGGCAGTCACCGTCGGGACGCTGATCGCCGCCAGCCGCGCTGCGGGCAGCCAGCTCAGCGAGCAGAAAATCGTGTTCCTCGGCGCGGGCTCCGCCGGCTGCGGTATCGCCGAACAGATTATCGCCCAGACCCAGCGGGAAGGCCTCAGCGAAGAGCTGGCGCGCTCGCGCATCTTTATGGTGGACCGCTTCGGCCTGCTCACCGATAAGATGCCGAACCTGCTCTCGTTCCAGACGAAGCTGGCGCAGAAGCGCGAGAGCCTCGCCCAGTGGGATACTCAGGAAGAGGAGCTGTCGCTGCTCGACGTAGTGCGCAACGTTAAGCCGGATATCCTGATTGGCGTTTCCGGCCAGAGCGGCCTGTTCACCGAAGAGATCATCCGCGAGATGCACAAGCACTGTCCGCGCCCGATCGTCATGCCGCTCTCCAACCCCACCTCGCGGGTTGAAGCAACGCCGCAGGACATCATCAGCTGGACCGACGGCCACGCGCTGGTCGCCACTGGCAGCCCGTTCGATCCTGTGGTGTGGAAAGATCAGACCTACCCGATTGCCCAGTGCAACAACTCCTATATCTTCCCGGGTATCGGACTTGGGGTTATCGCCTCCGGCGCCAACCGCATTACCGACGAGATGCTGATGTCCGCCAGCGAAACCCTCGCCAAGCACTCGCCGCTGGTAAATAACGGCGAAGGGCTGGTGCTGCCGGCGCTGAAAGATATTCATACCGTCTCCCGCGCGATCGCTTTCGCCGTCGGCAAAATGGCCCAGCAGCAGGGCGTGGCGGTGAACACCTCCGCCGACGCGCTGACCCAGGCCATTAACGAGAACTTCTGGGAGCCGGAGTACCGCAGCTATCGGCGCACCTCCATCTAAACGCTCAAGGCCTGCATACGCAGGCCTTTTTTCTTGCCTGTTTCCGGCTTTCTCGCTACATTCGATTCATTCATCAACCTGATAAATAATAAGGAGGATCCCATGCCGTACTGTGAAATGTTTCATTTTTCACATACTTTTGGCGATCGCCTCTGCTCAAGCGTTACGCATTCCGTGCTGCGATAACTTCGGCTTGAGCGAAGACATTCTGCGTTAAATCCCTTCCCTCGGCTTACCGGGTTATCGTCGGCGTTATCTGACGAGGCGTTTTCACGCCTGTAACACTTGAGTAAGTACAATGAGCACACTTCTGACTGCACACGCGCTGTGCCTGGACACGGCCTTTGGCCAACTGTTTTCCGATCTTTCATTCACCCTTAAAAAAGGCGACCGCGTTGGCCTTATCGGCGACAACGGCTGCGGCAAGAGCACTCTGCTGAAGCTGCTCGACGGTACGCTGGAGCCGTCATCCGGCAGCGTTTCCCGCGCCGCCCGCTGCCTGCTGGCCCGCGTTGAGCAGCACCTGCCCGACGAGCTTGCCCCTCTGACCATGATTGAAGCGGTACTGGCGCAGCTCGCCGCCGACGAACGCGACGCGCGGCGCTGGCAGGCCGATGCGCTGCTCGCCAGCATGGGCTTTAGCCCCGCGGATACCGCGCTGACCTGCGCAACCCTTAGCGGCGGCCAGCACACGCGGCTGCTGCTGGCCCGGGCGCTGATCCGCGAGCCGGACGTGCTGCTGCTGGACGAGCCCGGCAACCATCTCGACCTGCCGACCCTGCTGTGGCTGGAGTCGTTCCTGCGCGGCTGGCGCGGCAGCTTCATCATGGTTTCTCACGACGCGAGGCTGCTGGATAACGTCACCTGCGCCAGCTGGATCCTGCGCGAAGGCGCGCTGCACCACTTTGCCCTGCCCAGCAGCGCGGCGCGGCAGGCGCTGCGCGAGCGGGATGAGAGTGACGCTCTGCGCCACCGGACGGAGCAAAAAGAGATTGACCGGGTCGCCGACAGCGCCCGGCGGCTGGCGACCTGGGGACAGGTCTACGATAACGAAGACCTCTCACGCAAAGCCAAACAGATGGAAAAACAGGTGCTGCGCCTGCAGGAGAGCCAGACG
>NZ_CAJYMB010000111.1 GCF_913775985.1 uncultured Pluralibacter sp. | reverse complement strand
CCCGAAGGCAGAGCATCAAGCTCGCGGCGCAGGGTGCAGAAACCGCCCAGGGTCAGTACTTCCTGCGCGTCAACATGAATATCGTGGCTCTTGAGCAGCTCTGCCAGCTGTTCGGTTTTTGCCGGGTCAAAGCCGGTGTGCACGTTGTAAATCCCGAAGCCGAGCTTATCGCGCAGCACGCGGGCGGCGCAGATGTTAGCGGCGATCATCGACTCTTCAACGATGCGGTTCGCAATGCGTCGCGGTTCGGCAACAATATCGAGCACTTCGCCTTTTTCACCCAGCACGAAGCGGTAGTCCGGACGGTCTTTAAAGACCAGCGCGTGCTGATGGCGCCATTCGCCGCGCAGGGTGCAGATGCGCTCCAGCAGCTTAATTTGTGCGGCAATCGCGTCGCTCGGCGGCTGCCAGCCGTCGTTGCCTTCAAGCCAGTCGGACACGTTGTCGTAGGCCAGCTTGGCTTTTGACTCGATGGTGGCAGCGAAGAACGCAATATCATCTTCAATTGCGCCGTCGGCGCCGATCACCATGCGGCAGGCCAGTACCGGACGCTGCTGGTTAGGACGCAGAGAGCACAGGTCGTCGGAGAGCTCGCGGGGCAGCATCGGAATGTTGAAGCCCGGCAGATAGTTGGTAAACGCGCGCACGCTGGCGGCGCGATCCATTTTGCTGCCGGCGGCAATCCACGCCGTAGGATCGGCAATGGCGACGGTGAGATGTAATTTGCCGTCGGCAACTTCCTCGACATACAGCGCATCGTCCATATCTTCAGTGCTGGCGCTGTCGATGGTGACAAAGTCCAGCGCGGTGAGATCGCGACGCTCGAGGCCTTCATCAAGCATCTCGGTGGCTACGCCGTCCGGCGCTTCTTTTTCAAGGTTGTGGCGCGCCAGCGTGACCCACCACGGCACAAAATGATCTTCGCCGTAGGTGATAAACTGCGTCAGTTCGGCGTAGAAGCCGCGGTCGCCTTTTAGCGGATGACGGCGCATTTCTGCAACGGCCCAGTCACCCTCTTTAAAATCGTGTTCAACGCCGCGGGCGGCGCGGCAGGGGATGGCATCTTTCAGCAGCGGATGATCCGGCACAATAGACAGGCGATCGTCTTTGCGCTGCACCCGGCCAACGAAGCGCGTCAGGAAAGGCTCAACCAGCTCTTCTGGTTCGGCACTTTCCTTGCCTTTTTCGCTGTGCACCACGGCGACAATGCGGTCGCCGTGCATCACTTTCTTCATCTGCGGCGGCGGAATGAAATAGCTTTTCTGGGCATCGACTTCGAGAAAACCAAAGCCTTTTTCGGTGCCTTTGACGACCCCTTCAGCGCGGGGAGTCTGAGAATGAAGTTGCTGTTTTAGCTGTGCAAGCAGCGGATTGTCCTGAAGCATAATAATCTGTTTTCGTGGCTAGAAGAGCGGCTGACAGTTTTACGCGATATTACCCCCGGCAGCAAGCGCTCTTTACCCCTTTTACGCGAGCGGTTCCGTATCCCCAAGCCCAATTTTTAGCCGGTTCAGCCAGCCGCTCAGGCCGCACCACGCCAGGCGCGTGAATATCTGCGCGGGAGCGTATCCTGATGCCGCGAGCGGCGCGACCTGCGCGGCGCTAAAGCGGTCCGGTGCGCGGGTAAGCTGCTGGCTGGCCAGAATAATCGCGCTGTCCTGTGGATGGCGGCTAAGCCAGTGGCGCAGGGCGGTATCGCTGCGGCGGATCGCCTCCACTAGCTCGCTGTCGCCCGAACATCCGGCGGCCAGCGCGTTAAAACAGCTGACGCTACCGTTGATCCGTGCGGTCACCAGTCCGCTCACGCGTGCCGGGCGATCGTCCGGAAACAGATCTGGCAGTGCCGAAAAGGCATTACGCAAAGACTCGTCCCAGACCAGCAGCGCCGCCAGCGGCTTGAGTAAGCCATGCGCGCGCGTATTCGCGGTGCCCTGCATGCTATCGGCAGCAATGTCCGCATCCGCCATCCAGCGGCAGGACAGGCAGGTAAAGCGCAGCGCGTCAGCGTCATCCTGCACCGGCATTCCCGGGATCCAGCGCACCGGTACGCCCAGCAGCGCGTGCCCTGCGGCAATCACCCTGGCCTGCCAGGTAATAAACCCCACAATTTGCGTGATAAGGACGATATCCGCAGCGGTCAAACCGACGTCGCGAAGATGCTGGCGGGACTGGAGGGTGATAATGGAAGGGGAGGCGGAAAGCTGGCGGGCATACTGGGTTATCTGCGCCAGCCGGTAATTGCTCTCCCGGGATGAATCCGGTCCGGGAAGCGGGGCCAGGCGCGCGGCGTAATGGTTACAGAGCCGCTGCACGCCGCAGACCTGCGCCACCGTCAGGGCGGTGCTCAGTCGCTCATAGAGGCTGAATGTTTGCTGGCGGTTAGTGGCGACATTTTCCGGCAGCAGCGCGGCGGCTGTCGCGCGGGCAAGGGTAAGCCAGCCGGCGGCTTCGGCAGTTATTTCGGCCGGCAGCGTGAGGTCCAGTAAAAAGCGATCGGTGACAAAAGCGGCTTCGGGAACCAGCGCCAGCACTTCCGTTGTCTGCTGCCGTGACTGAGTTTCGTGATACCACTGGCTTTTGCCGTAAACGCGGCGTTGCTCCATGAGAGTTCCTTCCGGGCGTCGTTTCGTTTACACGCATTGTCATCCAGCAGGATTTCAGAAGTGGCTTTTTGGGCCGCTATCCGGCAACCCTGAATAATATGCAGGTGAATGATTTTGCGTATCAGAGAACGCTATCCTGACCGAAGGGGGAGGCGGAGAAAAATATTGATACGTGATAACAAATAACAGAGTGGAATAATGAAACAGCATGAATGGATCCGCGCCCCGGTTTGCGGGGCGCGACAGAACTTATTTCAGTTCCAGCTCGTTCATGGCAGCGATGCTGAAGCCGCCGTCAACGTGCACGACTTCACCGGAGATGCCGGCAGAGAGATCGGAGCACAGGAACGCGGCGCTGTTGCCCACGTCCTCGGTGGTTACGGTACGGCGAATCGGCGTGACCGCTTCGCAGTGGGCCAGCATTTTGCGGAAGTCTTTGATGCCGGATGCGGCCAGGGTACGAATCGGACCGGCAGAGATGGCGTTTACGCGCACGCCTTCCGGACCCATTGCATTCGCCATGTAGCGCACGTTAGCTTCCAGAGAGGCTTTCGCCAGGCCCATCACGTTGTAGTTCGGGATAGCGCGTTCAGCGCCCAGGTAGGAGAGGGTCAGCAGCGCCGAGCCCGGATTCAGCATGGTGCGGCAGGCTTTTGCCATGGCCACAAAGCTGTACGCGCTGATGTCGTGTGCGATTTTGAAGCCTTCGCGGGTTACGGCGTTGACGTAGTCACCGTCCAGCTGGTCTGCCGGAGCAAAGCCGATGGAGTGTACGAAACCGTCAAATTTCGGCCAGGTTTTGCCCAGTTCGGCAAACATTGCGTCGATGCTCTCATCTTGAGCAACGTCGCATTCCAGAACAATGCTGGAATCCAGCTGAGCAGCAAACTCTTCAACGCGGCCTTTCAGCTTGTCGTTCTGGTAGGTGAACGCCAGCTCAGCGCCTTCACGATGCATGGCCTGCGCGATACCCCAGGCGATGGACAGTTTACTGGCAAGGCCAGTGATCAGAATGCGCTTACCGGAAAGAAAACCCATAGCTTTTAATCCTTATGTCATTGTTGTAACGGCTGTACATTTTATCGCCAGCCGTCGTTAAACGTGGCGATTCTAGCATAGAGTCGCCGGGAGCGTTAATCCGACCACTGCGGGGGAGCACTTAGCGATCCTTGCGCCACGCGTCCGCGGTCAGCGCTTCGCCAAAGTGACCGGCGATTAGCCGCTTGGTTAAATCATGCAGCGGCGAGGCGAGCACGTCGGCGGTACTGCCGCGCTCTACCACTTCGCCCTGGTGCATCACCAGCACCTGGTCGCTGATGTGCTTCATCATGCCCAGATGCTGCGTCACATAGATGTAGGTCAGGTTATGCTTCTCCTGCAGCTCCAGCATCATGTTCACCAGCTGCGAGCGCATTGACATATCCAGCGACGCCAGCGCCTCGTCGCAGACAATCACTTTCGGGCGCAGGATCAGCGCCCGGGCCAGGCCCAGACGCTGCTTTTGTCCGGGAGCAAACATGTGCGGATAGTAGTTCACGTGATCCGGCAGCAGGCCTACGGTGCGCAGCGTTTCAATAATGTGCTTGCGCCGCGCTTCGGCGTCGAGATCGGTATTCAGGCGCAGCGGAAAATCGAGGATTTGCGAGATGCGCTGGCGCGGGTTGAGCGACGTTGACGGATCCTGGAATATCATGCGGATGCGCTGGCTGCGAAAAGCGTAATCGCCGTATTTCAGCGGGTGATCGTCAATCAGCACCTCGCCGGTGGTCGGTTCAATCATTCCTGCCAGCATCTTCGCCAGCGTGGATTTTCCGGAGCCGTTCTCGCCGATAATCGCCAGCGTCTGCTTCTCGCGCAGCGTAAAGCTGAGCGGCTTGACCGCTTCTACGTGCTGGCGGTGAAACAGGCCGGTGCGGTAGCGGAAGGTTTTGCTCAGGTTGCGGACTTCAAGCAGGGTTTCA
>NZ_CAJYMB010000110.1 GCF_913775985.1 uncultured Pluralibacter sp. | reverse complement strand
AATGCCGGCATAGTAAGCGGGATAGTTTCCCGGCGTGGTCAGCCAGCTTTCTTCCCGGCGTTCGTCGCCGTCAACCCGGGTGAGCACGCCGTCACGCATGTCATACCCCCAGTCCTCCTGCGGCAGGCGTTCGCCGTTTTTCAGCCGGTCCTCCTGCGGGTCAACGCCGTACTTTATGTAGCTTGCACGGGAGCCGTGCACGATATAGCGCGGCGTCTCGGCCGCGGCCAGCACGGTGCTGTGCAGGATCACGCGCCGCTGGGGATAGGCCAGCACCGCGTGAAAATAGTCGGTGGAATGCGCGCCGGGGCGCAGCTGAGCGAG
Organism: uncultured Pluralibacter sp.; assembly: GCF_913775985.1. Classification (GTDB taxonomy): domain Bacteria; phylum Pseudomonadota; class Gammaproteobacteria; order Enterobacterales; family Enterobacteriaceae; genus Pluralibacter. Next base: position 7,711 of record NZ_CAJYMB010000110.1, on the reverse strand, counting down.
ATCGACAGCCAGACTCACCGGCAGGCCAAACAGAGTTATCGCCTGATCCAGCAGGTGGGGCCCAAGATCGTACCAGATGCCGCTGCCGGGGCCGCCCTGCTCGCGCCAGCGGTTGCGGACTTCCGGGCGATAGCGGTCGAAGTGCGACTCGAAATAGGAGACTTCCCCAAGAGTACCGTCGTTAATCAGCGATTTTACGGTGAGGAAGTCGCTGTCCCAGCGGCGGTTGTGAAAAACTGAAATCAGGCGACCGCAGCGGCGCGCGACGGCTTCCAGCTCCCTGGCCTGTGACAGTGTCACCGTGAACGGTTTATCAACCACTACGTGCTTGCCGGCTTCGAGAGCTGCTTTCGCCAGCGGGTAGTGGGTGTCATTCGGCGTAGGAATAACGATGAGATCTATCGACGGATCGCTGAACAGCTGCTGCGGATCGCCCACCACCGCGGTAGAAGGCCAGTCGGCTTTGACTTTCTGCTCGTCGCTGCTGGAGATGGCCGCCAGGGTCATGCCCGACGTGCCGTCGATTAACGGGGCGTGGAACGTCTTACTGGCGTAGCCGTAGCCTATCAGGCCGACCCGAATTGTATCGCTCATTGCTCCTCCTCTTTGTATTACGCTTTTGCTTAACTTTATCGGTATAAGCCTGGCATTCTTAAACCCACATTGTAGAGAGTCAAAATCCGAAAGTATTCTCCTGCTGAATATAAAATTGCCACTTGCCCTGGCGACTTTTCGCCGATGCGGTTAACATTTCATTCTTGTTAAATTTGGCGATACGAATGATATGACTCTTGTATTTAATCGCATTATTGAGCTAATTGGCTGGGTGGTTCTTGGGGTTTCGCTGATGCTGCTGGTGGTTGCACATCATATTGATGATTATCAAACGCCTGCGGCAGACGCAAAAGCGCAAACGGTGAAAACCGCATAAAAATAGCGGTCGCCTTCCGGCGGCCGTTTTTGATCCTGACCCGCTGTGCGCGCATGACTATAGTAAAAATCGCAGTATTTATTGATTACCATCACGAGGGACACAATAAAGCGTAAAAATCTCCGTTTATGGACGCTGACGGCAGTTGCCTGGCGATTCAAATGACGGTAATCTTCATTTCCGCAGGCCTGCCCGGCCGGTATTTGCATTAATAAAACCTCGTATTTTAACCTGACAGCAGTGCATTAGCCTGCCGTTACTTTTTTTATGCTCTCTCGACGCAGATATTCCTGTGTCGCCTGCCTGCCGGCAGAGGGTGATAAAATATTGTCAGGTATACAGAAATGCGCTTTATCCAATAAATACAATATTTTAAATGGCAAGGTTTACTATGACCGTTCAGGACTATCTATTAAAATTTCGCAAAGTAAGCTCTCTGGAAAGTCTGGAAAAATTATTCGATCACCTCAATTACTCTCTGACCGACAGCACTGACATCATCAATATGTACCGCGCAGCAGACCACCGCCGCGCCGAGCTGGTTTCCGGCGGACGCCTGTTCGATATTGGCCAGGTGCCGAAAACCGTTTGGCATTACGTGCAGTAACACTGTTTTCCCCGCGGCCAGTTGCTTATACTTGCCCAGCTTTTTACCCGCTCTGACTCAGGAGAAGAGATGTCCGCAGAACGTATTGGCGGCTGGCTGCTCGCGCCGCTGGCCTGGCTGATTGTCGCCTCAGTGAGCGCGTCGCTGGCGATTCTGCTCTATGCCGGCGTACTGATTTCTCCCGATGCGCTCGGCAGGCTTAGCGCATTAGGCCCCGGCAGGTTAAGCCTCTGGCTGCTGTCGCTGCTGGCCGCAGCGCTCATGTGGTACTACACCCTTTGGCTAACGGTAGCCTTTTTCAAGCGCCGCAGCCTCGTGCCTAAGCACTATATTCTGTGGCTGCTGATTTCGGTTTTGCTGGCGATAAAAACTTTCGCTTTCTCGCCTGTGCCGGACGCTGTGGCGATGCGACAGCTGGTATTTCCGCTGCTGGCCACCTCGCTGATGGTACCCTATTTTAAGCGGTCGTCGCGGGTTAAGCGGACGTTCGTTAACCCGTAATAACCACACAAACACTACGTTGTCGCCTGTTCGGCTTTATCAGATAATAGGCGGCTTTTTTAGTCTCAGGTCACACGTTGCAACATGGCTAATTACCTACTTCTTTTTGTCGGCACCGTTCTGGTGAACAACTTCGTTCTGGTGAAGTTTCTGGGACTGTGTCCGTTTATGGGCGTTTCCAAAAAGCTGGAAACGGCGATGGGCATGGGGCTGGCGACAACCTTCGTTATGACTATCGCCTCGGTGTGCGCCTGGCTGATCGACACCTGGATTTTGATCCCGCTGAACCTGGTTTATCTGCGCACTCTCGCTTTTATTCTGGTGATTGCGGTGGTGGTGCAGTTTACGGAGATGGTGGTGCGTAAAACCAGCCCCGCGCTGTATCGCCTGCTGGGCATCTTTCTGCCGCTGATCACAACCAACTGCGCGGTACTCGGGGTGGCGCTGCTGAACATTAACCTTGGCCATAATTTCCTGCAGTCTGCACTGTACGGCTTCTCCGCCGCCGTTGGCTTCTCGCTGGTGATGGTGCTGTTTGCCGCCATTCGCGAGCGCCTGGTGGTCGCCAACGTTCCGGCACCGTTTCGCGGTAACGCTATCGCGCTGGTTACGGCCGGCCTGATGTCGCTGGCATTTATGGGCTTTACGGGTCTGGTGAAGCTGTAATGATGCTGGTGTGGATTGCTATTGCGTCGATTAGCGCGCTGGGCCTGATTTTTGGCGCGATTCTCGGCTACGCCTCCCGCCGCTTTGCGGTAGAAGACGATCCGATCGTCGAGAAAATTGACGAAATATTGCCCCAGAGCCAGTGTGGCCAGTGCGGCTATCCGGGCTGCCGCCCCTATGCGGAGGCCGTCGGCGCCAATGGCGAAAATATTAACCGCTGCGCGCCCGGTGGCGAGGCGGTGATGCTGAAAATTGCCGCCCTGCTCAACGTTGAACCACAGCCAATTGACGGCGATGAAGATGCGGCAGAGCCTCCGCGCCTGCTGGCGGTGATTGACGAAGCCAACTGCATCGGTTGCACCAAATGTATTCAGGCTTGTCCAGTGGACGCTATCGTCGGCGCTACCCGCGCGATGCATACGGTAGTGGCCGATCTCTGTACCGGCTGCAATCTTTGCGTCGCCCCCTGCCCGACCCAGTGCATCACGCTGCACCCCGTTGCTGAAACGACGGAGAGCTGGAAGTGGGACCTGCATACCATCCCGGTTCGTAATATTCCCGTGGAACATCATGTTTAAGCTATTTTCTGCGTTCAAAAAGGACAAAATCTGGGATTTCGATGGCGGTATTCATCCGCCAGAGATGAAAACCCAGTCCAGCGGCACGCCGCTGCGCCAGGTCCCGCTGGCGCAGCGCTACACCCTGCCGCTTAAACAGCATATCGGCACCGAGGGCGAGCTTTGCGTCGCGCCCGGCGATCGGGTGCTGCGCGGCCAGCCGCTGACCCGCGGCTGGGGCAAAATGCTGCCCGTCCACGCACCGACCTCCGGCACCGTGGCGGCCATTGCACCGCACCCCACCGCGCATCCTTCCGGCCTGTCGGAAATGAGCGTGGTCATTGATGCCGATGGCGAAGACCGCTGGTTCGGGAAAGAGGGCTGGAGCGACTGGCGCCAGCGCAGCCGCGAGGCGCTGATTGAACGTATCCACCAGTACGGCGTGGCCGGCCTCGGCGGCGCGGGTTTTCCCACCGGCGTTAAGCTGCGCGGCGGCGGTGACAAAATTAAGACCCTGATTATTAACGCCGCCGAGTGCGAGCCCTATATCACCGCCGACGACCGGCTGATGCAGGACTGCGCCGCCCAGATTATCGACGGCGTGCGCATTCTGGCCCACATTTTGCAGCCAGAGCTGGTGCTGATCGGCGTTGAGGATAATAAACCGCAGGCTATCGCCATGATGCGTGCGGCGCTAACCGACGAACGGGATATCCAGCTGCGGGTGATCCCCACCAAGTACCCTTCCGGCGGCGCCAAACAGTTGACGCAAATTCTGACCGGCAAGCAGGTTCCCCACGGCGGGCGTTCGTCCGATATTGGCGTGCTAATGCAAAACGTCGGCACCGCCTACGCGGTGAAGCGCGCGATTGTCGACGGTGAACCGCTTACCGAGCGCGTGGTCACACTGACCGGCGAGTCCGTCGCGCGCCCCGGCAATGTCTGGGCCCGGTTAGGCACCCCGGTACGCCACCTGCTCAACGACGCCGGTTTTAACCCCGCCGCAGAGCAGATGGTAATTATGGGCGGCCCGCTGATGGGCTTTACCCTGCCGTGGCTCGACGTCCCGGTAGTAAAAATCACTAACTGCCTGCTGGCGCCGTCGGCGAAAGAAACCGGCGAAGTCCAGGAAGAGCAAGGCTGCATCCGCTGCAGCGCCTGCGCCGATGCCTGCCCGGCGGATCTGCTGCCCCAGCAGCTCTACTGGTTCAGTAAAGGTCAGCAGCACGACAAAGCGACCGCACATAATCTTTCCGACTGCATCGAATGCGGGGCCTGCGCGTGGGTGTGTCCGAGCAGCATTCCGCTGGTGCAGTATTTCCGTCAGGAAAAAGCCGAGATAAGCGCGATACGCCAGGAAGAGAAACGGGCGGCAGAGGCCAAGGCGCGCTTTGAAGCCCGCCAGCAGCGCCTCGATCGCGAGAAAGCGGCAAGGCTGGAACGCCACAAGCAGGCCGCCGTTCAGCCCGCCGCACAGGACAAGGCGGCCATCGACGCCGCCCTGGCCCGCGCGCGCGAAAAACAGCAGGCGCCGCAATCCATTGTGATAGCGCCTGGTGCGACGCCGGATAACAGTGCAGTGATTGCGGCCCGGGAAGCGCGGAAGGCGCAGGCCCGCGCGGCACAGGCGCGCAAGGCAGAACAGCAGCAGCCCGCTGCCGTCGAATCGACCACCGAAGCAGCCGATCCTCGCAAGGCCGCCGTTGAAGCCGCGATTGCCCGGGCCAAGGCCCGCAAGGCAGAACAGCAGCAGCCTGCCGCCGCTAAACCGGCTGCCGAAACAGCCGATCCCAGCAAGGCCGCGGTTGAGGCCGCTATTGCCCGGGCTAAAGCCCGCAAGGCAGCACAGCAGCAGCCCGCTGCCGCTGAACCGGCAGCCGAAGCAGCCGATCCCCGCAAGGCCGCGGTTGAGGCCGCTATTGCCCGCGCCAAGGCCCGCAAGGCAGAACAACAGCAGGCCGCCGCCCCGGCTTCCGCCAGCGACGATCCGCGCAAAGCCGCCGTTGCTGCCGCCATCGCCAGGGCGCAGGCTAAAAAAGCCGCACAGCAGGCAGTGAAAGAGGATTAAATGGTTTTTAAGATAGCGAGTTCACCTTATACCCACAATCATCGCCAGACCTCGCGCATAATGCTGCTGGTGATGCTGGCCGCGGTGCCGGGCATTGCGGTGCAGACGTGGTATTTCGGCTGGGGCACACTGGTTCAGCTGCTACTGGCCGCTGCTGCGGCCTGCCTGGCCGAGGCGGCTATCGTGCGCCTGCGCAAACAGTCGGTGGCCCAGTCGCTGGCCGATAACTCTGCCCTGCTCACCGGACTGTTGCTGGCCATCAGCATCCCCCCGCTGGCGCCCTGGTGGATGATTGTCCTCGGCACGGTTTTCTCGGTGGTTATCGCCAAGCAGCTGTACGGCGGCCTCGGCAACAACCCGTTCAACCCGGCAATGATCGGTTATGTAGTGCTGCTGATCTCTTTTCCGGTACAGATGACCTCATGGCTGCCGCCGCAAAGTCTTGCCGCCTCGGTTCCGGATTTTATCGATACGCTGCAGATTATTTTTAGCGGCCACGCCGCCGATGGCGCAACGGTGGACGCCCTGCGCATGGGCGTTGACGGCATAAGCCAGGCAACGCCGCTGGATAACTTCAAAACCTCGCTGCACGCCGGACACAGCGTTGGCGACATTATGCAGGCGTCTATTTATCGCGGCGCGCTGGCCGGGATTGGCTGGCAGTGGATTAACATTGCCTATCTGGCAGGCGGCGCGTTTTTGCTGTGGCAAAAGACCATCCGCTGGCACATTCCGGTGAGTTTTCTGCTGAGCCTCACCGCGTGCGCTACCCTCGGCTGGCTGTTCTCACCGGAAACCCTGGCCTCGCCGCAGATACACCTGCTGTCAGGAGCCACGATGCTGGGCGCCTTTTTTATTCTCACCGACCCGGTGACCGCATCCACCACCAACCGCGGCCGCCTGGTTTACGGCGCGCTGGCGGGTCTGCTGGTCTGGCTGATCCGCAGCTTCGGCGGCTATCCCGACGGTGTCGCCTTCGCGACGCTGCTGGCCAATATTACGGTGCCGCTGATCGATTACTACACGCGCCCGCGCGTTTACGGACATCGCCGAGACTGAGATGCTGAAGACTATTCAAAAACACGGGATCACGCTGGCGCTGTTTGCCGCCGGGGCCACCGGCGCAACGGCGATTATCAATGAGCTGACCAAAAGCACCATTGATATTCAGTCGGCTAAACAGCAAATGGCGCTTTTTGATCAGGTGATTCCGCAAGATCGCTATAATAATGACCTGCTGAAAAACTGTTTTATCGTAACGGCGCCACCGCTGGGTAAAGGACCGCATAAGATCTATATCGCCCTGAAGGACAATGTCCCGTCAGGCGTAGTGATGGAGACCACCGCACCTGACGGCTATTCTGGCGCGATTCAGCTGCTGGTTGGCGCCGACTTCAGCGGTACGGTGTTCGGGACGCGCGTCACCCAGCATCACGAAACGCCGGGGCTGGGGGACAAAATCGAGCTGCGGCTTTCCGACTGGATAACCCACTTTAGCGGGAAAGCAATCCACGGCGCGGGCGACAGCCGCTGGGCCGTGAAGAAAGACGGCGGCGAATTTGACCAGTTCACCGGGGCGACGATCACCCCGCGGGCAGTGGTCAATGCCGTCAAGCGTGCCGGGCTGTATGCGCAAACGCTGCCGGCCAGCCTCAATCAACTTAGCCCCTGTGAAGAGTAGACTATGAGCGAAATTAAAGACGTTATTGTCCAGGGATTATGGAAAAACAACTCCTCGCTGGTGCAGCTCCTGGGCCTGTGCCCACTGCTGGCGGTGACATCAACCGCGACCAATGCCCTCGGACTGGGCCTGGCTACGACGCTGGTGCTGACCCTGACCAACCTGTTTGTTTCACTGCTGCGCCGCTGGACGCCGAGCGAAATCCGCATCCCCATCTACGTAATGATCATCGCCTCGGTGGTTAGCTGCGTGCAGATGCTGATCAACGCCTATGCATTTGGTCTTTACCAGTCGCTGGGGATTTTTATCCCGCTGATCGTTACCAACTGCATCGTGGTTGGCCGCGCAGAAGCTTTTGCCGCGAAAAAAGGACCGGCGCTGTCGGCGCTGGACGGTTTCTCCATCGGGCTGGGCGCCACCTGCGCGATGTTCGTGCTGGGCTCCATTCGCGAAATTCTTGGCAACGGTACGCTGTTTGACGGCGCGGACGGTCTGCTGGGCGGCTGGGCTAAAGCGCTGCGCATTGAAGTGTTTCACACCGATACGCCGTTCCTGCTCGCGATGCTGCCGCCGGGCGCGTTTATCGGGCTCGGCATGCTGCTGGCGCTGAAATATGTCATTGATCAGAAAGCGAAGCAGAAGGCCGCTACCGTACGCAACCACTGCGAGAGATCGGAAGAGCACACGTCTGAACTCCAGT
>NZ_CAJYMB010000109.1 GCF_913775985.1 uncultured Pluralibacter sp. | reverse complement strand
TTCAGGTTGATAAATCGCTTACCGGGCCTTTTCACCGCAATCATAAAAATTTTGCCGCTGACTTTGTAGACGTCGTACTCCGCGCCGAACGGCCAGCACAGCTCGGTGAAAGGCAGCGCCAGCGCGTAGCGGTGCGCGTGGTTAATGACCGCGTCGGCATTCACACCGGGTTTTCCTGGGCCAGCGCCCGCCACATGGATTCAAAACCGAGGGAGATAAGCTCCTGCGAGCGCGCCGGATGGCGAAGCGCAAACTCAATGGTGGTTTCCGCCAGCGCTAAAAACAGCGCGTCGCCAAAATCCTCAAACTCAATCGTCATCAGCTCCTGGCGCATCGCGCGCTGGCAGAGCTTATATAATTCGGGGAACAGCTCGTTAACCTGCTGGCGCGTTTCGGGGGTTATCTTTTCACTCACCGACATGCGGCGCACCGCGCGCTGGGCCAGCGTATTTTTCAGGCCCCAGCTGATGTAGCTGTTCCAGACGTCACAGGCGATGGTTTTCGGCGTCGACATATCCTTCAGTCCCGCCTGCAGCGCTTCGCACAGCAGCGTTTTCAGGTGCAGGTACAGGGCGTTAAGCAGATCGTCTTTCGTGGGAAAATAGCGAAACAGCGTTCCTTCCGCCACACCGGCATTGCGGGCGATAAGCGCCGTTGAGGCGGCAATTCCCTGCAGGGCAACCGCGTCGGTGGCGGCATCAAGCAGCGCCTGTTTCTTATCTTCACTCCTTGGACGAGCCACGGCATAACCCTCTTAAGTTAATGAAAAGCGGGGATTGAATCACGCGCGGGGCGCGACTTCAACGGCAATGTTAAAATAATGAAAATCGCCTTGACGGTTTTTAGTCCCTTACTATAATGAGTGCTCACTCACTCATTTTCAAGGCGACGCGCGTTCCGGAGAGCAGAAGCCGGATGCAGGTCACAGAATGCAGCGTTCACACTCAGCGTGGTCATCGTGATGTTAATTGCCAGTGCAGGAAGTTTTCCCTCTATCCTGAATGCCGGATTTGGCCAGGCGCCGAAGGGCGACGCGCTGAGCGAGGTGCAGCGTTCGCCGCACTATCGCGACGGGGCCTTTCGCAATCAGGTTGCGCCGCCGCCCTCCTCGGGCGGCGGCAATAAGCTGGCAACGCTCTGGCGCTTTTTAACGGAAAAGCGCGACTACGCGTGGCCCGACGAACCGCTGCCGGTGATTGACACCGATCTCGCGGCTATCCCGCGCGACAGCGAGGTCATCGTCTGGTTGGGGCACTCCTCCTGGTATCTGCAGCTGGCGGGGAAACGCATCCTGATTGACCCGGTGTTTAGCCGCTATGCGTCACCTTTTTCATTCATTAATAAAGCGTTCCCCGGTGACTATCCGTGGTCCGCGCAGTCGATGCCGGCGATCGATCTGCTGATTATCTCCCACGATCATTACGATCATCTGGACTACGCGACGATGAAAGGGTTGATGCCCAAAGTTCGCCGGGTGATAACACCGCTCGGCGTCGGCTCGCACCTGCGCTACTGGGGAATGAACGGACAGATTATCACCGAGGTGGACTGGAATACGGAAGTGGCGGTAGACGACACCCTGACGGTCCACGTTCTGCCGGCCCGCCACTTCTCCGGGCGCGATCTCAACCGCAATCAGACGCTGTGGGCGAGCTTTATGTTCGTCACGCCGGACAGGAAGATTTACTACAGCGGCGACAGCGGATACGGCCCGCACTTTAAGGCGATCGGCGAGCAGTTTGGCGGCCCGGACATCGCGATCATGGAGAACGGCCAGTACGATCCCGACTGGCGGCACGTGCACATGATGCCGGACGAAACGGCGCAGGCGGCGGCGGACCTCAATGCTGCTGCGGTGCTGCCGAGCCATTCCGGACGCTTCGTGCTGGCGCGGCACTTGTGGAACGATCCGTACCGGCAGCTGACGCGGGCCAGCCGCGACAAGCACTACCGACTGTTAACGCCGGTTCAGGGAGAGCCGGTAAGAGTAGGGGACAGGGATCAGCAATTTCACGTCTGGTGGGAGTGAGCACGCCGTGATGATAAAAGGAGAGGCAGCAATGACAATTTCCGCACAGGTTATTGAGACCATTGTGCAGTGGATAGACGATAACCTGCACCAGCCCCTGCGTATCGACGATATTGCTCGCCACGCCGGTTATTCAAAATGGCACCTGCAGCGCCTGTTTCTGCATTACAAAGGCGAGAGCCTCGGACGCTACATCCGTGCCCGCAAGCTGGAGCTGGCGGCGCAGGATCTGCGGGAGACGGACGAGAAAGTCTACGACATCAGCCTGAAATACGGGTTTGACTCGCAGCAGACGTTTACCCGCGTGTTTACCCGCACCTTCAAGCAGCCGCCGGGCGCGTGGCGCAAAGAGCATCAGGTTCGGGCGTAGTGAATTACCGGACGGATTACGCACCGTCCGGCCCTTTCTCAGCGCGCAGGCGACAGCCAGCGCCGCCAGACGAAGCGCAGCACGAAGAACTCCACCGCCCCCAGCGCTAAAAACCAGACGCAGAACAGCAGCGTGTAAAGCTGGTTGAGATCCATCAGATGAAAGACGCCCACCAGCTTCTGCGCCAGCGTAACGCCGAGCAGCGGCGCGGGCAGCAGCAGGCAGGAGAGAAACGCCATCAGCAGGATGCCGCCGGCGGTGATCAGGGATTCGAGCGGATGCTTCATCGTCAGGGAAACCGTCAGTAAAAAAAGCAATTGTCCGGGAATTTATAGCCCGGCGCAACCGCCTCCCTTACCCATCCAGCAGCCTCGCCAGCTGCCCGCCCAGCGCTGCCGTCCCGGGGAATATCGCTTCCGGCGCGATGGCGTGAAAGCCCATTCGGAAATAGTTCTCCGGCGGCGCATCGTCGAGGAAATGGCGCGCGCCGGGCTCGATCAGCACTCCCGCGTGGGCGGCGCGCCAGGTGAGCTGCTGGGTGTTAACGCCGTCCGGCGCCCGCAGCCAGAAAGCGTTAGCGTGCTCGCTGCCGGGCAGCGGCCGGCACGCCGGGAGCTGCTGTTGCAGGGCCTGGTTTAGCGTCTCCCAGCGGCGGGCCGAGTCTTCGCGGTAGCGGCGCAGGTGGGTTTCGTAATGCCCCTGCGCCAGAAAATAGGCCATCTGGTACTGAATATTGCTGGGAGGATGGCGATAAGCCAGCCGCCGCAGGGCGCGGGCTTCGTCAATCAGTTCCGGATCCGCCACCATAAAGCCCAGCCGCAGCCCCGGCGACAGCGCCTTCGACAGACTGCTGACGTAGATAACTCGCCCCTGGCGGTCGCTGGCTTTCAGGGCCGGCAGCGGATTGCGGGTAAAGTTACTCTCCGAGTCATAATCATCCTCGATAATCACCGCGTCCTGCGCCGCCGCGTGGGCCAGCAGCTCGTCGCGCCGCCGCTTGCTCATGGTGATGCCGGTAGGCACCTGGTGCCCCGGCGTCACGTAGTAGTAGTCGCAGCGGCCGCTGCCGGGCTGCATGCCCTCGTCGTCAACGGCGTGGGGAACAATGTCGCAGCCGCTGAGGGCGAAGGTGTTTATCGCCTCGCGAAAACAGGGATTCTCCACTCCCACGCGGGTGCCGCGCCCCATCAGCAGGCGGGTCAGCAGGTAGAGCGCGTTCTGCGAGCCGAGGGTGATCAGGATTTCGTCGGCGGAGGCGGCAATACCGCGCTTGGGCAGGATCCGGGTACGGATCTGCTCAATCAGCATCGGCACATCCCGGTCCACCTGATCCACAACCCAGTCCGGATCGCGCCCGCCGCCGTGCAGCCAGCCGGCGGCGGCGCGCCAGCTGGCGAGGGGAAACTGGCGGGTGTCCGGCTGGCCGTAAATAAACGGGTAGCGGTAATCCCGCCAGCCCGCCGGTTTCAGAATCGACTCCTGCTGGCTGGGGGTAATTTTCAGCCGATTGCACCAGGCGGGTGCATTGCCGTCGTCGGACGGCGCGCGCTCGGGCATATTGGCCACAGCCTGCGGGGCATCCGGGTGCAGATAGTAGCCGCTGCGCGGGCGGCTAATCAGGAACCCTTCGTTCACCAGCCCCTCGAACACCAGTGCGGTGGTGTTACGCGAGACGTTAAGCTGCGCCGCCAGCTGGCGGCAGGAGGGCAGCGGCGTGTTGGCATCGAAGATGCCGCTGAGAATGGCGCGGATCAGCGTTTCCCGCACCTGCTCCTGCAGGCCGCGCTGGCGGTCAAAGTCTACATGCAGCAGATGTCCTGACATCACTCGTCTCCCGTGTTGTTCGCCTGAGTGATAACAGCAAGTTTTGTACCACTTCCATCGCAGCTGACACATCCGCGGCGGATAACTGTCCCTGTTCAGAAAGTAAAAAGCGTCCCTACAGTAAAAACGCACTCGGCAGCCGGCGGTATCGGCATGCTAATTGCTTCACAGCACTGCAACTTACTGAGGGGTGAACGATGAAAAAAATAACCGGTTCTTTCTGTCTTGCCGCCGCCGCGCTGGCCTTTAGCCTGAGCGCCGCCGCCGCGGATCTGCCCGCCATCGAGAAAGCGGGTACGCTGAAAGTGGCGACCGAAGACGACTACGCGCCCTTTAATTTTATTAACAACGGCCAGGCCGACGGTTTTAACAAAGACATGCTGGCGGCGCTGCGCAAGTACGCGAAATTTCATGTCGATCAGAGCATCCTGCCGTGGACCGGCCTGCTGGCGGCGGTCTCCACCGGGCAATATGACATGGCCCTGACCGGCGCGGTGATCACCGACGATCGTCTCAACGTGTTCAACTTCACCCCGCCCTGGGCCTCCGCCCAGCACTATTTCATCAAGCGGGCGGGGGATAACTCCCTCAACACCATCGCCGATCTGAGCGGTAAAAAAGTGGGCGTCCAGGCCGGCAGCGCCCTGCTGGCGCGGCTGCCGGAGCTGAAAGCGATGCTGGAGAAAGCCGGCGGCAAGCTCGGGCCGGTGGTGGAGTATCCCTCCTACCCGGAAGCCTATGCCGACCTGGCTAACAAGCGTCTCGACTACGTGATCAACGTGGTGATTTCGGTCAACGATCTGGTTAAGCAGCGGCCGAAGGTGTTTGCCAAAGGGCTGCCGGTGTCCGGGCCGGGCTACATGGGATGGCCGATCCCGAAAAATTCTCCCGAGCTGCTCGCCTACATGACCAAATTCATGAACCACATGCGCGAAACCGGCGAGCTGAAAGCGCTGCAGATGAAGTGGTTTGGCGAAACCTATGACGATCTCCCCACGGAGCCCATCACCAGCGCCGCGCAGTTCCACAAGCTTACCGGAATGTAACCTGACGCGGCGGGCAACCGCCGCCCGTAAAAGAGAGAGGGTAAGCGCATGGATCTTATTGCCTGGCAGCTGCTGATTGAAGGTGCATGGACAACCCTCTGCATCTCCGGCATCGCCATCGCTTTTGGCGTGGTTATCGGACTGGCTATTGCCCTGATCCGGATGCTGAAGATCCCGGTTGTCGATCAGATTCTGGTGGTCTACATCAGCCTGGCCCGCGCCACGCCGCTGGTCACCCTGGTGCTGTTTCTGTTTCTCTCCCTGCCCACCGCGGGCATTAATCTGGATAAAACCGCGGCGGCGATTGTGGCGCTGACGCTCAATACGTCGGCCTTCAATGCCGAAATCTGGCGCAGCGCCTTTCGCAATTTCCCCCGCGCCCAGCAGGAGGCCGCCGCCTCGGTGGGCATGCGCCGCTGGACCTTTTTTCGCTACATCATGCTGCCGCAGATGTGGATCGAGAGCCTGCCGGCGCTGGTCAACGAGATGTCCTTTTTGATTAAGGGCAGCCCGGCGATTGCGGTGATTGGCGTGGTGGATTTGACCCGCGTCACCAACCGCATCTCCTCGGTCACCTACGAGCCGCTGTCGCCGATCCTGGCGGCGGGGCTGCTGTACGTGGTGATTGTTGGCCTGCTGCTCAGGCTGCAGGGCATGGCAGAACGTAAAGCGAAGCGCCTCGTGCGCCAGGAGTAGAGATGAATCAATGGTCTGTTATCTGGTCTGTGCGCCAGAGCTTTATTGACGGCCTGCTGGCGACGCTGGAGCTGTTTATTATTTCCGCCGCCGCCGGGCTGCTGCTGGGCCTGCTGCTCAGTTATCTGACCGAGTATCAGCAGCGGGCGCTGAACCGGATGATTATTGCTTTTGTCAGCCTGATGCGGGCGATCCCGTTTCTGATCCTTGCTTATTTGCTCTATTACGGCCTGCCGGAGCTGGGTATCAGCATGGAAGCGTGGACCGCCGGGCTGCTGGCGCTGATTATCTATCACGGCGCCTATTTCTTTGAGATTTTGCGCAGCCAGCGGCGGCTGTTTTCCACCGGCTACATCGAGGCGGCAACGGCGCAGGGCTTCTCCCGCTACCGCACCTGGCGGCACATTATTGCGCCGAACATTCTGTCATCGGCCCTGCCGCTGCTGGGCAACCAGCTGATTATTTGCCTGAAGGACACAGCGTTTCTCAGCATCATTACCGTGCAGGAGATCACCGCCGCTGCCAACAGCGTGCAGGCGACCTACTTTATCCCTTTCAACGCCTTTATTGTGGCTATCGGCCTGTACTGGGCCATCGGTATTCTGCTTGAGCTGCTTATCAAGCGCCTGAGCAGCGACGGAAAACGACGAGGAGTGAGCCATGTCTGAGAACACAGCGGTGAGCGTTAAAAATCTCTCAAAGCAGTTCGACAACGTCGAGGTACTGCGGGATATCAACCTGAGCGTGGCGAAGGGCTCGGTAGTGAGCATTCTCGGCTCCTCCGGCTCCGGAAAATCGACCCTGCTGCGCTGTATGAACTGGCTGGAGCAGCCCGATCGCGGCGAAATACGCATCGGCGGCGAGCGTATCGGCGTGGATGACGCTTCCGGCAAGGCCATGTCCCACCGCCAGCTGGCAAAAATCCGCGAGCGGGTGGGAATGGTATTTCAGAGCTTTAACCTGTGGCCGCACCTGACGGTGCAGCAGAACGTCAGCGAGGCGCTGGTGCGGGTGAAGGGCATGAAGCGCGACGAGGCCAGCCACATCGCCCGGCAGCAGCTCACCAAAGTGGGAATGGATCACAAAGCCGACGCCTGGCCGGTCACCCTCTCCGGCGGCCAGAAGCAGCGGGTGGCCATTGCCCGCTCGCTGGCGATGGCGCCGGAGGTGATCCTGTTCGACGAGCCCACCTCGGCGCTCGATCCCGAACTGGTTAACGAAGTGCTGGGCGTGATGAAAGATCTGGCCGCCGAGGGTTATACGATGGTGGTGGTCACCCACGAAATGGCCTTTGCGCAGCAGGTTTCCGATGAGGTGGTATTTCTGGAGAAGGGCCTGCTTATTGAAAAAGCGCCGCCGGCAAAGTTTTTCAACGATCCGGATTCGGAGCGGGTGAGGCAGTTTTTGCGTAGTCGGGGGTAATAGGGAAAAGGGCCCCTTTGCTTAACAAGCAAAGGGGCCCTGGCATGTCCGGCAGTTTAATCCCGATCAATCGCAAATGCCTGCCATGCCTGGCGCACCGGCATCACTTCCACGCGGTTGATATTCATATGATCCGGCAGCTCGGCGATATACAGCATCTGCCCGGCAATATCCTCCGCGCTCAGCGGCGTCGTCCCGCGATAGAGCGAATCCGACGCGGCCTGGTTGCCCCCGGTGCGCACCAGGGTAAACTCGGTTTCGGCAATGCCGGGCGCCAGATCGGTCACCCGCACCCCGGTGCCTAATAAATCGCAGCGCAGGTTGTAGCTGAACTGCTTCACGAACGCCTTGCTGGCGCCGTAAACGTGGCTGCCGGGATAAGGCCACTGCCCGGCAATGGATCCGATATTGATGATGCTTGCCCCGGCACCGTGCGCAATCAGCGTCGGCAGCAGGGCGTGGGTGACGTTCACCAGCCCGGTAACGTTGGTATCGATCATCGTCTGCCAGTCGGCAAGCGCGACGTTCTGCGCGGGCTGCGGCGCCAGCGCCAGCCCGGCATTGTTAATCAGCGCCCGCACGTCGCTAAACTCCTGCGGCAGCGCCGCCACCGCTGCCTGCACCGCTTCCGCGTCGCGCACGTCAAGCTCGATAATATGCACCGGCACCTGCGCCGCCAGCGCGTCTTTTAGCGCCTCCAGCCGGGCAAAGCGGCGGCCGGTGAGCACCAGCGCCCAGCCCGCATCGGCAAATGTCCGCGCCGCCGCCGCGCCAAATCCCGAGGTGGCCCCGGTAATAAACACCACTTTCTTATCAGTCATCACGCGCTCCTGTTAGCTGGTTGTTCTTCACTATAGAAACGTCCGGGGCGCAGCCACAGTGACAGTCGGGGGCGGCGGGTGTG
>NZ_CAJYMB010000108.1 GCF_913775985.1 uncultured Pluralibacter sp. | reverse complement strand
CGCGTCGTTGATCATCACGCCCCATTCGGCCGCCGGCGCGGTCACGCCCAGCCCGAGGAACGACATGCCGGCGACGTGCAGCATCATGTGACCAATGTCCAGCGTCGCCAGCACCAGCAGCGGGGGGATCGCCGCCCCGGCCAGATGATCAATAAACACCCGAACATGACCGGCACCGGAAAGGCGGGCGGCCAGCACGAACTCGCGCTGGCGCAGGGAGATCACCAGGCTTCTCACCATCCGCGCATACCACGCCCAGTGCGACAGGGCGATGGCGATAATGACATTGGTGAGCCCGGTTCCCAGCACGCCAACCATAAAGAACGAGAGGATCGATGTCGGAAAGGTCATAAACAGATCGGCGATGCGCATGGTGACCTGATCGACACGGCCGCCGATAAGGCCTGCGCTGCCGCCGACCATAAGACCCAGCGCCAGTACCAGCAGCAGGCAGGCAAAAACCGAGCCGAGCGACACGCGGGTTGCGGCCAGCAGGCGGGAAAATATATCGCGGCCCAGATGATCGGTTCCCAGCCAGTGCTGGCTGTCAGGCGCCAGCAGGCGCGACGGTAAATCAATCTTCTTCCTCGCCCACGAGCGCCACATCCACGCCGGCCTGGCGCATATCCGCCTGGATAATTTCCGCCATCGATTTACTTAGCGCGTCGGTGCCAACGAACGACAGCTCAATGCGAAGGGGCTGGCCGTTTTTCTCACGGATACTTTTCCCGGCAGGCAGCGTCCAGCCTGCCTTTTTCAGCAGTGCTTTCGCCTGTTGAGGATCGTACTGGCGCGGTTTCAGGCCAATGTTGGCATAGGGAACGGTAGGGGAGAACAGCGTATCTGCCACCTGCTGCGTGCCGTACAGGGCATTGTCGATCAGCGATTTTTTGTTTACCGCGTAGTTGAGCGCTTCACGCACCGCCAGCTCGCGGGTCGGCCCTTTGGCGGAGTTAAGCGCCAGCATCACCGTTTCTATCGGCTGAGAAAGCTGGGTACGGTATTGCGGATTCTGGCTGAAGCGCGCGAAAGTATCGAGCGGCAGCAGCCCTTCATTACCGTACAGCAGGTTAATATCACCGGTTTCAAAAGCGACTGCGCGTGTGGTGGGATCCGGGATGACTTTGATTGTCACTTTCTGAATTTGCGGTTTTTCGCCCCAATAATGCTCGTTACGCACCAGCACATCGTACTGGTTGAGTTTTGATTCTTTAAGTATCCACGGACCGGTTCCAATCGGCGTAGTAATACCGTGCATTGTCTCATTGTCTTTAAACTGCGACGGGGCAATAAAGCGGAAAGGGCGTGGTAACGCCAGCTCCTGCAAAAAAGGGTAATAGGCACTTTTGAGAGCGATCTGCAGCTTAAATTTGTCGAGCGCCTTAACGTCAACAATCTGATTAACCAGCTCCAGCCACGCGTGGCGCTGGTGGTTATCCAGCACCGCGCGAAAATTTTCTGCCGCCGCTCGGGCATCAAACGCTTCACCGTTTGAAAACGTGACATCGTCACGCAGAGTAAAGGTCCAGACTTTGCCGTCCGGCGAGTGGCTCCAGCTTTTTGCCAGCCAGGGTTTCACCGAGCCGTCAGCCTGATATTTCACCAGCGGCTCATAAACCATGCTCTGGGCGAACATCTGGTTAGGCGTATAAAGATGCGGATTGAGTGGACCGACGTTAACAGGCCATGCGGTGGTTATTTCATTCAGGGGGCTGGCCTTTGCATTAAAAGTGGCGAGACAACACAGCAACAACAATGAGCGGCTAAGTCTGGACAAGACGATGACCTTATAGATGAGAGCTACGACAAAATGAGTATGACGATTTTATAAATTCATCATATTTAGCCGTTGAGGGAGATCAAATAGCGTTACGATCTGATGGCCAAAGCAAGAATAAGTAAATTCTATTGCGCGCTGCGGGGTTATTGAGGGGAGGGTGGTGGCGCACTAACGCTAATCACGCGCGCCTGACATGGCCTGGCGGTCGTTGTTCTGGATTCGAGCTTACGCGAGGCGTGAGCATCTCTTGTCAGATCGATAAGTCTGCGCCAGGTGCGATTGTGCAGAGTGAACAGCAGCATCCGGTAAAAAGCCGTCGAAAGAATGCAGCTTATGCTTAGAAGAATCATAACGACACCAATGAGCGCAGCGGTAACGTTGACGCCGGGAAGTCCGGTTCCGCTTAGCGCAGCTAGCAAGTAGGCGATTGTGAGTACGACGCTAATCATCACAAGCGAAAGATGTAAACGCACCGCGCCCATATAGCCTTTACCCATCATAAACATCGTTACGCCGTTAGTACCGGCAAAGATTAGGGCAACCAAAACAACCCACGTGAACACGGCATCCGCTGGCTGGCCGAGAAATGCGAGTACGCCGTAACCCAGCCACAGCTGCGGTATCGCGAAACTTATGATTATGCCAAGGATACTAATGGCCGCTGGA
The DNA here is from genome assembly GCF_913775985.1 of uncultured Pluralibacter sp. Taxonomy (GTDB): domain Bacteria; phylum Pseudomonadota; class Gammaproteobacteria; order Enterobacterales; family Enterobacteriaceae; genus Pluralibacter. The sequence continues at coordinate 13,286 of NZ_CAJYMB010000108.1, read as the reverse complement.
ATGCCCATAGTATGCAGCCCTACGGGCTTACCCATCTGCTGGGCGAGCTGGGTTTTAAGTTGTTGCAGCTGGGCTGAGTTGGCTTTTGTTATGTTGCCGGCGACTTCATTACAGTGGTGCAGGCGACGAGATAATTGGTTAAACATCTGCATGCCCGTAGTTTAGTTTGGTGAAGACGATTGCACTAAGCCTAACACGTGGCAGTTGATGAAACAGGGTAAACCATGAGTGTAGGGATGGGTTATATGATATGGGTGATGCGTCATAAACGGCATTTAACATAATATACATTATGCGCACTTATGTTGTAGTGGCTCAATGCTAATGTTTGTTTGTGGCTCATGGGCTCATGCTTTAGGAATGTCCAGGCTTTAGTTTTCAATTCTGTATGTCTGGTCAACGGCTCACTTTTCCTGATGAGGAGTTTTTCTATGCCTATTCATAACGCCGGGATGTTCACCGTGAAAGAAATCAACCCCTAAAAATCCTTCAGGATGTCATCGTACGTAACCTGCGTCTTGGCCAGGCGCCCGAGATGCTCGGTACCGCGCCACGTCATTACAGTCGTCTGCTGAAGCGTTATCGCCAGTCCGGCCCGCTTGGTATGAACAACCAGAGTCGCGGCCGCACTGGCAACCGTCTGTTACCCGCATCACTGACAGACCTGGCACTGAGTATAATACGAGAACGCTACCGCGATTTTGGCCCCACGCTGGCCCGGGAAAAACTGGAGGAAGTCAACGGTCTGGTACTGGGCAAGGAAACCATCAGACGCCTGATGATAAAAGCCGGACTCTGGATCCCCCGCAGACAACGCCCGCCCAAAAATTCATCAGCCTCAGTCCACCTTTACCTATTTTGAAGATTGCTTGGTTCATTGACCAGCAAAAAGCTGGTGGGTACTTCACTGCCAGAAGTTTCGGTACAAGATGAACTTGACGTAAATTAGAAAAAAACAGACCCCACGGCACAGCGGCGATGTATGCACTGTGATGCAGCCATTGGAGTCACGTCCTGAGAAAATTTTGGGTAAAGGAAAAAAATTTCAATTATATTATATACAAAGAAACGATCCTTAAGGAAGCTGCTGGAGTTCGTGACTTTGACGGATTGTTTTTCGATGATATGGTTTCGTGGTACGGAACCGGTTTGGGAATGGCTCTGATATTCTTCCGGTTTGTTATTGTGTGATATGGGCTGCTTTATTAGTGGCAGAGAAGAAATTCATTTTATTGGTAAGCAATTCATTTTATATAAGGAAAGCGTAATGAAACTAAACCCTGAAAAATACAACAGAAATATCATCTTGTTATGCTCTGTCTGTGGTAATACGGAAATGGAATACTCTGATAACTCTGAAATTGTAAAGTGCCTAGGGTGCGGAAAGGAATTGACTAAAGACGAATTAATTCAAGAAAATGGTGCTGCAATCGAAGCACATGTGGATGAAATAAAACAAGAATTAACTAAAGATATACAAAAGCAGTTTGACGACATGTTTAAAAATGCATTTAAAGGGAATAAAAATATAAGGATCAAATGATGACAACAAGCGATATCATTGCATCACTAGCCCTTCTTGTAACAATCGCCTGCCAAGTGCGATCTGAGCTAAAGTCAAAAAAAAGTGATTTTGAACAGCGGGTTATGAAGGATGAACAGGATAGACTACGTAAGCTGCTTCTTCAGAAAGAAACAAATTCGGCAATAAATGAAATGAAGGCTGAGCTTGGTGCCCGTCTTGTTAAGGTATCAAAAAATAACTATAAGCTTAAGATATTTAATAGAGGGAAAATTGAGGCCAGAAGCATAGAAATTCAATTTCCAGACAATGATGGTGATGAATATCTTGTCATGCGTGATATAGCAGATAAATTCCCATATGAAGTATTGCACCCGCAACATGGAATCGAAATCATTGCCTACATGAGTTTTAAAAGTAAAAGTAAATACAGATTAAAACTCATCTGGGATGACAATTATAAGAGAAGAAACGAAGAGGAGTTCTTCGTCTCAATATAAATTGGTTCGCACAGAGAGTTACCCTGTGTTTTGTATAAGGATTCAATACCCATATCAAAACCGGTAACTCTCAACTTTTCAAGAATGTGTGTCAGATTAAACGTTCTCTGACAAAGCTCAATCATACAGCCAGCGGCTAGCTCTGGCAGATTCAATGAGCATACCAATAGTAAAATCTGGCACCTTAGGAATATTGCTTTTACGAAACGGATTGAGCAGATCCTTGAGCGGTGGGTCTGGCGGATAATATGTCGATATGGAAAAATTTCCTCTATCTACATTAAACTTCGTGAAAAAATCATCCATCAGCGCCAGTGCTTCATCATCTTCCAGCCGTAAATCTGAATCCAAATCCGTTGTCGGTGTCAGTTCCTTTTTCTTAAAAAGGTAAATGCCATCATGACTTTTAACCAGTTCATAAATTCTCTGTTCAAGAGTATCACTTACCATATTTTGTCACTCCCCCTGGCAATACGGTTGTAATCTCTTACTGTACAATATGCAATCTGCGAAACGTCAGAAGCCAGAATAATCCATCCGACTACAGGTATAGCACGACCGGTAAACGCGCTAATTTTTGCAACCATTTTTATTTTCAATGTCGATGGTGGATATCCCCCTATCACCGATGGTAAACGAACTCCCCAAGGAAATTTAGCAGTACCGAAGATTTTACGAGAGCCACGGGATGCTAATGAAGTGCCCTCAATGGCATCACGTGGTTTTGTTCGCGTAGGCAAAATATTCAAGCCAGCAACAATTGATACTATCGACCCAAAATCCTGCACACCCAGCTGATTAGCAGTGTTTTCGCAGAAAATCATAAACAGTAACTGACTGGAACTCAGGTTTGAACGACCTGCATAAAAATACGTGTTATTGAGTTCCTCGACTGTATCCATACTGTATCTCCCAATTAAAACAGCTTTTGCCCTTTCGAGCACCTAATCCCGAGTATAGCTATTTTACCCGCAGCGTGTAATCCTTTGCTATCTCTTAAGCTCTACAGGAGTGCTGTAATGACCCAACGCGAGCATCATTACCAAGTAAGTGTAACGTGGACGGGAAACAGAGGAAGCGGTACTGAATCCTATAAAGCCTACGACAGAGATTTTGAGATTTTAGCGGGAAGTAAGCCTGTCATTTCCGGCTCATCAGACCCCGCATTTCGCGGAGATGCCCAACGCTGGAACCCGGAGGATCTCCTTATTGCTTCGGTCTCTGCCTGCCATAAATTGTGGTATCTCCATCTCTGCGCTGAAGCAGGGATTAATGTTTTTACATACTCGGATCGTGCTGAAGGGACCATGCGCGAAGGCAAACATGGCGGCTTTACCCGTATTGTTCTAAATCCGACAATCACTATCCGGCCTGGAGATGATATCGGTCTTGCAATCGAGCTTCATCACCGTGCGCACGAGTATTGTTTTATTGCTAATTCCGTTAATTTTGAGATCGCCTGTCATCCGGTTATTACCCATGACGTTAAGGTCAAATAAATAATTAATAAAAAACACGCAGTTATAACTGCCCGGAGAAAAAGGACATCTTCAGGCAGATTCAATGCCTAACTATTATCCTGATTATTTTTGCGGTTAATTGTTTTACTCTGCGCTTCACAATAGTTTGTCGCCTTGCCTACCTTACCCAGATCAAAAAGTTATTATCCAAACCCCACCATTTATCTATTATAACACTTATTAATTACTACAAATTAAGTCATCTTATTAAGTGATTTTATCACCGGAGAATATGCCCATGAAGTTAATGCGTTATAGCCCCGCAGCCCTGGCGCTGAGCCTGTGTCTCTCTGCGCCGGTTCTGGCCGGCGAAATAACCTGTAGCGATACTGAACTGCCGGACGGTTTTAACGGTGCCAACGCCCCGCCGCTGATCGTACCGACGGTGGGAACGTGGCGCGGCGGAGACGGCAGCACGCAGCTGACGGCGGGCAGCCATATTCGCATTGACGATATGAATAATGCGGCGCTGCTGCACCAGGCGCAGCTGTTCCAGGCACAGCTGCAGCATATTTCTGGCCTGAAGCTTGATATTGCCGGCAGCGACGGACAGGCGGCAAAACCTGGCGATATTTTGCTGAGTCTTTCATCCTGCAGCGGTACCACGGCGGCAGCGACCGACGAGGGCTATACGCTGGCTATCGGTCAGGGAATTACCCTGCGTGCCAGCCGTGCCAGCGGTCTTTTTTATGCAACCCAGTCGCTGCTGCAGATAGCCACGCTGCAGCAGAATCACGCTACCCTGCCCCGCGGCTATATTGCCGACACGCCGCGCTACCGCGAGCGCAGCATCATGTTTGATGTCGGGCGCAAATTTGCCAGCGTCGACTTTCTGACGGCCTACATTAAATTTATGGGCTGGTACAAACTCAATACTCTGCACCTGCACCTTAACGATCAGGCGCTGGATGCCAATAAACAGTGGGGCCTGCGCGCGTTCAGGCTGAAATCCGATAACCCCGCGTTTGCCGGATTAATCCCTGCCGACAATCAGTACTACACCCGTCAGGACTGGGACAAGCTTGAACAAGTCGCCGCCGATTACGGCGTGCGCATCGTGCCGGAGATCGACTCTCCGGGCCACTCGGGCGCGTTTTTGCTCGCAAATCCGGACATCGCCTATACCGGCGATAATCCGCCGGGCGGCACTATCGATCCGACCCGACCGGAAACCCTGGCCTACATCAAGACGGTTTTTGACGAATTCCTCCCCTGGTTCCGCTCGCCGGTGGTGCACCTCGGCGGTGATGAGGTCAACGTTAACAACGGCAGCATTCCGGTCAGCAAGCAGGTATCGTTTCTGAACGATCTCGCACACTACGTTCAGTCAAAAGGCAAAACCGTGCAGATGTGGGGCGATCAGAGCTATCTCCCGACGCTGGATAAGAATGTCTGGATCCAGCGCTGGATTAACTGGGGCTCGGAAGCGTCTATCAACTGGCAGCAGAAAGGCTATCGCTGGACGGAATCCTATGGCGACTGGTATATCGTGCCGATGACCACCCTCGCCTACTTCAATCCCAACGGCCTGACCGGCGAGCGGGTCTACAACAAGTGGCCGGCGAATGCCGTTAATCCACCAATAGGCGCGCAAATCGCGGTGTGGAATGATAATGCGCTGACCAAAAAATACACCTGGGACCAGGACGTGAACCGCCTGCTGAGCGACGCTATTCCTGCCGCCGGGCAGATTTTCTGGCGTGGCAAAGCGCAGGACGCGCAGGGACAAACTCTCGATTATTCAAGCCTGCGTCCGAGCGTCGGCAAACTGCAGTACGGCCCGGACGTCACCCGATTCTCCGCCGCGCCGCTTGCCGGTAGCAAATAACTACCCGCCGCGCCCGGCCTCACCGGGCGCGCTTATCCATAATTCGCAAAAGCTCCGAACCCCGCCCGGTCATAAATTAGAAAAGAACAGTATTGGTGGCGACTTTCTGCTTCAGGCAATCTGCCGTTAGCTATCTGACGGAGAAGAAGAAGATGACCGATACGTTGCCCATTCTGGATCTCGCCCGCTACCGGGACGCGGCACAGAAATCGCGCTTTCTTACGGATCTGCGCCGCGCGGCGCGCGATATCGGTTTCTTCTATCTGGTGAATCACGGCGTGGACGACACGCAGCAGCATGGGTTACAGCAGCTGGCGCGGGCTTTTTTTGCCCTCGATGAGGCGCAAAAGCAGCAGGTGGCGATGATCCACTCCCCCCATTTTCGCGGTTACAACCGCGCGGCGGCAGAGCTGACACGCGGCCAGCCCGACTGGCGCGAGCAGTTTGACATTGGCGCCGAGCGCCCGGCGCTGGCGCTGGCTGACGACTCCCCACGCTGGCAGCGCCTGCAGGGGCCGAATCAGTGGCCCGCCGCGCTACCGGAACTTAAGACGCGGCTGCTCGCCTGGCAGCAGGCAATGACCGGAGTGAGCATCACCCTGCTTCAGGCCTTTGCCGAAGCGCTACAGCTGCCCGCCAGCGCCTTCGACCGGCTGTACGCCGACAGCCCCAATCAGCACATCAAGCTTATCCGCTATCCCGGCCAGGCGGAAACCGGAAGCGCCCAAGGCGTCGGCGCCCACAAAGATTCCGGCTTTCTCAGTTTTCTGCTGCAGGATCAGCAGCGCGGCCTGCAGGTCGAGGCCGCGCCCGACCGCTGGATCGATGCAGCGCCGCTGGCGGGCAGCTTCGTGGTGAACATCGGCGAGCTGCTGGAGCTGGCCACTAACGGCTATCTGCGGGCCACCGTACACCGCGTAGTCTCGCCGCCGGCGGATGCAGAACGCCTCTCCATCGCCTTTTTCCTCGGCGCGCAGCTCGATGCTACCGTACCCGTGTTTACACTACCTGCCGGGCTTGCCCGCGAAGCCCGGGGGCCCGACAGCGATCCGCACAACCCGCTGCTGCGGGAGGTGGGCTGGAACTACCTGAAAGGACGACTGCGCTCGCATCCGGACGTGGCCGCCCGCTATTACCCCGATTTGCTGCGCGATCCTGCTGCTGCCTTCTCTTCACAACATTAAGGCCATAATGATGATCAATAAAAAGCTGTTTGCGCTGGCAGGCGTTACCCTGTCACTTTCTCTGTCGGCAATATCGGCCCAGGTGGAGCCGCTGCGGGTGGCGGCAGACCCGGTTCCCCACGCCGAGATCCTCAACGACATTAAGAAAATCGATCCGAAGCTCGATCTGAAAGTTATTGAGTTGACCAGCGGGGTTAACGCCAATGAACTGCTGGCCCACGGCGACGTGGATGCCAACTACTTCCAGCATCTGCCCTATTTGAAAGACCAGGAAAAAGCGCTGGGGAAAACCTTCGTGGTGGCCGCCGAGGTGCATATTGAGCCGCTGGGGATTTACTCCCGCAAAATTAAAGCCCTCCCGGACCTGCCGGAAAACGCCAGCGTTGCCGTGCCTAACAACAGCAGCAACCTCAGCCGGGCGCTGTTTCTGCTGCAAAAGCAGGGGCTGATTACGCTTAACGCCCACTTTACGGATCCCTCCACCACCCTTGCAACGCCGAAAGATATTGTGGCTAATCCAAAGCATCTTAAAATTCTGGAAATCGAGGCCGCCCAGCTGCCGCGCTCGCTGGACGATGCCGACCTGGTGGTGATAAACGGTAATTATGCCCTTGAAGCAGGCCTGGTACCGTCTAAAGATGCCCTGGGCCTGGAGAGCGCTGACCATAACCCTTACGCTAACCTGCTGGTGACCACACCGGAACTGGCCCACGACCCGCGGATTGTGGCGCTGGCAAAGGATCTCACCTCGCCGCAGGTCAGGGATTTTATCCAGAAGACCTATCACGGGTCGGTGATCCCGGTGCAGGCCGGCCATGATTGAGATTAGCGGCCTCAGTAAAACCTATCCCGGTGCGGATCGCCCGGCGCTGCACAATGTTTCATTAAGTATTCCGCAGGGCGCCATTTACGGCATCCTCGGGCGCAGCGGCGCGGGTAAAAGTACCCTGATACGCTGCCTTAACTTGCTGGAGCGGCCAGACGCCGGACAAATCAGGGTTAACGGCCACGACATTACGCAAATGGATAAAAATACGCTGCGGGCGCACCGCCTGCGTACCGGAATGATTTTTCAGCACTTCAATTTGCTCCATGCCCGCACCGTGGCGGAAAACATTGCGGTACCGCTGAAGATTGCCGGCGTGGATAAGGCCGAACGTCGGGCGCGCGTGGCGGAGCTGCTGGATCTGGTTGGGCTGCAGGAAAAAGTTAATGCTTACCCCTCGCAGCTCTCCGGCGGCCAGAAACAGCGCGTCGGCATCGCCCGCGCGCTGGCGGCCAGGCCCGACGTGCTGCTGTGCGATGAGGCGACCAGTGCGCTGGACGCTGAGACCACCGCCGCAATCCTCGCCCTGCTGGCGGAGATAAACCGCACGCTGAAGCTGACAATTGTGATGATCACCCATCAGATTGACGTGGTTAAAGCCCTTTGCGATCGCGCGGCGCTGCTGGAAAACGGCGAGCTGGTCGAGAGCGGCCGCATCGCCGATTTGCTGACGGCACCCTGGTCCAGGCTGGCGAAATCTTTGCTACACGACGATCGGGCGGAACAGGAATTTCTCGCGCGCAATGGATTTAACGGGAGGCCGCGATGGGCAGTAGCATGAGCTGGGAGGACCTGTGGCCGCTGCTGCTGAACGGCACGCTGGAAACGGTCTATATGGTGGCGCTGTCGGCGCTGTTTACGGTACTGATTGGCCTGCCCACCGGCGTGCTGCTGTTTATCTCGCGCCCCGGTGGGCTGGCGCCGCTGCCGAAATTCAACGCGGTGCTTGGAACGGTGATTAATATTGGCCGCTCGCTGCCGTTCATCGTGCTGCTGATTGCGGTTATCCCCCTGACGCGGGCTATCGTCGGTACCACGCTCGGCAGCACTGCGGCGATTGTCCCCATCGCCATTGGCGCATTCCCTTTCTTCGCCCGCCTGACGGAAAACGCCCTCGGCGAGGTTGATTACGGTAAAACGGAAGCGGTTCTGGCGATGGGCGGCGGCCTGCGGGACGTCATTGGTAAATCCCTGCTATCCGAAGCCCTGCCGTCGCTGCTGGCCGGTACCGCGCTCACCATTGTGATGCTGATTGGCTTCTCTTCCATGGCGGGCGTGATTGGCGGCGGCGGACTCGGCGATCTGGCGATTCGCTACGGCTACCAGCGCTTCAATAATGAGGTGATGTTTGGCACGGTGGTGATTTTGATTGCACTGGTGCAGAGCGTGCAGATGACCGGTGACTGGCTGGTACGGCGCCTGGCGCACCGCCGCTAAAGCGCGGCATTACCCCATCGGCCCATAACAAAATGGGCCGCAATTACCCTTTCGTAAAACAGCAACGGCTAACCGGATCCCAATAATGTCGGCCTGCTCCTCAATTATCCCTCGCGCGCCGGCATTCAATTGTCCGTGAAGAAGTATCCTGGTCAGTTACTTCATTCGAGTTACCCATCATGTCTTAGTGAGATAAGTAAATTCTTAGCATCCTGGCCAGCATTAACGATTATTTCTGATAGCAGGCAAACATTTACCAATAGTAAATATTCCCCCGCGTAGTTATAACTTCCCGGCAGGACAGGCATTTTTGTTTACAGGTAGGCAAAAACACAACAACTCAATCAATGCCATGATTTATAACAAGTTTATATTAGATAGTTAGTTCGCGAAATATTCTAACAGAAGACCAAAAAAACAAATGTGATGTATACTCAAAACCGTAGTATTTACACTTAAGTAATTCGCCTGATAAATGTCTTAGCATGGAGTGATTTGAGATGAATAAATTGTCATTAATTGGACAGGCTGTTGCCTTGTCCATTGCGGCCTGCGGCGTATCCTTTGCTGCAAATAATGCTGCACACAGCACTGTTCAAATCGAACAGCCTTTTAAAGCTCACGTACTGATTTCCGGCCTGGATGCGCCGTGGGATATGGTTTGGGCACCGGATGGGCACCTTTGGGTAACCGAACGTAAAGCCGCCTCTATTCTGCGCATCGATCCGAAAACCGGTAAAAAAGACGTGCTGATCAAGCTGGACGGCGTTCACGTTGGCCCGCAGCACGAAGGCGTACTCGGCCTGGCGCTGGCCCCGGACTTTATGAAGGACGGCAGCAAAAACTACGTTTACGCCTCTTATACCTATATGGATGGCGATAACGAGCACGGCAAAATCGTGCGTATGGAATACGATCCGAAAACCAACAAGCTGACTAACCCGCAGGATGTACTGGTGGGCTTCCCGGCAGGTAACGACCACAACGGTGGCCGACTGCGTTTCGGGCCTGACGGCAAGCTCTACTACACCATTGGCGAACAGGGTCACAACCAGGGCGCCAACTTCTGCAAGCCGATCGACGCCCAGCGCCTGCCAACTGCCGCAGAACTGGAGAAAAAAGACTACTCCGCCTATGCCGGTAAAGTACTGCGTCTGAACACCGACGGCTCCATCCCTGACGACAACCCGGTTATCGACGGCATTAAGAGCCACCTGTTCACCTACGGTCACCGCAACCCGCAGGGCCTGGTTTTTGTCGGCGACACCCTTTATTCCTCCGAGCAGGGTCCGTCTACTGATGATGAGCTGAACATTCTGGAAGCCGGCGGCAACTACGGCTGGCCGCACGTTGCAGGCTTCCGCGACGATCAGGCTTATGTCTATGCTAATTACTCCAAAGCCAAAGATTGCGCATCGCTGAAATGGGATCCGAACCACATCCCGGCTGGCGTACCGATTCAGAAAGAAACCGACTGGAACGCGCCTAACTTTAAGCCGCCGGTCAAAACCTTCTTTACTGTACGTGACGGCTATACCTTCAACGACGCCAGCTGCGGCGACTCTTTCTACATGTGCTGGCCGACCATTGCCCCGTCAAGCGTGACCTATTATCCGAAAGACGGCGTGGTTAAATCCTGGCGTAACTCCCTACTGATCACCTCGATGAAAAACGGTGCCATCTACCGGGTGCTGCTGAACGACGATGATAAAAATGTTCAGGGCGACGTTTCGAAAGAGCTGCACACTGCTAACCGTTACCGCATGGCGGTTGTCAGCCCGGACACCCGTAAAATCTTCGTGGCAACCGATAACTTCAATGGCGTAATGGACGACAGCAATAAGCCGACTCACGAGCTGAGCAACCCGGGTTCTATTATCGTATTTGAATATACCGGTAAATAAGACCCGTTACGCGAGACGTTAATTAGCGTTCCGCAGTGATAAGGTTATGTACAAGGGGGATTACGGTCCCCCTTTTCTTTTGTCGCTGTACAGCGGGAATTTTTTGCCAAAAAATGTATATGATGCTGTTTTAAAAGGGAAGTAAGCAGTATCGAAATTGTTATTTTAAGTGGCGATTTATCGCCTGAACTCGGGTAAACTCACGTGTAATGCACTGGTGAATTTTGAGGGAAAAGCTATGAAAGTGAGCGAAGAAACATTACTGGCATCCGGTTTCAGTCATACAGATCTCCAGAAAATTAAAAGTAATGTGGAAAATTTTGGTGGAACATTTGATGAGGTGATTCAGGATTTAGCGAAGCGATTTAATGTAGCTAAGTGGATAACGATTGTTGCTTTCATAATACTGTTTTTTACATCAGTTTTGTCAACGAAAAACAATACACTCTCACTGGCATTTTCATTGGTTGTTGGATTGCCATTAGTTTGGTATTTGACACCCGCCAAACTCGCATTCAAAGCCTGGCGGTATAAACGATATGCTTCTAAGACTGAGGACGCTCGGTAATTGTCATGAGATCAAAAATGACTTTAGCCTTCACACCATACCCAACAATTTTCATGGTTAATTTTGGCCGACTTAACATACTGACCTTTCTATAATAATCGACAGGCATATAGCGAAATAGCCTCCAGGTACCAGGCTTTCTTATCAATCCAAAAATGCTATAGGCATTCGCCATAAGTGAGATGGATTTATACACACCTAATCCACGTTGAGAACTAAACCCCATAAATTCAGCCACAGACATAGCGGCATTGGCAGCAAACCCTTCAGATGTGGAGTCATCAAGTACCCGGTGACTAAATTCCTTGCTAAGGCCATTAAATCCATCCACAACGAGTATTGCTCCAGCTAGCACACCTAATGGATTAGCACTGGCAAGTAGCGTAGCTCCTAAAGCTATTTCTGCTCCCGAAAGCACAACATTTACAGCAGAAATAACATACCCAACAATATTGTTGTTCTCTCGAACAAACTTCACCCTGGCATAAAGTTTTGCTGTCTTCATACGCAGCATCTGGTTCTGCTCTTCGAGATTCCTGGTCTCAACTCTCAGATTCTTTATGCATGCTATGCACTCCTGGTCTGATTTCGCCCGTCGGGCCAAAGCAAACTGCTGCTCTACAAACCCTTTAATTTCCTGAACAAAATGCATTCGGGTCAAACCATCATTCAGATGGAAAGCTGCAAGAGTATTCGCTGTATTAATTAGTTTCCGGGCTTCAAAATTAACCATTGTCTCCGCCCAGTACTTATTCCCTCTACCTGAGCGCATCATTTCGAGCAACATCGCATCCATTTATTCCCTCCCTGTGCAGTATGTTGCCAATAATACCTCTTTCTCGTTGACTGTAAATCATTATATAGCTCAGGAAAGAGCAGGCAGGAGAAATAAAGATTCCCTGTTTAGCGCAGTTATATATATTAGTAAATATATCCAGTTACGCGAAATATTAATTCAGATACACGGTAACAGGCGACTCAGAGGGTAAAATCGCTCCCCTGTTCTCCCCCATCCATCACCACGATTTTAAAAAACGTCAGGCAAAACGCTTTGCACCGGCAACGCAGATAATAACGCCGCCCGCGGTCATCCACATTATCGGGCTGACCCGCTCGTTAAGCAGCAGCGCCGACAGCATCAGCCCCAGAATCGGCTGTAAAAGCTGAAGCTGGCCGACAGCGGCAATTCCACCCGCCGCCAGGCCCCTGTATCAAAAAACGAACCCCGCCAGCATGCTGAACAGCGAAACGTAACCCAGCGCGGCCCACCCCCGAATGTGAATGCCGCTGAGCGATGGCGGAAAGGTGTATAGCGCGGCGATCGCCATTAGCGGCAGCGAGAGGCACAGCGACCAGCAGATGGTTTGCCAGCCGCCCAGCGCGCGGGAAAGCCGTGCTCCTTCGGCATAGCCTAGTCCGCAGACGGCTACCGCGGCCAGCATTAACAGATCGCCTTCGGCCGACAGCGAAGCAGGCTGCCTGAGGGCGAAACCGGCGACCAGCGCGCTTCCCGTCAGTGAAAACACCCAGAAGCCCGCATGAGGGCGCTCGCCGCCGCGAATAACGGCGAAAAGCGCCGTAGACAGCGGCAGCAGCCCGAGAAAGACAATTGAATGGGCGGCGGTAATATGCTGTAGCGCCAGCGCCGTCAGCAGCGGAAAGCCGATGACGACGCCACCGGCAGAGATAGTCAGTCCGGCAAGATAGCGGCGCGCGGGTAGCCGCTCCCGGCACGCGAGCAGAAGCAGCAGCGCAAAGATACCGGCAATTGAGGCCCGGCTGAAGGTCAAAAAGCCGGGGGCAAAATCCTGCAGCGCAACCCGCGTTGCCGGCAGCGATCCGCTGAAGATCGCCACCCCAATAAAACCATTGATCCATCCTGCGGCTCTCGCCGCTGCCCTCTGTTCCACTTATCACCTCACTTCTACCGCTGCGACATTGACAAGCCGCAGGATAGTGAGCAGCATGCATAACAATCAATTAATTGTCATGGATAC
>NZ_CAJYMB010000107.1 GCF_913775985.1 uncultured Pluralibacter sp. | reverse complement strand
GCTGGAGCTGGATCTCACGATGGGATCGAACGAAATGCTGCTCAATATGCTGGAAGATGAAGCGCTCGATGCCATCTTGATTTCCACCAGCGAAGAGGGTTTTGCCGACTCGGCGTTTGAAACGATCCCGCTGTTTCACGACGATATTTTTCTCGCCGCGCCGGCAAGCGAGGATCTGCCCGCCGAAGGCGAGGCCGACCTGCGCAGCTATGCGGATCGCAAGTTTGTTTCGCTGGCGGAGGGGTTTGCTACCTACGCCGGTTTTCAGGAAGCTTTTCACGTTGCCGGTTTTGAGCCGGAAATCGTCACCCGGGTAAACGATATTTTCTCGATGATTAGCCTGGTGCAGGCGGGGGTTGGTTTTTCGCTGATCCCCGGCAGGATGAAGAAGGTGTATGAAAACGATGTGCGGCTTATCAAGCTGGCGGAGCCCTACCAGATGCGCCAGCTTATCTCCATTGTCTACTCCCACCACCGCGAGCGGGATCAGGATCTGCTGGCGCTGGCGGCGGAAGGGCGGATGTACGCCCGCAGCCTCAACGGCTGAGGCGGTTTGCCAGGTGGCGCGCCACCTCAATGCTGTTGCGCTCCATGCAGATAGCTTCTCCCTGCCATCCCGCCTGGTGGGTTAGCCCGGTCAGCACGCTGCCCGGCGGCATCTCCAGCGCCAGCCGCGCGTCGCGATGGTCGCCGCCAACCAGCGCGACCATCGCGTCCTGCCAGTGGACGGTGCGGGCCATATTAAAGGCCAGATCGTCGGCTATTTTCTGCGGCTCCCACAGCGCGCGCCCGGTAGAGCCGCTCAGGTAGGTGCAACCAGGGCGTGACAGCGTCACGCTGCGAAAGGCGTCGGCCAGCTCGGCGGCGGGTTTATCCAGCAGGGCGCAGTGGGACGGCACGCTCACTGCCAGCCTGGCGGCGCGGCTGGCGCCCGCGTCCAGCGCCCGTTGAGCGACTTTGGCCATCTCTTCATCCCGTCCGGCAATCACAATCTGCGTTTCGGCATTGAGATTGGCAATGTAGGTTTCGGTGCCGGCCATCAGCGCCTCAACCCGATCCAGCGTTAATCCCATAATGGCGGTGAGCCCATAGCCGTGGGGATAAGCCTGCTCCATCAGGTCGCCGCGCAGCGCTACCAGGCGCAGGGCGTCGTCAAAGCGCAGCGCACCTGCAACGGCGGCGGCGGGATAGGCGCCAATGGAGAGCCCGCTGGTAATATCCGGCTTCAGGCCATTCTGAATTAATGCTCTTGCCCAGGCGACGCCCGCAATCAGCAGGCACAGCTGCACCGCGCGGGTGTGTTTCAGGGCGTCTGGAGTGTCGAGCTGGTCGGTTTCATCGCCGAGAACGGCGCGAACCTCGCTGAGGACGGCTTCTCCATCGGGAAGCTGCTGCAGCATGCCGGGGCGCTGGGTGCCCTGGCCCGGGAACGTAAAAAGAATTTTCATACGGTTAAGACTCCTGCTGCCAGGGAGAGTCGGTCAGGCGCGGTCCGGTCGCCGTTTTTAACAGCACCCGGCCTTCGCGCAGCCACTCGTTGAGTGCAAATGCGCCGCGGGGCGTCTCTACCTGGGTATCGGCGCGGCAGGGCAGCTTTGCTACCTGAGCCTGCCACTGCCGGAGTTCATTATCAGCCAGCGGCTGCGGGGCGCGGATCAGCAAATCCAGATCGCTGTCGGCGTGCAGTACGGGAATTTCAGTGGCCAGCGCGTAGCCGGTGCTGCCGGTAATGCCCCAGCACCACGGCCAGGCAAAAGTCGTCAGCATAATTGCCGCCTGAACCGGCGGCTGGGAAACGAAGGGTGAATCAAGCAGGCGCTGGCGGTCGGCCAGCGCTTCAGGCGCAAGCCGGCGCGCTATCGCGTCGGGGCGAACCCAGCCGGCGGCGCGCTGCTCGCGCTTGATACCGCGTACGCCGACCGGGACGTCGCCCCGGTCGTTAACATCGCGCCGCACCACTACCGGCAGCGCGGTGCGCCACTGGGTTGCGACCCACGCGTCGCTGACGTGAAGCAGGTCGTCGGCGGCGTTGAGCCACAGCAGGTCGTGAGGGAGCGGCGCGTTTTTCATCTTACAGTCCTGAGGTTAAGGTAATGAACAGCGGCAGCGAGAGGATAGAGAGTACCGAGCTCAGCAGCAGCACGGCTTCTGCATCCGGCGACTGCACGCCGAAACGGTTACCGAACACCACGCCAAAGAAGCCGGCGGCCAGCGCAATCATCAGGATAGCGGTGACGGCAACGGAACCGTGCAGGCCCAGACCCATCACGATACCCCAGGCGATAAACGGCTGGATCAGCAGCTTGGTGATGGTGGCAATACCGACCATGGCGTTCAGTTTCAGCTTGCGGGCAGACAGGATAACCCCGGTCAGGAACAGCGCGGCAGCGGTTGCGGCCAGGCCCAGCGGCTTGATAGACGCCAGCAGCAGATCC
>NZ_CAJYMB010000106.1 GCF_913775985.1 uncultured Pluralibacter sp. | reverse complement strand
CTGTACGAGAACCTCTACAACGACGCATTCAGTAAGACGGGCCTCGGCACGGGCGGGCCGGTGCAGCGGGCGATACAGGCGGCAACGGCGGCGGTGCAGGGTCTGGTGGGCGGCAATATTAACGCGGCCATCGCGGGGGGCGCCGCGCCGTACCTGGCGGAGGTAATACACAAGCAGACGCTGAACGAGGACGGTACCGTCAACAGGTCGGCGATCCTGATGGCGCACGCGGTGCTGGGGGCGGTAGTGTCGCAGGCGCAGAACAACAGCGCGCTGGCGGGCGCTGCCGGCGGCGCGGCGGGCGAAGCGACGGGGATGATAGCGGAGAGCCTGTACGGCCGTAAGCCGTCGGAGCTGACCGAAGAGGAGAAGCAGCTGGTCAGCACGCTGGGTACGCTGGCGGCAGGCCTCGCGGGCGGCGTTGCCGGTGGGGATACAAGCTCGGCGGCGGCCGGGGCCGGAGCGGGGAGGAATGCGGTTGAGAATAATGCGCTGAGCCTGCCAAAAGGGATGACAGATGTAATCAACTCTCAGGGATCGCTGGGCGGATCGATGATTCAGGCTGGAGCTACGCCAGATGAAATTACCGCAGCTTTGGTGAAAAACTCACAAGGCCAGACGCCGGAAGGACAAGATCCTGTGAAAGGCTTGCTCTCTGCATGGGGGAACTTCTTCGGGGTTCCGTTAGATGTTGTTCTCTCAAATGAGCAAATGACACCTCAAAAAGCTGCCGAAATATTGACCAGCGGTGTTCCGACCAACGAAGCCAAACTCATGCAGTATGTAGCAGCTAAAGCATTTTTTACTGTTGCAAAAAGTTCAGATCTTGGGTTATCTGCGTCGAATCAGAAATATGTTGATATTTTATCTCCAGAAGCTAAACAGCATATTTTGTTTGGCGATAGCCCAACAAGTGGTGGTCATCTCTATCCCGGAAATCCGGGTAAGACGGTTTATCCAAAAGACTGGTCAGCTGATAAAGTTGTACATGAAATAGGTGATATAGCAACGTCTCCAGATACTAAATGGTTTGCTCAGACAGGTACCGGTGGTAATTATACAGCAGCGGGTAAACCAGCTCGGTAGGTAGCTTGGGAAGAGAGGGGGGAGTAATAATTAGAGTTGTTTATGAGCCTGCTAATGGAAAAATAATAACGGCATTTCCTGATGATAAGGCTATACCGCCAGCACTCAAAACGATTAAGAAATGAGAGGTTTTAGATGAATATAAATGAAGAAATCATTAAGTTAGGTGAAGGTTTGAAAGATCGTTTAGATCCTTCAATTATAGACTTTGCATTAGATTATATAAATTATTCGGAAAGTCCCTTATCATTTGAAACGCTTTGCGATTATATAGCTGATTATAATGTTAAGGTGAGTGATGATGAATATAAGAAAGTGATTTTTATTGCTAACAAACTTGGTTTGGAAATAGATAGCCGTTATACATATATTAACCCTAATAAATAATGAATAATAAAAAAACCCGCTTTAATCCGGCGGTTTTTTTATCCGGCACTTAGTCAGAGGCCTGTTAATCAACTGCCCGTACTCTGCGGTGACGGTAACCGTCGCACCGGCTGTAAAGCCTGCATCTTCTAGCCAGTTGCCCTTGAGTTTAATGCTGGGACAGCGGCTGTAATAGGTTGTTCTGTCGTTACGCTCTGCGTGCCGGATGCTGGTATATCCGACCTTAAGCAGCCGTAACGCCTAGCAAATCTTCACATCTGGCTGAGTATCCTGCATGGTCATAATTAACTCAGTAATAGTTAGTTGTGGTTAGGTAACCACCGCAGACGAGTCGGACCACAGCGAGTTCAGCCAGAAGAAGAAAAAGTCGGGGCTGGGGAGCACGGGCGGGCTGGGCATCACGGTGGGCAGCTCGTCGCAGAAGGTGACGAACGAGGACGCCAGCAACGTGAAGAAGGGGAGCGTGTTCGGCAGCAGCGAGGGTAACCTGACGCTGACGGCGGGCAACGGCGTGGTGGTGCACGGCAGCGACCTGGTGTCGGGCAAGAATATGACGCTGGAGGGCAAAAACGTTACTATTTCGTCGGCGGAGAACAGCCACACGGCGCTGACGAAGACGGAGACGAAGAGCAGCGGGCTGACGCTGGGCCTGTCGGGGACGGTGGGCAGCGCGCTGAACACGGCGACGCAGCAGGTGACGGCGGCGCGCAAGGAGGAGGACGGGCGCCTGGCGGCGCTGAAGGGCACGCAGGCGGCGCTGACGGGGTATCAGGCGACGCAGGCGGCGCGGCTTGCGGAGGCGTCAGGCAAGCCGGACGCGGGCAACTACGCGGGCGTGACGGTGAGCTACGGGAAGCAGAAGTCGACGTCGGAGAGCCGGGTGGACGAGCGGACGGCGTCGTCGTCGCACCTGCAGGCGGGGGGCGACATGGCCATCCGGGCGACGGGCGGCGACGTGACGGTGGTGGGCAGCCAGCTGCAGGCGGGGCGTGACGCGGACGTGTCGGCGACGGGGAGCATCGTGATGCGGTCCGGGGAACATCGTGATGCGGTCCGGGGAGAACCGGACGGAGTCAGCGGCAGCGTCAGCGCGAGCCGGGACAGGATGAACAGCAACTTCGACTCGGTGAAGGAGCAGTCGGGCATCTTTGCGGGCAGCGGCGGGTTTGACATTAAGTTGGGGAACCACACGCAGCTCGACGGGGGCGTGCTGGCGTCAACGGCGCTCGCCGCCAACGACCAGATCCGTATTACCGACAGCCTGAAAAACTGGGGTTTTAGCTTGTGCTACCTGTATTTACGTAACGTAAAAGGCTTTCGGTTCAATCACAAATGTGTTTACCGTATTAACTGCGAGCAGTCGTTGAACATGCGAATAAAACCGAAGAAGACACTGAAACGGGATAAGCCTGAACCTCTGGCGGTGCCTGAAAGCTGTAACGAATGCGGGCCGATGGACTTTATGCACTATCAGTCATCGGATAGTCGTTCAGTCCGGTTACTGAATGTCACCGACGACTTTAATCGCGAGACATTGGCCATTTAGACTGATTTTTCTCTTCCGGCCCTTCGGGTTGTAAGAACGCTGGAACAACTTATTGAATGGAGAGGAAAACCGATAGTGATACGGTATGATCACGGGCCGGAATATACCAGTAAGACCCTGATATCATAGGGCAGTGTACGGGAGAACCGAATTAATTTCATCCAGCCGGGTAATCCACAGCAGCACGCCTGTATTGAACGCTACAACAGGACGGTGCGCTACGACTGGTTGGGACAGTTCCTGCTTTAATTACTGGATGAAATGCAGCACTATGCCACGCAGTGGCGATGGTTTTATAATCACGAACGACCGAGTATGGCGTTGAACGACTACACACCGATGCAGCATTTACAAAACATGGCCTGATTCTATTTATTACCTCCGTTGATATTAACTTAGTAACCTGTTTCATTTCTAATCCGCATATTGATATATTCTATAGCTTGGGTCACATCCATTATACCATTAACCGCGTTGGTTACTCCTTGCCCAATAATAATTTCAGCCTGGCGAAGGTTAAAGGGTCTGCCTTTATACCCCTGAGACTCTCTTATCGCTGTTAATTCTTTTTCATTCAGCAAATTAAACCATGGATAGAGTTTGAGAACATTTTGATCGTGACATATTCCTGACCAGGCGCAGTTCCCTCCTAGCAAAACCAGCTGCCGTGCAACATCATCGGAATAGAGCCAGTGGAAGAACTGCTCAACTTGTTTTTTCTTTTTACTGTAGCGGGACATACCAAGTGAACCGCCTCCCAGCTGTGAGATTTTTCCAGGCACTGTGGTATAACCAACAGTTGATGAAGCAGCTGTCAGTGCGATTTCGTTAAACAAATTGCTGTACATAATTAGCATTGCAAGATTTCCTTGCTCAAAATGTTTAACTGCATCATTCCACCACTCTCCGGTCAGATTCATTGCGATATCAATATGTTGTAGATATTGTTCAAGTGCCTTAGCAGCGATAGAGGCATCAAGTTGTTCTGGATGATTTTCAGTGACTATACGGCCACCGAGCGAGTAGTAACGAAGCAGGTATTCAGTAGCGATAAGCCCTGAACTACCTAACGTTACTGCTGTTCCCATTGGGCGCTGTCTGTCTTCAGATTGATGCAGGTTACTAAAGAATGATGCTACTTCGTCGAATTGCTTAAAGCTTTCAGGGAGTGTTAGCTCTTTTCCTGTTTTTTCATAAAACATTCGTTTTATTGCTGTATCTTCAAACAAATCGCGCCGATAAAAAAGAAGTTGCATACTGGCATCGAAGGGGATTGCCCATGCGATATCGTTCACTATGCTGAAGTGCTGCTGAATTTTCCCAGAGAAGTTATCCAGTAACAATGGAAGCTCGGGTGAAATTGAGTCCAGAGGTAATAGTATTTTCTCGGCAAACCAGGGGAAACATGCCATATCGATTCTTAACAGGTCATAATAGGGATGCAGATTAAGGTGGGAAAGAATATCAAAAACTTCATCATAAGGATGCACCGCAAGATTAACCTTGATACCGGTCTGACGATAAAAATTAGGAAGTAATTTCTTTAACGCATCGGTTGATGGGCTTGGCAGAATCAATATATTCAACGTTGCCGGGTTCTCATGAGAATATGTAGGTAACTGTCTCGAAGGGAAACCAAAATTTTTCAAGATACAGCTCTTATCCAGCTTTTTAGGTTCACGAATATGTGACGCTAATACTGTTCCTAACCGACCATAGTCCATCTGATAGTTTGTAATACCATCGAACAAGGCGGGAAGATTGTCACTGAGCTGTAGTACGGGAGGGCACGATTGTGTACTGCCAAACCAGGCGGCCTGCGTCAGAGCGCGCGTCTTTTCAGTATCCTGAGCAATAAAAAGATCGGGAGGATATTTTCTGAAAAAGTCAAAAGCGAGGCTATTAAATTCACTGACGTGTGCCGGAAAAATTGAGAGTTGAGTCTGCGGACTTAACTTCGTGCACGTTTCCCGTATAGACTGAGCAAACCGTGCGCTATTGGTATACTCAAGCGGATCACAAAATACACCAATATGATTTGGCTTCTGCTCCAGAGCCTTTATCGCGATGTCTTCCCCGGCAGTTTCATAATCTAATGTGTAATAGTACTTAGCTCCGACAGGTTGTCGGTATGCAAAGAGGATATTCTCTTCAGACAACTTGAGCATTTCATAATATGGCTTACTATTGCTCAGACTGCTGACAGTAATAATAGTTTGGTATGACTTTGCCCTGAGCATTTGCAGTATATTTAGCTCCCGCTCGGGAAGATTATTAGTGAGATAAAGATCAATGGGTTCGCTTAGTGAGGGCTGGTAAACCTGATATAAACTCCGATAAAGTTGATAGTACTGTTCAGCATTAATGTCAGGCAAGATAAACGCTATCCCCAGGTTTTTACTGGATCTCAACGATTGCGCCTGCACATTCAGCTGATAGCCCACCTTTTTTGCTGCACGTTGAACTGCCACAATCTTCTCAACGCTCACATTGCCTCTGCCATTAAGAACATTTGAGACAGTTCCATGCGAAACGCCGGCAATCTTTGCTATGTCTTTGATAGTTGGAATTTTTATATCCTCCCTCTGCTACTTTGATGCTAGCACGACGCTTATTGATGGACCATCATTATCAATAAAATTTTAACGTTACAAGTTGTATTGCTCACTTTGTGCTCAGTGAAATTTATTACTTTGTCAGAGTTCTATACGTGGTTTTCTTGCAAAATGTTTATAACAAATTGAATTTAAAGTTAAATTTAATCAAATTTTGAAGGTGATCACTTTTGTATGAAAAGAACGTTGTCCATATAAATTGTTAAGTTAATAATTGAACGTTCCAATTTCATTAAATAAATAAATTTTTCTTTAAAATCAATTGTTTTGGCAATGAGAGGGAAGTCATGAAAATACATTTTCTTGGAACGGCTGCTTCAGAAGGGATACCTAACCCGTTTTGCAGCTGCGAGCACTGTCAACAAGCACGTATCTATAAAGGTAAAGATTTACGAACACACTCCTCAGTGATTATCGACGATGAATTGTTGATTGACATTGCACCAGAATTTAGCCAACAACTGCTGCGTGATGAACTGGATGCTACTAAGATAAAATCGCTACTGTTCACACATACTCATCCCGATCATTTTAATGTGGGAGAGTTATTTAGCCGCATGGAAGGCTATGGATTTAATATCACCCATCCGTTACAGATTTATGGTAACGACCTGGCAATCAATGGTGCTGTGGGAGTGTTGCCAGGCTACAGTGCTGAACGATTCGGATTTCATTGCCTGATACCTTTTGTAACTGTTGAAACTTGCGGATATCGCATCACCCCACTGCTGGCTAACCATGCTAAGTGGGAGCTTTGTTATACCTGGTTTATCGAAAAAGAGGGGCAGACGATTTTCTACGGTCATGATTCTGGATGGTTTCCTGAGCTTACATGGCAGTGGTTAGAAGGGAAGAAAATAGATCTTACCGTACTGGAATGTACTTATGGTTTTAATGGTGATAATAGAACAAATAATCACATGAGTCTGGAAACCGTATTCTCAGCCAGAGATCGGCTCGCAGAGCTAGGTTGCCTCCCCAAAAAAAGCAAAATTATCGTTTCACATATTTCACATAGTGGTGGTCTGCTGCACGATAAGTTAGTTGAGGAGTGTAATAAAGAAAATATCCTTGTTGCCTGGGATGGGCTTGAGCTGAGCATTAATTAATAAAGGATAGCGTGATATGGATTTTAATAAAACACCACGGCTGTTGATTATGATGTTCATACAGTATTTTATGCAAGGTGCATGGAATATGACTATGGGGTTAGTATTAAGTACCTATGGTATGGCAACTATCATCGGTTCATCGTACGCATTGCTTGGTTTGGCAACAATTCTTTCACCATTGTTTATTGGTATGGTGGCGGACCGATTTTTTTCATCACAAAAGGTTATGGCAATTCTGCATTTAGTCAATGCAGGAGTACTGCTATTTGTCCCTCAGTTTATTGAAACACAAAATACGGGAATGACGCTAACCATGATATTCATGGTTGGTTTGCTTTTCTATCCTACAACCTCTTTAGCTAATAGTATTACTTTTAGCCATATTAACGGCGTAAAATATTTTCCGTTGATTCGTGTTTTTGGTACATTTGGTTTTATGGTGATTGGGTTTATCATTGGCGAAATGGGCTATTCAGGTAGTACTATTACCTGGTATATTGCATCAGCTTCGGGGATTGTGCTTGGTCTTTACTGCTTTACATTACCGGATACTCCGCCGAAAGCAAAAGGAGGTAGCTTTACGTTACGTGATTTGTTATGTCTGGATGCTCTGGCTCTTTTCAAAGATCGAAGTTTCTCAGTTTTAATGCTCAGCATTTTTATCCTAATGATTCCCAAAACGGCATATTCTGCATATATTCCTGTTTTTTTAAAAGCTCTTGGCTTTGATAACGCAGCGTCAATGATGCAGATAGGTATTGCCTGCGAAGTGATATTCATGTTCTTGTTATCATTTTTCTTATTGAAAGCAGGCTTCAAAATTACGTTGATGCTAGGTGCAGTTTGCTGGATTATAAGGACACTATTTTTTGCGCATGCTTCACTGGATGCGAATATGATGTTTGTATTGTTCGGTTTGATGTTGCAGGGATTCTGCTGGGACTTTTTCTTTACCGTTGGCGATATTTATGTTGACCGTAAAGCAGCTCCAGAGATCAAAGCTCAGGCTCAAAGCCTTCGGTTTATTGTCTCTAACGGAATTGGGCTACTGTTTGCGTCTACTGTGTGTGGACAAATATTTAACCATACCATAACAGGGCAGGGGCAAAATTCATTAGCTCAATGGGAGACGTTTTGGCTATTTTCAGCAGGAGTTGCTGCTGTGGTTAGCGTTTGCTTCCTAATATTTTTCCGGGATGATCTTTCTAAAAATAAGAAAATAGCTTCACAGGATGGGCTTGCCCAACATCCTTAGATATATTTGTCCTAACAAAGAGGCCTTTTTAAAGGCCTCTAAACTAACTTAGTGATCGAACTTGAAATATATGTAATTGACACAGTTAGAGGCATTGCGAAATTTATTTTATCTAAATAAATCCTTGAGTATATTAATCTTGCATGGCTGTAACAACGAGTCATAATGTATAAAAAATACAAGTAAGGTCAGGATAAGTGGTGAGATCAACACCAGCTTAACGACATGATATTTTTGTTGAGGAAATTTAAATGAGCAAGTCTATGATTCAGGGTGCAACGGACAAGAAAATTGAACTGTGCGAGGAATGGTTTGCGCAAGAAAATGAATATAATATTGTTGACGTGAGTTTCTGTGCAGGCCAGACAATAGTACAAGGAAAAGATGATTGTCGGTTTGCTGAATTTTCAAGTTTTTTACATGCATTTATGCAGAAAATATCCACGCTATTCCCATTTATGACCTTCATTGAAAAGGATTTCTTACATTCAACGTTATTAACTATTTTTAACGATAATGATATAGCATTTAATGATAATAGATTTAATTTGATTAAAATGTGCAAAGAAATAGCTAAGGATATTTACAGCTATTCTCCTCTTACTATTTACTTTAATAATATTGTGCTTACATCGAATGGTACTATTATTTTATTAGGGGAGTCAAAAGAACTGATTGATTTTAGAAATCATGTTTATAACAAATACCCTATACCTCAGAGTTTAAGAAAAAATATAGTTCATATTACTCTTGGGAGATTGTTTCAGAACGAGAGCATCGAAAATATGAGTGCCCTCAATACGTTTCTTAAAATGAAAGGAAGTCTTTCTCTTCCGCCTTTGATTATTAATCATCCAAAGATAATTGTGAGTCGAGATATGCTTTGTTTAAATGTTGATAATAATCTTACCTGTGAGTTCAATCGTTCTGCTTTTTAGCTATTTATTGCTTAATTTTTAATGCTCGGGGGGTATGAAACGAAAAGTTATCTTATGATTTAAGGGCTGTTAGATCAATTATATAAGTACAAGGGCTAAACTGACCAGTAAAAAGCTGATTTTTATTTCCATGGCGGGGACTAAATTATGCACGAAATAGCTTTATATGTACTGCTTCACAT
Source organism: uncultured Pluralibacter sp. (assembly GCF_913775985.1). Classification (GTDB taxonomy): domain Bacteria; phylum Pseudomonadota; class Gammaproteobacteria; order Enterobacterales; family Enterobacteriaceae; genus Pluralibacter. Next base: position 57,252 of record NZ_CAJYMB010000106.1, on the reverse strand, counting down.
CGGTCACTCCGTAACGATAGCCGGTAATTTATGAGAACCTGTAGAATTAGGTTCTTCCATCAGCATTACTGACATCCAGCGCCTCACCTATGTGTTCTGTTGAGGACAATCATGACAAATAAAGGGCCGATTATAATTCTGTCTCACTGGCAGCGCAGTAAAGTTGAGCGCCAGACCTTGTCGGTTTATGTAGAAATGGGCAGATATCGACTGAGGTTACATCGTCAGGTTAATGTGTTTAGGACTGATTATTAAGGATTTTTTGATATTTGCACACTGCAGGACAGATATTTATGGCGTCCCCTGCAGGAATCGAACCTACAACTAGCCCTTAGGAGGGGCTCGTTATATCCATTTAACTAAGGGGACGAAGCGGCAGGAGTATAACGTTTTTTTACCTGTCCGTTAAGCGCCTGCCGCCCGACCGCTCAAACAATCGCCACAATTATTTATTTTTGGCCTTTTTTGCCTGCGCTTTCGCTTCCGCATGTCGCTGAGTACTCATGTCATTGCGAATTTGCGCATGGCTCAGCAGGGCGAAGATAAAGGTACCGCCGCAGATATTGCCCGCCAGCGTCGGCAGGGCGAACGGCCAGATGAAATCCTGCCACGGCAGCGCGCCGGTAAATACCAGATACAGGATCTCGATAGTGCCGACAATAATGTGGGTGGTATCCGCCACCGCAATAAGCCAGGTCATCAATACAATGACCACAAGCTTCGCCGGACCAGCGGCGGGGAACATCCACACCATCGTGGCAATCAGCCAGCCGGAGATAATCGCCTTGGCGAACATTTCGGTTGGCGAGTTCTCCATTACCTTCATGCCGATGCTGTAAAACGCATTGCGCGTCTCCTGATCGAATACCGGCATGTAGCCAAATGCCCACGCGGCAATGGCGGTGCCTATCATATTGCCCAGCAGTACGACGCCCCACAGGCGCAGCAGCAGCAGAATGTTAGAGGTGGTCGGGTGCTGCATAACCGGAAGCACCGGCGTGATGGTGTTTTCCGTGAAAAGCTGTTGGTGAGCCATAATGACAATAATAAACCCGAAGGTATAGCCGACGCTTTCCAGCAGAATGCCACCGGGAACGCCTTCCAGGTGGGCGTGAAAAAGCCCTTTTGCCAGCAGCGATGCGCTCATTGAAAGGCCTGCCGCAATGGCCGACCACAACAGCGCCCAGCCGTCGCGTTCCAGCTCTTTCTCACCCTCCTGGCGAATGTGCTCGTGGGTTGCCATCGCCCGCGAAGGCAGATTCTCCTCATCCACTTCAATATCATCCCCGCGCTGGTTTTCTTCGCTGTCCACTTCCTTGGGCTCGTCATCCTGGTGTTGGCTGTTTAAATTGTCCTTCATGGTGTTTTTCCTGCATTTATTAGTATCCGATAAGCGTAGCGGCTTTTTGTGCAGTGTCAGACAATCCTGGTACATTATTTAACGTTCACGCCATGAATAGTTCCCTGCCATTTCAAAATATGTATAGAATTAGGAAATCTGCGATTGCCATCTTTTCAGGGAGACTTTTATGAATTTTCGTCTGTCAGCGCTCGCGCTGGGCTCGACGCTGTTAATCGGTTGTGCAAGCTCGGGGACGGGTGACCAGCAGCAAGGACGCTCGGATCCGCTCGAAGGCTTCAACCGCACGATGTACAACTTCAACTTTAACGTGCTAGATCCCTATGTCGTCCGTCCTGTCGCCGTCGCCTGGCGCGACTACGTGCCGCAGCCAGCGCGCAACGGCCTGAGCAACTTTACCAGCAACCTTGAGGAACCGGCCCAGATGGTCAACATGTTCCTGCAGGGCGACCCCTATCAGGGAATGGTGCACTTCACCCGCTTCTTCCTGAACACTATCGTGGGTCTCGGCGGTTTAATCGACGTTGCCGGTAAAGCGAATCCAAAACTGCAGCGTGTTGAGCCGCACCGCTTCGGCAGTACGCTGGGCCACTACGGCGTAGGTTACGGGCCGTACGTGCAGCTGCCGTTCTACGGCAACTTTACGCCGCGTGAAGATGTGGGCGACATGGCGGATGATTTCTATCCGGTTCTCTCCTGGCTGACCTGGCCGATGTCGATCGGCAAGTGGATGCTGGAAGGCGTAGAAACCCGCGCCCAGCTGCTGGACTCCGACGGCCTGCTCAAGCAGTCTTCCGATCCGTACATCATGGTGCGCGAGGCGTACTTCCAGAAGCATGACTTTATCGCTAACGGCGGCAAGCTCAGCGCTGAGGAGAATCCGAACGCCAAGTCAATTGAAGGCGATCTCAAGGATATCGACTCCGAATAATGCTAAATCCCCCGCGCAATGCGGGGGATTTTTCTTTCTACTGTCAGCGCCACTTTTATTGTCCTCGCTCCCACCCGATCGATAAATACTTAATTGCTTAAAATAGCATCGCGATGACCCTGACAACATCGGAAGGTAAGGATTTACCCGATCAAAAATATAACGCAGCGCTGTTTTATTAAGCGTTTTATAAAAGGTATGCGATGGGTGAAGAGATTTCGTGAGGTACGGAGGTACTATCTGGCGATATAAAAGCGGGAGCACGTTCATAAAAGCAGCAGGGCGGACATTGTCCGCCCTGCTGGTATCAATCTTCTATCAGAAGCGGTAATTGAAGTTGGTGCCGAACAGCCACGCTTTACCGTTAGAACGGAACTCGTACGGATCTTCTTTAACCTTAACGTGCTGACCGTGCATGTACGATGCGCCGACGTCAATTGAGGCATCCTGGTTGAAGGCGTAGGTTGTACCCGCGCTCAGCCAGACGCGATCCTGGTCCGGGATGGAGATAGAGCGGTGGTTAGTCGGAACCGGGCTATCGTCAAACGCCACGCCGGTGCGGAAGGTCCAGTTTTCGTTGTAGTAATAGGTTGTACCCAGGGCGAGGCGCCAGGAGTCTTTGAAGCTTTCATCTTTATACAGCAGTGTATCGCCGTGGCGCTTGGCCTTCAGCTCTTTAAACTGGCTCCAGCTGGTGTAGGCCATGCTGTAGTGAACGGCCCATTTCGGCGCAACGCGGTTGTAACCCGAGACTTCCCACATTTCCGGCAGGTGCAGGTTAAGCGAGCCGCCCACGGTGCGGCCGTCGGTGCCCATCGGCAGGCCGAAGTTGCCCAGAATCTGGTTGTAGGCGGACGGCAGTTCGCTCTTGTAGTCGCCGTCAAAGTCAACTTTCACTTCAGAACGGTAGGTGAAGCCCCAGCGGTTGTCTTTATCCAGCTCGTACAGCATCCCGGCGTTCCAGCCGAAGCCCCATTCGTCACCCTTCAGGTGGGCGATTTTGGTGTCGTCAGGGATTTGTGATACCGGGCCTGCCAGACGCGGCGGCAGGGCGCCGGAGCCAGCAACCAGCTTGCCGAGATCTCCCGCGTAGCGGTCAATTTTGGCGCGGGCGTATACGGCGTCGAAACCGAGACCGAAGCTCCAGTGGTTGTTCAGGCGGTAGGCACCGCTCAGGTTGAGGTTCATGGTGCTCAGGTCGGTTTTACCGCCCACGCTGCCCGCCGTGTAATGTTCGTTATATTCCGTGGCGAGACCGAAGTTGGAGTTTACAGAGGCGCTGACGCCGAACTGATCGTTAATGGGCATAACGAAGTGGGCGTTAGGCACCCACGCGGTCGGTGCAATATTGTCTGCATCGGTGCTTCTGCCCGAGCGCGATTTACCCGAAATATCAACATCGGGATCAATATAAATACCGCCGACAGAAAACTCCGGGCGGTCAAACATCATAATCAGGGCGGGGTTACGGCTTACGTTACCCGGATCGTCAGCGATAGCGCCTTCACCCGAATACGCACGACCCAGACCTGATGCAGAGAATTCATTAAGGGCGAAGCCCGCTGATAACGCTTGTGTTGAAACCAGTGCCACTGCAACTGCGAGTGCAGATTTTGTATAACGGGTTTTTTGGCTCATGACCATAACCTCATTGAGTATTATTTATTCAAAATTTGTTACATGCCGTAACAGAAGCGCGAAGTTTATGGCCTGCCGTTACTTTGTGAAATCAGACCAGTGGCGAGAGTATAGGTCTGACCAGATAGTATGTTGCAAGTATGTTTATAAGATTTTTCAATTGTGATCCAAGAAACGCGATCCAGTTGGCAAAAATGGGCGCTGACCAACATGCTAATAAAGACGATTCTTGTTTTAGATCATTTTTAATTGTGATTTAGCTCACTTAACGACGCTTGCCGGAATATGAACTGGAGAGGGCGGCGGCAGGGGCGTAAAATAAACACATTGTTTATCTGGCACCCTGGGTGCAAATACAGAGGAAATCTACGATGAGTAAATGCAGTGCTGATGAAACCCCGGTCTGCTGCTGTATGGACGTTGGTACCATTATGGACAACTCCGACTGCACCGCATCCTACAGCCGCGTTTTTGCCAATCGCGCGCAGGCTGAAGAAACCCTGGCGGCGCTGACCGCCAAAGCGCGCGGCGTTGAGTCTGAACCGTGCCAAATCACACCGGTATTTAAAGACGTTGAAGGCGGCGTTCAGCTGGATATTGATTTTGTATTTAGCTGCGAAGCGGAAACCTTAATTTTCCAGCTTGGTTTGCGCTAAGAGAGTTTCGACTAAACGCCCCGAATTTTGGGGCGTTTCTTTTTGTCCCCCAGTGTGTTTTAGCTCCCACTTTTCTATCTCCCCGATTGGCTGAATGTAAAAAATTGGTTAAGACTGTTATCAGGTCAGACCACTTTTAACATTTATCAGGGGAAGAATATGAGTCAGGCATCTCCGCTCACGACGCGGCAGGGCGATCGCATTGCCATTGTCTGCGGACTGCGCACGCCTTTTGCCCGCCAGGCGACCGCGTTTCACGGCATTCCGGCCATCGATCTGGGCAAAATGGTGGTTGGCGAAATGCTCGCCCGCAGCGGTATCCCTCCTGAAGTCATCGAGCAGCTGGTTTTCGGTCAGGTGGTTCAGATGCCTGAAGCCCCGAACATCGCCCGCGAAATCGTACTCGGTACCGGCATGAGCGTGCACACCGACGCCTACAGCGTCAGCCGCGCCTGCGCCACCAGCTTTCAGGCGGTGGCCAACGTGGCGGAAAGCCTGATGGCCGGGACCATCCGCGCCGGCATTGCCGGCGGCGCCGACTCCTCTTCCGTCCTGCCGATTGGCGTCAGTAAAAAGCTGGCGCGCACGCTGGTGGATGCCAGTAAAGCCCGCACTCTCGGCCAGAAGCTTAAGCTCTTTTCCCGCCTTCGCCCGCGGGATCTGGCGCCGGTGCCGCCCGCAGTGGCGGAATACTCAACCGGCCTGCGGATGGGCGACACCGCCGAGCAGATGGCCAAAACCTGGGGGATCTCACGCGAGCAGCAGGACGCGCTGGCGCACCGTTCGCACGTCCGCGCTGCCGGCGCCTGGGCCGAGGGCAAGCTGCGCGATGAGGTGATGACCGCCTACGCCGCACCGTTCCGCGAGCCGCTGGAGCAGGACAATAATATTCGCGGCAGCTCGACGCTGGCGGACTATGCCAAACTGCGTCCGGCGTTTGACCGCCGTCACGGTTCGGTGACTGCCGCCAACAGTACCCCGCTTACTGACGGCGCAGCGGCGGTGATCCTGATGACCGAATCCCGGGCTAAAGAGCTGGGCCTGACGCCGCTCGGCTATTTACGCAGCTACGCTTTTACGGCTATCGACGTGCGTCAGGACATGCTGCTGGGGCCGGCGTGGTCTACGCCGCTGGCTCTTGAGCGCGCCGGGCTGACGATGGCCGACTTAACCCTGTTCGACATGCATGAAGCCTTCGCGGCCCAGACGCTTGCTAATCTGCAGCTGATGGCCAGCGAGCGCTTTGCCCGCGACGTGCTGGGGCGCACCCACGCCACTGGCGAAGTTGACGAGAGCAAATTTAACGTGCTCGGCGGCTCTATCGCCTACGGACATCCTTTTGCCGCTACCGGCGCGCGGATGATCACCCAAACCCTTAACGAACTGCGCCGCCGCGGCGGCGGCTTTGGTCTGGTCACCGCCTGCGCGGCGGGCGGTCTGGGTGCCGCGATGGTTCTGGAGGCTGAATAATGGACGCGCAATCCGCATTTACCCTGACCGAACGCCTCGACAACGTTGCGGTGATTACCATCGACGAGCCGGGCGAAAAAATGAATACCCTGAAAGCCGATGCCGGCGCGCAGGTGCGCGAGATCCTGCGGAAGATCCGCGACAACAAAGATCTGCGCGGGGTGGTGATTATCTCCGGCAAGCCGGACAACTTTATTGCCGGGGCCGACATCAACATGATTGGCCGCTGCGCCTCCGCGCAGGAGGCCGAAACCCTTGCCCGGCAGGGTCAGCAGATCATGGCTGAAATTAACGCGCTGCCGATCCCGGTGGTGGCCGCCATTCACGGCGCCTGCCTCGGCGGTGGCCTGGAGCTGGCGCTGGCCTGCCACAGCCGCATCTGCACCGATGACGCGAAAACCGCGCTCGGGCTACCGGAAGTGCAACTCGGCCTGCTGCCCGGCTCCGGCGGCACCCAGCGCCTGCCGAGGCTGGTGGGGCTGACGACCGCGCTGGATATGATCCTCACCGGCAAGCAGCTGCGCGCGAAGCAGGCGCTGCGGGCGGGGCTGGTGGACGAGGTTGTACCCCATTCAATTCTGCTGGAAGCGGCGGTGGAGCGGGCTAAAAAGCCGCGCCCTTCCGCCAGAAGGCTACCGGTTCGCGAGCGCCTGATGGCGGGCCCGCTGGCGAGAAATTTAGTCTTCCGCATTGCCGCGAAGCAAGCTGAGCAAAAAGCCCGCGGCAACTATCCCGCCATCGGCCAGATATTCAAGGTGCTGGAGACGGGGCTGTCTGACGGCAGCAGCAGCGGCTACGCGGCGGAGGCCCGCGCCTTTGGCGAGCTGGCGATGACCCCGCAGTCAAAAGCGCTGCGTTCGATTTTCTTTGCCTGCACTGAGCTTAAAAAAGATCCCGGTGCCGACGCCCAGCCGCTGCCCCTGCGTTCGGCAGCGGTGCTCGGCGGCGGTCTGATGGGCGGCGGCATCGCTTTTGTCACCGCCGGCAAGGCTGGACTGCCGACGCGCATTAAAGATATTAACGCGAAGGGAATTAACCACGCGCTGCGCTACAGCTGGGAACAGCTTGATAAAAAAGTGCGCCGCCGCCATATCAGCGCCAGCGAGCGGGACAGGCAGCTGTCGGCAATTACCGGCAGTACCGACTATCAGGGATTTTCGCAGCGCGATGTGGTGATTGAGGCCGTCTTTGAAGATCTGGCCCTCAAGCAGCAGATGGTGGCGGATGTGGAGGCGCACTTCGCGCCGCACACCATTTTCGCCTCGAACACCTCGTCGCTGCCCATCGGCGACATTGCCGCGAAGGCGCAGCGCCCCGGGCAGGTTATTGGCCTGCACTTCTTTAGCCCGGTAGAAAAAATGCCTTTGGTTGAGGTGATCCCCCACGCCGGCACGTCACCGGCAACCATCGCCACTATCGTCAAGCTGGCCCGGCAGCTCGGCAAGACGCCGGTGGTAGTCGCCGATAAAGCCGGCTTTTACGTCAACCGCATTCTCGCGCCCTATATCAATGAGGCGATCTACCTGCTGAAGGAAGGCGCAACCGTTGAGCAGATTGACGAGGCGCTGGTGAATTTTGGCTTTCCGGTCGGGCCGGTGCAGCTGCTGGACGAAGTGGGCATTGATACCGGCACCAAAATCATTCCGGTACTGGAGGCGGCCTACGGTGAGCGTTTTGCCCCGCCGGCAAATGCCATCAGCGCGATCCTCAATGACGATCGCAAAGGCAGAAAAAATGGCCGGGGTTTCTATCTTTACGGCACAAAAGGGCGTAAAAGCAAGAAACAGCCGGACCCGGCAATTTATGCCCTGATCGGCGGTGGTCAAAAGCAGAATTTCTCCGCGCAGGAGATTTGCGAACGCTGCGTCATGATGATGCTCAATGAAGCGGCGCGCTGTTACGACGAGCAGGTCGTGCGCAGCGCCCGGGACGGCGACATCGGTGCGGTTTTTGGCATTGGCTTCCCGCCGTTTTTAGGCGGCCCGTTCCGCTATATGGACACGCTGGGCGCGCGCGAGGTTGTCGAGACGCTGCAGCGGCTAGAGGCCAGATATGGCCCACGCTTTGCCCCTGGCGACGCCCTGCTGCGCATGGCGGAAAAGGGGCAGACATTCCGGGCCGGGGAGACCCAACCCCGGAGTGAGTAAATCCTGATTGAGTGAAACACAGATTTTTACCCGCGCGCGCTGCGCTGTTCATCTTCGCAGCGCAAGAAAGCGCATTGCGGTGGCGAATTTATAGCCAGGGATTGACTATACTTACGCCATTGAGGTAAAAAACAGCGTTTCATTCGAAGAATGGATAAGGCACAATGCCCGGTCACTGAAGGCGCAGCGTATGTTACGCGGTGGCTTTCCGGTGTTTCTGGTTAACAAAAGCGGTGCAATATGCAAGTTTTTATCATGCGTCACGGCGACGCAGCCCTCGATGCAGCAAGCGACTCGGTCCGTCCCCTGACCGCGTGCGGCTGCGATGAGTCCCGCCAAATGGCGGCCTGGCTGAAAGGTCAAAAAGTGGATATCGAGCGCGTTCTGGTCAGCCCGTACCTGAGAGCAGAGCAGACGCTGGGCGTGGTCGGCGAATGTATGAACCTCCCCGACAGCGTAGATGTCCTTCCTGAGCTGACGCCCGGTGGCGATGTGGGCCTGGTGAGCGGCTACCTGCAGACGCTGGCCAGTGAAGATGTCGCTTCAGTATTGGTGATTTCTCACCTGCCGCTGGTGGGCTATCTGGTGTCGGAACTTTGCCCCGGCGAAACGCCGCCGATGTTTTCTACCTCGTCAATCGCCTGCGTCACGCTTGATAAAGCGGGGCAGGGCCACTACGACTGGCAGATGAACCCCTGCAATCTCAAAATGGCGAAAGCTATCTGAGTCCTGTCCGGGCCGCTTACCTGCGGCCCGCGCTGTCCCTGCTTTACGGCAGCTCCGGCGGCTGCCACTCTTCCACTTCAATCAACACCAGCAGCGCGGCGTCGCCGCCGTACTCTTTTGGTGCCTGATGAAAAGCCATGACGTAGGGATGCTGGGCCAGCCACAGCGGCGTTTGCTGCTTGAGAACGTGGCGTCCGTGGCCGTGCATTACGCAGGCGCAGAATACGTGCTCCCGGCGGCAGGCGGCAATCAGCGCCCCAAGCTCCTGTTTGGCCTGCATCTGGGTGAGGCCGTGTAAATCGAGAAACAGCTCCGGGGAGTAGTCGCCGCGGCGCAGCTTTTTCGCTTCGAAGTGGCTGACGTCGGCACGCACGTACTTTGCCGGCCCGTCGGTATTCAGCAGCGGCTGGAATTCATCGGAAAAATAGTGGCTATTATCGGCCTGCTCCTGCAGCAGCCGCTTGACCGGTACCGCGCTGATTTTTTTACGTTCCGGGCGGTGAATTATGGTGTCCTGCTTAATTTTCCGGGTTCCGGTCATCAGCTGGCGGAACAGCGCCTGATCCTCCTCACTCAGTGTGGGTTTCTTCTTCATTCGCCTTCTCAATTCGTTTTTTTCGATAGTTTACCCGACTGCTTCCAGAAAACACATTTTCCTCGCACGCTTGCGGCGCAAGAGTGCTGATTTATCGCCGCCTTCATGGCAAACTAGCCGCCGAATTTAAAGCGTAGGTGCCCTGGAGGGGAAAGTGGATAAAATTTTTGTCGATGAAGCCGTTAACGAGCTGCATACCATTCAGGACATGCTGCGCTGGGCGGTAAGCCGCTTCAGCGCCGCCGGCGTCTGGTACGGACACGGTACGGACAATCCGTGGGACGAAGCCGTACAGCTGGTGCTTCCCTCTCTCTATCTGCCGCTGGATATCCCGGAAGACATGCGCATCGCGCGTCTGACCTCCAGCGAAAAACACCGCATTGTGGAGCGGGTTATCCGCCGCATCAACGAGCGCATTCCGGTGGCTTATCTCACCAATAAAGCCTGGTTCTGCGGCCACGAATTTTACGTGGACGAGCGGGTGCTGGTGCCGCGCTCGCCGATTGGTGAGCTTATTAATAACCGCTTTGCCGGGCTTATTAACCATCAGCCGCAGCATATCCTCGACATGTGCACCGGCAGCGGCTGCATTGCTATCGCCTGCGCCTATGCCTTCCCGGAGGCCGAAGTCGACGGTGTCGATATCTCGACCGACGCGCTGGCAGTCGCGGAATACAATATTGAAGAGCACGGCCTGATTCACCAGGTTACGCCTATTCGCTCCGACCTGTTCCGCGACCTGCCGAAAATGCAGTACGACCTGATCGTCACCAATCCGCCTTACGTTGACGAAGAAGATATGGCCGACCTGCCGAACGAATACCGCCACGAGCCGGAGCTGGGCCTGGCTTCCGGCTCTGACGGCCTGAAGCTGACGCGCCGCATTCTCGGCAACGCGCCGGACTACCTGACCGATGACGGTATTCTGATTTGTGAAGTCGGTAACAGCATGGTACACCTGATCGCGCAGTATCCTGATGTACCGTTCACCTGGCTTGAGTTTGATAACGGCGGTGACGGCGTCTTTATGCTCACCAAAGCGCAGCTGATCGCTGCCCGCGAACACTTCAGCCTCTATAAAGACTAATTACAATTCGAACGGAGCCGGTGATGGCAGGAAACACAATTGGACAACTCTTTCGCGTAACCACCTTCGGCGAATCCCACGGCCTGGCGCTGGGCTGCATCGTTGACGGCGTGCCCCCGGGCATCCCGCTGACGGAGGACGATCTGCAGCACGATCTCGATCGCCGCCGTCCGGGCACCTCCCGCTACACCACCCAGCGCCGGGAGCCGGATCGGGTCAAAATCCTCTCCGGCGTGTTTGAAGGCGTCACCTCCGGCACCAGCATCGGCCTGCTGATCGAGAACACCGACCAGCGCTCGCAGGACTACAGCGCCATCAAGGACGTCTTCCGTCCGGGCCACGCTGATTACACCTACGAGCAGAAGTACGGCCTGCGCGACTACCGCGGCGGCGGCCGCTCTTCCGCGCGGGAAACCGCGATGCGCGTTGCGGCGGGCGCGATTGCCAAGAAATATCTGGCGGAGAAATACGGCATCGTTATCCGCGGCTGCCTGACCCAAATGGGTGATATTCCGCTGGCAATCGTCGACTGGGAGCAGGTTGAACAGAACCCATTCTTTTGCCCGGACCCGGCCAAAATCGAGGCCCTGGATGAACTGATGCGCGGCCTGAAAAAAGAGGGCGACTCCATCGGTGCAAAAGTGACCGTCATTGCCGACGGCGTACCGCCGGGGCTCGGCGAGCCGGTCTTCGACAGGCTCGACGCCGATATCGCCCACGCGCTGATGAGCATCAACGCCGTAAAAGGCGTGGAAATTGGCGAAGGCTTCGGCGTGGTCAGCCTGCGCGGCAGCCAGAATCGCGATGAGATAACCAAAGACGGTTTTCAGAGCAACCACGCCGGCGGCATTCTCGGCGGGATCAGCAGCGGCCAGCAGATTGTCGCGCATCTGGCCCTGAAACCGACCTCCAGCATTACCGTGCCGGGCCGTACCATCAATCGCGACGGTGATGAAGTGGAGATGATCACCAAAGGCCGCCACGATCCCTGCGTGGGGATCCGCGCGGTGCCGATCGCCGAAGCGATGCTGGCGATCGTGCTGATGGATCATCTTTTGCGCCAGCGCGCGCAAAATGCCGATGTGACAAGCCCGCTTCCACGCTGGTAGCGCGCGGGAATTGCTAACGCGAGGGAACATGAAAAAGACAACGATCGCGCTGCTGGCCATGCTCGCCAGCGCCGCGGCTCCGGCGGCGACGCCGTGGCAGAAAATCACCCAGCCGATCCCCGGTACGACGCAGTCGATTGGCTCCTTTTCCAACGGCTGCATTGTCGGCGCCGAGCCGCTGCCGCTGCAGTCCGACACCTATCAGGTCATGCGCACCGACCAGCGCCGCTTCTTCGGCCACCCGGATCTGGTGCAGTTTATTCAGCGTCTCGGCAATCGGGCCGGGCAGCATGGGCTAGGCACGATGCTGATTGGCGACATGGGAATGCCGGCGGGCGGGCGCTTCAACAGCGGCCACGCCAGCCACCAGATTGGTCTGGATGTGGACATTTTCCTGCAGCTGCCGCGCACCCGCTGGACCTCTGCCCAGCTGCTGAAGCCCCAGGCGCTGGATCTGGTCTCCGCCGACGGCAAGCGCGTGGTTGCGTCCCGCTGGTCGCCGCAGATCGGGCAGCTTGTAAAGCTTGCCGCTGAAGACCAGGAGGTCACGCGCATTTTCGTCAACCCGGCCATTAAACAGCGGCTTTGCGAAGACGCGGGCAGCGACCGCGACTGGCTGCGCAAAGTGCGCCCGTGGTTCCAGCATCGCGCGCACATGCACGTTCGCCTGCGCTGCCCTGCGGGTAGCCTGGAGTGCCAGGATCAGCCGGCCCCGCCGCCGGGCGATGGCTGCGGTGCCGAGCTGCAAAGCTGGTTTGAACCGCCGAAACCCGGCACGGTGAAGCCCGGCAAGAAACAGCCGCCGCCGCTACCGGCCTCCTGTCAGGCGCTACTGGACGAGCATAAACTGTAATGGACGATTTTTCCGCGCTGTTTATGGTGTCGCCGCTGATGCTGGCGGCGCTTTTTTTTATCGCGCTGCTGGCCGGATTTATTGACTCCCTCGCCGGCGGCGGCGGCCTGCTGACGATCCCGGCGCTGATGGCGGCGGGCATGTCTCCCGCCAACGCGCTGGCCACCAACAAGCTGCAGGCCTGCGGCGGGTCTATCTCCGCCTCGCTGTACTTTATTCGCCGGGGCGTGGTGAAGCTTGGGGATCAGAAGCTCAATATTCTGATGACCTTTATCGGCTCTACCGCCGGGGCGCTGCTGGTTCAGCACGTTAAATCCGATATCCTGCGCCAGATCCTGCCGCTGCTGATTATCGGTATCGGCCTCTATTTTTTACTGATGCCGAGGCTCGGGGAGGAGGATCGCGCCCGCCGCCTGTACGGCCTGCCGTTTGCGCTGGTGTCCGGGGGATGCGTCGGCTTTTACGACGGTTTTTTTGGCCCGGCCGCCGGCTCGTTTTACGCCCTGTCGTTCGTGATGCTGGCAGGCTTTAACCTCGCCAAGTCCACCGCCCACGCCAAAGTGCTTAACGCCACCTCGAATATCGGCGGCCTGCTGCTTTTTATGATCGGCGGTAAGGTTATCTGGGGAACCGGCTTTATCATGATGGCCGGACAATACATAGGTGCGCGGATGGGATCGCGGCTGGTGCTCAGCAAGGGGCAGTCGCTGATCCGTCCGATGATCGTTATCGTTTCGGCGGTGATGAGTGCGAAATTACTTTACGATAGCCACGGCGCAGCGATCGCCCAGTGGCTGGGAATTCATTGATGCAACAGCAACACCACTACCAGCAGCTGATCGATATTTTCGACGGCTGCTTTTTTGACGACTTTAATACCCGCCTGGTGAAAGGCGACGATGAGCCTGTTTACCTGCCCGCAGACGACGAGTTGCCCTATAACCGCATCGTCTTTGCCCACGGCTTTTACGCCAGCGCGCTGCATGAGATCTCCCACTGGTGTATCGCCGGGGCCGAGCGCCGAAAGCTGGTGGACTTCGGCTACTGGTACTGCCCGGACGGGCGCGATGCCAAAACCCAGTGCCAGTTTGAAGATGTGGAAGTCAAGCCGCAGGCCTTTGACTGGCTGTTCTGCGTTGCGGCAGGTTTTCCGTTTAACGTCAGCTGCGACAACCTGGAAGGCGACGTTGAGCCCGACCGCATTGCGTTTCAGCGCCGGGTTCACGCCCAGGTGATGACTTACCTGAAGCAGGGCATTCCCGCCCGTCCGGCGCGCTTTATCGAGGCGCTGCGCGACTATTACAAGACGCCTGTGCTGACCGCGGAGTTGTTCCCGTGGCCGGAAGATCTTTAACTGAGGAAAAATGATGATCGCAGAATTTGAATCGCGCATTCTGGCATTAATTGACGATATGGTAGAGCACGGCAGCGACGACGAACTGTTCGCCGGCGGCTATCTGCGCGGCCACCTGACGATTTCGGTGGCCGATCTGGAGGAGGGCGACGACCACTCTGCCCAGGCCGTCTATGAAAAAGTAAACCAGAGTCTCGAAAAAGCCATCTCAGCCGGCGAGCTCAATCCCCGCGATCAGGCGCTGGTGCTGGAAATGTGGAATCGGCTCTACCAGCAGGCGCTGGCTAGCTAGGCCACGGATAGTAAATATGTTCGGCCTGGAAACGGGCCGACGCATCGTTCCCCTCAAGCTTTGCCGCCAGCGTAAACGCGAAGTCAAACACCCGCCCCAGCCCTTTTCCACTCAGCAGATTGCCGTCTTCCACCACGTCAGCGTCAACGTAAACCCCGTCCGTTACCTGCTGCCACAGATCGCCTGAGCAAACGTAGCGCCGGCCTTTCAGCAGGCCGTTGGCGCCAAGCACCCGGGCGGCCGCGGAGCAGATAGGGCAGATCCATTTTCCCGCCGCGTCGTGGCGCTCAACAAAGGCCAGCACGCTGTCGCAGCGGCCGAGAAACTGGCTGCCTTCCGGGCCGCCGGGCAGCACGATCGCGTCGAAGGTGGTATCAAGACGCTTGCTCAGGAGATCATCGGCTTCCACCGGGATCTGGTGATAGCTCATTACACTGCGCTCTTCCGTGCAGGAGAGCGTCTCAACGTTGATCTCCAGACGGCGTAAAATATCAATGGTGACAATAGCTTCTGCCTCTTCAAAACCGGGGGCCAGCAGCACGGCTACCGTTTTCATGATTCTCTCCTTACCTGTGAACGTCGCGGCTTCACCGCAGTGAAAAGCCTATCCTATCGGCTCGGTGGGTATTCATGAAGCAAATAAAGTAATAAATTGAACCTGTGTTTTATTTTTATTGGTTTTTGAGTTTGTTTTAACTTGTTGCCGGGGCGCCGCTGCATGTCATTCTGAGAGCGGAGTTCTCAATATGACAATCCGCCGCTTTCTGCTGCCCGAACTCTATTCAAGGCGCTGCTTCATCCGACATGGCTGATGCGATTCGACCCGCAAAACGTTTCTAAATATTTCACCAAACCCGCCTTAATCGTATAAGTGCTGAATTTTTCATCATAAATGGCATGTGCCTTGCTGATTCAATGACTCTTACTCACTGACAGAGGTCATTATGGGACAAGGAACGACGACAGGTTTTTTTGAAAAAAAACGCATCATCGCCAGACCGGGCTTTAACCGCTGGCTGGTACCGCCTGCGGCGCTGGCGATCCATCTGTGTATCGGCATGGCCTACGGCTTCTCGGTGTTCTGGCTGCCGATGTCGCAAACCATTGGCCAGGCGTGTCCGGCAGACAGCGGCTTCTGGTATCAGCTGGTGACCACCGATTGCGACTGGCGCATTTCCATGCTCGGTTGGACCTATACACTGTTCTTTATCTTTCTCGGCTGCTCCGCCGCCCTGTGGGGGCAGTGGCTGGAAAAAGCCGGCCCGCGGCTGGTGGGCATGGTCGCGACCCTGTGCTGGAGCGGCGGCCTGGCCCTTGCCGCGTTGGCCATTTATCTCCATCAGCTGTGGCTGCTGTGGCTGGGCGCGGGAATGATCGGCGGCATCGGACTGGGGCTTGGCTATATCTCCCCGGTTTCCACGCTGCTGCGCTGGTTCCCCGACAAGCGGGGCATGGCTGCGGGAATGGCGATCATGGGATTTGGCGGCGGGGCGATGGTCGGCGCGCCGTTTGCCAATATGCTGATGGGGGTTTTTGCCGAGAACGGCCATCCGGGGATCTGGCAGACGCTGCTGCTGCTCGCCGGGATCTATTTTGTCTTTATGCTCGGCGGAACTCTCTGCTACCGCATTCCGCCGATTGGCTGGCATCCGCTGGGCTGGGAAGCCAAAGAGCAGAAAGCCAAAGGCGCGTCGCACATGGTGCACGTTAGCGTGGCCTGCCGCACGCCGCAGTTCTGGCTGCTGTGGCTGGTGCTGTGTCTGAACGTCTCCGCCGGGATCGGTATTCTCGGCATGGCGTCGCCGATGTTGCAGGAGGTGTTTGCCGGGCGGCTTATCGGTAACGATCTGCCGTGGACGCAGCTTGATGCCGGGCAAATTGCGCAGATCGCGGCTATTGCTGCCGGATTCACCGGCCTGCTGAGCCTGTTTAACATCGGCGGGCGCTTTTTCTGGGCCTCGCTGTCTGACTACATTGGCCGCAAAACCACGTTTGCCATCTTCTTCGTGCTCGGGATGGTGCTGTATGTCTCGACGGTGCACGCGGCGGGGATGGGCAGCATCGTGCTTTTTGTGACGCTGTTCTGCGTCATTATCTCCATGTACGGCGGCGGCTTCGCAACTATTCCGGCCTACCTCGCGGATATGTTCGGCACCCAGATGGTGGGAGCGATCCACGGCAGGCTGCTCACCGCCTGGTCTGCGGCGGGCATACTTGGCCCGGTGCTGGTGAACTACCTGCGCGAATACCAGCTCTCCATCGGCACGTCGCCCGCCAGAACCTATGAAATTACGCTGTATGTGCTGGCGGGTCTGCTGGCGATCGGCTTTCTCTGCAACCTCGCGGTGCGCAAAGTGCCGGCGAAGTACGCCATGAGCGAAGAGATGATCCAGCAGGCGGCGTCGGTCTACAAACGGGATCCGAACATGCCGCTGGCTTGGGCGCCCGCGTCCTCCAGCTATCTGCCGGTTACTCTGGCGTGGATTGTGGTGGGCGTTCCAATGCTGTGGGGGATCCTGATGACGGTTCAGCAGGCGGCGCACCTGTTCCATTAACAGTGCGCCCATCCCCCGGAACGCAGCAGGCGTTCCGGGGGATTATCAGGCTCGGTTTGGTTTTACCTCGCGTCCCTTCAGCAGCTTTCTGACCCACAGGCGGTTTGGATTCAGGGCGGCCAGGGTGTCGGCGTCCAGCGGCAGCGGCTCATCACACATCTGGGAGGCCAGCAGCTCCGCCGCCAGCGGAGCGGAGCACAGTCCGCGGGAGCCCAGCGCCGCCAGCATAAACAGGCTGTCGTAAACCGGTGCCGCCGGCGCGCGTTCGCGATTCTCTGCAAGGCTGGCGTAAACCTCCAGCGTGGCCGCGTAATCCGGCACGTTGCCTACCATCGGCAGATGATCCCGGGTAGCGCAGCGCACGCCGCCGCGCGCCTCACCGCCGCTGACGTCAACGCTTTGCGCCCATTCAGCCGCCGGCAGGCAGTCTATCAGCCGCTGGCGATTGTGCTGCTGATCGGCTTCACGGTAGGCGGCGTCGGCTTCGCCCCGGCGGTAGCTGGCGCCGATGCAGTGTTGCCCGGTATTTGGATTCTGCGGCGTCAGGTAGCCGTCGTAGCACAGCACCTGGCGAAGGGCGGCGAGCGGCGGCACGGTGGGGATATGGCTGACCTGACCGCCGACCGCGTACACCGGCAGCGGCGCGGTTTGCGCGAAATCGCTGATGCGATGGCCGTTAGCCAGCACCGCGCTGGCGTGCTCGCGGATCTCTCCGGAGGCAAAGTGCAGCCGCCAGCCATTTGCCAGCGGTTCAAGCCGATCGCAGCGCTGGTTCCAGTGCACAGTTAGCCCCTGCCGGCAGGCCAGTTCAATGGCCGCGGCGGTGAGCTGTGCCGGGCAGAGCCAGCCGCCGAGCGGATACTGCACGCCGCCGCAGCCGGTTTCCACTCCGGCGCTCTTGTAAACTTCACTGGTACTGACTGGCTGGGCAATGTCCGGTGGCAGGCCGAGGGAGAGCATCTGCGCAATTTTGTGCCGGCTTTTTTCATCCCAGCCCAGCTGGGTGACGCCGCACCAGTCTTTATCAAAAGAGACCGGTAGCGCGTCGTACAGGCGGCGGGCGAAGGTAAAGGCGGCGGGGAAAAAATTCGCCAGAGCGGGATCGTGCGCGTTCAGCAGCGGATAAAGCGCCCCCTGCCGGTTGCCGGAGGCGCCCTGCGCCGGGCGATCGTCTTCACAGTACAGGGTGACGTCAAACCCGCGGCGCTGGAGAGCAAGGGCCAGCAGGGCGCTGGCGATACCGCCGCCGACAATCGCCGTTTCCCGCTGCGCGGTGCCGCGGCGGGCAAACCACGGCTGGCGGGCGGCGGTACTGTTTTCCGGCATCACGCCGGTGAGCATTTCGCGCTTGCGGCCAAAGCCTTTGCTTTTATGCATGGCAAAACCGGCCTCCTGCAGCCCGCGGCGCACGAAGCCCGCCGAGGTGAAGGTCGCCAGCGTGCCGCCGGGGCGCGCGGTTCTCGCCATAGCGTTAAACAGCGTTGGCGTCCACATGTCGGGATTTTTGGCCGGGGCGAAGCCGTCGAGAAACCACGCGTCCACTTTTCCATCCAGCGTGTCGTCCAGAGTATCGACCAGCGTGTTGATGTCGCCAAACCACAGATCCAGCGTTACGCGGCCTTCATCAAGCAGCAGCCGGTGGCAGCCGGAGAAGGGCAGGGGCCAGCTTGCCTGCAGCTCCCGGGCGAAGGCGGCCAGCTCGGACCAGTGCTGATGCGCCTGTGACAAATCGGCGGGCCGCAGCGGGAATTTCTCAAAGCTGATGAAGTGCAGTCTTTGAAGACGCGCGTCCGGATGGCTGTCGCGAAAGGCGGCGAACGCCTGCCACAGGGTAAGAAAGTTGAGCCCGGTGCCAAAGCCGCTCTCCGCCACCACAAAATGCGCACTGTCGTGGCGGGCGAAGCGCTCCGGCAGGCCGTTTCCTCCGAGGAAGACGTATCGCGTTTCTTCCAGACCGTTGTCATTGGAAAAATAGACGTCGTCAAAATCTCGGGAAACAGGTGTACCCTCAACGTTAAACGCGAGGTTGGCAGGATGTATGGCGTGTTGTTTCACGTAAGTTACTCGCAGTACAAGGCGTGCGGCGATCTTAACGACGCGTGCCTGATGGCGCAAATTTATGCATTAAATTGCTGATCGGACTTGTTCGGCGTACAAGTGTACGCTATCTTGCGACTCGAAACTTAAAATAGTGCGAATTACAGAGGTATTGAATGAAACGTGCAGTGATTACTGGCCTGGGCATTGTTTCCAGCATCGGTAACAACCAGCAGGAAGTCCTGGCATCTCTGCGTGAGGGACGCTCGGGGATCACTTTCTCTCAGGAGTTTGCGGATGCGGGTATGCGTAGCCACATCTGGGGGAACGTTAAGCTGGACACCACCGGCATGATCGATCGTAAAGTTGTCCGTTTCATGAACGACGCCTCCATTTACGCCTATCTTTCTATGCAGCAGGCCGTGCAGGACTCCGGTCTGACGGAAGACGTTTACCAGAATAACCCGCGAGTCGGCCTGATTGCTGGCTCCGGCGGCTCCTCAAAATCCCAGGTGATGGGTGCTGATGCCATGCGTACCCCGCGCGGCCTGAAAGCGGTAGGTCCTTACATCGTGACCAAAGCAATGGCCTCCGCGGTATCCGCCTGCCTCGCCACGCCGTTTAAAATTCACGGCGTCAACTACTCCATCAGCTCCGCCTGCGCCACCTCTGCCCACTGCATCGGCAGCGCGGTAGAGCAGATTCAGCTGGGCAAGCAGGACATCGTTTTTGCCGGCGGCGGCGAAGAGCTGTGCTGGGAAATGGCCTGCGAATTCGACGCGATGGGCGCGCTGTCCACCAAGTACAACGAAACTCCAGAGAAAGCCTCCCGCACCTATGATCAGAGCCGCGACGGCTTCGTTATCGCCGGCGGCGGCGGTATGGTGGTGGTTGAAGAGCTTGAGCACGCCCTGGCGCGCGGAGCCAAAATCTACGCTGAAGTTGTCGGCTACGGCGCGACCTCTGACGGTGCCGACATGGTTGCTCCGTCTGGTGAAGGCGCGGTGCGCTGCATGAAGATGGCGATGGACGGTGTGAACACCCCGATCGACTACCTGAACTCGCACGGCACCTCTACCCCGGTAGGCGACGTGAAAGAGCTGGGCGCTATCCGCGATGTATTCGGCGACAACACGCCGGCTATCTCTGCCACTAAAGCGATGACCGGCCACTCCCTGGGCGCCGCCGGCGTGCAGGAAGCTATCTACTCCCTGCTGATGCTGGAGCACGGCTTTATCGCGCCGAGCATCAACATTGATGCGATTGATGACCAGGCCGCGGGCATGAATATCGTCACCGCACCGACCGAGCGTAAGCTGACCACCGTGATGTCCAACAGCTTTGGCTTTGGCGGCACCAACGCCACGCTGGTAATGCGCAAACTCGACGCGTAACGCGTTGCTGTGCACAAAAGGAGCCTCAGGGCTCCTTTTTTACGTCCGTTTTTCAGCATTGACAGCACCGCCCGCCGCGGGCAGACTTCCGCGCGCCGCCCCGTTGCTATACTGGCTAAAGGTCGGCACTCCAGGTTAACACCGCATAAGACCCGGTCCGGCCAACGCCGGAAAGTGGCGCGGTGCTTTTTCTTCACCTTACTCTGCATCCGGAGTAACGCATGTCCGCAGTAACACAGCCCGGCTCGCGCGCCGGGGCGAATCGCTCTCTGTTTCGCATTGCTTTCGCCGTTTTTCTGACTTACATGACCATCGGCCTTCCGCTGCCGGTGATCCCGCTGTTTGTCCATCACCAGCTGGGCTACGGCAATACTATGGTCGGCGCCGCCGTCGGCATCCAGTTTCTGGCAACCGTCCTGACCCGCAGCTACGCGGGGCGGCTGGCGGATCAGTATGGCGCCAAGCGCTCGGCGCTGCAGGGCATGCTCGCCTGCGGGCTGGCTGGCGGGGTAACGCTGCTGGCGGCGCTGCTGCCGGTCGAGGCGGCGTATAAATTTGCCCTGTTGGTAGCCGGGCGCCTGCTGCTGTGCTTTGGCGAAAGCCAGCTGCTTACCGGTACCCTGGCGTGGGGAATGGGGCTGGTAGGGCCGCGCCGCTCGGGGCAGGTGATGTCGTGGAACGGCATGGCGATTTACGGCGCGCTGGCGGCCGGTGCGCCGCTGGGGCTGCTGATAGAGAACCGCTTTGGCTTTGCCGCGCTGGCGGGTTCGACCATTCTGCTGCCGCTGCTGGCCTGGGCCTTTAACGGCGGGGTGCGTAAAGTGCCGCCCCAGTCCGGTACGCGGCCATCGCTGCTGAGCGTAGTGGGCGTCATCTGGAAGCCCGGCCTGGGGCTTGCACTGCAGGGCGTCGGCTTCGCCGCTATCGGCACCTTTATCTCCCTCTATTTTGTCAGCCGCGGCTGGCCGATGGCGGGCTTTACCCTGTCGGCGTTCGGCGGCGCTTTTGTGCTGATGCGAATTCTGTTTGGCTGGATGCCGGATCGCTATGGCGGAGTCAAAGTGGCGACGGCGTCGCTGCTGCTTGAGGCTGCGGGGCTGCTGCTGCTGTGGCAGGCGCCCAACGTCTGGACGGCGCTGGCGGGTGCGGCGATGACCGGCGCGGGCTGCTCGCTGATCTTTCCGGCGCTCGGGGTTGAAGTGGTTAAGCGCGCGCCGGCGCAGGTGCGCGGCACCGCGCTGGGCGGCTACGCCGCCTTTCAGGATATCTCTTACGGTATGACCGGACCGCTCGCGGGGCTGCTGGCGACCTCATTTGGCTATTCGTCGGTGTTTCTCGCCGGTGCCGTTTCGGCAGTGGCCGGAATGGCGGTGACGCTGCTGGCGTTTCGCCAGCGCTAGAAGATAATCCACAACACGATTGCGATGGCGATCAGCGCGGTCAGCACCAGCCCAGGCCGCGCGGACAGCGCTTTCATGCGCGCGGTTATCGGCACCTGCGGGTTGTAAATCGGCTGGATGTTGCGGATGTCCAGCGTGTCCTGCGAGCGCTCAACGCGGCGGAAAAACACCTGATTGAGCAGATCCTGCACCTGAGCCTGGGTCAGCGGCGTCTGCGGCGTTGCCTGCCAGCGCTGCATCGCATAATCATACAGCGCGCTGCACTCGCCGGCGTCCAGCGGCTGCTTCAGCACGGTTTGAATAAGCTGGGGCGTCGGGGTTTTGTGCGCACTCAGCGTTTGTCGCGCCTGCAGCCAGTTCACCAGTTGCGTGAAGTGGCTGGCGGGGATCAGCTGCCCGGTTTTAACCCCTGAAATTTCCAGCATCGACTGCCAGATAAGTTTGCTGGACTCCCCGGTGGCCGCGGCCAGCCTGATAACCAGCTGGTTGAGGGTGTTATGTTCAGCAGGTAACAGCGGACGGCCGGTGCCCGGGCGCTGCTGCGGTTGCGGAATGGCCATCTGATTGCTTTGCAGCAGCTCAAGTACGCTTTTTAGCTGCGCCGGGGTAAGCTGGCTCAGGGCCGTTTGCCCGTACTGCTGGCGGATAAAATCGCTTACCGCCTGGCGGTTATTGCCCTGGCTCAGCAGACCATTGAGCTGGGACAGGATCTGGCGGCCCTCAAGATTCTTTTGCGCGCCGCTGAGGCGCAAATTGAGACTCTGCTCCGCCGCCGGAAAATGTCGCGACAGCAGCGGCTCATCGTTCTTCAATCCTAAATCATGCTTCACACCAGACCAGACCTCGGCATTTTGCTGCGAGGTGAGCGCCATAAGGCGGACAATAAGCCGTTCCAGCACCGTACGCTGCTGGGTGGAAAGCGGCTGATTGCCTGTAGTCGGGGTGGCCGCATCCGCGCCGGGAGGTTGGGCGGGCGAACCGGAAATGGGTTGCGTCATGATAAATCCTGAATAAACGTGGTGTTCGCCAGTCGCTCAGTGTTCGTGGCCGCGAGATTATGGCACACTTCCCCGGTTAACTCCCGTTTCAGGCAGGTACTGCACCGTGAAAATCCTTGTTGATGAAAATATGCCCTACGCCCGCGAACTTTTTAGCCGCCTGGGCGAGGTAGAAGCCGTTCCCGGCCGTCCTATTCCAACCCACGCGCTGGATGATGCCGATGCCTTAATGGTGCGCTCGGTCACCAAAGTGAATGAAGCCCTGCTGGCCGGAAAAAAAATTCAATTTGTCGGTACCGCCACCGCTGGAACCGATCACGTGGATACTGCGTGGTTGAGCGGTGCCGGTATTGGCTTTTCCGCCGCGCCGGGCTGTAACGCTATCGCGGTCGTGGAGTATGTCTTCTCGGCGCTGCTGATGCTGGCCGAGCGCGACGGTTTTGCTCTGAAAGATCGCACCGTGGGCATTGTCGGCGTGGGCAACGTCGGCGGTCGTCTGCAAAAACGTCTTGAGGCGCTGGGCATCAAAACGCTGCTTTGCGATCCGCCGCGTGCCGCCAGCGGCGATAAAGAGGATTTCCGCAGCCTCGATGAGCTGGTGCAGCAGGCTGACGTACTTACCTTCCATACGCCGCTGTATAAAGACGGGCCGTATAAAACGCTGCATCTGGTCGATGAGGCGCTGATTGCGCGCCTGAAGCCGGGGGCGATTTTGATTAATGCCTGCCGCGGTCCGGTGGTGGATAACGCCGCGCTGCTCAACTGCCTTAACCGGGGCCAGGATCTGAGCGTGGTGCTCGACGTGTGGGAGCCTGAGCCGGATCTCAATACCGAACTGCTGGCGAAAGTGGATATCGGCACGGCGCACATTGCCGGCTATACCCTCGAAGGCAAGGCCCGGGGCACCACCCAGGTTTTTGAAGCCTACAGCGCCTTTCTCGGCCAGCGTCACCAGGTGGCGCTCTCCACGCTGCTGCCTGCGCCGGAGTTTGGCCGCATCACGCTGCACGGCGGGCTGGATCAGGCCACGCTAAAAAGGCTGGTGCATTTGGTGTATGATGTGCGCCGCGATGACGCACCGCTGCGAAAAGTGGCGGGGATCCCGGGCGAGTTCGACAAGCTGCGTAAAAACTACCTCGAACGCCGGGAGTGGTCATCGCTCGATGTCCTCTGCGACGACGCCGATACCGCCGCGCTGCTGAGCGCCATTGGCTTTAGCGCCGTCTACCACGCAGCGCACTGATTGACTGTTTCTCGCCCGGCCGGATCCCCGGCGGGGCGACATTTCATTTCTGGAGTAAAACACCATGTCTGAAGGCTGGAATATTGCCGTACTGGGTGCAACGGGCGCCGTAGGTGAAGCCCTGCTCGACATCCTCGCCGAACGCCAGTTCCCGGTGGGCGAAATTTTCGCTCTGGCGCGCAGTGAAAGCGCCGGTGAATCGCTTCGCTTTGAGGGAAAAACCGTTAAGGTGCAGGATGCCGCCGAATTTGACTGGACCCAGGCCCAGCTGGCGTTTTTCGCCGCGGGCCCCGCGGCGACCGCGGCTTATGTTGAAGAGGCGACTAACTCAGGCTGCCTGATTATCGATCTGAGCGGGCTCTTTGCCCTTGAGCCGGACGTGCCGCTGGTGGTGCCGGATGTGAACCCGTTCGCGCTGGCTGACTATCGTAACCGCAACCTGATTGCCGTACCTGATAGCCTCACCAGCCAGCTGCTGACCGCGCTGAAGCCGCTGGTTGACGCTGGCGGGCTGTCGCGCATCGCCGTGACCAGCCTGATGGCCGTTTCCGCCCAGGGTAAAAAAGCGGTGGATGCGCTGGCGGGGCAGAGTGCCAAGTTGCTTAACGGCATTCCCGTTGACGAGGAGGACTTCTTTGGCCGCCAGCTGGCGTTTAACATGCTGCCGCTGCTGGTGGATCGCGAAGGCACCATTGTTGAAGAGCGGCGTATTGTCGATCAGGTGCGCAAAATTCTGCAGGACGACGGACTGATGATCTCCGCAAGCTGCGTGCGCGCGCCGGTCTTTTACGGTCACGCGCAGATGGTCAGCTTTGAAGCGCTGCGTCCGCTGGCGGCGGAAGAGGCACGCGATGCGTTCGAGCGCGGCGAAGACGTGGTGCTCTCTGACGCCAGCGAATTCCCGACGCAGGTGAGCGATGCCTCCGGCAGCTCGCACCTCTCCGTGGGCTGCGTGCGCAATGATTACGGCATGCCGGAGCAAATCCAGTTCTGGTCGGTCGCCGACAACGTCCGCTTCGGCGGCGCGCTGATGGCGGTTAAAATCGCCGAGAAGCTGGTTCAGGAGTATATGTACTGATGTCTGAAGAGGTCCCGCTGCCGCTGGTTAAAATCGCGCTCGGTATCGAGTATGACGGCAGTAAATATTACGGCTGGCAGCGGCAGAACGAAGTCCGCAGCGTGCAGGAGAAGCTGGAAAAGGCGCTGTCGCAGGTCGCCAACGAGCCGATTAACGTCTTTTGCGCCGGACGTACCGACGCCGGCGTGCACGGCACCGGCCAGGTGGTGCATTTTGAAACCCGCGCCGTGCGCAAAGACGCTGCCTGGACGCTGGGGGTCAATGCCAATTTGCCGCCGGACATCGCGGTGCGCTGGGTGAAGGCGGTGCCGCCGGATTTTCACGCCCGTTTTAGCGCTACCGCCCGCCGCTATCGCTATATCATTTATAACCACCGCCTGCGTCCGGCGGTGCTGAGCCGCGGCGTTACGCACTATCACCAGCCGCTCGACGCCGATCGCATGCAGCGCGCGGCCCAGAGCCTGCTTGGCGAAAACGACTTTACCTCGTTTCGGGCGGTGCAGTGCCAGTCCCGCACGCCCTGGCGCAACGTGATGCATATTCAGGTCGCGCGCTACGGTGCGTACGTGGTGGTGGATATCAAGGCTAACGCCTTCGTACACCATATGGTGCGCAACATTGTCGGCAGCCTGCTGGAAGTGGGCGCCGGGAATCAGCCGGAAAGCTGGATCGGCGAGCTGCTGGCGGCAAAAGACCGCACGCTGGCGGCAGCAACCGCCAGGGCAGAAGGGCTGTACCTCGTTGCGGTGGATTACCCGGCGCGGTTCGATCTTCCGGTATTACCTATGGGACCGCTGTTTCTGGCGGACTGAATGCAGTCATTTAAGGTTAAGCAATTATGGAACTTATTCGCTTTCTGATTGATTTTATTCTGCACATTGACGTGCATCTGGCCGAGCTGGTCGCGCAATATGGCGTCTGGATTTACGCCATTCTGTTTTTGATCCTGTTTTGCGAAACCGGCCTGGTGGTGACGCCGTTCCTGCCGGGCGATTCTTTGCTGTTCGTCGCAGGTGCGCTGTCGGCGCTGCCGACCAATGATATGAATGTTCACGCGATGGTGTTGCTGATGGTCATTGCCGCTATTATCGGCGATGCGGTGAACTACACTATCGGGCGGCTGTTCGGCGAGCGGCTTTTTAGCAATCCGAACTCCAAAATTTTCCGCCGCAGCTATCTGGATAAAACCCACCAGTTTTATGAAAAGCACGGGGGCAAAACCATTATTCTCGCCCGCTTCGTGCCTATCGTTCGCACCTTCGCGCCGTTTGTGGCCGGCATGGGACATATGTCTTACCGCCACTTTGCCGCCTTTAACGTCATCGGCGCGCTGCTGTGGGTGCTGCTGTTTACCTACGCTGGCTACCTGTTTGGCGACTTGCCGGTGGTGCAGGAGAACCTCAAGCTGCTGATTGTGGGCATCATCGTGGTCTCTATTTTGCCGGGCATTATCGAGATTATCCGCCACAAACGCGCGGCAAAATAACGTTTTATGCCCGAAGGGGTGGTTAAATTGTAGTCACTTCGACCACTTTTTTATCCCATCTGGCGGGCTCTTATGTTTTAATGTGCAACATTTCATGGTCTGTAAGCGCCAACAATGGCATTATTCGCCGCTTACAGCAAAACTGGCATCGACCAGGTTCAGGCAGAAAGGTTATCAATGAGCTGGATTGAACGAATTAAAAGCAACATCGCCCCTACCCGTAAGGCTAGCATTCCTGAAGGCGTATGGACCAAGTGCGACAGCTGCGGACAGGTACTTTACCGCGCCGAGCTGGAGCGCAATCTTGAGGTGTGCCCGAAGTGCGATCACCACATGCGTATGTCAGCGCGCAACCGCCTGCATAGCCTGCTGGATGAAGGATCCCTTGTGGAGTTGGGCAGCGAGCTTGAGCCAAAGGATGTGCTGAAGTTCCGCGATTCCAAAAAGTACAAAGATCGCCTGGCGTCTGCCCAGAAAGAGACCGGTGAGAAAGATGCGCTGGTCGCAATGAAAGGCACGTTGTTCGGCATGCCGGTCGTCGCAGCCGCTTTTGAGTTTGCTTTTATGGGCGGCTCAATGGGCTCGGTAGTGGGTGCCCGCTTTGTTCGCGCTGTTGAACAGGCGCTGGAAAACAACTGCCCGCTGATCTGCTTCTCCGCCTCCGGCGGCGCGCGTATGCAGGAAGCGCTAATGTCGCTGATGCAGATGGCAAAAACTTCCGCAGCGCTGGCAAAAATGCAGGAGCGCGGCCTGCCGTATATCTCCGTACTGACCGACCCTACCATGGGCGGCGTGTCTGCCAGCTTTGCCATGCTGGGGGATTTGAACATCGCCGAGCCGAAGGCGCTGATCGGCTTTGCCGGCCCGCGCGTTATCGAGCAGACAGTGCGCGAGAAGCTGCCGCCGGGATTCCAGCGCAGTGAGTTCCTGATCCAGAAGGGCGCAATCGACATGATCGTGCGTCGTCCGGAGATGCGCTTTAAGCTTGCCTGCATTCTGGCGAAGCTGATGAATCTCCCGGAACCGAATCCGGACGCGCCGCGCGCACCGGTTGAGGTTCCCCCGGTGTCGGAACAGGAACCCGAGGCCTGATACAGAACGGAAAGGGCAGGGCCAAACGGCGCTGCCCTTTTTACATTGATGAGCGGTAACCTGCATTAAGGGTAAAGAGTACGGGCATCATGGAAAAAATATCACCTCCTCTCGCCACGTCGCCCCTGGCCACGTGGCTTTCTTATCTTGAGCATCTGCACAGCAGCACTATCGATCTTGGCCTTGGCCGCATAAGCCAGGTGGCAGGGCGTATGGCGGTGCTGAAGCCCGCGCCGTTTGTTTTTACCGTGGCGGGCACCAACGGTAAAGGCACCACCTGCCGCACCATCGAATCGGTGCTGATGGCGGCAGGTTACCGTGTCGGGGTATACAGCTCTCCGCACCTGGTACGCTATACCGAGCGGGTGCGGGTACAGGGCGCGGAGCTTGACGAGACGGCGCACGCGGCCTCTTTTGCGGAAATTGAAGCCGCCCGCGGCGACATTTCTCTGACCTATTTTGAGTTTGGCACGCTGTCGGCGCTGTGGCTGTTTGCTCAGGCGCAGCTGGACGTGGTGATCCTTGAAGTTGGTCTTGGCGGCCGCCTGGATGCCACCAACATTGTTGATGCCGACGTGGCGGTCGTGACCAGCATCGCGCTGGATCATACCGACTGGCTGGGGCCGGATCGCGAAAGCATCGGCCGCGAGAAAGCCGGCGTGTTCCGCTGCGGCAAACCGGCGGTGGTCGGTGAAACCGACATGCCGCAGAGCATTGCCGACGTGGCGCGGGAAAAGGGCGCGGAGCTGCAGCGCGTTAACGTCGACTGGCGTTACGACGTAAACCAGAGCGGCTGGCGCTTTATCGACGGGCGCGGCGAGCTGGATAATTTACCTCTGCCGCAGGTGCCGCAGCCCAACGCCGCGACGGCAGTGGCGGCGCTGCGCGCCAGCGGGCTCTCCATTAGCGAGCAGGCGCTGCGCGACGGGATTAAACGTGCGGCTCTGCCGGGACGTTTCCAGATTGTGAGCGAGTCGCCGCGCGTAATTCTCGACGTGGCCCATAATCCTCATGCGGCGGGCTATCTGGCCGGGCGGCTAAAGGCCAATCCTGCGTCCGGACGCACGCTGGCGGTGATCGGCATGCTGCACGACAAAGACATTGCCGGCACGCTGGCCTGCCTGACGCCGGTGGTCGACAGCTGGTACTGCGCACCGCTGGAGGGCCCGCGCGGCGCCAGCGCGGAGCAGCTGCGGGAACATTTGCGCGACGGCGCGGTCTGTGCCACTGTAGCGCAGGCGTGGCGGGCCGCGATGGCGGATGCCCGTCCGCAAGATACGGTGCTGGTGTGTGGATCGTTTCACACGGTAGCGCAGGTGATGGAAGAGATGGACGCGGGGAGAGCCGGTGGCGAGTAAGTTTCAGAATCGTTTAGTCGGAACCATTGCGCTGGTCGCGCTCGGGGTTATCGTACTGCCCGGGCTGCTTGACGGCCAGAAGAAGCATTATCAGGACGAGTTTGCGGCGATCCCGCTGGTGCCGAAACCCGGCGATCGTGACGAGCCGGACATGCTGCCCGCGGTAACGCAGGCGCTGCCGTCTCAGCCGCCGGAAGGGGCTGCCGAAGAAGTCAGGGCGGGGAACGCGGCGGCACCGTCGCTGGATCCGTCGCGCTATGCGGTGAACAACAGCGATATTGACGCGATCCCGCAGGTACAGCCTGAACCGACACCGAAGCCCAAGCCGGTGCAGCCGGTGCAGAGTAAGCCGAAACCCGTTCAGACCCAGCCGCAGACGGCGGCGACGCAGCCGCCCGCCCAGCCGAAGCCCGCGCCTGAAGAGAAGCCGGCACCCACCGGCAGGGCGTACGTGGTTCAGCTGGGGGCGCTGAAAAATGCCGATAAGGTCAACGAGATCGTCAGCAAGCTGCGCGGTGCGGGCTATCGCGCCTACACGTCGCCATCGACGCCGGTACAGGGTAAAATTACCCGTATCCTGGTCGGGCCCGATGCGTCAAAAGATAAGCTGAAAAGCTCGCTCGGCGAGCTAAAAAGCCTCTCTGGCCTGAGCGGCGTGGTGATGGGTTATACGCCAAATTAGAGTCGAAATAGTGTCCTTTTCCACCGCAGGGAAGGGGCACAGGAGCGTGGCGTTGAATCTTTTTTCAACGCCATTTTTATTTTTGCGGGGGCAGAAAATCCCTACGCAAACGTTTTCTTTTTCTGTTAGAATGCGCCCCGAACTGGACGACAGGGCGTAAACATCGTGGGACAACTATGGTCTGGATTGATTACGCCATCATTGCGGTGATTGGTTTTTCCTGTCTGGTAAGCCTTATCCGCGGCTTTGTTCGTGAAGCGTTGTCGCTGGTAACGTGGGGCTGTGCCTTCTTCGTTGCCAGCCACTACTACACTTACCTGTCGGTCTGGTTTACGGGCTTTGAAGATGAACTGGTGCGCAACGGCATCGCCATTGCCGCCCTGTTTATCGCGACGCTGATTGTGGGTGCTATCGTTAACTATGTTTTCGGTACGCTGGTCGAAAAAACGGGCCTGTCGGGAACCGACCGGGTGCTGGGGATCTGCTTCGGCGCGCTGCGCGGGGTGCTGATTGTCGCCGCCATCCTGTTTTTCCTCGACACCTTTACCGGTTTTTCGAAAAGTGAAGACTGGCAGAAATCGCAGCTGATCCCCCAGTTCAGCGTCGTTATCAGAATGTTTTTTGACTATCTGCAAAGCTCGTCGAGTTTCTTACCCAAAGCATAAGCTGTGGGTGTACTGAACGAGGAAATGACGTATGTGCGGTATTGTCGGGATCGCCGGTTTTATGCCGGTAAACCAGTCTATTTATGACGCGTTAACGGTGCTCCAGCACCGCGGGCAGGATGCCGCAGGCATCATCACCATTGATGCAAACAACTGTTTTCGTTTGCGCAAGGCCAACGGCCTGGTGAGTGATGTGTTTGAGGCCCGCCATATGCAGCGTCTGCAGGGCAATATGGGGATTGGGCACGTACGTTATCCCACGGCGGGCAGCTCCAGCGCCTCCGAGGCCCAGCCGTTTTATGTCAACTCTCCTTACGGCATTACCCTTGCCCACAACGGCAACCTGACCAATGCGCACGAGCTGCGCCAGAAGCTGTTTGAAGAGAAACGTCGCCATATCAACACCACCTCCGATTCGGAAATCCTGCTCAACATCTTCGCCAGCGAGCTGGACAACTACCGGCACTATCCGCTGGAAGCCGACAACATTTTTGCCGCAATTGCTGCTACCAACCGCCAGATCCGCGGTGCCTACGCCTGCGTGGCGATGATCATCGGCCACGGCATGGTCGCCTTCCGCGATCCTAACGGCATCCGCCCGCTGGTGCTCGGCAAGCGCGACCTCGGCGACGGCCGCACCGAGTATATGGTGGCTTCTGAGAGCGTCGCTCTCGATACGCTGGGCTTTGAGTTCCTGCGCGACGTGGCGCCGGGCGAAGCTATCTACATCGCCGAGAAAGGCCAGCTCTTTACCCGCCAGTGTGCAGATAATCCGGTGAGCAACCCGTGCCTGTTCGAGTATGTTTACTTCGCGCGCCCGGACTCGTTCATTGACAAGATTTCCGTCTACAGTGCCCGGGTCAATATGGGCACTAAACTCGGGGAGAAGATCGCCCGCGAGTGGGAAGATCTGGACATTGACGTGGTGATCCCGATTCCGGAAACCTCCTGCGATATCGCGCTGGAAATTGCGCGCATTCTCGACAAACCCTATCGCCAGGGCTTTGTGAAAAACCGCTACGTGGGCCGCACCTTCATCATGCCGGGCCAGCAGCTGCGCCGGAAATCGGTGCGCCGCAAGCTGAACGCCAACCGCGCCGAGTTCCGCGATAAGAACGTGCTGCTGGTGGATGATTCCATCGTGCGCGGCACCACCTCTGAACAGATCATCGAGATGGCCCGCGAGGCTGGCGCGAAAAAAGTGTATCTCGCCTCTGCCGCGCCGGAAATTCGCTTCCCGAACGTCTACGGCATTGACATGCCGAGCGCCACCGAGCTGATTGCCCACGGTCGTGAAGTGGAAGAGATCCGCCAGATAATTGGCGCCGACGGCCTGATTTTCCAGGATCTTGACGATCTGATCGACGCCGTGCGCGAAGAGAATCCGGATATTCAGCAGTTTGAGTGTTCGGTATTCAACGGCGTGTACGTGACGAAAGACGTGGATCAGCAGTATCTGGACTACCTCGATACGCTACGCAATGACGACAGTAAAGCCCTGCAGCGGCAGAACGAAGTCGAAAATCTCGAGATGCACAACGAAGGCTAAGCCTCTCGTCGCCCGCCCGTCCGGCGCGGGCGACGCCCCTTGCATGCGCGCCTGAAATGCGGCAAAGTCTGCGCATTCATTTACGGGGCGCAATCATGAAACGTTTAATAGTGGGTATTTCCGGCGCCAGCGGCGCTATTTACGGCGTGCGGCTGCTGCAGGTGCTGCGCGACGTTGCCGATGTGGAAACCCATCTGGTGATGAGCCAGGCCGCGCGCCAGACTCTCGCTCTTGAAACCGATCTCTCCCTGCGCGACGTGCAGTCCCTGGCGGACGTGGTGCACGACGCCCGCGACATTGCGGCGTCAATCTCCTCTGGCTCCTTCAAAACCGCCGGGATGGTGATTTTACCCTGCTCGATGAAAACCCTCTCCGGCATTGTTAACAGCTACACCGATGGCCTGCTGACCCGCGCCGCCGACGTGGTGCTGAAAGAGCGCCGCCCGCTGGTGCTGTGCGTGCGCGAAACGCCGCTGCACCTCGGCCATCTGCGCCTGATGACCCAGGCCGCGGAAATCGGCGCGATTATCATGCCGCCGGTGCCGGCGTTTTATCACCGCCCGCAGACCATTGATGACGTTATCAATCAGACCGTCAACCGTGTGGTGGATCAGTTCGATATTGACCTGCCGGCCGATCTCTTCCGGCGCTGGAATGGCGCGTCCTGATCGCGTAGCGCATCATTTTGGTGCGCGCCTGCGCCTGCCGGCAATTTTGCAGGCCCGATCAAATCCTCAGCATATATTCCCCGTTTTCACCCTTTAGCGCTGCGGTTTGCTATTCGAAGCTGTTATCTTTCAATTGCAAACATTTATGCAACATATGGTTAACTAATTTAACGGCGCAGACCGTTCAGCTGACCCTGTGGCATGAAAGCTGCAAGATGCTCCTTGCAACAGCACAACATAAAACACGCAATCGCATAAGACACTTAAGGGTAATGTATGAAGAAGACGGTTCTGGCTCTCTCTTTATTGCTGGCAACGGGCGCGGTTTCCAGCGCGTTTGCCGCGCTGCCGCAAACGGTCCGCATCGGGACTGATGCAACTTACGCACCGTTCTCCTCCAAGGATGCGAAAGGGGATTTCGTCGGTTTCGATATCGATTTGGGCAACGAGATGTGCAAGCGGATGCAGGTTAAATGCACCTGGACCGGGATCGACTTCGATTCGCTGATCCCCTCCCTGAAAGCTAAAAAAATTGATGCGATTATCTCCTCGCTCTCCATTACCGAAAAGCGTCAGAAAGAGATCGCCTTCTCTGACAAACTGTATGCCGCAGACTCCCGCCTGATTGCCGCTAAAGGCTCGCCGATTGTGCCCACTACCGACTCGCTGAAAGGCAAGCACGTCGGCGTGCTGCAGGGCTCCACTCAGGAGGCCTATGCCAACGACAACTGGCGCAGCAAGGGCGTTGACGTGATCCCTTACCAGAATCAGGACCTGATCTATTCCGATCTCACCGCGGGCCGCCTCGACGCCGCGCTACAGGATGAAGTGGCCGCCAGCGAAGGCTTCCTCAAGCAGCCAGCGGGCAAGGCGTTCGCGTTCGCCGGGCCTTCCGTTAAAGATAAAAAATACTTCGGAGACGGCACCGCCGTGGGAATGCGTAAAGACGACGCCGAGCTGAAAGCGGCGTTTGATAAAGCGTTTGCCGAACTGCGCAAAGACGGCACCTACGACAAAATGGCGAAGAAATACTTCGACTTCAACGTCTACGGCGACTGATCGCGAAGGCCCGGCTTGCCGGGCCTTTCACCCTGAGCAGTTATCTATACAGGTGCAATAAAACCGGCGCTCGCCCTTAAATGGTGCGCGTTATGCACCAATATTGCGCAAATGTGCATGATTAAGCATTTTTAATGCAAAAAAACGCCGGTTTAGCGGTATTAACTTTTGCCTTAACCGTATGAAAAGTGGCACGATAACGGTTCTGTAACGTCCGGTTACCCTTAAAATAACAGTCCGTTGAGGTTAGTGATGAAAAAACTCGCATTATCGCTCTCTCTTGCGCTGGCGCTTTCCAGCGCGACCGCAGCATTCGCTGAAGTCCCGCAGAAAATCCGCATCGGCACCGATCCGACCTACGCGCCATTTGAATCTAAAAACGCCAAAGGCGAGCTGGTCGGGTTTGATATCGATCTGGCAAAAGCGCTCTGCACCCGGATTAAGGCGCAGTGTACCTTTGTGGAAAACCCGCTGGATGCGCTGATCCCTTCGCTGCTGGCGAAGAAAATCGACGTGATTATGTCTTCGCTGTCGATAACCGAGAAGCGCCAGCAGCAGATTGCCTTCACCGACAAGCTCTACGCTGCCGATTCGCGTCTGGTAGTGAAAAAGGGCAGCCCGATAACCCCAGACCTGAGCACCCTGAAAGGCAAGCGCGTCGGCGTACTGCAGGGCACCACCCAGGAAACCTATGGCAACGAACACTGGGCGCCGAAAGGCATTGAGATTGTCTCCTATCAGGGCCAGGACAATATCTACTCCGACCTGACCGCCGGACGCATCGATGCGGCGTTCCAGGATGAAGTGGCCGCAAGCGAAGGCTTCCTCAAGCAGCCTGCAGGCAAAGCCTACCAGTTTGGCGGCCCGTCCATTAAAGACGTGAAGCTGTTCGGCGTGGGCACCGGAATGGGGCTGCGCAAGCAGGATAACGAACTGCGTGAAGCCCTTAACAAAGCGTTCGCAGAAATGCGCGCCGACGGCTCTTATGACAAGCTGGCGAAGAAGTATTTCGATTTTAACGTATACGGCGAATAAACCGCCGTTTTCACCGCGACCTCGCTATGCACGATGTCGCGGTGCCGGACTGACAGGAATGGCGCTATGCTGCACGGGTTTTCACAGGTAATTTTTCAGGGCGCGCTGGTGACCCTTGAGCTGGCGCTCAGCGCGGTGGTCCTGGCGGTGATCATTGGCCTGGCGGGCGCGGCGGCAAAGCTGTCGGGCAATCGGCTGCTGGCGCTGATCTTTGAAGGCTATACCACGCTGATCCGCGGCGTGCCGGATCTGGTGCTGATGCTGCTGATCTTCTACGGACTGCAGATAGCGCTTAACAGCGTGACTGACGCCCTCGGCGCGGCGCAGTTTGATATCGATCCGATGGTGGCCGGTATCATCACTCTTGGTTTTATCTACGGCGCCTACTTTACCGAAACTTTTCGCGGCGCGTTTCTCGCGGTACCGAAAGGGCATATCGAAGCAGCGACGGCGTTCGGCTTCACCGCCCGGCAGACCTTTCGCCGGATCCTGTTTCCGGCGATGATGCGCTTCGCGCTGCCGGGGATCGGCAACAACTGGCAGGTTATCCTCAAAGCCACGGCGCTGGTCTCGCTGCTGGGGCTGGAAGATGTGGTGAAAGCCACCCAGCTGGCGGGCAAAAGCACCTGGGAGCCGTTCTACTTCGCTATCGTCTGCGGCGTTATTTATCTGGTATTTACCACTGCCTCCAACGGCGTGCTGCTGCTGCTTGAGCGCCGCTACTCCGTCGGCGTGAAGAGGGCTGACCTGTGATAGAGATTATTCAGGAGTACTGGAAATCCCTGCTCTGGACCGACGGCTACCGCTTCACCGGCGTGGCTATTACCCTGTGGCTGCTGATTGCTTCGGTAGCAATGGGCGGTGTGCTGGCGATTTTTCTCGCGGTAGGCCGGGTGTCCAGCAACAAATTTATCCAGTTTCCCATCTGGCTGTTCACCTATATTTTTCGCGGCACGCCGCTGTACGTCCAGCTGCTGGTGTTTTACTCCGGGATGTACACCCTGGAAATCGTCAAGGGCACCGAGCTGCTGAACGCCTTTTTCCGCAGCGGACTCAATTGCACGGTGCTGGCGCTGACGCTGAACACCTGCGCCTATACCACCGAGATCTTTGCCGGTGCGATCCGCTCGGTGCCGGCGGGGGAAATTGAAGCCGCCCGGGCCTACGGCTTTAGCGGCGTGAAGCTCTATCGCTGCATTATTCTGCCCTCGGCCCTGCGCATCGCGCTGCCGGCTTACAGCAACGAAGTGATCCTGATGCTGCACTCTACGGCGCTGGCTTTTACCGCGACGGTGCCGGATCTGCTGAAAATTGCCCGGGACATTAACTCCGCGACCTATCAGCCGTTTACCGCTTTCGGCATCGCCGCCGTGCTGTACCTGATTATCTCCTATGTCCTGATTAGCCTCTTTCGCAAAGCGGAAAAGCGCTGGCTGCAACATGTGAAACCTGCGTCGACACACTGAGAACACCATGGCTGAGAACAAATTAAACGTAATCGATTTGCACAAGCGCTACGGCGAACACGAAGTGCTGAAAGGCGTCTCGCTGCAGGCTAATGCCGGGGACGTCATTACCATCATCGGATCGTCGGGATCGGGGAAAAGTACCTTCCTGCGCTGCATTAACTTTCTCGAAAAGCCCAGCGAAGGCACCATCGTGGTCAGCGGTAAAAACATTGGCCTGGTGCGAGACAAAGACGGCCAGCTTAAAGTGGCCGATAAAAACCAGCTGCGCCTGCTGCGCACCCGGCTGACGATGGTTTTTCAGCACTTCAACCTGTGGAGCCACATGACGGTGCTGGAAAATGTGATGGAAGCGCCGATCCAGGTGCTGGGGCTCAGCAAAAGCGAGGCCCGGGAGCGGGCGGTGAAGTACCTGCTGAAGGTCGGCATCGATGAGCGCCAGCATATTAAATACCCGGTGCATTTATCTGGCGGCCAGCAGCAGCGCGTCTCCATTGCCCGGGCGCTGGCGATGGAGCCGGAAGTGCTGCTGTTTGACGAACCCACCTCGGCGCTCGATCCGGAGCTGGTGGGCGAGGTGCTGCGCATTATGCAAAAGCTGGCGGAGGAGGGGAAAACCATGGTGGTGGTCACCCACGAAATGAGTTTTGCCCGCAATGTCTCCTCCCACGTGATTTTCCTCCATCAGGGGCTAATCGAGGAAGAGGGGCACCCGGAGGCGGTGTTCGGCAGCCCGAAAAGCGCCCGCCTGCAGCAGTTTCTTAAGGGTTCACATAATTAACCACTGCTGGCCGTCAGGCGGCCAGCAGCTTCACCGCCGTGTCTTCATCGGTGACCAGCCCGGTTATCCAGCCTCCCTTGAGCGCCGCGAGGATCGCGGCATACTTTTTCTCGCCGGCGGCAAAGCCAATAATTTCGCGCCCGGTACGGGCGGTAAGCTCGACGCTGGTCAGCAGGGCATCCAGCTCAGAACGGAGGCGCTCGCCGCGGTGATTGAAAAAGTGGCCGAGCATTTCGCCAGCCACCTGCTGGCTTTCCAGATGCCGCACCTGCGCGTCGGTAATAAATCCCTCCGCGTTCAGCGGGCAGCCGATGCCCACTTCGCCAATGCCTAAAAACGTGATGTCGGCGTGCAGCGCGCGCGCCGCCACCCGCTGATAGACCTGATGTTGGCACCAGCTGGTTTTATCCTCCGGGCTGTCGGCGTACAGCGGCGCGGGAATAAAAAAGTATTTCCCCTGCATCTTTTCCGCCATTTTCAGCGGCACGTCGTAGCGGGTACCTGAATCATCCCGGGCGATGGCACCGATCATCGACACGCACTGGTGCTGGGGGCGCTCCAGCCAGGGCAGAGCATCAATGCAGGCCCGCAGGGTTTTCCCGGAACCGATACCGAACACCTGGGGCCGCTCTTCGCTGATGTACTGGGCCATGATCTCAGCGCCTTCCACGGCGAGCATCTGCTGCACCGCGTCGTTACCGAGCCCTGCGGAGGGCACGATGCGGCACAGGGCGAGACCAAACTTTGCTTCCAGATCCCGGGCCAGCTGTAGGCAGCGGGTCACAGGATGGGCGATGGTGACCGTCACCATCCCCATTTCCCGCGCGCCGGAGATCAGGCGCTGGGCAACCTGACGCGACAGCCCGAGGGCGGTGGCTATCTCCTGCTGGGTCAGGCCCGCCACGTAATACATCCACGCCGCCCGCGCCGCCAGCTCGTTCTTTTTCTCTTCTTTATTCATCGTGTTATTCCCAACGTGAGTGCGCCCATTGTACGCCGGAGGGCGGCAAAGAAAGAATGGGCAAAAGTAAATTTTATGGGCAAAAGTTGTTTTCGTGAGGATCGTCGCAGATCCCTGTTGCCAGCTGCTACTAACATACCGACAACAATCGGGCATATGCCCTTTAGTAAATCAATTGCTCAAACGTCGGGAGTCGCGGTTATGGCAGATCAAAAATCGGTATGGATGCATATTGGCGCAGGTTCTTTTCATCGGGCGCACCAGGCGTGGTATCTGCACCGCCTGCTGCAGCAGGGAGACGATCGCTGGAGTATCGCGCTGGGTAACATCCGCAGCGATGCGGCTTCGCTGCTTGAGGCACTGAAAGCGCAAAACGGCGAGTACGTGCTGGAAACGGTTTCTCCGCAGGGCGATCGCGAGTACGAAACCATAACCTCTATTCGCCGGGTGCTGCCGTGGGAC
This sequence comes from uncultured Pluralibacter sp., assembly GCF_913775985.1. Lineage (GTDB taxonomy): Bacteria > Pseudomonadota > Gammaproteobacteria > Enterobacterales > Enterobacteriaceae > Pluralibacter. The sequence continues at coordinate 19,065 of NZ_CAJYMB010000106.1, read as the reverse complement.
AGCGACATCAGCGCGCTGGTCGCGCAGGGCGCGGCGGCGGAAACCCGGGTCATTGCCTTTACCGTCACCGAAAGCGGCTATTACCTGACCCCGGAGCACGCTCTTGACCTGCAGCAGAGCGACATTCAGGCGGACCTAAACGGCGGGATCCGCACCCTGTACGGCGCGCTGACCCGGATCCTCAAGGCCCGCGTAGCGGCGCACGGCGAGCCGGTAACCCTGCTCAACTGCGACAACCTGCGCCACAACGGCGAGCGCTTCCGCCACGGTTTTCTCTCTTTCCTGAAGGCGAAAGGTGAAGACGCGCTGGCGCAGTGGGTCACTCTGAATACCACCTCGCCAAATACCATGGTGGACCGCATTACCCCGCGCCCGACCCCGGACGTGGCCGAGCGGGTACTGGCAGCGACGGGGCGACAGGATGCCGCGCCGGTGATGGGCGAATCCTTTATTCAGTGGGTGATTGAAGACGACTTTATCAACGGCCGTCCGGCGCTGGAGAACGTCGGCGTTGAGCTGGTGGACTCGGTGCTGCCCTGGGAGGAAGCTAAAATTCGCATCCTCAACGCCACCCACAGCGCCATCGCCTGGGCCGGAACGCTCTGCGGGCTGAGCTATATCGATGACAGTACCCGCCAGCCCGACATCTTCCGGCTGGCCCACGCGTACGTCACCCGGGACGTGATCCCGGCCCTGACGCCAAGCCCGCTGGATCTGGCGCAGTACCGCGACGTGGTGCTCGACCGCTTCAGCAATCCCTACATCAAAGACACCAACCAGCGGGTGGCGGCGGACGGCATGTCGAAAATCCCCGGCATGGTGACGCCGACGCTTATCCAGCGCTACCAGCAGGGTGAAACCCCGGAGGCCACCGCCGTGCTGCCGGCGCTGTTCTTCCTGTTTTTGCAGCGCTGGGCGCGGGGCGAGCTGCCCTACGAGTATCAGGACGGGGTCATGCAGCCGGACGCCGTGCGCGCCCTGTTTGCGGGCGAAGATCCGCTGGCGGAGTTTGCCCAAAGCGAAGCGCTGTTTGCCGAACTCTCCCGCTCCGCCGAGTTTCTCGCCCTGCTGCGCCACACCGTTAGCGCGCTGTCGCTGCAGCTCCCGCAGATGACCGCCGTTGCGGATGCGGTGTAAGGAGGCGCTATGTACCTGGGTATTGATATTGGCACCTCGGAACTTAAGGCGCTGCTGACGGACAGCCGCGGCGAGATTATCGGTTCAGCGCACGCGGCGCTGACGGTTCAGCGCCCGCATCCGCACTGGGCGGAGCAGGATCCCGAAGCCTGGTGGCAGGCCTGCGGCCAGGTGGTCACCGCGCTGCGCCAGCAGCATCCCCGGGAGTGGGCGGCGATCCGCGCCATTGGCCTCTCCGGGCAGATGCACGGCGCGGTGCTGCTCGACGCGGCGGGGGAAGTGCTGCGTCCCTGTATTCTGTGGAATGACACCCGCAGCGCCGACGAGTGCGCGCGGCTGCAGGCGCAGCATCCGGAAATGATCGCCCTCAGCGGCAACATGATTATGCCGGGCTTTACCGCGCCGAAGCTGGCGTGGGTTGCCCGCCACGAGCCGGATATTTTCCGCCGGGTGGCGAAAGTGCTGCTGCCGAAAGATTATCTGCGCTGGCGGCTCACCGGTGAGTTTGTCAGCGATCCCTCCGACGCGGCGGGCACCCTGTGGCTCGACGTGGCAAAGCGCGACTGGTCTGACGAACTGCTGGCCATTACCGGCCTCACGCGCGACCAGATGCCGGGGCTGGTGGAGGGCTGCGCGGTAAGCGCCGCGCTGGATCCGGCGCTGGCTACCGAGTGGGGCCTCGGCTCGGCGGTGACGGTCGCCGGCGGCGGCGGGGATAACGCCACTTCCGCCGTGGGCGTGGGCGCCGTTGAGCCGGAAGACGCCTTTATCTCGCTGGGCACCTCCGGCGTCATTTTTGTGGTTAACGATCGGCTGCAGGCCGACCCGCAGTCCGGGGTCCACGCCTTCTGCCACGCGCTGCCGGACCGCTGGCACCAGATGAGCGTAATGCTCAGCGCCGCCAGCTGCCTGCGCTGGATTTGCAATCTCCTGTCGGTCACCGAGAGCCAGCTGATGAGTGAAATCGCCGGGCTTAGCGATGAAGCGTGCCGCCGCGCGCCGGTTTTTCTGCCCTATCTCTCCGGAGAGCGCACCCCGCACAACGACGCGCTGGCCTCGGGCAGTTTCTTCAATCTGCACCACGAAACCAGCCGGGCGCTGCTGGGCTATGCGGTGATTGAAGGTGTGACCTTCGGCCTGGCCGACGGCCTGCAGGTACTCAGCAGCGGCGATATTCGCCAGTGCAGCCTCACCGGCGGCGGCGCGCGCAGCAGCCTCTGGGCGCAGCTGATTGCCGATGTGCTCGATATGCCGATGGTGACGCACCCGGCCAGCTCCTCCGGCGCGCTGGGCGCCGCGCGCCTGGCGCAGCTTGCCGACGGCGGCGAGCGCGGCGACGTATGCCGCAAACCCGATGTGCTGGCGCGCTATACGCCCCGGGCGGAGCGCCAGCCGTGGCTGCGACAGCGCCTGGCGCTGTTCCGCCTGCTCTATCAGCAGCAGCGGGACGCCCGCGCGCTGCTGCCGTAATGCCTGCGCCCCGGCTGCCGGGGCGAAACGTCCGTCTGCGAGAGGAAAAAGGTTATGCAATCGAATTACTGGTTTGGTTTACCGACGCGCCTGCTGTGGGGATTTGTGGCTATCGCTATTTTTATGGCGGGCGACGGTTTTGAAATGGCCTTTTTGTCAAAGCACATCACCGATATGGGCTTTTCTCCGGCCCAGTCGGCGATGGTGTTTACGCTCTACGGGCTGGCGGCGGCAATGGCGGCGTGGGCTTCGGGCGTGGTGGCCGAGCTTATTACCCCGCAAAAGGCGATGACCATCGGCTTTATTCTGTGGATTATCATGCACGCCCTGTTTATGTCCCTGGGGCTCGGGATGCGTAACTATCCGCTGATGCTGCTGTTCTACGGTATTCGCGGGCTGGCCTATCCGCTGTTTATCTACTCATTTATGCTGATGCTGGTTCAGGTACTGCCGCGCCAGAACCTGGCCGCGGCTACCGGCTGGTTCTGGGCGATGTACTCTGTCGGCATCGGCGTGGTGGGCAGCTATTTACCGAGCCTGACTATTCCGGCCCTCGGCGAAACCGGCACGCTGTGGCTGGCGATTGCGTGGGTGGCCTGCGGCGGCGCGCTGGCGTTTTTCAGCCTGCGCAAAGTGCCGGTAGACCGCTCGCGGGTCAATCTTCCCCTGCGTGAGAAGATGACCGAGCTGTCCCGGGCGGTGACGATCCTGTTTACTAACCGCAATGTGTTTTACGCTTGCCTGATCCGTATTATCAATACCCTGTCGCTGTTTGGCTTTGCCATCGTGATGCCGCTGCTGTTCGTGGATCGGCTGGGCTTTACTATCTCCGAGTGGCTGCAAATCTGGGCGGTGTTCTTCTTTGTTACCATCTTTACCAACATCCTGTGGGGCATTACCGGGGAATATATCGGCTGGATCCGCCAGGTGCGCTGGTTCGGCTGTCTGGGAATGGCCGTTTCGAGCCTGACGTTTTACTATCTGCCGCTGTACGCCGGGCACAACTTCCTGGTGGCGCTTATTCCGGCGGTGATGTTGGGGATTTTCGTCGCCGCCTTCGTGCCGATGACCGCGGTGTTCCCGACCCTGGAGCCGCATCACAAAGGCGCGGCAATCTCGATTTATAACCTTTCCGCCGGGATGAGCAACTTCGTCGCGCCGGCGATTGCCTCCGCGCTGCTGCCGTTCTTCGATATTGTCGGGGTGGTGTGGGCTTATACCGGACTGTACCTGTTCGCAGGGGTGCTGACCTTCATCATTAAGGTGCCGCAGCCCGGGCGCGAGCGGGCGTCCAGCCCGGTTGGTGACGCGGGGCAGCGGGTATAGGCGGCTCTGCCTCAGGGATGAGGCGGCGCTTCCAGCCGGTAGACCCAGTCGTCGTAGGCCGTACCGTTAATGGTATACGCCTTTTCCAGAACCTGGATGCGCAGAAATCCTTGCTTCTCCAGCAGCCGGGCCGAGGCCTGATTCGGGCCGAGCACCCAAGCGTTAATGGCCCTTAGCCCCGCGTCTTCAAAGCCGTAGCGGCACATCGCGGCCAGGGCTTCCGCCCCGTAGCCGCGGCCCTGGGCCTCGGGCAGCAGGGCGTAGCCGATGTCGGCCTCGTGCGGGTTGTGGCGGCTTACGCGCAGCCCGATATCCCCCAGCACCTCTCCCTGCCGGGTGTTAATCACCCGAACGCCGTCCTGAAGGCGCTGCGCGAACAGCGTCCTGAGCGTCTCTTCTTCGGCAATCTCGCCCATATAGCGCATCACCGCCGGATCCTGACGCAGGCGCAGAAACAGCGGCCAGTCATCCGGCGTCAGGGGCGACAGCCGCAGGCGCGGCGTGAGGATATCGGGCATGATGTTTCCTTCTCATCTTCGAATGTACACGGGTGGAGCAGGGGAAGCCCGGCACGAAGGGGTGCTGCGCCGGGGTAAAGCATCGTCGAAAAGGCGAGGCGCTATTTCAGCACGTCTGCCAGCGCTTCATCAAGATCGTACCAGCGGAAGGCGAAGCCTGCGTCCTCAAGACGCTTCGGCAGGGCGCGCTGTCCGCCGAGCACCAGTACGGAAGATTCCCCCATCAGCAGCCTGACTGCCGTCGCCGGGGCGCGAACGATCGCCGGGCGGTGCAGGGCGCGGCCGAGAGCGTGGGCAAACTGCGCGTTGTGAACCGGGTAGGGGGACACCATATTAAACGGCCCGCGCAGGTCGTTATCCAGCAGCCACAGAATGCCGTTAACCATGTCGTCAACGTGGATCCACGCCAGATACTGGCGTCCGCTGCCGATGGGACCGCCGAGGCCAAGCTTAAACGGCGGCACCATTTTGCCCAGGATACCGCCCTTAGGCGCCAGCACTACCCCGGTGCGCAGCAGACACACCCGGGTAGCGTCGCTTTGGGCGCTGCTGGCAATCTCTTCCCAGCGGGCGCAGAGGCGGTGCGTAAATTCATTGTGGGGCGGTTCTTCTTCGGTCACCACAATTTCACCGAGGTCGCCGTAATAGCCCGCCGCCGATCCGGAAATCAGCACGGCGGGCGGCGTGTCGCTGGCGTGAATCAAATCGGCAATCCGCTGGGTTATCTCCCAGCGGCTGTTGCACAGGCGCGCTTTTTGGGCATCGGTCCAGCGCCGGTCGGCGATAGGCTCTCCGGCGAGGTTGATCACCGCGTCAATGTCGTTCAGGTGGGTGCGGTCGCCGAGTCCGGGCCAAATCTCAACCCGGGAACCGAGGATTTGCCGCGCGTTGTCCGGGCTGCGGGTCACCACGGCAATATCGTGGCCCAGGGTCTGCAGGCGCGGTATCAGGTGTCGGCCAATCAGACCGGTGCCGCCAGTGATTAAAATTTTCATGCCGCCTCCCGGTGGACAATTAGCGCCGCCAGCTCATGGTCATCGACACAGAGTCGGCGTAGCGCAGGGCGTAAAGTTTATCGATCTCCACCTCAGCATAGGTGACCCAGCGGTGTTCGCACGCGAGATTGAGCACATCCTGGGTTAATTTTTCCAGCAGCGAGAAGCGGTTGTTTTCAACGTGCTGGATAATATTTTTAGTGATGGTGCGGTAGTTCAGCGCATCGTTAATATCTTCGCTGTCGCGGGCCTGCTCGGCGGGATAGTGGATAGCAACATTAATTACTACGTCCTGGCGGTTGGCTATCTCTTCCTCTTTAATACCGATAAAGGTACGCAGGCGCAGGTTTTTAATGCGGATAATCGCGTCTGGCTGGGACATTGCAGCTTCCTCACGTGTTGTTATTTCTCACATGATACAACAGGTCACGGTGCCGTTGGCGAGTCGGCAGCCGCCATTTTTACTGGCGTGACGCTATCGGAAACGGGGCAGGCGCGCGCGGCGAGTGACACCCACGCCCGGACGCGATATGTTTATTTTTCACGCTCAGCACTGTCGAGGAAACCATGAGCCATCCCGAAATTATCCTTTGGTCCGATGCCCGCTACTTTTCGCCGTACGTGATGTCTGTTTATGTAGGACTGCAGGAGAAAGGGCTGGCCTTTCATCTTAAAACCGTTGACCTCGACAGCGGGGCGCACCGGCAGCCGGACTGGCCGGGGTACGGCTTAACCCGCCGGGTGCCGCTGCTGACTGTTGATGCTTTTACCCTCAGCGAGTCGTCGGCCATCGACGAATACCTTGACGAGCGCTTTGCGCCGCCGCAGTGGGAGCGTCTCTACCCCCACGATATTGAGAAACGCGCCCGGGCCCGCCAGATTCAGGCGTGGCTGCGCAGCGATTTAGTCCCGATCCGCGAAGAGCGCCCGACGGAGGTTATCTTTGGCGAGCTGCGTCAGCCGGCCCTGAGCGAAGCCGGACGCGATGCGGCGCAAAAGCTCTTTGCCACCGCCGGGGGGCTGTTGGCCCACGGCGGAGCCAACCTGTTTGGCGAGTGGTGCATTGCCGATACCGATCTGGCGCTGATGCTCAACCGGCTGGTCTACAACGGTGATGAGGTGCCCGAGCGGCTTGCAGACTACGCCGCCTTTCAGTGGCAACGAGCGTCGGTCCAGCGCTTTGTGGCACTTAGCGGTAAACGTGCAGGCTGATGGGCGGGGAATAATCCGCTATGATGGCGCGTTTTTGCTGAGGAGTGATGAATGAAGCTGATGTTTGCATCGGATATTCACGGCTCGCTGCCGGCCACCGAGCGTGTGCTGGCGCGCTTTGCGCAGAGCGGCGCCCGCTATCTGATTATTCTTGGGGATATCCTCAATCACGGCCCGCGTAACGCGCTGCCCGAGGGCTATGCGCCGGCGCAGGTCGCCGAGCGGCTTAACCCGCTGGCGCCGCAGATTATTGCGGTGCGCGGCAACTGCGACAGCGAAGTGGATCAGATGCTGCTGGCGTTTCCGATAACTGCGCCCTGGCAGCAGGTGCTAACGCCGCACCAGCGCCTGTTTCTGACGCACGGTCATCTGTATGGCCCGGATAACTTACCGCCGCTGGCGGCTGGCGATGTGCTGATTTACGGTCATACTCATATTCCCGTCGCCCGCAGGGACGGCGATATTTACCTCTTCAATCCTGGCTCCGTAAGCATTCCCAAAGGCGGATTTTCCGCCAGCTACGGCATACTTGAAGGCAATAAATTGCAGGTTTTAGATCTCGACAGCCAACGGGTTATTGCGGAAACGGAAATTAATCCGTAAGTTACCCGACAACCGTAAACGCGCCGTAAGAGCGCTTGATGAGGAAGGTTTTTCTGATGGCAGAGCAGAATTTGGCAAGCACAGAATGGGTAGATATTGTCAACGAAGACAATGAGGTTATCGCCCAGGCCAGCCGCGAGCAGATGCGCGCGCAGTGTCTGCGTCACCGCGCGACCTATATTGTGGTGCATGATGGGATGGGCAAAATACTGGTGCAGCGCCGCACTGAAATCAAAGATTTCATGCCGGGGATGCTCGACGCTACGGCGGGGGGCGTTGTTCAGGCCGAAGAGCAAATGCTGGAGTCCGCCCGCCGCGAAGCGGAAGAGGAGCTGGGTATTGCCGGGGTTCCCTTCGCCGAGCACGGCCAGTTTTACTTCGAAGATAAACACTGCCGCGTCTGGGGCGGGCTGTTCAGCTGCGTATCACACGGTCCGTTTGCTCTACAGGAAGAAGAGGTCAGCGAAGTGTGCTGGATGACGCCGGAAGAGATCACTGCCCGCTGCGACGAGTTTACGCCGGACTCCCTGAAAGCGCTGGCGCTGTGGATGAGCCGCAATGCCAACAGCGAAGCGCACAAAGAAGAAACGGCCGGGTAAGCCGCCTAGCAGCTGTCCCGCAGGCACAGCGAGGCGGCAATCGCCGCCTCCGAATCGCGATCCTCGCCGTTTAGCCGCGCCAGCAGGGCGCGGCCTGCTTCAATACCAATCTGGCGGTGCGGCACCGCAATGGTGGTCAGCGGCGGCTGGCACACCCGGCTGACGTCGCTGTCGCCGAAGCCGACCACCGCAATATCCTCCGGTACTTTGATTCTTCTTCTCTGACATTCGTACAGTGCGCCGCACGCCAGCTCGTCGGAGACGCATACCAGCGCGTCCAGCTCCGGCCAGGCCAGCAAAAACTCCGGCAGCTGGGCCGCGCCGGTAGAAAAAGTTGGCGGCTCGGCGGCGTTGATGACCCTGTCCGGCGACATGTGGTGGCGCAGCATTGCCTTGTACCATCCCTGTAGATACTGCTGGAAAATCCACTGCTCCTGATTGGCGCACAGCAGGCCGATATTCTGGTATCCGCGCTGGATAAGCATCCGGGTCAGCTCATACATCGCCGCCGCGTTATCAATGCCGATATTCATATCCAGCGGGTCGGCGCGGCGCGCGCCGATTTCAATCACCGGTATCGCGCTATTTTTCAGCCACTGGCGCACGGTATCGCTGTGCTCCACGCTGAGCAGTATGGCCGCCGCGATATTGGAGGCCAGCAGCGTTTCCAGCAGCTTCTCCTCCTGCTCCAGATGATGGCGCGACTCTGCCAGCATTATCTGGTAGCCGGCGGGCTGCAGCACCTGCTGCAGCCCGGCAAACATTTCCGAGCAGCCCGCTTCGCTGAGGCTGGGCACCACCATGCCAATTGTCCACGACGAAGCCGACGCCAGCGCGGAGGCCGCAAGATTTGGCACATAGCCCAGCTCCTGAACCGCCGCCTCGATTTTCTCCCGCAGCTTGTCGGAGACTTGCTCCGGCGTGCGCAGCGCCCGTGAGACGGTCATGGTTCCCACGCCCGCCAGCTGCGCTACATCAGCCAGTGTCACCTTGCCAGTATTGCGCCGTTTTCGGGTCAAAGACATGGAGCTTCCTGAGTTATATCGCGTAGTAAAGGGACGCGTAGTATACGCCGGAATACCCTGCTTTTGTTCAGATAATCCGCGATGCATTGTTTTTGATAGCGCTATCACAAATCCATCACGCGCTTTTTTGGTAGCGCTATCTTTGTGAGGATAGTCACGGATAGTTACTGCCAGCTTGCATAAGGTTTGTTCACCTTCCCGAAGCAGGAGAGAACAATGTTAAGCACCTGGATCCACGATGGCACCATTAACGTGCAGGAGAAGGTTGCCAGCTGGCAGGAGGCGCTGGACATCTGCGCCCGCCCGCTGCTGCAGGCGAAAATTATCGATCCGGAGTACGTCGCGGCAATTATCGAGCAGCACCAGAAGCTCGGGCCTTACTACGTACTGGCGCCGGGACTGGCGATGCCGCACGCGCGTCCGGAAGAGGGGGCCAACGGCCTGGGACTGTCGCTGCTCAAGCTGCGCGAGGGCGTCAGCTTCGGCGCAGCGGAGGATGCGCCGGTGGATGTGATTATTATGCTGGCCGCACCGGACCGGCACAGCCATATCGAAATGATTTCAGCTCTCGCGGAGTTATTTTCCAGCGACGAGGATTTACAGCAGCTGCATCAGGCGCAAACCCTGGAGGAAATTAAAAACATTATTAACCGCTTCTGATTTTTTTATTTTTTAATCCTGAACCTCACTCTTTTCATTATGAAAGGAGCGGACCAACTCTACTTTGAAGGTGACAATAATGAAAATAATGGCGATTTGTGGATCCGGCCTCGGCAGCAGTTTTATGGTCGAGATGAATATCAAAAAAGTGCTCAAAAAACTCAATATCGAGGCGGAAGTCGAGCATTCAGATCTCTCCTCGGCCACGCCTGGTGCGGCAGACCTGTTCGTGATGGCAAAAGATATTGCCGAAAGCGCCAGCGTACCTGCGGATCAGCTGGTGGTGATTAATAACATCATCGACATCAACGAGCTGGAAAATAAGCTGGCCGCTTATTTTGCCAGCCGCTAATAACTCTTTGCATTGAGTGAGGGATGGGTATGTTTATCCTCGAAGCGCTTAATTTTGTCGTTGATATTCTGAAAGTGCCTTCGGTGCTGGTGGGGCTTATCGCCCTGATTGGCCTGGTGGCGCATAAAAAATCATTCTCTGACGTGGTTAAAGGCACCGTAAAAACCATTCTGGGGTTTATCGTGCTCGGCGGCGGCGCGGGGGTGCTGGTGAGCTCCCTGAATCCGCTGGGCGGCATGTTTGAGCACGCCTTTAATATTCAGGGCATTATTCCCAATAATGAAGCTATCGTCTCCATTGCGCTGGAAAAATACGGCGCGGCTACCGCGCTGATTATGGCGTTTGGCATGGTGGCGAATATTATTGTTGCCCGCTTTACCCGCCTGAAATATATCTTTCTGACCGGACACCACACTTTTTATATGGCGTGCATGATTGGCGTCATTCTGACGGTAGCCGGTTTTGAAGGCATTAGCCTCGTCTTCACCGGCTCGCTAATTTTAGGCATGATCATGGCCTTCTTTCCGGCCATCGCCCAGCGCTATATGCAGCGTATCACCGGCAATGACGACGTGGCGTTCGGCCATTTCGGCACGCTCGGCTACGTGTTGTCGGGCTGGATCGGCAGCAAAGTGGGCAAGGGTTCGCGCTCGACCGAAGAGATGAACCTGCCGAAAAACCTCAGCTTCCTGCGCGACAGCTCTATTTCGATTTCCATGACCATGATGATCATCTATTTGATCATGGCGGTGTGCGCCGGGCGGGAGTATGTCGAAGCGCAATTTAGCGGCGGCCAGCACTATCTGGTGTACGCCATTATCATGGCCATCACCTTCGCGGCAGGGGTGTTTATCATCCTCCAAGGCGTGCGCCTGATCCTGGCGGAGATTGTGCCGGCGTTTACCGGCTTTTCTGAGAAGCTGGTGCCGAACGCGCGACCGGCGCTGGACTGCCCGGTGGTTTACCCGTACGCCCCCAACGCGGTACTGATTGGCTTTCTGTTCAGCTTTCTCGGCGGGCTGGTGGGCCTGTTCCTCTGCGGCCAGTTCAAATGGGTGCTGATCCTCCCCGGCGTGGTACCTCACTTCTTCACTGGCGCAACCGCAGGCGTCTTTGGTAACGCCACCGGCGGACGCCGCGGAGCGATGGTCGGCGCGTTCGCTAACGGGCTGCTGATTACCTTTCTGCCGGTGCTGCTGCTGCCCGTACTTGGCGCGCTGGGCTTCGCCAATACTACCTTTTCGGATGCGGACTTCGGCGGCGTCGGCATCGTGCTGGGCAATCTGGCGCGCTACCTCCCACCGCTGGCAATCTCTGGCCTGGTGGTGGCGATTTTTGCCCTGCTGGTGCTGTTCAACTACGTGGCGAAGGGCAAAGCGGCCCCCGGCGACGCGCCGCAAAATACAGGAGTTAAATAATGAGTACGATAGCTGAAATTAGCCAGCTGGCGCGCGACATCCGCGTCGCGACCCTTAAATCCCTCACCGGGCTCGGCTTTGGCCACTACGGCGGCAGCATGTCGGTGGTTGAGACGCTGGCGGTACTATATGGCGACGTGATGCGCATTGATCCGGGCGATCCGGACTGGCAGGGCAGGGACTATTTTGTGCTGTCTAAAGGACATGCCGGACCGGCGCTGTACAGCACCCTCGCGATTAAGGGCTATTTCCCGCAGGAGGAGCTGAGCACCCTTAATCAGAACGGTACCCGCCTGCCGAGCCATCCCGACCGGCTCAAAACCCGCGGCGTGGATGCCACCACCGGCTCGCTGGGGCAGGGGATCTCGATTGCTGGCGGCATGGCGCTGTCGCACCGGCTGGCCGGGCGCGATAACCGCGTTTTCTGCATCGTGGGTGACGGCGAACTGAACGAAGGACAGTGCTGGGAGGCGTTCCAGTTTATTGCCCACCACCGGCTCAACAATCTGACGGTATTCATCGACTGGAATAAGCAGCAGCTGGACGGCACGCTGGATGAAATTATCTGCCCGTTTAATCTGGCAGAAAAATTCAGCGCCTTCGGCTTTGAAGCAGTAACAGTCAAAGGCGATGACATTCCCGGCCTGCTGGCCGCGGTGAAGCCTGTTCCCGCCGACGATGCGCGGCCCAAGGTGGTTATTCTCGACAGTATTAAAGGGCAGGGCGTGCCGTTCCTGGAGCAGCTCAGCAACTCGCACCATCTGCGGCTGACCCTGGAGATGACCAATACGATCAATGAAACTATCGCGCAGCTGGAGGCCGCCCATGATTAAGCTTGCACCCGCAGGACAAAAAGACAGCGTGGAGATGCGCAAGGTGTATGCCGGGTTTGTGGCCGAACAGGCGGAGGCCCGCAGCGGCATTATAGCCCTTGAGGCCGACCTGATGAGCTCGATGGCAATGGACGCGGTGCAGAAACAGTATCCGCAGGCGGTAATTAACTGCGGCATCATGGAGGCTAACGTAATCGGCACCGCCGCCGGACTGTCGCTCACCGGGCGCAAGCCGTTTGTTCATACTTTCACCGCATTCGCCAGCCGCCGCTGCTTCGACCAGCTGTTTATGTCTCTTGACTATCAGCGGGCAAACGTCAAGGTAATTGCCTCCGATGCTGGGGTGACCGCCTGCCACAATGGCGGAACCCACATGTCGTTCGAAGATATGGGCATCGTGCGCGGGCTGGCACACTCAGTGGTGCTGGAGGTTACCGATGCGACCATGTTCCGGGCGATCCTCGAGCAACTCAGCGAGCTTGAGGGTTTCTACTGGGTTCGCACTATCCGCAAGCAGGCGCCGGCTATTTATCAAGAAGGCTCCACGTTCACCATTGGCAAAGGCAACGTCCTGCGCGAAGGGGACGACATTACCCTGATTGCCAACGGCATTATGGTTGCAGAAGCCCTTGAGGCTGCCCGACGCCTGGCGCAGGAAGGCGTCAGCGCGGCGGTGATTGATATGTTTACCCTGAAACCTATCGACCGGATGCTGGTGAAAAACTACGCTGAGAAAACCGGGCGTATCGTCACCTGCGAAAACCACAGCATCCATAACGGGCTGGGCTCGGCGGTAGCGGAAGTGCTGGTAGAGACATGTCCCGTGCCGATGCGCCGGGTTGGTGTGAAAGAGCGCTACGGGCAGGTGGGCACCCAGGACTTTTTACAGCGGGAGTACGGGCTGACGGCGGAGGACATTGTGAAAGCGGCGCGGGAGCTGCTATAGCATTTTTACCGTAAGCCAAAGAGAAAAGGGGCGTGTTCTGCACGTCCCTTTTTTATATGCCGGGCGGTTCAGATATAAAAAATGCCGGTCAGCGTGACCGGCATTATTATCAGCGTTGATTCAGATGCTGTTACTGCTGCTGCTGAGCCGACTGAATCGCCGTCAGGGCGATGGTGTAGACGATATCGTCAACCAGTGCACCGCGGGACAGGTCGTTAACCGGCTTGCGCATACCCTGCAGCATCGGCCCGATGGAGATCAGGTCAGCAGAGCGCTGCACCGCTTTATACGTGGTGTTACCGGTGTTCAGATCCGGGAAGATGAACACGGTAGCGCGGCCGGCAACCGGAGAGTTCGGCGCTTTGGACTTCGCAACGTCAGCCATAACTGCGGCGTCGTACTGCAGCGGACCGTCGATAACCAGATCCGGACGTTTTTCCTGCGCCAGGCGGGTTGCTTCGCGCACTTTCTCAACGTCGCTACCGGCACCGGAGTTCCCGGTGGAGTAGGAGAGCATGGCCACGCGCGGGTCGATACCGAAGGCTTTGGCGGAATCGGCAGACTGAATGGCGATTTCGGCCAGCTGTTCTGCGGTCGGATCCGGGTTGATGGCGCAGTCGCCGTAAACGTAAACCTGTTCCGGCAGCAGCATGAAAAACACGGACGACACCAGCGAGCTGCCCGGCGCTGTTTTGATCAGCTGCAGCGGCGGACGGATGGTGTTGGCAGTGGTGTGAACCGCGCCGGAAACCAGGCCGTCAACTTCATTCTGCTCAAGCATCATGGTGCCGAGCACCACGTTATCTTCCAGCTGTTCGCGGGCAACCGCTTCGGTCATGCCCTTGTTCTTACGCAGCTCGACCAGGCGTGCAACGTAGCTTTCGCGAACCACTTCAGGATCGACGATTTCGATACCGGCGCCCAGTTCAACGCCCTGGTCGGCCGCAACGCGGGTGATTTCATCCGGGTTGCCCAGCAGTACGCAGGTGGCAATACCACGCTCGGCGCAGATAGATGCCGCTTTTACGGTACGCGGCTCGTCGCCTTCCGGCAGCACGACGCGCTTGCCCGCTTTACGCGCCAGCTCGGTCAGCTCATAGCGGAATGCCGGCGGAGAGAGGCGGCGGCTGCGCTCGGAGGTGGCGGTCAGGGATTCGATCCAGCTTGCGTCGATGTGGCTTGCCACATATTCCTGCACTTTTTCGATACGCTGATGGTCGTCGGCAGGAACTTCGAGATTGAAGCTCTGCAGGCTCAGCGAGGTCTGCCAGGTGTTGGTGTTCACCATAAATACCGGCAGGCCGGTCGCGAATGCGCGCTCGCACAGCTTGCTGATGCGGGCGTCCATTTCATAGCCGCCGGTCAGCAGGATGGCGCCAATCTCAACGCCGTTCATGGCGGCGAGGCAGGCGGCAACCAGCACGTCAGGACGATCCGCAGAGGTGACCAGCAGAGAGCCAGCGCGGAAATGCTCCAGCATGTGAGGAATGCTGCGGGCGCAGAAAGTCACGGACTTCACGCGGCGGGTGTTGATGTCGCCTTCGTTAACGACAGTGGCGTTCAGGTGGCGGGCCATATCGATAGCGCGAGTGGCGATCAGATCGAAGCTCCACGGTACCGTAGCCAGCACCGGCAGCGGGCTGGAGGCTTTCAGCGCGACCGGATCGATTTTAACCACTTTCGCTTTGGAAGAAGAGTCGTCGAAAATCTCGGACAGGTCAGGGCGGGTGCGGCCCTGCTCGTCAACCGGAGCATTCAGTTTGTTGATGATAACGCCGGTGATGTTGCTGTTTTTGATGCCGCCAAAGCTGCTGCGGGTCAGCTCGAGGCGCTCGTTCAGCTGTTCCTGGGTGTCGGTGCCCTGAGACATGACGAACACGATTTCCGCATTCAGGGTTTTGGCGATTTCATAGTTCAGGGACTGCGCAAACTGGTGTTTGCGGGTCGGTACCAGGCCTTCAACCAGCACAACTTCCGCATCTTTTGCATTGGCGTGATAGTTGGCAATGATCTCTTCCATCAGCACGTCTTTCTGGTTGCTGGAGAGCAGAGACTCGACGTGGCTCATTTTCAGCGGCTCGGCGGCCGGCAAATGGGAGTTCGCACGAACGATGGTGGTGGTCTGATCCGGCGCATCGCCGCCGGTGCGCGGCTGGGCGATAGGTTTAAAGACGCTCAGGCGAACGCCCTGACGTTCCATAGCGCGGATGACGCCAAGGCTGACGCTGGTCAGGCCGACGCTGGTTCCGGTCGGGATCAGCATAATGGTACGGGACATGATTTATCCTCTTTCGGTGCCGCAGGAGCGGGACGGGAGACAAAACAGAACCGCCAGCGGGGGCTGGCGGTTTAGAGATTAAGCAGTCAGGCGAGCGGCGTCTTGAGCGATAACCAGCTCTTCGTTGGTCGGGATGACCACGGCCGGGCGGGTGCCTTCTTTATTGATGAAGCCGGACTTGCCGAAGCGGGCAGCCAGGTTGCGGTCGTGATCGACTTCAAAGCCCAGCACGCCGAGCTTGCCGAGGGAGAGCTCGCGAACCATCGCCGCGTTTTCACCGATGCCGCCGGTGAAGACTACCGCATCCAGACGGCCGTCCATCAGCGCGGTGTAAGCACCGATGTATTTCGCCAGGCGGTGGCAGTAAACGTCCATCGCGCGCTTGGCGTCTTCTTTAGTCGCGTAGTTATCTTCAACGTAGCGGCAGTCGCTGGTCACTTCGGTCAGACCCAGCAGGCCAGACTCTTTGGTCAGCATCTTGTTGATGGCGTCAACGCTCATGCCCAGCGTGTCGTGCAGGTGGAAGATGATAGCCGGATCGATGTCGCCAGAGCGGGTACCCATGACCAGACCTTCCAGCGGGGTCAGCCCCATAGAGGTATCTACACACTTGCCATTGCGGATTGCGGAAACGGAACCGCCGTTGCCGAGGTGGCAGGTGATGATGTTCAGCTCTTCAACCGGCTTGTTCAGCACTTTCGCGGCTTCCTGAGTCACGTAGAAGTGGCTGGTGCCGTGCGCGCCGTAGCGGCGGATGCCGTGCTCTTTGTACAGGCTGTACGGCAGGGCATAAAGGTAAGACTCTTCCGGCATGGTCTGATGGAAAGCGGTGTCGAATACGGCAACGTTTTTATCTTTCAGGTTCGGGAAGGATTTCAGCGCTTCAGCGATACCAATCAGGTGAGCCGGGTTGTGCAGCGGGGCGAAAGAGGCAGAATCTTTGATGCCCTGAATCACAGTGTCGTCAATAACCACGGAGCGGGTATATTTTTCACCGCCGTGAACGATACGGTGACCAATTGCGGTCAGCTGGGCAGACAGTTCTGGTTTTTGTGCCAGAATCGTGTTAACGATAAAGTTCAGCGCTTCGCTGTGAGCAGCGCCTGCACCCAGTGCGGCTTCGTGTTTGCTCCCGTCCATTTTCCACTTGATGCGCGCTTCCGGAAGATGGAAACATTCGGATAAACCAGAAAGGAACTCTTCACCGTTGCTGGCATCAATGATTGCAAATTTCAGCGAAGAGCTACCGCAGTTCAGAACCAGCACTAACTTACTCGACATGGAAGTACCTACTTTTATCTTAAATGGCTAAAAAAACGTCAGTCAGTCTAAGAGCGTAGCGCATCATGACGCTGACATTTATGATTAACATCATGCCCGGGACATTTATCGGCATGACGAGAGAAAAAGGGATGGGTTACCATCCAGTTTTGCACAATTCTCAGGCAGTGCTGGATTATGCATTAATCTACTAACTTATGCGGGTGGATCTATGCCCATTCCAGGCGGCACAGAATACCCGATTGTCCAATCCTTGCCAAAATCTTTTGAACGTTGTCATATTGAGTTGTTGTTTTGTATATTTTTTTGAATTTTTATCTGTGGAGTTGAGGTAACGCCATGTCGACACCCGAAAGTCCGGTCAATTTTTTTAGTCTGTTCCGCCGCGGGCAGCACTATGCAAAGACGTGGCCCCTGGACAAGCGCCTCGCGCCGATCTTTGTTGAGAATCGCACGATCCGCGCCACGCGCTACGCCATTCGCTTTATGCCGCCGCTGGCGGTGTTTACCCTCAGCTGGCAGATAGCGCTGGGCGGTCACCTGGGGCCGGCGGTCGCAACCGCGCTGTTTGCACTGAGCTTGCCGATGCAGGGGCTGTGGTGGCTCGGCAAACGCTCGGTAACGCCGCTGCCGCCGACGATCCTGAGCTGGTTCTATGAAGTGCGCGGCAGGCTAGAAGAGGCCGGACAGGCGCTGGCTCCCGTTGAAGGTAAGCCGGATTACCAGGCACTGGCTGACACGCTTAAGCGCGCCTTCAAACAACTGGATAAAACTTTCCTCGATGATTTGTAATCCACCCCCGAAAACGCATATAAAAGAAGGCGCATAGTTTATGCGCCTTCTTTTTTTAGCCCGGCGCGACACACGTAAAGGAGTGGTAAAAAATGGAAATGACCAACGCCCAGCGTCTGATTTTGTCGAATCAGTACAAAATGATGACCATGTTGGATCCCGATAACGCCGAGCGCTATCGCCGCCTGCAGACCATTATCGAGCGCGGCTTCGGCCTGCAGATGCGCGAGCTGGATCGCGAATTTGGCCAGCTCACCGAGGAAACCTGCCGGACAATTATCGATATTATGGAGATGTACCACGCCCTGCACGTTTCCTGGAGCAACCTCAAAGACAGCGGCTGTATTGACGAGCGCCGGGTGACCTTTCTCGGCTTTGATGCCGCCACCGAGGCGCGCTATCTTAGCTATGTGCGCTTTATGGTGAATACCGAAGGGCGCTACACCCACTTCGACGCCGGCACCCACGGCTTCAACGCCCAGACGCCAATGTGGGAAAAATACCAGCGTATGCTTGGCGCATGGCACGCCTGCCCGCGCCAGTATCATCTCAGCAGCAACGAAATCAACCAGGTGATTAACGCCTGATGGAGGCTATTCTGGAGTGCAAAGGCTTTTTATTCGATCTTGATGGAACGCTGGTGGATTCGCTGCCGGTGGTTGAGCAGGCCTGGTGCCGCTGGGCCGATCGTCACGGCCTTGGCCACGACGACGTGCTCGCCTTTATTCACGGCAAGCAGGCGATAACTTCCCTGCGCCACTTCCTTGTTGGATACAGCGAGGCGCAGATTCAGGAAGAATATCGGTGGCTTGAAACGGTTGAAGCACGGGATGTAGATGGTATCGCCGCGCTGCCCGGCGCGCTGGCGCTTTTACGCTATCTCGACGCGCAGCAGATCCCCTGGGCGATCGTTACCTCAGGTTCGGTGCCGGTTGCCCACGCGCGCCACGCTGCGGCAGGCCTGCCGCAGCCGAAAGTCTTTGTTACTGCAGAACAGGTTACCCATGGCAAGCCCGAGCCGGATGCTTATCTGCTGGGGGCGAGGTTATTAGGGCTGGCACCTTCCGACTGCGCGGTAGTGGAAGACGCCGCTGCCGGCGTGCTTTCGGGACTGGCTGCGGGCTGCAGGGTTATTGCCGTTAACGTGCCTGCCGACGCGCCCCGGCTTGACGAAGTCGATTTTGTGCTGACGTCGCTGGAGCAGATTGCGCTGCGCAAAGAGGATGACGGCAGCGTGCAGGTGCAGCGCCGGGCTTGAGACTGATTGTTTACCCCGCCGCGGCGGGGATTCTTAAACTGTATTTTTGACAAGGATGACGCTGTGAACGGTGAACTCATTTGGGTGCTCTGCCTGCTTGCTGCGGCAGTTGTGCTATTTGCCACCGGTAAAGTCCGCATGGATGCGGTTGCTCTGCTAATCATCGTGGCTTTCGTGCTGAGCGGCACGTTAACCCTGAGCGAAGCCTTTTCTGGCTTTAGCGATCCTAACGTTATCCTGATTGCGGCGCTGTTCATCATTGGCGATGGCCTGGTGCGCACCGGCGTGGCGACGCAGATGGGCAGCTGGCTGGTTAAGGTCGCCGGCCACAGCGAAATCAAAATGCTGTTGTTTCTGATGCT
>NZ_CAJYMB010000105.1 GCF_913775985.1 uncultured Pluralibacter sp. | reverse complement strand
CGCCTGGCGGCGCAAAACGCCGTTGACGTCAGCCCGACCCTGCTGGCGGCCCACGCCGTGCCGCCGGAATACCGCGGGCGCGCCGATGACTACATTGAGCGAGTCTGCAGCGACATTTTACCGACTCTCTGGCAGGAGGGACTGTTTGAATCCGTGGACGCCTTCTGCGAAAACGTCGGTTTCACCCCGGCGCAAACCGAGCGCGTCTTCGCCACCGCGCAGGCGCTGGGTATTCCGGTGAAAGGCCACGTTGAGCAGCTCTCCGATCTGGGCGGTGCCGGGCTGGTGAGCCGCTATCGGGGGCGCTCGGCAGATCATATTGAGTACCTGAGCGCGTCCGGCGCCGGGGCGATGGCGGAAAGCGGCACGGTTGCGGTGCTGCTGCCCGGGGCATTTTACTTTCTCAATGAAACGCAAAAGCCCCCGGTGGCGCTGCTGCGGCAGCTGAAGGTGCCGATGGCGGTTTCCACCGACTTCAATCCCGGCACCAGCCCGTTCGCCAGCCTGCACCTGGCGATGAACATGGCCTGCGTCAAGTTTGGCCTCACGCCCGAAGAGGCATGGACCGGCGTTACCCGGCACGCCGCCCGGGCGCTGGGGCGCGAGGCCACGCACGGCCAGATAGCGCCAGGCTTTGTTGCCAACCTAGCGGTATGGGACGCCGCGCATCCGGCAGAGATTATTTACGAGCCGGGCAGCAACCCGCTTTACCAGCGGATCTGGCGCGGAGAGACAGCATGATCAACCTCTGGCAGCCGGTCGCCGACGATATCTGGCAGGGGCGCGATGACAGCGCCGAATCCCCGCAGGCCCTGCGCCTGTTTCAGACCGTGGTCCGCGCCGGGGCGTTCGATCCGCATCTGCTGCCGGGCGAAATTGCCCTGCTGGGATTTGCCTGCGATGCCGGGGTTGTCCGCAATAAAGGACGCTCCGGCGCGGCCCGCGCCCCCGACGCGCTGCGCCGGGCGCTGGCTAACCTGGCGAGCCATCCCGGGCGCTACGCCCTGGCGGACGCAGGCAATATCCTCTGCGAAGGGGACAATCTTGAGCAGGCCCAGCAGGCCCTGCGCGATGCGGTTTTCGCCTGCCAGCGGGCGGGGCGAAAAACCCTGGTGCTCGGCGGCGGTCATGAAACCGCCTTCGGCCACGGCAGCGGCGTGCTGGACGCCTTCGCGGACGAGCGGGTAGCGATTGTCAATCTGGATGCCCACCTCGACTTGCGCAGCGCGGCGCGGGCGACCTCCGGCACGCCGTTTCGCCAGCTGGCGCTGCACTGCGAAGCGCAGGGCAGGGCGTTCAGCTACAGCTGCCTCGGCGCCAGCCGGGCGGCCAACACCGGGGCGCTGTGGCAGGAGGCCGAGCGGCTCGGCGCCACGGTACTGGAGGATCTGACCCTGCTTGATCCGAACTCCAGGACGCTGGCCGACGCGCTGGCGGGCATTATTGACGCTCACGATCGGATCTACCTGACCATCGACCTCGACGTGCTGCCGGCCTGGGAAATGCCCGCCGTTTCCGCCCCGGCGGCGCTGGGTATTCCGCTGGCCCTGATATTGCGCATTGTCACAACCCTGTGTCAGAGTGGCAGGCTGCAGGCGGTGGATCTGGTCGAATATAATCCGCAGTACGACCGCGACGGGCAGGGGGCCCGCACCGCCGCCAGGCTGGCGTGGCACATCGCCCGCTTCTGGCACTAGCTTAAAGGACTCTACGATGCACGCACCGCGCACCGGCGCTCCGGCGCCGTTTTATGAAAAAATTAAGCGGGTTATCAGCGACAATATTGCCGCCGGGATCTGGCGCCCGCACGACAGGATCCCCTCCGAGGCGGAGCTGGTGGCCCAGTTCGGCTTTAGCCGGATGACCATCAACCGTGCCCTGCGCGAGCTGACGGATGAAGGCCTGCTGGTGCGCCTGCAGGGGGTCGGCACCTTCGTCGCCGAGCCGAAAGGGCAGTCGGCGCTGTTCGAGGTGCACAGCATCGCCGACGAAATCGCCGCCCGCCAGCACCAGCACCGCTGCCAGGTATTGCAGCTCGACGCGCTGCCCGCCGACGCCCGGCAGGCGCAGGCGCTCGGGGTTGCCGAGGGTACCGCCATTTTTTATTCGCGGATGGTGCACTTCGAAAATGAGGTGCCGGTCCAGCTGGAGGAGCGCTGCGTGAACGCGCTGGCGGTGCCTGACTATCTGCTGCAGGACTATACCGCCACCACGCCCCACGACTATCTGTCGCTGATTGCCCCGCTGACGGAAGGCGAGCACATCGTTGAGGCGGTCAAACCCAGCGCCCAGGAGTGCCAGCTGCTGCAAATTGGCGAGCACGATCCCTGCCTGCTGATCCGCCGCCGCACCTGGTCGCGTTCGACAATTGTTTCCCACGCCCGGCTAATTTTCCCCGGCAGCCGCTACCGCCTGCAGGGCCATTTCTCCTCGTAATCCCGCCGCGTCAGCAAAACGTGATTGCTGACGCAATACGGCAAAATTGTATCTTTTTTGTTAAATCGAGTATTGCCTGCAATTGTATAGACAAGTATATGTATTTATATCTTCATCGTACCCTTTGCAGGAGAACACCGATGCCAGGAACCAAACTACGCCAGCAGGAGATCCGCGCCCCGCGCGGCACGACACTCAACGCTAAAAGCTGGCTTACCGAAGCGCCGCTGCGCATGCTGATGAACAATCTCGATCCCGACGTCGCGGAAAATCCTAATGAGCTGGTGGTCTACGGCGGCATTGGACGCGCGGCGCGCGACTGGGAGTGCTACGACGCTATTGTTGCCGCTCTCAAGACGCTGGAAGAGGATGAAACCCTGCTGGTGCAGTCCGGCAAGCCGGTGGGCGTCTTTAAAACTCACGCCAATGCGCCGCGGGTGCTGATCGCCAACTCCAACCTCGTTCCGCACTGGGCCACCTGGGAGCACTTCAACGAGCTTGATGCAAAAGGGCTGGCGATGTACGGCCAGATGACCGCCGGCAGCTGGATCTATATCGGCAGCCAGGGGATCGTGCAGGGCACCTACGAAACCTTCGTGGAGGCGGGCCGCCAGCACTACGGCGGCAGCCTGCAGGGGCGCTGGGTACTGACCGCCGGCCTCGGCGGCATGGGCGGCGCGCAGCCGCTGGCGGCCACGCTGGCGGGGGCCTGCTCCCTCAATATTGAGTGCCAGCAGAGCCGCATCGACTTCCGCCTGCGCACCCGCTATGTCGACGAGCAGGCCACCTCGCTGGACGACGCGCTGGCCCGCATCGAGAAATACACCGCCGAAGGCCGTGCCGTTTCTGTTGCCCTGTGTGCTAACGCCGCCGACGTACTGCCGGAGCTGGCGCGGCGCGGCGCGCGCCCGGATCTGGTTACCGACCAGACCAGCGCCCACGATCCGCTCCACGGCTATCTGCCCCAGGGCTGGCAGTGGGAGGAGTATCAGCAGAGGGCCAAAGCCGATCCGCAGGGCACCGCCCGGGCAGCTAAAGCATCAATGGCCGAACATGTTAAGGCGATGCTGGACTTCCACGCCCGGGGTATTCCCACTTTCGACTATGGCAACAACATTCGCCAGATGGCCCAGGAAGCGGGGGTGGAAAATGCGTTTGACTTCCCCGGCTTCGTCCCGGCCTATATCCGCCCGCTGTTCTGTCGTGGGATAGGCCCGTTCCGCTGGGCGGCGCTCTCCGGCGACCCGCAGGATATCTATAAGACCGATGCCAAAGTCAAAGAGATGATCGAAGACGACGCGCACCTGCACCGCTGGCTGGACATGGCCCGGGAACGCATAAACTTTCAGGGGCTGCCGGCGCGCATCTGCTGGGTCGGGCTGGAGTGGCGGCAGAAGCTGGGGCTCGCCTTTAACGAAATGGTGCGCAGCGGCGAGCTGTCGGCGCCGATTGTTATCGGTCGCGATCACCTGGATTCCGGTTCGGTCGCCAGCCCCAACCGTGAAACCGAGGCCATGAAAGACGGCTCCGACGCGGTCTCCGACTGGCCGCTGCTCAACGCCCTGCTCAATACCGCCAGCGGCGCGACCTGGGTGTCGCTGCACCACGGCGGCGGCGTCGGGATGGGCTTCTCCCAGCATTCAGGTATGGTTATCGTCTGCGACGGCAGCGACGAGGCGGCGGCGCGCATCGCCCGGGTGCTGCACAACGACCCGGCTACCGGCGTCATGCGCCACGCAGATGCGGGCTATGATATTGCGATTGCCTGCGCGGCGGAGCAGGGGCTTAATCTGCCGATGGTGGCAGCGACTCAGGGACAAAAATCATGAAAACCCTAAACCTTACGCCCGGCCAGCTGACCCTCGCGCAGCTGCGCGATATCTGGAGCGGCCCGCTAAATCTTAGCCTCAGCGAAGAGGCGCACGGCGCTATCAACGCCAGCGTTGCCTGCGTGGAGACTATTCTTGCCGAGGGGCGCACGGCCTACGGCATCAATACCGGCTTTGGCCTGCTGGCGCAGACCCGCATTTCCACCGAAGATCTGGAGAACCTCCAGCGCTCGCTGGTGCTCTCCCACGCCGCGGGCGTCGGCGAGCCGCTGGATGACGCGATGGCACGGCTGATTATGGTGCTGAAAATCAACAGCCTGTCGCGGGGCTTTTCCGGCATTCTCCTGAGCGTGATTCAGGCGCTGATCGCGCTGGTCAACGCTGGTGTGACGCCGTGGATCCCCGCCAAAGGATCGGTGGGCGCCTCCGGGGATCTGGCCCCGCTGGCGCACATGTCCCTGACCCTCCTCGGCGAGGGCAAAGCCCGCTATCGCGGCGAGTGGCTGCCCGCCCGGCAGGCGCTGGAGCAAGCCGGACTGGCTCCCCTGACCCTGGCGGCGAAAGAGGGGCTGGCGCTGCTGAACGGCACCCAGGCGTCCACCGCCTTTGCCCTGCGCGGCCTGTTCGAAGCCGAAGATCTGTTCGCTTCGGCGATAGTATGCGGTGCGCTGACCACAGAAGCGGCGCTTGGCTCCCGACGGCCTTTCGACGCGCGCATCCACGACGCCCGCGGGCAGCGTGGGCAAATTGACGCTGCCGCGCTCTACCGCCACCTGCTCACCGACAGCAGCGCTATCGCGCAGTCCCACGCTAAATGCAGCAAGGTGCAGGACCCGTATTCCCTGCGCTGCCAGCCGCAGGTGATGGGTGCCTGCCTGACCCAGCTTCGCCAGGCGGCGGAGGTGCTGCTGGCGGAAGCCAACGCCGTTTCCGATAACCCGCTGGTGTTTGCCGACGACGGCGACGTCATCTCCGGCGGCAACTTCCACGCCGAGCCGGTGGCGATGGCCGCCGACAACATCGCGCTGGCGATCGCCGAAATCGGCGCCCTCGCCGAGCGGCGCATCGCGCTGATGATGGACAGCCACATGTCGCAGCTACCGCCGTTCCTCGTGAAAAACGGCGGCGTTAACTCCGGCTTTATGATTGCCCAGGTCACCGCCGCGGCGCTGGCCAGCGAAAACAAAGCCCTGGCGCATCCCCACAGCGTGGACAGCCTGCCCACCTCCGCCAACCA
>NZ_CAJYMB010000104.1 GCF_913775985.1 uncultured Pluralibacter sp. | reverse complement strand
CCCGCCGGCATAGTGGCGGCCCACCAGCGCAGTGAGCAGCACGGCAACCATCAGCCCTCCGCCCAATCCGGCCAGCGCAATCAGCGCTTTCGGCGCGGCAGGAAATAACACCAGCAGCACCACAATCAGGGTCATGGCCCCCTGGCTTACGCCAAACAGGCCCGGATCCGCGAGCGCGTTGTGGGTAATTGACTGCATGATGGCCCCCGCCAGCGCGACGCACCAGCCCACCATAAAGCCCAGCACCAGGTGCGGGAGGCGGACCTGCCAGAGTGCATACTGCAGCCGGGGGGCGATCTCCCCGCCGCGCAGCCAGTCCGCGATGCTGCGGATGCCGCCCCCGGCCTCGCCGCTGTTTAACGCAATCATCGCCAGCACTGCCGCAATCGCGCAGAGCCCCAGTCCGCTAAAGAGATCGCGCCGGCGCACGTGCAGCCCGCCGGCAAAACGCCAGCCGCGCTCGCCGTCTGTTGATCTGTCGTATTTCATCGCGTTTTACTCGGGGTTGCCGAAAGGTAGTGGGTTTTTATCACCCAAATAAAGAACAGCCCGCCCAGCAGATCCATCAGTACCCCGGTATGCACAATATAGGGCTGGAACAGCGTTTGCGCCGCAAGGGTGGCGAGCAGGCACGCGCACGCGCCCAGCAGCACGCAGGCCGGCAGCGCCAGCAGAAAGTGCTGCCCTACCAGCGGGCACACCGCGTGCGGCACCATCAGACCGACAAAGCCAATCGGACCACAAATCGCCACGCCGGAACCGGCAGCCACAATGGCCGCCCCGAGCGCCAGCCCCGCGGTCCACCGGGTATTGATGCCGATGGAGAGCGCTTTTTCATTACCGAGCAGCATCAGCGTCAGCGGCCGCGCCAGCAGAAGCAGCAGCGCCAGGGCCAGCAGGCCCATCCACCAGAAGCTGTACAGCCTGTTGGCGTAGGCATTATTGATAGTTCCGCTGATCCACCCGAGGTATGCCGAGCGCACTTCGGGATGAGAGAGCAGGATCGCATTGGCTACGCCGAGATAAAGCATCGAAATTAGCGAACCCGCCAGAATCAGCAGCAGCCCTGGCGGCACGTCGCGCGCGCCGGCAAGCCTGGCGACGGTCAGCGATGACAGGAAGCCGAACAGCGCGCCGGCGAGCGCACAAACTCCCTGCAGCGGGAGGCCAAAATTGAACAGCACCGCCCCGCCGACAGTATATAGCACCGCGCCGGCATTGATGCCCAGCGTCGATGACGAACCCAGCGGATTGCGCAGCAGCGCCTGAAACACCAGCCCGCTGCAGGCCATTACCGCCCCGACGTACAGCGCGATCAGGGTTCTCGGCAGGCGCTGATAGCGGATAATCGCCTGGGTATAGTTTTGTGGTTCCGGCAGAGTCAGCGCGGCGTAAACCTGCCCGACTGTCGCGGTGCCTGCCCCTGCCATCAGGCTTGCGGTAAACAGCCCCGCCAGCGCCAGCACCGCCGCGATAAAAAACAGCTTCCGGGCCATCATTCCCCCTCCTCCCTGCCCGCGACCTCAATATCGCCGGGGTCGGGATAGGGCTGGCAGACCAGCCTGCCGCCGCGCTCAAATACCGCGGCGGGAATATCAAAAACCTGACGGAGGGTATCGGCGGTGACGATCTCCCTGACGCTGCCGGCGGCTTCGAGCCGGCCATTGCGCAGCATCACCACGTCATCGGCAAACGCCGCCGCAAGATTGAGATCGTGAAGAACCACCACGATAGTCTTGCCGTGCTGATCAGAGAGCGTGCGGATAAGCTTCAGCAGCCTGTACTGATATTTGATATCCAGATGATTGACCGGCTCGTCCATTAAAATAATGTCGGTATCCTGCG
This sequence comes from uncultured Pluralibacter sp., assembly GCF_913775985.1. Classification (GTDB taxonomy): domain Bacteria; phylum Pseudomonadota; class Gammaproteobacteria; order Enterobacterales; family Enterobacteriaceae; genus Pluralibacter. Next base: position 4,414 of record NZ_CAJYMB010000104.1, on the reverse strand, counting down.
CCAGCACCATCGCCACCCACGCCCGCTGTCGCATGCCCCCCGACAGGGTGTTGACCCGCACTTCTGCGCTATCTGCCAGACCCACGGTAGCCAGCACCTCGCGAAAGCGCTGCCGCTCCGCCGCAGAGGGCCCGCCGAACAGCGGCGTTCGTCCGCTGCCTGCCAGCTCGATAAGCTCGCCAAGGGTCATGTGGTCCGGGCAGAGATTCTCCTGCGGCAGCCAGGCAATCCGCCGCGCCAGCGCCTTGCGTCCCAGTCCGGCAATGGGTTCTCCCTGCAGCAAAATTTCACCGCCGGAGACGGGCATAAACCCCATCACCGCCCGCAGCAGGGTTGACTTACCGCAGCCGTTCGGTCCCAGCAGCGCGGTGACGCGTCCCGGCGCAAAGCGCACCGACAGCTCGCGCAGTACCGTGGCCTTCCCGTAAGCGGCGGTGATATTTTTAACCTCGATCACGTAACACTCCCGCCGCTCACCGGCGCGCTGGCAATAACGTCATCGATCAGGGCGTCGATGCGGCGGCTGTCGCGATGGTGCCCGGTCGCCACCAGGTGCGCGGTATTGCCCGAAGTGGCCACGCAGTGCTTTTTCCACACCGCGGGCGGCGGGCTCGGAAAAACGACGGTAATGGAGTTTTCGTGTCGCCAGGCGTTAATGCCCGCCTCCCGGAAGCGGTCCACCGCGTACTGGGCCATGTTAAGGCAGCGGCGGGTGCGCTGTTGCCACTCGGCGAAGGAGCGGCTGCGGAGCGCCGCCCACAGCATCAGCGGCGCGTGGCCGCTGCGCGAGCCGGTGATGGTACGGTCAGGGGCGGAAATATAGTCCACGTCAACGGAGATGCGCTCAACGTGCTCCCGCTTCGCCAGTACGACCCCGCAGGGGTGCGGCGTACCGATCATCTTATGCCCGGACACCGCAATCGAGTCGATGCCGTCGGCAAAGTTAAAGGGCTGCGGGCGCTCGACGAACGGCAGGATCATCCCGCTCAGCGCCGCATCGGCATGCAGGTAGTAGTCTTGTCGGGAAATGCCCGCCAGCGCAAGGCGCTGCTGAATGCTGGCAATATTATCCACCGCTCCGCGCAGGGTGGTGCCGATATTGGCAAAGACGATCGGATGTCTCACCTGCTGCGCGGCTATTTTGCGCATCAAGTCGTCTTCATCGATTTCGCCGCCGGGCAGCGCGTCAACCACGCAGGATTTGATCCGCAGCAGCCGGACGATTTTCGCTACCGAGTAGTGGGTATCCCGGGAGTAGAACAGCGTACCCGTCGGGAACAGCTCGCGCGCCAGATAACAGGCAAACATATTGCCCTCCGTGCCGCCGCCGGTGACGTAGCCCCAGCTTTGCGCAAAAGGAATATGAAAGAGTCCGGCGAAATACTGCATAACGTCCTTTTCGAATTCAAAGGTGTTCAGCAGATAGTTACACTCGGCGCCCCAGTCGCCGCAGTTGTTAATGGAAAACTGCATAAAGCGCTGCAGGTAGCCATAATCGAAGTCCGCAGATTCAGGGTAACCAATATTGAAATACTGATTGTCGAGGCAGAAGCGCCAGAAGGCATCCAGCCGGTCGCGATCGGCGAGGGATAAGCTCATGGCAACGCCTCCCCTGACAGGCTATCCGGCAGCCCGAACGTTTGAAAGGCGCTTTGCCGCGGCAGCCGGTAATGCTCGCGCCCGAGCAGGGTATTAACGATGCTGCCGTTGCGGTAAGCGCCGAGCCCCAGATCCGGCGAGCCGACCCCGTGCTGAAAAATCTCGGTGTTTTGCACAAAGATGCGCCCTCTGCCGCCGTCCCGCCGGCGGGCAATAAAGGCTTCATCCACCAGCCAGTCGCCCCGGGCGTCGGTTTCCAGCACCGCCTCCCTGAGCGACGCCAGCCAGCCGGGGAAAACATGGTGATAGCCGGTTGCCGCGATAATAGCATCCGCTTCCGCGTAGCCGACCCGGTCAAGCGCCCTGTGCCTGAAGGCGATACGCACGACGTCATCGTCAGCGCTGCCGGTAACGTTTTCCACTTCACAGTCCGGCAGCAGCCGCAGGCCGGGATCCTGCCCGCCGATGGAGCCCTCGTACAGCGCGTCGAAGATTTTAGCAATGGTCCCGTAGCTGATGCCTTTGTACAGACCACCCTGCCCCGCCGCTATCTGCCGACGTTTCTCCCGGCTGAGGGTCTGGAAATGGGCCATATAAGCTGGGGTAAAACACTCCTGCCCGAGCTTGGAAGATTCCATCGGATGAAACCCCGGCGAGCGGGTTATCCAGTGGACTGACGCACCGGCGGCGATCCGCTCCGGTGTCAGCCCCTGACATAAGGCCAGCACGCACTCGGCGGCGCTCTGACCGGAGCCAATAACCGCCACCCGGCGGCAGGCTTCCAGCGCTTTGCGATGGGGAATAAACGCCGCCGAATGCAGAATCGGCGCGCGGCTTTCCACCTCTGCCCACGCCGGGAGCAGCGGCGATGTGCCAATACCGATAGCCAGATCCCGGCAGCAATAGCGCCGGACGGTGCCATCGCTGGCGCGGCTTTCCACCACGAAGCGATCCTCTGCGGGTTCATAGCTGACGCGGGTCACCGCGGCATCAAAGCGGCAGGCGAGGAGCTGCTCCGCCGCCCAGCGGCAGTAGTGGTCGTACTCCCGGCGCGGGATCTGGAAGTTTTCATAGTAATAAAACTGATACAGGCGATCGTGGGCGTGCAAATAGCTCAGATAGCTCAGCGGATGCGCCGGGTCAATCATGGTCACCAGGTCCGCGAGGAACGGCACCTGCAGCGTGGCGTCGGGCAGCAGCATTCCGGCATGCCAGCTAAATTCGGCTTTCGCTTCCAGAAACAGGCTCGTCACCTCACGGTGGCGGGAGAGCAGCGCCGCCAGCCCCAGATTGAAGGGCCCAATACCGATGCCAATCAGATCGTAATTTTCCATACTCTTCATCCTTAAACATAAAGGCAGATGCGCACTACTGCGGAGATGCTGCCGCGTCAAGCAGCTGTACAACGTCATCCGCGTTGCGGCAGCGCAGAAGCTGCGCTACCGGTAGCGCGGTGCCAAACGCCTCGTTAAGCCGTGAGGCAATAACGCTCAAATGCCGCGGCCGCAGGCCGAGGCTGATAAAGTCGCTGCGCCCGTCAGCCAGCGCCCCGTCCCCGACAGCCAATACCTGCAGATAGATGGCCAGCACCCGCCGGGACATACTCTCGCCTGCGGGCTGGCCGTGCGCAGGCCGCCTGTCGACAGGCGCCAGCATCGGCCGGTCAAATTCCTGCGGCGCGGCGGCAATGCGGCGAACCGTAGCGGTAAAATCCTCAAACGCGGCGGTGATCCACGCCTGCGGCAGCGCGTCGAGGCGAATATCCCAGTTGATCAGCAGCCCACTATCCAGAGCAGCAAACTGCGCATCAAGCGCCACCTGCGGCCCCTGCGAAATCGCCCAGTTCATCTCGCCGAAAACTTCTTTGACGTTCGGTGACAGCAGCGCGCCTCCCGGCAGATCCAGCGCAGCCGTCACCACCACCGGCGCCAGCTGGGTGTCGCCGCAGCGGCGAGAAAGATCGCGCATCAGGTTGACGCCGGGATAGGCCGAGTGGGCCAGTAGTTCGCGCATCTGCTCTCCCAGCCTGTCGCACAGCGTCGCCGGACTCTCCGCGCCCGCCGTCTCAACGCCGAGGATCAGCACGTTGGCGAAATCACCCACGATGCGCTCAACGTCCGCCACCAGCGGGTTGCGCCAGAACATCGGCACGTTGAGTCTGAAGCGGCGATCGCCGGTGTGCCGCGCCAGCACCAGCGAAAACAGCCCCAGCATCAGGGTCGACAGGGTGATACTGCGGGATCGGGCGATGTGCTTTAGCGCAAGATGCACCTCCGTAGGCAGCACCGTCGCCAGACGATGACTGCGGGCCTCCTCCGCCAGCGCGGCAGCCAGCGGCAGCGCTGGCGGAGGAGGAATATCTGCCAGCCGGGCCTGCCAGTACAGGCGGTCCTTTTCCCGTATGGCCCGCAGCCCCGGATCGTTGCGCATCTGCTCGCACCAGTCGAACCAGCCGGGGATGCTTCCCAACTGGCGCTCAGGATGCAGGTACCATCCGGCCAGATCCTCCATCAGCACGCAAAAGCTGGGGGGATCGATGGCAATCATGTCGGTATCGACGTGCAGGCGGCAAACGCCGCCGCCCAGCAGGCTCAGGGAGAAACGCGCCGCCTGCCCGGCCTGAAGATCCAGCCTCTGGTGCGTCCATAACTCGCGCTTTTCCAGCAGCCGCTGCGCGGCATCGTCCCCGGTCAGAAGGCGAAAATCCTCGACTTCAAGTGCCGGTGAGGCCTCCTGCGGCATGACCGTCTGGCGCCCTTCGTCGTCTACCCGCAGGCGCAGCATCGGATGCTGTGCGCAAATCCGCACCAGAGCC
>NZ_CAJYMB010000103.1 GCF_913775985.1 uncultured Pluralibacter sp. | reverse complement strand
GCCGTTGAGCGCTTCGACGCCCTGCAGGGCACCGCGTTTACCACCTATGCCGTGCAGCGCATACGCGGCGCGATGCTCGACGAACTGCGCAGCCGCGACTGGGCCCCGCGCAGCGTGCGGCGCAACGCCCGGGAAGTGGCGCAGGCGATAGGCCAGCTGGAGCAGCAGCTCGGGCGCAGCGCCAGCGAAAGCGAAGTGGCCCGGCAGCTCGGGATTAGCATCGACGAGTACCGGCAGATGCTGCTCGACACCAATAACAGCCAGCTCTTCTCCTGGGACGAGTGGCGGGACGAACACGGCGACAGCATTGAGCCGGTCACCGACGAGATGCAGCGCGATAACCCGCTCCACCTGCTGATGGAGAGCAACCTGCGCCAGCGGGTGATGGAGGCTATTGAAGCTTTGCCCGAGCGCGAGCAGCTGGTGTTGACCCTTTACTATCAGGAAGAGCTGAATCTTAAAGAGATAGGCGCCGTGCTGGAGGTAGGGGAGTCGCGGGTAAGCCAGCTGCACAGTCAGGCCATCAAGCGGCTGCGCGGCCGGCTGGCGCGCAGCCGCGGGGAAGGCTAGCGACCCGCATGCGGCCGTGCTGTTCCGGGGCTGCGGCGAATGATTCAGGCTACAGATAACGGAGTAACGCGTTGCAGCAGACCAAAAAACGGCCCCTCAGCCGCTACCTGAAAGACTTCAAGCACGGCCAAAGCCGCTGCGCCCACTGCGAAAAAATCCTCGACCGCATGACGCTGGTGCGCGACGGCGACATCGTCAATAAAATCGCTATTTCCCGCCTTGATACCCCTATCGACGATGAACAGTGGCAGCAGGAGCGCGGCCGCTGGATGGCACTGTGCCGCTTCTGCGGCGATCTGCACTGCCGCGCCCGCAGCGGGCCGTTCGATATCATCGGCTTTAAGCAGTATCTGTTCGAGCATACCGAGATGAGTCCGGGAACTGTCCGCGAGTACGTGGTGCGCCTGCGCCGTCTCGGCGAGCGCCTGGCAAACGACAGCATCCAGCCGACGCTCTGTGCCGATGAGCCCGATCTGGGTCTGGCGCCGTGGCTGCCCGCGACTGGCGCCAATAACTACCGCATTGCGCTGCGCAAATACGCGCAGTATCTTTGCTCCCCGAGCCGCGCAGCAGGAAGCGGTATATACTAAAAAAGAATATCCTGTAACGTAACGGACTAAGCGTAATAGAACAGGTACACGTAAACTGCAGAAAAAGTTGACTTTATTGGGGGCAAAATGAAATTAGCACTTCTGGGTCGTCAGGCGCTGATGGGAATGATGGCGGTAGCGGTTGTCGCCGGCGCCAGCGTACCAACCTTCGCGGCGGAAAACCTGCTGAATCAAATTAAAGAGCGCGGCACCCTGCGCGTCGGGCTGGAAGGCACCTATCCGCCGTTCAGCTATCAGGGCGATGACGGCAAGCTCACCGGTTTTGAAGTGGAGTTCGCGCAGGATCTGGCGAAACACCTTGGGGTAAAAGCGGATCTCAAGCCCACCAAATGGGACGGAATGCTGGCCTCGCTGGACGCCAAACGCGTTGATGTTGTCATTAATCAGGTGACCATCTCCGACGAGCGCAAGAAAAAGTATGATTTCTCCACCCCGTACACCGTCTCCGGCGTGCAGGCGCTGGTGAAAAAGGGTAACGAAGACAGCGTTAAAACCGCCGCCGATCTGAAAGGCAAGAAAGTGGGCGTGGGCCTCGGCACCAACTACGAAGAGTGGCTGCGCAAGAACGTGCAGGGCGTTGACGTGCGCACTTACGACGACGATCCCACCAAGTATCAGGATCTGCGCGTCGGCCGCATCAACGTGATTCTGGTTGACCGCCTGGCGGCGCTGGATCTGGTGAAGAAAACCAACAACACGCTGGCGGTTGCCGGCCAGCCGTTCTCTCGTCTGGAGTCCGGCGTTGCGCTGCGCAAGGGTAACGAAGACCTGCTTAAGGCCGTTGACGATGCCATTGCCGGGATGCAGAAAGACGGCAGCCTGAAGGCGCTGTCTGAAAAATGGTTTGGCGCTGACGTGACCCAATAAGCCTCCGACGCACCGTGCGTGCGTGAACAGTCAGGGTGCCCATTGCGGCACCTTTTTTATTTCCCCGCGCCCGGGTGCATAATAAGAAAAAAATCAGGAGGTGCCATGTCACTGCTCAATCTGTCCCGTTTTCCCCGCCTCGAGCTTCTCGGCGCCCCGACGCCGCTGGAGTATCTGCCGCGCCTGTCCGATCATCTGGGCCGCGACATCTTTATCAAGCGCGATGACGTCACGCCCATTGCGATGGGCGGCAACAAGCTGCGCAAGCTGGAATTTTTGGCCGCCGACGCCCTGCGCGAAGGTGCAGACACGCTGGTGACAGCCGGCGCTATCCAGTCTAACCACGTCCGCCAGACTGCGGCGGTGGCGGCCAAACTGGGTCTGCACTGCGTGGCGCTGCTGGAAAATCCCATCGGCACGAAAGCCGAAAACTACCTGACCAACGGCAACCGCCTGCTGCTGGATCTGTTTAACGCGCAGGTTGAGATGTGCGACGCCCTTGACGATCCCGCCCGCCAGCTCGCCGAACTGGCTACCCGGGTTGAAGCCCAGGGCTTTCGCCCGTACGTCATTCCGGTCGGCGGCTCGAACGTGCTCGGCGCGCTGGGCTACGTCGAGTGCGCGCAGGAAATTGCGCAGCAGTGCGAGGGTGCGGTAAGCCTCTCCTCGGTGGTGGTGGCATCCGGCAGCGCCGGTACCCACGCCGGGCTGGCGGTTGGGCTGGAGCAGCTGATGCCGGAAGTGGAGCTGATTGGCGTCACCGTTTCCCGCGGCTCGGCGGATCAGAAGCCCAAAGTGGTCAATATTCAGCAGGGACTGGCGGAGAGCCTCGGCGTCAGCGCCCGGGCCGACATTCAGCTTTGGGACGACTATTTTGCGCCGGGCTACGGCACGCCCAACGAGGCCGGTATGGAAGCCGTGAAGCTGCTGGCGCGTCTGGAGGGGATTTTGCTCGATCCGGTCTATACCGGCAAGGCAATGGCCGGGCTTATCGACGGCATTAGCCAGCAGCGCTTCAAAGATGAAGGGCCGATACTGTTTGTCCATACCGGCGGTGCTCCGGCGCTGTTCGCCTACCATCCTCACGTCTGATAAGAATTTAATCCATGCAAGAGAGTATTCAACTGGTTATCGATTCGCTGCCCTTTTTGCTGAAAGGGGCGGTATTCACGCTGCAGCTCAGTATCGGCGGGATGTTTTTCGGCCTGCTGGTGGGGTTCGTGCTGGCGCTGATGCGTATTTCGCCGCTGGCGCCGCTGCGCTGGCTGGCGCGGCTGTACATCTCCATTTTTCGCGGCACGCCGCTGATCGCGCAGCTGTTTATGATCTATTACGGCCTGCCGCAGTTCGGCATTGAGCTGGATCCCATCCCGGCAGCGATGATTGGCCTGTCGCTGAACACTGCGGCCTACGCGGCGGAGACCCTGCGGGCAGCCATTTCTTCCATCGACAAAGGGCAGTGGGAAGCTGCCGCCAGCATCGGCATGACGCCATGGCAAACCCTGCGCCGGGCCATTTTGCCCCAGGCGGCGCGGGTGGCGCTGCCCCCGCTGTCCAACAGCTTTATCAGCCTGGTCAAAGATACCTCGCTGGCGGCCACCATTCAGGTGCCGGAGCTGTTCCGCCAGGCGCAGCTTATTACCTCCCGCACGCTGGAGGTGTTTACCATGTACCTCGCCGCCTCACTGATCTACTGGATCATGGCCACGGCGCTGTCTGCCCTGCAAAACTATCTGGAAAACCGACTTAATCGTCAGGAGCGCGATCCGAAATGAGTGCTATTGAAGTCACTGGGCTGGTGAAAAAATTCCACGGTCAGACGGTGCTGCACGGCATCGACCTGCAGGTGAAAGAGGGCGAAGTGGTGGCGATTGTTGGCCCGAGCGGCTCCGGCAAAACCACGTTACTGCGATCCATTAATCTGCTGGAGGAGCCAGACAGCGGCACGATCCGCGTTGGTGATATCACCATTGATGCTGCCCGACCGCTCAGCAAGCAGAAGACGTTAATCCGCCGGCTGCGCCAGCACGTCGGCTTCGTATTTCAGAGCTTCAACCTGTTTCCGCACCGCACGGTGCTGGAGAACGTGATTGAAGGGCCGGTGATTGTCAAAGGCGAAAGCAAGGCCGACGCGCAGCAGCGTGCCCGGGAGCTGCTGGCGAAAGTGGGCCTGTCCGGCAAAGAGGACAGCTATCCCCGCCGTCTTTCCGGCGGGCAGCAGCAGCGGGTTGCTATCGCCCGGGCGCTGGCGATGCGTCCTAACGTGATCCTGTTTGATGAACCCACGTCCGCGCTGGATCCGGAGCTGGTAGGTGAGGTGCTCAGCACCATCCGCCAGCTGGCCGAAGAGAAGCGGACGATGGTTATCGTCACTCACGAGATGAGTTTTGCCCGCGACGTGGCGGACAGGGCCATCTTTATGGATCAGGGGCGCATTGTGGAGCAGGGCGAGGCGAAGGCGCTTTTTGCCGATCCCCGGCAGCCGCGCACCCGGCAGTTTCTGGAAAAATTCTTAACCCGCTAAACCCTTGCGCGGCGGCCGTGGGCTGCCGCGTCGACGGCAAGCAAAAGTAATGTCTTATATGTATTAGTACTACTAATGTGTTAGTGTAAATGTATTGGCAGTCTAAATAGTAAAGGCCCCTCACTGGCATGTGGAGTAATGCATTTTTAAGCTGGCGGCGCGAGCTGCTGCAACAGTTTTTGCACGTGACCTCAAGCGAACAGATCCACGCCCTGCTCAGGCAGCAGGCCGAAGCGATAGAGCATGACTGGTACTCGCTGTGCATCCGTCAGCCCGTTCCTTTTACCCGTCCGAAATTCAGTTTGCAGGCGAATTATCCACAAGCGTGGGTTAACTGTTATCGCAACGAAAACTTTTTCGCTATCGATCCGGTGCTGAAAGCGGAGAATTTCTGCCAGCGCGGCGTGGTGTGGAGCGATGCGCTGTTCGAGGCATCGCCGACGCTGTGGGACGGTGCCAGAGACTTTGGCCTGCGGGCGGGATTTACTCACCGCCACGTTTTACCCAACCGGGCGGTAGGCTATTTGTCGTTCTCCCGCAGCGGCGAGTGCGCGAGCCACAGCGACGAGGAGCTGCACCTGCGCAGCCTGACGCTGGCGGAGCTTAGCCTGACCTCGCTGCTGAACCTGAAAGATCCGCAGGTTGTCCCGCCGGAAATCAAGTTCAGCAACCGCGAGCTGGAGATTGTGAAGTGGACAGCGGACGGCAAAACGTCGGCGGAAATCGCGATGATCCTCGCTATCTCCGAGAATACGGTGAACTTTCACCAGAAGAATATGCAGAAGAAATGCAACGCGTCGAATAAAACGCAGGTGGCCTGCTATGCGGCGGCGCTGGGGATAATCTGAGGGAGTCCGGTCGCAGGTTGCGACCGGGTGCCTGCTAGCTGCGGTAAGCCTGCTTGATCTGCTTTACCGTGGCAGAGAAGGCGGCCGCCTGGGCTTGGTCTTCCATCTGGGCGATGCGTTTTTCCATTTTGATAATCACGCGCCCGGCATCGGCCTGACCCATAGCCTGAAGCATCAGCGCCATCAGGGTTTTGATACAGTCAAGTTCCTGTGCCAGGTTTTGATTATTTTCAGTGGCGGATAAATCAGGAGTGCTCATCTATTTCCTCGTTAGGTCTTTGCGCGCGGGCGCGGTTGGCATTGATTAAGGGCGCGCAGTATATCACAAAGCGGTGATAAAAAAGCAGGCGCAGATTTTGGGTCCGGTATGCTATTGGGGCGATTACGCACTAATTGTATTAACGTTATATTTACTTATTTGCTACAATATTAGCGTATTTGCTGATTGCCTTTATCTGAATAATTAATCATTTAGCATTGGTGCTTATTTATGTTTATTGATGAAATATCTAAGCCTGTGTATTAGCCGCAGGTTGCTGCGTCTCACACTTCTGTAATGTTTCTTTATAACAGTTACTTAATTTCCTGAAAACGCCGCGAAACTTTGAACGGTAAGAATTTTTTGTCTTTCAAAACTACGTAAAATAACGTTAGTATGGTACTAATTAAGAGGCAGTTAGCGTTATCCCTATTCTGGAGAATATTCCTTTGATCAACGTACTTCTTGTTGATGACCACGAACTGGTGCGCGCAGGGATACGACGCATTCTTGAAGACATTAAGGGTATAAAAGTTGTCGGCGAAGCAGGCTGCGGTGAAGACGCAGTCAAGTGGTGCCGTGTTAACCCGGTAGATGTGGTGTTAATGGATATGAGCATGCCCGGCATCGGTGGTCTTGAAGCCACGCGTAAGATTGCGCGCTCCGCGGCCGGCATCAAAGTCATTATGCTCACCGTGCACACGGAAAATCCCCTTCCTGCGAAAGTCATGCAGGCTGGTGCCGCCGGTTATCTCAGTAAAGGTGCGGCGCCGCAGGAAGTGGTCAACGCCATCCGCTCCGTGTTTTCAGGCCAGCGCTATATCGCATCTGATATTGCGCAGCAGATGGCGCTCAGCCAAATCGAACCGGAAAAAACTGAATCCCCGTTTGCCAGTTTGTCGGAACGTGAATTGCAGATTATGCTGATGATTACCAAAGGTCAAAAGGTGAATGAGATTTCAGAACAGCTGAATCTCAGTCCCAAAACGGTGAACAGCTATCGCTACCGGATGTTCAGCAAACTGAACATTCACGGTGACGTCGAGCTGACCCACATGGCAATCCGCCACGGCCTGTGTAATGCGGAGTCTTTAGCAAATCAGTGAATGATGTCTTTGATTCAACAGCCTTTCTCAAGACAGTAACCAGCAAGCCCGGCGTCTACAGAATGTACGATGCCGGCGGCACGGTTATTTATGTCGGTAAAGCAAAAGATCTGAAAAAGCGCCTCTCAAGCTACTTTCGCAGCCATTTAGCATCGCGAAAGACCGAGGCGCTGGTGGCGCAAATCGCCCAGATTGATGTCACGGTCACGCACACCGAAACCGAGGCGCTGCTGCTTGAGCATAATTACATTAAGCTCTACCAGCCGCGCTACAACGTTTTGCTGCGCGATGACAAATCCTATCCCTACATTTTTCTCAGCGCCGACGCCCATCCGCGCCTGGCGATGCACCGTGGGGCAAAGCATGCGAAAGGGGAGTACTTCGGCCCTTTTCCAAATGGCTACGCGGTGCGCGAAACCCTCGCGCTGCTGCAAAAAATATTTCCCATTCGCCAGTGCGAAAACAGCGTTTACCGCAACCGCTCCCGTCCTTGCCTGCAGTATCAGATTGGCCGCTGTCTGGGCCCCTGCGTTAGCGGGCTGGTGAGTGAAGAGGAGTATGCCCAGCAGGTGGAGTACGTGCGCCTGTTTCTGTCCGGTAAAGACGATCAGGTGCTTAATATGCTGGTGGATCGGATGGAGAAAGCCAGCCAGTCTCTCGCCTTTGAAGAGGCCGGGCGCATTCGCGATCAGATCCAGGCGGTGCGGCGCGTCACCGAGCGGCAGTTTGTCTCCAATGAAGGGGACGATCTGGACGTTATTGGCGTGGCGTTTGATAACGGCATGGCCTGCGTGCACGTGCTGTTTATCCGCCAGGGCAAAGTGCTCGGCAGCCGCAGCTACTTTCCAAAAGTGCCGGGCGGCACTGACGTCGGCGAAGTGGTCGAAACCTTCGTTGGCCAGTTCTATCTGCAGGGCAGCCAGGCGCGCACGCTGCCCTGCGAGATCCTGCTCGATTTTAATTTCGGTGATAAAACGCTGCTGGCGGACTCTCTTTCCGAGATTGCCGGGCGCCGCATCCACATTCAGACCCGGCCGCGCGGCGATCGCGCTCGCTATCTCAAGCTCGCGCGCACCAATGCGGCAACCGCGCTGGTCACTAAGCTCTCCCAGCAGTCAACCATTACCCAGCGGCTCAAGGCGCTGGCTACCGAGCTCAGGCTGCCCGAGATTAAGCGCATGGAGTGCTTCGACATCAGCCATACGATGGGCGAACAGACCGTTGCATCCTGCGTGGTGTTTGACAGCAACGGCCCGCTGCGCGCCGAGTATCGCCGCTATAACATCACCGGCATTACTCCCGGGGATGACTATGCGGCGATGAATCAGGTGCTGCGCCGCCGCTACGGGAAAGCCATTGAAGAGAGCAAAATCCCGGATGTTATTCTGATTGACGGCGGTAAAGGGCAGCTGGGGCAGGCGAAGCAGGTTTTTGAAGAGCTGGACGTCAGCTGGGACAAGCACCATCCGCTGCTGCTCGGCGTGGCGAAAGGCACCGACCGCAAGGCCGGGCTGGAGACGCTATTTTTCGAACCGGAAGGAGAGGGCTTTAGCCTGCCCTCGGATTCGCCGGCGCTCCACGTGATTCAGCACATCCGCGATGATTCCCACAACCACGCCATTGGCGGGCACCGCAAGAAGCGCGCCAAGGTCAAGAATACCAGCTCGCTGGAAACCATCGAGGGCGTGGGGCCGAAACGGCGGCAGATGCTGCTTAAGTACATGGGCGGATTGCAGGGTCTCCAGAATGCCAGCGTGGATGAGATAGCCAAAGTTCCGGGCATCTCACACGGTCTGGCAGAAAAGATCTTCTACTCGTTGAAACATTGAGGGCTCTGTAGCAACATAGAGCTAATTTCCCTGACAACAGATAGTTACCGTCGCCATGCAATTTAATATCCCGACATTGCTCACATTGTTTCGCGTCATCCTGATCCCGTTTTTTGTGCTGGCGTTCTATCTTCCGTTTACCTGGGCGCCGTTTCTCTGCGCGCTGATCTTTTTTATCGCCGCCGTTACCGACTGGTTTGATGGTTTTTTGGCCCGCCGCTGGAATCAGAGCACGCGTTTTGGCGCATTTCTCGACCCGGTGGCGGATAAGGTGATGGTTGCCATTGCGATGGTGCTGGTGGTCGAGCATTATCACTCCTGGTGGATAACCCTGCCGGCGGCGACGATGATTGCCCGCGAGATTATCATCTCCGCCCTGCGCGAGTGGATGGCGGAGCTCGGCAAGCGCAGCAACGTGGCAGTTTCGTGGATTGGTAAAGTGAAAACCACCGCGCAAATGGCGGCGCTGGTGTGGATGCTCTGGCGCCCGAACGAGTGGGTTGAGTGGGCGGGTATCGCGCTGTTTATCGTTGCCGCAGTGCTCACGCTGTGGTCTATGCTGCAGTATTTAAACGCCGCCCGCGGCGATTTGCTTGAACAGTGATCGTTTCGCCGTAAAATTCAGCAAACGATTCAGTGAGATGAAAAATATCGTTGACTCAAACCGTCAGGCAAGTAGAATGCATCGCATCGAACGGCAGCACAGCTTGTCAGACGGTAACAAAATCAAATGATTAACTAAATCATCTGATAAGCGGGAATAGCTCAGTTGGTAGAGCACGACCTTGCCAAGGTCGGGGTCGCGAGTTCGAGTCTCGTTTCCCGCTCCAGTTTATATGCATCGGCAGTAGCGGATGCAGCAGAATTAAGGCGCGTTAACAAAGCGGTTATGTAGCGGATTGCAAATCCGTTTAGTCCGGTTCGACTCCGGAACGCGCCTCCACTTTATCCCCGAGCCCGGGTGGTGGAATCGGTAGACACAAGGGATTTAAAATCCCTCGGCGTTCGCGCTGTGCGGGTTCAAGTCCCGCTCCGGGTACCAGTGGGAAACATCAGAATAATCAAAGCAATAAGCAGTGTCGTGAAACCACCTTCGGGTGGTTTTTTTGTTTTTGTCCAAAGATAGTCTTAATACGATATAATTTTTCAATTATTTATCCCCCCTGAGATACACAATTTCGAAATTTCTCCGGCGCCTGATTTTAACCCGCATACTCTTCCCGACATCTTTACCTGTGAATTTTGATCAAGGTACGGCTCGCGCTTACTCAGACATTATTTAATCAATCACAGCGTAACGGGATATGCATGAATTACTCTGGGTTTAGTACAGAATTCTCCCTGCGCAACGTCGGCCCATAAAAAAACCACGCCGCAGCGTGGTTTCATCATCATCGCACAATCGCTTATTTCTTGGCGTCTTTATACACTTCAGCAAACGCTTCGAAGTTCGGGCCAATCTGCTTAGCCGCTACGATGCGGTAGTACTCGCCGCCTTTCTTATCGGCCAGCTCGGACAGCTTCTCGTGCAGATCGCTTGGAGAGGAGATAGCGCCGCCGGACTGGGCAACGTTAACGGAGCCAATTTTAACCAGTTTGTAGTGATCGACTTCTTGCTGAGAGACTAACTGCGCGGCAAAAGCGCTAAAAGAGAAAGTGGAGATCAGCAGCGAAGCGGCCAGAGTCATTTTTTTCATATTGCTTATCCTTGTTAAGTTCTCATTTGTTAATGTTGTCATTGCAATCAATGCGCTTACACATTGTAGAATAATGTAAAGAAAAGCAAATTCAAAATTGTGCTTTTTACATCTGCGCGTTAGCGCGCGAATTGATGCAATCGCGACTGTATACGGACGCGCTTTTCCGCTATCCTCCCCGCCAGAATTAGCCCTGTATTAATTGTTGAGAGCACGCTATGAAAACCGGACCGCTTAACGAAAGCGAACTTGAATGGCTGGACGACGTCCTCGCCCGCTACGGCAACGATGCCTCCATTATGGACGTGTCTGAACTTGACGGGATGCTGACGGCGATCCTGTCGTCCCCGACGGACATCGAGCCCGCCGACTGGCTGGTGGCGCTGTGGGGCGGTACACAGCACGTGCCGCGCTGGGCCAATGACCGGGAGCGCGACCGCTTTGTTAATCTGGTTCTGCAGCATATGGACGACATCGCCGAGCGCCTCGGGGAGTATCCCGAACAGTACGAGCCGCTGTTCGGTACCCGCGACGAGGAAGGGCAGGAGATCACCATTGTTGAGGAGTGGTGCTTCGGCTACCTGCGCGGCGCGGCGATGGCGGACTGGTCATCGCTGCCGCAGTCGCTGCAGCCCGCCCTGGACGCTATCGCCCTGCACGGTAAAGAGGAGAACTTCAGCCGCCTGGAGAGCCTCTCTGCCGACGAGTATGTCGCCAGCGTAGACGCCATTAAACCGGCGGCGCTGGCGCTGTGCCAGTACTGGATGGAAAACCCGCAGCTCGCGCCGGTAAAGCAGCCGATTAAGAATGAAAATAAAGTGGGGCGTAACGATCCGTGCCCCTGCGGCAGCGGAAAAAAACATAAAAGCTGCTGTCTGAAATAAGTCAAAAGGAAGGCCGCCCGGCCTTCCTTCTTTTATCTATCCCACTTCCGGCAGCCAGCCGCAGGCAATCGCCGCCTGTATCAAAATAATGCCAATCCCGCAGCTAAACACCAGCCACAGCGCCGGCGTTCCGCCCGCCACGCGCCATTGCGCGTCGGGATGCTGCTGTCGGCTCTTCATCACCAGCAGAGAAGGCACGATCAGCGCCAGCACTGCCAGCGCCACGCCGGCGTAGCTCAGAGCCATCACGAAGCCGCGGGGGTAGAACAGGGCGAACGCCAGCGGCGGCAGAAAGGTGATGGCGCCGGTCTGGAGACGGCCTGCCGGGCTGTTGCGGCGGCCGAAAAGATCCGCCAGATAATCAAAAAGGCCCAGCGCCACCCCGAGGAACGAGGTTGCCAGCGCAAAGTCGGCAAACAGATGCACCGCCAGCTCCACGTGCCCGGAGGCCACCACGGTACGGATCGCCTGCAGCAGGCCGTTCAGGCCGCTGTGGTCCGCCAGCAGGGCGTGAAACACCGGAGAGTCAATGCTGCCCAGCGTCGCCATCTGCCAGAAAAGATAGGCCACCAACGGGATAAAGCTGCCAATGATGAAGATGCGCTTCAGTTTGCGCATATCCCCGTTCATATAGTTGACGATGCTCGGCACGCTGCCGTGAAAGCCGAACGAAGTGAAGATCACCGGAATGGCCGACAGCGCCAGCCCCTGGGACAGCGGCAGAGTCAGTAAATTAATCTGATGGATATGGGGAATAAGCAGCGCCAGCATCACCACCAGAAAAATAATCTTGGCGCTGAACAGGAAGCGGTTAAACAGATCCACCAGAAAAGTGCCGATGCAGATAATGCAGCCGCCGGTAAGGGTAAACAGCAGCACGCCGCCCGCGGCGGGCAGCGTGAGATGAAACCACTGGTTGAGGCTGGCGGCCAGCAGCTCGCCCGCGCCGCTAATATAGGCCGCCGTCAGGGCATACATCAAAAACAGCATACTTGCGCCTGTCAGCCACTGCCCGGCGCGGCCCAGATAACGGCGGGCCAGGGAGCCGAGTCCGGTATCGGCGGGCACGTGTTGATAGACTTCCAGCAGCAGCAGGGCGGTATAGCACATCAGCGCCCACAGCCCGAAAAGCAGGCCGGTAGTGACGCCAAATCCAACGCCCGCTGACGCCAGCGGCATCGCCAGCATTCCTGCGCCAATTGTGGTTCCGGCGACAATTAAAATACTTCCTACGGTGCGATTCTTCACACTTTCCTCTGTCCAGCATGATAGCAACGGCAAAATATGCCGCGCAGAGTAGGGCAAAAGCGAAAGTTCGTCAAATCTCAGTTACGCAAGGTGTAACGAATTGATTACGGTTAAATGAAGGAATTAGGCGGGGTGAAAAAGGGAG
>NZ_CAJYMB010000102.1 GCF_913775985.1 uncultured Pluralibacter sp. | reverse complement strand
GGGGCCGGTACAGCTGATCGCGCCACGCGCCGCCGGGCTGCATCACCGGCGCGGGCCGGGGACTTTCAAGGCGAGTCGCCGCCGAGCGATGGAGCATCATGCCCGGCGAGACGGGCGAGGGCAGCACGCGCGGGCTGGTTAGCCACGGTTTGCCGCCGCCCCATTCGCAGTGGATGCCGCCGAACGGATCCTCGGGGCGTGCTATCTGTTTCACCTTCACGCCGAGGGCGATCAGCTCGTCCCGCAGCCAGCGGTAGCTGATGTTCGACAGGCCGTTGCCGTCCCCGGCAGAAGGATAGCCGCCGCCGACGTCGGAATGGATCCCGGCGAACTGCGCCTGCACGATGCCGTCCCGCGGCTGCCAGCAGGTGGGCGTGAAGTCGAGGCGCTCCTCGTCAATGGCGATGGCCTGGCGGCCAAAGCGCACCCGGTCGCTGAGTTTTGTATCGGCAAACTGGTAGACATCAAGCCGCCGCTCGCTGGCGTAGCGCGGGATGCCCAGCGCGCCGACGGTTTCCCATACCGCCACCGCTTCAACCGGCACGTCGGGCAGCAGGTCTGCGTCATCAATCGGGCGGTGAAACAGCTGCGGCAGCTGTTCAAGAATGCGGGCCACCAGCGGCTGCGGCGTGCCTGAATGCTGACGATAGCGGATCCACGCCGCCACCGCCCGGGAGCAGGCGCTTGCCTCATCGTCAAAATTGACCGTAGCCGGATTGAGCAACCCGCATTTGGCAATCATGCCCGCCAGCGCGCGCGCCGTATACGCCCCGCGGCTGAAACCGTTGAGGTAGATACGGTCTCCGGACGCGTAGTGGCGGGAGATAAACAGATAGCCGCGCACGATATGGCAAATCGTGCCCGCACCAAAAATACCGCCGAGCATGCGCAGCAGCCAGTTGCGCGAATCCCCGACGCCGTGAATGTAATGGGCGACCTGAATCATGCTGCCGCCGGCGTCGGTGAGGGCTTTTTGATATTCGTCGGTAAGGTCCGGATTAACGGCAACGGCGCTACCTTCAATGTCACCGTAGAGCCGCCAGACGTTGGTAAAATCGGGCAGGCCGTCTTTGTCGTCGTCCTGGTTCGGCGTATTCCACGTGCCGTCCGCGCAAAAAATAATATTTTTATTCATGGCGATAGCCTCGGGAGAGGGAGAAGGTCCACTGTAGACAATTCTGCCGGCAGCGTCATCTGGAAATCCCGCTCGCATACTATAGTATTACGTTATGAATACTATCGAAGACACACTCAACGCGCGCATCAGCGCCCGCATCCGCATCGAACGCGAGTCCCGCGGCTGGTCCCTCAGCGAGCTGGCCGACAAAGCCGGGGTTTCCCGGGGGATGATCCACAAAATTGAGCGCGGAGACAGCAGCCCCACCGCGGCGCTGCTCGGGCGCCTCTCCGGGGCGTTCGGTATCAGCATGTCAACGCTGATAGCCCGCGCCGAAATGCAGGAGGGCAAGCTACTGCGCTTTGAAAACCAGCCGGTGTGGCGGGATCCGCTCAGCCACTACCTGCGCCGCCACGTCTCGCCCCGCAGCGATCTGCCCATCGACCTGGTGCAGATAGAACTGCCTGCGGGCAGCGATATTCCGATGCCCGCCTCATCTTACGCCCTGGCGCGCCAGCTGATCTGGCTCCAGCAGGGTACGCTGCTGTTTATTGAAGGTGATACCCAACACGCGATGCGCCCCGGCGACTGCCTGGAGCTGGGGCCGCCGAGCGACTGCCGCTTCGTTAACGACAGCGACAGTCCCTGCATTTATCTGATCGTACGCCTCAACCATTCCGGCTCGTAATGCCAATCCAGAGCGGGTCGGCGGGACTAGTCTCAGATAACCCCCGCAATGTTTAAAGGAGATAACCATGACTTTTGAAAATTCCCGCCGCCGCTGGGTGCTGGCGTCGCGCCCGGTCGGTGAGCCGACTGCAGATAATTTCCGTCTCGAAGAGAGCGACATCCCCGAGCCCGGCGAGGGCGAAGTGCTGCTGCGCACGGTCTATCTTTCCCTCGATCCGTACATGCGCGGGCGGATGAGCGACGCGCCGTCCTACTCGCCGCCGGTCGAGGTTGGCGCCACGATGGTGGGCGGCACCGTCAGCCGGGTTGCCGCCTCGCGCCATCCTGACTTCAAAGAGGGCGAGTGGGTGCTGGGCTACGACGGCTGGCAGAATTACGCTATTTCCCGCGGCGAAGATCTGGTGAAGCTCGGCGACGCGCCGGAACATCCCTCCTGGGCGCTGGGCATCACCGGCATGCCGGGCTTTACCGCCTATATGGGGCTGCTGGACATCGGCCAGCCAAAAGCCGGAGAGACGCTGGTGGTTGCCGCCGCTACCGGGCCAGTGGGCTCCACGGTGGGTCAGATTGGCAAGCTGAAAGGTTGCCGGGTCGTTGGCGTTGCCGGCGGTAAAGCGAAGTGCGACTACGCGGTACAGCAGCTGGGCTTCGACGCCTGTCTCGATCACCGGGCAGATGACTTTGCCGCACAGCTTGCCGCCGCCTGCCCGCAGGGCATCGATATTTATTACGAAAACGTCGGCGGTAAGGTATTTGATGCCGTCCTGCCGCTGCTTAACACCTCGGCCAGAGTGCCGGTATGCGGACTGGTGAGCGGCTACAGCGCCACCGGGCTGCCGGACGGGCCGGATCGCCTGCCGCTGCTGATGGCCACCCTGCTGAAAAAGCGCATCCGCATGCAGGGATTTATTATTAATCAGGATTACGGCCACCGCATCGGTGAATTTCAACAGGCTATGGAGCAGTGGTTAAAAGAGGGGGCGTTCCACTATCGGGAACATATTACTGAAGGGCTGGAAAATGCGCCGCAGGCCTTCTTCGGGCTGCTGAAAGGACAAAATTTCGGCAAAGCCATCGTGCGTATTTCAGAAGATGACTAAAAATACAGCAGCGGTGCGTTCTGCACCGCTTTTTTTCGTGCAAATTCCCCGTCAGCGGCTTTAATTAATTCAGCGTATTGTCCAGTGGTTTTAATAATATGGCCCGCCTGAAGGTCAATAATAATGACGATACTCCCTTTCTTTTATCGAACACCAGGTTCGCCCCCGAACGCCACGGGGACTGTGATAATAGAAACAGGAACACGTATGCCCGATTTTGAGAAAGCCCAAAGAATGAGCCTCACCACGCAGGTTGAAGTGAATTTAAAAAGCGCGCTAATCGTTGGGTCGCTTAAACCCGGCATCCGACTGATTACCCGCGAAATTGCCGAGCAGCTCGGCACCAGTATTACGCCAGTACGCGAGGCGCTGCTGCGGCTGGTTTCCGCCGGCGCGCTGCAGGCAACCCACGCGCAGGCATTTCTGGTACCGGAAATCACGCTGGCGCGTTTTAAAGAAGTGAATCAGATCCGAAAAAACCTGGAAGGTATGGCGGCGGCGGCCGCAGCTGAAAGAATGGACGAAAGCCGGCTGGCGGATTTACGCGGCTACGTGCAGGCCTTTACGGCGGCGCGGTCCGAAGGCGACATGGCTAAAGCGCTGCAGGCCAACTGCGCGTTTCACTTTCGCCTCTACAATTATGCGGAGATGCCGACCCTGACAACGATGATAGAACAGCTGTGGGTGCGCATCGGACCGTGCTTTAACTATTTGCAGTCGCTGCCCTGTGAGATGTTAAACCAGCAGCGTTTCTTTGATGAGCTATTTGCCGCCCTCGAGCAGGGCGACGGTGCGAAGAGCGCGGCGGCGATTTGCAGCGCTATCGAGCGTGACGCGGCGCTGATCCAGCGTCAGTACTACAACTGAGAGAAGTCAGGTGCCGGACCCGCCGACACCCGATCTTTTCCAGACCTACATAAACTGATAAGAGACCGACAGCCCTACGCCGTAGTTTCGGCCCGGGGCTGACTCGTAGTAACGACCCTGGGATTCATTCACGATGACTGACCCCGCGTACTTGCGGTCAAACAGGTTATCAACCCGGCTAAACACGTCCATCACCCAGTTTCCTGCCCCGAACTTGTAGCCGGTATTCAGCCCAACCACCGTCCAGCTCGGCGCCCGCGCGCTGTTGGCATCGTTAGCCATAATGCCGCTCATATAGCGAATATCGCTGCCCGCGTACCAGCCCAGATCCGGCGCGTAGCCGAAGCTGGCGTAGCCCATATTGCGCGCAATGCCGGGGATGCGGTGGCCGTTGCAGTTGCCGGTGTTGCAGACGTTGCTGCGGTAGGTGGCATCCAGCCAGGTCCAGGCTGCTTTCAGCTTCCAGCTCTCGCCGAACTGCTGATCCAGCGCCAGCTCCGCGCCGCGGCGGCGGGTTTTGCCGGCGTTTTTGTAGCTGGTACGTCCGCCTTCGCTGCTGTCGACCACGATTTCATTGTCGGTATCCGTTTTGAACAGCGCGGCGCTGAACAGCCCGTTGCCGATGCGCGTTTTGCTGCCCACTTCAACGGTTGTATTGGTGGAAGGGCGCAGGTTCATGTTCAGGCCGCCTTCACCGTTAGAGCGATAGGAAAGCTCGTTAATGGTCGGCGTTTCAAAGCCGCGGCCCGCGGAGGCATACACGTTCCACGCGTCGTTGATTGCGTATTTAAGCGAGCCGGCCGGCAGCCACTTGTGATAGCTGGTATCGCCGCTGTCGTCGCCGTTGCCAGGGCGGATATAGTGATCGTTGGAATCAAAGTAGACCGAGCTGTAGCGCACCCCCGCGTCCAGGCTCAGCTTATCGGTAAGCTGCCACTGGGTTTGCAGATAGGGATCGACGTTCCACATCAGGTTGCGCTCTTTGCGGCGCAGGTTGCCCTTGTGGCCGTAGTCCGGCGCGCCATTCACCAGGTGGAAGTTTTCATAGCCCCGGCGCTGCTCGGTCATGGTTTCATAGTCCAGCCCGGTGGTGAAGGTCATCGGCACCAGCAGCTCGCCGCGGTGGGTCCAGCGGGTATCTATGCCCTGATAGTGCCGGTCGAGGTCAATCACGCCGCCGGCGTGGGTTGGCTTCTTCTGCGCCGCCATGGGGATTGACTGATACTGGGTCGTCTGGCGCTCGCCGGCGTACATCATCACGCTTAGATCGTCGTTCGCGGTCAGCGCGCGCTCGTAGCGCAGCCCGGCCTGGGTCTGCTTAAGATTTTTACGCACGTTGAACTGCTCGCCGCGCGGTGCCTGGCGGGGCTTGTCGCGCCACTCGGCCTTGGTGAGTCCGCCCGGATCGTCAGCTTTTACGTCCACGCTGTTAAACATCAGCGTGAGCTTGCTGGCGTCGTCAATGCGCACCCCGAGCTTGGCGTTGGCCAGGTTTTTACGGGTGCCGCTGTGGTCGCGGTGGCCGCGGGTGGTGAAGCGGGTGCTGGAGACGGTGTAGTCCACGTCGCCCGCCTGAGTGCCGTCGCCGGTGGCGCCGCTGGCTTTCAGGCCGTAACGCCAGGTGCCGTAGCTGCCATAATAGCTGCTGGCTTCAACGGTGGTCGGCTGCTGGCCGGTCTGGGTGGTGACGTTAATCACCCCGCCGGAGGAGTTGCCGTACAGGGCAGAGAAGGGCCCGCGCAGCACGTCAACGTGGTCGATGCTGTTGATATCGATATTCGACGTCTGGCCCTGGCCGTCCGGCATGGTGGCCGGTATACCGTCGACGTACAGGCGGATCCCGCGCACGCCGAACGTCGAGCGCGAGCCGAAGCCGCGGATCGACAGCTGCAGATCCTGAGCATAGTTTTGCCGGTTCTGCACCTGCAGGCCCGGCACGGCGCCGAGAGACTCGGAGAGGTTAATGCGCGGTGCCGCCTGGCGCATGTCGTCGCCGTTAACCACGCTGACCGCGGCCGGCGTATCCAGCTCGGAAACCCCCTGCGGCGAGGCGGTCACGATCATCGTCTGGCTGTCTGCTGCGTGCGTGACGGGAATAAGTTGCAATAGCAAAGCCGAAAGGGCGGCCCTGCGAACAGTGATGATTTTCATATCTTTCTCATTTGATGGCGCAAATGGAATCGGTGTCGATATGGTAAAGGGTTTGTCCGTTTATTTACATCTTTACAGTACTTTGCACTCGCGATTTGCTGATTTTGCTTAGCAATTGCGGCGGAATTGCGCAAAAAAAGAAATAGAACTCCACAATGTCTTCACAAATGATTACTATTCTCATTAGTGTTCAAAATCAAGAGAGTGCCGAACTGCACATTGCCCGATGGCACTTTTTCACCTCAGGCGCAGCGCTGCGCCTGTTTTCTCAAAGGGAGTCGTCATGTCATTACCTCAGCTTATCGCTTCACCGCTGCGCCGCACGCTGCTGCTCAGTTCCTTACTGCTCACTGGCGCGTTCGGCGCCCACGCCGCCGACGAACAGCTGCGCAAGCCTGTTGGAAAGGGCGCGTATGAAATGGCGGTTAGCCCGTCGGAGAACGCGCTGTGGGTAGCCACCTCCCAGAGTCGCCAGGATAAAGGCGGCGTGGTTTATCGTCTGGATCCCGCTACTCTGGAGATCACCCAGACCATCCACAGCGATCTGAAACCTTTCGGTGCCGCAATTGATAACCAGACCCAGGTGCTGTGGTTTGGCAATACCGTTAACGGCGCCGTAACGGCGGTAGATGCGAAAACTGGCGATATTAAAGGGCGCGTGGTGCTGGACGGCCGCCAGCGCAGCGAAACCGTGCGTCCGCTGGCGCCGCGCGAGCTGGTAACCGATGACAAAACCAACACCGTCTACATCACCGGCGTGGGCAAAGAGAGCGTGATTTGGGTGGTTGACGGCGCGGCCATGAAGCTGAAGGCCACCATTGACGGCCTCGGCACCCGCACCACCGCGCTGGCGCTCGACAGCGACGCGAAGCGTCTGTACACCGTCAGTGGTGAAGGCGAGCTGATTACTATCGACACCGCCAGCAACCGCGTGCTGTCGCGCCACAAGCTCGACGCTGACGGCAAAGAACACTCGTTCCTCAATATCGCCCTCGACAAGGCCAGCCACCGCGCCTACATCACCGATTTTAAACAGCCTCAAGTGCTGGTGGTGGATTACCAGAACGGCAAAGTACTGAATAAGATTGCGGCGCCGGCATCGCTGGCGGTGCTGTTTAACCCGGCCCGCAACGAGGTATACGTGACCCACCGCCTGGAAGGGAAAGTCAGCGTTATTGATGCGAAAACCAATAAAGTGGTGAAAACCTTCGACACGCCGCCGCGCCCGAACAGCCTGGCGCTTTCCGCAGATGGTAAAACCCTCTACGTCAGCGTTAAGCAGGAGTCGAGCCGCGAAAAAGAAGCTACCGCACCGGACGACGTTATCCGCATCGCGCTCTGACAGGCGATGCAGAATACGAAAAGGGAAGGCCGAGGCCTTCCCTTTCTTTTATTACCCGCGTGTAAACTACGATTTTGCGGCTTCAACCTGAATAGCGTTAACCCGCTTGCGCACGCCAAACCAGCCCGCCACCAGAATCACCGCCAGCACCGGGATTGCTGCGATAGTGTAGGTGCCGTTCGGATAGTCGAATGCCATCAGCACCAGCACGCTTAGCAGGAACAGCAGCGTCAGCCACGAAGTCACCGGCGCGCCCGGCAGCTTGAAGCTGACGTCGGCGCATTTGCCTTCTTTAATGGCTTTGCGCAGGCGCATCTGGCAGACGATGATAAATGCCCAGGAGGCGATAATGCCCAGCGACGCCACGTTGAGGACGATTTCGAACACCTGAGAGGGCACCAGATAGTTCAGCACCACGCCCAGCACGTAGACCGCGAGGGTGGCGAGGATCGCCGCGTGGGGCACGTGCTGGCGGCTCATCTTCGACATAAATTTCGGTGCCGAACCGCCCAGCGACATGGAGCGCAGAATGCGGCCGGTGCTGTACAGACCGGAGTTGAGGCTGGAGAGCGCCGCGCTCAGCACCACGATATTCATGATGCTGCCAACGTAAGGAATGCCGAGCTTCGAGAAGAAGGTGACAAACGGGCTCTGTCCGGCCTGATAGGCGTTCCACGGCAGCAGCAGCACCAGCAGAACCACTGAACCAACGTAAAACAGGCCGATGCGCCAGATAACACTATTGATGGCCTTCGGCACCATGGTCTGCGGATCTTTACACTCGCCGGCGGCGGTGCCAACCAGCTCAATAGAGGCAAAGGCGAATACTACCCCCTGTACCAGCACCAGCGCCGGCAGCAGGCCGTGCGGGAACAGGCCGCCGTTATCGCTTATCAGGTGAAAACCGGTGGCGTTGCCGTCCAGCGGCTTGCCGCTGCCGAGAAACACCGTGCCGACCACGAGGAAAATCACAATCGCCAGCACTTTCAGCAGGGCGAACCAGAACTCCATTTCGGCAAACCACTTCACGCCGATCATGTTCATGGTGCCAACCACCGCCAGCGCGCCGAGGGCGAACACCCACTGCGGCACGTCGCCAAACGCGCCCCAGTAGTGCATATACAGCGCCACCGCGGTGATATCGACAATCCCGGTCATCGCCCAGTTGACGAAGTACATCCAGCCCGCCACGTAGGCGGCCTTTTCACCGAGGAATTCACGGGCGTAAGAGACGAAGTTGCCGCTGGAGGGGCGGTGCAGCACCAGCTCCCCGAGCGCGCGGAGAATAAAGAAGGAGAAGATACCGCACACCAGATAGACCAGCGCCAGGGAAGGGCCGGCCATCTGCAGGCGCGCGCCCGCGCCGAGGAACAGGCCGGTGCCGATGGCTCCGCCAATAGCAATCATCTGCACGTGGCGATTGCTCATCGCTTTGTGGTAACCCTCTTCATGAGAGTTAAGCCAGCGGCGCTTGGCAGCGTGTTGCTCCGCTGCGCTATTGTGTTGTTTACTCATTAGGATACCTGAATTACCTGTCATTACCCCTGCCGGGGGCCCTAAAACAGCGGACGGTTAAACGATTGCGTCCGACAGCGCAATGTCCTGACTTTCTCAGCATTCTGACGTCGAGATAAGGCAAAACCTGGCGAAGCATCCTACCTGCAAATGATTAGCGACGCAAAATATAACCCTGTTGAAGTTATTCACTTTTGAATGATTGTTAACTGCATCACCAATCATTCAAAAG
>NZ_CAJYMB010000101.1 GCF_913775985.1 uncultured Pluralibacter sp. | reverse complement strand
GCCTGCTGATGCCGCTGCCTGCTGCCGCCGGGCCGCTGAATAACTGCAGCAAATTAGTTACCAGAGAAGGGCTAATCAGCAGCGCGGCGGCAGCAGGCAGCGGCATCAGCAGGCTCAGTAGCGCAACCGCCACTGTCGGCAGCCCCATGCCGGTGACGCCTTTAACTATGCCCGCCAGCAGGAAAATGGCGGCCAGCAGACAATATAGTGCAATATCCATCATTTATTTCCCCGGGTTAACTCAGCTGCCATATCACCCGAGGCGGCTGACATTGACAATCTGGAAAATCGGCCCGAAGCTTCGGATAACCCGAAGGCCAGTAGGAGGCGTACGTGCGCTTTGATGTCGTGGATTTAACCCTGTTTGTTAACGTTGCCGCAGAGGGCAGCATTACCGGCGGCGCTCGCCTGTCGCATCTGGCGCTGGCATCGGCCAGCGAGCGCATTACGAATATGGAGACCCGGGCAGGCACCGCGCTGCTGACTCGACTACCCCGGGGCGTGAGTCTGACCCCGGCGGGGGAAATTGTGCTGCGCCACGCCCGGCAGATGGTGGCACAGCACGCGCAAATGCGCGCTGAGCTGGCGGCGTATCTGACCGGGCAGCGGGGCACGCTAAAGTTGTACAGCAATACCTCTGCCGCAAGCTGGCTGCTGCCAACGCGCATGGCGCCGTGGCTGGCAGCGCATCCCGATATTCCCGTGGATATTGAAGAGCGAACCAGCGCTGACATTGTTGGCCTGATCGCCGCCGGGCGCGCCGAGGCGGGGCTGGTTTCTGACAGCGTTGAGTCCGGCAGCCTGACGCTGACGCCGGTGATGGACGATAATCTGGTGGTTATCGTTGGAGCGGGGCACGCGCTTTGTACCGAAACGCAGACAGCGTTCGAAAATATACTTAACGAGCCCTTTGTCGGCCTGCTGGCCGACAGCGCGCTGCAGCAGCATATCGAAGGGCACGCGCGGGCCCTCGGGGGCGAACTTGCCTGCCGGATCCGCATGCGCAATTTTGAAGGGGTGTTTGATATGGTCGCTGGCGGCATTGGTATCGCCATCGTGCCGCACATTCAAACCCGTATTTACGCCGGGCGATTTGCTGTCGCTACGCTCGAACTCAGCAACCGCTGGGCCCGCCGCCGGCTGTGCCTGTGCTATCGCGATGAATCGACGCTTTCACCCGAGATGCGGGGGCTGATGGACTGGCTCGGCAGTGGCGGAGGAGACTAATTTCCACGTTGTACAACGTAACAAAGCGTCGCCTGTACACTTATCTCAAGCGCTGACGCCTTTAAATATACTACAAAAACAATGACTTAACTAAATCTATACAAAATAATAAAAAGAAATGCACAAATGGGTTGTACAGGTTTAGTAGAATCGGCTACATTATTGTTAGTTGGCTTAGCAACGGTATGTAAGCCAAGGTAATCAACGGAGTGTAAGACGGTTCTCTGAGCAGAACGGAATGGATGCGCGGCAGTTTCAGTCACCACACCATTAATTTTATTCTGGAAGGAAAATCGTATGATGCTATCTCTGAACAATGCCGTAAAAATTAGCGAACACGCCACCAGCACCGGTTTTTTTGCCTCTATTAGCGATAAAAATCTCGCAAGCTATTTCTTTAATTCTGGCAGCCGCTATGAAGAAGAAAAATTAATTCTTGGTGCCGCCGTACGTAATATTCTGGCTCTCAACCATACCGTTACAAATAAAAATCTGATTGTCAGTCTGTTAACCATGCTGGAGTGCAGCGAAGACGTTGTGACCTCCGATATCATTCGCCACACGCTGGAGATTGTTGTCCAGTATACTCATGATGACATGTAGTTCTCAGGTCTTGCTGGAGGGACTATGAACCACACAATCCCGGATGAATATATTTTTAATTCTGCACTGTATCAGGATATTGAAAATAAGGCCCATGATGCCTTTGGAGTTATCAGCAGCGAAACGCTGGCCCGGACTATAATGACACTTCAAGCATCCGAGCAAAACAGCATTGTTGTTGACTTGTATGGTCAAATTTTGCATAAACTCACGCCGGAAAATTTACAGCGTTCTAATATCGCGTGAGACGCTATATCCGCATTCTTTATTAAAACGCTGCTGGTAAATATTACCGGCAGCGTGCCTCTCCATATTGTTCTTCCCTTAATAGCACTCCCAACTGACGTCATTATTAATATTCACCCGCAGCGCTGCGCGCGTTGGGTGAACAGGGTTTATGGCATCGTTACACCAGCAGCCCGTGCGGATCCAGCACGTACTTCGCGGCAACGCCCGCGTCGAAGCGCGCGTAGCCTTCGGCGGCGCTCTCCAGCGGGATCACTTTGGCATTCACAATTTTAGCAATCGGCAGCCTGTCGTGAAGGATGGCGTTCATCAGCTGGCGGTTATAGCGCAGCACCGGCGTCTGTCCGGTGTGAAAGGTCTGCGCTTTCGACCAGCCGAGGCCAAACTTGAGACTCAGGGAGCCCTCCCGGGCCGCTTTCTCTTCCGCACCCGGATCGTCGGTCACGTACAGCCCGGGGATCCCAATGCTGCCCGCCACCCGGGTTATTTCCATCATGTTGTTAAGCACCACCGCCGGCTGCTCTTTACCGGAGTGGCCGCGCGCCTCGAAGCCCACCGCGTCAATGGCAGAATCCACCTCCGGTGCGCCGACGACCTCGGCAATCATCTCTCCCAGGCGATCGTGCTTGCCCAAATCGATTGGCACAAAGCCCATCTTTTCGGCGTGCGCCAGCCGGTCTTTGTTAAAATCGCCCACCATCACCACCGCAGCGCCCAGAATTTGCGCCGACGCGGCGGCGGCAAGGCCGACCGGCCCGGCGCCGGCAACGTAGGTAATGGATCCGACCCCAACCCCGGCGGACACCGCGCCGTGAAAGCCGGTGGGCAGAATATCGGAGAGCATAGTGAGATCGAGGATTTTCTCCATCGCCCGGTCGCGGTCGGGGAACTTAAGCAGGTTAAAGTCGGCGTAGGGCACCATCACGTATTTCGCCTGACCGCCGACCCAGCCGCCCATGTCCACATAGCCAAATGCGCCGCCGGCGCGCATCGGGTTTACGGTCAGGCACACACCGGTATCCAGCTCGCGACAGCAGCGGCAGCGTCCGCAGGCGACGTTAAAGGGCACCGACACGATATCGCCGACCTCCAGCATCTCCACGTCAGAGCCTTTCTCGATAACCTCACCGGTTATCTCATGACCCAGCACCATGCCTGCCGGGGCCGTGGTGCGCCCGCGAACCATATGCTGATCGGATCCGCAGATATTGGTGGACAGGACTTTCAGGATCACCGCGTGGTCGATTTTCTTGCCTGAAGGGCTGACAAACTTCGGATCGTCAATTTTCATGACTTCAACTTTGCCCGGCCCCTGATATACAACGCCTCTGTTCATAGTCGCTCCATTGCATGCTGTGGTTGATGGCTGGATCAGAACGCGCGTTCAGTTCTGTCAGGCCAGTGTAGGCAAAGGTTTTACCTATGACTGACCCGAGAGCGACATCAGTAATTCTTATCTCATGTCCGGGAGCGACATCGGTCAGGAAAACATCTGATACCAGAACAGCGCCACTTCGCCTTTTTCCGGCATGGCGTGATAGAGAAAGCGATCGTAGCCTCCCAAACGGAAGCCGTTGCGCTGATAAAAGCGGCAGGCGGGAACATTGATATTCTGAGTTTCCAGGCGCAGGCCCGGCGCGTCTCTCTCTTTTGCCCAGTTGATGACCGACGCCATCAGCTTGCCCGCCGCGCCGGAGCGGCGCTGGCCGGCGTCGACCGCGATATAGTCAACAGAGACAAAGTTATTCCAGCTCACCGACGCCGTAATAAACCCCGCGAGCTCGCCAGCGGCGGTTTCCGCCACCCGAAACAGCGCATGGGGATCGTCGCTGTGGTTCGCCAGCGTTTGAATATCCAGTGCGTAGATTTTGCGCCAGGGCTCGCTGACCTGCTCAACATGCAGATCGTCATCATTAAACGGGCCGCGGGCAATCTGGCTAACGGTAAAGGAGAAATCACAGCATTCCAGGCGGGTGAGGTCGGCATTAATTCCTTTGCGAATCAGCATGGGGGTCCTTGTCTAGGAAAAGTCTACTAATGATAGCCAACCGCGCTAAAAGTGCCGGAAATATCCGCCGCGCCAGCGCGCTTTCAACGCTGGTCTAAGCTTGTATTTCGTGCCCGCCGGGCGGCAGTTGAATTGAGGTTGATACATGGAGTGCGGAAGATTTCAAAAACAGTGGGGCGCGGAGTTTATTGCTGACGATACGGTCCGCTTTCGCGTCTGGGCCGAGGGACAAAAAACGCTGTCGCTGCGCCTCAACGGCGCGGACAGCGAGATGGTCCGGGAGGCGGACGGCTGGTTTACCCTTGACGTCCGGGGCGCGGCGCACGAAGACGAATATCAGTTCGTGCTGGCTGACGGCACGGCCGTGCCCGATCCCGGCGCGCGGGCGCAGAAGGGGGAGGTCAGCGGCCCGTCGCTGGTGATAGACCCCCGGCGCTATCCGCGCCAGGACGCGGGCTGGCGCGGGCGCCCCTGGGCGGAGACGGTCATTTATGAGCTGCATATTGGCACCTTTACCCCGCAGGGCACCTTCAGGTCAGCGATGGATAAGCTGCCTCACCTGGCAGAACTCGGCATTACCCAGCTTGAAGTGATGCCGGTGGCCCAGTTCGGCGGCAGCCGGGGCTGGGGCTACGACGGCGTGCTGCTGTACGCCCCGCATTCGGCCTACGGCACCCCCGGCGACTTTCACGCCTTTATTGATGCCGCCCATCAGCTCGGGATGTCGGTGGTGCTGGACATCGTGCTCAACCACTTCGGCCCGGAAGGCAACTATCTGCCGCTGCTTTCGCCGGCGTTTTTTCACCAGGACCGCACCACGCCCTGGGGCAACGCCATTGCCTACGAAACGCCCGCCGTGCGCCAGTACATTACCGACGCGCCGCTGTTCTGGCTGAGCGAATACCGCCTCGACGGCCTGCGCTTTGACGCTATCGATCAGATCCACGATACCTCCGGCCACCACGTACTGGTGGAGATTGCCGACCGCATTCGCGCAGCGCTACCTGACCGGCACATTCATTTGACGACCGAAGACAGCCGCAACGTGGTGTTTCTCCATCCCCGGGATGAAAACGGTCAGCCCGCGCGCTACACCGCCGAGTGGAACGACGATTTTCACAATGCCGCCCACGTGTTTGCCACCGGCGAAACCCACGGCTATTACCAGGACTTCGCCGCCTCGCCGGAAAACAAGTTCGCCCGGGCGCTGGCAGAAGGCTTCGTCTATCAGGGGGAAATTTCACCCCAGACCGGCGAGTCCCGCGGGGTACCGAGCCTCGATCAGCCGCCGGAGTTTTTTGTCGACTTTATTCAAAACCACGACCAGACCGGCAACCGCGCCCAGGGCGAGCGGCTGATTACGCTTGCCGGCGCGGAGAAAACCCGGGTTCTGCAGGCCGCGCTGCTGCTGTCGCCGCATATTCCGCTGCTGTTTATGGGCGAAGAGTACGGGGAAACGAGGCCGTTTCTGTTTTTCACCGACTTTCACGGCGCGCTGGCGAAAGCGGTGCGGGAAGGGCGCGCCAGCGAATTTGCCGGCCACGCCGGGCACGACGGTGAAGTCCCCGATCCCAACGATCCCGACACCTTTAGGCGCTCGACGCTCGACTGGGCCAGCGCGGAAAGCGAGGCGGGCCGCGAGTGGCTGGCGTTTGTCCGCGAACTGCTGGCCCTGCGCCAGCGCTATATCGTGCCGCTGCTGGCGGCGGGCGGTAGCGCTGCCGGGCGCATTGTGCAGACAGAATTTGGCGCGGTGGCGGTCAGCTGGCATTTCGGTGACGTGACGCTGTCACTTGCCCTCAATATCGGCGTTGCCCCCGTCGCCATTCCCGCCCTCGCGGGGAACACGCTTTTTCACTGGCCGCAGGCGCAGGACGCGCTGGAGCCGAACAGTATTATTGTGCGCCTTGCTGAAGGAGACGCTCAGCCATGATCCCGT
>NZ_CAJYMB010000100.1 GCF_913775985.1 uncultured Pluralibacter sp. | reverse complement strand
AACACGTGCAGTGGAAATAAAAACAGATGCCCGTGCGCCACTTCTTCCCCGGTCAGTACCTGCTGCTCCGGCTCGTTGCCTATCCTGACGCCGGTAAAACGCTGTCGCGCCGTCTGCAGCTGCGCCTTCCTGAAGTAATTATCCAGCAGGATATCGTCGTCGCTGAGCAGGTACTGCAGCCGGTCGAGCGCCTCCCCGTAGCTCTTGTAAAACGCGCTACCCCATCCACGCGCCCGCCGCGAGGGGAATTTTTTCCCGTCAGCCCCGTCGTTTAAAATCTCCCCGCCGTCGTCAACCGTCGTGGTCTTCGGATCAAGTAGAAACTTCCTTTTCTCCGGACCAGCAAGCGGCCATTTTTTAAGTGATCGGGCGCTGAACTGCCAGACTTCGCTCTTTCCGTTTTTCAGGTTTGACCCCATCACTCCCGGAAGAAAAATCACCGGGATCACTTTGTCGGCCGGCTTGAGGCAAACCGCCACGTAATTTTTTTCTTTCGCCTGGGGAATGATTTCATAATGAAGCCGCCCGTCGTCATCCCAGACAGGCCGGTGATAAGCTCGATTTTCTTTATCTTCCATGCGTTAAGCTCCTGTTATTGCTGTCTGAAAAAGGCACTTCCTCATCACAAACCAAAACGAATTTAACCAAAGTCATCATGACGAGGGATTTTGGGGGCGTAGACCCGCCAGTCAGCGGCATCACTAAACCATAATAATTGCATGGGGTTAACGGAAAACCAATTGTTAAACTGATGATCTTACCCAGCAATAGTGGACACGCGACTAAGTGAGTAGATTCTCAACCAGAGGTGACTCACATGACAAAACCAGCATCAACCACCAAAAAGATCCGCAAGCAGCACACAGCTGAATTCCGTCAGGAAGCCCTTAAACTGGCTGAGCGCATTGGTATTGCTGTAGCAGCCCGCGAGCTCAGCCTGTATGAATCGCCGCTTTATAACTGGCGCAGTAAACAGCAGCAGCTCTCATCCTCTGACCGTGAAAATGAACTCGCCGCTGAAAATGCCCGCCTCAAACGCCAGTTGACGGAGCAGGCTGAGGAGCTGGCTATCCTCCAAAAGGCCGCGACATACTTCGCGAAGCGCCTGAAATGAAGTATGTCTTTATTGAAAAATATCAGGCTGAGTTCAGCATTAAAGCTATTTGTCGCACCCTCCGGGTGGCCCGTAGTGGCTGGTATACGTGGAATCAGCGGCGAATGAGGCTAAACTCACGCCAGCAGTTCCGCCAGAGTTGTGACAGCTCCGTGCACGGGGCTTTTCACCGAGCAAACAGCGCTAAGGCGCCTGACTGATGAACTGCATGCTCAGGGTTACCACTTCAATGTGAAAATCGTGGCGGCCCGCCTGCGCCGTCAGGGGCTGCGGGCGAAAGCTTCGCGTAAGTTCAGCCCGGTCAGTTACCGCGAGCATGACCTGCCGGTGTCGGAGAACATGCTGAAGCAGGATTTTTACGCCTGTGGTCCAAAATAAGAAATGGTCGGGCGACATCACCTACCTACGCACGGATGAGGGCTGGCTGTATCTGGCTGTCGTCATAGACCTGTGGTCGCGCGCCGTTATCGGCTGGTCAATGTCGTCACGGATGACTGCGCAACTGGCCTGCGATGTGCTACAGATGGCGTTGTGGCGGCGTAAGCGCCCGGAAAATGTCATCGTTCACACAGATCGTGGCAGGCAATACTGCTCATCGACTATCAGGCGCTCCTGAAGCGGCATAATCTGTGCGGCAGCATGAGTGCAAAGGGCTGCTGCTACGATAATGCCTGTGCGGAAAGTTTTTTCCACTCGCTGAAGGTGGAATGCATCCACGGGAAACGCTTTATCAGCAGGGAATTAATGCGGACGGCGGTGTTTAATTATATCGAGTGCGATTACAATCGGTGGCACCGACATAGTGCCTGTGGTGGTCTCAGCCCGGGACAATTTGAAAACCAGAACCTCGCTTAGGGCTGTGTCAACATTACGTGGGTTGGATCAGACCGCGCCGCCGACGCCCAAAAGGCCGGTCTGGCGCGCGGCAGTGTATATAGCGCGCCGTCGGAGAACGGGAACCCGACATTCTCGATGCTTTCACAGCTCGCCGCCGTAGCGGGTATCCAGTTTACGTTTAAGAAGTGCACCGCCCCGCGATGACAAGACAGCCCGCGCACGCGGGCTTTTCGTTCCTGTCCTCAGAGGTCCATCCCGCTCACGTCGATAGTTGTGCTCACCGTATTCCCCGCGTCAGCGGATATGTACTCAGACTGCCGCTGATAATGCCAAAAGCGCTGAGACAGGTATAAAAATGTTCGAATAACAAGCAATATCTCTCAGGGCTGTATAGCATTTCTATACACAAAGCCTATAACTGTGTAGCAAACTGCTATACAGGAGGTATCTATGAAACCCGACGTTCGTGAAGCGCCCATCAATATTCGGGCAAAAGCGTCCCAGCGCGATTTGATAGACATGGCGGCAAACCATGTTTCGAAATCCCGAACAGATTTTATGCTTGAGGCCGCCTGCCGCGAGGCCCGGGACATTCTGCTCGATCGGCGCCTCTTTTTACTCGGCGATGAGCAATTTAATGCGTTTCTTGAGGAACTTGACGCTCCTGTGACATCGGAGAGACAGGCGCGTATCGATAACCTGATGAATCGCAAATCGCCATGGGAATAAGAGTGCCGGAATCCCTCACGCCTGAGCATAATATTGCTGAGTTCTGCTGCCAGGATCCGGGCCTGAGTGATTGGTTAAAGAAGAAGGCCCTCAGAAACCATAGTACCGGTATTTCTCGCGTCTATGTCGTCTGCGCAGAAAATCCGAACCGGGTCGTTGGCTATTACTACCTGTCGTCCGGCAGCGTTCAGCGCAACCCTGTACAGGGAGCTTACCGACGAAACGCACCTGATTCCGTGCCGGTCATCGTACTGGGCCGGCTTGCTGTTAACGCGGCAAGGGCGGGGAAGGGGCTTGGTGCCGGGCTTTTGAAGGACGCACAATACCGCACGCAAAATATCGCCTCTCAGGTTGGCATGAGGGCCGTAGTCGTGCACGCCCTGAGTGAAGAGGTCAAAGATTTTTATACCCGCTTCGGCTTTGAACCTTCCACAGTCGACAGCCTGACGCTGCTGTTTCCCGTCAAAATCTAACCCGCGCCGAGCGTAACAGGCTTTCGTGGGTGCGAATCGCGATTACTGTCACGGCGAACCAGCGCAAAACCCTGTATCAATTGTCGTTAGCATTCAGCGACCAACCTGCCGGCAAGGAGCGCGCAAAGCACAATGGCATTTTCCAATCCTCCCGCCTATTTTCGCTACTGGGGTAAAACCCGGCGCCCGCCGGAAGAGAACCTGCCCGACTGGCACCTGCTGGTCTATCACTGCCTGGATGTGGCCGCCTGCGGCTACCAGATGGCGGCTGCCAACCGGTTTGGCCTGCGCGATAAACTCTCCGCCTGCGGGCTGGAGGGCAGCAGCGCTCTCAACTGGATAGCCTGGCTTTTTGCCGCCCACGATATCGGCAAATTCGCCCGCGGCTTTCAGCGCTTTGCCAGCTTTCCCGACTCACCGCTGATGCCGCCCCTGCGCGGCATTCATGCTTTTTGCCGCCACGATTCTCTGGGAATGTATCTCTGGCGCGAGCTGTGCGACGGCTGGACCATGGGCGAGAATCAGATTATCGCCGGCGTGGAGGAGCCAATGCGCGACGAGTATACGCTGGCGCTGCAAATCTGGATGTCGCTGAGTACCGGGCACCACGGCTTGCCGCCGGATGAAAGCAGCCGAAAAGCCGCGGAGGCATTCTGCCGGGCCGATGTCGACGCTGCGCGGATGTTTCTGGAAGATCTTAACGCGCTGTTTCCGCTCTCCCTGCCGAAGCAGTGGCAGGAGGACAATAAAGACGGGCTTAAAATCCTGCGCCAGCAGAGCTGGCTGTTCGCGGGCGTCATGACCCTGTGCGACTGGATTGGCTCTGACCAGGCGATGTTTCCCCTGCAGGATACGCCGATGCCGCTGGCCGATTACTGGCCGCTGGCGCTGGAAAAGGCAGAGTGCGCGCTGGGCAATATCCCGCTGCCTTCAATGCTCAATCCTTATTCCGGACATCAGGCGCTATTTCCTTTTATTGATGATTTAACGCCTCTGCAGCAGCAGGCGGCGGCGCTGGATATCAGCGCGCTCGGCCCGCAGCTTATCGTAATGGAGGACGTCACCGGTGCCGGTAAAACCGAGGCGGCGCTGATCCTGGCCCACCGGCTGCTGTCGGCGGGAAAAGGCAAAGGGCTGTACGTCGGATTGCCGGGCATGGCGACCGCCAACGCGATGTACCAGCGCCTGCAAAAAGCCTACCGCCAGCTTTTTATCCCGGACGCCGCGCCGTCGCTGATGCTGGCGCACAGCACCCGGGAAATGTCGGATGCGTTTCGCCACTCGATCTGGCAGCCGATGGCGCAGGCCGCCGAACGGTATGCCAGCGATGAGGCCACCGCCACCAGCCAGTGCCACGCCTGGTACGCCGACTCGCGCAAAAAGGCGCTGCTGGCAGAAATCGGCGTCGGCACCCTCGATCAGCTGCTGATGGCGGTAATGCCGTTTCGCCACCAGTCCCTGCGCCTGCTGGGCATGCAGGATAAAGTGCTGCTGCTGGACGAAGTCCACGCCTATGACGGCTATATGATCCGCCTGCTGGAGGGGCTGCTCCACTTTCACGCCGCCCAGGGAGTTCCCCACGCGAGTGGGGATAAACCGGCCATTGCGGCATCTGACGACCACGCGGTGCTGAGTTCCCCACGCGAGTGGGGATAAACCGGCCAGCGTCAGGCCGAGTTTTGTAGCGCTCTGGAGTTCCCCACGCGAGTGGGGATAAACCGCTGATGGTAAAACACTCGTTCCATGAGGTCACGAGTTCCCCACGCGAGTGGGGATAAACCGACTGTAACCGTATCGGCTCCCGCTGGTGCCACGAGTTCCCCACGCGAGTGGGGATAAACCGCGCCTGTTTGAGCAATCGGCTATGCACCGGGCGAGTTCCCCACGCGAGTGGGGATAAACCGCCCAACTGACGCATTACGCATCGGTTTTGCTAGAGTTCCCCACGCGAGTGGGGATAAACCGTGGTCGTCGACGATGGACGGCTACCGCGAAGCGAGTTCCCCACGCGAGTGGGGATAAACCGGCCCGCGCCGGACTATCGCATTACGACAGGACGAGTTCCCCACGCGAGTGGGGATAAACCGAACTGAAAAATCCTGCATGGTGCATGGGTAGCGAGTTCCCCACGCGAGTGGGGATAAACCGCGGGAAAAATCTCGCAGACATTAATCGTAAATGAGTTCCCCACGCGAGTGGGGATAAACCGCTCACAGATGGTAGGGCGGGGAATATAGTAGTGAGTTCCCCACGCGAGTGGGGATAA
Organism: uncultured Pluralibacter sp.; assembly: GCF_913775985.1. Classification (GTDB taxonomy): domain Bacteria; phylum Pseudomonadota; class Gammaproteobacteria; order Enterobacterales; family Enterobacteriaceae; genus Pluralibacter. The sequence goes on along the minus strand of NZ_CAJYMB010000100.1, from coordinate 22,034 downwards.
ACCGAACTCAAGGCAATCAGAACGCGTTACAGCGCGGAGTTCCCCACGCGAGTGGGGATAAACCGGATGTGGATCAGATCGACATGGGCATCACCACGAGTTCCCCACGCGAGTGGGGATAAACCGCGATCTACTGGCAGGGCGTGAAATATTCGCTGGAGTTCCCCACGCGAGTGGGGATAAACCGACCCGGAAACCGGCAACTCATGCGTCGTTGATGAGTTCCCCACGCGAGTGGGGATAAACCGGCTTTCCTTCATCGCGGATCCGTATGTATCGAGAGTTCCCCACGCGAGTGGGGATAAACCGTTCTGGCAGGGCTTGCAACTCGCCTGCCGCGCGAGTTCCCCACGCGAGTGGGGATAAACCGCATATTGCGGAACTGATCGCGCTCGCTCACTAGAGTTCCCCACGCGAGTGGGGATAAACCGGCCCTGTGAGCGCGGCAGGCGCCGTTTGACAGGAGTTCCCCACGCGAGTGGGGATAAACCGCTGGACGCTTACGGAAAACTGGGCGCGCTGGTGGGTTCCCCACGCGAGTGGGGATAAACCGATGCACGAAAGCACCGGCGTTGATATTCAGTAGGGTTCCCCACGCGAGTGGGGATAAACCGATCCAATTACCACACATGATGCGGTGTACACCGGGTTCCCCACGCGAGTGGGGATAAACCGATGTTTACTGGCCTACGGTTGCTGCCGGATTTGGGTTCCCCACGCGAGTGGGGATAAACCGTCGGATGTTTGACGATAACACCAACTTTCAGGGGGTTCCCCACGCGAGTGGGGATAAACCGCTGTTGCTCTATGCAGGGAGTATAGTTTTATGGAGTTCCCCGCGCGAGCGGGGATAAACCGACCGGATCGTTACGTTTGCTACCGGGCTGGAGGAGTTCCCCGCGCGAACGGGGATAAATCGCCATGAGAGAAACACAGCGCCTGACCAGCGTTGAGTTCCCCGCGCGAGCGGAGATAAACCGATAAATAAATCATCGTCGAGACCGCAGGTAAGGCGTTACCCTGCGCCAGCATTGGTAAATAGGCTGAGCACGAAGTGTAGCGTCAACTGCGGACGACGTTTAACCGCGCCGGTTACTATGGGGAAGTGGCCCGAAATCAGAAGAATTGGAGAAAGGGAATTCTCAGGCGTGAGCATGCATTGGCCCGGGCAAAAAGAGGGTGGCCCGCCGGTGCTGCTTGGTCCAACGACAATACCGTCCAATGGGGATACGGCAAAAAGTCAGGTAGAGGAAAAATAGCCCTCTGCCGCTTCTCCAGCGGGCCCGTGCCAGCCAAGATCTGCAGATTGTCTAAGGCGGGTTTATGCCTGCTGCCAGGCAGACGCTTTTTAACCTTCTTGCAACAAAGAGGCTGCCGGTTTGCATCGCCCGTTATCGGGCCTGCTTTCGGCAGCCTGTTACTTTATTTACACAATGGGTGATCGCTAATAGCCCTAAGCAATATCTAGCCATGCCTTATGCGGCACAGGAAGCTATGGCTTCAGTGATATTAACTTATTTTAATATCATCCAAATTGATGTCTTCTTCTTCATGATCATTTTCAATGATGGCATCACGAGGAACATCCTTTTTGATTACAGCATAAACCGTTGCTGTTACCAATATATTAACCAGCAGTGCCATGATACCTGCCATCGGGTGCGACATTGTCGGAATCATTAAAATCCCGCCGAACGGCACGGTAGCATCTGCGCCATACACCATAGTAATTGCGCCACCGCAAGCCCCACCGATTGCTGCAGCAGTAATACCGCGGAAGATATCATTCATGACGATAGGTATCGACCCTTCCACAATATTCACAACGCCCATCGGCACCGCTGATTTCAGCATTTCAATCTCTTCATTGTGATAAATGTTTTTACGGAAAAGTTTAGCGATAAAAAATGCCAGCCCAAAACCGATAGGCGTGGCGGTGTTAACCAGTTGCAGGGCGGTAATCGGTTCATTGATACCCTGCGCCTGTAGCGTCAATACAAATGCGAAACAGGTTTTATTGATTGGCCCGCCGAAGTCAATAATACACAGTGCTCCGATAACGGCACCTAAGACTAAATTAGATGACGTCCCCATGCTTCTCAGGAACGAGGTGAGGGCGTCTGTAAATATACCAATGGGTGTGCCGATAATGTACACCATGATCAATGCACTGCTAATGGAGGCAAAAAACGGAACAATCAGCGTAGGCATTAAACCGCGAGCCCAGCTCGGGACTTTGACATTTTTAATAATCGCCAAAGCAATATATCCGGAAATATAGCCGCCGAGCATACCGCCGATGAATCCCGCGCCAATAGCATTCGCCGCCAGACCGACGACAAAACCGGGTGCAATGCCGGGCTTACCCGCGATCGAGCCGGAAATGCCGATAGCGATCACGACCGGTAATAGGCCAAGTGCCTTGGCGCCCATTGTGGCTAAGGCCTGCCACAGATCAAATTGCTCCGGTGTCAACGTATCCTGAACCGTGCCTCCAAACCCCATGCCGATAGCAATAATAAATCCGGCACCGCAGACAATGGGAATCAAAAATGAGATCGCTGTCAGCAGATGGCCCTTGGGGTTAGCTGCTTTCCATATTTCTTTTATATTCATAAGTTATGCTCTTTGTTGTAAACAGGATACGCATAGTTAATGTTATGAATTTACTAACTCAGCAAGTTTTTCAATAAGTTTATTTGGCGATTTAACCGCGGTTTCCGTTGGCACTCTGACCACTTTCTTACCAGCGAAACGTTCTTCACCGGTAACTTTTACATCGGCAGCCAACAGGACGATATCAGCCTGAGCGATTTCATCGGCGGTTAATGCATTCTCGACACCAATCGTGCCCTGTGTTTCAATTTTGACATTGTGCCCGGCTTTCTTTGCTGCGATTTCGATTTTCTTCTGAGCGATATAAGTGTGGGCAATGCCTACAGTACATGCTGTAATACCGACAATATTCATCATTATTCTCCATTACTTAATGCATTAATGTGTTGTATAAAGGCAGATAATTGGATCAGGCGTTAATGTCTTCGCCTTCAGAATTCAAAAGCGCAATGATTTTGTGAGGATCGTTTTCTTTTAACAGCTTCTCTATAATCTCTTCGTCGGCCAGTGAACCGGAGACTTGCGATAATAGTCGAATATGCGTTGCATTTTGGTCCACTAAACAAACTGCAAACAGGATAATGCAGCGAACATCACTACCATCCATTGTTTCCCAGGGGATTTCGTATTGAGTGCGTCCAATGGCCAGCGCCGTACGCGCAACACCTGACGATTTCCCGTGTGGAATCGCAATATGATTTTCGAATCCTGTGGAACCTTGCTCCTCGCGCAGCCAGACATCTTTTAAAAAATCGTCTCTGTGCGTAATGGCCCCATCTTGCACCAGTAAATCTGTTAATTCCTCAACCGCTTCCTCTTTACTTTTGGCCATCATATTTAATTTGATGTTTTTTACATTAAGTACATCTGAAATGTCCATAATCTACCTTCACGCATGAAAATGAATAGTTTATTATCAGAGGTCGTTAATATTAACCACTAATAACAGAAGCGTATTACTGAATACGGTGTGCTGTAGCGACAACACATTCCACGGTAAAACTCAACGCTGTCAATATCCGCCGTGCTGACGCCAATTCACCTAAGCTTCCTGTTTATGCTGCTACTTTCAGGCTGCGTTAGCGATGCTTCCCGGCAGCCCTAATTGAGAAATCCCTCCTGCCAAGAGATACAATACAGGCAAAGCATTCACTAACGTGCAACGCATCATCATAAGTACGCTCCACATGACATAGGGTTACAACACACTCAACCGTAAAAATAAAAGATGAGGGCAAGCAATAGACCGGTTAAATAGACGCTGCCCTTCTCAAAGATTTAATACGGCGGAGCGCGCTGTAATTTTCAGGCAGCGACTTCTCGCTGATATATATCGACCATTTTGTCCCATGCATCACTGACGTCATCCGCTAAAGAGAACAGGCCAGAGGTACCTACAATAAAGACGTCTACTCCAGACTGAGAAATCACGTTGAACGTTTTCTCATTACATGAGCCGTCAATCTCGGTCAGATAGTGATATCCTTGGGCTTCTCGCATCGCAATCAGTTGCTTAATTTTGTTGAGCGATTCAGGAATAAATTTTTGTCCTGCATATCCCGGGTCAACTGACATTACTGTCACTTTATCCAGCAGGTGTGCGTATTCTTTAATGGCATCTGCTGGTGTGGCCGGATTCAACACCACACCGCAGCGGCGACCCGCGTCTTTAATTTGGTTCAGTAAACGAAATATTTTGTTATTCGCCGTCTCTGGATGAAAGCTGATAATGTCGGCGCCAGCATCAATACACATAGGAATAATATCTTCCGGATGATTGACCATCAAATGCACATCAATCGGCACATCCGTTATTTTCTTAAGGTTTTCGATAAAAAAAGGCGAGAGCGTAATATTCTTCACATAGCTACCGTCCATGATATCGACGTGATAAAAGTCAGCCCGACTGTTCATTGCCTTAATTTGTTCTCTGAACTGCGTTAAATCCATACACATTAGCGAGGGTGAAAATTTAGCCGCCATACCTGACCTCCAAAAGATTTATTAGTTAAACAGTGACACTGTATGCCCGAGAATGATGCCAACTACGCCGAAGTCTGCATCGCCAAAGGTGGTTGATGCAAAGCCAAGGTCGCCCATAAGCGGTAGCAAAATCGCAGGAAGAAATGAAATCAGCAGGCCTTGGGCAAATGCGCCGACTACGGCACCGCGACGCCCGCCGCAGATGTTGCCGTAAACGCCTGCCGTTGCGCCGCAGAAGAAATGCGGTACCAGCCCCGGAACGATGACGCTTAACCCAAACAGCGGACACAAGAACATACTCACCAGGCCGGCACTGAAGCTCGACAGAAAGCCGACAATCACTGCGTTCGGCGCGAACGGAAAGACCGTAGGGCAGTCGAGCGCCGGTTTAGCATCTTTTACCAGCTTATCGGCGATGCCTTTAAAGGCCGGTACGATTTCGGCGATGATCATGCGCACCCCTGCCAGGATGATCCATACGCCGGCGGCGAAGGTCAGCGATTGAATAATCGCAAAGATGATAAAGTTTTGGCCTTCGCTGAGCTGCGTTTCAACAAAGCCTTTACCAGCAATCAGGACCAAAATCACGAACAGGATCATCATCGTCAGCGAAATAGCGACCGATGAGTCACGCAGAAAGTTCAGCGATTTCGGTACCTTTAGTTCTTCGATCGACGGGCTGCCTTTTCCTACCGCTTTGCCAACCAGCGCTGACAGCAGATAGCCCGTTGAACCGAAATGGCCAAGGGCCAAATCATCTGTACCGGTTATCTTGCGAGTAAATGGCTGCAGAATTGCCGGAGAAACCACCATCATGATGCCCAGAATCACCGCCCCCACAACAATGACCCATAGTGGCGACAGGCCACCCACGGAAAGGATGACTGCCAGCATGGCCGACATGTATAGCGTGTGGTGCCCTGTCAGGAAGATGTATTTCAGCGGCGTAATGCGCGCCAGCACAATGTTAAATAACATTCCCAGCACCATGATCATTGCCGTCGCCGTACCGTAATTTTTCTGCGCCAGCGCTGCCATCGCGTCTGTATTCGGGACGACGCCCTGGATATGGAAGGAGTGCTCAAACAGCTGGCTAAAAATTGTTAGCGTGGTTGCAACAATGGCCGCTCCGGAGGTCAATATGACAAAACCCATAATGGTTTTGAGCGTTCCGGAAACAACATCCGACATGGCTTTTTTCTGCAATAATAAGCCGATTAAAGAAAACAGACCGACCAATATTGCGGGTGTGCCTAACACATCATGAATAATAAACTGCAGCATAGCGTGACTCCGTAAGGCCGCAAATAATTAATCAGAGATTCTCAGAAAGAATTTCTTTAATTTTATTGTTATCCAGCAGATTTGTTAGGCCAAAGACTTGTGCGGAATGGCCTGTTAAATGCTCGGCAATATCTTTGGCGCTAAGAATAATATCGGCGGTCTCACTTTTTGCTGATGTGAGATCGGTATGTGTAACGTCGGCTTCTTTATTCAACTCTTTAATTATTTTTTTGACGTTCATCTCAACGATGAAGCTGCTACCTAATCCATTACCGCAAACAATCAAAATCTTTTTCATTTTACCTCATTATCCGCTAATAACGGTTTGTATTGCTTCCATTGATGATGCTTTCAGGAGTGCCGAGCATCGCGCTTCGTCACTGAAAATCTCTGCTAACGCTGTAATCATGTCGATGTGTTCGTTGCCCGAAAGTGCGCATAACATGATCACGACATAAATAGGGTCATTCTCTTCCGAGCCAAAAGAAACACCTTCTTTAATGTACAATAGCGATAAGCCGTTTTTTAATGCACCTTGTTCGGGACGCGCATGCGGCATTGCCAGGCCCGGCGCTAAAACATAATAAGGCCCAAGCGTTCGATGGCTCTCGAAAATAGCGTCAATATAATGTTCAGTGATGGCACCTTTTACTATTAAAGGCTGGGCAGATAATGTAATGGCCTGCTTCCAGTCAGTGACTGCATCGACAATCTGGATATTTTCTACCGGTAACCACGTCGTAATCATAAATACCCCGATAGCGTTGAAACTGAGTCTACTATAGAGGAATGTTTTCGTTGCTTACCGTGATCGTTATCTCAAAGTTAGCGCTAACACGGCTGGTATGTTAATTTTTTTGTTACCGCTAACTTTGCAGGCCATGTTGATCGTCACAATGCAGATGCTCAATGCGCAAAGTGCAAAACATCATTTACAATGTGTCTCCAGACAAGCTGAAGGAGGATGTCAGTGCATACGCTACAAGCAGACGATAACCCGCGCGAAAAACGCAGAAAAAATACTGGAAAAATTACGCTCGCTGAGGTGGCAAAACTGGTGGGCGTGAGCACAATGACGGTGTCGCGCGCATTACGTATGCCGGAAAAAGTGAATCCTGAATTGCGGACCCGCATCGAAGCTGCAGTGAACGAGCTGGGTTATGTGCCCAACTTGCAGGCCCGCAATCTGGCCTCTGCTGATTCGAGGCTGGTGATGGGCGTGGTGCCTTCATTTTCTTCGCCGGGATTTCTTGCTGTCTCCCAGGCTATGCAGGCTGCGATTGCCGTTCAGGGTTACAGCATGATGTTTATTGAGTCAGGTCAGGCGGGACAGAGTGAAGAGAATACGCTGACGCAAATGCTTGCCTATAATCCGGCGGCAATTGTGCAATTCAATATTGATAATATCAGCAGCTGTTCACAATTGTTAATCAATACGGGCGTACCGGTGGTTGAAATCGGGGCCATTAACCGTGAAGCAAGCTGGATTAGCATCGGTGTGGATTATGCGGTGGCTATCAAAAAATTGGTCACGTCGCTTGTGCAGATGGGGTATAAAAATATTGGCTTGCTCTGTACTGCCTCCAATAACATTATGTTTCGTCAAGTATTGAGCGGCTGGAATAGTGCGATGCTTTCCCTTAACCACTCTCCACACCGCGTGGTGACGTCGCATTTACCGGCAGATATTACCACTGGTTTAAATCTCCTCGGCGATATTCGCATTACCTGGCCTGAGTTGGATGCGCTGATTTGTATGTCTGATGAAATCGCGTGCGGTTGCATTATGGCCTGCCACAGCGCAGGACTGAAAGTCCCCGATACCTTAGCATTGGCGAGTCTCAGCGGAGGCACTCTTGCTGCCGTTTGCTCGCCGGCCTTAACTGCCGTTGAATTTCCATGGCGTGAAACAGGCAGACTTGCAGGTAAAACATTACTCGATCTGCTGAATGATAAATCTACGGATAGTGTCATTGAACTTCCGTCAACGCTCCAATTACGCGCCAGTACCCGAAAATAGTTGCAGTCGTAATTGATTGATAGTATTAAACTTAGTTAATATTTGTTTATTAATTACAGTGAGTTATGTTTTATCATCGGCACGCCTACGCTATTTTTTGTCTATGGGGCGCACCGTTTCGCTAAAATTAAACGCACATCCACATCCTCTTTTTTGTTACTTAACATTCTTATTGCTTATCTATTCTTGGGCATCGACGACAGGCGATTTTTGTTTTATGCCTGACTGACGGCTGCATATTTTCTGACAAAAACAAATACTCGCCGCTATTTTGCTGGCGGAAATAAGGAGGTTATGGTGTCGGACAGGGCATCGATAAATTTTAGCTGCTGCCACATCCATGATGTGGGCTTGCACATTTCAGGGCAGCATCATCGCTGATGCAATACAACATGTCAGGACTCAAGTCGGTCGCCATGATGGTGGGGCGGGCGCGGCTGCGGCTATCGCTAGCGGCCCGGTTCCAGCCACCAGATCCAGCACGTTATCCCCAGCAAATACAGGCCTTGTCTAAGGGGCATCCCGTGCAAAAAGGGCGGTAAAGGGGCGGGTATACGTGCGGTAATATTGAGCCAGAGAAGACGAAAAGAGAATGGGAGATAGTATGGTTGTCGCTCGAGGATAAATCGCTTAATTAAAGAATGCGAATAAGGTAGGACGCGGCACCCATCAACAGAATAGAGTACCGCGCGGAGTAGCCCCCGCGCTTGATTCCGGGCCGCGAGAACCGACATGACCTTATTTTCCAGCCTTTTTAACGCCCGGCGCCCCGACTTTCGCCAGCTCCTTGACTAGCGGCAGCATCACGGAAACCACCTCCCGGGCGCGATGATCGATGCGGCCGGGCAGGGCGCTGTCGAGATACTGCGCGTTGTCCAGGCGCGGATCGTGCCAGCTGGTGCCCTGCGGGAAGGCGCGCGACTTCGCGCGCTGCTGGTAGCCGTCTTTATTGCCGAGGGACCAGTTTGTCGCCTCCACGGAGAGCACCGGGATGCCCGCGCTGTCGAACACCTCGGCGTCATTGCAGCAGCTGGTGCCTGCCGGATAGCGGGCATTGAGGCCGGGATTGGTGGAGGCGGGGATACCTTTACTGCGGGCGATGGCCAGCGCCCGATCGCGGGTGAGCTTGCGCACCGAGGCGGGCGTGCTCTTGCCGCTGTTGAAATAGAGCCGGTCGCCCACCACCAGATTGTCGAGGTTAATCACCAGCAGCGTGTTTTTATGCTGCTCGGGTGTCATGCGCTCCAGCAGGCTCTTTGCGCCGAGCTTGCCCTGTTCTTCGCCGCTGGTGGCGATAAAGCGGAGCCCGTAGCGGGACGGGAACGCCTTCAGGCGATCCGCCAGCTCCAGCATCACGCCGACGCCCAGCGCGTTATCGTCAATTCCCTGCAGCGTCAGGCCGCCGAGGTTGCGGGCGCTGTCGGCATCGCTCAGCGGCGCGAAAGTGTCGAGATGCGCCATTATCACGATCTCCTGCGGCTGCTTGCCTTCCCGGGCGGCAATTACCGTGCTGCCGGTCACTTTACGCCAGATCTGGCGCTTGTCCTGCATCACGTAGAGATAGCGGCTGTTAAAGGCGCGAATATCGCTGTGGTAACCCATTTTGACCAGCTGCTGGCGGATGTAGTCAGCGGAGAGCATCTCTGCCGGACTGCCGGTCATGCGGCCGGGAAAATAGGTGGCAATGTAGCGGGCCTGCTGGCTGGCAATGTGGCCAAAAGAGGCGGGAGCGGAAAACGCGGGTGCCGATAAGCATGCGCCAAGCGTCAGGGCGAGAAGACGGCGGCACAGGGGGGCGAACATAGGGGTATCCTTACATCATTATCAGGGCAAAAAATTACGCGCCAATAGTATGAAACTGTGAGGGCCAGCACACAATTTCATTTGCTCTGAAACCCCTGAAAAATCGCTGCTTAAGCACATTTTGATCTTTGCTTTACCGGATTAGTTATTCCATTGCGGAACTACTCATTCCATTTCGTAATTTCATTTGCCTCAAGCCTCCCCCTATAGTCCCCCTATGCTTAATGTGAACGAGTTGTGATCCGTGGACTATTTGCCCCTGTTTGCCGCCCTGAAGGGCCGTCCGGTTCTGGTTATCGGCGGCGGTGACGTTGCGGCCCGCAAAATTGCGCTGCTGCGCCGGGCGGGTGCCCGGGTGCAGGTGGTCGCCCGCGAGCTGGGGCCGGATGTGGCCGAACTGGCCGCGCGCCAGCAGATTGAATGGCGCGCGACGTCCTTTGAGGAGTCTCAGCTCGACACTATTTTTCTGGTGATTGCCGCCACCGACGATCCGGCGCTGAACCGCCGTGTCCACGCTGCCGCCGAAGCGCGCCAGCGGCTGGTAAACGTGGTGGACGATCGTCCCCTGTGTACCTTCATCTTCCCCTCGATTGTCGACAGAACGCCGCTGATCGTTGCTATCTCATCGGGCGGCACCGCACCGGTGCTGGCCCGCCTGCTGCGTGAGAAGCTCGAAGCCCTGCTGCCTGCAAGCCTCGGGCCGATGGCGCGTATCGCCGGCGAATGGCGGGAGCGCATTAAAACGCGCCTCACCACTGTGGCGCGCCGCCGTCGCTTCTGGGAGCGCAACTTCAGCGGGCCGTTTGCCAGCCTGATGGCGGCGGGTAACGAAACTGCTGCCCGGGAGGCGCTGGCGCAGGCGCTGGATGAACCCGAGCGTCGCAGCGGCGAAATTGTGCTGGTCGGCGCGGGCCCGGGGGATGCCGGGCTATTGACCCTGCGTGGGCTGCAGGTTCTGCAGCAGGCGGACATCGTCTTTTATGACTATCTGGTCAGCGACGCGGTGCGCGATTTGGTGCGCCGGGATGCGGAAATGGTCTGCGTCGGCAAGCGCGCCGGCGGGCAGAGCGTGCCGCAGGCGGAGATTAACCGCCTGCTGGTGGACGCGGCCCGGCAGGGCAAAAGCGTCGTGCGCCTGAAGGGCGGCGATCCGTTTATCTTTGGCCGCGGCGGCGAAGAGCTGCAGGCGGCGGCCGGGGCGGGCATTCCGTTTCAGGTAGTGCCTGGCGTTACCGCCGCAGCGGGCGCGACGGCCTACGCCGGTATTCCGCTGACCCACCGCGACCACGCCCAGAGCGTGACCTTTTTAACCGGGCACGACAAAACCGACGGCGTGCCCTTTGACTGGGCGCATCTGGCCCGCAGCCGCCAGACGCTGGCGATCTACATGGGCGTGATGAAGGCCGGCGAAATCAGCCGCCAGCTGATCGCCCACGGTCGCGACGGCGCGACGCCGGTGGCGGTCATCAGCCGCGGCACCCGGCACGATCAGCAGGTGGCGACGGGCACCTTACAACATCTTGCAGACCTGGCGGCGAACGCCCCGATGCCCGCGCTGCTGGTGATCGGTGAAGTCGCGCAGCTGCATCACCAGCTCGCCTGGTTTCAACACACAACAAATGCAGAGGGCTACCGCGCCCCTGTCGTGAATCTGGCTTAAGGAACGGTTATGGACCAAAAACGACTGACTCACCTGCGGCAGCTGGAAGCGGAGAGTATTCATATCATCCGCGAAGTGGCCGCCGAGTTTTCTAATCCGGTGATGATGTACTCCATCGGCAAGGACTCCAGCGTCATGCTGCACCTGGCGCGCAAGGCGTTCTTCCCCGGCACGCTGCCGTTCCCGCTGCTGCACGTTGATACCGGCTGGAAGTTTCGTGAAATGTACGAGTTTCGCGACCGCACCGCCAAAGCGTACGGCATTGAGCTGCTGGTGCATAAAAACCCGGAAGGGGTGGCGATGGGGATTAACCCGTTCGTCCACGGCAGCGCCAAGCATACCGACATTATGAAAACCGAAGGGCTCAAGCAGGCGCTGAACAAGTACGGCTTTGATGCCGCGTTCGGCGGCGCGCGCCGGGACGAAGAGAAATCCCGCGCCAAAGAGCGGATCTATTCGTTTCGCGACCGCTTTCACCGCTGGGACCCGAAAAACCAGCGCCCGGAGCTGTGGCACAACTACAACGGCCAGATTAACAAAGGCGAAAGTATCCGCGTGTTCCCGCTCTCCAACTGGACCGAGCTGGATATCTGGCAGTACATCTTCCTTGAAAATATCGAGATCGTGCCGCTCTATCTGGCCGCCGAGCGTCCGGTGCTGGAGCGCGACGGGATGCTGATGATGATCGACGACGATCGCATCGACCTGCAGCCCGGCGAAGAGATCAAACCGCGGATGGTGCGCTTCCGCACGCTGGGCTGCTGGCCGCTGACCGGCGCTGTTGAATCAGAAGCGCAGACGCTGCCGGAGATCATCGAAGAGATGCTGGTCTCCACCACCAGCGAACGACAGGGGCGCGTCATTGACCGCGACCAGGCAGGCTCGATGGAGCTGAAAAAGCGTCAGGGTTATTTCTAAGGAGCCGCCATGAATACCACTATTGCACAACAGATTGCCGACGAAGGCGGCGTAGAAGCCTACCTGCACGCCCAGCAGCACAAGAGCCTGCTGCGCTTTTTAACCTGCGGCAGCGTCGATGACGGTAAAAGCACCCTGATCGGGCGGCTGCTGCACGATACCCGCCAGATTTATGAAGATCAGCTCTCTTCTCTGCACAACGACAGCAAGCGTCACGGCACCCAGGGCGAGAAACTCGATCTGGCCCTGCTGGTGGACGGTCTGCAGGCGGAGCGCGAGCAGGGCATTACCATCGACGTGGCCTATCGCTATTTCTCAACTGAGAAGCGCAAATTTATTATTGCCGACACGCCGGGGCACGAGCAGTACACCCGCAACATGGCCACCGGCGCGTCCACCTGCGATCTGGCGATCCTGCTGATGGATGCCCGCAAGGGCGTGCTCGATCAGACCCGCCGCCACAGCTTTATCTCCACGCTGCTGGGCATCAAGCATCTGGTGGTGGCGGTCAACAAAATGGATCTGGTGGAGTACAGCGAAGCGCGCTTCAACGAGATCCGCGAAGCCTATTTGACCTTTGCCGAACAGCTGCCGGGAGATCTGGACATTCGCTTCGTACCGCTGTCGGCGCTGGAGGGCGATAACGTCGCCAGCCAGAGCACCAATATGCCGTGGTACAGCGGCCCGACGCTGCTGGAAGTGCTGGAAACGGTTGAGATCCACCGGGTGGTGGACGAGCAGCCGCTGCGCTTCCCGGTGCAGTACGTGAACCGCCCGAATCTCGATTTCCGCGGCTTTTCCGGCACCATTGCCTCCGGCAGCGTGAAGGTTGGCCAGCAGCTGAAGGTGCTGCCGTCCGGCGTTGAGTCCAGCGTGGTGCGCATCGTCACGTTCGACGGCGATTTGCAGGAAGCGGGCGCCGGTGAAGCGGTGACGCTGGTGCTGGAAGATGAAATAGATATCAGCCGCGGCGACCTGCTGCTGGACGCCGGGCAGACCCTCGCCGTGGTTCAGCGGGCCAGCGTCGACGTGGTATGGATGGCCGAACAGGCGCTGCAGCCGGGCCAGGGCTACGAAATCAAGATTGCCGGTAAAAAGACCCGCGCGCGGGTGGACGGCATCCAGTATCAGGTAGACATCAACAACCTGACGCACCGGAAGGTCGACAGCCTGCCGCTTAACGGCATAGGGCTGGTGGATCTGACCTTCGACGAGCCGCTGGCGCTGGATAAATATCAGCTCAACCCGGTTACCGGCGGTATGATCTTTATCGACAGGCTGACTAACGTGACTGTCGGCGCGGGCATGGTGCGCGAGCCGCTGGAAGATACCGGGGCTGCCGTCAGCGGCGAGTTCAGCGCCTTTGAACTTGAGCTGAACGCGCTGGTGCGCAGGCACTTCCCGCACTGGGGCGCGCGCGATCTGCTGGGGGGCAAGTAATGGCCGCCCACGATGAGAACGTGGTCTGGCATCCCCATCCGGTGACCCGCGAGCAGCGCGAGCAGCTTCACGGTCATCGCGGGGTGGTGCTGTGGTTTACCGGCCTTTCGGGGTCGGGTAAATCCACCGTCGCCGGGGCGCTGGAGGAGGCGCTGCACCGGCTGGGGGTCAGCACCTATCTGCTGGACGGCGACAACGTGCGCCACGGGCTGTGCCGCGATCTTGGCTTTAGCGATGCGGATCGCAAAGAGAACATTCGCCGGGTCGGCGAGGTGGCGAGCCTGATGGTGGAAGCCGGGCTGGTGGTGCTCACCGCCTTTATCTCGCCGCACCGCGCCGAGCGGCAAATGGTGCGCGACAGGCTGGGGGAAGGGCGCTTTTTTGAGGTGTTCGTCGATACGCCGCTGGGCGTCTGCGAAGACCGGGATCCGAAGGGGCTGTATAAAAAAGCCCGCGCCGGCGAGCTGCGCAACTTTACCGGCATCGACTCCGCTTACGAGGCTCCGGAAAGCCCGGAGATCCACCTTAATGGTCAACAATTGGTAACAAATTTAGTAAACCAATTATTAGACCTCCTGAGGCAGCACGATATTATCAAATCCTGAGACCGGGCCGGTTTTGCCGGCCCGTCAGCACACAGGATTGGATATGCGTAATACCCAGAATATGACGATTGCCCGTTCAGACTCCATGATGTCAGACCCCGAAGAGACGATCTGGTCCCTCTCCGGCGCTGCCGTGGGGTTTCTGGCGTGGCTGATGGCGCTGGGGATCCCGTTTTTGCTGTACGGCCGAAATACCCTGCTGTTTTTCCTCTACACCTGGCCCTTCTTCCTCGCTCTGCTGCCGGTGGCGGTAGTGGTGGGCGTTGCGCTGCACTCGCTGCTCGGCGGCCGGCTTGCCTGGAGTATCACCACGACGCTGGTTGCCGTAGCGGCCATGTTTGGCCTGCTTTTTTTGTGGCTGCTGGGCTAAACGCCGCGCGGTACGCCAACAGATTGCAATGAGACGTACAACTCAACGTGTAAAATATGGTACATTTCCGGCGATATGCGGCATCGTCCGCGCGCCGGCTCGCGTATGCCGGCAGGTTACGGATTGATGATGCCGTTTTTCAGGGGGCAGGATGGGTAAACTCACGCTGCTGTTGCTGGCTCTGCTGGTCTGGCTGCAGTATTCGCTTTGGTTTGGTAAAAATGGCTTGCACGACTACAGCCGCGTCAACGATGACGTCACGGCGCAGCAGGCGACCAACGCGAAACTTAAGGCGCGCAACGACCAGCTATTTGCAGAAATCGACGATCTTAACGGTGGCCAGGAGGCTATCGAAGAGCGCGCGCGTAACGAACTCAGCATGACCCGCCCGGGCGAAACCTTCTACCGCCTGGTTCCCGACGCCTCTAAACGCAATCAGAGCCCAGGCGCGGGGCAGAATAACCGATAACACTCGGGCTCAGGATCAATACATGGCAGCCACTTTTCCGGGCGTTTGCGCCGTGGTGCCGGCCGCTGGAGCCGGCCGCCGCATGCAGGCGGATTGCCCGAAGCAGTACCTCTCAATCGGTAACAAAACGATACTGGAACATTCCGTTGCGGCGCTGCTGGCGCATCCGCGCGTCGAGCGCGTGATTATTGCCGTTTCGCCGGGGGATCCGTACTTTGCGCAGCTGCCGCTGGCCCGCCATCCGCAAATTAGCGTGGTGGACGGCGGCGCCGAGCGCGCCGACTCGGTGATGGCCGGCCTGCTCGCCGCGGGCGATGCGGGCTGGGTGCTGGTGCATGATGCCGCCCGGCCCTGCCTGCACCGTGACGATCTCGACCGCCTGCTGGCGCTGAGCGCCTCCAGCCGGATTGGCGGTATCCTCGCGGCACCGGTGCGCGACACCATGAAGCGTGCCGAGCCCGGGATTGAAGCCATTGCCCACACCGTCGAGCGCGTTGACCTCTGGCACGCGCTGACCCCACAATTTTTTCCCCGCGAACTTCTTTTTGACTGCCTGAACCGGGCGCTCAGCGAAGGGGCCGTCATCACCGATGAGGCTTCTGCCCTGGAATACTGCGGCTTTCACCCGCAGCTGGTGCCGGGACGCGCTGATAATATCAAAGTCACCCGCCCGGAAGATTTACGGCTCGCGGAATTTTACCTTACCCGTAGCGGACCTCAGGAGCAGGCATAATGCGAATTGGACACGGTTTTGACGTACACGCGTTTGGCGGCGAAGGCCCGATTATCATCGGCGGCGTGCGCGTGCCCTACGAAAAAGGGCTGCTGGCCCACTCTGACGGCGACGTGGCGCTACACGCGCTCACCGACGCGCTGCTGGGCGCAGCGGCGCTGGGCGATATTGGCAAGCTGTTCCCGGATACCGATCCGGCCTTCAAAGGCGCCGACAGCCGCGAGCTGCTGCGCGAAGCCTGGCGGCGCATTCAGGCCAAAGGTTATAGCCTCGGCAACGTGGATGTGACCATCATTGCCCAGGCACCCAAAATGCTGCCGCACATCCCGCAGATGCGCATTTTTATCGCCGAAGATCTCGGCTGCCACATGGATGACGTCAACGTAAAAGCAACCACTACCGAAAAGCTCGGCTTCACCGGGCGCGGCGAAGGCATCGCCTGCGAAGCGGTAGCGCTACTGCATAAGGCTGGCGCATGATGACCTTTGACGCGCTAACCTGGCTGCACGGCAGGCCGGCGGGGCAGGGGCTGCTCAAGCGCGATCCGGAAGACTTTGTCGTGGTGGAAGATCTCGGTTTTGCACCGGACGGCGAGGGCGAGCATCTGCTGGTGCGGATCCTCAAAACCGGGTGCAACACTCGCTTTGTTGCCGACGCGCTGGCTAAATTTCTCAAAATTCACGCCCGGGAAGTCAGTTTTGCCGGGCAAAAAGACAAGCACGCGGTGACCGAACAGTGGCTGTGCGCGCGCCTGCCGGGCAAAGAGATGCCGGACATGAGCAAGTTTGTGCTTGAGGGCTGCCAGGTGCTGGAGTACGCCCGCCACAAGCGCAAGCTGCGCCTCGGGGCGCTCAAGGGCAACAGCTTTACTCTTATCCTGCGCGAGATTAGCGATCGTCAGGACGTTGAGGCCCGGCTACAGGCTATCAGCGAAAAAGGCGTGCCGAACTATTTTGGCGCCCAGCGCTTCGGCATTAACGGCAGCAACCTGCACGGCGCCCTGCGCTGGGCGGAAAGCGGCGGCCCGGTGCGGGATCGCAACAAGCGCAGTTTTTGGTTGTCGGCGGCCCGCAGCGCGTTGTTTAATCAGGTAGTCAGCGCGCGCCTGAATAAAATGGACTTTAATCAAGTTGTTGACGGCGATGCGCTACAATTATCCGGTCGCGGCAGCTGGTTTGTTGCTGCCGCCGATGAGCTGGCGGAGGCGCAGTCCCGGGTTCACGCGCGCGAATTAATGATCACCGCGCCGCTGCCGGGAACCGGCGACTGGGGCACCCAGCGCGAGGCGCTGGCCTTCGAGCAGCAGACGCTGGCCGAAGAGACGCTGCTGCAGTCGCTGCTGGTGCGCGAAAAAGTGGACGCCGCGCGCCGGGCGATGCTGCTCTATCCGCAGCAGCTGAGCTGGAACTGGTGGGACGACGTGACCGCAGAGCTGAAATTCTGGCTGCCGGCGGGAAGCTTTGCCACCAGTGTTGTCAGGGAACTTATCAATACAACGGGTGACTATGCGAATATTGCTGAGTAACGATGACGGGATCTACGCGCCGGGGATACAGACCCTGGCAAAGGCCCTGCGGGAGTTTGCCGAGGTTCAGGTAGTCGCACCCGATCGTAACCGCAGCGGCGCATCAAACTCGCTCACTCTCGAATCTTCGCTTCGCACGCAGGTATTAGACAACGGCGATATCGCCGTGCAGATGGGCACGCCCACCGACTGCGTTTTTCTCGGCGTTAATACGCTGATGCGGCCGCGTCCCGATGTGGTGGTTTCCGGTATTAACGCCGGACCCAATCTGGGCGATGACGTGATCTACTCCGGCACCGTCGCGGCGGCCATGGAAGGGCGGCACCTCGGTTTTCCGGCGGTCGCCGTTTCGCTTAACGGCCATCAGCACTACGACACCGCCGCCGCGGTTACCTGCTCCATCCTGCGCGCCCTCGAGCGCGAACCGCTGCGCACCGGGCGTATCCTTAATATTAACGTGCCGGATCTGCCGCTTGCGGAGATCAAAGGCATCCGCGTTACCCGCTGCGGCAGCCGCCATCCGGCAGACAGCGTGATTCCGCAGCAGGATCCGCGCGGCAATACCCTTTACTGGATAGGGCCGCCGGGCGAGAAATGCGATGCCGGACCGGATACCGACTTTGCCGCGGTGGATGAAGGCTACGTTTCTATTACCCCGCTGCACGTCGATTTAACGGCCTACGGCGCGCGCGAGGTGGTCTCAGACTGGCTCGATCGCGTGGAGGTTCCCGGGAAATGGTGAGCCAGCGCGTGCAGAGTCTGCTGAACCAGCTTCGCGGCCACGGTATTACCGATGAGCGGGTGCTGGAGGCTATTGCGCAGGTGCCGCGCGAGAAGTTTATCGACGAAGCCTTCGAGCATCAGGCGTGGGAAAACATCGCTCTGCCGATCGGCCAGGGGCAGACCATTTCCCAGCCGTACATGGTGGCGCGCATGACCGAGCTGCTGGCGCTGACCCCGGATTCCCGGGTGCTGGAAATTGGTACCGGCTCCGGCTACCAGACGGCGATTCTGGCGCACCTGGTGCATCACGTCTGCTCCGTCGAACGGATTAAAAGCCTGCAGTGGCACGCCCGCCGCAGGCTCAAGCAGCTCGATCTGCACAATATTTCAACGCGCCACGGCGATGGCTGGCAGGGATGGAAAGCGCGAGCGCCGTTCGATGCCATTATCGTCACGGCGGCGCCGCAGGCGATCCCGGAGGCGCTGATGGCGCAGCTGGACGACGGCGGCATCCTGGTTTTACCCGTGGGCGACGAACATCAGCTGCTAAAGCGCGTACGCCGTCGGGGAAACGAATTCAGTATCGACACCGTTGAGGCAGTTCGCTTTGTACCGCTAGTAAAAGGCGAACTGGCGTAATACAGGAATAATCCTGGTTATTTCAACGCGAGGGTTGCGTAGGGTATCCGCCAACTTGTGTACTCTTGCTGTCGCGTTGCGCGGTCTTGTTAGTCACTAACTATTCCTGGGGGATAAATGAGCGCGGGAAGCCCGACATTCACCGTTAGCCGCCTTGCGGCCCTTTCACTGGTTTCACTTTGGCTGGCAGGATGCTCGTCATCCAACAATGCACCGGCGCCGGTCAGCAGCGTCGGAGGCCAGTCCTCTTCCGGTTCCGGCATGTTGATTACGCCGTCGCAAAGAACCGGAGCGACCGGCCAGCAGGCGCAGCCTGTCCCCGTCCAGCCGCAAATTCAGCCGCGCCAGGTACAGCCACAGATTCAGCCCCGCACCCAGCCGCAGGCTCAGGTTCAGAGCCAGCCGGTGCAAACCGTCAACGGCCGCATCGTCTACAACCGCAAATACGGCGATATTCCAAAAGGCAGCTATACCGGCAACACCTATACCGTGAAGCGCGGCGACACGCTGTTCTATATTGCGTGGGTTACCGGTAACGATTTCCGCGATCTTGCCCAGCGCAACAATATCCCGGAGCCTTACGGATTGAACGTTGGTCAGACTCTGCAGGTCGGGAACGGTTCCGGACAGCCGATTACCGGTGATAATGCGGTTGCGCAAGCGAGCGCGACGGCAGCCCGGACAGAAGAAAAATCTTATCCGGTGGTTGCTTCTCAACCAACAATTACGTATTCTGAGGATTCAGGTGAAAATAGTGCTAACAAGATGTTGCCGAATAACAAGCCTGTGGCCCCCGTCACTGCGCCTGTCACGGCTCCAGTCGTAGCAAGCACAACCCAACCCACTGCAAGCAGTTCCTCGACCAGCACGCCAATCTCTTCCTGGCGCTGGCCTACGGACGGCAAAATTATCGAAGGCTTTAGCGGCGCCGACGGCGGCAACAGAGGTGTCGATATTGCAGGCAGCAAAGGACAGGCAATCGTCGCGACCGCATCAGGCCGCGTTGTTTATGCCGGTAACGCGCTGCGCGGATACGGTAATCTTATCATCATCAAACACAGCGATGATTACCTGAGTGCCTACGCCCACAACGACACGATGCTCGTCCGGGAGCAACAAGAAGTCGCGGCGGGGCAGAAAATCGCTACCATGGGTAGCACCGGAACAAGTTCTACACGCTTGCACTTTGAAATTCGTTACAAGGGGAAATCCGTCAACCCGCTGCAATATTTACCGCAGCGATAATATGACGAAGCGTACTTCGCGTGCGTTTTGTCCAGGGATCACGGGTAGGAGTCACCTTATATGAGTCAGAATACGCTAAAAGTTCATGATCTGAATGAAACTGCGGAGTTTGATGAGAATGGAGTAGAGGTTTTCGATGAGAAAGCCTTGGTCGAAGAGGAACCCAGTGATAACGATTTAGCCGAAGAAGAGCTACTTGCACAGGGCGTTACACAGCGCGTACTTGATGCGACGCAGCTTTATCTTGGCGAAATTGGATATTCTCCACTGCTTACCGCAGAAGAAGAAGTCTACTTTGCTCGTCGCGCGCTGCGCGGCGATGTCTCCTCCCGCCGCAGGATGATCGAAAGTAACCTGCGTCTGGTAGTAAAGATTGCCCGTCGTTACAGCAATCGCGGTTTGGCTCTGCTGGACCTGATTGAAGAGGGCAACCTGGGACTGATTCGCGCGGTTGAGAAGTTCGATCCGGAACGTGGATTCCGCTTCTCTACCTATGCAACATGGTGGATTCGTCAAACCATCGAACGGGCAATCATGAACCAAACCCGTACGATCCGTCTGCCGATCCACATTGTCAAAGAGCTCAACGTCTATCTGCGCACCGCTCGTGAACTGTCCCACAAGCTGGACCACGAACCAAGCGCGGAAGAAATCGCTGAGCAGCTAGACAAACCGGTTGATGACGTTAGCCGCATGCTGCGACTGAATGAACGCATCACCTCCGTGGACACGCCGCTGGGCGGAGACTCGGAGAAAGCGCTGCTGGATATTTTGGCTGACGAAAAGGATAACGGGCCGGAAGACACCACGCAGGACGATGACATGAAGCAGAGCATCGTCAAATGGCTGTTTGAACTGAACGCCAAACAGCGCGAGGTGCTGGCGCGCCGCTTCGGCCTGCTGGGCTATGAAGCCGCAACGCTTGAGGATGTGGGCCGCGAAATCGGTCTTACCCGCGAGCGCGTACGTCAGATTCAGGTCGAAGGCCTGCGCCGCCTGCGTGAAATTCTGCAGGGTCAGGGCCTGAGCATTGAGGCACTGTTCCGCGAATAACGCACAGTTTCGCTTCTCATCAAAAGAGCCGATCGTAAGATCGGCTTTTTTTATTCCCCGTCCATCATCCTGCGCACCAGCTGCGTGAACTGCGCCTGTTCTTCCGCACTGAGCCTGCCCAGAAAAGCCTCATCCACGCCGCTGCCTACCGGCAGGCACTCCGCGAGCAGCGCGCTTCCCGCTTCAGTCAGAAAAACAAAGCGGCGGCGTCTGTCGGCGGGATCCTGCTCGCGCCTCACCAGCCCGCGCGCCTCCATCCGGCTGAGCATTTCTGCCAGCGTCGCTTTGGTGCTCACCGCCACTTCCGTCAGGGCAACCTGCTCAATGCCGGGATTTTCCGCAATCGAACGCATCACCGCATACTGCGGCTTGGTTAACTCCGGCAGCGCCTGCTGCCAGCGCGAGGTGTGCTGCTGAAAAAGCTGGCGCAGCAGGTGAAAGGCTTCTTGTCTCAGTTCCATGAACTCTCCGGGGCGCAAACGGGTCCTTATCATAGCTGCTTCCGCCGCGCTTTTTAATGCCGGAGTAGATTGAACAAAAAATGTGATCGTGTACGAACGATATTGCCAGCGGTCCACTTTCGTCGTAATTTACTCATAATGTTCGTATGCGAACAATTGTGAGGTAATAAATGCGACTGATTGTAGCCATGACTGGCGCCACCGGCGCGCCGCTCGGCGTGGCCCTGCTGCAGGCGCTGCGCGAAATCAACGAGGTAGAGACGCACCTGGTGATGTCGAAGTGGGCGAAAACCACCGTTGAGCTTGAGACGCCCTACACCGCGCGGGAAGTGGCCGCCCTTGCCGACGTTTGCCACAGCCCGGCGGATCAGGCGGCGACGATCTCGTCCGGCTCGTTTCATACCGGCGGGATGATTGTCATTCCCTGCAGCATGAAAACCCTGGCGGGCATTCGCGCCGGATATGCGGACGGCCTGATCGGCAGGGC
>NZ_CAJYMB010000099.1 GCF_913775985.1 uncultured Pluralibacter sp. | reverse complement strand
TTATCGAATTGATGGAGACCGGCGAAGGCAGCGAGCTGTTTCGCAAGCACCATATTTCCGGCGCCGTGTTGCGCGACGCGCTGCTGGCCCGCGGCTGGATCCACCAGCTGCGCCAGCGCAGCGACGGCCCGGCGCAGGTCTTCTGCCACCCTGACTACGCCGGTGAAATCGGCCTGATCATGCCCTACGAGAAAGATTTCTGCGCCAGCTGCAACCGGCTGCGGGTCTCGTCGGTGGGGAAACTGCACCTGTGCCTGTTCGGCGACGGCGGCGTGGAGCTGCGCGATCTGCTGGCGGAGGATAACCAGCAGGCGCAGCTTGAGCAGCGCATCGCCGGCGCGCTGGCACACAAGAAGCAGACCCACTTCCTGCATCAGGGCGACACCGGCATCACTCAAAACCTGTCCTATATCGGGGGCTAGCCCCGTTTCTGCATCATAAGGAGTTCTTGTATGAGTCAGGTCAGCGCTGAATTTATCCCGACCCGCGTCGCCGTGCTTACTGTGTCCAGCCGCCGCGGCGAAGAGGACGACACCTCCGGCCACTACCTGCGCGACGCCGCGCAGGACGCCGGACATCAGGTGGTCGATAAGGCAATTGTCAAAGAGAACCGCTACGCCATCCGGGCGCAGGTCTCCGCGTGGATCGCCCGGGACGACGTGCAGGTAGTGCTAATTAACGGCGGCACCGGCTTTACCGCTGGCGATCAGGCCCCCGAGGCGCTGCTGCCGCTGTTCGACCGCGAAATTGAAGGTTTTGGCGAAGTGTTCCGCATGCTCTCCTTTGAAGAGATCGGCACTTCCACGCTGCAGTCCCGCGCCGTTGCCGGGATGGCGAACAACACGTTAATTTTCGCCATGCCGGGCTCCACCAAAGCCTGCCGCACCGCCTGGGAAAACATCATTGAACCGCAGCTCGACGCCCGCACGCGCCCCTGCAACTTCCATCCTCATCTGAAGAAGTAAGCCATGTCACAACTGACCCACATTAACGCCGCCGGCGAAGCGCATATGGTGGATGTCTCTGCCAAAGCTGAAACGGTGCGCGAGGCGCGGGCCGAAGCCTTCGTCACCATGCTGCCCGAGACGCTGGCCATGATTATCGACGGCAGCCACCACAAAGGCGACGTGTTCGCTACCGCCCGCATCGCCGGGATCCAGGCCGCCAAGCGCACCTGGGATCTGATTCCGCTCTGCCATCCGCTGATGCTCAGCAAAGTCGAGGTTAACCTGCAGGCGCAGCCGGAGCACAGCCGGGTGCGCATCGAGTCGCTCTGCCGCCTCACCGGGAAAACCGGCGTGGAGATGGAAGCGCTGACCGCGGCCTCCGTTGCCGCGCTGACCATCTACGACATGTGTAAAGCGGTGCAGAAAGATATGGTGATTGGTCCGGTACGCCTGCTGGCGAAAAGCGGCGGCAAATCTGGTGATTTCAGGGTGGACGCAGATGATTAAGGTTCTGTTTTTTGCGCAGGTGCGCGAGCTGGTGGGCACCGACAGCCTGACCCTTGAGCCGCAGTCCGTAACCGTTGAGGCGCTGCGACAGCAGCTGGCCGCACGGGGCGATCGCTGGGCGCTGGCGCTGGAAGAGGGCAAGCTGCTGGCGGCGGTGAATCAAACCCTGGTGGAGGGTACGCATCCCGTCAACGACGGTGATGAAGTGGCCTTTTTCCCACCGGTGACCGGAGGCTAAAATGAGCGAAACCTTAATTCGCGTAGCGCCGGATCGCTTTGACGTTGGCCGCGAATACGGCTGGCTGGCGCAGCGCGACGAAGACGGCGCGGTAGTGACCTTTACCGGTAAAGTGCGCAACCACAACCTCGGTGACAGCGTCAAAGCGCTCTCTCTGGAGCACTATCCGGGGATGACCGAAAAAGCGCTGGCGGAAATCGTTGAAGAGGCTCGCGTCCGCTGGCCGCTGGGGCGGGTGGCGGTTATTCACCGCATCGGGGATATGTGGCCCGGGGAAGAGATCGTCTTTGTCGGCGTCACCAGCGCCCACCGCGGCAGCGCCTTCGCCGCCGGGGAGTTCATCATGGACTATCTGAAAACCCGCGCGCCGTTCTGGAAGCGCGAAGCGACGCCGGAAGGCGACCGCTGGGTGGAAGCCCGCGACAGCGACCGCAGCGCCGCCGGGCGCTGGTAGCGTTTTTCAGAGTCCCTCAATTCACACTTGTGATACGCTTAGAGATCACAAACCGTTAATTGAGGGATTGATCATGGATCGATATACGCGTTCCGACTCCATTGTGCAGGGGCGTACCGGCCTGCAAACCTACATGGCGCAGGTGTACGGCTGGATGACCTGCGGTCTGCTGCTTACCGCCTTCGTGGCGTGGTTTGCAGCAAACACGCCGGCAGTGATGATGTTCGTCTTCTCCAGCAAAATTACCTTCTTTGGCCTGATCATCGCCCAGCTGGCGGTGGTGTTCGTGCTTTCCGGCATGGTGCATCGCCTGAGTGCCGGGCTGGCCACCACGCTGTTTATGCTCTATTCCGCGCTGACCGGGCTGACGCTCTCCAGCATCTTCATTGCCTACACCTACAGCTCTATCGCCAGCACCTTCGTGGTCAGCGCGGGCATGTTTGGTGCCATGAGCCTGTATGGCTACACCACCAAGCGCGACCTGACCGGCATGGGCAAAATGCTGTTTATGGCGCTGATTGGCCTGATTCTGGCCTCGCTGGTGAATATCTGGCTGAAGAGCACGCCGCTGATGTGGGCCGTGACCTATATCGGCGTGGTGGTGTTTGTGGGATTAACCGCCTATGACACCCAGAAGCTGAAAGCCATCGGCGAGCAGATTGACACCCGCGACAGCAGCAACCTGCGCAAAACCGCCATTCTCGGCGCGCTGACGCTGTATCTCGACTTTATTAACCTGTTCCTGATGCTGCTGCGCATTATGGGCAACCGCCGCTAGCCGGTCCATCCCCGGCGGCCGCCGCCGGGGAGCCTGTTTCTACTCCGCCATCGCCCGTTCGTTTTTCGCCTTCAGCTTTTTCGCCCGTCCTTCCAGCCACAAATAGCACACCGTTGCCAGCGCCAGCGGGACGAAGTAGTACAGCATCCGGTAGGCGAGCAGGGCAGCAATAATCTTGCCCTGGGAGGTATCCTGGCCCGCCAGCAGGGCGATAAATACCGCCTCCAGCACGCCAATCCCCGCCGGGATATGAACGATAACCCCGGCAATGCTGCTCACCAGCAGCACCCCCAGCACGAAGAAGTAGTTCACCTGCTGGCCCAGCAGCAGCCAGATAATCGCCCCCATCGCCATCCAGTTGGCGCTGGAGACCAGCAGCTGCACCAGCGCGAAGCGCCAGCCCGGCAGCACCAGCTTCTGGCCCTTGATGGTCAGATGGCGGCGTTTGGCGAACGCGCAGGCCCACAGATAAACGGCAATAAACAGCAGCAGTGCGCCGCCGATGATCCGCAGCGTCGTGTCGCTGATGTACCAGTGGGCGGGCAGGTCCACGACGCCGATGGAGAAGATCACGCCGCCGAGCAGGATATAGCCCAGCCAGTTGGTGGTAATGCTCAGGGAGAAGATGCGGGTGATGGTCGCCCCCGGCAGCCCGAGGCGCGAATAGAGCCGATAGCGCATGCCGATACCGCCGACCCAGGTGCTGAGCGTCAGGTTAAAGGCGTAGCAGATGAAGGACACCAGCATCACCTGCCGCGCCCCGAGTTTGTGGCCGCAGTAGCTGCGGCCCATCAGGTCGTAGCAGCCGTACAGCAGGTAGCTGACGATCGTCAGGCCGATGGCGCCGAGCAGGGCGGTGCGATTGTAGTTGCGGATAACGTCCCACACCTCCGGCCAGTCCACCTTGCGGGCGTAGACAACCAGCAGCACCGCTACAGCGATAAAAAAAATCCACGTCAGGATCTTTTTCGCCAGCCTCTTTTTCCCCAACCTCTTTTTTCCGCCCGCCATCAGAGTTTGGCTCCCGAGTTTTCCGTCTCAACCCGATCCTGCGTCTCCATCATGGTCTGCACCGGCGGCGGCGGCTCAACTTCCGACAGCTTCGGCGTGTGCGCCGGGAGCCAGCCGACAATCGCCGGGAAGTGGCGCAGGAAGTGGAACGCCAGCACGCTTTTGGTCAGGTTCCACCAGGTGCGTTTGGGCAGCAGGGCGCCGTCCACCAGGCAACTGTCCTGTTCGATAAGTCCTATCAGATTGTTGCGCAGAGTCTGGTTAAACTGCCGGTCGTGAATAATGAGGTTGGCTTCCAGATTCAGCGACAGGCTGAGCGGATCGAGGTTGCTTGAGCCAACCGTCGCCCAGTAATCATCCATCAGCGCCACTTTGCCGTGCAGCGGGCGGCGGTGATACTCGTAGACCTTTACGCCGCCCTTCACCAGATAGTTATAAAGCAGGCGTGCGCCGACTTTAACAATCGGCATGTCCGGCTCTCCCTGCACCACCAGCTTGACGCTGACGCCCCGGCGGGCAGCATTGCGCATGGCGTGCAGCAGGCGATAGCCGGGAAAGAAGTAGGCATTGGCGATGATCACCTCGCGTTTCGCATTTGCCAGCATCTTCATATAGTGGCGCTCGATGTCATCCTGGTGCTCGTGGTTATCGCGCCAGACGAACAGCGCCTGCGCCTCGCCTGGCGCGAGGTTCTCCTCAATGCGCGAGCGGCGGCGCCAGAAGCGGCGTGAGCGCTCTTTATCCGGCAGATTTTCCAGCTCGAACTGAAGAATATCGGCGACCACCGGCCCTTCAACGCGAACCGCGTAATCCTGTTTAGACTCCGGGCCGTAGTCGGACATATGCTCGGCGGAGTAGTTAATTCCGCCTACAAACGCGATTTCGCCGTCAATCACCACAATTTTGCGGTGCATCCGGCGAAACAGGTTGGTGCGCATGCCGAACAGGCGCGGGCGCGGATCGTAGTAGCGAAAAATAACCCCCGCTGCCGCCAGCTCGCCGACAAACTGCTCGCTGAGATCCGGCGAGCCGTAGCCGTCCAGCAGCAGCTCTATCTTTACGCCGCGCCGGGCGGCCTCCAGCAGCACCGCGTGCAGTTGCCTGCCGATGTCGTCCTCGAACCAGATAAAGGTTTCGAGGAAAATTTTGCTGCTGGCGCGCTTAATGGCGCCGAACACCGCCGGGTAATACTCGTCGCCGTTCTCCAGCAGCTCGATCTTATTGCCTTCCCGCCAATGACATTTCACAGGTGTATCTCCGCGCTAAGGGGCGCATGGTCGGACAAATGCCGCCAGTGGCGCAGCGCGAGCGCTGTCGGCCTGCTGGCGTGTGCGTTTTTGACATAAATTCGGTCGAGGCGCAGCAGCGGAAAGCGCGCCGGAAACGTCCGCGCCGGGCGGCCCCTGGCGCGGGTGAAAATTTCCTCCAGACCGGCGGCGCGCTTGAGCTGGGCGCTGGCACGCTGGCGCCAGTCGTTAAAATCTCCCGCCAGTACCACCGGCTCGCCTTCCGGCAGCGCGTTGATAATCTGCGCCACCATCGCAATTTGCGCCTGCCGGTGCGCCTCTTTTAATCCCAGATGGGCACAAAAAGCGTGCACGGGCAGAGGACTTTCCGGGACGTCGATCCGACAATGGAGAAGGCCGCGCTTCTCACTGCTGCCAACTGAAATATCGTGATTGTCGAATTGGGCGATGGGATAGCGGGACAAAATCGCGTTACCGTGATGTCCTTCAGGATAGACGGCATTGCGCCCGTAGGCGTAATCATCCCACATGGCATCGGCCAAAAATTCATAGTGGCTGGTATCGGGCCAGTTCTCCACGCGCAGCGGATGCACGTCGTGGGCGCCGAGCACTTCCTGCAGGCAGACGATGTCGGCGCCCACGGTGCGCACCGCGTCGCGCAGCTCCGGCAGCATGAAGCGGCGGTTAAACGCGGCGAAGCCTTTATGAGTGTTGATCGTCAAAATTTTCAACGAAAAAGAGGGCGTTTTCTGGGGCATATTTTCCTGCCAGCATCACTATCCTGAATAAAAGAGTGTAGTAGTGGTCACAAAAAGATGCGTCTTTACGGAATTTTCCGTAAAGTTCAGTACTCTAAAGAACAGTTGAAAATGCTTCCGGAGAGACGACATGAAGTGGCAACAACGAATTCGCGTCGCAACCGGCCTGGGATGCTGGCAGATTGTCTTGCATTTGCTGGTTGTCGCCGCACTGGTTCTGGGCTGGATGAACGGCATGTTGGTCCGCGTAGGACTAGGCCTGTGCGCTCTGTACGCCGTAACGATTATTTTGATGCTGGCGCTGCAGCGCCACCACGAGGCGCGCTGGCGCGACATCGGTGACTTCCTCGAAGAGCTGACCACCACCTGGTATTTCGGTACCGCGGTGATCGCCATCTGGCTGCTGTCGAGAGTGCTGCACAACAACCTGCTGCTGGCGCTGGCCGGCATCGTGATTCTGGCCGGCCCGGCGCTGATGTCGCTGCTGGTGAA
This sequence comes from uncultured Pluralibacter sp., assembly GCF_913775985.1. GTDB lineage: Bacteria > Pseudomonadota > Gammaproteobacteria > Enterobacterales > Enterobacteriaceae > Pluralibacter. The sequence goes on along the minus strand of NZ_CAJYMB010000099.1, from coordinate 26,702 downwards.
AGAAAAACACAGCGCCCGCGCCGAGCGCATTAACCCCCGGGACGACGCCCACCGGCGCTAGTTAGCCGATTTTACGCCGGAAGATAGCGTAGGCTATCGCCCCGGTGGTGGCCGCAATAAACAGCAGCGGCCACAGGCTCTGCCAGACAATATCGAACCCCGCATCCTTCAAATAAATCTGCTTGGTGATATCCGTAAAGTGGCGAATCGGGTTGATCCAGGTCGCCCTCTGCAGCCAGACCGGCATATTCTCCACCGGCGATACGTAGCCCGAGAGCAGAATCGCCGGCATCATAAAGACGAACACGCCGATAAACGCCTGCTGCTGAGTGGCGCACAGGGAGGAGATCAGTAGCCCGAACCCTACCAGCGACAGCCCGTACACCAGCATGGTGAAGTAAAACAGCGTCAGGGATCCGGAAAACGGGATCTGGTAGGCGAAAATCCCCACCGCCAGCACGATGCTGGCCTGAAAAGTGGCGACGATAAGCGCCGGCACCGCCTTGCCGACGAACAGCTGCCAGGTTGCCAGCGGCGAAACCAGCAGCTGATCCAGCGTCCCCTGTTCCCGCTCCCGCGCCACCGACAGCGAGGTCACGATCATTACGCCAATGGTGACAATCATCGCGATAAGCGACGGCACCACGAACCATTTATAGTCAAGATTCGGGTTGTACCAGTTGCGGATCACCAGCTCGCTGTTGTTTGGCCTGGCGCGGCCATCCAGCAGCTCGCGCTGGTACTGCTCGACAATCTGCTGCAGATAGTTCGCCGCAATCTGCGCGCTATTGGAGTTGCGCCCGTCGAGGATAAGCTGCATTTTTGCCGGCTGGAGGCTGTCCAGATTGCGTGAGAAGTCCGGTGGGAAGCGCACCAGCAGCAGTGCCTTCTGTTCGTCAATGGTCGGGCGGATGGCCTGCGGGCTGTCTAACAGCAGCACGTGCGGAAAGGCTTTTGCCCGGGCAAAGCGCTGAGTCAGCTCCACCGCGTGCCTGCCGCTGTCTTCGTTATAGATAGCGATAGTGGCGTTGGTCACCTCCAGCGTGGCGGCGAAGGGAAACAGCAGCACCTGGATAATCACCGGTGCAATCAAAATCGCGCGGGTCTGCGGCTCGCGCAGCAGCGACTGTAGTTCTTTGCGGATCAGCGTCCACAAGCGATAAAACATAGAGCCTCCTAATCCAGCCGCCGCCGGGTTTTCAGCCACGTCAGGCCGATAAACGCCACCGCCGAGACAATCAGCAGCAGGGTGTTGATAATCAGCACCGGGGCAATATTCCCCGCCAGAAACAGGCTCTGCAGCGTGCTGACGAAGTAGCGGGCGGGAATAATCCAGGTCGCCACCCGAATGGCGGCGGGCATGCTGTCTATCTGGAAGATGAACCCGGACAGCATGATCGACGGTAAAAAGGCGGCGTTCAGCGCCACCTGGGCGGCGTTAAACTGGTTGCGGGTAATGGTGGAGATAAGTAGCCCCATTCCCAGCGTGCTCAGTAAAAACAGGCTTGAAATAAAGAACAGCACCAGCAGCGAGCCGCGATAGGGCACGCCGATGACAAATACCGACACCACCATGCACAGCGCCATCGCCAGCATGCCGAGGAAGTAGTAGGGAATGAGCTTGCATAAAAGCAGCTCGGCGCGGGTTATCTCCGTGGAGAGCAGCGCCTCCATGGTGCCGCGCTCCCATTCGCGGGCAATCACCAGCGAGGTGAGGATCGCGCCGATAACTGTCATGATAATGGTGATCGCCCCGGGAATAATAAAGTGCTGGCTGATGGCGGCGGCGTTAAACCAGTAGCGGGTCTGTACCTCAATGAGCGGCTCAAAGGTTTCGCCCCGATCCTCCGCCCGCTGCATCTGCCAGATTTGCCAGATCCCCTGCACGTAGCCCTGCACGAAGTTGGCGGTGTTCGGCTCGCTGCCGTCGGTAATGACCTGAACCGGTGCGCTGTCGCCCGGCCTCGCCATCTGCGCGGCGAAGTTCACCGGGATAACCACCAGCCCGCGGATGCGCCCGGCCTGCATCTTCTGGATAAGCTCGCCGCGATTATCGCTGAGCGTCGCGTCGATGTAGGGCGAGCCGGTCATGGCGTGGGCGAAATCCAGCGCCTCTTTGCTCTGCTGCTCCAGCAGCACCCCGACCCGCAGGCGGCTTGAGTCGAGGTTAATCCCGTAGCCGAAGATAAACAGCAGCAGCAGCGGGATCGCCACGGCGATCAGCCAGCTGCTGGGATCGCGGACGATCTGCCGGGTTTCCTTCACGCACAGGGCGCGTACCCGCCGCCACGAAAGCCACTTAGCGGACATCGGCGTGCTCCTTATCCCAGTCCTGAATGAGCGCGATAAACGCCTGCTCCATGGTCGGATCGGCTATCGTTTCATCCGCCGCCTGGGCCTTTAGCGCGTCCGGGGTGCCGCTGGCAATCAGCTTGCCGCGATACACCAGCCCGATGCGGTCGCAGTACTCCGCCTCGTCCATAAAGTGGGTAGTGACCATCACCGTGACGCCTTTATCCACCATGCTGTTAATGTGCAGCCAGAATTCGCGACGGGTGAGGGGATCGACCCCGGAAGTCGGCTCGTCGAGAAACAGAATATCCGGCTCGTGCATCAGGGAGCAGGCGAGCGCCAGCCGCTGCTTGAAGCCCAGCGGCAGCGCGTCGGTGGTGTGGTGGGCGATGTCCTGAAATTCAAACGCCTCGCTCATCTCGGCAATTTTGGCGCGCTGCGCCCGGCCGCGCAGACCGTAAATGCCGGAGAAAAAGCGCAGGTTCTGCTCCACAGTGAGGTTGCCGTACAGGGAGAACTTTTGCGCCATATAGCCCAGGTGCTGGCGGGTTTTGCCGGAGCCGACCTTCAGGTCGGTGCCCAACACCAGCGCCTGCCCGGCGGTGGGCACCAGCAGGCCGCACATCATCTTGAAGGTGGTGGATTTACCCGCACCATTGGGACCGAGCAGGCCGAAAATCTCGCCGCGCCGGACGCTGAAGTCCACGCAGTCGGTGGCGGCGAAGTCGCCGAATTTTTTGGTCAGCTGCCGGGCTTCGATCACCGCCTCGTCTTTACTCCCCTCAACGGCGTGCAGGATCGCGCCCAGGGGCGATTCTCTGGTATCGGCTCCGCCGAGAAGATCGATAAACGCGTCTTCGAAGCGCGGTTCGGTTTCGACCATCTCCAGCGGCGGCATCTGCGGCGCGTTGCGGAACTCGTCGGCGCTGGCGTCTTTACGCAGGATCAGGCGCACCGAGCGCCCCTGGATCATGCCGTCGCTGGCGGCCGGCAATTTCAGCACCCGCTGCAGCAGCCGGCGGTTGTTTTCCTGCGGGCTGCTCAGCAGGAAGCTGCGCCCGCGCATGGTGTCGGTCAGCGCTTTCGGCTCGCCCTGATACAGTAGCTCGCCTTCGTTCATCAGCAGCACGTCCCGGCACTGCTCGGCTTCATCGAGGTACGACGTGCTCCAGAGGATCAGCATTCCGTCGCCCGCCAGCGCGTGCACCATTTTCCACAGCTCACGGCGGGAGATAGGATCGACGCCGACCCCCGGCTCATCCAGCAGCAGCACCTTCGGGTCACCCACCAGAGTGCAGGCAAGCCCCAGCTTCTGCTTCATACCGCCGGAGAGTTTCCCCGCCAGCCGGTCGGTAAACGGGCCGAGGGAAGTAAACGCCAGCAGGCGATCAAAGGTTTGCCGGCGCGCCTCGCCGGTAACGCTGCGCAGGTCCGCGTACAGCGTCAGGTTTTCCATCACCGTTAAATCTTCATACAGGCCGAACTTCTGCGGCATATAGCCCAGTACCGCGTGCAGCGCGCCGCTGTCGGCCACCGGATCGTAGCCAATCACCTCAATCTTGCCCTCGTCCGGTTTTAACAGCCCGGCGAGCATCCGCATCAGGGTGGTTTTCCCCGCGCCGTCCGGACCCACCAGGCCGGTGACATAGCCGGGCTGCACGGTGGCGGTAAGGCGCGCCACCGCAGGCTTTTTCATTCCCGCAAAGCCTTTAACCAGCCCCTGTAGCGTAATGCGGGCGTCACTCATGCCGGGCGCCGTCGGGGAAGGTGATGGTGACCGGCATTCCCTGACGCAGGGTGTCGTCCGGGTCGGTGACGATAATGCGCAGGCGGTACACTAAATCGGTGCGCAGATCGGTGGTCTCCACCGTTTTCGGCGTAAATTCGGCGGTGGGAGAGACAAAGCCAATTTTGCCGTGCCAGGGCTTGTCCGGGCGCCCGTCGGTATACAGCAGCAGTCCCCGTCCCGGCTGCGCCTGGTTAAGGCTGGCTTCGTTAATATAGGCGCGGATCCACACCGGGCGGGTCAGGGAAAGGGTCAGCACGCTGGCGCCCGCACCGAGCATGCTGCCGGGCTCAACGGCGCGGGTGAGAATTGTGCCGTTAGACGGCGCGATGAGCCGGGTATCCTGCAGATCCAAACGGGCCTGGGCCAGCGCGGCCTCCGCCTGTTCGAGGCTCGCTTTCGCCTGGGCTATCTCCTGCGGCCGGTTGCCGGTGTGGTACTGGCTGAGTTTATCCTGCGCCGCTTTCAGGTTCGCCTGGGCCTGATCCCGCGCCGAGCGGGCGTTCTCCAGATCGTTGGCGGAAACCGTGCGGCTTTTCCACAGCCCCTGCTGGCGCTGGTAAAAGTTGCGGGCGTAATCGTAGGCGGCCTGCGCCTGGCGTACGGCGGCGGTGGCCTGCGCAATCTCTTCGGCGCGATAGCCCGCCAGCAGCAAATCGTATTTGGCCTTCGCCGCATCGGCGTTGGCGATAGCCTGACCGAGGGCGTTTTCATACGGCGCGCGGTCCAGCTCGCCCAGCGCCTGTCCGGCCTTTACCGCATCGCCTTCATCCACCCGCAGGGTTTGCAAACGTCCGCCGACGCGAAAGCTGATGTTGACGGTGCGAATATCGACGTTGCCGTAAAGCGTCAGCGGCTCGGGCGCTCGGTTGAGATACCACAGCGCGCCGCCGGCGACGGCCGCAACAATTGCGATAGCCGCCAGCGCGGCGGCGACAGATTTTTTCATGACTCGGCTCCGACAGTTAAGCCCTTCAGCAGCAGATCGAGGTGGCAGGCGATAACCCGGCAAATCTGCTCCACGTTATGTTCATTAAACTGCGTCCAGCCCGCCCGCAGCAGGATGGTTTCCCGGCCGATGCGAAAAGAGAGCACTTCGCCCAGCAGCGCATGGGTGTGCAGGATAGTTTCAGTATCGTGCGGGCTGCGGCCGGTGCAGGCGGCGATAAGCTGCGTCATCTGGTCGTGCAGCGGGGCGATAACCCGATCGTGGATCAGCCGGTAGGCCGGAGTTGGAGATAGCTGCTCCCGGGAGATAAACCGGCTCAGGTTCATGGTTTCTTCCTGCGTCAGCAGCAGGGTCAAGTTGCGGCAGGCGCTGAGCAGAAGCTCGCGGATCGCCTGCCGGTCCGGCTCAGGGGCATCGAGCAGCCGCTGACCCGCTTCGGCGTAGGGTTTGAAGTTGACGTCGATAAATTCCGTGATCCAGCGGGCGCAGGCGAGATACAGATCGTCTTTGGATCCGAAATAGTAAGTGATAGCGGCAATATTCTGCCCCGCCTGGGCGGCGATATCCCGGGTGGTGGCATGCAGGCCGTACTCGCCGAACTGGGCGAGGGCGGCGGCGATCAGCTGGCTTTTAGCCTGTTCACCTTTGCTGGTGGCCGGTGGTGTATTCATGGCATCACTAAAAGTTAATCAATCGATTGATTAATATTATGACTGTTTTCCGGGAGTGTCTAATGGCGGACGGGGAAATGTCTCGTTTTGAAAAGGGGGAGTGATATTTTATGCGGTTCGTCACAAAAACTGCTACAATCCGCCGCTTGCTGACATTGTGGTTTTTGTCAAACATGTCGTCACTATCTCCCTGAAAACTACACCTGTTATGGTCGGGGCGGTTCGGAGTTGTTATGTCTTTTGAAACCCTTGGCCTGAATGCCGAGATCCTGCGCGCTGTAGCCGAGCAGGGCTATCACCAGCCGACCCCCATTCAGCAGCAGGCCATTCCTGCCGTGCTGCAGGGCCGCGATCTGATGGCGAGCGCCCAGACGGGCACCGGTAAAACTGCCGGCTTTACCCTGCCGCTGCTGCAGCTGCTGAGCGAGAAAGAGCCGCACGCAAAAGGACGTCGCCCGGTGCGCGCCCTGATCCTCACCCCAACCCGCGAGCTGGCCGCGCAGATTGGCGAAAACGTGCGCGACTACAGCCAGTACCTCAACCTGCGTTCGATGGTAGTGTTCGGCGGCGTGAGCATTAACCCGCAGATGATGAAGCTGCGCAGCGGCGTCGATATTCTGGTGGCAACCCCGGGTCGCCTGCTGGATCTGGAACATCAGAACGCCGTCAGCCTCGATAAAGTTGAAATTCTGGTGCTGGATGAAGCGGACCGCATGCTCGACATGGGCTTTATCCACGACATTCGCCGCGTGCTCGCCAAGCTGCCGGCCAAGCGTCAGAACCTGCTGTTCTCCGCCACCTTCTCCGATGAGATCAAAGGCCTGGCTGAGAAGCTGCTGCACAACCCGCTGGAAATTGAAGTCGCGCGCCGCAACACCGCTTCCGAGCAGGTGACCCAGCACGTTCACTTTGTCGATAAGAAGCGCAAGCGGGAACTGCTGTCGCAGATGATTGGCGAAGGCAACTGGCAGCAGGTGCTGGTCTTTACCCGCACCAAGCACGGCGCCAACCACCTGGCCGAGCAGCTGAACAAGGACGGGATCCGCAGCGCCGCCATTCACGGCAACAAGAGCCAGGGCGCCCGTACTCGCGCGCTGGCCGAGTTTAAATCTGGCGAGCTTCGCGTGCTGGTGGCTACCGACATCGCGGCTCGCGGTCTCGACATCGAAGAGCTGCCGCACGTCGTTAACTACGAGCTGCCGAACGTGCCGGAAGACTACGTGCACCGCATCGGCCGTACCGGCCGTGCGGCGGCAACCGGTGAAGCGCTGTCGCTGGTCTGCGTCGATGAACACAAGCTGCTGCGCGATATCGAGCGCCTGCTGAAAAAAGAGATCCCGCGCATTGCCCTGCCGGGCTACGAGCCGGATCCGAGCATCCAGGCCGAGCCGATCCAGAACGGCCGCCAGGGCCGCGGCGGCCGCGGTCAGAGCCAGCCGCGCCGCAGCGATCGTCCGGCCGGCGGCGGCAATTCGCCGTCCCGCGGTAACGGTCAGGGCCAGTCCCGCCGCAGCGATAAGCCTGCCGGCGAGCAGCCGCGCAGAGAAGGCGCACCGCGTCGTCGGCGCCCGCGCAAACCTGCTGCCGGGCAGTAAGTCTTGAGAATGGGCCGCGAAAGCGGCCCTTTTTTTGCCTGTATTGCGCCAGGGGTTCTTCATTATCATCCGAGATCATCCGGGTTGCGTAATAACGGTAATGGTTTTATACTGTATAAATACACAGTTAATTGAGGTTGTATCATGGCGGTCGAAATTAAATATGTTGTCGTCAGAGAGGGGCAAGAAAAGATGGCTTTCGCCAATAAAAAGGACGCTGACGCTTACGATAAAATGCTGGATCTGGCCGGTGTGCTCGGCGAGTGGCTGCAGCAGAGCCCGCTTTCTCTTGATGAAGGGCAAAGCGATGCGCTGGCGATGTGGATGGCAGAAAATAAAGATCTGCTGTCGGGCGTATTGAAACACGGTAAATTGCCTGAACCCGCTCCCGCTCCCGCACCAGCCGCTGAGGCTGAGTCCGTACAGGATGCGGACGAGAGCAACGTCAGCGAGCACCCGCGCAAGCGTTCCAAAGCCGCATAACGTCAGCTTTAGCGCCTGGCGCCTCAGGCGCGCGGCGTGCCGCTGCAATCGCGGGGCCGCGCTCCACGCTTTTGGCAGCGTGCGGGCGCTCTCCGTTTGCTCCGGCTGGCGGAAAGTGCCAGAATAGTGGCTGTTTATACAGTATCCGGATGCTTTAATGGCCCTCACCGCCGCGCTCAAGGCGCAGATTGCCGCCTGGTATAAGGCGCTCCAGCAACAGATCCCCGATTTTATCCCCCGCGCCCCCCAGCGGCAGATGATTGCCGACGTGGCAAAAACCCTGACCGGGGAAGAGGGGCGACACCTGGCCATCGAGGCGCCGACCGGCGTCGGTAAAACCCTCTCCTATCTGATCCCCGGTATTGCGGTTGCCCGGGAAGAAGACAAAACGCTGGTGATCAGCACCGCCAACGTGGCGTTACAGGATCAAATCTACAGCAAAGATCTGCCCCTGCTGAAGAAAATCATCCCCGATCTGCGCTTTACCGCCGCCTTTGGCCGCGGGCGCTACGTCTGCCCGCGCAATCTCGCGGCGCTCTCCACCTCCGAACCTTCCCAGCAGGATCTGCTGGCGTTCCTCGACGATGAGCTGGCCCCGAAAAATCAGGCCGAGCAGAAGCTGTGCGCGAAACTCAAGGGATCGCTGGATACCTACAAGTGGGACGGACTGCGGGACCACACCGATATCGCCATTGACGACGCGCTGTGGAGCCGCCTCAGCACCGATAAAGCCGGCTGCCTGAACCGCAACTGCCACTACTACCGGGAGTGCCCGTTTTTCGTCGCCCGGCGCGAAATTCAGGAAGCAGAAGTGGTGGTGGCTAACCACGCGCTGGTGATGGCGGCAATGGAGAGTGAGGCGGTGCTGCCGGAGCCGAAGAACCTGCTGCTGGTGCTCGACGAAGGGCACCACCTGCCGGACGTCGCCCGGGACGCGCTCGAGATGAGTGCGGAAATTACCCCGGCATGGTACCGGCTGCAGCTTGACCTGTTCAGCAAGCTGGTCGCGACCTGCATGGAGCAGTTTCGCCCGAAAACCCTGCCGCCGCTGGCGGCGCCCGAGCGCCTGACCGAACACTGCGACGAGCTGCAGGAGCACATCGTGGCGATGAATTCGCTTCTCGGCCTGTTTATGCCCGCCGGGCAGGAGGGTGAGTACCGCTTTCCCATGGGCGAGCTGCCGGATGAGGTCATGGCCCACTGCCAGCGGCTGGCGAAGCTTACCGAGATGCTGCGCGGGCTGTCGGAGCTGTTTCTCAACGACCTCAGCGAGAAAACCGGCACTCACGACGTGACGCGTCTGCACCGGGTGCTGCTGCAGATGAACCGCGCGCTGGGGATGTTTGAATCCCAGAGCAAGCTGTGGCGGCTGGCGTCGCTGGTGCAGGCTTCCGGCGCCCCGGTGAGCAAGTGGGCCACCCGGGAGCTGCGCGACGGCCAGCTGCACGTGTGGTTTCACTGCGTTGGCATCCGCGTCAGCGATCAGCTGGAGAAACTGCTGTGGCGCAGCGTGCCGCATATTGTCGTCACTTCTGCGACCCTGCGGTCGCTTAACAGCTTTTCCCGCCTGCAGGAGATGAGCGGCCTCAAAGAGAAAGCGGGCGACCGTTTTGTGGCCCTGGATTCGCCGTTTAATCACGTAGAACAGGGTAAAATCCTGATCCCGAAAATGCGCTTCGAGCCGCTGATGGATAACGAAGAGCAGCATATTGCGGAGATGGCGGCATTTTTCCGCCAGCAGGTGGAAAGCAAAAAGCATCTCGGAATGCTGGTGCTGTTCGCCAGCGGCCGGGCGATGAACCGCTTTCTGGAAAACGTTGCCGACCTGCGGCTGATGCTGCTGGTGCAGGGTGACCAGCCCCGCTACCGGCTGGTGGAGCTGCACCGCAAGCGGGTAGAAAGCGGCGAGCACAGCGTGCTGGTAGGGCTGCAGTCGTTTTCCGAGGGGCTCGATCTGAAGGGCGAGCTGCTCAGCCAGGTGCACATTCATAAAATAGCCTTTCCCCCCATCGACAGCCCGGTGGTAATTACCGAAGGGGAGTGGCTAAAGAGCCTCAAGCGCTATCCTTTCGAGGTGCAGAGCCTGCCCAGCGCCTCCTTCAACCTTATCCAGCAGGTGGGGCGCCTTATCCGCAGCCACGGCTGCTGGGGGGAAGTGATTATTTACGACCGCCGGCTGCTGACTAAAAATTACGGCCCGCGCCTGCTGAACGCGCTGCCGGTATTTCCCATCGAGCAGCCAGACGCGCCGGAAGGTATAGTAAAGAGCCAAACCAAAACCGTTCGCCGCCGAAAGCGCTAGCGAGGCGGACCGCCAGCCAGGAGTGAGTTCATGGACTACCGCAACATTATTAAAGAGATTGGCCGCGGCAAGAATCACGCCCGGGATCTGGATCTCGATACCGCCCGCGCGCTGTATGCGCAGATGCTCAGCGGGGAGGTGCCGGAGCTGGAGCTGGGCGGCGTGCTCATTGCCCTGCGTATTAAAGGCGAAGGTGAAGCCGAGATGCGCGGATTTTACGAGGCGATGCAGCAGCACACGGTGAAGCTGGTCCCGCCCGCGGGCAGGCCGATGCCGGTGGTGATCCCAAGCTACAACGGCGCGCGCCGGCAGGCCAATCTGACGCCGCTGCTGGCGATGCTGCTGCACAAGCTCGGTTTTCCGGTGCTGGTTCACGGTATTGATCACGATCCGACCCGGGTACTGACCGGCACGATCTTCTCGCTGCTGGGCATTGAGCCTGCGCTCCACGCCGGTCAGGCGCAGGCCAGGCTCGACGGGCACCTGCCGGTGTGGATGCCGGTTGACGCCTTTTGTCCACCGCTGGCACATCAGCTGGGGCTGCGCTGGCGCATGGGCGTGCGCAACAGCGCCCACACCCTCGCCAAGCTGGCGACGCCCTTCGCCGAGGATGCGGCGCTGCGCCTGAGCAGCGTTTCGCATCCGGAATACCTCACCCGGGTGGGAAAATTTTTCACTGAAACAGGCGGCCTGGCGCTGCTGATGCAGGGCACCGAAGGCGAAGTGTACGCTAATCCTCAGCGATGCCCGCAGCTCAATCTGATTGACGCGATGGGCACGCGGGTGCTGACCGAGCGCCGGGACGAAAGCGAGCCCGCGTCGCTGCCAGCGTCAAAAGATCCGGAAGTGACTGCCAGATGGATCGAGCGCTGCGTAGCGGGCGTTGAGCCTATTCCCGAGCCGCTGAAAATCCAGCTCGCCTGCTGTTTAGTTGCCGCGGGTGAAGCAGAGAGCGTTGAGCAGGGTATGGCGCAGGTCAACCGCTGCTGGTAACGCGCAAAAAAAAGCCCGCTCCAGAGGAGCGGGCAAAAGGGTTAATAACAGCAGTAATTATTACAATGAGGGTTGATGCATTCCTGTCCGCCGTACTGGCGCTGCCAGAGGGTTAATTGCAAGCAGCGCCCGGTATTGAGGACAACGAAACTTATTTATACAGCACCGCGGTTCCGCTCATTTTATTGTTATTAGTGGCGGAGGTGATGCTGTAGCCGCTGGCGCCCGCCGCGGCCGCTTTTTCTGCAACCTGGGCTTCCATATCGTCCAGCGTGGTTGCGCCGTACACGGAAACATTCCCGACTTTCTGCATTCCCATCGCTTCAGACTGGGTGACCGGCTGCGCGGCAAACGCGCCAAAAGAGAGAGCGGAAAGCGCGGCGGCAAGTGCGGTAGTTTTTACAGTATTCATGGTCAATTCCTTACAGCATTTGGCTGCTGATAACGCGGTAAGCGTCGATGGGATAAGTATCGCGATACGGCGCGATAAATAAAATCGAAGAGAATCGACAGAGAGTTTCAAATATTTTGATGTTTTAATAACTTATTAATTATTAATAAATTATCTTCCCGTCGGCAGCAGACCGCGGTTAACCGCAGAGACGCGGGCGGGAGAGCGCACAATTTGCTACTCGAAACGTGAAAAAGTGTACGCGTAAATTTGCTTAATGTCGGGTAATGAAAGGTCTATTTATCTGTAAATATAACGTTTTTTTCAATTTCAGACTGCGACTTATCGTAACTTTAGAGATCGCATGCTCGCTGGTTCCCGTAAAGGACAAGTGGAGTGCGGAAGCATTTGCGTCCCTTCCAGGATGAACAGATTATTTGGTGTAAAACCGCGAGATGCAGCCGCACTTCGCGGCTGCTCCACAGGCTATCGCGCGTCAGGGCGGATCAGATCGAAGCGCTGGCTTTCATCAATGGTGTAATAGGCACTCGGCCCGCCGGCGCGCAGGGCGGGGCGCGCTTTCGCCGTCTGGTAAATGCCATCTTCCAGAAGCGCCTCGTCGATGTGAACCGCCACTACTTCCCCCAGCACCAGCCAGGTATCAATCGCGCCGCCGCTGGCGTCCTGCAGCTGAATGCACTGGCTCAGGCGACATTCAAAATTCACCGGGCTTTCCGCCACCCGCGGCGCGCGCACCACCTGGCTGTCGGCGGGCGTCAGTCCGGCGCGGACAAACTCGTCTTCGCCCCGGGGCAGGCTGGCGGAAGTTTCATTCATCGCCGCCGCAAGCTCCACGGTGGCCAGATTCCAGACGAACTCGCCGGTATCAATAATATTGCGCACGCTGTCTTTCATGCCGCTGCTGGCGAAGCCAATGATGGGCGGATGATAGTTAAAGCAGTTGAAGAAGCTGTAAGGCGCCAGATTGCGCTGACCCTGCGCATTGACAGAGGCTATCCAGCCGATCGGGCGTGGGCCAATAATGGCGTTGAGCGGATCGTGGGGCAGGCCGTGGCCGTTTGCCGGTTGATAGAAATACATAGCGAACCCTGGTAAGTGGATGTCCGGCAAGCGTCACTTATTTACCTCGCCGCCGTCAACGGGTATCTTACGCAGCCGTTAACAGGAGAATGCTATGAAAGCCCAGAAGTCGGGACTGCACCCGCGCAGCCGCCACCACGCCCGCTACGATCTGCCCGCGCTGTGCCACAGCGTGCCGGAGCTGGCCGCGTTTATCGTCAATAACCCCGCGGGAGAAGCCACGGTAAACTTTGCCGATCCGCAGGCGGTCAAAACGCTGAACCGGGCGCTGCTGGCCCACTTCTATGAGGTGCAGGGCTGGGACATTCCCGACGGATTTCTCTGCCCGCCGGTGCCTGGCCGCGCGGACTACGTTCACCATCTGGCTGACCTGCTGAATGAGGACGGGGGCGCGAGCGGCGCCAGCGTGCTGGATATCGGCACCGGCGCTAACCTTATCTATCCGCTGATCGGCCAGTTTGAATACGGCTGGCGCTTTACCGGTACCGAAATTAACCCGCAGGCGATGCAGTGCGCGCAGGCCATTATCGACGCCAATCCGGGCATGAGCCGGCAGATCCGCCTGCGGCGGCAGAAAGATCCCGAGGCTATCCTCGGCGGCATGATTCACAAAAATGAGTTTTATCGCGCCGCCATGTGCAATCCGCCGTTCCACGACTCGGCGGCCAGCGCCCGCGCCGGCAGCGAGCGCAAGCGCCGCAATCTCGGCCAGCAGCAAGTTCAGGCGCTCAACTTCGGCGGCCAGCAGCAGGAGCTGTGGTGCGACGGGGGCGAGGTGGCCTTTATCCGCAAGATGATTGGCGAAAGCCGGCAGTACGCGCGCCAGGTCGGCTGGTTCAGCTCGCTGGTATCCCGCGGCGACAACCTGCCGCTGCTCTATCCGGCCCTCAACGAGGCGGGGGCAGTGAAAGTGGTGAAAAAAGAGATGGCCCAGGGGCAAAAGCAGAGCCGCTTTATTGCCTGGACCTTTATGGACGACGCGAAGCGCCGCCGCGGCGGTTAAGGCGCTACGGCGCGGGCTCGGCGGGCGGCAGCGCCGCCGCTGATTCCGGCGCGGGCAGCATTTCGTAGGTCTGCACCGGGGGACGAATGTTGGCCTCGTCGAAATGCTTTTTCACCTGCGCGTCCAGCGCGTAGCGCACCGACCACTGCTTAAGCGGCAGGGTAGTAAAGGAGACGCGCAGGGTAAAGGCGGTATTGCTCAGGGCGACCAGGCCGGAGAACGACGGCTCGCCGATAACCAGAGCGCGAATGTTGTCCTGGGCCATCATATCGGCCACGGCGGCTTTGAGCGCGTCGTTGGCTTTGTCCGTATCCTCCCGGCGATCCACGTCGTAGTTTGCCACCACCGATCCAATGCCGCGTACGAAGTTGGCGAAGGTGCTGATGGAGGACCACGGAATAATATAGTAGGCCCCGCTGTCCATGCGGATCCCCACCGAGCGAATCGACATGCGCTCTACCGTGCCGGTGAGCGAGCCAATCGTCACCAGATCGCCGGTATCCATGCCGTTTTCCACCTGAATAAAAATCCCGGTAATAATATCTTTCACCAGCGTCTGGGCACCGAAAGAGACCGCCAGTCCTAAAGCCCCGGCCCCGGCCAGCAGCGGGGCAATATTGACGCCAATTTCTGAGAGCAAAATCATCACCGTGATGGTGGTGATAACCACCGCGATGGCGTTGCGAAACAGCGTCAGCAGCGTGCGCGCCCGGGCGCTCGGCAGCGGGCGGCCGTGATGATCCGACGCCAGCTGATTCTCAATCAGGCTGGCAAGCAGTGTCCAGCCTACCGCCGAGAAAAACAGAATCAGCGAGATGCGGATCAGCACATCGATCACTTTTTGCCCCACCTCGCCGTGCAGCCAGCGGCCAAAATCAAACAGGCTCCAGGCATTCATCAGCAACATAATCGTCACGCAGACCGTGAGAATGCGGGCCACTTTCAGGGTGGCTGAGATCCAGCCGTTGAGCCGCCTTTGCAGCTCGGGATAGCTGCGGCGGGTTTCCGGCGACAGAATAATGGTCTTGGCTATCCAGCGGGACAGCAGACCGGAGACGAAGGCGGCAAGCGCGACCGTCGCCAGGCTTTTCATCGTCGCACTCATCATAAATTTCAGGCTGTTACCCGGATCGAACAGCGAAAGGAAAAACAGCACCAGAAAGTAGGCGATCGCCAGCCAGTGCCAGATGTGGGAAAACACCCGGATGCAGAGGCTGAAAAAGGGCAGGGAGCGATCCGCCAGATCGTTTAACCCGCGGGTGATCGCTTTGCGGTTGTGCAAAATAAGCCACAGCCCCCAGACGGTGATTGAGAACATAATCACCAGGTTGGCCAGCGCGCCGGTCTGGACGTTGACCTGGTTGGAGATAATCGGCACCGCCACAATCAGGCCATACCCGGTCACACCGCTCAGCAGGCTAAGGTGGCGGCACCAGTACCCGGCGGTTTCTTCGCGCAGGGTGAAGGGGCGCAAATCGGGCACCTGCGGGCAAAAAATCAGGCGCAGCACCGCCTTAAAAAATTCGATCAGCGCAAAGGCGTTCAGAAACAGGCTTTGCTGAAAGGCGATAGTGGGGTTGCCGCCGTTGATGCGCCCGCTGAGCAGCTCGCCGACGAACAGGGTAAACCCCAGCAGCAGCAGGTCGAAGGCGAAGGCGCCAAGAATGGTCGCCGGCAGATGCAGCCAGCTGGTGCGGTCGTGATTTTTTTTACGTCCCCAGTGGCCCATTTTGCGAAACAGCGGCAGCGCGGCGAAGCGTAGCAGGCCGTACAGGCCGAATACCAGTGCCGCCAGCAGCAAAAACTGGGTCAGGGCGCGGGTGAAGGTGCCGGCGTTAAAATGCTTGTGGGGCTCGGCGGTAATGTTGCGCCACAGCTGGGCGAAGCGGCCGGCGAACGCGTCGCCGAACTGGCGGCTGACGTGGGAGACATTTTCCAGCACCGTTTTGTCTTCCAGCGCCGCAGATGACGCGGGGGCGGAGGCAGTACCGGATGTTGGGGAGGCTGCTGCGGTGCTGCGCAATTTTTCGATAAGCTCTTTGCGCGCGGTATCATTTTCCAGCACGTCGGCGAGGGCCGCGTAAGCCTCTTTTTTCTGTGCCTCGTCGGGTTGGGCGGGCTGCGATGCGGAAGGGGAAGGTACCGATACGGGCGCTGCCTGCAGCGGCGCGCAAAACAGCATAAAGATAAACAGCAACAGTCCCGGCACGGTACGCTCCCTTAACAATCAAACAAAACGATAAGTATATACGCCAAAATTCAGGCTGCCTGCGCAGGAGGGCCGGGTCCCCCGCCGCACGGAGGCGGCGGGGTATTCCGATCAGGATACGTGCTGTAAAAACTCTTTCAGGCGCTGGCTGGGCGGGTTCTCAATCAGCGTTTGCGGATGACCGTCTTCGGCAATGCGTCCTTTATCAATGAAGATCAGGCGCGAGGCCACCTTCTCGGCAAAGCCGATTTCGTGGGTCACGATTACCATCGTCATCCCTTCTTCGGCCAGATCCTGCATCACCTTCAACACTTCGTGGCGCAGCTCGGGATCGAGCGCCGAGGTGGGCTCGTCAAACAGCATCATCTTTGGCTTCACCGCCAGCGCCCGTGCGATAGCCACCCGCTGCTGCTGGCCGCCCGATAGCTCGGCCGGATAGTGGTGGCCGCGCTCCGCCAGTCCGACCTTGGCGAGTAGCGCTTTCGCCTGCTTTTCAGCTTCCGCTTTGGCCGTGCCGCGCACCCGCAGCGGGCCGAACATCACGTTTTCCAGCGCCGTCAGGTGCGGAAACAGGTAAAACTGCTGAAACACCATTCCCGCCTCCTGGCGGATCAGGCGGTCGTCGACTTTCGGATCGTTGACCTTAAGGCCGTCAACCACCAGATCGCCGGAGGTGACTTCTTCCAGTTTATTGATGCAGCGTAGCAGGGTTGATTTGCCCGAACCGGACGGGCCGATGATCACCACCACTTCACCCTGAGCGATGCTCAGATCGATATTGTGCAGCACCTGGGTTTTGCCAAAATGCTTGGAGACGTTTTTGAATTCAATCACAGGATTTTCATCCTCTTTTCAAGACTGCGGAGCACCAGGTTGAGTACCTGGGTAATAACGAGATAGATAACGCCGACCGCGGTCCAGATCTCCAGCGCGCGGAAGTTCCCGGCGATGATCTCCTGGCCGCTGCGGGTCAGTTCCGCCGCGCCGATCACGATAAACAGCGAGGTATCTTTAATGCTGATAATCAGCTGGTTGCCAAGCGACGGCAGCATCCGGCGCAGGGCCAGCGGCATAATCACGTGGAAGACCGTTTCACGTCGCGAAAGTCCGAGCGCCAGCCCCGCTTCGCTGAAGCCTTTGTGGATCGAGAGCACCGCGCCGCGGGTTATCTCGGCAATGTATGCGCCAGAGTTAATCATGATGGTAATTACCGCCGCCGCAAAGGTGTCGATGCGCACGTCGGGAAAGGCCATTGGCAGAGCAAAGTAGATATACATGACCTGCACCACGATCGGCGTGCCGCGAATGATTTCAATAAAAACCATCGCCACGTGATTGACTATCCAGCCGCCGTAGGTGCGCGCCAGACCGGCAATCAGACCGATCACAATCCCGCCCGCCAGGCCGAGGACTGAGATCCACAGGGTCATCTTTGCGCCCGTCAGCAGCGCCGGAAGCGCGGGCCAGATAACGCTCCAGTCAAACTCCATATTCTGTTCCTGTTACCGTTGAAAATGAGACCGGGCAAATGTGCCCATAAAGCAGGCCCGGGGCGCGAGGCGCGCCGCCGGGCGTCAGGGAATGATTCAGGCTGGTTTATTTAGGATCGGTGCCGAACCATTTTTTGTAGATTTCATTGTACTGGCCGTTTTCATGCAGTTTTTTCAGCGCGCCGTTCACTTTTTCACGCAGCTCGTCGCTGCCTTTCGGGAAGGCAATACCGTACTGCTGCGCTTCGAGGGATTCGCCTACGGCTTTAAACTTGCCGTTGCCGGCGGTTTTAATGAAGTAGAGGATATTCGGCGTATCGTGCAGCACCGCGTCGGCGCGGCCGGTGCCGAGCTCCATGTAGGCGTTATCGATGTTCGGGAACTGGCGCAGGTCTTTGGCTTTAATGTTGGCTTTCGCGTAGTCCACGGAGCCGGTGCCGCTCTTCACTGCCAGCACTTTGCCGTCCAGATCTTTGACGCTCTTGATGCTGTCATTACGGGATTGCACCATCACCAGCAGGCCGCTTTTGTAGTAACCGTCGGAAAACTCGATGGCTTTTTTACGCTCGTCGGTAATGGTAATGCCCGCCAGCGCAAGATCGACGTTTTTAGTTTGCAGCGCCGGGATAATGCCGCTGAAGTCCATCGGCTTAAAGGTGAAGTCGAGCTTCAGCTCTTTAGCGATAGCGGTCCACAGATCGATATCAAAGCCGACATAGCTGTCGCCCTGCTTAAATTCGAAAGGCACAAAAGCCGTGTCGGTGGCGACCACCAGTTTTTTATCTGCCGCCTGAGATGAAACGGCAAAAGCCAGGGTCAGTGCAGCCAGGGAAAATTTCAATACAGACTTCATAGCATTTCCTTTTATATCCACGGGGCGATCCCCTGGGAGAGCGATTCGCTTATGAAAAAAGTGTGCCAGTTTTACAACCCGTTGTTTTATAAACAAAGCCGGACATCAGGTTGTACTGGCAGCGGTGCAGGCTGTAGCGGATGCACTGTTTTGGGGCGCAGAATGAGTGCATCGCCGCAGAGGGGCTCTGCAGGACGATATTTAGCGTAAATAGCGGAGATAAAACAATCTTATGTTAACGATTGTGTGATGCAATGTTTACATTTTAATTACTTTGCGGGCGAGGAGCAGGAAGGCAATGCACCATAAAAGCGCAAAACCCCTCCGGAGAGGGGTTTGAGAATAAAGCGATAAGGCTTACTCGATGTTGGACTCGATGAACCACAGGAACTGGTCCAGGTCGCGGGAAGCGGCGGTAAAGATATCAGCAGTATCTTCATCTTTCGCTTCGTCGATAGCTTTGCGAATGTCGTTGGCGACAACGGCATAGCGGTCAGCCAGCTCTTTCAAGTGATCCTGAACGCTGTGGATGTCCAGCGGATAGCTTTTCAGTGCGGTTTTGCTGTTGATAACCTGAGTGGTACCCAGGGCTACACCGCCGAGCTGCACGGCGCGTTCTGCCATGGTGTCCAGGTGACCTACCAGGGCGGTGCGGAAGCCGTCGAGCATTTCGTGAACGGCAATAAAGTTGGCACCGCGCATATTCCAGTGGGCCTGCTTGGTGATCAGCGACAGGTCAATGAACTGGATCACCTGGCGATTCAGCAGCTCAATAGTGGCCTTTTTCACGCTGTCAGATACATCGTTACGGGTATAAAGCAGGTTAGATGATTTGGTTTTGACCAGTTTAGCGGTACTCATAATCTCATATCCTCTTGATGTGATTGTCCCAGTAATTTTCGGGATTAAGTATAGCACCGGTTTAAAACTTTGCCGGAAAGTTAATGCCTATCGGTTTAATAGCATAGACTTTTAAGCTTTCTGTTAAATCATTATTAAACAGTTAGTTATATATTTTTTGGTAAAAGATTCTTAATTTTTAAGTGAGAATATATTTCATTCGCTAAATATTTTCATTCCCAAAAGCGTTGCTACAAAATACCCCGGACAATATGTGCTTTCTTGTTTCAGATTATTTAATTTCAATCTTTTCAATGCGTGCTTCCTTACGCAGCGTAAGGGTAGAGCCTACCGATGCGGCAATAATGGCGCCGAGCGCCAGTGTCTGGCTCAGGGTCAGCGTTTCGCCGAGAAAAAGCATTCCGGAAATAGCCGCGATGGCCGGTTCCATACTCATCAGCGTGCCGAAGGTGCGGGTTGGCAGGCGCGTCAGGGCGATCATTTCCAGGGAGTAGGGCAACGCCGTAGAGAGAACGGCGATCCCCAGCCCGATCGGCAGCAGTGACCAGTGCCACAGCAGGTCGCCTGCCTGAATGATGCCAACCGGCACAAAAATGGCGGCGGCAATCAGCGATCCCATCGCATCGGTGGCCGGGCCGTGCTCTTCCCCGGCGCGCTGGCCGCTCACAATATACAGCGCCCAGCATGCGCCGGCGCCAATTGCCAGCGCGGCGCCGGTGAGATCCACGCTATCGCTGCTCTGGCCCAGCGGCAGCAGAAACCAGAGCCCCATCACCGCCAGCAGGACCCATATAAAATCCAGCGGGCGGCGGGAGCCAAACAGCGCCACCGCCAGCGGCCCGATAAACTCCAGCGCCACGGCAATGCCGAGCGGAATGCGCTGCAGTGAAAGATAAAACAGATAGTTCATAGCGCCGAGGGAGAGGCCGTACAGCAGCAGCGGCAGCCGCTGCTCGCGGCTGAACCTTAGCCGCCAGGGCTTAAACACCAGCACCAGGATCAGCGTGCCGAGCGCCAGGCGCAGGGCGGTAACGCCGGGGGCGCCTATCAATGGAAACAGGGTTTTTGCCAGCGACGCACCGCTCTGAATTGAGCTCATGGCAATAATCAGCACTAAAACAGGCAGCCAGATAGCGGTAGAACGCGGTGAGCGAGGCATCCTTTTCTCCATGTAAATCAACCTAAAAAAACGTAAGGGAGTCAGTGTAATTGAATAAATCTGTTGCTGTTTAATGATTGTTGAAAAAAACCTGTGCGACAGGACCTAAAATAAGTTCACTCGAATATTAAATTTTCTCAGAGTTTCAGATTAATCTGGATATTCATCACGTTTTTAATGCGCATAATGGGGCAATACGCGGGGGAAGCTGCTGATTTCTAACAGAGTATGTACCAGGTGGAAACATCTGGTTACACGAAAAACACTGTTAGACAACGAGAAGTACCAAGAGTTTCCTGCGAATTGTTGATATATTTAAATCTTACGGATTACTTGAAGCACATTTGAGGTGGTTATGAAAAAAATTGCATGTCTTTCAGCACTGGCCATGGTTATGGCTTTCTCCGCAGGTACTGCAGTTGCAGGCCAGGCTACCGTTTCTGGCGGTTACGCTCAGAGTGATTTCCAGGGCTTTGCTAACAAAGCGAATGGTTTCAACCTGAAATACCGCTACGAGTGGAACGACAGCCCGCTGGGTGTTATCGGCTCCTTTACTTACACCGAAAAAAGCCGCACTGACAGCAACGACCTGTACAACAAAGGTCAGTACTACGGCGTGACCGGTGGTCCTGCTTACCGCATCAACGACTGGGCCAGCGTATACGGCGTAGTCGGTGTTGGTTACGGTAAATTCCAGAAAACTGATTCTCAGCGTCATAAAAATGACTTCAGCGATGCTGGCTTCTCTTACGGCGCCGGTGTTCAGCTGAACCCGATCAAAGAAGTTGCTCTGGACTTCTCCTACGAACAGTCTCGTATTCGTAGCGTAGACGTCGGCACCTGGATCGCAGGCGTTGGCTACAGCTTCTAATCGCATCCGCGATTGTGAAAAATCCGCCCCCGGGCGGATTTTTTTTGCCCTTAATTCAGCGGCTAAACACGTCACTGGCCAGGTGAGTGTAGTCTACCTTCTGCAATTTAAAGTTGGTGATATATGCCGGTGCGGCCTTTTGCTCGGAGATAAAGCGGTAAGTGCTGCTAATTTCTCGGGTTTTAATGCCGGTCCACTGGGCGAAAAACTGTAAGAAATCGTTGGCGGAGCGGCGGGCCTTAATAATCCGGTGGGCTTTGTCATCGCTGGAAAGCACCATAAAGGGCACCTGAAAATTCTGCTGAAACTTATCGTCATGGGCCAGATACTGCACCGGCTTTCCCCGGGCTTTAAACGCCAGCCCGTGATCGGAAAAATAGACTAGCGAGAAGCTCTCTCCGGCATTGCGCAGACGGGTATACAGGCGACTCAGCAAGTTGTCGGTTTGGGTGACGCTGTGCAGATAGCAGGATGTCTCTTTCGACACCACAAACTGCGCATATTCCCCCCGCGTGCGGTCGCAGGCCTGGGGATGTGAGCCCATCAGGTGCAGCACGATAAGCTGCGGCGGCGTGCGCGGCGCGGCCAGTACCTGATCGGTCATCTTCAGTAATTCGTCGTCCCGGGTATTCTTGTCTGCTTCAAAATCACCCTTTTTGAGAAACTGCACTTCGTCAGCGCGGCGGGCAATGCTGGCGATGGCGGTATCGTATTCGCCGATTTGCCCCTGGTTGGAGAACCACCAGGTCTGAAACCCCGCCCGGTTGGCCAGCGTGACAAAATTATCCTGAAACTGCGGTTTGCCGTCGACGACCCGGTTAAGTGTTAATCCCAGTGACTTCTGAGTAGAGCCGCTGGCGGCAATATAGTCGGTAAACAGATAGCCGTTCACCTTGCTGGCAAACGGCGTGTTGTTCCAGTGGCCGCCGAAGGCGCCCACCGCGTCCCGGCGCACGCTTTCGCCAATTACCACCACGTAGATATGGTACTTTGGCTTCACCGCCAGCACGTTCCAGGTATCCTTTTTACCGGCCAGCGCCAGCATTCGCGCCTGTTCGTCCAGCACGTCCTGGTTGCTTGCCAGCGCGTCCTGCACGAAGCGCGCCACCGGATAGCCCACTTTGCTGAGGTGAAACTGCCCATCCCAGGCCATCTCCTGCACCGGCCGGATAAAAATCGTGACGAGGCTAAAAACCAGGCACGCGTAATCCATTTTTCCCCAGCCGCGGCGCGGCTCGCTTTTTCGCCGAACGGCAATAGCGCCGAGGGCGAAGATCAACAGCCCCACGCAGTAGCTGTACCAGGGGAAAATGGTGAGGATCTCGGTGGACTCTTCGATATTGGTGGCGTGCAGCGCCAGCAGCGTATTGAAGTTGGGCGAACCGTAGGCCTGCCCGAAGGGATAATACAGCGCGGCAACCAGCGCGCAGGCGCCGACGACTATCCGGTAGGCCAGCGTCGAACTGCGCCACAGCAGATGCAGTACGGCGGCAAAGGCGGCGGTGTACAGCAGGCTGAAAGGGTAGCCCAGCGCCAGATTAATCAGCAGGGAAAGTAAAATATAGCATCCGGTCCAGGGGCTCAGGCTCAGGACGCGGGCGGAGAGGGACTCTTTCAGCGTAACGTTCATAAACAACAATCAGAAAATCGCCATGTCTGCTCCCTGGCGTTAAGGAGAGGGCCTGCCGGACGGTGCGTGAAGAAAGGTGTTCAACAAGACGCAGAGGCTGCAGGGCAGCAAGAAGATAAGGGGCACGTATGGCTGCGTCAACAGTTCATAACGAATTGTTTTGCGAGGGAGATTACAATTTTGATTGAAAAAGGAACGAAGGAACTACGCGGCCCGTTTTTAAGCCGAAGGGAAGTGCGGCATCCCGCGATGCCGCATTAGCGCGAAGGTTTCTCTTGCTGTTTTTTATCGCCCAGCATGTCGCAAAGCATATTGAGCAGCATCAGGCGGATTTTAAAGGGAGAGTGTGAAAACACGGTTAGGCACCTCTTAAGTTCATTCATGGGTTACTCCTGAACATTCTACGCCTTCATTCCCTGAAGGATGTTCGCATTACATACAGATATAGCACAGGCTATATTACTTAGCTATGGCTAAAACGTTAATTTTTTGTTCTTACGGCACGATCCGATACAATAGGCGCCGTTAATTGATACCAACGAACGTCACGCATGAGGAAGCACCATGAGCAATCGCCCGGCCAGGCCAGGACATAAAAAAGTGACGCAGCTAGTTAACGTTGAAGAGCATGTTGAAGGTTTTCGTCAGGTCCGCGAGGCGCACCGCCGGGAGCTGATTGATGATTATGTGGAGCTTATTTCCGATCTGATCCGCGAAGTAGGCGAAGCCCGCCAGGTGGATATGGCCGCCCGGCTCGGTGTCTCCCAGCCGACGGTGGCGAAAATGCTGAAGCGGCTGGTGGGCGTTGGCCTGATTGAGCAGATCCCGTGGCGTGGCGTGTTTCTCACTCCGGAGGGCGAGAAGCTGGCCCAGGAGAGCCGCGAGCGCCACCAGATTGTGGAAAACTTTCTGCTGGCCATCGGCGTCAGCCCGGAAACGGCCCGCCGGGATGCGGAGGGCATGGAGCATCACGTCAGCCAGGAAACCCTGGAACGCTTTCGTCACTTTACCCTTACGGCGGAAAATCCCTCTTAATGAACCTCCCTTTTGTGCGATCGCTGCTGCGCGATCGCTTTTTGCATTTGCTGATTCTTATCGGCACCGGGCTGTGCTTCGTGGTTCCTTTTCAGCCCCGCAGCTGGCCGGCCAGCATTGACTGGCACACCATTATCACCCTCAGCGGCCTGATGCTGCTGACCAAAGGGGTCGAGCTCAGCGGCTATTTTGATGTGCTGGGCCGCAAGCTGGCCCGGCGTTTCGCCACCGAGCGCGCGCTGGCCTGTTTTATGGTGCTGGCGGCGGCGCTGCTCTCCACCTTTCTGACCAACGACGTGGCGCTGTTTATTGTGGTGCCCCTGACGCTGACGTTGAAAAAGTGGTGCGCGCTGCCGATAAACCGGCTGATTATTTTCGAAGCGCTGGCGGTTAACGCCGGATCGCTGCTGACACCTATCGGCAATCCGCAAAATATCCTGCTGTGGGGCCGCTCCGGCGTCAGCTTTGCGGCGTTTATCGGCCAGATGGCGCCGCTGGCGCTGGCGATGATGCTGAGCCTGCTGCTGCTGTGCCGCTTCTGCTTTAAACCCTCGCCGCTTACTTTTCAAAGCAGCGATTCGCTGCCGGCGTGGAAGCCAAAGCTGGTCTGGAGCTGCCTGTTTTTTTATCTGGTTTTCCTGCTGGCGCTGGATCTGCACCTGGAGCTGTGGGGGCTGGCGGCGCTGGCGGTCGGCTTTCTGCTGCTGGAACGGCGGGTGATTATCAGCGTTGACTGGACGCTGCTGCTGGTGTTTATGGCGATGTTTGTGGACGTGCATCTGCTGACCCAGCTTCCCGCGCTGCATCACGCGCTCGGCCACGCGGGCCAGCTGCCGGCTGCCGGGCAGTGGCTGACTGCGGTGGGGCTGTCGCAGGTCATCAGCAACGTGCCGGCCACGATTTTGCTGATTAACTACGTGCCGCCGTCGGTGCTGCTGGCCTGGGCGGTGAACGTCGGCGGCTTCGGCCTGCTGCCGGGTTCCCTTGCCAACCTGATTGCCCTGCGCATGGCCAACGACAGCCGCATCTGGTGGCGCTTCCACCTCTATTCTATTCCGATGCTGTTTTGGGCAACGGCGATTGGCTACGGCCTGCTGCGCCTCCTTTCCTGATTGCCTTAACGCCGCGCCCTTAACCTGAGGGCGCGGCGGCTTTGCCATCCCGCTCACAAAAAAGGGTTCTCATCGTTGCCATTTACCGCACCCTGACGATAAATGACTACTCTTTATTTTTAAATGACTAGTCATATAGAGGGCAAAGGAATGAACGCACTGCCGGCAGATTTTTTATGGGGTAACTCCGCGTCCAGCATGCAGACGGAAGGCGGCTGGAACGAGGGCGGCAAAGGGCTTTCGGTGTACGACATTCGTGAGGCCTCGGAATTTGCCTCCGACTGGAAAGTCGCTACCGATACCTATCACCGCTACGAAGAAGATTTTGATCTGATGCAGGATTTAGGAATGACCTGCTACCGTTTCTCCCTCGCCTGGAGCCGGGTCTGCCCCGATGGCGAGGGCGAGTTTAACGAAGAGGGTATCGCCTTTTATCAGCGCTTTATTGACGCGCTGCTTGCCCGCGGCATCGAGCCGATGATCTGCCTCTACCATTTCGATATGCCGCTGGCGCTGGCCGAAGCCAGCAATGGCTTTTGCGATCGCCGGGCGATGAATGCCTTTATCCGCTACGGCAAAAAGATGATCGACTGCTTTGGCGGCAGGGTGAAGTACTGGCTGACCTTCAACGAGCAGAACCTTTACCACATGCCGGACGCGTTTCTGATTTCCGGCTACCTGCGCGGGGAGAAGACTCTGCGCGAGCTCTACGCCATCCAGCATCACGTAATGGTGGCCCACGCGCACCTGACTCGCTATCTGCAGCAGACCTGCCCAGGACAGCTGATGGGCGGTATGCTGGCCCACGCGCTGGTCTACCCCGCCACCTGCAAGCCGCGCGACGTGTTCTGCGCCCGCCAGCTAGACGAATTTCTCAACCAGAACCTGCTCAGCGTGTTTGCCGGGTGCGGCTACAGCCCGGAAGTGCTGGCGACGGTGGCGCGGGAAGGGTTCAGCGATATTTATCGCGAAGAGGATCTCGCCCTGCTGGCGACGGTGAAAAACGATTTCCTGGCTTTCAGCTACTACGCCAGCCGCACCCTCGATGCCGATCGCATCCCGGAAGGAACGGCGGTTAACAACTACATGCAGTACGGCGATCGGCCCAATCCGCACCTGCAGGCCACCGAATGGGGCTGGCAGATAGATCCGCTGGGCTTTCGCTCGATTATTACCGAATACGCCAACCGCTGGCGGATGCCGGTTTTCCCGATTGAAAACGGCATCGGCGTGATTGAGTCCTGGGACGGCATTAATCCGGTGGCCGACGACTATCGCATCGGCTATCACCGGGATCACATTAACGCGATGAAGGCGGCGATAGCCGAAGACGGCGCGCGGGTGATGGGCTATCTCGGCTGGGGCCTGATTGATATTCTTAGCTCCCAGGGCGACATGCGCAAGCGCTACGGCGTGGTGTACGTCAACCGCGACAACCACGATCTGAAAGATTTGAAGCGGATACCGAAGAAGAGCTACGGCTGGCTCAGGCTAGCGATCGCCAGCCGCGGTGAAACGCTGTAGCTCTCCATCAACCATTCACAGGGACACCAGCAGGCATGGCGGCAAAGTATTTAACTATCGCGCGGGAAATCAAAAAGCGCATCATCAGCGAGCAGTACCCGGCCAGCCGGCCGCTGCCTGACCAGCTTGCGCTGGCGGCGGAGTTTGGTACCAGCCGAATGACTATCCAGCAGGCGATGCGCCAGCTGATCGTTGAAGGGCTTATTTATACCCGCCAGGGTCTCGGCACCTTCGTGCGTAAAAATTTCCACCAGCTCTCAAAGTGGGATCTGCCGGGAAGCGACTACTTCGGCGCGACCAAAACCTGGGAGGGCAGGGGAGAGGTGTCCAGCCGCATCGTACATTTTTCGGTGCGCTTTCCCGACGACGGCGAGCAGGCCGCGCTGCTGATC
>NZ_CAJYMB010000098.1 GCF_913775985.1 uncultured Pluralibacter sp. | reverse complement strand
GTCGCTGTATCTGTTTAGCTACTACCTTGGCTCCAGCGTGGCCGGCACCCTGGGCGGGGTGTTCTGGCACAGCTGGGGCTGGAACGGCGTCGGCGGGTTTATCGCTGTACTCCTGCTGATGGCGCTGGCCGTTGGCCGCGCCCTGCACTTCCGCCTGCGCTAGCCGCACGGCCCGGCTGGCCCGCCTCCGGGCCAGTCGCCTTCTCGCCCGTCCCGTGTTACAACATTCGTTTCTCATCCTCTTTTAATCTCTACCGGGGAATTACACCACTATGGAAAACCAGCACTATCAGCAGCTCGTCCGCACCTTCCAGCGCCTCTCCCGCTTTTCTCATCTCTCCGCCGTCGCCGGCTGGGATATGGCAACCATGATGCCGCCGGGCGGCAGCAGCGCGCGGGGCGAAGCGCTGGCCGAACTGGGGGTGCTGCAGCATCAGATCCTGACGGCGAAAAACGTCGGCGAGCAGCTCGCGGGCGCGGAGCAGGAAAACCTCAGCGAAGACGAGCGCGCTAACCTGCGGGAAATGCAGCGTGCCTACGCTCAGGCGGCGCTGCTGCCGGAAAGCCTGGTGGAAGCCAAATCACTGGCCGGCAGCCGCTGCGAGCACGCCTGGCGCACCCAGCGCAAAAATAACGACTGGCAGGGATTCGCGCCCAACCTGAAAGAAGTGGTGAAGCTGAGCCGCGAAGAGGCCGCCATTCGCGCCGACGCCCGCGGCGGCTCCCGCTACGATGCCCTGCTGGATATCTATGAACCGGGGATGACCAGCGCCCGGCTCGACGTGCTGTTCAGCGATCTGAAAGGCTGGCTGCCGGATTTACTCCAGCAGGTAGTAGAAAAACAGGCCAGCCGCCCCTGCCTCGATCCGCAGGGTCCTTTCCCCACCGATCGCCAGCGAGATCTGGGCCTGCACGCCATGACGCTGCTGGGTTTTGATTTCGAGCACGGGCGGCTGGACATCAGCGCGCACCCTTTCTGCGGCGGCGTGCCGGAGGATGTGCGCATCACCACCCGCTACAACGAAGAGGACGTGCTGAGCGCCCTGTTCGGGGTGATCCACGAAACCGGCCACGCCCGCTACGAGCAGAATCTCCCCCGGCAGTGGGCGGGCCAACCTGTCGGACAGGCGCGTTCGATGGGCGTCCACGAATCCCAGAGCCTGTTTTTTGAGATGCAGCTTGGCCGCAGCCCGGCATTTTTGCAGCACCTGCTGCCCGCTATTCGCCAGCGCTTTGGCGACCAGCCCGCCTTCACGCTGGAGAACTTCATCACCTGGAGCCATAAGGTCAAACCCGGCTATATCCGCGTCGACGCGGATGAAGTCAGCTATCCGGCCCACGTGATTCTGCGCTACGAAATTGAGCGGGCGCTGATTGATGGCGATATTGAGGTGGACGATATTCCGGGACTGTGGGATGAGAAGATGCAGCAGTATCTCGGCCTCTCCACTGCCGGCAACTATCAGAACGGCTGTATGCAGGATATTCACTGGACCGACGGCGGCTTCGGCTACTTCCCCTCTTATACCCTCGGGGCCATGTACGCCGCGCAGCTGTTTAGTGCCGCCCGCAGCGCGCTGCCGGGCCTTGATGACAGCCTCGCCAAAGGCGACTTCAGCCCGCTGTTTAACTGGCTGCGCGACAATATCTGGCAGCACGCGAGCCGCTTTACCACCGCCGAGCTGCTGACGCTGGCCACCGGCGAAACGCTGAATACCCGCTACTTCCGCGAGCATCTTACCCGCCGCTATCTGTGATCTTCCGGCGCCGGGTAACGCCCGGCGCCCGGGCTGTACATTCGGTTACACGCCGATACCAATCACCCACTGATTCCGCGAATTGACCGGCCTATAGTGTGTTCAACGGCCCCGCAGTGGGGTTGCACAATGAAACCAATTTCGAGGAATTCGCAATGAAAAAAGTATTAGCTCTGGTTGTTGCCGCTGCTATGGGTCTGTCTTCTGCCGCTTTTGCTGCTGAAACTACTACTGCCGCTCCTGCGACCACTACTCATACTGCACCGGCTAAGCACCACGTGAAGAAACACAAGAAAGCCGCTCCTGCTGCTCAGAAAGCGCAGGCTGCGAAAAAACACAAAGCCACTAAGAAAGCCGCTGCCAAACCTGCCGCTGCCGCTCAGAAAGCCCAGGCTGCAAAAAAAGCGCACAAAAAACCGGTTAAACACGAAGCTGCAAAACCGGCTGCTCAGCCAGCTGCATAAGTCTGCGAACCTGAGTTCGAGTCTGTATAGTAAACCGGCGCTGATTCAGCGCCGTTTTTTTCCGGAGAGCAATCATGCTGCGTCGTTATCGATTTGAGCTCATCCTGCTGCTGCTGATTATCTGCGCCCTGATTGCGACCCGCTTCTTTCTGTATTAGCGTAGTTCTCTGATTTTACTCCCACTTTATAATCATCCCGTCTATAGTAATCTCATTGGGTTGCCTTTTTTTATAATCATAATTATCCCACCAGAGAGTGTTATGCGTAGAGTGACAGCAGGTTTACTGGGAGCACTGTGTCTTTTGTCCCTGGCCGCCCACGCCCGCAGCGATGAAGCCGCCGATGATACCGGTATCAGCGCGCAGGACGTGAAAACCCTGTTTTTTGGCCACGACGATCGGGTTAAGGTCACCAATCCCACTGAACATCCGTGGGACGCTATCGGCCAGCTGGAAACCGCCAGCGGCAATCTCTGTACCGCAACGCTGATTTCACCGAACCTGGCGCTTACTGCCGGGCACTGCCTGCTGGCGCCGCCTGCCGGCAAAGAAGATAAAGCCGTGGCGCTGCGCTTCGTCTCGCAAAAGGGCCTCTGGCGCTATGAGATTCACGGTATTGAAGGACGGGTTGAACCTTCGCTGGGGCGCCGCCTCAAGCCGGACGGCGATGGCTGGATTGTTCCACCGGGTGCGGCGCCCTGGGATTTCGCACTGATCGTGCTGCGCTACCCGCCTTCGGGCATTACGCCGATCCCGCTGTTCGACGGCGACAAAGCCGCGCTCACCGCGGCGCTTAAAGCCGCCGATCGCAAAGTGACCCAGTCCGGCTACCCGCTCGACCATCTGGACTCGCTCTACACCCACAGCGACTGCATTGTTACCGGCTGGGCGCAAACCTCGGTGCTGTCACACCAGTGCGACACCTTGCCCGGCGACAGCGGCTCGCCGCTGATGCTGAAAACCGGCACGCAGTGGCAGCTGATTGGCGTTCAGAGTTCGGCCCCGGCGGCAAAAGACCGCTGGCGCGCGGACAACCGCGCTATCGCCGTGACCGGCTTTCGCGACAGGCTGCAGGCGCTGGCTAAACAGTAATCACTTCGGGCGCGGCCTGTAGCGTTCGCGCAATGCGGCAACCGGCATCGGCTGTCCGAACAGATAACCCTGCAGCCGATCGCAGCCGGCTTCGCGCAGCAGCGTAACCTGCTGCTCATTTTCAACCCCTTCCGCCACCACCGACATCCCCAGCGCCGTCGCGATGCGCACGGTGCCGCTCACCAGCGCCGCCGCCTGCGCGTCGCTGTCCACGCTGCCCGCCAGGGATTTATCAATCTTGATGCTGTTAACGCTGAGGCGCCGCAGGTAGCCGATGCTGGAATAGCCGGTACCAAAATCATCAAGCGCAATGCTGGCGCCCAGCGCTTTCAGATTGGCAATGGCGGCGCAGGCGCGATCGGGCCCCTCCAGCACGTAGGTTTCGGTGATCTCCAGCTGCAGGCGCGCGGCGGGAAAGCGGCTCTCTTCGAGCGCCTGCGCCACGTGGCTTTCAAAGTTCGGATCGCGAAACTGCGCGGGAGAGATGTTTACCGACAGCGTTAAATTGCACAGCTCCAGCAGATCCCGGCAGGCGCGACGCAGTACCAGCTGGCCGAGCGGCTCGATCAGCCCGCTGCTTTCCGCCACCGCAATAAAATCATCCGGCCGCAGCTCGCCGCCCGGCCGGCGCGGCCAGCGCACCAGGGCTTCAACGCCGGTGATGTCCAGCGTGGCGGCATTAACGATGGGCTGATACCAGACCTCGAACTCATCGTGCGCAAGACCGTGGCGGATCTCGTTTTCAATGCGCAGCTGGTGCTCCCGGGCGCTGTTGAGCGCGGCATCGTACCAGGTCACTCGTCCTTTGCCGTTGATTTTCGAATGGTACATGGCGATATCCGCCCGGCGGAACAGCTCGGGGCTGCTTTCGGTGCCGTCATCGCCGCTGGCAATACCGATGCTGGCGCCGATGTAAATGGTGCGCTCGCGAATGCGGATTGGCTGGCTCAGGGACTCCAGCACCCGCCGGGCAAAGGTGTCTGCGGCCTGCGCCGCCTGTGGACCGCTGGCGGCCAGCGCGAACTCGTCCCCGCCGAGCCGGGCGAGCAGCGCCCCGTCAGGGGTTTGCGCCTGCAAAACACCGGCAACGTGAACAATCAGCGCATCACCCACGTCGTGGCCGTAGATGTCATTGACGTCTTTAAAACCGTCGAGATCGATAAAGACCATGGTCTTACCGCCTCCCTCGCCGCGCAGGTTCGCCTGCTCGAGCGCTTCAAGCAGCGCTCTTCGATTAGGTAAGCCGCTGAGCCAGTCGATGCGCGCCTTGATACGGGCCTGCTTTTCACCGCGGCCGAGCTTGTACAGCCCGAGGCTGCTGAGCACGATAAACAGCAGGATCAGCCCGGCGGCGAGGACGACTATCTGGCGAATTTGCGGCGAGGCGGCAATCGCAGCCTGGGCCCCGGGCAGGCGCGGCTGCCAGCTGAGGTAGCCCAGCACCTCGCCGGTGTAGCTTTTCAGCGGCACGCTGTCGGGGCTGGTTTTACTCATCGTCAGGTGCAGGCCGTCAATCTGAAAAGTGTCTCCCAGCTCGCGCAGCATCTGCGAATTGAGCTGGCGGGTAATCACCAGATAGCGGCGGGTCGCGTCGCTCACCTGCAGCCGCCCGGTCATCGGGCGGATGAGGCCGATAGCGACAAAGGCAGTCCCTTCCCGGGTATGGATAATCCCGGCGACATTCTGCCGGCCGCTCGCCAGCGCCGCGGCGTTATTATTAATCAGCGCGCGCATCGCCGGGCCGAAAAAAGCCAGATCCTTTTCGTTAAACGGCTGGCTGTGAAATGCGCCCCACAGGATGCGAAATCTCTCGTCCAGCACGAAGGTGCCGTCGTACAGATTGTTGATTTTGAAGCCTGCGCCCCAGGTATCGTACAGCCAGCGGGCATCAAGGTTTGGCGGATAGGTTTTATAGACCGCATCGTCCCAGATAGCGTTATCCACCACCAGCGTCATCACGCGACCAACGGAACTTTGGATCGCCCCGTTAACCGCCATCGCCGTGCGGTGGCTGTCCATTTCATTAATTTTGCTGCTGAGCAGATTTTGCGAGAGGAACAGCAGAGAAATAATCGAGACCAGCAGCCCAATCCCGGCCAGAAACAGCATGATAAACAGCGTTCTCGCCGTCGCCGCGTTGCGCCAGCGGGAAGGATTAAACATGGCGCACCGCGCCATAGCCTGAATAATTTGAGTTGCCTGCGGGCGACAGGTGCCAGAATCCCCGAAAGCTTACCGGGGTAAAGGATCGTTGTGATGGAGTATTGTCAACGCGTAAACAGCCTGAAGTGTGGCGTGTATACATAGCCCAGTCCTGGTTATCGTCCATATTATTTATGAGTAAAGCATAATACAGCCGGGATATTTCGCCGCCCGTATTGCCGGGCGGCGTCACACAATCAGGCGAGCTTAATCATCACCATGCCGGCAATCAGCAGGCACAGGCCGACCCAGCCTTTACGGTTGAGGCGCTGGCCAAACAGCACCCAGCCCGCCGCCAGCGTCGCGGCCACGCCGAAACCGCCCCACACCGCGTACGCCACCGAAAGGTCG
>NZ_CAJYMB010000097.1 GCF_913775985.1 uncultured Pluralibacter sp. | reverse complement strand
AGGAGCTGAGCAACAAGGGGCTGACCCTGGCGGGTAACGTGGGCAGCCGCGGCTTTAAGCTGGGTGAGACGATGACCGTGAAGGGCGAAGGGACCACCCCGGGCACCTACAGCGGCAAGAACCTGAGCACCACGGTAGATAAGGATGGCAACCTGAACGTGGCGATGGCCGAGTCTCCGACCTTCGGCAACGTGAAGGTGAACCCGGACGGCAGCGGCCGCATCAGCGGCGTGTCAGATGCGGTGAACGCCACCGACGCGGTGAACAAGGGGCAGCTGGACAGCATCGGCGCGGTGGCGAACCAGGGCTGGACCCTGTCTGACGGCACCACCGACAGCACCATCAAGCCGGGTGACAAGGCGACCTTTAAGCCGTCGAACGGCAACCTGACGGTGGCGCAGAAGGACGGCACGGTGACGGTCGGCCTGTCCGACACGCTGAACCTGGGTGCGGCGGGCTCCGTTGCCATGGGCGCCAACGGCAACATCATGCTGAACGGCGACGGCCTGACCATCGCCAACGGTCCAAAACTGACGACCGGCGGTATTGATGCCGGTGGCATGAAAATTACCGGCGTGAAGGCGGGTGAGAACGCGACCGACGCGGTGAACATGAGCCAGCTGGGCAGCGCCAGCGAGGAGCTGACCAACAAGGGTCTGACCCTGGCGGGTAACGTGGGCAGCCGCGGCTTTAAGCTGGGCGAGACGATGACCGTGAAGGGCGAAGGGACCACCCCGGGCGACTACAGCGGCAAGAACCTGCGCACCACGGTAGATGCGAACGGCAGCCTGAACGTGGCGATGGCGGAGTCTCCGACATTCGGCGACGTGAAGGTGAACGCCGACGGCAGCGGCCGCATCAGCGGCGTGTCGGACGCGGTGAACGCGACCGACGCGGTGAACAAGGGGCAGCTGGACAGCATCGGCGCGGTGGCGAACCAGGGCTGGATCCTGTCGGACGGCACCACCGACAGCACCATCAAGCCGGGTGACAAGGCGACCTTCGCGGCGTCCAACGGCAACCTGACGGTGGCGCAGAAGGACGGCACCGTGACCGTGGGCCTGGCGAATAACCTGAACCTGGGTGATTCCGGCTCCATCGTGACGGGCAACACCACGCTGAACAACAGCGGACTGATCGTTGCGGGCGGCCCGAGTGTGACCACCGGTGGCATCAATGCCGGCGGCAAGGTCATCACCGACGTGGCGGACGGCGTGAAGTCCACCGATGCGGTGAATAAAGGCCAGATGGACAATATCGGCAGCGAGCTGTCCGGTAAGGGTCTGAACCTGGCGGGCAACGTGGGCACGGGTCATCTGAACCTGGGCGACACCCTGACCGTGAAGGGCGAAGGCACTACCGCGGGCACCTACAGCGGCAAGAACCTGCGTACCACGGTAGATGCGAACGGCAGCCTGAACGTGGCGATGTCGGACTCCCCGACCTTCGGTAACGTGACGGTGAACGCCGACGGCAGCGGCCGCATCAGCGGCGTGGCTGACGCGGTGAACGCGACCGACGCGGTGAACAAGGGCCAGATGGACAGCGTGGGCGCGGTGGCGAATAAGGGCTGGACCCTCTCGGACGGCACCACCGACAGCACCATCAAGCCGGGTGACAAGGCGACCTTCAAGCCATCGAACGGCAACCTGACGGTAGCGCAGAAGGACGGCACGGTGACGGTCGGCCTGGCCGACACGCTGAATCTGGGCGCGGCGGGCTCCATCGCACTGGGCGGCACTACGCTGAACAGCGACGGACTGACGCTTGCTAATGGTCCGAGCGTGACCAGCGGCGGGATCAGTGCCGGCAAGCGGATCATCACCGACGTGGCGGCGGGCGTGAATGCGACCGACGCGGTGAACGTCAGCCAGCTGGGTAACACCGATGCGGCGCTGACCAGCAAGGGTCTGAACCTGGCGGGCAACGTGGGTACCGGCCACCTGAACCTGGGTGACACCCTGACCGTGAAGGGCGAAGGGACTACCGCGGGTACCTACAGCGGTAAGAACCTGCGCACTACTGTGGGCGCGGACGGCAGCCTGAACGTGGCGATGTCGGACTCCCCGACCTTCGGCAACGTGACGGTGAATCCGGACGGCAGCGGCCGCATCAGCGGCGTGGCGGACGCGGTGAACGCGACCGACGCGGTGAACAAGGGCCAGATGGACAGCGTGGGCGCGGTGGCGAACAAGGGCTGGATCCTGTCGGACGGCACCACCGACAGCACCATCAAGCCGGGCGACAAAGCGACCTTCAAGCCGTCTAACGGCAACCTGACGGTAGCGCAGGCGGACGGTACGGTTACCGTAGGGCTGGCGAACAACCTGAACCTGGGGGATACCGGTTCTATCGTGACGGGTAACACCACGGTGAACAACGACGGCCTGACCATCACCGGCGGTCCGAGTATCACCGGCGGCGGCATCAGCGCAGGCGGTAAGACCATCACCGACGTAGGGGATGCGGTTAATGCGACCGACGCGGTGAACAAGGGTCAGATGGACAGCGTGGGCAGAGATCTGTCCAGTAAAGGTCTGAACCTGGCGGGTAACGACGGCATTGGCCACCTGAACCTGGGCGACACCCTGACCGTGAAAGGCGAAGGCACTACCGCAGGCACCTACAGCGGCAAGAACCTGCGCACCACGGTGGGTGAAGATGGCAGCCTGAACGTGGCGATGTCGGACTCCCCGACCTTCGGCGACGTGACGGTGAACGCCGACGGCAGCGGCCGCATCAGCGGCGTGGCGGACGCGGTGAACGCCACCGACGCGGTGAACAAGGGCCAGATGGACAGCATCGGCGAGATGGCTAACAAGGGCTGGAACGTCTCCGATGCCAGCGGCAACGCGAGCGCCATCAAGCCGGGCGACACGGTGACCTTCGCGCCGTCGAACGATAACCTGACGGTTACGCAGGCGGACGGTACGGTCACCGTAGGGCTGGCGAGCAACCTGAACCTGGGTGCGGCAGGCTCCATCGTGACGGGTAACACCACGGTGAACAACGACGGCCTGACTATTACGGGCGGCCCGAGCATCACCGGCGGCGGCATCAGCGCAGGCGGTAAGAACATTACCGACGTAGGCGACGCCGTGAACGCTACCGATGCGGTGAACAAGGGCCAGATGGACAAGGTCGGCGAGTTGGCCAACAAAGGCTGGAACGTCTCCGATGCCAGTGGCAACGCGAGCCAGGTCAAGCCGGGCGACACGGTGACTTTCGCACCGTCGAACGACAACCTGACGGTTACGCAGGCGGATGGTACGGTCACCGTTGGGCTGGCGAGCAGCCTGAACCTGGGTGCGGCGGGCTCCATCGTGACGGGCAACACCACGGTGAACAACGACGGCCTGACTATTACGGGCGGCCCGAGCATCACCGGCGGCGGCATCAGTGCAGGCGGTAAGACAATTACCGATGTAGGCGATGCGGTTAACGCGACTGATGCGGTTAACAAGGGCCAGATGGACAAGGTCGGCGAGTTGGCCAACAAAGGCTGGAGCGTCTCCGATGCCAGCGGCAACGCGAGCCAGGTTAAGCCGGGCGACACGGTGACTTTCGCACCGTCGAACGACAACCTGACGGTTACGCAGGCGGATGGTACGGTCACCGTAGGACTGGCGAACAACCTGAACCTGGGTGATACCGGCTCCATCGTGACGGGCAACACCACGGTGAACAACGACGGCCTGATCATCACCGGCGGTCCGAGCATCACCGGCGGCGGCATCAGCGCAGGCGGTAAGAACATTACCGACGTAGGCGATGCGGTGAACGATACTGACGCGGTGAATAAGGGCCAGATGGACAGTGTAGGCAAAGATCTGTCCAGCAAGGGTCTTAACATCGCGGGTAACGTTGGTGCAGGCCATTTGAACCTGGGGGATACATTCACGGTCCGCGGCGAGGGTCTGACGAAAGGCCTTTACAGCGGTGCGAATCTGCGCACTTCGGTAGATGAGAATGGAAACCTCAATATCACGATGGCCGAGTCGCCGAAGTTCGGTAACGTAACGGTGAACGCCGACGGCAGCGGCCGTATTAGCGGCATTACCAATGGTAAAAATGCCGACGATGCGGTCAACAAAGGTCAGTTGGATAGCCTCGGCGAGGTTGCCGGCCGCGGCTGGAATGTCTCGGATGCAAACGGCAATAGCAGCACAGTTAAGCCGGGCGATACCGTGGTATTCAAACCGTCTGATGAGAACGTGTCTGTTCTTCAGCAGGACGGGACTGTGAGCGTTGGACTGGCAAATAATCTGAATCTGACGGATTCAGGTAGCGTAACTATCGGTAGCGTTAACCTGAACAACAGCGGATTGAGAATTGCCAACGGCCCATCAGTTACCGTGGACGGTATTGATGCAGGCGGTAAGAAGATAACCAACGTTGCCGATGGTACAGAAGATAAAGATGCCGTTAACTATGGACAGCTGAAGAACTGGGGCGGGGATATTGTTAATAACATTAACAGTAATGGTATCCGCTACTTCCACGCTAACTCCAAAGGCAAAGACTCTTCGGCTACCGGCGCTGATGCTGTGGCTATTGGCCCTGACTCGGTTGCGTCTGGCAGCAGTTCACTTGCCAGCGGTAATGGCGCACTGGCTTCGGGCGCTAGCTCAATTGCCAGCGGTCATGGCTCTCAGGCTACCGGTGACAATGCGATTGCGACCGGCACGAATGCCAGCGCCAGCGGTACTGGTTCGATAGCGATGGGGGGGAATGCTAGCAGCAAGGCTGATAATTCTGTCGCGATTGGTTCCGGCGCCGTGGTTAACGAAGGGGCTAATAACTCGATTGCGCTGGGTTCTAACTCTGTTGCTAACCGTGAAAATACGCTGTCGGTGGGTAGCAAAGGTAACGAGCGTCAGATCACCAACGTTGCTGATGGTAAAGAGCTTACCGATGCCGTGAACGTAGGGCAGCTTAAGGGTGTTGAAAGTACCGTTAAGAATATCGGTGGAAATGTTAATAACCTGACCGAAGGCCGCGAAGGTATGTTCCAGGTGAACAATACCAGCAAGCGAGCCAAGCCGACCCCGACCGGGAAAGATTCCCTGGCAGGTGGCGCGGGAGCGAAAGCGAGCGGAGCTAACAGTGTCGCCATTGGTAATAATTCGATGGCCTCAGCTGAAAATAGCATTGCGTTAGGTAACAACAGTTCAGCCAAAGGTAAAAATACGGTTGCGCTGGGAACCGGCTCCGTTGCCGATCGCGATAATAGCATCTCAGTGGGTGCGGCAGGTTCTGAGCGGCAAATTACTAATGTTGCCCGAGGAACACGTGGTACCGATGCGGTTAACGTCGATCAGCTGAAGCAGGGCATCGATATGTCTAATCAGTACACCGATAATAAATTCGGTCAGCTGAAACATATGGTCAATAAGCAGACGAATAAGTTGAGTGCAGGTATTGCCGGTGCCATGGCAATGGCAACGCTTCCTCAACCTTATTCACCAGGTGCCAGCATGATGGCAATGAGTGGAGGTTCTTATAAAGGTCAGTCAGCGCTAGCGATAGGCGTATCGACTATTTCAGACAATGGCAAGTGGGTATCTAAGCTGTCAGGAACATCAACCAGTCAGGGTGACTTTGGTGTAAGCGTCGGCGTCGGATATCAGTGGTAATTTAATTATCTAAACATGGCCGGAGTTCTTCTCCGGCCATACAAGGATTCCAAAAGGACTTTATTATGTATCTGAAATCTGTGGCGAAATGCACATTGCTATTAGGCGTTGTTGCTTCTTTATTATCCGGCTGTACACGATCTTTAAGTGATGTTGACTCTGCGGGACAAACGCAGCATCCCATATTTCCGGATAAAGAATCTGCGGTATTTAAAGAAGGCATCATTGTAACCACCGAGCGAATGGCGTTGCTTAAAAAGGGTTTAACCAAACCTCAGCTATATGATTTGATGGGCGTTCCTCACTTTAAAGAGGGGGTGTGGGGCGTTAAGGAGTGGGACTATATTATTAAGGTTAAAGAAAATGATGGCTTAAAAACATGTCAGCTTAAAGTTCTTTTTAATAAGGATATGGTAGCTCAGAGCTATTATTATTTACCTGAGAATTGCCTGACGGCTAAACCTTCTGATAAAATGCTGACTGTATCTTCGGAAAAAGTATTTAGCTCTGAAGCTCTTTTCAATTTTAACAGCGCAGAGCTTCGCGTTGACGGGCTCCAGGAGATTGCTGAATTTGCCAGTGAACTGCCGGACAATGTTAATATCAAAGTAACAGGATATACGGATAGACTCGGATCGGCGAGTTATAATAATATGCTCTCGGCACAACGAGCAGAAGCGATAAAAGACTATCTCGTTGCCCAGGGAGTAGAACGTGATAAAATTATGGCCGTAGGCATGGGTGCAAATGATCCCCTTGTAGAGTGCTCCGGAAATAATCAGGCGCAGCTTATTGCTTGCCTTTCACCTAACCGACGCGTCACTATCGATATTATTCAATAAATTAAAAAGGAATTTTAAATGAACAAAAAATATCTATCCGGCTCTGTTGCCGTACTGGCGAGTATTATGGCCGTGCAGACAGCATCCGCAGCACCGCGTGCTGCTGCAGCTAAGAAAGTAACACCAGTTTATTCTGTCACCCTGCCAGCATTGAGTGTTATATCAGAGGCCATTGATGATATGGTACCTCTCTTTAATAATCAAAAAAGCCCGCTTCTGATGCAGCTCATCTGCCACGCATCATCGCCAAATGTGAAAGCTTCTTTGCAAGACGTACTGGCTGCCCAAAAGATAGATCTCACCAATGTAAGAGCGTCTCAGGAAACGGCTAATATGATACGTAAGGCAGACAAAAAAGAGTTGCGTACGGCGTGTATAGCGTGGGCATCTTCAACGATTTACGATGCTGTTGATACATCTGTTTGGATGGACACTAAAACAACTGAAAACGAGCAAAATAGTAAAAAAGATCAGAAAGCTGCGACCGATAATAAAAATGATGCTGCGAAAACTACCACGGTCAATGCTGCTCGATTTATCGACGGTGCTTCAGAAAAGATGGCTATAGCACTGGCCAATGCTGAGTTGTACGGATTTATTGTTACAAACCTTAAGTCGGATGCTGCTTTAAATCGCGATCAGTATCGTAAGGAAATTCAAAAAATGGTCACGCAATATGGTGAGCGTTTCTTTAATCGTATTAACGATCACCAGCAACGAAACTCGCAGGCACAGTATGTAGGAAGAATTGTTGGGCCGAACAGCTTTATAATAACCGACCAGCATGGAGTAACCTATGCCCAGAGCGGCAGCGTATCTTCGTTAACCAATAACGGTATCGACTGGCTTAATAGCGGTAAGATTATGGGTAAAGACTATTATCTGAAGTTAAATATTGCTGCTGAATAAGTAATAAAATTCGAATCATCATTAATTGCTGACTCGTTAACACCGGGGGTTAACTGTGAGTGTTTTTCATTTGATTACACCAGAGATTTTTAATGATTTTTTAACAGGGGTTGGTGCACGTATCAATTGCATAGCCTGTAATTCGGATACTATTTATATTCCGACGGTTAAAGCTGATACCGAAACCAATAATAATGAGGTTAATAAGTATTTTGTGTGGCCTTCTGCGATTAATGCTAAATACGATGTTGAACCCGATAATGCTCAATATATGATGGTCTGTAAAAACTGTGGTTATGTCAGCCATTATCATGCGGTCATTGTTATTGACTGGTACTCAAAAAATAGATCGGCGGAATAAAAAAATGGACAGAAAACAGGTGATCATTGAGTGGCAACTCCTGTTTCAGGGAGTGTCGCCCGAGGAAGCAGAAAAACGCCGCAGCGAGAATCAGGAGATTTCCTCCAGAAACAATACGATGCTGCTTTACGATAAGCTTATCGATATTGATAGCAAGCTTTCTGATGTTGATAAGATGAAGGTAAGCTATCAAAAAGTGCGCAGATCCGGAAAGGTCTGGAGCAGCATACTGTTTGTTTTACTGGCTTGCGTACTGATGGCAGCTGCATTTATTGCTTCGAACGGTATGGTTTACATCACTGTTTTATAGTTTTCTGTTTTAATTAGTTATGCCGTAGCGTTAATCTTATTTCCCCCTGGCCTGAACCGCTCTCTACGCAGATGATGATATGGAGCGGTCAGGCCTTTATTACCAGAGGGGTTTTTGCCATCTGCAATAAATGCATCGCCATAGATAATCTATCTGTTAAAATAGATCGCATAAGAAAATCTCTATCGCGGTAGGATTGATCGGTTTGAAAAAATAAAATCCATATTTAAAGGAGAAATCCTTCTTAAACCATTTTTTTAGTATTTTGCAATATCTTATCTCTATTTTTATTTTCTTGCTCGTATCATCACTGGATATAAGGATTGTTGAGTATCCCTTATAGTTAACCCTTTGGAATATCACACGTATACTTTTATCCATTATTTCTATGTTGACATATAAGTTCCCGCTCGTGGGGTAAAATGATTTGCAATTACATGATTGACTGATTTTTTTCTTCGTATGTAAGATAAATGCTGAGTGCAGGTTTTTTAGTGAATTGGCGGCTTCTTCAATTTCCGATTCTAGTTTTTTTAGATGGTTTAATTCCTTGCTTAACTTTTTATTTAATTTCCCCACATCCTTGTCCTTTCATCAATATACTGATTTTACAATAACGTTTGCTTTAGCACTGTTAAAGTAACAGTTAAAATGGAATCCTACATGGAATAATGATACTGGATTTTCATCTCTCTTTTTTAGCTATGAGTATTTAATCGTAGAACTAATTCTCTTGCAATATAAATTTCAAAAAAATAAGCGATGTTATTGGAGCTTGATGTTGTTATCTGACTATTCGCTCTGAATAAAGAGATGTGCCGGTAAATTTATAATTCTATCAGTCTCAGATTAATCCATCAGCAGGTAAGGCCGCTTATCCTGATGATAAAGTCGTCGTGATAAATGGATAAAAGTTCAATGACTCAGCAAAGCGCGTGCAGATCAAAATTCGCACACCAGAAGCTTAGCTGCGACATTCCCGGCACGTAGAGATATCTTCTCCTCTCCAAAACCACACTCTTTTCCCGGCAAAAAACCTGACGAAGCCGGCAACTGCAAATTTTTCATCTTGAAATTTTCTCTTTTCCACTATACAAAACCGGGTTCACGTTACGAAATCGTTAAAAACAACGCGGGACAGGCCGCCGCTGCGCTGCCGCTGACGGTGAAGTACCCGCGATAAAACAACAACACTTCTCTGGAGAATTTATGCAACCTTCTACCGGGCATCACCAGGAGAGCCGAACTTTCTTCGGTCATCCGTATCCCCTCGGGGCGCTGTTTTTTACCGAAATGTGGGAGCGCTTCTCCTTTTACGGCATTCGTCCGCTGCTGATCCTGTTTATGGCCGCCACCGTGTACGACGGCGGGATGGGGATGGCGCGCGAGAACGCCTCGGCGATTGTCGGGATCTTCGCCGGCACCATGTATCTGGCGGCGCTGCCGGGCGGCTGGCTGGCGGATAACTGGCTCGGCCAGCAGCGGGCGGTGTGGTACGGCTCGTTATTAATTGCGCTGGGCCATCTCTCCATCGCCCTGTCGGCGCTGATGGGCGACGCGCTGTTCTTCGTCGGCCTGATGTTTATCGTCCTCGGCTCCGGGCTGTTTAAAACCTGTATCTCGGTGATGGTCGGCACCCTGTATAAAAAGGGCGACGCCCGCCGCGACGGCGGCTTCTCGCTGTTCTATATGGGGATTAACCTCGGCTCGTTTATCGCGCCGCTGCTCTCCGGCTGGCTGGTGAAAACCCACGGCTGGCACTGGGGCTTCGGCATCGGCGGCATTGGAATGCTGGTTGCGCTGGTGATTTTCCGCCTGTTCGCCGTGCCGTCCATGAAGCGCTACGACAGCGAAGTGGGGCTGGACTCCACCTGGAACAGCCCGGTGGTGAAGCGCCGCGGCGTCGGCGGCTGGCTGCTGGCGCTGGCGGCGGGGCTGGCGGTGGTTGTGCTGCTGATTGCCCAGGGCATTATCGTTATTAACCCGGTGGCGGTGGCCAGCGTGCTGGTGTACGTCATTGCCGGGGCGGTGGCGCTCTACTTTATCTGGCTATTCGCCTTTGCCGGGCTGACGCGCCGGGAGCGCGCCCGCCTGCTGGTGTGCTTTATCCTGCTGATCGCCGCGGCATTCTTCTGGTCGGCGTTCGAGCAGAAGCCGACTTCGTTTAACCTGTTTGCCAACGACTACACCAACCGAATGATTGGCAGTTTTGAGATCCCGGCGGTGTGGTTCCAGTCGATTAACGCCCTGTTTATTATCCTGCTGGCGCCGGTGTTCAGCTGGGCGTGGCCGTGGCTCGCGCGCAACCATATTCGCCCGGGCAGCA
This sequence comes from uncultured Pluralibacter sp., assembly GCF_913775985.1. GTDB lineage: Bacteria > Pseudomonadota > Gammaproteobacteria > Enterobacterales > Enterobacteriaceae > Pluralibacter. The sequence continues at coordinate 18,117 of NZ_CAJYMB010000097.1, read as the reverse complement.
TCACCAAATTTATGATTGGCGTGCTGTTCGCGGCGGCGGGCTTCGGCCTGATGATGCTGGCGGCGCAGAACGTGCTGGTCAACGGCGGAGCGGGGGTTTCACCGCTGTGGCTGACGGGCAGCATTTTGATGCTGACTCTGGGCGAGCTGTGCCTGAGCCCGATCGGTCTTGCCACCATGACCCTGCTGGCCCCGGAGAAGATGCGCGGCCAGATGATGGGGCTGTGGTTCTGCGCCAGCGCGCTGGGCAACCTTGCGGCGGGCCTGATTGGCGGTCACGTGAAGGCGGACCAGCTCGATATGCTGCCGAACCTGTTCGCCCGCTGCTCCATCGCGCTGCTGATCTGCGCCGCGGTGCTGTTTATCCTGATTGTGCCGGTGCGCCGGATGCTGGCCAACGCCAAAAGCGGCGAGCAGCCGGTGACCGAGGCGAAAGCCTGAGTCGGTAACCTTTAACCCGCCGCGCTGCACGCAAACCGACCGCTGACGCGTCGCGCTGGTGCAGCGCGGCGCGGCTTAAGGCCGCAAAGGCCCGCCGCGCGCGGCTTTGCTTTCTGGCACTGCCCTTGCTTAACAACCCTCGTGTTGTTTTTTAAGGAGCCGAGCCATGAAAGCCTCTTCCACTCGCTACACCATCTTCTCGCTGCTGTTTCTGATTGCGCTGATCAACTACGTCGATCGCGGCGCGCTCTCCTTTGCCGCCGGAGCCATCGCCGGTGAGTTTCACTTCAACAAGGTTCAGCTCGGCGCGGTGCTGGGCTATTTCGGCTTCGGCTATCTGTTTGGCTCCCTGTGCGGCGGTTTTCTTGCGGATCGCCTCGGCACCAAAAAGGTGTGGCTGGCGGCGGGGATCCTCTGGTCGCTGCTGGAAATCGCCACCGCCTGGGCCGGGGAGCTGGGCGTGGCGCTGTTCGGCGGCTCGGCGATTATGGGCTTCGCCGCGCTGCGGGTGCTGTTCGGTTTTACCGAAGGCCCGGCCTACGCGCTGATGAATAAAAGTATCGCCCACTGGGCGCCCGATAACGAACGCGGTACGGCGCTGGGTATCGGCCTGCTCAGCACCCAGGTCGGCTCGCTGCTGACCGCGCCGATTGCGGTAGGCCTGCTGCTTCTGACTAACGACTGGCGAATGATGTTTATGCTGCTGGGGGCATTTTCGCTGCTGACGATGCTGCTGTTCGCCCGCCACTTTACCGACGTGCCGGAGCAGCATCCGCGGGTAAACGCCGCCGAGCGCCAGCTGATTTTTCAGGGGCAAAAGCAGCGCGCGGAGGGCGGGGAGTCACTGCCGTGGTGGCGCTTTTTCACCAGCCGCACGCTGGTGTGCAACGCGTTGGGCTATTTCAGCTTCCTGTATATCACCTTTACGCTGGTCACCTGGCTGCCGAAGTACCTGCAGGACAGCTTCCACTACGATCTGCATTCGCTGTGGTACGTGGCGATGATCCCGTGGAGCGGCGCCTGCGTAACCGTGCTGCTGGGCGGGCGCATCTCCGATTATCTGCTGTCGCGGTTTGATAACCTGCGCCTGGCCCGCAACGTGTTTGCCTCCTGTGCGCTGCTCGGCACCGCCTGCTGCTTTATGGCGATCCCGTGGGTACACTCGGCGGCGGGTATTATCGCCCTGATGACGCTGGGCAACGCCCTCAATGCGCTGGTCAATAATGTCTACTGGTCGGTGGTGATTGACGTGACGCCGAAAGCCTCCGTCGGCGCCTACAGCGGCATGACGCTGGCGATTGCCAATCTGTCGGCGGTAATTGCGCCGATGCTGTGCGGCTGGCTGGCGGAGTATTACGGCTATAGCGCGATGTTTACCGTTACCGGCGGCGTGGCGCTGGTCAGCATGCTGGCGATGATGCTGCTGCAGCCGGAGAAGCGGGTGCAGCACGATCCGCTGGCGGGCGCGGCGGGGCAGCTGCCGTAAACAAAACGCCGCAGCCTGCGCCATTGCGGGCAGGTCGCGGCGGTGGGACGCCGGGCGGGGACGCCGGGCCAGGGATTAACCTTCCTGCGGCAGCGCCTCGATGCGGGCACCCGCCCGGCGCGCGGTGACCGGCAGGATATCCAGCTTGCTGACGTAGCCGTCCGGATCCAGCCCGCGGTTGTGCGCCTTCGCCTGCGCCAGAATTTCCTCGTCCCAGTACACCCGCTTGCGCTGGTCGCCCTCGGTAGTGAGGATGCACTCCAGCGCGCCGTCCACTGCCCGGTAGCGCCGCCAGCTGTTGGCGGGAACGGACACTATCGAGCGCTCCGGCGCAATAATGCTCACCTCTTCACCGTCCTGATTCCAGGTCACTTCCAGCGTACCTTTAAACACCATGATCACCTGCACGTCCGGGCACAGGTGGCGGCCAACCTGACCGTCGTTCTGCAGGCGCAGCCACTCCACCGAGAAGCCGTGCGGCTGGGTAATCGGCGGCGCGCTGTGGCGGTCCTGGGAGATGCCGAAGCCGATAACCGGTGCCATCTCGCCGCCGTGGCCCGGCAGAATGGAGTCCAGCAGCGCCGACGATGACCAGCGGCGATCTTCGCCGGTCACCGCGCGCTGGCGCATCTCGTCCGGGGAGTAGTCGCGCAGGGCGGCTATTTCTTCCGGTGCCAGCGGCGTCAGCAGATCGGCTTTTTCCGGCAGAGTATCCCCGGCGTTAACGTCGATCAGCATGTTGTCTTTGCTGAGGTACAGCCCGTACTCCGCGGCGGCCTCCAGAATCGACGGATGCCAGATGATGCCGCCGGTGCTGTTGCCGCCAAGCACGGTGTAGACCATGCCGCAGGTGTCCTCTTTGCTGACGTTGGTAAAGCCGCGGAAGATCCAGGTGGGAATGGTGAGGATTGCCGGGGCGCTGAACTCCGCCTCGTGCTCGCCGTTCGCCCCCCAGCGGAAGCGCCAGCTGCCTTCGTGGATCAGAAACACTTCGGCGGTGAAGTGCAGGTGCAGGTTGTTGGTCACGCCTTTCGGCATTGCCGCTGCGCCAATGTTAAAGCCGTGCGGTTCGGGAATGTTGACCACCTGCGCCGAGGACTGAGTGACGCCGGGGCCGATAAATGAGTAGTTCTGCTTCAGGTGCGAGCCCGGCAGCTTGCAGTCAATAAAGGCCAGGTTGCAGGAGACCATGTCTTCCGGCGCCACTAAGCGGCTGCGGGCCTGTTCGGGAGTAACGGTGATGGCTTTCATATGCTTTGCTCCTGTTAGTAACCGGACGCGCCGGTAGTGGGAATGGCGTTGCCCCGGGCGAGGGCGATAGCTTCCCGCGACGCGCGCCCGAGCTGCATTACGTCGTTAGCGGGCGTGACAAACTGGAATCCTTCGGTGATGCGCTGCGCCGCTGCCGCGCCGGAGGTGCAGAAAATCCCGGCGATCTTCTGCTTCTGGCGGCAGCGGCTGACCACCCGCTCAACGGCGGCCAGCATCTCCGGGTGGGTGGATTCGGCGCTCGCCGCGCCGGTAAGCGTCAGGGAGAGATCGTTGGGGCCGATAAACACCCCGTCGAGCCCGTCGGTGTCGAGGATCTCGTCGATGTTCGCCAGCCCTTCGCGGGTTTCGATCATCGCCAGAGTAAGAATTTCGTTATTGGCGTGCTGCGGATAGTCCGCGCCGCCGTACAGCAGGCCGCGCGCCGGGCCGAAGGAGCGGTTGCCCAGCGGCGGATAGCGGCAGGCGGCGACAAAGCGGCGGGCCTGCTCGGCGGTAGAGACCATCGGGCAGATAATGCCGTAGGCCCCGGCGTCCAGCATCCGCATGATCTGCGCGGGGGTGCCGTCGGGCACGCGCACCAGCGGCACCGCGGCGGTGGCGGAGATGGCCTGCAGCATGCTCAGGGCGCTGGCGAAATCGATCATGCCGTGCTGCAAATCCACGGTGACCGCGTCGTAGCCCTGGTGGCCCATAATTTCGGCACTGTAGCCGGAAGGGATTGCCAGCCAGCCGTTGACGATTGGCCGGCCTTCGGCGGCGGCGGTTTTGAGAGAGTTTATTCGCATTTCAGGGACTCCATTATCCACTGGCGCAGCGGGACGGCGGCTTCCCCGGCCGCTTCCAGCACGAAGAAGTGTCCCGCTGAATGAAGGGTGATCCACCGGGCGCGGGGGGCGCTGGCGGCGGCAAGCTGGTGGTGCTCCGGCGTGCAGATCGGATCGTGCTCGCCGTTGAGGATCAGTACCGGGCAGGTGAGCGCTTCCAGCGCGGCGCGGTTGTCGCCGCGGCTGATGGCGATCCCGGTCTGACGGGCAAAGGTGTCGCTGTCGGTCTCCTGCGCCATCTGACACAGGATGTCGTGCAGGGCGCGGTTGCCGAGGCTCGCCGGGGCGACGTACTTTTGCCACAGGCTTGCGGAGAGCCATTTACCGTGCCCCTGCTCGCGGGCGGCCTGCACCGCGGCCCGGCGGGCGGGGGCATTTTCCGGTCGGTCCGCCAGCGGGTTAACCGACAGCAGCGCCAGCCCGGCCAGCCGCTGCGGCGCGTCGGCGGCCATCTGCAGCGCGACAATTGCCCCGAGGGAGAAACCGGCCAGCATAAAGCGCGGCGGCAGGATCTTCAGCAGCCGTGTGGAGGCGGCCTGCGCCGAGGCGTCGGCGGTGAGCGACAGGCAGATGACCGCCGCCGGATTGAGCCGGGCGATCAGCGGCTGCCACAGCCGGGCGTCGCACAGGGTGCCGCCGATCAGCACCAGCGGCAGGTCGCTGTTTTCAATGAGTGTGGGGGTTGTCATGTTGCGGTCCAGCCTCCGTCCACCATCAGGGCGCTGCCGGTGATCATCCCCGCCGCGTCGCTGGCGAGGAAAACCACCGGACCCATGATGTCTTCTACCTGGCCGAGGCGCGGCAGCTTGATGTTGCTCATCACGAAGCGGCGAAATTCCGGGTCCCGCAGCGACTGGCGCGACAGCTCGGTTTCGATAAAGGTCGGGCACAGGGTGTTGACCCGGATCCCCGCCTCTCCCAGCTCCAGCGCCATCGAGCGCGTCAGCCCTTCAAGGGCGAACTTTGACGCGCAGTAGACGCTGCGCTGCGGGCCGCCGACGTGGCCCATCTGGGAGGAGATGTGGATGATGGAACCGGTAATTTTTTCCTCGCGCATCCGCCGCGCCACCTGCTGGCTGATAAAAAAGGTGGCCCGCAGGTTGAGGGCCATCACCGCGTCAAAGTTCTCCTCGCTCACCTCCAGAAACGGCTGGTGGCGGGCGAGCCCGGCGCTGTTCACCAGAATGTCCAGCGGCGGCAGCCCGGCGAGGGCGTTCTCCACCCGCCGGGCGTCGGTAATGTCCAGCGTCAGCGGACGCAGGGCCAATCCTTCTGTGGCAGCAAGCTCCGCGGCGCAGGCCAGATCTTCCGTGCTGCGCGCGGCGATCCACACCTCGGCGCCCGCCCGGGCAAGGGCCACCGCGCAGGCGAAGCCCAGCCCTTTCGAGCCGCCGGTGACCAGCGCGCGCCTGCCGTTAAGTAAAAAAGAGGGCGTTTGCGGAAGCGGCATGGCTTATACCTTCTCTCTGACCGGCGCCGGGGTGGCGTAAGGCACATCGGTATTGCCGTAGCGGCGCACGCGGATGTTGGCCTGCTCGGCGTGGCCGGCAAAGCCTTCCAGCAGCGACAGGCGCGAGCAGTAGCTGCCGATTTCTGCGGTGGCGTCGTCGCTGAGCACTTTCTGGAAGGTGCAGGTTTTCATAAATTTGCCGACCCACAGGCCGCCGGTGTAGCGCGCGGCTTTCTGCGTCGGCAGCGTGTGGTTGGTGCCGATCACTTTATCGCCGTAGGCCACGTTGGTGCGCGGGCCGAGGAACAGCGCGCCGTAGTTGGTCATGTTGGCGAGGAACCAGTCGTCGCGGTCGGTCATCACCTGCACGTGCTCGGAGGCAATGCGGTCGGCCTCTTTCAGCATCTCTTCATAGCTGTCGCAGACGATAACTTCGCCGTAGTCTTCCCAGGCGCGGCGGGCGATGTCCGCGGTCGGCAGCACGGTCAGCAGGCGCTCCACCTCTTTGATGGTCTCTTTTGCCAGCTTCTCGGAGTTGGTGAGCAGTACGGCGGGCGTGGTGACGCCGTGCTCGGCCTGGCCCAGCAGGTCGGTGGCGCACATTTCAGCATCGACGCTCTCATCGGCAATCACCAGGGTTTCCGTCGGGCCGGCGAACAGGTCGATGCCGACGCGGCCAAACAGCTGGCGCTTGGCTTCCGCCACGAAGGCGTTGCCCGGGCCCACCAGCATATCCACCGGCGCAAGGGTGTCGGTGCCGAGCGCCATCGCGCCGATCGCCTGAATACCGCCGAGGGCGTAGATTTCCGTGGCACCGGCCATTTTCTGCGCCGCCACGATAGCGGGGGCGGGCTGGCCGTTAAACGGCGGCGCGCAGCTGATAATCCGCGAGCAGCCCGCCACGTTAGCGGTGATGATCGACATGTGCGCCGAGGCCAGCAGCGGATATTTCCCGCCCGGCACGTAGCAGCCGACGGCGTTAATCGGAATGTTTTTATGACCGAGGATCACCCCGGGGCGGGTTTCCACTTCCAGATCCAGCAGACAGGCCTTTTGCTGGCGGGCGAAGTTAAATACCTGCGCCTGAGCAAACTCAATATCGGTAATATCCTGGCGGCTGAGCTGGCGCATGCAGCTGTTAATTTCGGCATCGCTCAGGCGGTAATCCTGGCGATCGTACTTATCAAATTTAATGGATAATTCGCGAATCGCTTTATTTCCGCGTTTTTCAATATCTGCCAGAATAAGTTCCACTGTTTCTCTTATTTGACGCTGGGCTTCCTGACGCTCTTCAATCGGTTTACTGCTTTTCAGGGTGTAGGCCACGAGGTGCTCCTTTCAATTTTTGGATATAAAGTGCCCTCCTGAATAATCAGGAGAAAGCTGTTGTTAATTAATTAAGGTCGTTCGCGTACGGCGGCTAATTGACTATTTTCAGGTAAATTCTCTGTGGGTTTAATCTGGCGGTTATAAACCCAGCGGGCGGCCATCGGCGTCATAAAGGCGGCAATGACTGAAAGCACGGTAATCACAATGTAGCCGGACGGCAGATTAATATGCTGGAGCATTACGCCCATAATCACCGGGCCGATAAACATGCCGAGAGAGTAAATCGTCTGGAACAGGCCCATGCGGGTGGACTGCTCGTCGGGGGTGGTATTGACGATGCTCAGGGACATAAAGGCGGCAAAAGCCATCCCGAAGGAGAATCCCGCCAGCGCCTGCAGGCCGTAGATAATGTACATATTGCTGGTAAAAGGGATGCCGAGGGTGGAGACAACCTGCAGGGCGATCCCCAGCAGGGCAGTTTTCATTACCCCGAGACGCTTGTAGAACACCGAGCTGCACAGGGCCACCGCCACGGCGTAAAACACGAGGTGGATATTGCTCAACAGCGACAGGATGCCCGCTTTGGCACCGAGCTTCTCGGCGTAGACCGGCGTCAGGGTATCGCGGGTGGCGAAGGGCACCAGAATCACAATGGTCGCCAGCAGGCCAATCATCCACACCGAGCGATCCGCAAGCTGCTTACGCGCGCCGTCAATGCAGGCCTGCAGCGTCGGTGCTTTTACCGCATCGTGAACGTCATTAATGCGGGTGGTAAGCAGCAACGCCAGCAGTCCGGAGACGCAGGAGAGGAAAAATGCGATGTTGTTTGCAAAATAGTGAATTAATAATCCGCCAATGCAGTTGCCGATAAACACCCCCAGCGGGCCGGCCAGGGCCAGCAGCGCGACGGCGGCGGGGGCTTCTTTACGGTCGAAATAGCGAATAAACAGGATGTTATACAGCACCCAGGTGGCGGCAGTAACGCCGTCGGCGGCCTTTGCCAGATACAGGGTGAGGGCGTTCGGCTCCAGCCACGCCAGCGGCCAGGTGAAGATAGGCAGCAGCAGGCTGATTTGAATGAAGATTTTGCGGCTTTTCACCACGTCCGACACGATCCCCAGCGGGAAGCGGATTAGCAGAGTGGCCAGGCCGCTGGCGCCCATGATTAATCCCATCATCTGGGGTTCAATGCCCTGTTCAAGCATCATCGGCGCCAGGAAGGCGTCAATGCTGTGAATACAGATAAAAAACAGGATGCTGATGATGAAAAAGAGCCGGGCTTCAGGTCGGCGCAACAGTGCTCGAAACATGGTTCTAACCTCAAGTCATGAATGGTGTGTCGCCCATCAAGTGCGGCATTACCGGCTCTCTCCCTTTGGCTGTGCTTCCCTGTCCCCGGTATCATTGACGGTATGAAAACTGCCATGAATACGTATTCAAGCATTGAAGTTACGAGAGTGTTGAAAATTTGTAAAGTGACCTGTGTAGCATTGTGGAAATTTTGATATTCGCTGTTGCATACGCATGCAAACATAGTGTAAGAATTAAAAACACCCGCTTCTCAAGGCGGGCCTGACGGGCGGCAAACCGCCCTGGGCAGACGCCAGTGGGGAGATTAACGATGAGGAATCCGGGGTCATGAAGCGCAAGAGTTTTGCAGCAGTCACCTCTTTGCAGGTGGCGCAGCTGGCGGGCGTATCGCAGTCGGCAGTGTCACGCAGCTTTACGCCGGGGGCGAGCATCTCGCCGACCACCCGCGAGAAAGTGCTGAAGGCAGCCCGGGAGCTTGGCTATCGCCCGAACGCGATTGCCCGCTCGCTTAACACCGCCCGCTCGCGGATTATCGGCGTGGTGATCTCCTATTTTGATAATCAGTTTTATCCGCAGGTGCTGGAAAGCCTGGCGCAGAAGCTGGATACGCTCAACTACCACCTGCTGCTGTTTGTTGGCGATCGCGACGGCAACGTCGATCGTATTTTTGACCAGATCATGCAGTACCGGGTGGACGGCATTGTGCTGGCGTCGGTCACTCTGTCGCTGGATCTCTCCGAAGAGTGCCTGGCCGCCGGGATCCCGGTGGTGCTGTTCAACCGCAGCGAAGAGAGCGGGATGGCCTCCAGCGTCAACAGCAATAACGAGGCGGCAGCCCGCCAGATTGCCGAATTTTTAATGGCCGGGGAGCATCAGCGCTATGCCTACGTCGGCGGCGTGGCCGATTCATCGGTGAATATCGCCCGCCAGCGCGGCTATCTTGCGGCGCTCAACGAGCAGGGCATCGACAACGTCACGGTGGTCAACGGCGATTACGACACCCGGCAAACCATCCGCGCCGCCTACGCCCTGTTTTCAACTCCGCCGGTGCCGGACGCGATTTTCGTCGCCAACGACCACATGGCGCTGACGGTAATGGACGTCGCCCGCTACGAGTTCGGCCTGCAAATTCCGCAGGATCTGTCGGTGATTGGCTATGACGATACCGGCCCGTCCGGCTGGCCGTCCTACGCCCTGACGTCCGTATCGCAGCCGGTGGAAGAGATGGTTAGCGCGGCGGTGGCGCTGCTGATGAAGCAAATCGAGAGCGACACCATTGTTCCCGAACAGATAACGGTGCCGGGCACGCTGGTGGTGCGCCATTCGGCCCGGCGTCCCCACAGCGGAGTAGTAGAAAAAGAAGGGGTTTCCCTGTTTCAGCCTCAGGAGGTCAAATGAGCAGATTGCCGGGTTTTAGCCCCCAGTTCGACTCTATTCAGCAATTTATACTTACCCTGACCCACGTGGTGTGGGAGCAAAAAGATATCGGCCAGCTGGCAGATTTTTACGCCTCGCCGGTGGTGTTTATTACCCCGGAGCGCCAGCTTAACGACCTGTCCCAGTTTATGCGCCTGACGCTGGAAGCGATGCACAGCTTTCCCCAGCGCAGCGTGCTGACCGAAGATATTCTCTGTACCGAGGCGCCGGGCGGGGAGTATTACGCCGCCCAGCGCACCGTGGCGGCTATCCGCCACCAGGGGGACGGCTTTTTTGGCGCGCCCACCGGCAAGAGCGTCTGGGTGCGCACCTGGGCAGACCGCATCTGCGCCGACGGCGCGGTGCGCCAGGAGTGGCTGCTGCAGGACCGCGCCGCCATCGTGGCCCAGCTCGGACTGGACGTGCGCGAGTTTGCGCTTAATCTCGCCAGCGCGCGGGAGCAGCTGGGGTTTGATAAACCCGCGGCGGAGGAGCTGGAAGCGCGCTGGGCCGGCGGGCCGGACGGGGACGACGCCGAAGGGCCGATCGCCGGCGTTATCGAGCGCTACCTGACCATGTGGGCCGGCGGCAACAGCGGCACCGTGCCGGGGCTGTACCATCCGGCGGCAACCCTGTACGCCCCGGGTTACTGTAGCGGCACCGGCGACGCGGAAATCAGCGCGCTGCTTTCCGGCTACCGCGCATCCTTTGCCGACAGCGAAACCCAGCTGCACCATTTAATCGTGCGCAAAGATCCCAACGAGCCGGTGCGTATTTCCCTGCGCTGGTCGCTGTTAACCTGGCACGACGGCTACGGAAAATTTGGCGCGCCGACGCGCAAGCCGGTCTCTATTACCGGCATCAGCCAGCTTGAATTACGCGACGGTTTAATTATCCGGGAATATCTCGGTATTGATGAATTAGCTATCTGGTCGCAAATCGTTAATTAGTATTCTGAATATTATTAAATAACTCTGCCGCAGTCACTGCGGCAGCCTAATCCCTGAATAATATGGGAAAGGGCACTTATTGTCTGAAAATAACTGAACATCACTGAATCCCAATGCAGGAGGTCCTATGTCTTCAACTGAAGCAACCAATAAAGCACCGGCGGCCCCGGAGAAAAATAATAATAAATCCCAGCGCGATGAGCCGGTATTACAAATTGAGCGCCGCGACTTTATTGATTTAGTCCCGGAAAAACGCCCGCGCGCGCAGTCATTACGCGGCTTCGACGACTGCTATACCGATATTGTCGATTATATTGTTCGCTGCACCCATAAAATATGGGACGAGCGCGACGTGGGATTAATTTACACCCACTACACCCACAACTGCGTGCTGTATAACGCGCTGGGCACGCTGTATACCCGCGAGGAAGTGGTGCAGGATACCTTAAAACGGCTGGTGGCGTTCCCGGAGCGCCGCGGCATGGCAACCCAGGTTATCTGGAACGGTAACGACGTCGATGGTTTTTACACCTCGCACCTGGTGACCGGCACCGGCCGCCACACCCAGTTCAGCCACCTCGGCAAGCCCACCAACCGCACCTTCGTCACCCGCACCGTAGCCGACTGCATGATCCACGAGAACAAGATCTACCGCGAGTGGGTGGTGAGCGACAACATGTCCCTGATGAAGCAGATCGGCCTTAACACTGACGAAATCGCGTGGAACATGGCGAAAGAGCAGTTCGACAAAGGCTTCCGGGTTACCGACATCGGCGAGAACGGCCGCATGCTCGGCCAGTACCCGCCGGAAATGGTCTGCGATGTTTCTATCGCCCACACCGACACCGAAGAGCAGTGCCTGCGCTGGATGCACGAAATCTACAACCGCCGGATGCTGGGTAAAATCAAAGAAGTTTACGCCCCGAACGTGCAGTTCCACGGCCCGCTGATGAAAGAGCTGTACGGCGTTGCCGCCGTGACGCACCAGACCCTGGCGCTGATCGGCATGATCCCGGACGGCGCGTGGCTGCCGCAGCATATCTGCTCCAACCCGTGCGATGAGGGCGGCGTCAAAGTGGCGATCCGCTGGATCATGGAAGGGCACCACCTCGGCTACGGCGAGCTGGGCAAGCCGACCGGCGAGCGCCTGTTCGTGATGGGGATGTCCCACTACCACATCCGCGACGGCAAAATTGTCGACGAGTGGACGCTGTACGATCACCTTGCGCTGCTGGCGCAAATCAAACTTGGCCAGATGGAGGAAGCGTAATGACTGCACAATCAATTATCGATCGCGTTGAATGGATCAAGCGCCCGAACGGCCAGGATGCGAAAGCCGACCGCTCGCTGACCGACACCGTCAGCGCCATTATTGACCGGGTTAAGCAGGAAGGCGATGCCGCGCTGCGCGACTTCTCGCAGCAGTTCGACAGGGTGGTGCCGCAGCAGTTTGAAGTTTCCGCGCAGGAGATTGAGCAGGCGCTGGCGGAGATGGATCCGCAGACCCGCCGCGACAGCGAGTTCGCTATTCAGCAGGTGCGCCGCTTTGCCCAGGCGCAGTTCGCCACCATGCAGCCGCTGGAAGTGGAAACCTTGCCCTGCGTGCATCTGGGCCACCGGATTATTCCGGTGCAGACCGTGGGCTGCTACGTGCCCGGCGGGCGCTACCCGATCCTCTCCGCGCCGGTGATGTCCATCGTGCCGGCCACGGTCGCGGGCTGCGAGCAGATCGTCGCCTGCCTGCCGCCGGGGGCGCATCCGTCGATGATCGCGGTTTGCCACCTGGCGGGGGCGCACCGGATCTTTAAGATCGGCGGGGCGCAGGCTATCGCCGCCATGGCGTGGGGCACTGAGAGCGTACCGGCAGTGGACAAAATTGTCGGGCCGGGCAACGCCTTCGTTAACGAAGCCAAGCGCCAGGTGTTCGGCAAAGTGGGCATCGACGCGCTGGCCGGGCCGAGTGAAATCTTCACCGTCGCCGACGACAGCGCCGATCCGCGCATTCTCGCCGCCGATATGCTGGCCCAGGCCGAGCATGACATTCACACCCGCGTCGGCCTGGCCGTCACCAGCCGCGACGTTGCCGATAAAACCCTGGCGGAAGTCGAGCGCCAGCTGGGCAATCTGCCCACCGCCGCTACCGCCGGGGAAGCCTGGCGCCGCCAGGGGGAGATTGTGGTCTGCGCGTCGGAAGAGGATCTGATTGCCTTTGCCGATCATATGGCCACCGAGCATTTGCAGGTGCACACCCGGGATCCGCACGCCACCGCTTCGCGGATCCGCAACTACGGCTCGCTGTTTATCGGCCAGAACGCCAGCGTGGTGTTTTCCGACAAGTGCTGCGGTACCAACCACACGCTGCCGACCATGGCCGCGGCGCGCTACACCGGCGGCCTGTGGGTCGGGGCGTACGTGAAAATCTGCACCCACCAGTGGATTGACGAGCAGGGCATTCCGGCCATTGCCGAACCGGCCATTCGCCAGAGCCGCACCGAAGGGATGCAGGCCCACCGCCGGGCGGCGGAAATTCGCCTGCGCCCGCAGGAGATTGACGCCATCACCGGCGGCACCCGCGACTAGCGCGAACAGCGGGCGGGCCGCGCGGCCCGCCCGCTACACCGATTCTGATACAGGCCGTTTTCCATGCGAACCCCGCGTCTTATTCCCCCCGCCGACTGCCCGCAAGAGGTAGCCCGGCGTCTTGAGATTATCGAACGACATCGCCACCTGAACGCCATCATCGGCATCAACCCCGGGGCCGAGGCCGAAGCCCGCCGCTGCCAGCGCCTGCGCCAGGAAGGTCGCCCGCTGGGGCCGCTGCACGGCGTGCCCGTTATCGTTAAAGACAATATCGCCTGTGCCGGACTGCCGCTGACCCTCGGCTGCCGGGCGCTGGCGCCGGTGCGCGCTGCGGACGATGCGCGGGTCATCCGGCGGCTGCGGGCGGCGGGCGCTATTGTGCTGGCCCGGGCCAATATGTCCGAATTCGCTTTTGACGTGCGCTCCCGCAGTTCCCTCGGCGGCGACGTGCGCAACCCGCTGCGCCCGGAGGTGACCGCCGGCGGCTCCAGCGGCGGCAGCGCCGCCGCCGTGGCCTCCGGGATGGCCGACGCCGCCCTCGGCACTGACACCGGCGGCTCGATCCGCATTCCGTGCAGCTATACCGGGCTGGTGGGGCTGCGCCCCGGCTTTCGCCGCGCCCTGCTGGACGGGGTTGCGCCGCTCTCCCCGAGTAAAGATACCGTCGGGCCGATGGTGCACGGCGTGCGCGATGCGGCGCTGTTGCACGCGGTGATGCACGGCGAACCGGCAGCGGCGCTGTCGCCGCGGCCGCTCTGCGGCGTGCGGCTCGGGATTATTCCCGCGCTGGAAGGCGACGATCCGGCCCAGCGCGCCGTCTGGCAGCGGGCGCTGAACCGGCTGCGGCAGGCGGGGGCGGTGCTGGTGGAGGTTACGCTGCCGGTGCTGAGCGAGGTAGAGTCCCAGACCTGCCTGAGCATGTTTGAGTTTCGCCCGGCCATCGACCGCTGGCTTGCCGCCGCCGCCGGTGCGCCCGCCGATCTGCGGGCGCTGGTCAAGGGCGGCAACTTTCTGCCGGAGTTCGGGCCGCTGCTGGCGCAGATGCTGCAGGTGAAAAGCCTGAAGCATCCCGGCTGGCTGCAGGGCAGGCGCTTCCGGCGGCGGCTGCGCCAGACGCTGGCCTTTGCCGCCAATCATTACCGCGTTGAGGCATTTGTCTATCCCACTGCCCGCCGCCCGCCGGCCAGCCTCAACAAAATGCCGCCGGGCTGCGCCCCGGAGCTGGCAGCCATCAGCGGCCTGCCCGCAGTAACGCTGCCCTGCGGCGCTACCGCCGCCGGTCTGCCGGTGGGGCTGGAGCTGATGGGGCCCGGCAACGAGTGGCCGCTGCTCTCGCTGGCGCTGGCCTGCGAGACGGTTTTTCAGGAAGCGTGACGCGGCGGCTTGCCATTGCGCCCGGCAGCGGCGATAACAGCAGGAGAGAACATCACAATGAGGGACGTGTTATGAGACTGAAATATGGTGCTCTGCTGGCGCTGGCGGTTATCGCCTTTGGCGGGCAGGCGCGGGATATGCAGACCATCACCCGCAGCGGCGAGCTGAAGGTGGGGGTGCCGGGAGACTACGCGCCGCTGGCGTTTCACAATGCCGCCGGGGAGCTGCTGGGCTATGACGTCGATATGGCGAAAGATCTCGGTAAAGTGCTCGGGCTGAAGGTGGTGTTTGTCGCCACCAGCTGGCCGACGCTGTCGGAGGATCTCCGGGCCGACAAGTTTGATATCGCCATGGGCGGGGTAACGCAGACGCCGGCGCGGGCGAAAGAATTTGCCCTCACCCGATCGGTGATGGCCAACGGCAAAATTGCGCTGGCCAATTGCGGGGCGGCGCCGGGGCTGGACAATCTGGCGAAGATTGACCGGCCGCAGGTGAAAGTGGTGGTCAACCCCGGCGGCACTAACCAGAGCTACGTGGACGCGCACATTAAGCACGCCCAGGTTATCCGCGTGAAAAATAACGTTGATAACCTGCAGGCGTTGCGTAATAAAACCGCCGATATGATGGTGACGGACAGGATTGAGGGCGACTGGTATCAGGGCCAGGAGCCGGGCGTGCTGTGCGTCGCCACGCCCGCGCCGCTGCCCGGCACTGAAAGTGAAAAAGTGTATATGATGAAGAAAGACAATCCGCCGCTGCTGGCGAAGGTGAATCAGTGGCTGGAGAAGCAGGATCCGGCTGCGCTGCAGCGGAAGTGGAAAATCCAGCCCTGAGCCGCTGCCTGCCGCGCCCTTGAGTCGGGCGCGGCGCGGGCGGTTTAGACGATATCGTCCACCACGCCGCCGTCCACCCGCAGCGCCGCGCCGGAGGTGGCGGAGGCCTGGGTTGAGCAGACGTACACCACCATGTTCGCCACTTCATCAACGGTCGCCGCGCGCTGGATAACCGACGCCGGACGGTGCGCCATCACGAACTCTTTCCCCAACTGCTCGAGGGATTTGCCGGTTTTTGCTGCTTCGTCTTTCATCATCTCCGCAAAGCCGTCGGAAATGGTTGGCCCCGGCAGGACGCTGTTGACCGTCACGCCGCTGCCGGCGACAAACTTTGCCAGCCCGCGCGCCAGCGAAAGCTGGGCGGTTTTGGTCACGCCATACTGGATCATATCCGCCGGAATATTGCGCGCGGATTCAGAGGAGATAAACACCACCCGTCCCCAGCCTTTCTTCACCATTGCCGGCAGCAGGGCGCGGGAGAGGCGCACCCCGGACATCACGTTGGTCTGCCAGTAGGCGTCCCACGTGGCGTCGTCAATATCGTAGAAATCTTTCTGGCCGTAGATCCCGGCGTTGTTCACCAGAATATCCACCTCGCCCGCCGCCTTACGCAGCTGTTCCACGCCGTCGGCGGTGCTGAGATCGGCAGCCGCGCCGCGAACCTTCGCACCCGGCACTGCTCCCTGCAGGCGAGTAACCGCCGCGCTGGCGCTTTTATCGCTGCGCCCGTTAACGATCACTTCCGCACCGCTTTCCGCCAGCCCTTTGGCAATCGCAAAACCGATGCCGCCCGTTGAGGCGGTCACCAGCGCCACTTTCCCCGTTAACTCAATTTTCATGCCTGTGTCCTCTGGATGAATTTATTCAGGGGATAAGCATGGCAGAGTGGGGCGGGAGGCTTTTGTGATTTGTGCGGTATACGGTAAAAAAACGGTTGA
This sequence comes from uncultured Pluralibacter sp., assembly GCF_913775985.1. Taxonomy (GTDB): domain Bacteria; phylum Pseudomonadota; class Gammaproteobacteria; order Enterobacterales; family Enterobacteriaceae; genus Pluralibacter. The sequence goes on along the minus strand of NZ_CAJYMB010000097.1, from coordinate 1,914 downwards.
GAAATATCTGCAAAATAAACTGCGTTACGGCCCTGATGTATTTATTTGGATAATGTATCTACGTTAAATCATTCATTATAAAAATAGTAAATAAATGAAAGCATATATTACTTTGTGTTAACGCTGTTGTTATATAAAATGCGCTCGCCAGAACGAGTCTGGCTTATTTTAAAAAGGATTTCTTGATGAAAAAGTTAATGAGTTTTGTACTTCTGGGCGCGGTTGTCGCGACACTCTCTGGCTGCACCGGCAGCATCTATAACAAAGAGAAGAACTGCGACTACGATTACCTGTTCCACCCGGCCATCTCCATCTCTAAAATGATCGGCGGCTGCGGCGACACCAGCAAGTCGTAAGCTCCTTTATAGCCGGCCTCCGGGCCGGCTATATTCGTCATACTTCACGCCGTTTGCTGTTCCAGCCCCAGCCTGTTTTTCACCTGCAAATAACGCAGCTTATTCCGGGGTTAGCTCGTCTTCTCCCAGCCTGATGACGTCACCGGTTTTTAACGTTCGCGCGCCCGGTCCCGCCAGCCACAGCTGGCCCCAGAGTCCGGTACAGTGGCAGCCGATAATTAATTCCGTATGCTGCGCCTTTAAAAAACGCCGAATTTTTACTATTGCCAGCGGCGACGCGCTGCGCAGGTGAAAGCCGCCGATAACGGCATAAATTCGATCGACGCCGGTTATTTTCTGGCAGTGCTTCACTATATTGATCAGCCCCCGGTGGCCGCAGCCGGTAATAATAATCAGCCCGCGCCGGGAGCGGTGAATTAAAACGCCTTCATCAATAATGTAATCGGGCTTATTTCCCCGGGGATTGAGCAGGCCGTAGGCTTTTGGACTATCGACGGCGATTTCCCCCGACCACAGGGTGGCGGCGCTAACGGGCAGCGGCGCGCGGGTGCATACCGTTTTGTGCCGGGCATAGTTAACGTTTCGCGACAGCTTTTTGATCCGCAGGCCACCGCCGGGCAGGGGCAGCGCCGCGTGGCGCTCGTCGGCAATGGCCGGATGGCAAATAACGGTCATTCCTGCGGGCAGCGAATCGATGCCGCCGCAGTGGTCGTAGTGGCCGTGGGACAGCACCACCGCATCCACGGACGCCAGGTCGATATTCATCTGTGCGGCGTTGCGGGCGGCGCTGTCATCCGGCCCGGTATCAAACAGGATCCGCTTTTCGCCGTCTTCTACCAGCAGGCTCAGCCCTGGCTTTGCCAGCAGCCGCGCGCCGCGGCGGCGGTTCTCCAGCAGGACCGTTATTTTTATCGTCATGGGTATCTTCCGTAAGGCGCCGGGGATGGATATATCCTACTCTTCATACGTCCAAATCTGGATCCTCTTATAAGGGCAGGAAGATGTCTCTTCGTTCACTGCGGGCGCTGTGCCTGGTCAGCTTTTTTATTGCGGATGTGCGTGATGGTTTAGGCCCTTTTCTGGGGATCTTTCTGACCCAGCGGGGATGGCAGCCGGACGATATTGGCCTGCTGATGGCCGCGGGCGGCATTGCCGGGCTGCTGGCGACCCTGCCGGCAGGGGTGGTTACCGACGCCTCGCGCAACAAGCGTCTGCTGCTGGCGCTGCTGTGCCTGCTGATCACTGCCGCAACGCTGCTGCTGTGGTTCAGCCATAACGGCGCCGCGGTGGCGTTTTCGCAGGTGGTGAGCGGGATTTCCGCCGCGTTTGTCGGGCCGCTGATCACCGGGATAACCCTCGGCCTGACCGGCAAAGCGGGCTTTGCGGCGCAGACCGGGCGCAACGAAGCCTTTAACCACGGCGGCAATTTTTGCACCGCACTGCTGGCGGGCGGTATTGCCTGGTACTGGGGGATCGGCGGCGTTTTCATCCTTATGACTGGCACCGCGCTGCTGACGCTGGTGGCCCTGCTGGCGATCCGCGACAGCGATATCGATCA
>NZ_CAJYMB010000096.1 GCF_913775985.1 uncultured Pluralibacter sp. | reverse complement strand
GCGACACTCGCCAGCACATAGCCGACCGTCCAGACAACGCTGAAAGCGCCCAGCAGCATTCCCCGATAGCGGCGAGGTGAAAATTCGGCCAGCAGCGTGTGCCCGACGGCATAATCACCGCCCAAACCGAAACCGATTAGAATACGCAGGAAAATCAGCTGTTCCGGCGTATTAGCAAAAAATTGCAGAAATGAGGCCAGCGTAATTAGCAGAAAGCTGAAAGTAAAAATACGCTGGCGGCCAATGCGGTCAGAGATCCACCCCAGGATCAGACTACCAAGAAACAGGCCAAACAGCGCCGACCCGCCGATGAATCCTTCCTGAACTGAGGTCAGCTGCATCTGCGGCTGAAGCTGGATCATGGCGTAGCCGATAGCCCCCAGCACGTAACCATCTGTCAGATGCGCGCCGAAAGTCAGACCGGCGATACGGCAGTGAAAACGGGTAAGCGGAAGATCGTCCATGCGAACCGGTGACGCGCCCATTGCTCCCCCCTTCTTGAAATAAAACGGGCTTCCCCGGACGGGGAAGCCTTATTGTTTATTGATTATTTTTCGATTGGATAGATCGTTCCGGTATTCATAATGCCGTTCGGATCGAACTGTTTCTTAAGTCCCTCCAGCAGGGCCCAGGCCGTACCGTGCTCCGCTTTGGCCCAGTGCACGCGGTGTTTACCGATACCGTGGTGGTGCACCATAGAACCACCGAGGTTGATCGTCTCCTCGCAGATAATCTTGTTCAACGGATTGTGATACTTATCGATCTCTTCTTCCGGCTTGCAGCCCACCACGTTGTAGTCATACACGAAGTACATGTTAGTGCCGTTAATGTAGCTGTGGGAGGAGTGGCCGCCGAGCATGGTGATATCGTCCGCGTGCGGGAACTCGGTGCGGATACGGTGAATAACGCGCTCGTAGATTTGATGGATGGAACTCCAGTCGCCGGAGACTTCCGTGGTGAAGCCCATATTGCCGGTTTTGAGGATCTGCACGCGCTCTGCCGCGACTTTTTCCGGGCCCCAGTTCAGGTTGTTGAACCAGTTTTCAATCAACTTACTGTCTACGCGCTGGCACGCCGGATAGCGGGACACAACGTCTGCAATTCCTTCTCCTGTTGCCTTCGCCATACGCGGGTTGCCTTCTGCCATAAAGATCAGCACGCATTTGCCATCAGCAAAGTGGGTAAAGTGCTGAGTGCCATCTTCAGCGTCATACAGGCGCGCGATGGAAGGGCGATAGCCTTCCACCATAACTTCGCGCAGGATCTCGAAGCCGACCTTCATATCGTCGAGGATATAACCGTAGAACAGGTTGTTTTCCGGCATATATTTAAAGATTTTAACCGTGACTTCAGTGATGTAGCACAGCGCCCCTTCGTTACCGATAATGATGTGGCGAATATCCGGGCCCGCAGCGCGGCGCGGAACGTTCTTAATGCGGGTAATGGTACCGTCCGGCAGTACGGCCTCCAGACCAACGACCATATCCTCAATCGCACCGTACAGGGTGGAAAATTGCCCGATGCTGCGGGTTGCCACCAGACCGCCCATCTGCGCCAGAGGCTTCGACTGCGGCGAATGGCCGGTGGTATAACCTTTTGCACGCAGCGCGTTTTCAAGCACTTCCAGCGGCACGCCGCACTGGGCGGTTGCCTGCATATTCTCGATATCAATATCGATAATTTTGTTCATCCCGGAGCCGTCGAGCACCAGCGAATTTTTAACTACCGTTTCCAGACCACCTTCCGTTGCGGAGGCACCGGTGCGCGGTACGCCGTTAATCTTGTGCTGGTTCATGAAGGACAGCACGCGCGACACCTGCTCCGTAGAGCCGAGTTTCACTACTGCAGCCGGCAGCGGCAGGGTGAAAACACCGTGGATGTCAGCAAATTTTCTGAAGCGGTCAACGCTGTTCTTTTTCAGCACGCTCTCATCGACGATCACACGCTCCGGGCCGACGATCTCTTTGACCTGTTCAACAATTGCTTCGCGGGATAAAGACATATGTATTTCCTTCCTGATTTAAAATAAGTAAGCAGCAGAAACCACCTGAAATAATATTTACAGGCTGACGGTCCGAAAATTATCGGACTAAATATCCACCATCAACGACTAATAAGTGACCATTAACATAGTTAGAAGCACGACTGGCAAGGTAGACCATCGCCCCCATTAAGTCCTGGGTATCACCCCAGCGGTTTGCTGGAATATGGTCAAGAACGCGCTGATTTGTTTCTGGATTACTGCGGGTAGCGGTCGTAATTTCGGTAGCATAATAACCAGGAGCTATGCCATTAACCTGAATGTTATATTGACCAAGCTCATCACAATAAGCTTTAGTAAAACCTGCAAGTGCGTGTTTTGTTGCTGAATAAGCCGGCGACCACTGTCCACCTAAATAAGAGAATAGCGAACATATATTTATAATTTTGCCGCTCTGCTGGGGGATCATCACTTTCGCGGCCTCATGGCTTAACTCAAACGCGGCGGTGAGGTTAACGTTTATCATCGGATCCCAGTCTGCGCGACCAAAATTCAGTACTTTATTAAGTTTGCAGATACCGGCGTTGTTAACCAGAATGTCCACGGTGCCGAAACGCGCGCAGCAGGCGGCGATGATTTCTCGCGGTGCGCCTTCAGCGGTGATATCAACCTGCATGAACTCAACCTCGACACCCTGTTGCTCAATCAGTTCACGGGTTTCGCCGTTATCCTGAATGAAGCTTGGTATAAACAGGTTTGCGCCCGCTTTTGCCAGAGCCAGCGCAAAGGCCTGGCCAAGGCCACTGTTGCCGCCGGTGACGATAGCGGTCTTTCCCTTCAGTGAGAAGAAATCCATTGAAAACGCATTAAGAGATTCGATTGACATATCTGGCTCCAACTTCCTTTAGGCAAAAAAAAAGAAAGGCAACTTCCCCCACAAGAGGGAAGTCACCTTTCTCATATTCTCTGGTAACTGGATGTAATTTTTAGCACAGCCTGCCAGGTCTGAACGTGATGAAAGTCACAGGATTTTATCTCACATAATTTTCGCCTGGAAAATTTGGATTCGTGATAACTCTCACATCGTAATCTAATCTTAAATGATATTTGTTATAGCCATTACTAGAGACCATGAGAAAAGTAATCTGCCTGTAAAAGGGTGGCTTACTTTTCTCTTTTTTTTGTCTGCGCAATACGAGAAACGCTATGCAACCACACTCATACCGACGCTGGATTACCCTCGCCATTATTAGTTTTAGTGGAGGCGTTAGCTTTGACTTAGCTTATTTACGTTATATCTATCAAATCCCCATGGCCAAATTTATGGGCTTTAGTAATACCGAAATTGGATTAATAATGAGCACATTCGGCATTACGGCGATTATTTTATATGCGCCCAGCGGGGTTATTGCCGACAAATTCTCACATCGAAAAATGATTACGTCGGCAATGATCATTACAGGCCTGCTCGGGCTGCTGATGGCAACCTATCCTCCGCTGTGGGTGATGCTTGCCATTCAGGTAGCTTTCGCGATTACCACCATACTGATGCTGTGGTCGGTATCAATCAAAGCAGCCTCGATGCTCGGCGACAGTACCGAGCAGGGCAAGATTATGGGCTGGATGGAAGGGCTGCGCGGCGTGGGCGTGATGTCGCTGGCGGTATTTACCATGTGGGCCTTTTCACGTTTTACCCCGGACGATCCTAACAGCCTGAAAACGGTGATCCTCATTTACAGCGGTGTCTATATTTTGCTGGGGATCCTGTGCTGGTTTTTCGTCAGTGACGGCAATGTCGCGAACGATCCTCAAGGTACTCAACCAAAAGCCTTTCAGCTCAGCGATATCCTGTCAGTACTGCGTATCAGCACCACATGGTACTGCAGCATGATTATTTTCGGCGTCTATACGATTTACGCCATTCTTAGCTATTCCACCAATTATTTGACGGAAATGTATGGCATGTCGCTGGTGGCCGCCAGCTACATGGGAATTGTGATCAATAAAATATTTCGCGCCATGTGTGGTCCGCTCGGAGGAATTATCACCACCTACAGCAGATTAAAATCCCCTACCCGCGCAATTCAGGTTCTGTCCGTGATTGGTGCTATTGCGCTTATTGCACTGCTGGCGACCAACCGACACCCGCAGTCAGTGGCACTGGGAATTGGTCTGATTCTGCTGCTGGGCTTCACCTGTTATGCATCGCGCGGCCTCTATTTTGCCTGTCCCGGCGAGGCAAAGACGCCCACCTTCATAATGGGCACCACGGTGGGGATCTGCTCGGTAATTGGTTTTCTGCCAGATGTCTTTGTGTACCCCGTTGTCGGACACTGGCAGGATACCCTGCCCGCTGCTGAAGCCTATCGCAATATGTGGCTAATGGGACTTGCCGCCATGTTCATGGTGATGGTGTTCACCTTTTTACTATCCAGAAAAATCCGCGGTGCCAATATGCCCCGCGCCCGCACGGACGCCCAAATTTCCGGCGCGTAATACGACGTTACTTATTGGCTTTACAGGAGAATGGCAATGGCCAAAAAATACATCATTGGAATTGATGGCGGCAGTCAGAGCACCAAAGTTGTCATGTACGACCTGCATGGTGCTGTTATTTGCGAGGGTAAAGGCGCGCTGCAGCCGATGTACACCCCGGATGCAGATACGGTAGAACATCCGGATGACGATTTGTGGGACTCGCTGTGCCGAGCCGGCAAGGATTTGATGCGTCAGTTTACCGGCAATGTTGATGATATCGTCGGTATTGGACTGGGCTCTATTCGCTGCTGTCGCGCGCTGCTCAAGGCCGACGGTACGCCGGCCGCACAGCTTATTAGCTGGCAGGACGCCCGCGTTACCCGTCCTTATGAGCACACCAATCCTGATGTAGCCCGGGTAACCTCGTTCTCTGGCTATCTGACCCATCGCCTGACCGGCGAATTTAAAGACAATATTGCCAACTATTTTGGCCAATGGCCCGTGGACTACAGAACCTGGAGCTGGAGCCACGATCCTGAGGTGATACGCAAATTCCAGATCCCCCAAACTATGCTGTTTGACGTACAGATGCCCGGTACAGTACTTGGCAAAATCACCGAACAAGCGGCGAGGGCCACAGGATTTCCCTCCGGCCTGCCGCTAGTATGCACCACCAGTGATAAACCAGTTGAAGCACTGGGTGCAGGGCTGCTGGACGATGAAACTGTGGTTATCTCTCTCGGCACCTACATTGCGCTAATGATGAACGGTAAAACGCTACCGAAAGATCCGCTGCACTACTGGCCCATAATGTCCTCAATGCCGGACACGCTGCTGTACGAGGGCTACGGCATTCGCAAAGGAATGTGGACGGTTAGCTGGCTGCGGGACATGCTCGGTGAGTCGCTGCTGAAACAGGCCGCAGCAGCTGGCGTGTCGCCGGAGGATTTTCTCAATCAGAAAGCATCCGAGGTGCCACCGGGGTGCGACGGGCTAATGGCGGTTCTGGACTGGCTGACCAACCCCTGGGAGCCCTACAAACGCGGGATCTTTATCGGCTTCAACGCCACGATGGATTACGCATGGATGTACAGAGCTATTCTTGAAAGCATTGCCCTGACCCTGAAGAATAATTACGACAATATGTGCGAAGAGCGCGGTCATGCAGCCCGGCAGCTGATTGTCACCGGCGGCGGCTCCAACAGCGACCTGTTTATGCAGATCTTCGCTGATGTCTTCAACCTGCCGGTGCGTCGAAATGCCATCAATAGCTGCGCCAGCCTCGGTGCCGCTATCAATGTTGCGGTAGGCCTGGGCCTGTATCCATCATATGACGCTGCCATCGGCAATATGGTGCGCGTTAAGGACACCTTTACGCCGGTGACTCAGCACGCGGTGCTATATGAAGCAATGAATAAGGGAATATTCAAGGAACTGCCGCGCTATACCGATCCGATACTAAAAAAATCGTATGCAGTTTTTCACGGCGATCTGAAAGAAGAAGAAAGTATACAGAGCTGGTCAAACGCCTGAGCCCGAGGCCGGATGCGGCGCATCCGGCTTTCCCTTCATGCAATATTCAAATACTTATGGGTCTGCATCGACAGCCGCCAGTTGCGGGCGATGCAGGTTTCGATGCACAGCCGGGTGGCGTCTTCTTTCTGGCTGATGGGCTGCAGGGCGATAATCCGCGGCTTCTCGTCGGCGATGGTTTCCAGCAGCTCATCGAGCGCTTCAATATCGCGGGTGCGGCCAACCGGGTGCTTGATTTCATCCGCGCGGTGCAGCGCCTGGGAGAGCACCTCGTAGCCGCCGCGCATATTGACTTTCGGCGATACGGTAACCCAGGTGCCGGCAGAGCAGCGCACTTCGTGGGTGCCGCTGGTTTCAATCTGGCAGCTGTAGCCGTGCTGCTCCAGCAGTTCGGTAAGCGGGGTCAGATCGTGGATGCAAGGTTCGCCGCCGGTGATCACCACGTGACGGGCAGTCCAGCCCTGACGGTCGATAGCGGTCAGCAGCTCTTCGGCGGTGGCCGCGCCCCACTTGTCGCTCTCTTTCACTTTCGCCAGAATGCTGAACAGCGAAACTTCCCGATCCGCAAGCTTATCCCAGGTATGTTTGGTGTCGCACCACGCGCAGCCGACCGGGCAACCCTGGAGTCGGATAAACAGAGCGGGAACGCCGGTGAAGTAACCCTCGCCTTGCAGGGTCTGGAACATCTCGTTAATCGGGTACTGCATAGTCATCTCAGCTGTGGAATAAACGCTAAGTATCGCAGATTAGGCTGAAACGATCATTCCTGATTAACGGGTAAAAAAAATGCCAGTCTTTCGACTGGCATTTTTCAGAGGAGGGCTCGGCGATTATGCCTGACCTTTGATCTCTTTACGACCGTTGTACGGTGCTTTTTCACCCAGCGCTTCTTCGATACGAATCAGCTGGTTGTATTTAGCAACGCGGTCAGAACGGCTCATGGAACCAGTTTTGATCTGGCCTGCTGCAGTACCTACCGCCAGGTCAGCGATGGTTGCATCTTCGGTTTCGCCAGAGCGGTGAGAGATAACGGCAGTGTAGCCCGCGTCTTTCGCCATCTTGATAGCAGCCAGGGTTTCGGTCAGGGAACCGATCTGGTTGAATTTGATCAGGATGGAGTTAGCGATACCTTTATCGATACCTTCTTTCAGGATCTTGGTGTTGGTTACGAACAGATCGTCACCAACCAGCTGGATTTTGTCGCCCAGCACTTTGGTCTGGTAAGCAAAACCGTCCCAGTCAGATTCGTCCAGACCGTCTTCGATAGACACGATCGGATACTGTTTGGTCAGGTCTTCCAGGAAGTGAGTGAACTCTTCAGAAGTGAAGGCTTTGTTGCCTTCGCCGGCCAGAACGTATTTGCCGTCTTTGTAGAATTCAGACGCCGCGCAGTCCATCGCCAGAGTGATGTCTTTGCCCAGCTCGTAGCCAGCAGCCTTAACAGCTTCAGCGATAACAGCCAGCGCTTCAGCGTTAGAGCCCAGGTTCGGCGCGTAGCCGCCTTCGTCACCCACGGCAGTGTTCATGCCTTTGGATTTCAGAACTTTAGCCAGGTGATGGAAAACTTCAGAACCCATGCGCACGGCTTCTTTCAGGGATGCAGCGCCAACCGGCTGAATCATGAATTCCTGAATATCAACGTTGTTGTCAGCGTGCTCGCCGCCGTTGATGATGTTCATCATCGGAACCGGCATGGAGTATTTGCCCGCGGTGCCGTTCAGCTCAGCGATGTGCGCGTACAGCGGCAGACCTTTGGACGCGGCAGCAGCTTTTGCAGCAGCCAGAGAAACAGCCAGAATGGCGTTGGCGCCGAATTTGGATTTGTTCTCAGTACCGTCCAGATCGATCATGATCTTGTCGATGTTCGCCTGGTCTTTAGCATCTTTACCCAGAACGGCTTCTGCGATCGGGCCGTTAACCGCGGCAACAGCCTTGGTTACGCCTTTACCCAGGAAACGGGATTTGTCGCCATCGCGCAGTTCCAGCGCTTCGCGGGAACCAGTAGAAGCACCTGACGGCGCAGCTGCCATACCGACGAAACCACCTTCCAGGTGTACTTCGGCTTCAACAGTCGGGTTACCACGGGAGTCGATGATTTCACGACCGATGACTTTAACGATTTTGGACATTAGGTTTTCCTCAGTACAAGTTAAACTAAAACTCCAGACAAACAGTGCACCCCGGGGGTGCACTGCCGTTGTAACTTTTTTTACTTCGCTTCGCGTTTCTGGTAATCGCTGGCGGCTTTCACAAAGCCTGCAAACAGCGGATGCCCGTCACGCGGCGTGGAAGTAAATTCCGGGTGGAACTGACAGGCCACAAACCACGGATGATTTGGGATTTCGACGATCTCGACCAACTGATCGTCCCCGGAGCGACCCGCAATGCGCAGGCCAGCAGCTTCAATCGGTTTCAGCAGCATGTTGTTGACTTCATAACGGTGACGATGGCGCTCGGTGATGGTTTCCGCACCGTACATCTTGCGCACCAGGCTGTCGTCGCTGAGCTGGCACGCCTGCGCGCCGAGGCGCATCGTACCGCCGAGATCGCTCTTCTCGGTGCGAACTTCAACGTTGCCGTTTTCGTCACGCCACTCGGTAATAAGCGCCACAACCGGATACTTACAGTCTGGCACAAATTCCGTTGAGTTGGCGTTCTCCATGCCTGCCACGTTGCGCGCAAACTCGATCAGCGCAACCTGCATACCCAGGCAAATGCCGAGGTAAGGAATCTTGTTTTCACGCGCGTAGCGCGCAGTCGCGATCTTGCCTTCAACGCCGCGGTAGCCGAAGCCGCCCGGGATGAGGATCGCATCGAGGTCTTTTAAGATCTCAACGCCGCGGGTTTCAACATCCTGCGAATCAATCAGCTTGATGTTGACAGTAACGCGGTTTTTCAGGCCGCCGTGCTTCAGCGCTTCAATCACTGACTTATAGGCATCCGGCAGCTCAATGTACTTGCCGACCATGCCGATAGTCACTTCGCCCGACGGGTTGGATTCTTCATACAGAACCTGTTCCCATTCAGACAGATTGGCTTCCGGAACGTTCAAGCTGAATCGTTTACAAATATAATCGTCCAGCCCCTGAGATTTCAACAGGCCCGGAATTTTATAAATGGAATCGACGTCTTTCAGAGAAATAACAGCCTTTTCAGGAACGTTGCAGAACAATGCAATTTTGGCGCGCTCGTTCGCCGGCACTGCGCGATCGGAGCGGCAAATCAGGATATCAGGCTGAATACCGATGGAGAGCAGCTCTTTCACCGAGTGCTGGGTCGGCTTGGTTTTCACTTCGCCCGCGGCGGCCATGTAAGGCACCAGCGTCAGGTGCATAAACAGCGTGTGCTCGCGACCGACTTCTACCGCCATCTGGCGAATCGCTTCGAGGAACGGCAGCGACTCGATATCGCCCACGGTACCGCCGATTTCAACCAGCACAACGTCGTGGCCTTCGCCGCCGGCGATGACGCGCTCTTTGATAGCGTTAGTGATGTGCGGGATAACCTGAATCGTGGCGCCAAGGTAGTCGCCGCGGCGTTCTTTGCGCAGGACTTCAGAGTAGATACGACCCGTGGTGAAGTTGTTGCGGCGAGTCATCTTGGTGCGGATGAAACGCTCGTAGTGACCCAGGTCCAGGTCGGTTTCGGCGCCGTCTTCCGTAACGAACACTTCCCCGTGCTGCGTCGGACTCATGGTGCCCGGATCGACGTTGATATACGGATCCAGTTTCATGATGGTCACGTTGAGGCCACGGGCTTCAAGAATGGCTGCCAGGGAGGCTGCGGCAATGCCTTTACCCAGAGAGGATACGACCCCGCCGGTCACAAAAATATAGTTCGTTGTCATGCTGAACCTGAGAAGTTAGGGTGAAACGATGGAATAACCAGGACGGGAAAGTAGTATACCCGAACACGGCAGTCGCCACAAACTTTCATTCTTCCTCTCCGGAGCCAGGTTCTGACAAAAGAAACCGTGAGAAAATAGCCCTTTTTGGGTAAATGTTTTTGACGCAAATCAAGCGTTTGTCATTTGTAAAATCGTACAAATTGGGCTTTGCCGTAAAAAAACGTTAGAGATCAGCTTCCTGACGTTTTACTTCCTGCCAGGCCGCTTCCATGGTCTCCAGATCGACGCCGGTCATTTCCAGCCCGCGTTCGGCAACAATTCGTTCCACTTCGCGGAAACGGCGCTCGAATTTGAGGTTGGCTTTTTGCAGCGCCACTTCGGCTTTGACCCCCAGATGGCGGGAAAGGTTAACAGTGGCAAACAGCAGATCTCCCACCTCCTCTTCCAGCTTCTTCTGGTCGATAACCGCCTGCTGCGCCTCGTGCATCACTTCGTCGATCTCTTCATGCACTTTGTCGAGCACCGGCCCGAGGGACGTCCAGTCAAACCCCACCGCCGAACAGCGGCGCTGGATCTTGTGGGCGCGCATCAGGGCCGGCAGGCTGTGGGGAATATCGTCAACCGCAGAGTGCTGGGACTTCTCCGCCCGCTCGGCGGTTTTTATCGCTTCCCAGCGCGCCAGCACCTCGCCGCTGCTGTCGGCCGTGGCGTCACCGAAGATGTGCGGATGGCGGCGCTCCAGCTTGTCGCTGATAGCCGCGCAGATGTCGTCGAAGTTAAACCGGCCTTCTTCCTGCGCCATTTGCGCGTAAAACACCACCTGGAACAGCAGGTCGCCCAGCTCGCCGCGCAGATCGTCAAAATCCTCACGGGCGATGGCGTCCAGCACTTCGTACGTTTCTTCAAGGGGGTAGGGCGCAATAGTGGCAAAGGTCTGCTCTTTATCCCACGGGCAGCCGGTTTCCGGGTTGCGCAGGCGGCGCATAATGCCGAGCAGGCGGTCGATTTGGGTCATAACAACTCCTTGAAAAGAAAAAGATACGGCGCCAGCTTCCGACGGAAGTGGCGCCGTTTTAAACCGGTGTATCAGCCGCCATGCAGGCGGCGGGCGTCAATCACATCCGGTACCTGGTTCAGCTTGCCGAGCACCCGGCCCAGCACCTGCAGGTTGTAGATTTCGATGGTCATATCAATGGTAGCTACCTGCTGCTTAGTGTCGCTGCGGCTGGCGACGCCTAACACGTTAACCTTCTCGTTGGCGAGAATGGTGGTGATGTCGCGTAGCAGGCCGCTGCGATCGTTGGCGGTAACGCGCACCACCAGCGAATAGCCCGCAGAGTAGCTTTCGCCCCACACCGCTTCCACGATGCGCTCCGGCGCGTGAGCCCGCAGCTCCAGCAGCTGATCGCAATCCGCCCGGTGCACGGAGATCCCGCGCCCCTGGGTGATAAAGCCGACGATTTCATCGCCGGGGATCGGCTGGCAGCAGCGGGCAATATGGTGCATCAGGTTGCCGACGCCCTCCACCACCACGCGGCCGTCGTCTTTCTTACGGCTCTGCGGGTTGTAGGTTTTCTGCTGCAGCTGCTTCAGGGCAGCGGCGTCCTGTTCGGCCGCACTCGGCTTGTTGAACTGCGCCTGCAGGTAGTTAACCATCTGGTTGAGGCGAATATCCCCCACGCCGATGGCCGCCAACAGCTCGTCCAGCTCGTTGAAGTTGTAGCGCGACAGCAGGAATTTCTCCGCCTCTTTCAGGCTGATCCCCAGCTGGCCCAGCTCGTCGTCGAGGATCTGGCGGCCTGCTAGAATGTTCTTATCCCGATCCTGCTTGCGGAACCAGGCGTGGATCTTAGAACGTCCGCGGCTGGTGGTGACATAGCCGAGGTTCGGATTCAGCCAGTCGCGGCTCGGGTTCGGCTGCTTCTGGGTGATGATCTCAATCTGATCCCCCATCTGCAGCTGATAGGTGAACGGCACAATGCGTCCGCCGATTTTCGCTCCGATGCAGCGGTGCCCCACGTCGCTGTGGATATGGTAGGCAAAGTCCAGCGGCGTAGAGCCTGCGGGCAGATCCACCACGTCGCCTTTCGGCGTAAAGACGTAAACCCGGTCGTCGAACACCTGGCTGCGCACTTCGTCGAGCATCTCGCCGGAGTCGGCCATCTCCTCCTGCCACGCAATGAGCTTGCGCAGCCAGGCGATACGGTCTTCGTGTCCGCGCCCGCCGCCCGCGCTGGCGCCCTCTTTGTACTTCCAGTGGGCGGCAACGCCCAGCTCGGCGTCTTCGTGCATCTGCCGGGTGCGGATCTGGATCTCAACAGTTTTTCCGCCCGGGCCGAGCACCACAGTGTGGATTGACTGATAGCCGTTCGGCTTAGGATTGGCGACGTAGTCGTCAAACTCGTCCGGCAGGTGGCGGAAATGAGTGTGGACAATACCCAGCGCCGCGTAGCAGTCCTGCAGGCGCTCGGCCACGATGCGCACCGCCCGCACGTCAAACAGCTCATCGAACGCCAGATGCTTTTTCTGCATTTTGCGCCAGATGCTGTAAATATGCTTCGGACGGCCATAAACCTCGGCTTTGACGCCCTCTTCTTTGATGGAGGCGCGCAGGGTGCCGACAAACTCATCAATATAGTGTTCGCGGTCAATGCGCCGCTCGTGCAGCAGCTTAGCGATGCGTTTGTATTCGTCGGGGTGCAGATAGCGGAAGCAGTAATCTTCCAGCTCCCACTTGAGCTGGCCGATACCGAGCCGGTTCGCCAGCGGCGCGTAGATGTTGGTGCACTCTTTGGCGGCCAGCACCCGCTCGTCTTCCGGCGCGTCCTTCACTTCCCGCAGGTGGGCGATGCGCTCCGCCAGCTTGATGACCACGCAGCGGAAGTCGTCCACCATCGCCAGCAGCATCCGGCGCACGTTGTCTACTTGTTCAGGGGACACCGAATCAGTATGGGAGGCCTTCAGCTGGCGAATGGCGGCCATATCGCGCACGCCGTGGATCAGCTGCACTACAGAGCGGCCAACGCTCTCTTCGAGCTTCTCTTCCGTGACCACGCCGCCCACCACCAGCGGATAGAGCAGCGCAGCGCGCAGCGAGTCGTTATCCATGTTGAGCATGGAGAGGATTTCAACCATCTCGACGCCGCGCCACAGCAGCAGCTCGGCGTCAGGATGGCCTTCGGTCTGTTCCCGACAATAGGTCCAGGTTCCGGCCAGGCGCTCACACGACTGGGTGCTGACGATCCCGAGATTCGCTATCCATTTGGCGGGATCGAACTCACCAGCTCGATTAAGATGTGCACTGCGTACCGCAACCATTATGCTCTCCTTTCGGGGCCGGGCCTGCCGGACTCGTCATACCTTTATTCATTAATGTGTTCAAACAGCACCATGGACTCCAGGTGGCCAGTGTGCGGGAACATGTCCAGCATTGCCAGCCGCTGAATCTGATAGCCGGCGGCCAGCAGCGCTTCGCTGTCGCGCGCCAGCGTCGCCGGATTACAGGATACATAGACTATCCGGGAAGGGGCCAATTTTACGATGTGCTGTAACACGCCGGGTGCGCCCGCGCGCGCAGGATCGAGTAAAATTTTGTCAAAACCCGCTTTCGCCCACGCCTGGCGAGTCACGTCCTCTTCCAGGTTCTCATGGTAGAACGTCACATTGTTCAGGTTATTATCTCGGGCGTTTTGCTGCGCCTTCGCCACCAGCGCCGGAACGCCTTCCACGCCCACTACACTTGCCGAGCGGGCTGCCATCGGCAGCGTGAAATTACCCATGCCGCAAAACAGATCCAGCACCCGATCCTGAGGCTGCACGTCCAGCCACGCCAGCGCCGTGGCCACCATCTGCTGATTAACGCCGTCGTTCACCTGAATGAAGTCGCGCGGGCTGAAGGTTAAGCGTAGCCCGTCTGAGCTATACCAGGGCAATTCTCCGCTCAGCTGCACTATCTTTTCACTGTCCGGCGCCAGCCACAACGCAAGCTGGTGAGAATGCGAAAAGCGTTCCAGTTTTGCCTTATCTTCTGCCGGCAGCGGCGCGGTATGGCGCAGCACCATCAGCGGCCCGTTATCCGCCTGCACCAGCTCAACGTGACCAATGTGCCGCACCGACTGCAGACTGCTCAGGCAGTCGTGCAGCGCGGGCAGCAGCGCCTCAAGAGTGGGCACCAGTACCGGGCAGCGGCGCACGTTGACAATGTCGTTACTGCCGGCCTTGCGAAAGCCCATCTGCAGCTCGCCGCTTTTGGGCTGTACGTTAATGCTAAAGCGCGCCCGGCGGCGGTAGCCCCAGGGAGAGCCCGCAATCACCGATTCCACCTCGTGCTTCATCAGCCGCGCCAGCGCTGCCCGCTTGCTGCGCTGCTGCAGCGGCACGCTGGCATGCTGCTGCTGGCAGCCGCCGCATACGTCGAAATGCGGACAGCGCGGGGTTTCGCGCTCGGGGCTGTCGTTCAGCCGCCGCTTTACCTGCCCGCGGGCGTACTGTTTTTTCTCTTCCGTAAGCGTGATTTCCGCGCGCTCGTCGGGCAGCAATCCACTGATAAACAGCAGCTTGCCGTTATGCCTGGCAACGCCCTGACCGAAAGAATCTAGCTCGTTTGCCGTCGCGGTTATGATCTGGCGCGTCGTCACGCGCCGTTTTGCAGAGTAGAATTGCGCCATCGTAGAGATTTTTCTCGCACTCAATAATTAACCCTGATTCTCCCATAATGGACCGCCATGACCAACTACAGCCTGCGCGCGCGTATGATGATCCTGATACTGGCCCCGACCGTTCTTATCGGTTTATTGCTCAGCGTCTTCTTTGTCGTACATCGCTACCACGATCTGCAGCGTCAGCTGGAGGACGCCGGCGCCAGCATTATTGAGCCGCTGGCCGTTTCCAGCGAATACGGAATGAACTTGCAAAACCGCGAGTCTATCGGCCAGCTTATCAGCGTGCTGCACCGCCGCCATTCAGAAATAGTGCGGGCCATTTCCGTTTATGACGAACACAACCGGCTGTTTGTCACCTCTAACTATCACCTCGATCCCACCGAGCTGCAGCTGCCGCAGGGCTCGCCCCTGCCCCGCCAGCTAACGGTATCCCGCAGCGGCGATCTGATGATTCTGCGCACGCCGATTATTTCCGAAAGCTACTCGCCGGACGAGTCACCGAACTCCGACGCCAAAATGCCGGAAAACATGCTGGGCTACGTGTCGCTGGAACTGGACCTGAAATCCGTCAGGCTGCAGCAGTATAAAGAGATGTTTATCTCCAGCGTGATGATGCTGTTTTGCATCGGCATCGCGCTGATTTTCGGCTGGCGCCTGATGCGCGACGTCACCGGCCCGATCCGCAACATGGTTAACACCGTTGACCGCATCCGCCGCGGCCAGCTCGACAGCCGGGTGGAGGGCTTTATGCTCGGCGAGCTGGATATGCTGAAAAATGGCATCAACTCGATGGCGATGTCGCTTGCCGCCTACCATGAAGAGATGCAGCACAACGTCGACCAGGCCACCTCGGATCTGCGCGAAACCCTGGAGCAGATGGAGATCCAGAACGTCGAGCTGGATTTGGCGAAAAAGCGCGCCCAGGAAGCGGCGCGCATCAAGTCCGAGTTCCTCGCCAATATGTCCCACGAGCTGCGCACCCCGCTTAACGGCGTGATCGGCTTTACCCGCCTGACGCTGAAAACCGATCTTAATCCGACCCAGCGGGATCACCTGAACACCATCGAACGCTCGGCCAATAATCTGCTGACCATCATTAACGACGTGCTGGATTTCTCGCGGCTCGAAGCCGGCAAGCTGATGCTGGAGAGCATCCCGTTCACCCTGCGCGGCACCCTGGACGAAATCGTGACGCTGCTGGCGCACTCCGCCCACGATAAGGGGCTGGAGCTGACGCTGAATATTCGCGGCGACGTGCCGGACAACGTGATTGGCGATCCGCTGCGCCTGCAGCAGGTGATCACGAACCTGGTCGGCAACGCCATTAAGTTTACCGAAAACGGCAATATCGACGTGCTGGTGGAAAAGCGCGCCGTTAGCCACAACAAAGTGCAGATTGAGGTACAGATTAAGGACACCGGCATCGGTATTCCCGAGCGCGGCCAGTCGCAGCTGTTCCAGGCGTTCCGCCAGGCCGATGCCAGCATCTCCCGCCGCCACGGCGGCACCGGGCTGGGTCTGGTCATTACGCAAAAGCTGGTTAAAGAGATGGGCGGGGATATCTCCTTCCACAGCCAGCCGAACCGCGGCTCCACTTTCTGGTTCCACATCAGCCTCGATTTAAACCCCAATGCGGTTAACGAAGTGCCGATGCTGAGCAGCCTCGCGGGCAAGCGCATTGCCTACGTGGAAACCAACCCCGCCGCCGCGCAGTGCACTCTTGACCTGCTGGCAACCACGCCGCTGGAGGTGATTTTCAGCCCTTCCTTCACCGCGCTGCCGGACGACCGCTACGATATTCTGCTGATCGGCGTGCCGGTTTCGATGCGCGATCTGACCAAAGAGACCGAGCGCCTGACCCGGGCGCACGCGATGACCGACTTCCTGATCCTCGGCCTGCCCTGCCATGCTCAGGTGGACGCCGAAGCACTTAAAGAGGGCGGCGCAGCCGCCTGCCTGCTGAAGCCGCTTACCGCAACCCGGCTGCTTCCGATCCTCGCCGAATTCTGCCGCAGCAACCAGCTGCCGCTGATCGCCGAATCCCCTGACGAGCGGCTGAACATGACCGTCATGGCCGTGGACGACAACCCGGCCAACCTGAAGCTCATCGGCGCACTGCTTGAAGATCAGGTCAAGCGCGTCGAGCTGTGCGAGAGCGGGCAGCAGGCCTACGATTTAGCGCGCCAGCAGCAGCTGGATTTAATTTTGATGGATATTCAGATGCCGGGCATGGACGGCATCCGCGCCTGCGAGCTGATTCGCCAGCTTTCGCATCATCAGCTTACCCCGGTGATTGCCGTCACCGCCCACGCCATGGCCGGCCAAAAAGAGAAGCTGCTCAGCGCCGGCATGAACGACTATCTGGCCAAGCCGATTGAGGAGACTAAATTGCGCAACCTGCTTACGCGCTATAAACCTGGAATGACGACCCCCCGCGTGGACCTGCCGGACGCCGCGCCCTCGGTGAATGTTAACAGGACGCTGGACTGGAATCTGGCGCTGCGCCAGGCCGCCAACAAGCCGGATCTGGCCCACCAGATGCTGCAGATGCTGGTGGCATTTCTGCCGGACGTGCGCAACATCGTGGAAGAACAGCTGGTGGGCGAGAAGCCGGAAGACCTGGTGGAGATCATCCACAAGCTGCACGGCAGCTGCAGCTACAGCGGCGTGCCGCGGATGAAAAACCTCTGTCACCTGATCGAAGGGCAGCTGCGCAACGGCATCGCCGCGGAAGATATTGAGCCGGAGCTGCTGGAACTGCTGGACGAGATGGACAACGTGACCCGGGAGGCGGGGAAAATACAGATTTAACAGACCACAGTGCGTAACAACAGAACCCCGGCGAGCCGGGGTTCTGCGTTTTAGGATTCGAGCAGCGACGCCCAGTGCTCAATCCACGGATTCGACATGCTTTCAGGTTCAGGATTTTCAGACGCGTCAATCATCAGCATCTCGCCGACGCGCCGCGCGCCCTGCTCCTGCAGCAGGGCATCGAATTTCCTGCCACCGCCGCAGTAGTCGTTATAGGTGCTGTCCCCAAGTGCGATGATGCCGTACTGGCGCTCCGGCTGATAGCGATCCTGCAGGCCGTCATACAGCGGCACGATGCTGTCCGGCAGTTCACCCTGCCCGGTGGTAGAGGTCACGATCAGCGCGTACTTGCCCTCATTCGCGTCCCAGTCCTGAATCTGCGGGTCTTCATAGACCTTCGCCTCGTGCCCGCGGGCGCTGAGAATAGCCTGCGCCTCTTCTGCAACCAGCAGCGAGTTTCCATACATTGTGCCGACAAAAATGCCTACTTCCGCCATCGTCTCTGTTCCTGAACTAGTGGTGAATGCCGCCATCCTGAACGTTGTCCGGCGTAAACTCAACCCTTTCCACCGGCGCCAGCTGGCCGCGCCAGCCGAAGTGTGACAGCGCCTGCATCCATACCGGATCGAGTCCGGCACGAATAACCAGCGGTTCACCGGTGAACGGATGCACCAGCGCCAGCTCGCTGGCGTGGAGCATCAGCCGGTCGCAGCCGAAGTGCTCTGCGGCGCTGCGGTTCTGGCGCAGATCGCCGTGCTTGCTGTCGCCGATAATCGGGTGGCGCAGGTGGCTGAGGTGGCGGCGAAGCTGGTGCTTACGGCCGGTTTTCGGCTCCAGCTCGACCAGCCCGTAGCGCGTGGTGGGATAGCGGCCGGTGGCAACGGGCATTTCTACCGAAGCCAGCCCGCGATAGTGGGTCACCGCAGGCTGCGGATCTTTATTCTCCCGGGCAAATTTATCGGCGATTTTGTCCAGCTCCTCCACCAGCGGATAGTCCAGCGTCGCTTCATCCATCAGCCAGCCGCGCACGATGGCGTGGTAGCGCTTCTGGATCTGATGCTGCTCAAACTGCAGCGACAGGCGGCGCCCCGCTTCGCTGGAGAGGCCCATCAGCAGCACACCCGAGGTGGGACGATCGAGGCGGTGGGCGGTAAACACGTGCTGGCCAATCTGATCGCGCACGGTTTGCATCACCACCACTTTTTCGTCGCGGTCGAGCCAGCTGCGGTGCACCAGCCAGCCGGAAGGCTTGTTGACGGCCACCAGCCACTCGTCCTGATAGAGGATCTCAAGCATCAGGCTTCGCCCGCCGCAAACAGCGCGTCGAGCTGCTCCAGCTCGGGCAGGATGTAGACCCGAAACGGGTGGGCGGCGTCCAGCGCCATTTCATAGTAGGGCGCGACGGCGAAGCTCTGCGGCAGCGCCTGCTGCGCGTCGAGAAGCTGGTGCATGCGCGGGATCAGCACCCACCGCAGCCACTCGAGGGGCTCAAGGGTATCCATGCAGAAGGGCTGGGTGCTGGTGAAAGCGCTGTTGTCCGGCGCGTCGTCCTGCCAGTGCTGATGCTCGCGCATCAGCGCCTCAATACTTTCCAGCCGCTGGCGAACGTGGTGATGTTGAGTCATGGAAACCTCGCAAATGTCGATGTACAAATTTGCGAGGGAGGATACACGCCTCAGCGGCCGCAGACCAAGGACTTATCTTTGGCCAGCAGGAACGGCCGCAGGTAGGCCACGGTGTTGGAGAGCGGCAGCACGTCGTCGGAGAGCGCAATATTCAGCTCATGACGAATGTACGCCCGACGTGTCTCAATACGCGCCCACAGCGCCGGATAGTCGGCAGCAATCTGCTGGCGCAGCGCGGCGTCCGCCAGCGCAACCCCCTCTTCGGCGCTGACCCCGGCGTAGCCCGGTACTGAAGGAATAATGTCAATTTGCAGGATCGCGCCGCTTTTCAACTTTTCAGCGGAACCGGCGTAAATCGGCGAAGACATCCACTCTTCATCGGCGCACAGGTGGCCCGGATTAAGGTGCCAGCCGTAGCGCGCCTTTGGCAGCACGGATTCAATCAGGTCATACATCTCGCCGCCCGCCATGCCGACGCGAACGTGCTCAAGCCACGCCGCTACCGCGCCGAAGTAAGGTTTTGCTACCCGCTGCAGATAATCGGCCTGGCTCGCGGGCAGCTCGTTCTCCATTTCAATGATAAATCCGGCCCGGCTGGAGAGGCCGCCTTTATAGCCGGTAGTCAGCGACAGCGTCTCGCCCCGCACCAGCGTTTTCCAGGTCGGATAGAAATTCGCGTTAGCAAAACGCGGGCCGGCGGCGGCAATAGTCACTACGGAAGGATACTGCCCCTGCGCCGACAGCAGCCCGCCCAACTCTACCTCGCGCACGCCGGGCTCTACCGCGTCCAGCGCGGCCAGTATGCAGTTAGAGGCCAGATTGGCGCCGTATTCATAATGGGCGATTTCGTTGGCGTTATTCACCACGCGGGCGCCGATATCGCCGCGAATAAACAGGTGCGCGGCATTCTCCAGTTCGGTATCCGGCGCTGCGCTGCGCTTAACGGCATCAACAATAAACCACGGTAAATCGAAGCAGGTTTTGTTATCCACGGTGGCAGAGGTAAACATCTTCCAGCCCACCAGCCCGAGTTTCCTGACGTCGCCAAGCCCAGCCTGTAGCAGCACGCTGTCCAGAGGGGCATCGTTGTGCATCGGCTGATTGGGCAGCGAGAAAAGCGGCGTGTGCAGCGCGGTAGCCGCAATACGACAGTATTTCGCCATCTTCAGATTCTCGTTGCCGAGGACGATGTACGCCTGCCCGCTGCGGTGCAGGATCAGCAGCGCCTCTTCAAAGCGCGGCACGAAGCCGGTCAGGTATTCAAAGTTGCCGCCGTGCTCTTTATCCGCGTAGATAACCACGGCGTCGAACCCTTCCTCGCGCATGTTCGCCAGCAGTTTTGTTTTACGTTCAGCCATCGTGGCATCGCTCAGCGGCACGGGAGCAACGTCGGGGAAAGAGCGGGGAGGATTTGTGGTGTGTAACTGAACCGAACGCGCCTGCATAGTGACCTCATAGACTATTGATAAGCAGCCGCCTTCGCGGGCGGCGACTGAATTAATACTGAATGCGGGGAGAGAAAAATCGGGCGGCTCAGGAACAAAAAAAGGGAGCACTGTTTTCACAGTGCTCCCGGTTTCGTTTCGCAGCAATCCGGCTACTTAATTTGGTGCTCCCTGCTCATCCGTGACAACTTTTCCTGCGGTCTCCTGACCAGTTCATCCGTAAACGTTGCATCCTGCTCGTACCACCCCGATACGATAAAGCTTGTCCGTCAGCTGTTCCCGATCTTCCCGATCCGCTAATCATCCTGACTAGCTCTCATTCTCCATCCTGGAGGTGTCCCTTAACGCATCCTGCGCAATCCATTCACTTCGTCCTGAAGCCTTTCCCTGTAGCACCGTCCTGGTGTTCCGCTGAAACGTCATCATCCTGATGTTCGTTTCACTGCCTGACTCCTTGTCGGCGGACATAGAATCCCTTATTACGTCCCATCTTACAAGCGACTTTACTTATGCCTTACGGCGCTATTTTCATATGAAAGCTGTGGTTAAAATAGTTAAGTAAATGTTTTTTAAATAAATTAAAATTAAGGCTTACAGTAATAACGTGCATTATTCCAGGCGATCTCTCACATGCGGTGTAAGAGATCTCTCACACGAAATTGGCTTTCCGGGCCTACAAATGCGGTTCGAGATGGGGAAGGAAGCTCGCCAGCGACGCGGAGAGCACCGTTTTTCGCCGGGTGCCGACCGTTTCCAGCACCACTTCTCCGGACAAATTACAGACCGAAATCACGTCCAGCTCGCTTTCAAGTGTAGCAATAAACAGCGTCGGCGACAGCTTAAGGCGGCGCTGCATCACCAGATGCCCAATCAGGTTCTCCTGCAGGCGCAGAAAATCTTCCGGGCTCCACGCCTGCAGCAGCGTCAGCGTGCGCTCGCCAAAGCGGGCGCGCATGTCTCCGGCGAACTGAGCGGTGTAGAACGTGTGCAGCGAGGGCTGAAGCGCAATCTCAATGGCTTTTTCAACGCCGCCCAGATCCTGCGCCGGTAAAAAAGGCTGCGGCTGCCAGAATACGGCGTCTTCACCGGTGGCGGTGATGCAGGGCGACGGCACGCCGTACAGCTCTTCGCTGCGCGGATCGCTCGCGTACTGCTGCTGCCAGGCCGCGCAGTAGCGGCGGGTGAAGGCCTTCAGGGCGTCGGACGTCTCTAAATCCACAGATTTCTCTCTTCGTCTCAGTCAGGATAAACTTAGCGGCATAGTCTACCTGCTTTGCAACGGTGAAACATGTCCTCTTACGAAAACCATCGGGCGCTTTCCGGCCTGACGCTCGGTAAATCAACCGATTACCGCGATATTTATGATGCCTCTCTGCTGCAGCCGGTACCGCGCAGCCTGAACCGCGATCCCCTCGGCATTCGCGCCGACCATCTGCCGTTTCACGGCGGCGATATCTGGACGCTGTACGAGCTCTCCTGGCTGAATGACAAAGGCCTGCCGCAGGTCGCCGTAGGCCAGGTTGAGCTGCGCGATACCAGCGTCAATCTGGTGGAATCAAAAAGCTTTAAGCTCTACCTCAACAGCTTTAACCAGACCCGCTTTCCGTCGTGGGACGCGGTGCGCGAAACGCTGGAGCGCGATCTGCGCGTCTGTGCGCAAGGCGACGTCAGCGTGCAGCTCTTCCGTCTGCAGGAAATCGAAGGTCAGCCTATCGCGCATTTTAGCGGCGAATGTATCGACGAGCAGGATATCAGCATTGAAGATTACGAATTCGACGCCGGACACCTCAGCGGTGCGGCGGGTGATGATGTCGTGGAAGAGACGCTGGTCAGCCACCTGCTGAAATCCAACTGCCTGATCACCCACCAGCCGGACTGGGGCTCGGTGCAGATCCAGTACCGCGGCCCGCGCATCAACCGCGAGAAGCTGCTGCGCTACCTGGTGTCGTTCCGCCACCATAATGAATTCCACGAGCAGTGCGTGGAGCGCATTTTCTGCGACATCCAGCGCTTCTGCCAGCCGGAGACGCTGAGCGTCTACGCCCGCTATACCCGCCGCGGCGGCCTCGACATTAATCCGTGGCGCAGCAATACCGATTTCGCCCCCGCCGCCGGCCGCCTCGTTCGCCAGTAAACAAATCATTGCAAATTAAGCGCGGTTTCCCCCGCGCTTTCCCTTGTGAAGATCCGCGGGGCGCGACTATTGTAATCAGCAGGGAAGTTAACTATTTATCCCATAAGGAGCGCACTTGATTACCCACGTAAGCCCACTTGGCTCAATGGATCTGCTGTCGCAGCTGGAAGTCGATATGCTGAAAAGCAACGCCAGCAGCGACCTTTACCAACTGTTCCGCAACTGCTCGCTGGCGGTGCTGAACTCCGGCAGCCTTACTGATAACAGTAAAGAGCTGCTTTCCCGCTTTCAAAGTTTTGATATTAACGTGCTGCGCCGCGAGCGCGGCGTGAAGCTGGAGCTGATCAATCCACCGGAAGAAGCCTTCGTTGACGGGCGCATTATCCGCTCCCTGCAGGCCAACCTGTTTGCCGTACTGCGCGATATCCTGTTTGTTTACGGCCAGCTGCACAACTCCGTGCGCTTTCCGAATCTCGATCTGGAAAGTTCTGCCCACATCACCAATCTGGTTTTCTCGATCCTGCGCAACGCGCGGGCGCTGCACGTTGGCGAAGAGCCGAGCATGGTGGTGTGCTGGGGTGGCCACTCCATTAACGAAACCGAATATATGTATGCCCGTCGGGTGGGCAACCAGCTCGGCCTGCGCGAGCTGAACATCTGCACCGGCTGCGGGCCGGGGGCGATGGAAGCGCCGATGAAGGGCGCCGCCGTCGGCCAGGCGCAGCAGCGCTACAAAGACGGGCGCTTTATCGGCATGACCGAGCCGTCAATTATTGCCGCCGAACCGCCAAACCCGCTGGTCAACGAGCTGATCATCATGCCGGACATTGAAAAGCGTCTGGAAGCGTTCGTACGCATCGGCCACGGCATCATCATCTTCCCGGGCGGCGTCGGCACCGCCGAAGAGCTGCTCTATCTGCTGGGCATTTTGATGAATCCGGCCAACAAAAATCAGGTACTGCCGCTGGTGCTCACTGGCCCGAAAGAGAGCGCCGACTACTTCCGGGTGCTGGACGACTTTATCGTTCACACTCTGGGCGAGGCGGCCCGCAGCCACTACCGCATTATCATCGGCGATGAAGCCGAAGTGGCGCGCCACATGAAGAAAGCGATGCCGCTGGTGAAAGAGAACCGCCGCGAAACCGGCGACGCGTACAGCTTCAACTGGTCGATGCGCATCGCGCCGGACCTGCAGCAGCCGTTTGAACCGACCCATGAAAACATGGCCAATCTCAAGCTTTATCCGGATCAGCCGGTTGAAGTGCTGGCCGCCGATCTGCGCCGCGCCTTCTCGGGCATCGTGGCCGGCAACGTGAAAGAGGTGGGGATCCGCGCTATTGAGGCGCACGGCCCGTACAAAATCCACGGCGATCCGGAAATGATGCGCCGCATGGATAAGCTGCTGCAAAGCTTCGTCGCCCAGCACCGCATGAAGCTGCCAGGCTCGGCCTACACGCCCTGCTACGAAATCTGCGCCTGAACGAAAAAGAGCGGCCATTAGCCGCTCTTATCTTTTCCCTCGCAATGACCTCTGCCCCTCAGGCAAATATTCCCCTTAAGTAAAATTTCCAACGAATAAACGCTGTTTTCAGCCATTTTGCAGCGGCTAACGGCCCACCCTTACCGTTAACGTTCACAAAACATACTGGCAACACGCCCTTTTATCTCCATAATCCAGCAGGAAAATATGAAAAAACAGGCCGATGATTCAAAAATGAGTATCCATCTGGTGTTTTATCGCATTTGAGATCGCGATCACTGATGAATTGATAACATAACTGTATCTTTCCGCACCGATAGAAACGGTAAATAATGGCAAAAAAAGCCCGTTTTACACGAATTTATATTACGGCCAGTGGGTTATGCCCATTTTTTGTCTAAAAAGCTGGCAAATTGCTTCCTCCAGGAGAGAAAGATATGGAAACCACCCAAACCAGTCCTCTCGTTTCGGCGAGCAGCCGCAGCGGATGGCGTAAAACGGATACTATGTGGATGCTGGGCCTGTACGGCACGGCAATCGGCGCGGGCGTCCTGTTCCTGCCTATCAATGCCGGCGTAGGCGGCCTGATCCCGCTGATTATCATGGCAATCATCGCCTTCCCGATGACCTTCTTCGCGCACCGTGGCCTGACCCGCTTCGTGCTGTCCGGTAAAAATCCGGGTGAAGACATTACTGAAGTGGTTGAAGAACACTTCGGCGTTGGCGCAGGCAAAATCATTACCCTGCTCTACTTCTTCGCGATTTACCCTATTCTGCTGGTGTACAGCGTCGGCATTACCAATACCGTTGAAAGCTTCATGGCGCACCAGCTGGCGATCACCCCGCCGCCGCGCGCTATTCTGTCGCTAATCCTGATTGTCGGCATGATGACCATCGTGCGCTTCGGCGAGCAGATGATTGTTAAGGCGATGAGCGTGCTGGTATTCCCGTTCGTGGCCGCGCTGATGGTGCTGGCCTGCTACCTGATCCCGCAGTGGAGCAGCGCTGCGCTGGACACGCTGTCCCTGAGCGCCGCCAGCTCAACCGGCAACGGCCTGTGGATGACCCTGTGGCTGGCAATCCCGGTAATGGTGTTCTCCTTTAACCACTCGCCGATTATCTCCTCCTTCGCCGTTGCAAAACGTGAAGAGTACGGCGATGCGGCAGAAAAGAAATGCTCCAAAATTCTGGCCTGCGCCCACGTAATGATGGTGCTGACGGTGATGTTCTTCGTATTCAGCTGCGTCTTCAGCCTCTCTCCGGCTGATCTGGCAGCGGCGAAAGAGCAGAACATCTCTATTCTCTCCTACCTGGCGAACCACTTTAACGCGCCGGTTATCGAGTGGATGGCACCGATCATCGCGATGGTCGCCATTACTAAATCCTTCCTCGGCCACTATTTGGGCGCCCGTGAAGGCTTTAACGGCATGGTGGTGAAATCCCTGCGCGGCAAAGGCAAATCCATCGACGCCGGTAAACTGAACAAAATCACCGCGCTGTTCATGCTGGTCACCTGCTGGCTGGTCGCGACCCTGAACCCGAGCATCCTCGGCATGATCGAAACCCTGGGCGGCCCGGTTATCGCGGTGATCCTGTTCCTGATGCCGATGTACGCCATCAACAAAGTCCCGGCGATGCGCAAATACAGCGGCCACCTCAGCAACGCGTTTGTGGTACTGATGGGCCTTATCGCCATCTCCGCGATTTTCTACTCCCTGTACTCCCTGTTTATCTAATTTCCCGCGCCGTCGAAAGGCGGCGCGTTCCTTCAGAATGGACGCAAGAATGATCAGCGTATTCGATATTTTCAAAATCGGCATTGGCCCCTCCAGCTCCCACACCGTCGGACCAATGAAAGCAGGTAAGCAATTCACGGACGATCTGATTGCGCGCGGCGTTCTTCACGACGTCACCCGCGTGGTGGTTGACGTTTACGGCTCCCTCTCCCTGACCGGCAAAGGCCACCATACCGATATCGCCATCATCATGGGCCTTGCGGATAATCTGCCGGACACGGTCGACATCGACGCCATCCCGAGCTTTATCCAGGACGTGAACACCCACGGTCGCCTGCTGCTGGCTAACGGCGAGCACGAAGTGGAGTTCCCGGTGGATAAGTGCATGAACTTCCATGCGGATAACCTCTCCCTGCATGAGAACGGCATGCGCATCACCGCCCTGAGCGGCGAAAACGTTATTTACAGCCAGACTTACTACTCCATCGGCGGCGGTTTTATCGTCGATGAAGCCCATTTTGGCCAGACCGACAGCGCCCCTGTCGCGGTGCCCTACCCGTATAAATCTGCCGCAGATCTGCAGCGCCACTGCCAGCAAACCGGCCTCTCTCTGTCGGGGCTGATGATGCAGAACGAGCTGGCCCTGCACAGCAAAGAGGCGCTGGAGCAGCACTTCGCCGCCGTGTGGGAAGTGATGCGCAGCGGCATCGAGCGCGGCATCACCACCGAAGGCGTGCTGCCGGGCAAGCTGCGCGTTCCGCGCCGCGCCGCCGCGTTGCGCCGCATGCTGGTGAGCCAGGATAAAACCACCAGCGATCCGATGGCGGTTGTGGACTGGATCAATATGTTCGCGCTGGCGGTCAACGAAGAGAACGCCGCCGGCGGCCGCGTGGTGACCGCCCCAACCAACGGCGCCTGCGGCATCGTGCCGGCGGTGCTGGCCTACTACGACAAATTTATCCGCGAAGTGAACGTTAACTCGCTGGCGCGCTACATGCTGGTAGCCAGCGCTATCGGCTCGCTCTACAAAATGAACGCGTCCATTTCCGGCGCGGAAGTGGGCTGTCAGGGCGAAGTGGGCGTGGCCTGCTCAATGGCGGCGGCGGGTCTGGCAGAGCTGCTCGGCGGCAGCCCGACCCAGGTGTGCATCGCCGCTGAAATCGGCATGGAGCACAACCTCGGCCTGACCTGCGATCCGGTTGCCGGACAGGTGCAGGTGCCGTGCATTGAGCGTAACGCCATCGCCTCGGTAAAAGCGGTCAATGCCGCGCGAATGGCCATTCGCCGCACCAGCGAGCCGCGGGTCTGCCTCGATAAAGTGATCGAAACTATGTACGAAACCGGCAAGGACATGAACGCCAAGTACCGCGAAACCTCCCGCGGCGGCCTGGCGATGAAAATCGTCTCCTGCGACTGACTCTCCCCGGCCCGGCGTCGCGTTGCGCGTCGGGCCACCTTGCCTCTCCCCACTGTTATCCGTTCCGCTTTAGCCAATATTCAACAATAGAAAGCCGCTTTTGTTATTTATCCGCGCCTGTGCTCCTTTGCTACCTTACGGCAAACTGCCTTAAGGAGACTCCCCATGACCACACTGCCGCGCCCGGCGCTTCTGCTCTTGCTGCTGGGCCTTTCCACTTCCGCGCTGGCGAAAGCACCGGACACCGTCAACATCGGCTATCAAAAAGCCAATATTTTCGCCCTGCTGAAGTATCGCGGCACGCTGGATGAATCCCTGAAAAAAGACGGCATCGCCGTGCGCTGGGTGGAGTTTCCCGCCGGCCCGCAGATGCTCGAAGGGCTGAACGTCGGCAGTATCGATCTTGCCGCCACGGGTGACGCGCCCCCGGCTTTCGCCCAGGCCGCGCAGGCGGACCTGGTCTATCTCGGCCACTCTCCCGCTAATCCGAAAACCGAAGCCATCGTGGTGCCGGAAAACTCACCAGTGAAAAAAGTTGCCGATCTCAAGGGCAAGCGGGTCGGACTGAACAAAGGCTCCGACGTCAACTATCTGCTGGTCAAAGCGCTGGAAGAGGCGGGCCTGAGCTACAAAGACATCACCCCGGTCTACCTGCCGCCCGCCGACGCCCGCGCCGCCTTCCAGCGCGGCGCCATTGATGCGTGGGTTATCTGGGACCCGTATCTGGCGGAAGTGGAAACCAACGCCAAAGCCCGTGAGATCCGCAACGCCGAAGGGCTGGTACCGCACTACACCTTCTACCTCGCCAGCCGCAAGTTTGCCGAAGGCGCGCCGGAAACCGCCACCCGGGTACTGGACGAACTCGGTAAGCTGAGCACCTGGGCCAACGCCCACCCCGATGATGCCGCCGGGATCCTCTCCACCTCTACCGGCCTCGACAAAGCCATCTGGCAAAAAGCCATCGCCCGCGCGCCCTACGGCGCAGAGCGCATGACGCCGGATGTCTTCAACCAGCAGCAGGCCCTCGCCGATACCTTCACCCGCATCGGCCTGCTACCGGTAAAAGTCGACGTCAGCAGCGCCACCTGGTCGCAGGATAAGAAATAGCGTCAGCCTGCTGTTCAATCTACAACGCCCCCCGGCCACCACTGGCCGGGGTAAATAACTCCCCCTACCTAAATTCCCATAACTGCCCCTAAAGATACGCGCAGACACAAATGATCGGTTTAAACATGACTGAGGGTTTTCACACTCCGGTAAAAATCGCCTCAGATTCTCGCGGATGGCAGGGACAGCCAGCATAAATGCTGGGCAAGGATAAAATCGGCAGAAACCATGTAGAACAATGCGCAGCATTGACCTAAAAGGGCAAAGATTCAGGAGAAAATATAGATATGGCTGAGGGTTTTAACTCCGGCAAAAAATCGCCTCAGATTCTCGCGAATGG
The DNA here is from genome assembly GCF_913775985.1 of uncultured Pluralibacter sp. Lineage (GTDB taxonomy): Bacteria > Pseudomonadota > Gammaproteobacteria > Enterobacterales > Enterobacteriaceae > Pluralibacter. The sequence goes on along the minus strand of NZ_CAJYMB010000096.1, from coordinate 280,780 downwards.
CCGGGGCAGCCAGCAGGGATGCTGGCTGAGGCGAAATGAGGCATGGACAAAATCGTCAGGAACGATTTTGAACAATGCGCAGCATTGGCCCCGAAGGGGCGAGGCCCAGGGATGGGCCGAGTAATCACGAATAGAGCCGTACCCGAAAGCCAGTAGCGATAATCTGAGGTTCCGCGCAGCGGCGATTTTTGTGGCCGGGAGCCGGGTTTGCAAAGGGGGCGGCGGCGAGCCCCCTTTGCACGTTCACCGCAGAAAGCCTGACAGGGAAGCGGACACCTGTTAGTGAACGGAACATTCCACAATCAGTTAAAAATACGACATAACCTTATGAAGAACTCCCCTCCCCAATCCGCCACTTAAACGTCGGCGGCGTCCCATTCACCAGCCACCCGCCAACATTCCGCGCCTTATAAATCACCGGATTGTGCGACGCCACGGTTCTGGCATTACGCCAGTGGCGATCCAGCGCCTTCCCGGTACGGGTATCCGACGCCCCAAGCGCGCTAAACAGTGACGTCGCCGCGCGCGGGATCAGCTCGCTGGCCACCACCTGCGCCCGGGCGGCTTCGATTTCGGCCTCCTCGTTAACCCGCACCTTTAGCGCCTCGTCGTCACTAACGTGCGCCTCGTAGGCCTGCTGCAGCACCTCTGCCGCCTGCAGCACCGTCGCCCGCGTAGCCTGCGCCCAGGCGCTTATCTCGCCGACCACCTGCAACACCTGCGGATCGTCCCGGGGAACCGCGGCGTTGCCGTGGCTGTACATGCGGGTGCGCTTGCGCACGCCCTGCGCCGCGTCGCGCTCTACCGCCAGACCAATGCCCGCCAGCGTTGCCAGCAGGACGTGCTGATAGAACGCCGTCTGATAGCGAAAGCGGGTAGCGAAATCGTAGACGTGCTCCTGCTCCACCTGCGCCTGGCGAAAGCGGGTGGTGCCGCTGCCGGTGAGCCGCTGGCCGAAGCCGTCCCAGTCGTCCTCGCGCTGCACAGCTTCCTGCGCGGTACTGACCACCGCGATAACGTCCTGCTGGGTATCGCTGCGGCGGGCAAAGACGTCAATCCAGTCGGCGTACAGCGTGCCGGTGCTGTAAAACTTTTCACCGTTGAGCCACCATCCGTTTTCCTGCGGCGTAACTTTGGTCAGCACGTCCCCCAGCGCCACACCGCCGGTTTCAGTCCAGCCGTTGCCCACGAGTTCTCCGTCGAGAAAGCGGCGAAACCAGCGGTCGCGGCCCGGAGAATCCGGCTGATTAAGCCGGTCCTCGACAAACGCAAAGTGGGCGCGCAGCGCCTGGGGCAGATTGGAGTCCGCCTGCGCCAGCTCGGTGAGCAGCGCTACCAGCTGCGGCAGCGACGCGCCCCAGCCGCCCTTCTCCCGGGGAATACGCACCGTGCCGAAGCCCGCCTCTTTCAGCCAGCGGATCTGCTCCACCGGCAGCGTGCGGTTCTGCTCGCGGCTAACCGCGCCCTCGGCAATGCGGGCAAAAATGGGCCGGAATATTGCTGCCAGCTGAGAGTAATCGGCGCCCGTAGAGAGTTGTGTCATCGTCTGCTCCTTAGTGATGGCTATCATCAATATCGTGTCGGGTCGGCTCGTGGCGCACCGCGAGCAGGAAAAAGATGGGGATCAGCGCCGCAAGGGACACCACCCAGAACATCTGCGTTCCGAGCGCGGCGCGCAGCTGCGGCAGTATGAACAGCGCCAGCGCGCTGCCGATTCCGGACAGCGCCCGGCTAAAGCCAACGCCGGTGGCGCGAATGGCGGTGGGATACGAGAGCGCCGGGTAGATCATCAGCTGCGCACCGGGCCCGAAGCCTTCGGCAAACAGCCACAGGGCCAGCATCGCCAGCGCCAGCGCAATACCTGCGGCGGCGTGGGGCTGCCCCAGCAGCGCCAGCGCGATCAGGGCGATAAACTGCAGGGCAAAACCGGCAATCGCCACGTGGCGGGATGGATATTTCCACGCCAGGCGCATACCCAGCAGACCACCGGTAAAAGCAAACAGCGCGTTAAGTCCCAGCGAAGCGGAAATGGTCTCGAAGACCCCCGCACCGAGAAACTGCGCCAGAATCGACGGCAGAAAAAAGGCAATCGCGGTGTACTCAAACGAGATGCAGACGTTCATCACCCCGGCCACCACCGTGCGCTCGCGGTAGGGCTTCTGAAACAGCACCCGAAAGCTGACCTTCGGCGGCGGCGCGGGCCTTGCCGCCGCTGGGGCCTCGTGGGCATTGATACCGTATGCGTCGCGCAGAATGCGCACCGCCGAGGTCAAATCCCCCTGGTTTGCCGCCCACAGCGGCGACTCGTTCATAAAGCGGCTGCGCACCGCGATAATCAGCAGCGCCGGCACCGCGCCGAACAGCAGCGAGGCGCGCCACAGCCAGTCGAGATGCGCCTGGGGCAGCAGAAAGTAGAGGCCGAAAATAATCAGAAAGCACACGGTCGATGCGGCGTACCACATCGGGCACCAGGCTGCCAGCCGCGCGGCCTTGTTGCCTTTGCCGCTGAAGCGGGAGAACTCCGCGAGGTACGACATCGCCACCGGCAGGTCGATACCGATACCAATGCCCATCAGAAAGCGCGCGCCAATCAGCACCCACACGTTGGGAGCCAGCCCGGCGGCCAGGGCCGATACCACGAAAAACAGCATATCGGCCATAAACACCGAATAGCGGCCGTATTTATCGGTCAGCCAGCCCCCCACCAGGTTGCCGATAATGGTGCCTACCATTATTGACGAGGTCACCAGCCCGGTGAGCAGCGGCGAAAGACTGAACTCCCGCACCACGTCGTCAATGCCGTAGGAGAGCGTGGTTAAGTCGTAGGCGTCGAGAAATACGCCGCCGAGGGCGAGAAGCACAATCATCCGCGCGTAGCGGGCCTCCTCTTTTTTACCGGCGTTAATCAGCCGCGCCACGTCTCCGACGCTGGCAACCGGCGCGGAGCCGGGGCGAATATCGTCTACAGAAAGCGTACTCATGGCATTCTCCTGGATCAGTGAGCGGAAACCGGCACCAGCACGCCCTGCACCAGCGGGTCGTCGGTGGTTTTTAACCACGTCTGCAGGCGCGGATCCGCAAAGGCTTTGGTGAGCTTGACGATATTCTCCTGCGACAGGTACGGCGTGCCGATCACCAGCTGCGAGGCAAAGGTGCGCGGCGCGGGCGGGAACAGAATGCCTTTCTCCCGGGGCACTTTGCCGGCGTCGAACTGCGACACGTAGCCGATGGCGGCGTCCACCGAGTTCAGGGCCCGCGGCATGGTCAGCAGATCCAGCTCCTTAAACACGAACTGGTGCGGGTTGCCGGTAATATCTTTCAGCTTCGCCGTGCGCGGCTCCACCGCCGGATCGAGGCTAATCAGGCCAATGCGCTGCAGCAGCCACAGCGCCTGCCCCTGATTGGCGCCGTCGTCAGGCACCACGATGGTGGCACCGGCAGGCAGATCCGCAATCTTGCTGTAGCGATCGGAGTAGATGCCGAATGCCCACTGGAACACCGGCACGGTGCTGGAGAGCGCGAAGCCGTTGGCGTCAACCATCTGCTTCAGCCACCACTGGTGCTGATAAATAGTGCCCGCGTACTGCCCCTGCGCCACCGCCCTGTCCGCCTGCACCGGATCCTGCACCCCCACCGCTTCCAGGGTCAGGCCGTAGTCCGGAGCAATATGCTGATTGATATACTCGATAACCCGCTGCTCCCCGGCCATTGCCGGCTCATAATGAATTTTGAGGGTAGTGCCAAAGACCACCTGCGGCCCCTGCTGGTGGCTGCGCCACCAGCCAAAGGCGGCAATCAGCAGCACAATGACCACCAGCGCCGCCAGCCAGGGCCAGCGTCGGGTTTTGCGTAAGGTAAAGGGTTCGGTACTCATGCGGTGCTCCCTGAGGCGTGGCGAAGACGATTTGCCAGCCGGTCGCCGGCAAACTGAATAAGCTGAATGGTGGCGATCAGCACCACAATGGTGGCGATCATGATGTGATTGTCGAAGCGCTGGTAGCCGTAAACCACCGCCAGGTAGCCGATGCCGCCCGCGCCGATGGTGCCGGCAATGGCCGAGTATTCGATCATCGACACCAGATTAAGGGTCACCGCCGCCACCAGCGCGGGCAGCGCTTCGCTCAGCTGGGCACTGCGGATTATCTGCCAGCGCGATCCGCCGCATACCAGACCAACGGCGGTCACCTCCGGCGCCAGCTCGCGCAGGGCGCTCTCCACCAGCCGGGCAAAAAACGGGATCCCGGCGGCGATCATCGGCACGATAGCCGCCGGAATGCCGATGGTGGTGCCGGTCAGCCAGTAGGTGAACGGAATAATCGCCGCCATCAGCACCAGAAACGGCAGGGATCGCCCCATGTTCACTATCCAGTTCAGCACCCGATAGAGATGCGCGTGGGGAAACAGGCCGCGCCGGGAGGCGTTAAACAGCACCACGCCCGCCGCGCCGCCGAGCGTGACCACGAACAGCATCACAATCGCCACCATCAGCCAGGTTTCGCCGTAGGCAGGCAGCAGCAGCGTGTGAATGTCGCGCCAGGGCGTGTCCTGGCTGACGATTATCGGCTTCATACCGCCTCCTGCAGCGCCGGGGCGCTGTCGAGCAGCTCAGCGGCAATGCCCAGCTGCGCCAGGGCGTCCAGCACCTGCCCGGCAGAGAGGCGTTCGCCGCGAAAGCTCACTCCCGCCTGCAGGCGTCCGGCCAGCCGGCCATCGATCATCTCAACGTGGCCGCCGAGCAAATCAATACGCAGCGCAAGTTGCTGGCTGAGGCGGCCGATCCAGTCGTTCGCAACCGGCACATCGTGGCGATAGCTTAGCCGCAGCAGCAGATCCGCGCGGGCGGCGGCGGGCGCCAGCGGCAGCAGCTGTTCTCCGAGCAGCGAATCAGGCCGGGAGAGCAGCTCGCGCACCGATCCCGCCTGAACGATAGCGCCGTCGCGGATCTCCGCTACCGCATCCGCCGCCGCGCGCACCGCGTCCATTTCGTGGGTGATCAGCACGATCGCCAGCCGGTACTCCTCCTTCAGCTTGCGCAGCAGGTCGAGCACCGTTGCCGTGGCCTGGGGATCGAGCCCGGAGGTAGCCTCATCCGCCAGCAGTACCGTCGGCCGCAGGGCCAGCGCCCGGGCAATGGCGATGCGCTGGCGCTGGCCGCCGGAGAGCTGCGCCGGATAAAAATCGGCCTTGTGGCTCAGGCCCACGTTCTCCAGCAGCTCGCCCACTCTGGCGCGGATTTCGTGTTCCACCACCCCCAGATAGGCCAGCGGCAGCGCGATATTCTGCGCGGCAGTTTTGCGTCCCAGCAGGGCCGATGACTGAAAGACGGTGCCGATGGATCGACGGGCGCGGCGCAGCGTTTCGCCGGACAGCAGAGAGAGATCCTGGTCGTTTACCCGAATGCTGCCGCTGTCGGGCCGCTCCAGCAGGCTGATGCAGCGCGCCAGCGTCGATTTTCCGGCGCCGCTCGGTCCCACCACCGCGGTAATCGAGCACGGCGGCACCCGCAGCGACACGCCTTTCAGCACCTCGCTCACGCCGCCGTCAGGCGTAAGGTAGCTTTTATGCAGCCGATCGATATCAATCATATGACCTTCTCCTGGCGCTGGAGATCGAGCGCCGCCCCGCGCCGGTAGCCGGCCCCCGGATGCGGCGCTTCGAGACGCGGCCCGCCGCCGAGCAGTTTTTCCCGCAGAGTGCCTGGCTGATACTCTTTCTTGTAGACGCCGCGCTTTTGCAGCTCCGGCACCAGCAGCTCTACCACGTCAGTGAAGGTTTCGTGGGTCAGGGCATAGGCGAGGTTAAAGCCGTCCACGTCGGTCTCTTCCACCCACGACTGCAGATCGTCGGCGACGGTTTCCGGGCTGCCCACCACCAGCGGGCCGAAGCCGCCGATGCCGACCCAGTCCGCCAGCGCCTGCACCGTCCACTGGCGGTTCGGATCGGCGGTAGAAAATGCCTCGACCGCCGACTGAATGGCGTTGGTGTGGAGATATTTGAGCACCTGATCCGGCTGATACTGGCCAAAATCGACCCCGGTCCAGCCGGAGATCAGCGCCAGCGCACCTTCGTAGCTGACGTACTGCTTGTATTCCTGCCACTTGGCCTGGGCGGCGCGGTCGGTTTCGCCGACGATAACGGTGTGCTTGCTGAAAATCTTAATGCTGTACGGATCGCGCCCGGCCTCCGCCGCCCGGCGGCGGATATCAGCAACGGTTTTTTTGAGGATCTCTTTCGACGGCGGAGCAACAAACACGCACTCGGCGTGGCCTGCCGCAAACTGCTTGCCACGGCTTGAGGCACCGGCCTGATAAAGCACCGGCGTGCGCTGGGGCGAGGGCTCGCACAGGTGGATGCCGGGCACCGAGAAGAAAGTGCCCTGGTGGTTGATCGGATGAATTTTACTCGGATCGCTGAAGATCCGCCGCTCGCGATCCCGCAGCACCGCGCCGTCCTCCCAGCTTCCCTCCAGCAGCTTGTACACCACCTCCAGATACTCTTCGGCGTAGTCGTAGCGCGCGTCGTGATCTTTCTGCGCCTGCTGGCCGATATTGCGCGCCCCGCTCTCAAGGTAGGAGGTAACGATATTCCAGCCGATGCGTCCTTTGGTCAGATGATCGAGGGTCGACAGGCGACGGGCGAAGGGATACGGATGCTCAAAAGAGATAGAGGCAGTCAGGCCAAAACCCAGATGCTCGGTAACCAGCGCCATCGGCGTGATGAGCGCCAGCGGATCGTTAACCGGCACCTGCGCCGCCTGGCGAATAGCCGCATCGCCGCTTCCGTTATAAACATCATAAATACCCAGCACGTCGGCAATGAACAGCCCGTCGAACTTGCCGCGCTCCAGCAGCTTTGCCAAATCGACCCAGTACTCCAGGTCTTTGTACTGCCACGAGCGGTCGCGGGGATGGGCCCACAGCCCGGGGGACTGGTGGCCGACGCAGTTCATATCAAAGGCGTTGAGGCGAATTTCACGTTGTGATGGCATAGCAGTCTCCACGGCGCGGCCCGCACCGGGCGCGCGCGATTAAAAAGTCAGAGGAAAAGCGGGATGAAATTAGCTAGCGGGACATCGTTCCGGATGGATGATTTGCAGCTGGCTCAGGGCTTCGGCGGCGACGAACGCGGCGTGATCCGCCACCTGAGGCAGCCCCATCAGCTCGCCAAAGCGGGCGCGGGCCGCGGGGCCTGAAACGAACACCGGCGGGGCGTCGTCGCGCCGGTGCCCTCTGGCCCGGGATCGCGAATCGACATCGATGCCGAGATTGAGCGCATCGGCGCGGATCAGCTCCTGGCGGGCCAGGTCGCGCAAAAAAGGCTGGCTGGCAATGAGATTGCCGTGGGCCGGGCCGGTGGTGAGGATCAGATTATCCACCTCCAGCGGAAGGCTCGCGGGCAGATCCTGCCCCTGGCGCACGGCCAGCGTCATGCGCAGCGCCGCGCCGCGGGCCTCCAGCGCGCCGAGCCGGGCAGCAAGCACCCGCAGGCTGCCGTCGTCCTGCCGCCGGTCCAGCTCATCCGCCACCTGCGGGGCGATCCGGTAGCGGTGCACGTCCCAGTAGCTGCGCAGGTGCCGCAGAAAGCGCAGGCGATCGGCGATACTCAGCCCCTGCCAGATCTGCTGTCCCTGGTTGCGCACCGCGTCCAGTACTCTCTGCCACGGCAGGCCGTGCTCCGCAGCCGCCGCGACGTCCATGCGGATCTGGCGCAGGCGCTGGCGCAGGTTGCCGCGCAGATACTCCCCCTGCCACTCAGGGTACTCGCCGCTGAGGTTGGGCCGGGAGAGCAGCCCGCGGCGGGAAAACGCGGTGATCGGCCCCCGGTGCCCGCGCCGGGAGAGGGCAGCCACCGTATCGGCCATCGTCAGGCCTGTGCCGATAATCGTCACCCGGGCGTCCGGCCCGATAGCGTCCAGTCGTTCAGTTTGCCAGGGGTTAGCAATCAGCCCGGGGTGATCCAGCCACGGGCGCAGCCGGGCGGGAACCGACGGCGGCGGATGGCTGATGGCCAGCACCAGCAGGTCGGCCCGCAGCCGCTGCCCGCTTTCGCTGACGACAATCCCCTCATCGAAGGCCAGCGCTGACGACTGCAAATGCACCAGCCGCCCGCCGCTGGCCGCTGCCGCTTCGGCAAAGCGCCGGGCTACGTACAGGCCAAACTGCCCGCGCTGGGGATAGGCCGCGCCGTCCTCGCGCAGGGCGTCGGGGTCGGTGAGAAAAGCGGGCTGTTCACGATACCAGCGGTCAAATGCGCCCTCTTCATCGCCGGCAAGCTGCATGCGCGCCGCCGGCACGTTGATGCGGTGCGAAGGCTCTGCTGTCGAATAGGCAACGCCCGCGCCAGGCAGCGGGCGCGGCTCCAGCAGCGTCACCCGGACGCGCGCGGGGGCAAGGCGCATCAGCGCAATCGCCACCGCGGCGCCGCTGAAGCCGCCGCCGACAATCACGATATGGGGCTCAGTGTTCATATTGACTCCCTTCCGGTTCAGGGCCGCGCGTTCAGCTGGCGCTGGCCTGCTTCGCCGGGCGCCTGTCGCCGCCGATGGTTTCACCAAACGGGCCGGTGTTAACGGAGCGCGATTTCGCCTGCGCCGCACCGCTGACCGGCAGCAGAGGCATTACCAGCTCGGCAAAGCGGTGCGCCTCCTCAAGATGAGGATAGCCGGAGAAGATAAAATTGCTGATGCCCAGCGCCTGATATTCACGGATGCGCTCCGCCACCTGCTGCGGGTTACCCACCAGCGCGGTGCCCGCGCCGCCGCGCACCAGGCCGACCCCGGCCCACAGATTCGGGGCAATGCGCAGGTTGTCGCGGGAGCCTTTGTGCAGGGCACTCATGCGCGCCTGGCCGGTGGAGTCCATGCGGGCGAAAATCTGCTGCGCCTGGGCGATAGTGTCATCGTCGAGATGGGCAATCAGGCGGTCTGCCGCGGCCCAGGCCTCCTCTTCCGTCTCGCGAACAATGACGTGCAGGCGGATGCCGTACTCCAGGGTGCGGCCCCGGCTGGCGGCACGCTCGCGCACGACGGCGAGCTTTTGCGCCACCAGCGCCGGCGGCTCGCCCCAGGTCAGATAGGTATCAATCTGGTCCGCCGCCACGTCGATGGCCGGGTCCGAGGAGCCGCCAAAGTAGAGCGGCGGGCCGTTTTCCTGCGCCGGCGGAAACAGCACCTCGGCACCTTCGACATGAATATGCTTCCCGTGATAGTCCACCTTCTCGCCCTTCAGCAGGCGGGTGTAGACATCGAGAAACTCGCGGGTGACATCGTAGCGCTCGGCGTGGCTGAGGAAAATGCCGTCGCCCTTGTTCTCGACCGGATCGCCGCCGGTCACGACATTGATCAGCAGCCGCCCTTCCGACAGACGATCCAGCGTCGCCGCCATCCGCGCCGCCAGCGTCGGCGGCTGGAGGCCGGGACGCACCGCCACGAGATAGCGCAGCCGGCGGGTCAGCGGTGCAAGGGCGGAGGCCACCAGCCAGGCATCTTCACAGCTCTTGCCGGTGGGGATCAGCACGCCGTAATAGCCGAGGCTGTCCGCCGCCAGCGCCACCTGCTGCAGGTAAGGCAAATCCACCGGACGCCCGCCCTCCGCCGTTCCCAGATAGCGTCCGTCGCCGTGGGTGGGCAGAAACCAGAACAGATTGATGTTGTTTTGCGCGTCTCGGGTCATTATCTGTTTCCTATATAACCATATCTGGAATTTGTAGAAGGTAGCTTCTTGTTTGGTTATATGACCATTAGCGAGATCCGTGCCAATGCTGAAAATTAAAATAATACATTTAAATCAATAATATATTTTTTAACCCGGCCACGGCTTCTGTCGCTAATGCGACAGCCGCTGCCTGCCGGCTGTGGGTTTTGCAGCAGCTGGCGCGGGCCGGCCTCTGGCATCGGGCTCCGGTGCGGGATAAGTTGGGATCCCACGATGACCGGAGGTTGACCATGCTACATTCCGAGCCCGTCCTGATTGACCCGGCCTCCAGAGCGTTCCAGAGCCTGCTGGACAAACTGGCGCCCACCGATGCTACGGTGCTTATCGTTGGCGAAACCGGCACCGGTAAAGAGGTGGTGGCCCGCTATCTGCACCACCACAGCCCGCGCCGGCATCAGCCGTTTCTGGCGGTGAACTGCGGTGCGCTCACGGAAAGCCTGGCTGAAGCAGAGCTGTTCGGCCACGAAAAGGGCGCCTTCACCGGCGCAACCCAGGGCCATCCGGGCTGGTTTGAAGCCGCGGAGGGCGGAACGCTGCTGCTCGATGAAATTGGCGAGCTGAGCCTGCCCCTGCAGGTCAAGCTGCTGCGGGTACTGCAGGAGCGGGAAATAACCCGGGTCGGCTCCCGGCGGCCGGTCAAAGTGAACGTGCGGGTAATTGCCGCTACCCACGTCGATCTGGCGCTGGCTATCCGCGAGCGCCGCTTCCGGGAAGATCTCTACTACCGGCTTAATATCGCCATCGTGGCACTGCCCCCCCTGCGCCAGCGCCAGCAGGATATTCCGCTGCTGGCTAACCACTTTTTATCTCTGTACGCCCGCCGCCTCGGCCGCCCGGCGCGCCGGCTGGCGCCTGAAGCGCTGGCGCGGCTGACGGAATACCCGTGGCCCGGCAATATTCGCGAGCTGGAGAACACCCTGCACAACGCGGTGCTGCTGAGCAGGGAGGAAGAGATAGGCCCGGCGCAGCTGCGCCTGACGCCGCTGGGCTCGCCTGAGCCCGCCGCTGCCGCCAGCAGCGAGCTGGAGACCTTTATTCAGCACCAGCTCGATAAGCCGGAAGAGGATTTGTGGCAGAAAGTCACCGGGGCACTGGTGCGCGGGGCAATGGCCCACTGCCAGGACAACCAGAGCCAGGCCGCCGCGCTGCTCGGCATCAGCCGCCATAGCCTGCGCACCCAGCTCGCCCACCTCGGGGTGATAAAAAGCCGCCGCCAGCCGACGCCGCTGCGGCAAACCTTTTCGGCTTCCCGCAGCAGCCGGGAGCTGCGCATCGGCTATCAGCGCTTTGGCAATCTCGGAGTGCTGAAGGCGCGCCAGAGTCTGGAGGTCGCCTTCGCCGGGCTCGGCATCAGCGTGCTGTGGAGCGAGTTTCCCGCCGGGCCGCAGCTGCTGCACGCTCTCGCCTGCCGGGAGATCGATTTTGGCACTACCGGCGAGGCGCCGCCGATCTTTGCCCAGGCCGCCAGCAGCGATCTGCTGTACGTCGCCTGGGAGCCGCCGGCGCCGCGCAGCGTGGCGATGGTTGTGCCGCAGGAGAGCGACATCCGCAGCATTGCCGATCTGCGCGGCAGGCGGATTGCATTAAATAAGGGATCGAATGTGCACTGGCTGCTGGTGCAGATTCTGGAGGATGCGGGACTGTCGCTCAACGACGTGAAGGTGGTCTACACGCCGCCGAAATATCCGCTCACCGCCAGCGACTATCTGTCGGTGGACGCCTGGATGATGTGGGACCCGCTACTCAGCGATGCCGAGCTGCGGGGGGAGCTGCGGGTGGTGGCCAGCGGCGAAGGGCGGGTCAACAATCACCAGTTCTACCTCTCCCACCGGGAGTACGCCGCGCGCCACGCGGACATTATGCCGCGCCTGCTGGACGAGCTGACCCAGACCGGGCTGTTTATCGACCGCCAGCGCCGCGAAGCTGCCCGGCTGCTTTCAACAGAGCTTGGACTAAGTCCCGCGGCGCTGGAACAGGCCCTGGCCCGCCGCAGCCACAGCCCACGCCCGATGGCGCTGTCGGTAATCCGCGACCAGCAAACTATCGCCGATCGCTTTTACGCGCTGGGGATACTGAACCGGCCCATCGCGGTGCGGGACGCGGTCTGGTACGAAGAAACCCTCGGCGACGCGCGCCTGCTGTCGGCTATCTCCTGAGCGAATTACAGCGCCGCCTTCAGGCGACGCACCGCCTCCACCAGCTGATCATCGGTGGCGGTCGCGTAGGATAAGCGCAGGGTGCGGCGATCGGGATTGTCGCTAAAGAAGAACTCGCCGGGAACATACACCACGCCCTGCGCCAGCGTTTTTTGCAGCCAGGCGGTGGTATCGATGTCGTTACGGAAGGTCGCCCACAGGAACATCCCGCCCTGCGGCTGGTTGAAGGTGAGATGCTGGCCCAGCTCCTCCTCCAGCAGCTGCGACAGCCGCAGGCACTTCTGCTTATAGGCATCGCGGATAAGCGCTATCTGCGGCCCGAGGCGATCCAGCTTAAGGTAGGCGCTGACCAGCGACTGGGTAAAGGCATTGGCGTGCAGGTCGGTGGCCTGCTTCACAATGGCGACTTTCTGCTTCATCCATTCCGGCAGAATAATCCAGCCAACCCGCAGGCCCGGCGCGAGGATTTTTGAGAACGTGGAGGTGTAGGCGACGTGCGCCTCCAGCCCCTGTTCAGCGGCGGTCTGCAGCAGCGACTTCTCCCGGCGATCGGTAAAGGCGATTTCGCCGTAGGGATCGTCTTCGATAATCACAAAATCGTGTTCTGCCGCCAGCTTCACCAGCTTTTCACGCCGTTCGGCGCTGAGGGTGGTGCCGCTCGGATTCCCGAAGGTCGGCACAATGTATACGCACTTAACGCGGGTGGTTTTCAGCAACGCTTCCAGCTCGTCCACAATCATGCCCTGCTCGTCGCTGCTTACCGATTTTACGCTGGCGCCGGTGAGGGTCAGAATTTGCAGGGTCGCCAGATAAGTCGGGCGCTCAACCACAAACACGTCGCCTTCGTCCGCCAGGGCGCGGATCAGCAGATCCAGCGCCTGCTGGGAGCCGGAGGTGATCAGCAGGCGATCGCTGTCGGTGTTAATGCCGCGCTGGCGGCAGAGGGTGACCAGCTGCTCGCGCAGCTCGGCGCTGCCTTCGGTCAGGCCGTACTGAAATGCGTCATTGAACTGGGTGTCGAGCACCGCCTGGGTCGCCTGCGAGAGACCCTGCTTGTCGAACAGCTCCGCAGAGGGAATGCCCCCTGCAAGAGAGATGACGCCGGGCATTTTGCTGTGTTTGAGGAGTTCACGAATGGCGGAGGGCTGCAGTTTTTGAATTTTTTGCGCGAGGTGCATACTGTTACTCATTGTTATATCTCTTTTTGGTGTGTCAGAAATATACATAGCAACCTAACCGACATTCAACGACTTTTCCGCCCGCCGGCGGCTTTTGCGAGGCGCTTTCCCGAACCGGCACGCGCGCATAGCCCCTCCTTGCGCGAAATGGTAGGGTATGCCCGTCCGAGCTAAGAGAGTTTTTCCGATGGCTATTCATTTACTTATCGTCGACGCCCTGAACCTGATCCGCCGCATCCACGCGGTGCAGGGCTCCCCCTGCGTCGACACCTGCCTGCACGCCCTTGCGCAGCTGATTGTCCACAGCCGCCCCACCCACGCGGTGGCGGTGTTCGATGACGAAGCGCGCAACCAGAGCTGGCGGCACCAGCGGCTGCCGGACTACAAGGCCGGGCGGGCACCGATGCCGGAAGACCTGCATGCCGAAATGGACAACATCCGCCGGGCATTCGAGCAGCGCGGCGTACCGTGCTGGGCCTCTGCCGGCAACGAAGCCGACGATCTGGCCGCGACGCTGGCGGTAAAAGTGGCGGCGGCCGGGCAGCAGGCGACGATTGTCTCCACCGACAAAGGCTACTGCCAGCTGCTGTCGCCGACCATCCAGATCCGCGACTATTTTCAGAAGCGCTGGCTGGACGCGCCGTTTATTGCCGCCGAGTTTGGCGTGCGCCCCGAACAGCTGCCGGATTACTGGGGGCTGGCGGGGATTAGCAGTTCGAAAGTGCCGGGGGTGGCGGGTATCGGGCCGAAGAGCGCCACCGAACTGCTGAGCCAGCACGCCACGCTGGAGGCGCTCTACGCAGATCTGGAGGCAGTGCCGGAGAAGTGGCGCAAAAAGCTGGTGGAGCACCGGGAGATGGCGTTCATCTGCCGCGAGGTGGCGACGCTGCAAACCGATCTGGCGCTGGACGGCAATTTACAGCAGCTGCGGCTGGCGCAGTAAAAAGCGGCCCGCAGGCCGCTTGCTTAATTAGCGATGTCGGTAAGGCTAGCGCTCGTCCCGGCGCCCGCCCACGGCGGCCCACAGGCGGCGCACGTGAACAGTCACTTCTTCGCGATCGTGATACAGCTGGCGCGCCTGAATCTGCGCGTTAATGCCGTGCTCGTCGAGCTGGGCCTGAATATAGGCCAGATTCTGCGACACCTCTTCGTAGCGCTTTTTCATCGGCAGCTTGAGGTTAAAGATCGTTTCCCGGCACCAGCCGTTTACCAGCCACTGGGCCATCAGCGCCGCGACCTTCGCCGGTTTTTCGACCATGTCGCACACCATCCACGAGATGTTGTTGCGGGTCGGGCGATAGCGGAAGCCGTCTTCCCGCAGCCAGCTTACCTGGCCGGTGTCCATCAGGCTCTGGGCCATCGGGCCGTTATCCACCGAGGCAACCCACATGTTGCGCTTCACCAGCTGATAGGTCCAGCCGCCGGGGCAGGCGCCCAAATCCACGGCGTGCATGCCGTTCGCCAGGCGCTCGTCCCACTCGTCCGCCGGAATAAAGACGTGGAAGGCCTCTTCCAGCTTGAGGGTCGAGCGGCTCGGCGCATCGGACGGAAACTTCAGGCGCGGGATGCCCATGTAGAACGGCGAGTTATTAGTGGTTAATGAATAGCCCACGTAGCAGCAGCCCGGCGAAATAAAGAAGACGTGAACCACCGGGCGCTTCGGCGTTTCATAAGAGGTCAGCACCTTCGCCTCACGCAGCGCGGCGCGCAGCGGCACGGTAAACTTGCGGCAGAACTTCATCAGCTCTTTGCTTTCGTTGGTGTCCGCGACCTCAACCCGCAGGTCGCCGCCCTTCTCCACCACGCCCTGCAGCATGCCGACCACCGGGCTAACGCGATCTTCCGGCGGCAGATCCTTGAGCAGTTCGCCGGCCACGAACATCTGGCGGGCGAAAATCAGCGAGCTGAAAGGCAGATCCTTGATCAGTTTTTCGGCATCGCCGTCCTGATAGCACTCGAAAATCACGTAGCCGGACTGCTCTTTCACCCGGGCGAAGCCGAAGACGTTAAGGCGCGAAGCCTTGTCGGAAATCTCCGCCGCGCACTCTTTTTCGAAGCCCTGGCGGCAATACAGAATCACTTTATTCATGGGAACCGCCGCGGCGCTTGAGGCGAATCGCGCCGACCAGCATCAGCACCCAGCCGGCCAGGAAGCTGACGCCGCCGACCGGAGTGACGAACGCCCACAGGCGTAAATGGGACAGCGCCAGGCAGTACAGGCTGCCGCTAAAAAGCACCGTGCCGAGCGCCAGAAAGACGCTGCTCCAGTAAAACCAGATGCTAATGCGGCGCTGCATCGCCACCGCCAGCCCTAAAATTGCCAGCGTGTGGAAACCCTGATACTCAAGGCCGGTCTGGATCCAGCCCATCTCCACAACGCCCAAAGATTTACTCAGCATGTGGGCGCCAAAGGCGCCCAGCGCCACATACACAAAGCCGCTTATCGCGGTGAAAATCAGCATGAAACGACCGGTCATGTCATTATCCTAAAGAGGGTCCCGGACGGCGGGACCTAATTGTTCGTATCGAAAGCGGAATTTTTCCTGCTCGCTTGCCGCTTTGGCCAGAATCCACTGGCGGAAGGCGGCTATTTTACCCAGTTCAGCCTGGCTGTCATGACAAACCAGATAAAAGGCATTTTTGCTCACCAGTACATCATTAAACGGGCACACCAGACGGCCGGCTTCAATTTCAGACTGCGCCATCACGTTATTGGCCAGCGCAATGCCCTGCCCGTGAATGGCCGCCTGCAGCACCATCGCGCTGTGGCTGAAGATTGGGCCCTGCTGAACGTTAATATGATTTAAGCCCAGCTGGCGCGTGTAGGTCTGCCAGTCGCGGCGTGAAGCATCGTGTAACAGCGTATGTTGCGCCAAATCAGCGGGAGTTTTCAACGCTTTCTCGCCGGTGAGCAGCATCGGCGAGCAGACCGGCAGCAAATATTCCGCGTACAGCTTTTCAACCCGCAGCCCCGGCCAGTTGCCGCGGCCGTAGAAAATCGCCACGTCGACATCATCGGCGAGTTTATCTTCCTGGCGGTCCACCGCCTGGATTCTGACGTCGATTCCCGGATAAGCTGAGTTAAAGCTGGCAAGCCTCGGCACCAGCCAGTGAATGGCGAAACTGGGCAATAAACTGACGGTGAGCGCGCCTTTCGCGCTGCGGGCCTGAAGTTTACGGGTCGCTTCGGTTAATTGCGAAAAAATCTCTTTGATGTCCTGAAAATAGCTCTGCCCCTCTTCGGTCAGCAGTAGCGATCGATTACGGCGGCGAAACAGCTTCAGGCCGAGAAAATCTTCCAGGGACTTGATTTGGTGGCTTACCGCAGCCTGGGTGACAAACAGCTCGTCGGCGGCGCGGGTAAAGCTCAGATGGCGGGCGGCAGCATCAAATACACGTAATGCGTTGAGGGGAGGTAATCGCTTGGACATGATTGTTTTGGCTTAGATGTTGTCTGCATTTAACAATTAGATTACATCATGTAACCTATTAGTTTTTTTTATCTGAGCCATTATAAATTGTCCGTTGAGCTTCTACCAGCAAATACCTATAGTGGCGGCACTTCCTGAGCCGGAACGAAAAGTTTTTTCGGAATGCGTGTTCTGATGGGCTTTTGGCTTACGGTTGTGATGTTGTGTTGTTGTGTTTGCAATTGGTCTGGAGTTCAGACCTGGGTAGCGAGACTACCGCTTTTCACTTCCTGTACATTTACCCTGTCTGTCCATAGTGATTAATGTAGCACCGCAAAATTGCGGTGCTTTTTTTTGCTTTCAAATCAGCAAATTATTTACCCAGCTCGACCATCTCTTTGACATCAGAGCGGTTGATCTGCTGTTTGTTACCGTTGGCATCTTTATAAGAGATCATGCCGGTATCATTATCAGTCTGCGGCTTACCGTCAGAAATAATAGTGCGGCCATCAGTGGTGTGCAGCGCATAATTGCTGGAAGAGCAGGCGCTGAGAGCTAAAGTGAACAGGCAAGCTGAGATAATTGCGGCAGTCTTTTTCATGGTTTACTCCTTGTTTCCATATGTTTGTTTTTCGGTACCAGGTCAGTGAGGAGTTTTAGCAATAAATGCTATAGAAAACTCGTATATCTGCGAACTCATGTATGCACCTGACAGTTTTCAGCATAACGCACTATCCGAAACCTGCCAGAATTACCGGAAAATTCTGACAGTTATGCCCGCCTTGCCCAAAGAGCTAAATTGCGCGACGATCGCGCGATTGCAACGAGGAGAGCCATGAACGTTTTTAATCCGGCGCAGTTTCGCGCGCAGTTCCCGGCGCTGGCGGATGCCGGCACCTATCTCGATAGCGCCGCCACCGCGCTTAAACCCCAGGCGGTCATTGACGCTACCCAACAGTTTTACAGCCTCAGCGGCGGCAGCGTTCACCGCAGCCAGTTCGCCGCTGCCCGGGCGCTGACCGCGCGCTACGAAGCCGCGCGGGAGCGGGTTGCCCGGCTGATTAACGCGCCGGATAGCCACAATATTGTCTGGACCCGCGGCACCACCGAAGCCATCAATATGGTCGTTCAGAGCTACGCCCGCCCGCGCCTGCGCCCCGGCGACGAGATAATCGTCAGCGAGGCCGAGCACCACGCGAATCTGGTTCCCTGGCTGATGGTGGCCGAACAGACCGGCGCGCGCATCGTTAAGCTGCCGCTGGGCGCGGATCGCCTGCCGGATATCGCCCTTCTTCCGTCACTCATCACCGAACGCAGCCGCTTTCTGGCCCTGGGGCAGATGTCTAACGTCACCGGCGGCTGCCCGGACCTGCAGCAGGCCATTGCGCTGACCCACGCCGCCGGCATGCTGGTAATGGTGGACGGCGCTCAGGGCGCAGTGCACTGCCCGGCGGACGTGCAGGCGCTGGATATTGATTTCTACGCGTTTTCCGGCCACAAGCTGTACGGGCCAACCGGCATCGGCGCGCTGTACGGCAGGGGCGAACTGCTGGACGCCATGTCGCCCTGGCTCGGCGGCGGCAAAATGATTACCGAAGTCACCTTCGACGGCTTCAAAACCCAGCCGGTGCCCTACCGGCTGGAGGCGGGGACGCCGAACGTTGCCGGAGTCATTGGCCTGAGCGCGGCGCTGGAGTGGCTGGAAGGTATCGATATGGCCGGAGCCGAGCGCTGGAGCTGCGGGCTTGCAGACCGCGCTGAAGCCGCGCTGGCCAGCCGCCCCGGATTTACCGCTTTCCGCTGTCCCGGATCCAGCCTGCTGGCCTTTAATTTCGCCGGCGTTCATCACGCCGATATGGTAACGCTGCTGTCGGAGTACGGCATTGCCCTGCGCGCCGGGCAGCACTGCGCCCAGCCGCTGCTGGCCGCGCTCGGCGTCAGCGGCACGCTGCGCGCCTCTTTTGCGCCTTACAACACCGAGGACGACGTTG
Source organism: uncultured Pluralibacter sp. (assembly GCF_913775985.1). Lineage (GTDB taxonomy): Bacteria > Pseudomonadota > Gammaproteobacteria > Enterobacterales > Enterobacteriaceae > Pluralibacter. Next base: position 262,332 of record NZ_CAJYMB010000096.1, on the reverse strand, counting down.
ACGCCCTCGTGGCCGCCGTCGATCGCGCGCTTGAAATACTGGTGGATTAAATGACCGCATCTGCACCGCTTCAGTCCGGCACCGTCCTCTCTGAGGACGCGCTTCGTCAGACATTTGCCCCGCTCAGCCAGTGGGAAGATAAATATCGCCAGCTGATCCTGCTCGGCAAGCGGCTCCCGCCGCTGCCTGATGCGTTAAAAGCGCAGGCGCGGGAAATTGCCGGCTGCGAAAACCGCGTCTGGCTGGGCTACAGCCGCGCAACCGAAGGCACGCTGCACTTTTACGGCGACAGCGAGGGCAGAATTGTGAAGGGGCTGCTGGCGGTGCTGCTGGCCGCAGTAGACGGGAAAAGTCCCGCGCAGCTGCTGGCGGGGGATCCGCTGGCGCTGTTTGACGAGCTGGGCCTGCGCGGCCAGCTCAGCGCCTCGCGCAGTCAGGGGCTGACGGCGCTGGGCGACGCGGTACTCGCCGCCGCCCGCGAGGCTCAGGCCTGACGTTCGGCCTTCGCCATCATCTTTTTCAGGGCGTGGGACACGGCAACAAAGCCGAAGGTGGCGGTTACCATGGTGGCCGCGCCGAAGCCGGAAGCGCAGTCCATCCGCTTTGGCCCCTCCGCGGTGCTTTTCATCGCGCACACTGAACCATCTGACTGCGGATAAACCAGCGCCTCGCTGGAGAACACGCAGTCAACGCCCAGCTTGCCCTTGCTGTTTTTCACCACCCCAAAATCGTTTTTGAGCCGCTCACGCAGCTTGGCCGCCAGCGGATCCTGAATGGTTTTCGCCAGATCGGCCACCTGGATCTGCGTCGGATCGGTCTGCCCGCCCGCGCCGCCGGTGGTGACCAGCGGCACTTTATAGCGGCGGCACCAGGAGATAAGCGCCGCCTTCGGGCGCACGCTGTCGATGGCGTCAATCACGTAGCTGAAGCCGCCGCTCATGTACTCAGCGACGTTGTCCGGGGTAACGAAATCATCAATGACGGTGATCCGGCACTCGGGATTGATCAGGCGGATGCGCTCCGCCATCACCTCGGCCTTCGCCAGCCCGACGTTGCCGCCCAGGGCGTGAACCTGCCGGTTGGTGTTAGTCACGCAGACGTCGTCCATATCGATCATCGTAATGGCGCCGATGCCGGTGCGCGCCAGGGCTTCGGCAGCCCAGGAGCCCACGCCGCCGATGCCGACCACGCACACGTGCGCGTCGGCAAACAGCTGCAGCGCCTTCTCGCCGTACAAACGCGCCGTGCCGCCAAACCGCTGGCGCCAGGCGTCGCTAATTACTACTGACATAACAAACTCACTTAACCACGAAACACGTTGCCGTTACCGGCGCCCGGCGCGCTGCGCAATACCCAGACGCGGCCGTAATGATTGTACCAGCCCGCGCGGTGCCCGGCCTCGGATCCAATGCCCTGATAGATATCGAAGTGCTGGCCTTTAATGGCGCCGCCCACATCCAGCGCGACCATCAGGCGCAGCTCGTAGCGGCCGTTAAACTTGCCGTTGTTATCCAGCAGCGGGACTTCCGCCAGCAGCGTGGTGCCTGCAGGAACGATGCTGCGATCGGATGCTACCGAAGCGCGGCCCACCAGCGGCACGGCGCTGGCGCCTTTCACCGGCGCAAAGGACTGCGGTTTGAAGAAGACGAAGGACGGGTTGGCCTCAAGCAGCGCGCGCACTTCCGCCTCGCTGTGGGTTTCTCCCCAGTGGCGGATAGCCTGCATCGACATATCCTCTCTTTTCACTTCACCCTGATCGATCAGCACTTTACCGATGCTGCGGTAGGGCCAGCCGTTTTTCCCGGCGTAGCTAAAGAAGTTGAGCGGCGAGCCGTCGCCGAAGTCGATGTAGCCACTGCCCTGCACGTCCATAATAAAGTTGTCCATCAGGGAGTTGCTGTAGGCCAGCACGTAGCGGTCGCTAAGCTGTCCGGCGTAGATACCGGCGCGGGACGGCAGGCGGCCGCGCTTGGGCGGCATGCGGTAGATAGGATACTGGAACTCACCCTGGCGGGTGTGGCGGGCCTGAACCACCGGCGTGTAGTAGCCGGTAAACTGCACGTTGCCGTAGTTGTCAGCGCCCTGCATCTGCCAGGCGTCAAGGCCGTACTGCTTGAGAGTGCGGGTATCGCCGCCTGCGCGCAGCCACTCCTGCACCGCATTGAACACGCCGCTCTGATTGCCGTACAGGCGCGGCGACGCGTTACGAATTTCGTTGATCTGCTGGGCGAAGTCGCCACCGTTAATCGGCGCGCCCACGGCGTCAGGCTGATTAACCAGAGAGAAAGGCTGACGGAACTTGCCGTCGTTGTACTGCTGACCACGATCGGTCGGTTTAGACGAACAGGCTGCGAGCATCGCGACCAGCGCGCCTGTTGCCACTATTTTTGCCCAACGTCCTTTCATAATATCTCTTCTTCTTTATACATAAGCGGAATGCGTGATGAAGATAACAAACCACCGGGGCTATTGAAATGTGATAACGAGCTACCCGACGGGAATTGAATAAAAAAGCGACAAACAGCCCCCTTTTTACCCACTTACACGAGAAATTAGCGCTTTACCAGAAAAAAGGGTTGCATAGAAACGTGAGCTGAGTATAGTGCGCATCCACGGACGCGGGGTGGAGCAGCCTGGTAGCTCGTCGGGCTCATAACCCGAAGGTCGTCGGTTCAAATCCGGCCCCCGCAACCAATTAAAAGTAAGACATGTAGTAAGATTTACCTGCTTAGCAAGGTAAATGACGGACGCGGGGTGGAGCAGCCTGGTAGCTCGTCGGGCTCATAACCCGAAGGTCGTCGGTTCAAATCCGGCCCCCGCAACCACTTCATTAAACAATAGGCACCTTAACGGGTGTTTTTTTGTTTTTGTACTTTGTTAAAAGCGCCTGCCGCTCTCACCTCTACACGCTTCTTTATTTAACGCAATTACCGCGCGGCGCCTTTATTAAGCGCCGCACCAGAGATCATCTGCGCCGCGCCAGCGTCGCACTGTCCGAGAAATACGCCTTAATCCCCGCCAGAATCGACTCCGCCACTTCCTGCTGGAACTTCGCCGTTTTGAGCTTGCGCTCCTCCGCAACGTTGCTGATAAAGGCGGTCTCCACCAGAATCGACGGAATATCGGGCGCTTTCAGCACCGCGAATCCGGCCTGCTCAACGTGATTTTTATGCAGTTTGTTAACCCGCCCAAGCTTGCCGAGTACCGCTTTGCCGAATTTCAGGCTATCGGTGATGGTGAGTGACTGGACCATATCGAACATCGTGTGGTCGACGTAGCGATCGCCGCTCTTGCTGACGCCGCCGATGAGATCTGAGGCGTTCTGTGTCTGGGCGAGATATTTTGCCGCGGTGCTGGTGGCTCCGCGCGTAGAGAGCGCAAATACCGAGGAACCGCGCGGCTGGCGGCTGGTAAAGGCATCGGCGTGAATCGACACGAACAGATCCGCGCGCTGTTTCTGCGCTTTCGCCACCCGCACTTTCAGCGGAATAAAGACGTCTTCGTTGCGGGTCATGTAGGCTTTCATGTTGCGCTCTTTATCAATGAGCGCCTTCAGGCGGCGGGCAATTTTCAGCACCACGTCCTTTTCGCGGGTGCGGTATTTGCCCACCGCACCGGAGTCTTCGCCGCCGTGGCCTGGATCGAGCATGATGACGATCGGCCTGTCGCGCCCTGCCCGGCCCGGCTGCGGTCCACTGGCGGCGGGCGGCACCTGCTTCTCCAGATCGCCCTTGTTGTAATCCTCCAGCAGCGCAAGGAGCGGATCCTGCACGTCGGTAGCGTTTGCCGGATAGAGATCCAGCACCAGGCGCTCTTTAAAGCCGGCCACCGGCGCCAGGGCAAACATCTGCGGCTTAACATTCTGCTTAAGCTCAAACACCATCCGCACGGTCTGCGGATCGAACTGGCCTACCCGGGCGGATTTGATGAAAGGATCGTCGCCGCGGATCTGGGCACCCATGCCTTTCAGCACCGAATTGAGGTTAACGCCCTCCAGATCCACCACCAGCCTGTCGGGATGGCTCAGGGCGAACTGCTTATATTTCAGCACCTGATTCGATTCCACCGTCACCCGCGTATAGGTGGAGGCGGGCCACACGCGCACCGCCACAACGTGGCTCGCGGCCGCCAGCCCAACCTGGCTGACGCTCAGCAACCACATTGCCCCTGCGCCTTTAATAAAACGGCGGCGGCTTAATCCCGACTGACTTCCAGACATGCAACTCCCGAGCAAAAAACTGGTTTCACTTTTTTTAACAAGCTGTTGAACCGGAAACTGTAACCAAAGGCGCATAACCTGTCATCCATAAAAGGGTAAACATTATGAAGATACGCCGCGCCGGTGAGCATAATTGAACCATTTGTTTGAAAATTGTTGCTTGCACTCGCCGCTAAAACAGAATAAAAATATACTAATTGCGAATAAACATTCATAGAGGTCAGGCTGTGGTACAGGAACGCAGAACCGAGCTGGTTGAGGGATTTCGTCATTCCGTTCCCTATATCAACGCCCATCGCGGCAAAACTTTCGTGATCATGCTGGGCGGCGAAGCCATCGAGCACGATAACTTTTCAAGCATCGTCAACGACATCGGCCTGCTGCACAGTCTCGGCATTCGCCTGGTGCTGGTCTACGGCGCGCGTCCGCAAATTGACGCCAATCTTGCCGCCCATCACCACGAGCCGGTTTACCACAAGCATACCCGCGTCACCGATGCTAAAACCCTGGAGCTGGTAAAGCAGGCCGCCGGCACGCTGCAGCTGGATATTACCGCCCGTCTCTCCATGAGCCTGGGCAACACGCCGCTGCAGGGCGCGCATATTAATGTGGTCAGCGGCAACTTCATTATCGCCCAGCCGCTGGGCGTGGACGACGGCGTGGACTACTGCCACAGCGGCCGCATCCGCCGCATCGACGAAGACGCCATTCACCGCCAGCTCGACAGCGGCGCCATCGTGCTGATGGGCCCGGTGGCGGTATCGGTCACCGGCGAAAGCTTCAACCTGACGTCAGAAGAGATTGCCACCCAGCTGGCCATTAAGCTCAAGGCCGAGAAAATGATCGGCTTCTGTTCCTCGCAGGGGGTTTATAACGAGCAGGGCGAGATTGTCTCCGAGCTGTTTCCCAACGAGGCCCAGGCCCGGGTAGAGACGCTGGAAGCGGAAGGCGACAACTACTCCGGCACCGCGCGCTTCCTGCGCGGCGCGATCAAAGCTTGCCGCAGCGGCGTGCGCCGCTGCCACCTGATTAGCTACCAGGAAAACGGCACTCTGCTGCAGGAGCTGTTCTCCCGCGACGGCATCGGCACCCAGATTGTGATGGAGAGCGCGGAGCAGATCCGCCGCGCTACCATCAACGACATCGGCGGCATTCTGGAACTGATCCAGCCGCTGGAGCAGCAGGGCATTCTGGTGCGCCGCTCCCGCGAGCAGCTGGAAATGGAGATAGACAAGTTTACGGTGATCCAGCGCGACGGCACTACTATCGCCTGCGCGGCGCTCTACCCTTTCCCGGAAGAGCGCATCGGCGAGATGGCCTGTGTGGCGGTGCATCCGGACTACCGCAGCTCGGCGCGGGGTGAAGTGCTGCTGGAGCGCGTGGCGGCCCAGGCCCGGCAGATGGGGCTGGATAAACTGTTCGTGCTCACCACCCGCAGCATCCACTGGTTCCAGGAGCGCGGCTTCACACCGGTGGAAATCGACCTGCTGCCGGAAAGCAAAAAGCAGATGTACAACTACCAGCGCCGCTCAAAAGTGCTGATGGCCGATCTGGCCTGAGGCGCGCTGCCGGGCGGCTCCGCCCGGTAGACTCTCCGCTACAGCTGGGCAAACAGCGATGCCAGCCCGCTCCGGCGCTCGGTGCGAACGGTAATGGCCTGCGCCAGCAGCTTTTCATCAGCGTACAGCGACAGCCGCTGCCTGGCGCGGGTAATGGCGGTATACACCAGCTCGCGGGTAACCACCGGCACGCTGCGGTCCGGCAGCACCAGCGCCGCATGATGAAACTCAGAACCCTGGGATTTATGCACCGTCATCGCCCAGGCCGTATCGTGCTCCGGCAGGCGGCTCGGCTGCACCGACTTGAGGGTGCCGTCCGGCAGCGGAAACCAGACCCGCAGACCGTTCTCCCTGTTCAGGGCAATACCGATATCGCCGTTATACAGCCCCAGCGCGCTGTCGTTGCGCGCGATCATCACCGGTCTTCCTTCGTACCAGCGCGAATGTGCAGACGGCGTAATTTTGCGCCTGCGCGCCAGCAGCTGCTCCAGCTGGGCATTCAGCCCGCTGACGCCGAACGGCCCTTCCCGCAGGGCGCACAGCAGCTGGTAGCGGTTAAAGGCGGACAGGATCGCCGCCGGTTCCGCCCGCGCTTTCAGCAGATCGAGATACTCGCCGTAGCCCGCCAGCGCGTCGTCAAGCATCTCCGCGTACTGCGCGCTGTCGGCCAGCGGGCGCAGCGCGATATCTTCAAATCCCTGATGAAAAACCGCCCGCACCGCGGCGCGATCGCCGTGGTTCACCGCCCGGGCCAGCTGTCCGATGCCGGAATCACTGCCGAAGCGATAGCTTTTTTGCAGCAGGCACAGCCTGTCGCGCAACGCGCCAGCCTGCAGGCCCTCGCCTGCCGGTACCGGCGTGCCGGTAAGCCGCGTTAGCGCCTGCGCCCGTCCGGCGGTATAGCCGGCGTTGACCCACGCGCAGATATCCCCCAGCACCGCGCCGGCCTCCACGGACGCGAGCTGATCGCGATCGCCGAGGAAAATCACCCGCGCATGCGCCGGCAGAGCGTCGATCAGGCGCGCCATCATCGGCAAATCGATCATCGAGGCTTCGTCCACCACCAGCACGTCGAGGTGCAGCGGATTCCCGGCGTGATAGCGCCCGCGCTGGCTGCCGGGCTGAATGCCCAGCAGACGGTGCAGCGTGCTGGCCTCCGCGGGCAGCAGCGCCTTCTGCACCTCGTTCAGCGGCAGCTGGCGCAGGGCGATGCCCAGCGATTCAGTGAGCCGCGCCGCCGCCTTGCCGGTGGGTGCCGCGAGGCGGATCCGGCAGCGCGCCTGCTGGCGAGTCTGGATCAGCGCCGCCAGCAGCCTGGCCACGGTGGTGGTTTTGCCGGTGCCCGGCCCGCCGGAAATCACCGAGATGCGGCGCGTCAGAGCCACCGCGGCGGCCACTTTTTGCCAGTCCACCTCGTCGGAAGGGGGAAACAGCGCCGCCAGCGCGGAGGCTAGCGGCGACTCATCCTCTTGCTCAGGCTCGTCGGCCTCGCTAAAGAAACGGGCGACGCTCAGCTCGTTGCGCCACATCCGGTTGAGATAGAGCCGCCCGTCGCTGAGCACCATCGGCGTTGCGTCGTCACCGGCGCTTACCGCCGGTGAACGCTGGAGGTGCGCGGCAATCATTTCCGGCGGCCCGGCGAGGGCAAATAGCTGCTGCCAGAGCGCGCGCGCCCTTCCCGTTTCTTCTTCATCCGGCTGCATCCGCGAGAGCGGCAGGCAAACGTGCCCTTCCCCCACGTCGCGGCTGAGCATTGCCGCGGCCAGCAGCACCGCCGGAGCGTCGTCGCGGGCGACCATCAGGGCAAACTGGACGTCCAGCGGACGCAGTAGTTTCGCGGCGGCGGCCTCGGTTAACAGGGCTTCCATACTCACGATGCGGCCTCCTCGGGGGAACCGGCGAAAAGCGCGTCCAGCCCGTCAATCAGCGCCCGCGCCGGGCGAGTGGTAAAAATGCCCTGCCCGCTGCCGCTGTCGTCCACTCCGCGCAGAAACAGGTAGATAACGCCGCCGAAATGGCGATCGTAGTCATAGTCCGGCAGCCGGTGGCGCAGGTAGCGGTGCAGCGCGAGGCTGTAAAGCTGGTACTGCAGATCGTAGCGGTGCGCCTGCATGGCCTGCGCCATCGCAGCCTGGGTGTAGGCTTCAGGGCTTTCTCCAAGCCAGTTCGATTTGTAGTCCAGCAGGTAGTAGCGCCCGTCGCGGCGAAAAATAAGGTCGATAAAGCCCTTCAGCATGCCGCTGACCCGACGAAAATCAAGCGGGGGGCAGTCGGCAGAAAGCGGATCGTATTGACGGATCAGCGCATCCAGCGCCTCGGCAGACAGCAGCTGCTCGATGGGCAGATAGAACTCCAGCTCCACCTGTTTATCCTTCTCCCCCAGCGTGTTCAGGGCAATGCCGGTGCCCGGCAGCGGCGCCTGCAGTACGGCGTCCAGCCAGCGGGTCAGCACCGGGGCCCAGACGGGATCGAAGCCGCTGCGTTCGAGCTGCTCCTGCATCCAGCTTTCGGATACCGGCTGGGTAAAATCAATCTCTTCAAACAGGCTGTGCAGAAAGGTACCCGGCGACGCGCCGCGGGGAAAAGTATGCGGGGAGAGTTCCGGCTCCTCTGAGACCTCACCCCGCGCGCCGGCGGCGTCGATATCCAGCTTCGGCAGCAGATCCTGCGCCAGGCTGCCGTGTCCGCGCTGCTGCAGGCCGGAGTAGCTGGTCACCCGCCACTCGTCGGCAATGCGCCGCTGCATCGCCCGGGCGCGCAGTTCGGGCATTTCCGCCGCCAGCGCCTGCCAGGGTTCGCCATCCGGCATCCCGGCGATCGACACGGCGATGTGTTCATTGCACAGGGCGTTGAGGCAGGCCTGCAGACCGTCGGCATCCCGCGCTTCGCCGCGCTGCACCAGCCGTCCGAGCGCACTGTGGTGAAGCTCGCTGTCGGTCACCTTATCGCTGCGGCGCGCGCTGAGCGGCGCGATGCCGAGGCTGCAGTGCCAGACCGCGCGGGTCAGAGCCACGTACAGCAGGCGCAGATCTTCCGCCAGCCGCTCGGCCTCCGCCAGTTCGAGGCTTTCGTCGCTTTTGTTGAGATCCAGCACCGCGCCGTAGGTGCTGCGATCGTGATAGAACGCCTGATCCTGCTTGCGGTAGCGGGCGATGAACGGCAGCCATACCAGGGAATACTCGAGGCCTTTCGATTTATGCACGGTGACGATTTGCACCAGGTGCCTGTCGCTTTCCAGCCGCATCTGCTGCGATGACGCGCCGCTGTCCGGCCCGGCCACCTGCTGCGATAGCCAGCGCACCAGCGCGTGTTCGCTTTCAAGCTGCCCGGCCGCTTCCTGCAGCAGCTCGCTCAGGTGCAGAATATCAGTCAGGCGGCGCTCGCCGCCGTGGGTTGCCAGCAGGTTTTCCGCCAGGTGGCGGGCGGACATCAGCGCCCGCAGCATCGCCATCACTCCGCGCTGCTGCCAGAGCTGGCGGTAGGCGGTAAATTCCTCCACCAGCGCATCCCACGCCAGCTCGTCCTGATTCAGTACTTCAAGCTGCTGCGCGTTAAGGCCAAAGAGCGCGCTGGCGAGCGCGCTGCGCAGGCCGCTCTCCCGCTCCGGTGCCAGCACCGCCTGCAGCAGCCGCAGCAGATCCTGCGCCTCTGGGGTTTCAAAAACGCTGTCGCGGTTGGAGAGGTAGACTGACGGAATGCCCAGCGCGTTGAGGGCATCGCGCACCAGCGCCGCCTCCTGGCGGTTGCGCACCAGCACAGTAATGTCAGATGCCTGCACCGGACGAGCGCTGCCGCCGCGCCACAACAGCGCGTCTCCGCGCTGCCCGCCGCTGAGCCAGTCGCGGATCTGCCCGGCGCAGAGGCTCGCCATGTGGCTCTGATAATCCCCGGCGCTGACGCTGTTGCCGGGCATCAGCCAGAAATTCATCGCTGGCTGCACTTTACCGCCCAGCTCAAACCGCAGATCGTGATTTTTATCCGCGGACTTTACCGGCAGAAAGGGAATATCGCGGAACATAAACGGGTTATCGGTGCCGCTGAACAGGCGGTTGACGCTCTCCACGACGCCCGGCGCCGAGCGCCAGTTAGTGTCCAGCGTGTAGTGCGCCGGGACGTCGCCGCGGGCGCGCATATAAGTAAAAATGTCCGCGCCGCGAAAGGCGTAAATCGCCTGCTTGGGATCGCCTATCAGCAGCAGCGCGGTATCAGGCTGCCGGCGCCAGATGCGGCGAAAAATACGGTACTGCTGGGGATCGGTATCCTGAAATTCATCGATCATCGCCACCGGAAAGCGCTGGCGGATAGCGGCAGCCAGCGCGTCGCCGCTGTCGCTTTGCAAGGCGTCGTCGAGGCGGCTGAGCATGTCGTCAAAGCCCATCTCGCCCCGGCGGCGCTTCTCCTGGGCCACCGCTTCGCGAATTTCACTCATCGCCCGGGCGATAATCAGGCTGTCGAGGGAAGGCGGCGCGGCAACCAACACTTCGACCGCGTCAAACAACGGGTGTCGCGGCGGCTCGCCGCCCTCTTTGGTGCGCGACAGCAGAAACGACTGGGCAAATTTCTCCAGCGCGTCGGGCAGCTGGTAACCGGTGGTCTCTTCGCTGGCCCAGGCGTCCACCTTCTCAATCCACTTGCCCTGGTTGCCGCGGTTAAACTTGCGGCGATCCAGCGCCGAACCTTCAAGAATATCCGGAATTTCCGCAGATGCCGCCTGCCACTGCGCTTTTACCTCGTTGATTTGCGCAAGGATCTGCCGGTGGCGCTGTTCGATGGTTTCATCCTGCGGCGGCGTTTTGATCCGCGGCGCTTCCCCCTGCAGATAGCGGTCAATGGACTTCAGCAGCTCCTGCGGGCCTTTCCAGCTGGCGTGCACCATCTCCGCCACTTCCCGGGGCAGCGGATAGCAGTGCCGCCGCCAGAAGTCGGCGCAGGCGCGAAAGCGCAGCCGCGACTCGTCTTCGATAAGCGTCTGCTCAAACAGCATTCCCGATTCGAAGGCGTTCAGGCTCAGCATGCGCTGGCAAAAGCCGTGAATGGTGTACACCGCCGCTTCGTCCATCTGGCGCTCCGCCAGCAGCAGCACCTCGGCAGCCTCGTCGCGATCGTCGATTTCGTCCAGCAGGCTGGCGTAGAGGGGATTACTTGTGCTGTTACGCAGGCAGGCAATCCGCAGCTCGTGGATATTGCTGCGGATGCGGCCACGAAGCTCTTCGGTGGCGGCCTCGGTGAAGGTCACCACCAGCAGCTCTTCAACGTTCACCGGGCGGATAAAGGCGGCTTCGCCGCCGAGGCCCAGCAGCAGCCGCAGATAGAGCGCGGCGATAGTGTAGGTTTTTCCGGTGCCCGCAGAGGCTTCAATCAGGCGCTCGCCGGTCAGGGGCAGGCGCAGGGGATTTAACGACTCGGCGGTCTCGGTCATTCACTCTCTCTCATCAACGGCATGGACTGCTGCAGCGCGCTGATGCTGTCCCAAATCTTCCATCCCTGCGGGTGCGCGTAGTCGGTTTTTCCGCTCTGGTTTCCGGAAACCTGCGACAGCAGGGTCATTCCCTGAGGCGCAACCACGGTTTGATGGAAGAAATCGGCAAGCTTCGCGGGCGTCAGCAGCTTTATCTGGGCGACTACTTTATCACGTGAATCAAAGCGCATATTGCCGCGGTCGAAATCTTTGCTGAGCTTCGATGCTTCATCGCTCAGGGTCTGCGGCGGCTGGGTCATTTGCGTGATAATGGCCTGCTGGATCTGGGCAAACTCCTCGGGCTTCATGGTGCGCAGCTTTTGTTCCGCCGCGGGGAAAAACGACTTAAAACGTTCCCAAAGAAACGCCGGCTGCTTATTGCTGCACTGCAGCAGGAACCCTAGTCCCCACTGGCGACCGACGTTCATCGGAAAAGCAAATACCGCGTAGCCCAGCTGCTCTTCGGTGCGCAGCTGGCTGTAGAACCACGGCTGAATAATCTGCCCCAGCATTTCAGCGGCGGCAGAGCTGCTGAACTCGTCAACGTTAGCCGGGGCAAAAACGGCGCCCAGCGCCGAATCGCTGCTGCTGCCGGCTTTCTCGAAAATCGCATTCTGCTGCTTCGCTACCACCACGTCCGGGTTGCGGCTCCAGGTTTTACCCCCGGTCTTGAGCTGCGTTTGCAGGCTGCGGGCAAGCGCCACGGACTGATCGGCAGTCATGTTTCCCACCACCAGAAACTCGGGCCGCGCCCCCGCCTTGAGGCTGTCGCGCCACGCCATCACCTCGTCAAGCGTAATGGAGGGCAGCAGCGCCCGGCGGTCTTCCCGCTGGAAGTACGGCACCTGAGAAATCATCTGCAGCGGCATAATCGCCTGCTCGTAGGCTTTGCCTTTATCAGCTGAATCCAGCATCTGCGCGTACCAGGATTTAGCCTGCTCAAGCTGGGCTTCGGTGGGCTGATAGCTAAAGTAGCCTTGCAGCAGCGCCTCGAAGAGCTGCGGCAGGCGCTGGGTGTAGCCGTTGGCATTCACCAGCAGGCCGGCGTTGGCGCCGGTGGAGAAGCTGATCCCGCCCACGGCGGCCTGATTGCTGAGCTGATCCAGGGCCAGGCCCGCCAGATAATCGTTCAGGGCAAAAATCACCTGATGGCGGGCAGAGTCCATCACCTGCGGGTTGCGCAGCACCAGCGTGACGTCGGCTTTCGGCTCGCTGGCAAAGTAGCGGCTCGGGGTGTAGACCACGCGCAGCTGCGGCTCGTCAACGATAAGTTGCGGTTTCTCCGCCACTTTACCGGCGTTAACCAGCGTAAAATCATCCGGGATATAGGGGTTCAGCACCGGGAGCTGCAGCGGGGTTTTCGCCGCATCTTCCTGCCAGCGGGCCAGCTGCGCATCGCTGATTTTTTCAACCTGGTAAGGGGCCTCAACGAAGTAGGCCGTTTTGTTGTGCGGCTCGTTGGGGCTGATGTACCAGATGCGCGCGTTTTGCGGCGTCATCATTGCCAGGCGCGCCTGGATGGCTTTTTCATTAAAGCGGTCGGCCAGGTTTACGACATCCAGGGTGTGCTCAACCGGCACGCGGATCATGGTGTCCGCCAGCCACTCGACGTAATCCATATCGCGGCTGATGGAGGGATAGCGGAAATCGAGATCCAGCACGTGGGCCAGCTCGTCGAAGTAGCGCTTGTCGATGCCTTTCTCCCGCAGCATGTTGATGTAGCTGAATATCGCGGCCACCACCTGGTCCCGGTTAGCCAGCCCTTTATCGGTCAGGTTAGCGGATATCGCCAGCACCCCGCCGTTGCCGGTCACCACCGGATCGGAATCGGCGCGGATGCCCTCTACCAGCCCCTGGCTTTGCAGCCAGTCGGAGAGCGTGCCCGGGCTGCGGTTGCCGATCATATAGGTGATGAGCTCATCGGTTTTGCTGCGAAACTGCGGTGAGTTGTTGTCGATGCGGAACTCCACGCGCAACACCTTACGCGGGATAGCGGGCACGTAATGAATAATGAGGCCCTTCTGGGCATCGGTGACCACCGGCACGTCAATCTGCGGGCGGGCAATGTGCTTATTGGGTACCCGACCCCAGGTGCGGGCGGCAATATCCGCCAGCGCCGGCAGCGGCTTGTTGCTGTAGATAACCGCCTTCATCAGGTTAGCGGAGTAGTACTTATCGCGAAAAGCGTGCAGGGCTTGCAGCACCGGGCTACCCGGCTTATCACTGAGGGTTTCATAATTGCCGCCGGAGAAGCGCGCCGCCGGGTGTTTTGGATTGATGGTTTCGGCGCTAACCTGCGCCATTCGCATTCCGTCTCGGCTGCGGGCCATGGTCAGCTCCGCGTTGACGGCATTGCGCTCGCGATCGGCGTACTTTTTATCGAGCATCGGGGCGGCTATCGCGTCCGCCAGCCGGTCAACGGCGCCTTCCAGCGCGTCGTTTTCCACTTCAAGATAGAACGCCGTGCGGTAAGGCGCGGTGCTGGCGTTATGGCTGCCGCCGTGCAGCTTGAGGTATTCCGCCAGGCTGTCAGGCCGGGGATACATTTTCGATCCCATCAGGGTCATGTGTTCAAGAAAGTGCGCCAGCCCGGGATGGCTATCGGGATCCTGCAGCGACCCCACCGGAACCACCAGCGCCGACAGCGATTTCACCGCCTGAGGATCGGATACCAGCAGCACGGTCATGCCGTTATCCAGCCGGATAGCCTGATACTGGCGCGCGTCTTTATCGCTCTTGCGGATGGTTTCTTTTATGGGCTGCCATCCGGTCGCGGCCTGGCTCAGGGGCGCCCAAAGGGCGAAGAAGAGAACGATAGTGCGGATAAACCATGTGCTGCCGGGCATTAACGGACCTCATTATCAACGTTCGAATGCTGCTCTGATTTAGCAGCCTGACAATACGCATGATGCTTCTTTCAGGCGTCGCTAAGGCCAGCGGCCACAGCTTGCAGGTTTACCTGCTGACGCCTGAAGGAGGTGGCGTATAACAACATCAGTCCGTGATACTTATTGCGCATCATAAATGAACCCCTATTTATGCGCAATTTTCGTACAGGTTACGCTTGCTGGCTGAACCGCAGCATCGGCAGCATAAAACGCTCCACCTCTGCGGTAATCGCCTGATAGTGCTGCGGTTCCAGCGTTCGCCATAGCCGCTGATACCAGACGTCGGCGCCCTCGCCGTTGATCATCACGCCGCCTTCCCAGGCCTGAATAAATTTGCTGCGCGCTTTAAGCTGCGCGTCGTCATCCCGTAAGATGACATTCTTTTCGGCGTCGTAACATGATTTCAGCCATGCTCCGCCGCTTTCAGGGACAAACAGCAGCGGTCGACACATGCCTTCGCGATAGCCAGCCACCAGCCTGGAAAGGTGCGCCATTGCCTCTTCAGCCGCCATCGGCGGGAAGCGCCACTCGCCCTCTTTACGCAGAAACAGCCGGCTTTCGCCATCGCCGCCGCTGGCACAGTAGACAAGGTGCTCCAGCCAAAGTTGCATCCCCTGCGCGAAGCTGAGCATCGAGGGCCGCCAGCGCAGCAGACCGTCCGACTGTACCTGCGACAGCCAGCCGGTGATAGTGATACCGTCACACTCCAGCTCAATTTCGCGCTGCTCGCCGGGCTGGCGGCTGGCAATCACCCGATCGGCCAGCGCCTGCATCTCTTTACACTGGTCGTCCCAGGCTATTTCGCCAAAAGCGCCGTAGGGCAGCTCCCCCGCCGCGCGAAAGCGGCGGAACATAACCGACGCATCCTGCTGTTCAATCAGCGTGTTGACCAGCTGCTGGTTAAGCTGATAGCGCGAAAGGCTGTCCAGGGTGAAGGGTTCAGTCTCGGGGATATCGCTCTCTTCAAGGCGGAAGTTCACCTGCAGCCGCATCTGGAAAAAGGCGCGCACCGGATGCATCCAGAAGCGCTGCAGCTGCTCAAAAGGCAGGGTATCCAGCGCCAGCGGCGGCAGCGGCTGGATAAATTCGCTCTGGGGTTCGCCTTTTTGCTCAGCCGCCGCCAGCCACTCCCGGGCATAGCTCTGCTGCTCGCCGGGGATAAAGTTGTCGGCATCAAACGGCATGCGGGGATGCTGCCAGGTAATATGGGCCTTAACCCGGCGCTCGCTCTCATCGCAGTTGAGCGCCTCGTCGCCCGCCAGGCAGTGACTCTGTCCTACGTAATCCACCAGCTCCTGCACCAGCACCGAAGGATAGCGCTCGCTGTTGTCCTGAATTGAGCGGCCAATGTAGCTGATATAGAGCTTCTGGTCGGCCGACATCAGCGCTTCAAGGAACAGGTAGCGGTCGTCATCCCTGCGGCTGCGGTCGCCGCGAACCGGTTTCTGGCTCATTAAATCAAAGCCCAGCGGCGGCAGCGTGCGGGGATAAATCCCATCGTTCATGCCCAGCAGGCACACCACTTTAAACGGGATGGAGCGCATCGGCATCAGGGTGCAGATGTTCACCGGTCCGGCGAGGAAGCGCTGGCTGATGCGGGCCTGATCGAGCCGCTGGGCAAGCTCGTCGCGCAGCAGCGACAGCGGCACCGCCTGCTGGTAATCGGCCTCAAGACCCTGATCGATAATGGCCTGCCACTGCTCTTCAATAAGCGCCAGCGCGGCTTCGGTATCGGTATCCGGCAAGAAGAAATCGTCAAGCATCTCCCGGCACACCGGCAGCCAGTCAGCCAGAGGGCGCTCTTCAGCAAGCGTCAGGCGCCATTTGTGCAGCTCCCCCAGCAGGGAGGCAAGGTGGCCTACCAGACCGGCGATAAGCCCGCTGGATTCATCATAGGGCAGCACCGAGCGCCACTCGCCCTGGCTGCTCTCCATCGCGTAGCCCAGCAGCATGCGCGTCAGGCCAAAGCGCCAGGTATGCTGCCCGGTAGCCGGAAGGTCCCACTCGCGCACGTTGTCGTCATCCAGCCCCCAGCGAACGCCGGACTCACTCACCCACTGCCGGAGGTAGCGCAGCCCTTCTTCGTCAATGCTAAAGCGCGCGGCCAGCACCGGGACATCCAGCAGCGCCAGCACGTCTTCACTGATAAAGCGGCTGTCCGGCAGAGAGAGCAGCGTGATAAACGCCTCCAGCGCCGGATGGGCCTGCCGCGCCCGGCGATCGGAGATAGCCCAGGGCACGTAGCGATCGCCGCTGGCGCTGCCGAAGACTGCCTGAATAAAGGGGCTGTAGCTGTCAATATCCGCCACCATCACAATAACGTCGCGGGGCGTCAGGGTTGGGTCTTCATCGAACATCGCCAGCAGGCGGTTGTGCAGGACTTCGACTTCACGCTGCGGGCTATGGCAGACGTTAACGGTCAGGCTGCGGTCAGCAGGATCGAGTGGGCGCTTTTCGGCGCTGCTGGCGAACTCCTCGGCGGTTCGGCCCGCCACGGCGCTGCTGCGCAGTTCCAGAATATCGTGCTGGAGGTTATGCAGCAGGTTATCCGGGTCAATATCCACGAAGGCATCCAGCTCCTGATAGCGCTCGAGCCCGGCCAGCAGATAGATATAGTCGCGGCCGAGCTTGCCCCAGGAAGCGAGCATCGGGTTACCGACGTCCTGTTCGCCGTCGCTGTTAAACAGCGCGGGGGCCTGCTCAGCATCGCGAAATAGCGGCAGCGCGCGCTGCTCGCGGTGGTGGCGGCGCTGGCGGGCCATCAGCTTCGCCAGAAACGCCGGATCTTTAATATCGCCCCAGTAATAGCGGCAGGGATTAGTAAACAGTACATACACGTCAACGTGCCTGCCCAGCGCCTGTAAAGCCTGCAGATACACCGGCGGCAGCGCTGATATGCCGCAGATAAATACCCGCGGCGGCAGCCCGGCGGGCGGCTCGGCGGCAGACTCAAGGGTACTGATAAATTTTTGATAGAGGTTGGCGCGGTGCCACTTTGGCTGCCCCAGCGCTGCGGTATGTGCCACCAGCGCTTTCCACAGCGGGGCCTGCCACGCCTGGGACGCGTCCAATCCGTCAATGCGCTCGTCGGCTTCCCAGCGGGTTAGCCATTCCGGGCGATAGACCAGATACTGGTCATACAGGTCGGCAATGCGCGAGGCCAGCTGGAAGCATTTTCGCCGGTCGCCGTCGTCGCTGAGATAGTGGCGCAGGGGCGCAAAAGCTTCATCGTCGAGCATCTGCGGCAGCAGGGTCATCAGCTTCCAGCTCATGCTCTGCTTGCTGAATGCGCTCTCTTTGGGAATACCGGGCAGCACGCGAACAAACATGTCCCAGATGAAACTTGCCGGCAGCGGGAACGCAATATTAGCCGCAATGCCGAAGCGCGCCGAGAGCGTCATCTGCAGCCACTGCGCCATGCCGGTGCTCTGCACCAGCACCATTTCAGGTTCAAACGGGTCCGGGAGGCGCTCCTGCTCGACGATAAACTCCATTAGCGCTTCAAGTACGTCGAGGCGGTTGGAGTGATAGACCCGTAACATAGTTGCTCCTGAAAAAAAGTAGTACCGCTAGCGCGGCGGGCAGTGCAGGCGGGAGAGCCGCGCCTCTCTGCCCGACGGCGCTACAATCGTAACCGTGATGCTGACACATCTTTGCTGCAAAGTCTGCACGCGGCGCATCTGCCAGCCGGCAGGGAGCGTCACCGGCTGTGGCCCGGCAGCGTTCCACGCCACCCGCCACAGCTGGCGATACTGGGCCAGCTGCGCAAGCCCCTGGCTGACGCGGCTTTGCACCGCGCTGGTGGTGGTGATCACCATCACCAGCAGCATCATGCTGATAAGCACTTCCGGCAGACTGAAGCCGCGCGCCTTCAGGGTAGCCGACATTCTGCTGCCTCCTTGCGCGGGCAGAAGTCGCTCCAGCCGTGCGGGCTGAACTGCACCCGGCCCGCGCTGACGTAGCCTGACTGCCAGCGCCGCTGGCCTCCGCTGTCGGCTATCAGCAGGGCCGCCGCGTCGGCGAAAACGCGCAGGCAGAGCGTGCCTGCAAACGCCTCAACGTACTGGCACTGCACCGCCTGGGCGGCACGCCATTCGCGCTGCCTGCCCCACTGCAGCAGCGACTCCGCCCGGGCGCTGTCGGCCAGCGCGCGGTTTTCAAATGTCACCTCATCCCGCAGTGACTGATAGTGGCGGTGCGAGGCTCTAAGCATGGTTCCTCCGGCGATAAACAGCAGTAAAACCACCAGTAAAGATGAGGCGCCGCGCTGGCGGTTCACAGGTTATACGCCGTGACGCTAAAGCTCGCCTGCACCGGGCTGGCGCCGCGCCCGCGGCCTCTGGCCGACAGCATGACCGTAAACACCGGCGCGAAGCCGGCGATCTGCTGGCGGGAGACGCTGAAGGCTTCAATCCGCAGCCTGCCGGGCTCAGTCATTTTTTCCCATCCTTTGCCCTCGCAGCTTACCGCCCCGCGCAGCGTTTCCAGGGCGCCGTCCCGCAGCCGAAATCCGGTCACGTCGGCATTCTCAATGGCTTTCTCTGCACCCGTATTGGTCTGCCGGGTATCCCAGCGAATAAGCGCGCATCCCGGGCCGAGGCGGACAGCTTCCCCCGCGCAGCGGCGGCTGGCGCAATAACCCGCGCGCTGCAGGTGCCGGGCGATGGCAAGCGTCCGCTGCCATATGTCATCGTCCACCGTTTGCGCTCTGGCCTGCTCCAGCACGCCCCGCTGCAGCGCCGGTAAAAAGCGCGCTGCGCCCATCAGCAAAATGCTGCTAATGGCGGTGGCGATCAGTATTTCCAGCAGCGAAAAACCGCGTTCTCTCACTAGCATCCCTGTTCTCCCCGGTTTTCACACAGCCGTACCCTGCCCCATACAGAAACGACAATGGTGCGGTTTCCCGCCGGGCTGCTGAGCCTGATATGCCCGGGCCAGGCGGTACTGCGCAGGCCATAAAAACCCAGCGAGGCGGTGATATCCGCCAGCGCCACCTCCGGCCAGGCGGGGATCAGCACGAACGGGCTATCTGGCCTGCACGGCGGGTGAAGTTCAGCGAGCGCGTTCAGGCACCAGCCCCCGGCGGTGCGCTGCACAACCGGCAGGCGGTCCCGCCGGTGCCAGCTGGCGTCATTGCGCAGCATTCTCAGGTAGGCGTGAACCTGCAGCGCCACCTGCGAAAGATGTTCACGCTGCTGCCAGAGCTGCCAGCTCCAGCCGCCCGCGCCGGCCAGAACGGCAATCAGCGCCAGCGCGACCAGCATTTCAATAAGGGTGTAACCCTGCTCTCGTTTCATGGCGCGAGTATGCCGCGCGAAAAAGATCGGGGCGACGATAGCCGCGGTGATTTACGAGGAGGATTGTGCAAAAGTTACGCTGTTTCAGCGTATTGCAGTAAGTCGGGAAGCGGGAGCGAGAAAATGAAAACCGGCCGCGGGGGCCGGTTGATTTCAGATGCGTTAAATCGCCACGGGCGCTTTAATGCCGGGGTGCGGATCGTAGCCTTCAATCTCAAAATCGTCGAAGCGATAGTCGAAAATGGACTCCGGCTTACGCTTGATAACCAGCTTCGGCAGCGCGCGCGGTTCGCGGCTCAGCTGCAGGTGAGTCTGATCCATATGATTGTTATAGAGATGCGTATCACCGCCGGTCCAGACGAAATCGCCCACTTCCAGGTCACACTGCTGGGCCACCATGTGTACCAGCAGCGCGTAGCTGGCGATGTTGAACGGCAGACCGAGGAAGACATCGCACGAGCGCTGATACAGCTGGCAGGAGAGCTTGCCGTCCGCCACGTAGAACTGGAAGCACGCGTGGCACGGCGCCAGCGCCATTTTATCCAGCTCGCCCACGTTCCACGCCGAAACAATGATCCGGCGCGAATCGGGATCGTTTTTCAGCTGGTTCATCACGGCGGCTATCTGGTCAATGTGGCGGCCGTCCGGCGTCGGCCAGGCGCGCCACTGCTTGCCGTAAACCGGCCCCAGGTTGCCCTGTTCGTCGGCCCACTCATCCCAGATGGAGACGTTATTCTCATGCAGATAAGCTACGTTGGTATCGCCTTTGAGGAACCACAGCAGCTCGTGAATGATGGAGCGCAGATGGCAGCGCTTGGTGGTCACCAGCGGAAACCCCTCCTGCAAATTAAAGCGCATCTGGTGGCCAAAAATCGACAGCGTTCCGGTGCCGGTGCGGTCATTTTTTTGGGTGCCCTCGTCGAGCACCTTCTGCATCAATTCAAGATACTGTTTCATGATTCCTCAGGAGACTTGTTGCTGCGGATGGCGGCGGAATGCCCAGACCATCATGATAATACCGGCCAGCACCATCGGAATGGAGAGGATCTGCCCCATGCTGATGTACTGCACCCACGCGCCGGTGAACTGCGCGTCCGGCTGGCGGAAAAATTCCACGATAATGCGGAACAGGCCGTAGCCAATCAAAAACAGGCCGGAGACAGAGCCGGTCGGGCGCGGCTTGCGAATAAACAGGTTCAGGATGATAAACAGTACGACGCCTTCCAGCGCCAGCTCGTAAAGCTGCGACGCGTGGCGCGGCAGCACCCCGTACTGGTCAAACAGCGATTGCCACTCCGGATGCGACGGCAGCAGCGCGATATCTTCCGCACGCGAGCCGGGGAACAGCATGGAGTAATGGAAGCCGGGATCGACGCGGCCCCAGAGTTCGCCGTTAATAAAGTTGCCCAGGCGACCGCAGCCGAGGCCAAACGGGATCAGCGGCGCGATAAAATCGGAAACCTGGAAGAAAGTGCGTTTGGTGCGCCTGGCGAAAACAATCATGACCACGATGACGCCAATCAGGCCACCGTGGAACGACATGCCGCCGTCCCAGACGCGGAACAGATAGAGCGGATCCTGCAGGAACAGCGGCAGGTTATAAAACAGCACGTAGCCGATGCGCCCGCCGAGGAATACCCCAAGAAAACCGGCATAGAGCAGGTTCTCAACTTCACTTTTCGTCCAGCCGCTGCCGGGACGGTTTGCCCGCCGGGTTGCCAGCCACATGGCAAACACAAACCCGACTAAATACATTAATCCATACCAGTGAAGAGCAACCGGTCCAATGGAAAAAATCACCGGATCGAACTCCGGGAAATGCAGATACCCACTATTCATCTGTCACCACAAGCGCTTGTTATTCCGCCGAAAGTGGTCAGCGGTAGAGATGTGCAGCCCGCGGGCTGCGCCGAGGCTGCGAATAATAGCACAACGTGAGATAGAGGCATGCAGCTAAAAATGTATACCCAGGTTAATGCGGGCTGCACGCAGCCTGAAGCGTGTTGTACTGGCTCCCGCGGCGGGAGCCAGTGTCTACCGGCCGCCGCGTATCAGGCCGCCCATGCCGCGCCGCTCCATAAAGGCCGCAACCTGGTGGCGAACCTCCGTGGCGGTTTGCGCCTCAAGGCTGCGTCCGGCGAGAGTTTGCGCCTCTTCAAGCTCAACGTGGCGCAGGAGGTATTTCACCCTCGCCACCGAGCGGCCGTTCATCGACAGATGACGGAATCCCATGCCAATAAGCAGCGTTACGCACATCGGATCCCCGGCCATTTCACCGCACAGCCGCAGATCGAGATCGAGGCGCTCCGCTTCGCGGGCGATCATTGCCAGCGCCTGCAGCACTGCGGGATGCAGGCTATCGTACAGATTCGCCACCCGGGTATTGTTGCGATCCACCGCCAGCAGGTACTGGGTAAGATCGTTGGTGCCGACAGAGATAAAGTCCACCCGGCTCGTCAGGTGAGGCAGCAGGAACAGCATCGACGGCACTTCCAGCATTATTCCGATCCGCGGCCGGGGAATGTCGTAGCCGATCATCTCTTCAACTTCGCGCGCCGCGCGCTCGATCAGGCGCTTCGCCTCGTCGATTTCATCAATGTTGGTCACCATCGGCAGCAAAATGCTGAGATTTCCCGTTGCCGCGTTGGCACGCATCATGGCGCGCACCTGGATCAGGAAGATCTCTGGCTGATCCAGGGTGATGCGGATCCCGCGCCAGCCCAGGCAGGGGTTCTCTTCGCTAATCGGCATGTAAGGCAGCTGCTTGTCGGCACCGATGTCCAGCGTGCGCAGGGTGACCGGCTTGTCGTTGAACATCTGCAGCATGCCCTGGTACTGGGCCACCTGCTCCTCTTCCGACGGAAAGCCGCTCTGGAGCATAAACGGAATTTCCGTGCGGTACAGGCCGATACCGTCAATGCGGCTGCCGAGTTTTTGCTCGTGCTCCGGGCTGAGGCCGGCATTGAGCATCACTTTGATCCGTTCGCCGCTTTTCAGCGAGGCCGGGCGCTCAACATCATCCTCCGCCAGCCGGCTAAGTTCGTTTTCTTCGCTGATGAGGCGCTGATATTCGTGCAGCAGCACCGGTTCAGGATCGACCAGCACTTCTCCGCGATAGCCGTCCACCACCAGCATCCGGCCGTGGAGGATAGCAGGCTGGATTTCGGCACCGATAACCGTGGGAATACCGAGCGCGCGCACCATGATCGCCGCGTGGGAGTTGGCCGCACCGTCGCGCACCACCACGCCCACCAGCCGGTCCTGAGGCAGCTCGGCAAGCGTAGTGGCCGACAGCTCGTCGCCAACCAGCACAAAGCGCTCGGGCCAGGTATCTGCCGCCTGAGTGGTATCGTCAAGATGGAACAGCAGCCGCTGGCCGAGCGCGCGCAGGTCACCGCCGCGCTCCTTCAGGTAGCCATCGGCCAGCGCCGCAAACTGGGCGGCAAACTTTTCAATAACGGTACGCACCGCCCATTCCGCTACCGAGCCTTTATCCACCTCTTCAAACAGCTCTTTTCGCAGGCGCGGATCGGAGATCAGATGGGAGTAGAGATCGAAAATAGCCGCCGTCTCTTTCTGCGCGCCGGCGGCAAAGCGCTTGCTGTAGCGGCGGAATTCGTTGGATGCCTCTTCCAGCGCGCCGGTTAGCCGCTCGCGCTCCAGTGCGGTATCGAGAGTCGAGGCTTCGTAAACCTGCTCCATCAGCGGCAGCGTGGCGTCCATCCAGCCTTCGGCAATGCCGACCCCGGACGAGGCGGCCAGCGCGCGAATGCGGGTTTGGCGATACTGGCCAAACAGCGCGTTGAGCTGGGAAAGGGAGAGAATGGCCGCCAGCTGGGTGGCTAAGGTAACGAGGAAGGATTCTTCGCTTTCGTCGAACTGGCGCAGCTCGCGCTGCTGGACCACCAGCACACCCAGCAGCTGGCGCCGCTGAATAATAGGTACGCCGAGAAAAGCGCGGTATTTCTCTTCTTTTACGGCGGGAATGTATTTGAAGCTCGGATGCTTTTGCGCATCCGCGAGGTTGATAGGTTCGGCTAAACGGCCGACCAGGCCAACAAGGCCCTCATCAAAGGCCAGCGTCACCGTGCGCCCGCGCGGCTTTTTAAGCCCGCGCGTCGCCATCAGGTAATAACATCGACGATCGTGATCCGCGAGGTAGACGGAGCAAACCTCCGTTTCCATCGCTTTGCAAATTTCAGTAATCAGTATGTCCAGCGCGTCGTTCAGGCGCGGCGCGCTGGCAACTTTCTCAACGATTTCTCGCAGCCGGGTGAGCATAATAAGCGTGGCTTAACCTCTTTTACGTCGATAAGCGGGTGCGGGATTTTGCTGTCTGGGCGCACTTTCCGACAGCGAGAGCACCACGCTAACAAACTCCTTCATAACCCGGCGGTAGACGTCGCGCTTAAACGACACAACCTGACGCACGGGATACCAGTAGCTAACCCAGCGCCAGCCGTCGAACTCGGGCGTGCTGCAGGTCTGCATATTGATTTCAGTATCGTTGCTCATCAACTGCAAGAGAAACCATTTTTGCTTCTGGCCGATGCAAACCGGCTTTGTGTCCCAACGCACCAAACGTTTCGGTAATTTGTAGCGCAGCCAGTTGCGGGTAGAAGCGAGGATCCGCACATCTTTGCGGCTGAGCCCCACTTCTTCGAACAGCTCCCTGTACATCGCCTGTTCAGCGGATTCCCCGGGATTAATGCCTCCCTGGGGAAACTGCCATGAATGCTGGCCGTAGCGCCTGGCCCACATCACCTGTCCCTGACGATTACAAATTACAATTCCTACGTTCGGGCGGTAGCCATCGTCATCAATCACCGGACTACCTCTACATAATCTTCAATGTGAACGATTGTTTCACACTCGCTGGTAACGGTAAACCACTCTGTGTGAGGCGCCAAACCGGATAACATTTGAATAACTCACAGTATTTATCGAAGTTATAAACAGATGATTGTCGAATAAAGCCATTTTATTCACTTTTTCTGTGGATAGAGTTGTGCAGAAGTGCGGAATAGGTATGGGAAAACCCTGAATAGCGCAAAAACAGCATTTCTTAGCTCAGATAAAAAGTAATTAATTTTTAGAAAGTTAAGATAAAAAAATGACTATGAGAGTGCTAAAGCGTGACCCGTATCACACTGACGATCCCACAACTGATGAAAGATCGTCCAATGTCTTTTTTATCCACAGATTGTGTCACTTAGTTGTCCACCTTTTGTGTGAAAATTGGATTTTCGTCGCACGTCAAGGCTGTAAATGGAAACAGTAGTGGGGGTTTTCCCCAGTTATCCCATTTTTCTGTGGATAACATGGTGTAAGATCCTGTTCATTGTCGGTGACCAGTTCTGGAAAACCTTTTTTATCCGCCGCTGGCGCACGGTTAAAAAAATAAAAAAGTAAGTAAAATCACGCGATTGGATAACTTTTCCAGAACGCGATAAACTTCATCCACAATCAGTGAAAACATCGCTCATTTTTTAAGCAAGGTTGTTTATGTCCACACTCTCCCCGCTGCGCCAGCCCCCCGAGTCAGAATCTGTGCTGCTGGCCCAGGCCCGCGCGTTGGCCGGCTATACGCTGGGCGAGCTGGCGGCCATGGCCGGGCTGCCTATTCCAAAAGATTTAAAGCGGGATAAAGGCTGGACCGGGCTGCTGCTGGAAGTGTGGCTGGGCGCCAGCGCGGGCAGCAAGCCCGAACAGGACTTTGCGGCCCTCGGCGTCGAGCTTAAAACCATTCCCATCGACAGCAGCGGCAGGCCGCTGGAGACCACCTTTGTCTGCGTTGCTCCGCTAACCGGCAACAGCGGCGTCACTTGGGAAACCAGCCACGTTCGCCACAAGCTCCGGCGCGTACTGTGGATCCCGGTTGAAGGCGCGCGCGATATCCCGCTGGCGGATCGCCGGGTGGGCGCGCCGCTGCTGTGGAGCCCGGATGAAGGCGAAGAGAGGCAGCTGCGAATGGACTGGGAGGAGCTGATGGATCTTATCGTGCTGGGCCAGGTAGAGCGCATCACCGCCCGCCACGGCGAAGTGCTGCAGCTGCGCCCTAAGGCCGCCAACAGCAAAGCATTAACCGAAGCGGTCGGCGCGCGCGGTGAATCGATACTGACCCTGCCCCGCGGCTTTTACCTGAAGAAAAACTTCACCGCCGCCCTGCTGGCGCGCCACTTCCTGCTGTAAGACTTTCCCTGTGATCTGCGCGCGCGAACGCTTATAATCGCGCTTTTACATTTTGGCAGGACTTACAATGTTTGCATGGATTACCGATCCCAACGCCTGGATGGCGCTGGGGACCTTAACGATCCTCGAGATCGTGCTGGGTATCGACAATATCATTTTCCTCTCCCTGGTCGTTGCCAAGCTGCCCGCTTCCCAGCGCAATCTCGCCCGCAGGATGGGCCTGATGGGGGCAATGCTGATGCGACTGGCGCTGCTGGCCTCTATCGCCTGGGTCGCCAAATTAACCACGCCGCTCTTCACGGTACTCGGCCACGATTTTTCAGCCCGGGATCTCATTCTGCTGCTCGGGGGATTATTTCTTATCTGGAAAGCCAGCAAGGAAATACATGAATCCATTGAAGGCGAAGAAGAAGGAATGAAAACCAACGTTCACTCTTTTTTCGGTGCGATTGTGCAGATAATGTTGCTGGATATTATTTTTAGCCTCGACTCGGTAATAACCGCCGTCGGACTTTCCGACCATCTGTTTATTATGATGGCCGCAGTGGTTATTGCCGTGGGCATCATGATGTTCGCCGCCAGGCCCATCGGCGAGTTCGTGGATCGCCACCCTTCCGTGAAGATGCTGGCGCTGGCGTTTCTTATCCTGGTGGGCTTCACGCTTATCCTCGAAAGCTACGGCATCCACGTTCCTAAAGGCTATGTTTATTTCGCGATGTTCTTCTCTATTGCGGTTGAAACGCTCAACCTGCTGCGAAACAAAAAGAATCCTCAGTAAACATTTTGTAGCCCTTATTTGTGGGCTACAGCACAGTCTTTTAAGATTTTGTCCCTTTCCAGTTATCCTCCGATACGCTATTAATGGTAAGCATACGGGCGCCGCGCGATCAATTAAGAGGTATAACAATGAAAAAATGGGGAGTATTAATTTCTGCTGTTGGGTTAGCGATTGCAGTTTCAGGTTGCAGCAGCGACTACGTGATGGCAACCAAAGATGGACGAATGATTCTGACTGACGGTAAACCCGAAGTTGACGACGATACCGGTCTTATTAGCTACGAAGACCAGCAGGGTAACGCCATGCAGATCAACCGGGACGACGTCTCTCAGATTATTAAACGCTAGGAAAATCAGGTCAGCTGCGCTGGCCTTTTTACTTTTTTCACTTCCGCTTTTTCTCCGCTTCTGCCATGTTTATATTCCTTTGTCAGCCGCCTGACGCGCCTGACGCCGTTGATATAGATAAGGAAGACGGCTATGCATTATCACCGTATCCCCCACAGCTCGCTGGAAATCAGCACGCTCGGGCTGGGCACAATGACGTTCGGTGAACAAAACAGTGAAGCCGACGCCCACGCACAGCTTGATTATGCTGTCTCTGCCGGCATCAACCTGATTGATGTCGCTGAAATGTATCCCGTGCCGCCGCGCCCGGAAACCCAGGGCCTGACTGAAACTTACGTCGGCAACTGGCTGGAGAAGCGCGGCAGCCGCGAGAAGCTGGTTATTGCCTCCAAAGTCAGCGGCCCGAGCCGCAACAGCGACGCCGGCATCCGCCCGAACCAGGCGCTGGATCGCAAGAATATCCGCGACGCGCTGCATAACAGCCTGACCCGCCTGAAAACCGATTATCTCGATCTCTACCAGGTTCACTGGCCGCAGCGCGCGACCAACTGCTTTGGCAAGCTGGGCTATCAGTGGACCGAGTCCCAGCCGGTGATTACGCTGCTGGAGACGCTGGAAGCGCTGGCCGAGTTTCAGCGGGCGGGAAAAATTCGCTACATTGGCGTCTCAAACGAAACCGCCTTCGGCGTGATGCGCTATCTGCACCTCGCCGACAAGCACGATCTGCCGCGCATCGTCACGATTCAGAATCCCTACAGCCTGCTGAACCGCAGCTATGAAGTCGGTCTGGCGGAAGTCAGCCAGTACGAAGGCGTGGAGCTGCTGGCCTACTCCTGCCTGGCGTTCGGTACGCTAACCGGTAAGTACCTCAATGGCGCGAAGCCCGCCGGGGCGCGCAATACGCTGTTCAGCCGCTTCACCCGCTACAGCAGCGAGCAGTCGCAGAAAGCCGTTGCCGCCTACGTGGATATTGCTAAACGCCACGGTCTCGATCCGGCGCAGATGGCGCTGGCCTTCGTTCGCCAGCAGCCGTTTGTCGCCAGCACGCTGCTGGGCGCGACCACGATGGAGCAGCTCAAGACCAACGTTGAAAGCCTGCATCTGACGCTGAGCGAAGAGGTGCTGGCCGAGATAGAAGCGGTGCATCAGGTTTATACCTACCCGGCACCGTAAACAGAAAGGGCTTCCGCGATGGAAGCCCTTTTTATCTTAGGCCTGGCGGCGTCCCCACCACCACAGCGCCGCGATCGCCAGCGCAAACAGCGCGCCGAAGCCAATCCCTACGCCAACCACCGGAATACCCACCATCACCGCCAGCGAATAGAGACCGAGCATAATCAGCATCGCGCTGTTTTCGCCGAGATTCTGCACCGCAATAGCGTTGCCGGCGCCGACGCTGCCCTTGCCGCGCTCCTGCAGCAGCGCGTTGAGCGGCACCACGAAGAAACCGCCGCAGATACCGAGCAGGAACAGCAGCAGGTACGCGGGCAGCAGCGCGTGCTGCAGCGCGAAGACAATCACCACGCCGCCGAGCAGAATGCCCGCCGGCATGCAGCGTCCGACAGTATCAAGACTAATGAGCTTCGCCGCAGCGCCCGCGCCGGCCACAATCCCCACCGCCACCATCGCATTAAGGTAGGTCGGCGTGGCGTTATCGGTTATCCCCAGCGCCACCGGCACCCACAGCACCAGCAGGAAGCGCAGCGTCACCCCTGCCCCCCAGAACAGGCTGGTGCCCACCAGCGAGAAGCGCGTTTCGTGGTTGTACCACAGGGTTTTGCAGGCGGAGAAGAAGCTGCCGGTCATTGCCGCGGGATGCCACGACTGGCCGGGACGCGCCGCCGGCAGCGGCGTGATAAACAGGTTTGCCACCACCGCGCCGGCATAGGCCACGGCGCACAGGATCAGGGAAGCCAGTACGTGCCAGTCCGCCAGCACTCCGCCGGCCATTGAGCCAAGCAGGATCGCGGCAATGGTCGAGGACTCCATCAGGCCGTTCGCCTTCACCAGCTTATCGCCGGTGGTCAGCTCGCCGAGAATGCCGTACTTCGCCGGGGAGTACGCCGCCGCGCCGATGCCCGCCAGGGTATAGCCGATAAATGGATTCACCCCCGCGCAAATCGCCGCCGCGCCGATAAGCTTCATGCTGTTGGCCACCATCATTACCCGGCCTTTCGGGAAGCTGTCGGCAAACTGCCCGACAAACGGTGCCAGCACAATGTAAGCGCCCACAAACACCATTTGCAGCACCGGCTGGCTCCAGTCGGGATAAAACTGCTGCTTCATCAGCGCCAGAATGGCGAACAGCAGCGCGTTATCGCCGAAGGCCGACAGGAACTGGGCGCAAACCACCGCCAGCATGCCTTTCGACCACAGGGACGTGTTAGCAGGCGCTAACTTACTCATTCGGCTGCTCCCCTTCATCGACCATGCTCTTCAGCGTTACGAAGTCCGGCTTGCCGCTGCCGAGCAGCGGCATCTGCTTGAGGAAGCGGATATCGCGCGGCACCGCCAGCTCCGGTACGCCGCTGGCGCGGGCGTTCTGCAGCAGTTTGTCGCGGGTCAGTTCGCTGTCGGTCGTGAACAGCACCAGCGCCTCGCCCTTGCTGGCATCCTGCTTGATTGCGGTGGCGTGAACCTTGTCCGGCGAGACCGCCAGCGCCAGCTGCTCCACCGTTTCAAGCGAGACCATTTCGCCGGCAATTTTGGCAAAGCGCTTGGCGCGGCCCTGAATTTTTACAAAGCCCTGCTCGTCGAACAGCACGATATCGCCGGTGTCGTACCAGCCCTTCTCCAGCTCGCCCTGCGGGTTTTCCGCCGCGGGTGCTTCCAGCACGCCGGGATTTTCCACCCGCAGGTAGCCGTTCATCACGTTCGGCCCTTTAAGCTGCAGGCGTCCGCCCTGCTCAATGCCGGGCACTTCCAGCAGGCGGGCGTCCATGCCGGGGAGAATGCGGCCCACGGTGCCCGGCTTCGCCGCCATCGGCACGTTAATGGAGACCACCGGCGCGCACTCGGTCACGCCGTAGCCCTCAAGGATGCGCAGGCCAAATTTGTCCTGCCAGATTTGTTTCGTGCTCTCCTGCAGTTTTTCCGCGCCGGCCACCACGTAGCGCAGGCGGAAGAAATCGTAGGGATTGGCAAAACGCGCGTAGTGGCCGAGGAAAGTCGAGGTGCCGAACAGCACGGTACAGTTCCGGTCATAGACCAGCTCCGGCACGATGCGGTAGTGCAACGGGCTCGGGTAGAGGAACACTTCCGCGCCGGTAAACAGCGGGGTAAACAGGCCAACGGTCAGGCCGAAGGAGTGGAACAGCGGCAGTGCCGACATAAAGCGGTCCCGGGCAGTAAAGTCGGCGATGGTTTTTATCTGCTCGACGTTCGCCAGGATGCTCTTGTGGCTGTGCACCACGCCTTTCGGATGTCCTTCCGAGCCGGAGGTAAACAGGATGATGGCATCATCTTCCGGCTGCTGCGGCACCTGCGCCAGATGCGGCGCCAGCAGATGGCCAAAAATCCACAGCTTGTCTTTAGCGGTAACATCGCCCTTAAGATCTTCGAGAAACACCCAGCGCACCTGGGTCAGCTGCTCCGGCAGGTGCCACAGCTTGCCTTTATCAAGGAAGGTGCGGGAGGTGAAAATGGTGTTGATTTCGGCGGCGGTAATGGCGCTGGACAGCCCCTTGACCCCGGCGGTGTAGTTCATCATCGCCGGGATACGCCCGCGGGCGACGGCGCCAAAGATCACCGCCGCGCTGATGCCGGCGTTAGGCAGCATCAGGCCGATGCGTTCGCCGGGCCGGCTGTATTTTTCCAGAATGCGCGCCACGAACAGGGTCTTGGTCAGCAGCTTGCGGTAGCTGTCCGGCTGGAAGTTGATGTCCTCCACGCAGTGCTTGCGGTCGCCGTAGCGGTACTGCGCCGACAGCAGCGCCTCGTACAGGGTTTCGCGCGGGCGCACCGCCATGCGGGCTTCCATCATAATCTGGTGCAGCATCTCCCCGGCGATGCGGCGACGGTCCCGGGCGCGGGGAGCGTCCGGCATCGGCAGCTGCGTCGGCGGCAGCAGGTGCAGGGTAATGCGCGGGAACAGGCGGCGCTTGACCAGCCCTTTCAGGCGGCTGGCGAAGGTCAGCTCGGCGCCCTCAATACGCAGCGGCACCACGGTAGCCTGAGATTTGGCCGCCACGAACGCCGCGCCGTCGTAGATTTTCATCAGCGAACCGGTGACCGAAATGCGCCCTTCCGGAAAGATAACCACCGGGCGGCCCTGATCCACCAGCCGCACCAGATGCTTGATGGACATCGGCTTGGTGGGATCGAGCGGCACAAAATCGAGCAGCGGCTTCAGCGCCCGCATAAACCACTTCTCGCTGATGGAGGTGTACACCGCAAAGACCGGACGCCCGGGCAGGAACAAGGCCAGCAGCATGCCGTCGAGGAAAGAGACGTGGTTCGGCGTAATCAGCACTTTTGGTAGCTTGAGCACATCCGTGTCGCCCGTCAGCCTGACGCGAAACAGCACTCTGAAAAGCGATCGAAAAAAGGCAAAAAGCATATCAACTCCGTTTGCTATAAGAGAATTTGCAATTTAAGAATTGTGGCAGAGTACATGAGATATGGCGCGAAATCAGCGTAAAAGCGGAATAATCGGACAAAAATAAGACCGCGCGGGAGGCAGTTTTTTTAATACAGGGCAGGCACAAAATGCCGTGACGGCAGGGCCTGCGGGCGGAGGCAAAAAAAAACCTGCGCATCTGCGCAGGCCGGTGTAATTCTGATTGTCACCCTGACGGGTAGACATCACCTATCAATACCTCTGGGACAATCAGAGTAACAATCCTGCAACCCTCCTCTCTAGCGAACATTCGCAACAGCGCATCGCAAAGTGTAAGCAAAGGTTTGATTTGGCTTTTTCATTATTACTTCGCCATTACTTCGCCCGGTGAAGCGGTGTAACTTTTTCACAGGCTGCCGTTTGCCCCATCACAAAAAGCGTATGCCTGTTACGATACTCCCTTGAACCACGCGGCCTTTTCCATAACACTGGGGCAGTGTAAGCGTTTACCCAAGAGGAAGGCAGGATATGGCGACGATTAAGGATGTGGCCCGGCTGGCCGGCGTCTCGGTGGCAACGGTATCGCGGGTGATTAACCACTCGCCGAAAGCCAGCGATGCGTCCCGGGAAGCGGTATTTACCGCGATGGAAGCCCTCAATTACCATCCCAACGCCAACGCCCGGGCGCTGGCCCAGCAGGCCACTGAAACCGTAGGGCTGGTGGTGGGCGACGTTTCCGATCCCTTCTTCGGCGCAATGGTCAAAGCTGCCGAGCAGGTGGCCTATCGCACCGGCAACTTCCTGCTCATCGGTAACGGCTACCACAACGAGAATAAAGAGCGTCAGGCCATCGAGCAGCTGATCCGCCACCGCTGCGCGGCGCTGGTGGTTCACGCTAAGGCTCTGCCGGACAGCGAACTGATCGCCCTGATGAAGCAAATTCCGGGCATGGTGCTGATTAACCGCATCGTGCCCGGTTTTGAAACCCGCTGCGTGGCCCTCGACGACCGCTACGGTGCCTGGCTTGCCACCCGCCATCTGATCCAGCAGGGACACACCCGCATTGGCTATCTCTGCTCAAATCACGCGATTTCGGATGCCGAAGACCGGCTGCAGGGCTATTACGACGCCCTGAAAGAGAGCGGGCTGCCCTGCAACGAGCGACAGGTGACCTTTGCCGAACCGGACGAAAGCGGCGGCGAACTGGCAATGACCGAACTGCTCGGGCGCGGCAAAAACGTCACCGCCGTTGCCTGCTATAACGACTCGATGGCCGCCGGCGCCATGGGGGTGCTTAACGATAACGGCATTGACGTGCCCGGGGAAGTCTCCCTGATCGGCTTCGACGACGTGCTTATCTCGCGCTACGTGCGTCCGCGCCTGACCACCGTACGCTATCCCATCGTGACAATGGCGACCCAGGCGGCAGAGCTGGCGCTGGCGCTGGCGGAAAAGCGGCCGCTGCCGGAGATAACCCACCTGTTCAGCCCGACGCTGGTGCGCCGCCAATCGGTGGCGGCGCTGGCAGAAGATCAGAGGCTGTAGCGATAGAGGTGCACGGTGGTGGCGGGCACTTCAATGCCGTCGCCGATGTACTGCCAGCCGAAGCGCTCGTAAAAGCCCACGCAGGCAGAATAGAGGTGCAGCTGCCGGTATCCACGCTCGCGGGCATAGTTCTGGACATGCGCCTGCAGCATCCCCGCCAGCCCCTGCCCGCGCGCCGCTTCATCGACGTATAGCGCCGCCATCCACGGATAGAGATCCTGGCGGCTGACTAAATCGCAGCGCCACAGCCCAACGGTTGCCAGCGGCTTGCCGCCGTCGGTCAACACAAAGGTGAGCGGCAGCGCATCCGGCTGCTGGCTGTGTTCAATGATGCTGGCAAAAAACTCGCGCGGCGTGGCTACGCCGCCAAACGCCTGCCACAGCCAGTCGGTTATCTGCCTGGCGTGGTGCGGAACTTCATAAAGGGGCTGGATCTTCACTGCGGCTGTCCCGGGAAAAGAAAAAGGTGCACAATTTTTCGGCGGCGAGAATATAGCAAAGTTTGCCCCCCGGCTGGAACACCGCAGTTTGTGCGGCTTTTCGCGGCTTTCGCTGCAAAGCGTGATCGCGATGAATATTTGCGGCGAACGTAGCGGATATGCCCTTGAATCTCTGTGATAAACTGCATTAATCAAGCCACATCAGGAAATAACAATGGCAACTATGCTGGATGTTTCACTGCGCGCCGGCGTGTCAAAAGCCACGGTGTCCCGCGTGCTGAACGGAACCGGACAGGTCAAAGAGAGCACCCGGCAGCAGGTGTTTAAAGCAATGGAAGAGCTGGGATACCGCCCAAATTTTCTCGCACGTTCGCTGGCGAACCAGACCAGCAACAGCATCGGACTGGTGGTGTCCACCTTTGACGGTTTCTATTTTGGCCGCCTGCTGCAGCAGGCTTCCCGCCAGACGGAGAGTCACGGCAAGCAGCTTATCGTCACCGACGGCCACGACATCCCGGAACACGAAGAGCGCGCGGTGCAGATGCTGGACGACCGGCAGTGCGACGCCATCGTGCTCTACACCCGCTTTATGCGCGAAAAGACCATTATGGCGCTGATTGAGTCGATTAAAACGCCGCTGGTGGTGATCAACCGCGATGTGAGCCTCGCCCGGGACCGCTGCGTCTTCTTCGAGCAGCAGGACGCCGCTTTTCAGGCGGTGGATTATTTGATTACTCAGGGCCACCGGGACATCGCCTGCATCACCGTGCCTATCCATACCCCCACCGGCAAAGCGCGCCTTGAGGGCTACCGCCGGGCGCTGGAGAAGCACGGCATTCCCTGGGATCAGGCAAGAGTCAAATACGGCAATGCGGAGATGTCGCTGGGCTACGAACTGTGCCAGGCGCTGCTGGCGGATAACGTGCGCTTCAGCGCGCTGTTTGCCTGCAATGATGATATGGCGCTGGGTGCGTCAAAGGCGCTCTATCAGGCCGGATTGCGCATCCCGCAGGACGTGTCGCTGTTCGGCTTCGACGATGCCCCCAGCGCCCGCTGGCTGGAGCCGGGGCTCTCCTCGGTCTATCTGCCCATCGACAACATGATCACCACCGCCATCGACCAGGCCATTAAGCTTGCCGGCGGGCAGCCAATCGAGGCTATCCCGCCGTTTACCGGCACCCTGGTATTGCGGGATTCCGTTATGCCGGGGCCCTACTTTCAGAGCAGCTCCAGCGACAGCAGCTCCTGAATGGTCTGGCGGCGGCGGATAAGCCGCGCCGCGCCGTTATCAAACAGCACCTCCGGCAGCAGCGGGCGGCTGTTGTAGTTGGAGGACATGGACGCGCCGTAGGCGCCGGTATCGTGCAGCACCAGATAATCTCCCGGCACCACCGCCGGCAGCAGGCGGGTTTCCACGGTGCCGCCTTCCTGCTGGGTGAAGACATCGCCGGATTCGCACAGCGGCCCGGCCACCACCGTTTCAACCGCCGCTGCGGCGCTCAGATCGCGCCCGTCCGCCGCCAGAGCGCTGATATGGTGATAGCTGCCGTACATTGACGGGCGCATCAGATCGTTGAACCCTGCGTCGATCAGCACAAAGTGGCGGCTGCCCATGTTCTTCACGCTGCGCACCTGCGCCACCAGCACGCCGGACTCCGCCACCAGGAAGCGCCCCGGCTCAATTTCAAGTTTCACCGGATGCCCCAGATGCTGCGCCACCTGCTCCCGGGCGGCATTCCACAGGCCGTAATAGTGATCGGTGTTGATCGCCTCCTCGCCTTCGCGATAGGGGATCGACAAGCCGCCGCCGGCGGAGATCGCCTCCAGATCCTGACCAAACTCCACCACCTGGCGCACCATCGCGCCGCACACCTGCTCCAGATGGCCGTAGTCCACCCCGGAGCCGATATGCATGTGAATGCCCACCAGCTTCAGGCCGTGGCGCTGCATCACCGCCAGCGCGTCCGGCAGATCGCTGTACCAGATGCCGTGCTTGCTGTTTTCGCCGCCGGTGTTGGTTTTCTGGCTGTGGCCGTGGCCGAAGCCGGGATTAACCCGCAGCCAGACCCGATGCCCCGGCGACACCGCGCCGAGCTGGGCCAGCATATCCACTGAACCGGCATTGACCGGAATGTTCAGCTCGCTGACCCGGGCGATGGTCGCCTCGTCGATCACGTCGGCGGTAAACACCACGTCGTCCGGGTGGTTAAGCGGATCGTACCCGGCGGCCAGCGCGCGCTCGATCTCCCCCAGCGATACCGAATCCACCTTCACCCCCTGCTCACGCATCAGGCGCAGGATATGGATATTCGAGCAGGCTTTCTGGGCGAAGCGCACCACGTCAAACTGCGCCAGCTTCGCTATCTGCCGGCGAATAATCGCCGCGTCGTAAACCCACACCGGGCAGCCGAATTCGGCGGGCAGGCGCAGGAGGTTAGCGGCGTTAAGGTCGGTATCGGTACTGCTGAGCGGGCGCGGCATGGTGAAACTCCGTGTTAAAAGGCTTTTCATGATTACGCCACAGGCGCGCAGTAATAAAAAATATCGTTTTTTGGCGACTTCATGCAAAACTGATATACCTGAAACTCACCGGCGAGCCCTGCGCTCGCCAGCCTGAAACAGCAAGGAGCTGCCATGCCCGCAGTAAATCTACGCCAGATTGAAATTTTCCACGCGGTAATGACCGCCGGCAACGCCACCGGGGCGGCGGCGATGCTGCACACGTCCCAGCCCACGGTAAGCCGCGAGCTGGCGCGCCTGGAAAAAGTGCTGGGCCTGACGCTGTTCGAGCGCGTGCGCGGGCGTCTGCAGCCCACGGTGCAGGGACTCAGGTTGTTCGAAGAGGTGCAGCGCTCCTGGTACGGGCTGGAGCGCATCGTTAACGTCGCGGAAAGCCTGCGCGAGTTCCGCCAGGGCGAGATCTCCATCGTCTGCCTGCCGGTATTCTCCCAGTCGCTCCTGCCGGCGCTGCTGTCGCCGTTTCTGGCCCGCTATCCCGAGGTCAGCCTGCAGATTGTGCCCCAGGAGTCGCCGCTGCTGGAGGAGTGGCTCTCCGCCCAGCGCCACGATCTGGGCCTGACGGAGACGCAGCACGCACCGCCGGGCACCCGCAGCACGCCGCTGCTGACCTTAAACGAAGTGTGCGTCCTGCCCCAGGCGCACCCGCTGGCGCAAAAAGCGCAGCTGACGCCGCAGGATTTCGAGGGCGAAAACTACATCAGCCTGTCCCGGGCGGACAGCTACCGGCAGCTGCTGGACGGGCTGTTCGCCGAGCGCGGGGTGAAGCGCAGAATGGCCGTGGAGACCCACAGCGCGGCGTCGGTGTGCGCGATGGTGCGCGCCGGAATGGGGATCTCAGTGGTCAACCCGCTCACGGCGCTGGACTACGCCGACAGCGGCGTTGCTATCCGCCGCTTCAGCGTGGAAGTCCCTTTTACCGTTAGCCTCGTGCGGCCTCTGCACCGCCCCGCCTCCGCGCTGGTGGACGCTCTGGTGGCCGATGTGCAAAGCCACCTGCACGCCATCACCGAGCCGCTGGAGGCGCGGCTCGACGCGGTCAGGAAAGCATAAACTCCACCGCGTCCGACGCGTGCAGCGCCGCGGTGTCGAACACCGGCAGCGGGCTGCGCTCGGCGGGGACCAGCAGGCCAATTTCGGTGCAGCCGAAAATTACCCCCTCGGCGCCCTGCGCCGCCAGGCGGGCAATCACCTCAAGATAGTAGTCGCGGGAAGCATCGCTGAAGGTGCCGAGGCACAGCTCGTCGAAGATAATCTGATTGATGCGGGCGCGGTCGTCGGCTTCGGGGACCAGGCTACTGATGCCAAACGCCTGCTCCAGCCGCCCGCGGTAGAAATCCTGCTCCATGGTGTAACGGGTGCCCAGCAGCGCCACGTTGCGCAGCCCCTGCTTTGCAATTGCCCGCCCGGTGGCGTCGGCAATATGCAGAAACGGCACGCCGCAGCGGGCTTCGATGGGCGCCGCCACTTTATGCATGGTATTGGTACACAGCACTATCCCCTCGGCGCCAATACTCTCCAGCGCGGCGGCGGCGTCGGCGAGGATCTCCCCCGCTTTATCCCACTCTCCCGACGACTGGCAGGCCTCTATCTCCTGAAAATCAACGCTGTGCATCAGGATTTTCGCCGAGTGCAGACCGCCGAGGCGCTGCTTGATGCCTTCGTTGATCAGCCGGTAGTAGGGAATGGTGGACTCCCAGCTCATACCGCCCAGTAAGCCAATGGTTTTCACGTTTGTTGCTCCTGTTAGTGTTTTTCCTTAGTGAATCCATAGTGAAACAGGCGCGCGGGGATTTGGCTATTTTTTTACGACAAAAGGTGAAGCGCCGCCCGAAACCGGGCGGCGAAGAGAGGAATTAGCGGGCCAGCCAGCCGCCGTCCACCGCCACGGTGTAGCCGTTAATGTAGTCAGAGGCGCCGGACGCGAGGAACACAATCGGCCCCTTCAGATCGTCAGGCAGGCCCCAGCGGCCGGCGGGAATGCGGTCGAGGATTTCGGCGCTGCGCTGCTCGTCGGCGCGCAGCTGCTGGGTATTGTTGGTGGCCATGTAGCCCGGCGCGATAGCATTAACATTAATACCGTGCTTCGCCCACTCGTTAGCCAGCAGGCGGGTTACGCCCATCACGCCGCTTTTCGACGCGGTGTAGGACGGCACGCGGATCCCGCCCTGGAACGACAGCATCGAGGCGATATTGATAATTTTGCCGCCGCTGCCCTGCTTAATAAACTGCTTCGCCACCGCCTGAGACATGAAGAACACGGTTTTGATGTTGACGTTCATCACGTCGTCCCAGTCCTGCTCGCTAAACTCGATCGCGTCCTGGCGGCGAATGATCCCGGCGTTATTCACCAGAATGTCGAGGTGGCCAAACTCCGCCACTGCGCGCTCCAGCAGCTGCGGGATCGCATCAATCTTGCTCAGATCGGCGTTGAGGCTGAGGAAGCGGCGGCCCAGCGCTTCAACTTTAGCGATAGTTTCTGCCGGTTCAACGCGGTTGATGCCAACAATATCGCAGCCCGCTTCCGCAAGGCCCAGCGCCATACCCTGTCCGAGGCCGGTGTCGCAGCCGGTTACGACGGCAACTTTACCTGCCAGAGAAAATGTATCGAGGATCATAGTCATTCCTTATTCAGTAAGCGCCCGCGCCAGGCAGGCAAAAAAGTGTTGCCTGCTAGCGCAGATCGTTAACTGCCACGTGGTCCATATCGTCAAAAACCTGGTTCTCGCCGACCATTCCCCAGATGAAGGTATAGGCTTTGGTGCCCACCCCGGAGTGAATTGACCAGCTTGGCGAGATGACCGCCTGCTCGTTGTGCATCACGATATGGCGCGTCTCCTGCGGCTGGCCCATCATGTGAAAGACGCAGGCGTCGTCGTCCATATTGAAATAGAAGTAGACCTCCATGCGCCGCTCGTGGGTATGGCAGGGCATGGTATTCCACAGATTGCCCGGCGCCAGCTCGGTGAGGCCCATGCTGAGCTGGCAGGTGTCGAGCACGTCGGGCACAAAATATTTATTGATGGTGCGGCGGTTGCTGGTGAGATTGTCTCCCAGCGTCACCGGCGCAACGTCAGCCGGGGTGACCTTTTTGGTGGGAAACGCCGCGTGGGCCGGGGCGCTGTTGTAGTAAAACTTAGCCGGACGGGCGGCATCGTCGCTGGCAAACACCACCTCTTTTGCGCCTTTCCCCACGTACAGCGCGTCGCGGTGGCCGATGTCGTAGCGCTCGCCGTCCACCGTTATCGAGCCCGGCCCGCCAATGTTGATTGCGCCCAGCTCGCGGCGCTCGAGGAAATAGCTGACCCCGAGCTGCTTGCCTACCTCGCCGCCGACGGAAACGGTCTGCGCCACCGGCATAATGCCGCCGACGATAATGCGGTCGATGTGGCTGTACACCATGGTGTAGGCGTCGGCCTCAAAGATTTTTTCGACCAGGAACTCGTCGCGTAGTCCCTGGGTGTCCAGCGTTTTCGCGTGGGCGCTGTGAATGCTTTGTCTGACCTCCAAGGTCACCTCCGGGCAGTAGTCAAAGATGTTGGCTGTACAATCAGGACATATACCCTGGGTAATTCGAGTGGTTTGAAGTACGCCGGGTATAAATGAAAAGCCGTTTTGTTTTTGTAATGGCTATATTATGCCCGCCTCTGTCCGGTTTCAATTAAAATCAAAACAACGTTTCATTTTTTTGACATTGGTCGCCGATAAATACCGACGGTATTGCACCGACGCGGCAGAAAAGAGAAGGGGCAGTGGCAGAGGGGCGCTTCGCAGGGAGAAAAGACGAGGCCGACCGGAGGCGGCCTCGTTGAGGCTGGGAGGTTAGAACAGCCCCAGCGGATCGGTACCGTAGCTCACCAGCAGGTTTTTGGTGTTCTGATAGGCGTCCAGCGCCATCTTGTGCGTCTCGCGACCCACCCCCGACTGCTTGTAGCCGCCAAACGCCGCGTGGGCGGGATAAACGTGGTAGCAGTTGGTCCACACCCGGCCCGCCTTAATACCGCGCCCCATCCGGTAGGCAAGATTGGTATCCCGCGTCCAGACCCCCGCCCCCAGCCCGAACTGGGTCTGGTTGGCGATAGCCAGCGCCTCGGCCTCGTCTTTGAAGGTCGTGACGCCGATCACCGGGCCAAAAATCTCCTCCTGGAAGCAGCGCATCTCGTTGCTGCCTTTAATCAACGTCGGCTGGATGTAGAAGCCGTTATCCAGCTCCCGGGCGATGGAGGCGCGCTCGCCGCCGGTGAGGATCTGCCCGCCCTCTTCCCGTGCAATCTGGATATAGGAGAGGATTTTATCGAACTGCTGCCGCGACGCCTGGGCGCCGATCATGGTGTCGGTATCAAAGGGATCGCCGCGGCGGATGGCGCTGACTTTGGCCATCACCCGCTCCATAAACGGCGCGTAGATAGATTCGTGGATCAGCGCCCGCGACGGGCAGGTGCAAACCTCGCCCTGGTTAAAGAAGCCCAGCACCAGCCCCTCAACCGCCTTATCAATAAACGACGCCTCGCCGTCCATCACGTCGGCAAAGTAGATGTTCGGCGACTTGCCGCCCAGCTCAACGGTGCAGGGGATGATGTTCTGCGCCGCGCAGGCCATGATGTGCCGCCCCACCGGGGTTGATCCGGTGAAGGCAATTTTGGCGATGCGCCGGCTGGTGGCGAGCGCCTCCCCGGCCTCTTTACCAAAGCCCTGCACCACGTTCAGTACCCCGGCGGGGAACAGATCGCCGATAAGCTCCAGCAGGACGGTAATGCTGAGCGGCGTCTGCTCGGCGGGCTTGAGCACCACGCAGTTGCCCGCCGCCAGCGCCGGAGCCAGCTTCCACGCGGCCATCAGCAGCGGGAAGTTCCAGGGGATTATCTGCCCCACCACCCCCAGTGGCTCGTGAAAGTGGTAGGCCACGGTATGCTCGTCGATTTCGGCGGTGCTGCCCTCCTGGGCGCGCAGGCAGCCGGCGAAATAGCGGAAGTGATCCACCGCCAGAGGCAGATCGGCGTTGAGGGTTTCGCGCACCGGCTTGCCGTTGTCCCAGCTCTCCACCAGCGCCAGCATTTCCAGATTGGCTTCAATGCGGTCGGCGACCTGCAGCAGCAGGTTCGAGCGCTGCTGCACCGGCGTTTTCCCCCACGCCTCCGCCGCGCGGTGGGCGGCATCCAGCGCCAGCTCGATATCTTCCGCACCGGAGCGCGGGAACTGTCCAACATCGCTGCCGTCGATGGGCGAGGTGTCCATAAAGTAGCTGCCGCCGACCGGCTCGATAAACCGGCCGTCGATATAGTTGCCGTAGGTTGCCTTCAGGCTGAACAGGGCGCCGGGCTCGCCGGGATGTGCGTAACGCATCGCAAACTCCTTCTGTAGGGTGAAGAGAAACAGCGGCAGGCTCTTTTTTGGCATTCGCGCGCTGTAGTGTGAGCACTGCATCTGCTGTGCCAGCTTGCGGAGTTTCCAGATAAAAATAAAAATATCAGACAGTTAAAAAATATCTCTGCAATAAACTGGCGGCATCTGGAGCGTTTTATCGCCTTCTGTGTTGCGTGTCGCAACACTAAAAACACCATAACGCTACAATATTGCAACACACACGACGCGCCCGAGGTGAGCAATGCAGGAGAACGAATCGGCTATCCCGCAGGGGATCTGCAGCATCCCGCTGCTGAGCGACTCCTGGCACCGCAGCCTGCGCTACGGGCTGGCGCGCAGCGCCGACGATTTTCCGCGCCTGCCCCAGGGCGAGCTGGCGGATCGTATTGCCGGCCACGCCAGGCTGGAGCACGTTGCCCGCCCCATCGCCAGCGGGCTGGCGCAGCAGATGGCAGACAAGCAGGCGGTAGTGGTGCTGTCGGACGCCAGCGGCTGGATCCTGCACACCTTCGGCAACCTCAGCGCCCTGCACGGCGCCCAGCGGGCGGCGCTGGCACCCGGCAACCTGTGGAGCGAAGACGGGCGCGGCACCAACGCCATCGGCACCGCGCTGGCGATTGCCGACGGCTGCGAAATCAGCGGCGGCCAGCATTTTCTCGCCGGTAACCGGCACCTGTACTGTGCCGCCGCGCCGCTGCTGGCCCCGGACGGGCGCATCGCCGGGGTGCTGGACATCTCCGGCCCGGCGCACTTCAGCCACCGCACAACCCTGGCGCAGGTGCAGGCGGCGGCGCGGCACATTGAATATCTGTGGGTCACCCAGGCCCGGCTCCCGCAGCAGTGGCTGATGCGCCTGCATGCCCGGCCCGACGGGCTCGATAGCGCCGACGCCGGGCTGCTGGTGTTCTCCGAGGATCGGCTGGCGGCGGCCAACGGTCAGGGGCTGCGGATGCTGGCTCTGGACGGCAGCCAGATCGGCAGCGCCACCTTCGGCCAGCTCTTTCCGGAGCTGGCCCAGAGCGCGTCCCGGGTACCGCTGGCGCGGCGCAGCGGCGGCTGGTATCGCCTCGACGGTCCGGCGCAGCGCTCACCCGCCGCGGCACCGGCGGCGCGCGGGCCTATTTTTCCTTTCGCCACCTCCGGCGAGGGCGACAAGCTGGTGCGCCTGCTCAACGCCGGCGTCTCCCTGTGCATTCACGGCGAAACCGGATGCGGGAAAGAGTTTGTCAGCCAGGCGCTGCACCGGCACAGCCGGTGGCATGAGGGCAAGTTCGTCGCCATTAACTGCGCCGCGATCCCTGAATCGCTGATCGAGTCCGAGCTGTTCGGCTACCGGCCCGGGGCCTTTACCGGTGCCAGCAAAAGCGGCTACGTGGGCAAAATTCGCGAGGCGGACGGCGGCGTGCTGTTTCTCGATGAAATTGGCGATATGCCGCTGGCGCTGCAGACCCGGCTGCTGCGGGTGCTGCAGGAAAAAGAGGTAGCCCCCCTCGGGGACAGCCGCCGCTGGCCGGTGAATTTCGCGCTGGTGTGCGCCACCCACCGCAATCTGGCGCAGCGGGTGGCGGACGGCGAGTTCCGCGAGGATCTACTCTACCGCCTGCAGGAGTTCTCCCTGACGATCCCGCCCCTGCGCGGCTGGCCGGATCTGCCGGGCTTTATCCACCAGCAGTGGCGGGCGCTCGGCGGCGAAGATCGCAATATCGCCCTCGCGCCGCCGCTGGTTGACGCGCTGGCGGCGCATCCGTGGCCCGGCAACGTGCGCCAGCTGCGCAGCGTGCTGAAAGTGCTGCTGGCCCTGGCGGATGACGGCGAGATCCTGACGCCACAGGCGCTGCCCGCCGGGTATCAGCCGGTGAATGAGGAATCAGAAGAGAGGCGAAAAGATCACGACGAGCGGCTGATTGCCGCCACGCTGGCGCGCTTTAACGGCAACATCAGCAAGGCGGCGCGGGCGCTTGGGGTGGCGCGCAGCACGCTGTACCGGCGCGGGGCGCGCGCGGCAGGCGGCGAGTAGCGCTTAGCGCTCCACCGCCAGCGCAACCCCCTGACCGCCGCCGATACACAGCGTCGCCAGCCCTTTGCGGGCGTCGCGCTTAATCATTTCGTGCACCAGCGACACCAGAATGCGGCAGCCGGAAGCGCCAATCGGGTGGCCGAGGGCAATCGCCCCGC
This sequence comes from uncultured Pluralibacter sp., assembly GCF_913775985.1. GTDB lineage: Bacteria > Pseudomonadota > Gammaproteobacteria > Enterobacterales > Enterobacteriaceae > Pluralibacter. Next base: position 218,995 of record NZ_CAJYMB010000096.1, on the reverse strand, counting down.
CGTTGACGTTAACCCGGCTCGGATCCCACTCCAGCTCGCGGCCCACGGAAATGGCCTGGGCGGCAAACGCCTCGTTGGCTTCAATCAGATCCACCTCGGCAAGCTGCCAGCCGACCCGCTCCAGGCAGCGCCGGGTAGCGTAAACCGGGGCGATGCCCATCAGCGCCGGATCGACCCCGACGCTGGCAAAAGCCCGGATGCGCGCCAGCACCGGCAGGCCAAGCTCTGCGGCCCGGGCCTCGCTCATCATCATCACCGCCGCCGCGCCGTCGTTAATGGACGAGGCGTTACCGGCGGTGACCGAGCCCGCCGCGTCAAAAGAGGGGATTAATCCGGCCAGCTCTTCGGCGCTGGCGTCGGCGCGCGGCTGCTCGTCGGTATCGACAATCCGGCTGACGCCGCTTTTCTGCAGGTGAACCACCGGCACTATCTCATCCCGGAAGCGGCCGGAATCAATGGCGCGCCGCGCCTTCTGCTGGGAGCTGAGCGCCCAGGCATCCTGCAGTTCACGGCTGATGCCGTACTCCCGGGCGAGGTTTTCGGCGGTAACGCCCATGTGGTAATCGTTGAAGGCATCCCACAGGCCGTCGTGTACCAGGCTGTCTATCAGCTGGCTGTTGCCGAGCTGCGCGCCGGTGCGGCTGTCGGTTAACACATGCGGGGCGCGGCTCATGTTCTCCTGGCCGCCGGCGATGACCACGTCCGCCTCGCCGCACTGAATGGCCTGGGTAGCCAGATGCAGCGCCTTGAGGCCGGAGCCGCAGACGTCGTTGATGGTGATGGCGGAAACGGTATTCGGCAGGCCGCCTTTAATTGCCGACTGGCGGGCGGGATTCTGCCCGGTGCCGGCGGTCAGCACCTGGCCGAGAATCACTTCATCCACCGCCATCGGATCCAGCCCGGTGCGCTCCACCAGCGCTTTGACCACCACGCTGCCCAGCTCCACGGCCGTGAAGGAGGAGAGCGCGCCCTGGAAGCAGCCTATGGGCGTGCGTACCGCCCCTACGATAACGACGTCTTTCATTCCCTTTCCCCCGCCTTGATGAATCCGGACATAGTAGAGGATTGTTATCAACTTTTATTTTAGATGTTTAAGAAAAGTGAGTTTTATCACAAAGGAATCGCCGCAGATTTAACATCAAAACCACCAAGTGCGGTCGCGGATGAAAACACGCCCCCCGGCAGGGCGAAATATGATAAATTCGCCCTCATTTTTTATTATCCTGGTTTAAAAGTTCAACAAATGTCGAAAATCTGGTCAAAAGACGAAACGCTGTGGAGTTTCGCACTATATGGTACTGCGGTAGGAGCCGGCACCCTGTTCCTGCCTATTCAGCTCGGATCCGCCGGATCGATGGTGCTCCTTATTACTGCCCTGGTAGCCTGGCCGATGACCTACTGGCCGCACCGCGCCCTGTGCCAGTTTATTCTCTCCGCCAACCTGCCCGCCAATGTCGGGATCACCGGTGCCGTAAAACACTACTACGGGCAGAAGGTCGGTAACCTGATCACCGCCCTGTACTTTATCGCCTTCTTTGTGGTGGTGCTGATTTACGCCGTGGCGATAACCAACTCCCTGACCGAGCAGCTGGCGAAGCACATATCGATGACCCTCGGCGTCAGAATGCTGGTGAGCCTCGGGGTAGTGCTGGTGCTGAACCTGATCTTCCTGATGGGCCGCCACGCCACCCTGAAAGTGATGGGCTTCCTGGTGTTTCCGCTGATTGCCTACTTCCTTTTCCTTTCTATTTATTTAACCGGCGACTGGCAGCCCGCGCGCTTCAGCGGCCAGCTCACCCTGAATGCCAACACTCTGCATCAGGTCTGGCTCTCTATTCCGGTGATGGTTTTTGCGTTTAGCCATACCCCGATTATCTCCACCTTCGCCATCGACCGGCGGGAGAAATTCGGCGACGGCGCGATGGATAAATGCAAAAAAATCATGCGCGTTGCCTATCTGATCATCTGCCTGAGCGTGCTGTTCTTCGTCTTCAGCTGCCTGCTGGCGATCCCGGAGAGCTACATTACCCACGCCAAAGATGAAGGGGTGACGATTCTGTCCGCGCTGGCGATGCTGCCCTCCGCGCCGCACTGGCTGGCGGTTTCCGGAATCGTCGTGGCGATTGTCGCCATGTCGAAATCGTTCCTCGGCACCTATTTCGGCGTGATTGAAGGGGCCAGCGAAATCGTGCGCGCCTCCCTCAATCAGGTGGGCGTGCGTAAAAGCCGCGCCTTTAACCGCGCGGTGTCGATCATGCTGGTGTCGACGGTGACGTTCCTGATCTGCTGCATTAATCCGAACGCTATCTCGATGATTTACGCCATCAGCGGCCCGCTGATCGCCATGATCCTGTTTATTATGCCGACTGCGGCAACGTATCTGTTCCCGGCTCTCAAGCCGTATCGCTCCATCGGCAGCCTGATTACGCTGATTATCGGTATTCTCTGCGTGTCGGTGATGTTCTTTAGCTAATCCTTCCCCGCCTGCGGCAGGCTCCCCTGCCGCACATCTTGTTGCGCTTTCTCTTCTTTATTCTTGCTCCAGCGGCGTTACACTTAGCCGACACCGCCACTATCAGGAGATTGCTATGTCCAGCGTTACACAGTCCGGCCGCTTCACTCTCGGGGATCGCGACGTTTATCGTCTCGGCTACGGCGCCATGCAGCTGGCCGGGCCTGGGGTTTTCGGGCCGCCGAAAGATGAGCAGGCCGCCGTACAGGTTTTACAGGCCGCCGTTGACGCTGGCGTCAACCACATCGACACCTCCGACTTTTACGGCCCCTACGTCACCAACCAGCTGATTAAAAAAGCGCTGCATCCCTATGCCGACGGCCTGACCATCGTCACCAAAGTCGGCGCGCGCCGGGATGATAAAGGCAGCTGGCTGCCCGCGTTCTCCCCCGCCGAGCTAACCCGCGCGGTGGAAGACAACCTGCGCCACCTCGGGCTGGAGGTGCTGGACGTGGTTAACCTGCGCAGCATGCACGGCGCGAGCGGCCCGGAGGAAGGCCCGCTGGAGCCGCAGCTCGAAGCGCTGCTCGCCCTGAAAGAGCGCGGGCTGATTCGCCATATCGGCCTGAGCAACGTCACCGCGAAGCAGGTGGCGGACGGCCTGAAGATGACCGACATCGCCTGCGTGCAGAACTTTTACAACGTGGCTAATCGCCAGGACGACGCGCTGATCGATACGCTGGCCGCGCAGGGCATTCCCTACGTGCCTTTCTTCCCGCTGGGCGGCTTTACCCCGCTGCACTCCGAGACCCTGAACGCGGTGGCCGCGTCGCTGGACGCCACGCCGATGCAGGTGGCGCTGGCCTGGCTGCTGCAGCGCTCGCCCAACCTGCTACTGATCCCCGGCACCTCGTCTCTCGGCCACCTGCGGGAAAACCTCGCCGCCGCCGCATTGACCCTGCCGGAAGCATCGCTGCGCGTGCTCAATGCGCTGACGGACAACCGGCCCGAATAAGGTTTTCCACCGCGCTTTTCGCCGGGCGGCGTTCTGCCCGTCCGGCTATTTCCTTCCGGCTGTGCCTGAATCAGAAAAAGACACATCTCAGCGGCTCCCATTTTAAAAAGGGAAGCGCATATAATTCTCTTTAATCAGCGTCGGGCGGGGGGGCGTCAGTTTTATCAGGATGTCGTAAGGCGATCTGAACCTGATCCTGGACCAGAACCAGAAAATCACGAGCAGTAATGCCCCACAGTAAGGGATCAAAATAGACGCCATACCTTTTACTGAAGGCTAAATTGAGCGCGTCCCCCAGGGCAAGAAAATCGTCAATATCGTCGAGGAGAGCCCTCTGCATTGCTTTCCCCGATTGCCGGTTGTAGGCATCAATTTTGGGCTGGAGAGCCTCACTGTCATCAATCAGATCGTAATCATGCCCGAAATAGTTACAAATCAGATTATCCAGTTCCAGCGATTGATCATGCTGCTTCATCATTATTCACTCCAGAGGCATCGACGTCAGTATAAAAAAGGCTTACCGTTGTACCCGGTAAGCGCTATCCATACCTCAACACGGTAACAGTTCCTGGCGTCTGAGCTTCCTCTTTTGACCACAATCCCTGTAGGCTGTGAAAAGTGCATAGAAATCTTTTCCGCCATGGAACACCTTTCGGCTGGAATTTAACGAACATTGCCATCTCATTTTTATGGGCTCTCAGCACTTTAGTGGTGAGGATTTCAGCCTCGTCAAGATTTCTGAATGAACGGGTTGCCGGAAGAGTGGGCCCTCGCTGTAGCCTGGCAACAGGCTATATTTTAAGACAACAGGACTACTGATATCATAACCCTTCGGTTAGTTGCTAATATTTCAAGGTTAATCCCTCATCCCTGGTCGGAGAAGCAGGTTAGCCTATCGGTAGATAACCGCCCCCTGCACATGAGCGAGCGTTACACTTATTATCCGAATTCGCGATTATCTATTTAAATTAAATAAAGGCGTTAATATCACGAGTTAATTGAACGTGTTAATACGCAGAAAAAATCCGAAAAATAAGAAATAAGAGAATATCAAAATAACTAAAAATCTTTAAAAACAATGATATACAAAGAAAAACAAAAATAAACACTTATTATTTATAAGGTGGTTATCCGGTTCACCCTGTGGCAGGATTAAGGCTTTTGACAAACAGGGAATATCGCATCATGTCTTCAGGCCACGCCCTCTGCCGATTTACCGAGGGTAATATTACCGTGCCCGGGCACTATCAGGACCGCACCGTTAATATTCTGACCCTGCCCGGTGAAAATACCCCGGCATTTAATATCTCCCGCGACAGCCTGAATAACGGTGAGGCCCTGGCGGCGTATATTGACCGCCAGCTGGCATTACTGGAAAAGCACCTCAAGGGCTGGATGCTGTCCCGGCGCGAGCCCGCCGCGCTCGGGGATAACCTGCTGCAGGGCGAGTGCGTGCACGCCCGCTTCCTGCGCGACGGTAAACCCGTTTTTCAGCAGCAGGCCGTATTTAATACCGGCGAAAACCACGTTCTGGTCTTTACCATGACCGGCAGCGCCGCGCTAACCGACGCTGACGGCCGGCGCTTTCAGGCGCTGCTCGCCAGCTTTCACTTTAACGACTGACAATTAAGGACAATTGCCATGTTTGAAGCCGCCCGCGTCGGGGACGACATCGGCCACTCCCGCGCGCTCGCCGGCATGATTGCCGGAACGATTGTGGGCGGGCTCATCGCCGTCGCGGGCGGCATTGCGGCCGGCGCGATGATGCTTGCCGGCCTGGCGTCATCCTGCCTCGGCATCGGCGTGCTGCTGGTGGGCGGCAGCCTGGCGGTAGGCTACCTCACCGGCGAGCTGGCGACCGCGGCCAGGGACGCCATTGCGGACGCGGGTGCGGCCAGCATGGCGAAGAGCGGCGCCATTATTACCGGCTCCCCCGACGTCTTTATCAACGGCAGGCCCGCCGCCATTGCCACTGGCAGCATGGTGGACTGCGCGAAGGACGCCGGCTCGCAGCAGATGGCCGAAGGGTCGTCGCGGGTGTTTATTAACGGCTTCCCGGCGGCGCGCCTCGGCGACCGGACCACCTGCGGGGGCAGGGTAATGACCGGCTCAGGCAACGTGCGCATCGGCGGTGACCCGCAGCCCACCCTGGCCGTCAGCCCTGAGGTCCCGGAATGGCTGTATAAGGCCTCCGACCTGACGCTGCTGTTTGCCGGACTGGCGGGCGGCTGGGGCGGCGCCGCCGGAAAAGCCGGCGCGCTGGGCAAACTGCTCAGCAAAATCCCCGGCATCAACAGGCTGGCCCGCACGGCCTGCCGCGCCGGGGCGCTGATGACCGGCACCGCCGCCGTGGGGATTATCGCCCGCCCGGTGGATATCGTCAGCGGCCAGAAGTTTCTGTCCGGCGATGACGAGCTGGACTTCGTCCTGCCCTCCCGCCTGCCGGTGCGCTGGCAGCGGTACTGGCGCAGCGGCAGCCCCGGCGACAGCGTGCTGGGCCGCGGCTGGAGCCTGTTCTGGGAAACCCGCCTCGAACGCTGGCAGGACGGGCTGGTGTGGCGCGCGCCCTCGGGCGACTACGTCTCCTTCCCGATGGTGCCGAAAGGGCAGCGTACCTTCTGCGCGCCGGAGAAGCGCTGGCTGGAGCACCATCAGGACGGCGGCTGGTCGGTGTATGACGTCAGCGGCGAGCGCTGGCACTATCCGCCGCTGCGCGAAGATGCGCCCTCCCTGCCGCTGCGCCTCAGCGAGCCCTGCGGCAACGATATCCTGCTGACGTGGAATGAAGACAACACGCTGCGCTCGCTCACCGACAGCGCGGGGCAAAGCGTCGCCTGTCGCTACCTGACCGTCAGCGGACAGGTGCGCCTGGCCGGGGCCTGGCTGGATGATGAGGTCTGCCTGGTCAGCTACGACTACGACGACGCGGCCCGGCTGGTGACGGTCACCGGGCGCGGCGGCCCGGTGCGCCGCCGCTTCAGCTGGTACGACGGCGGCGACGGCGCCGGCCTGCTGCGCAGCCACGAGGACGGCAGCGGCCTGGTCAGCGAATACCTGTGGAAGAGCATTGACGGCCTGCCGCGCGTCATTGCCTACCGCAGCGGCGCCGGGGAGGAACTCCGGGTCGACTACGATTTTAGCGCGGGCCGCCGCCAGGCGCGCCGCGACGACGGCGCGGTGGCGCGGTGGATTATCGACGAGGACGGCCGCGTCGCCCGCTTTACGGACTACGACGGCCGTCAGACCGGCCTGGCGTACCGCGACGGCGAGCTGTGCGACGTCATCCTCCCCGGCGGCGCCATTCGCCGAAGCCAGTGGGACCGCTACGGGCGAATGACCGCAGAGACCGACCCGGCGGGCCGCACCACCCGCTACCACTGGTTCCGCAACACCGACCGGATTGCCATGACGCAGTACCCGGACGGCAGCATCACCCGCGCCACGTATGACCTGCAGGGCCGCCTGCTGGCGGAAAGCGACGCCCTGAACCACGCCACCGCGTATCACTATCCCGACGACGAAGAAACGCTGCCCGAGCGCATTACCGACGGGAGCGGCGGCGACGTCCTGCTGGAATGGAGCCGCCAGGGGCTGCTGACGCGCCGCACCGACTGCTCCGGCTCCGTCACCCGCTTCGCGTATGACCGCTTCGGGCAGCTTATCAGCAGCGAGGACGCGGAGGGCAGCGTCACCCGCCGGGAGTGGAACGCTGCAGGCCAGCTGACCGCCGTTGTCCGCGCCGACGGCAGCCGGGAGACGCTGGTATGGAACGCGCGCGGCCAGCCCGTAGCCTGGCGCGACCCGCTGGAAACGGAAGTCACCTGGACATATAGCCGCCTGGGGCTGCCGCTGAGCCAGACAGACCGCTCCGGCGTCACCCGCCGCTGGCACTACGACGCCCGGGGCAACCTGCTGCGCCTGGAGAACGGCAACGGCGGCGAATACCTCTTCACGTACGACCCGGCGGGCAGGGTCCTCAGCGAAACCCGCCCGGATGACACCTCGCTGCAGATGGAGTGGAACCAGCAGGGGCTGCTCGGCACCCTGCTGGAGAGTGGTAAACCCGACGGCGACGGCGGCCTTCCCCGGCGCATGCAGGCCTTCCGCTATGACGACGGCGGCCTGCTCACCGGGCGCGCAACGCGGGACGCGGAGTACCGCTACCGCCGCGGCCCCGGCGGGCGGCTGACCGCGCTGGTCAGGACGCCGACGGAGGAAGGCGCCGCCAGGGGCATCGAAGCGGATGAGGTACGCTTTACCTTTGACGCGGCGGGAAGGCTGCTCGAAGAGTCCGGCGTCAACGGGACGCTCGGCCAGCAGTATGACGCCCTCGACAACCTCACGCAGCTGACCCTGCCCGGCGGGCAGCAGCTGGGCTGGCTGCACTACGGCTCGGGCCACGTCAGCGCCGTGCGCTTTAACCGGCAGACGGTCTCTGAGTTTACCCGCGACCGCCTGCACCGGGAAATCTCCCGCAGCCAGGGCCCGCGGGTCCAGACACGGCGGTACGACAGCCTCGGCAGGCGGACCCTGCAGCGCAGCGCCTTCACCAGCGAGCCTGAACTGCCGGAGCGGGCCCTGTTCGAACGCATCTTTAACTACACCGGGCGGGGCGAGCTGTCCGACGTCAGCGACACCCTGCGCGGCAGCCTCCTCTTTAGCTACGATGCCGAAGGGCGGCTCCTGAAACACTACGAGGCGCGCCAGGGCCACAGCACGGCGGCGTTCCGCTACGACAGCGCCGACAACCTGCTGGCGGACGATGGCCCGCCCGCAGCGGACAACCGCCTGACCCGCTGGCAGGGCCTGCTTATGCAGTACGACTGGTGGGGCAACCTGGTCAGCCGCCGCAGCGGCCCGCACGAGCAGCGCTACGCTTACGACGCGGAAAACCGGCTGATACGGGCAGAGGGCACCGGGCCGGAAGGCACATTCACCGCACGCTATCGCTATGACGCCCTGGGCAGGCGCACCCGTAAAACGGTGACCACCCAACGCGGCACCACCGAGACCCGCTTCCTGTGGCAGGGCTACCGGCTGCTGCAGGAGCAGGAGCATAACGGCCGGTGCCGGACATACATTTACGACCCGAACGAGGCCTACAGCCCGCTGGCGCGGATTGACCACCGGGCTGACGGCCAGCGGGGCGAGATTCTGTGGTTCAGCACCGACCTGAACGGGGCGCCGCTGGAGGCCACCGACGAAAGCGGCGCGCTGCAGTGGAGCGGCCAGTACGGCAGCTTCGGGGAAGTCACCCGCCAGACGGCGGGCTTTTACGACCTTGCCTGCGGCACCTCGCTCACCCACCAGCCGCTGCGCTATGCCGGACAGTACGCTGACAGCGAGACGGGACTGCACTATAATCTGTTCCGGTATTACGATCCGCAGGTCGGGCGGTTCACGGTTCAGGATCCGATTGGGCTGGCGGGGGGCTGGAATCTTTATCAGTATGGGCCGAATCCGCTGGGGTGGATTGATCCGCTTGGATTGGCTACACGGCCTAATAATGGGAAGTATAACTCATTCTTTGATTTTACGATTGACCCCAAAAACTACTTCTCGAGTGATGGAGTTCAATTTAATAGGGCGAATAAAATATTTATTAATGAAATGAATACAAACTCAGCTTTCAGGCGAGATATGCTACGGCGATACCCATCACTATCAAATTGGATGAAAAATCCAAATATGGGATCTAGCCCGGCGGATTTGACTTGGCATCATCATGAAATAATAGGACGATTAACGCTTGTAGATCGGCTTGATCATGCTAATAATCACGCATTATACCATCCAACAGGGAAAGGCGGACGTGATATATGGGGTGGTGGTGAGTTAGGAAGACGCGGCAAGCTAGATGGTGAAACTGGTATACTCAAAGGGGGGAAATGTTGATGAAAGAATTAATTTTTCAAAAAGAATATAAATTAAGCCAGCTAATAACAGATATTACGGTAAACGATTACCAAAGTAATAACTTCTGTTTATATACTAAGGGATATATCTCTTCCGCTACAAAGGATCTTATTGTCTACTTAGAGCATTACCCGACAATTAGTGATGATGATGAAGAAGAGTATCCTGATTTTGTTGTACAGCATAAACTAGAACTGTTTTTTTATGGTGAACAATTTGAAGATGTACTAAGAAGTGCATTGAACCAAAAGAAACAGGCTTCAATGGAAGATTTTATAGCAGGATTAAATTACTATTTGAACAATGATGCATTTATAACATTTTGAATAAAATCCGGAAGCGATCTTGATGATCCTTCCGGCTATTTTACTTAACTCAGTACATCCTGCTTAACTAGCCTGAGCACATTTTTAATCTGCACCAACTCATTCCTGATGGCTTGATCCTGCGTGCTTTCAGGAAACCCGGGTTAACGAGGTGTTAATGCTGTAAAAATCGCTCTTTAAAAATGCAGGGATAGCACGGGTTGCAGCGTGTTAAAAGGTACGATGGCGTCGGGGGCAGTCCCTACGATCCGATTGGGCGGGCGGGGGGCTGGAATCTTTATCAGTATGGGCCGAATCCGCTGGGTTGGATTGATCCGTGGGGGTTGGACAAAAAATTAACTGATGCCTCTATTTATCGCATGGGATAGGACGGATTCAAACTTAACTTCGCGACCGGACAAAGATATAACTACCGGATTATCGACAACAATAGAGAAGCCATTAACAGGTAAATATCAAACTCTCAATGTGAAAGTACTTAATGATAATGAATTAGATGTAATTCAAGATGGTATAAACCATGCATCTGTGAGACCTGCTGGTGACCCTGACAAGTCTAAGTTAAGAGTTTGGGCTAGTACTCGAGGTACAGATCAAGTATCACCGTATACGAAAGCGGTAAAAAAATCTTGTGGTAGGTGACGGAGCTATGAATAATTTTATTTTCAGTAAGTTATGCGAATTAAAGGAACGGTGGTGCGGCCACTATATTGCATCAACCTCAATTGAGGTCAAATATATCAATACCATTTCTAACCTTTATTTTAGCATATTGCTTGATGATGGCTCTGCAAATGATATTGAACATGATGAAATCGTTATTGAAATAAACTCTAAAGATGGTTTTTATTTTAATGCAGACCTTTCTGATTCATCGGGTTATATATATATAGAAAGACCTAACATTAGTAATCGGGATGAAATTATTTCTTTTTTTCAAGAAGCCGAAGAACAACTCCCTTTTATCTTTTCTAGGTTATTAAAGAAATAAAATAGACAGGCATGAATTACAATTTCATCCGGTCTATTCAAGGGTTGTGGCTAAACCTCATGGATTAGCAGGGAGAAATAGAGATGATGCAGGGTAATACACATGCCATCATCTCGATGATTTTAATCCTGAAACAGGTAAAACAACAATGCAGCTGGTTACTACTGATGAACATGTAGCGTCTCTTCCTCATAGAGGGCCAGTGTCGCAGTTTGAAAAATATTTTGGCGTAAAGTACGGCTCGCCGGAAGCTATAAGAATATCTCACAGCAAAGGATGGCTGAGAGGTCGAATTCCTAAACACGGCCAACAGGTGACAAAATGACATTAAAATTGTTAGACACGGGATGCAGGGTACGGCCATAGCCACGATGGGCTGTTGACCCCGCAGCACTCCAATACCCTGAACACAATGGCGCGACGCTTGGCGCCACGCAGATGCAGGTTTCGCCGGGCGGCGTTCTGCCCGTCCGGCAATTTCCTCCCCTGCCCCTGAATCAGAAAAATGAAGTGGCAAGAATTTTCGCAGCAGCGAAACTTTCCTTAGCACCCGAACGAACTCTCTTATGACAACCCACTCTTTTTCTACCGGAGCTTCCTGATGAAACATCGCCTCTCGCTGTTCTGCGCCGCCGCGCTGCTTACTGCCACTTTCACCGCCAATGCCGCGCTGGAAAAGGGCGCTGCCGCGCCGGACTTCACTCTGAAAGCCGCGCTGGGCGGCAAGCCGATGGATTTTTCCCTGCAGCAGGCGCTGAAAAAAGGGCCGGTTGTGCTCTACTTCTTCCCGGCGGCATTCACCAAAGGCTGCACGCTTGAGGCACACGATTTTGCGGAGGCCACCGACCAGTTCAATAAGCTGGGGGCAACCGTGGTAGGCGTGACCGCCGGCAACATCGATCAGGTAGGCAAGTTCTCGCAGGTAGAGTGCCGCAATAAGTTCGCCGTCGCCGCCGATCCGGGTGCCAAAGTGGCCGGGGAGTATCAGACTCAGATGCAGATGAACGGCAAAACCGTTTCTGACCGCACCTCGTTTGTCATCGCGCCGGACGGCAAGATTCTGATGAGCTACACCGACCGCAACCCGGACGAGCACATTCAGAAATCAATGGCCGCCGTCAAACAGTACGCCGAGTCGCACTCCTGAGGCGGATAAAACCATGCTAACCGCACTGTTCGCCGCCTTTTTGGGCGGCATTATCCTGAACGTAATGCCCTGCGTGTTTCCCATTATCTCGCTGAAGGCGCTGGGGCTTATCCGCCACGACGGCAGCGCCCCCGGCGCGCGCCGGGAAGGGCTGGCGTTTCTGCTCGGCACGCTGGTGACTATGATGGTGCTGGCCGGCGTTCTGCTGGCGGTGCGCGCCGGCGGCAGCGCGGTAGGCTGGGGCTTCCAGCTCCAGTCGCCGCTGGTGATCTCCCTGCTGGCGCTGGTGATCCTCGGCGCGGCCCTCAACCTGCTCGGCGTCTTTGAGGTAGGCCTCTCCCTGCAGCGCGCCGGTGAAATTAACGTCGGCCGCGGCGAGTTTCTGCGATCGGCCCTGACCGGGGCGCTGGCGATTATTGTCGCCACTCCCTGCTCTGCGCCGTTTATGGCCAGCGCTATTGGCTACGCGCTGGTGCAGCCGCCCGCGGCGGCGCTGGCGATCTTCTTCTTCCTGGCCCTCGGCTTTGCCGCGCCCTTTACGCTGGTATCGCTGTTCCCCGCGCTGGCCAAACGGCTGCCGCGCCCCGGCGCGTGGATGAACACCGTCAAGTGCGCGCTGGCGTTTCCGATGTTTGGCGCTTACGCCTGGCTGGTATGGGTGCTGGCGCAGCAGGCGGGCACCGCGGCGCTCGGCACGCTGCTGGCGGGGTCGGTGGCGCTGGGCTTTGCCGCCTGGCTGTACGGCATCGCCCAGCGGCGGCAGATGGCGGGGCGCGGCTACCAGCTACAGTACGCCGCCGTTGCGCTGCTGCTTATCGCCGTGCTGGCACCGCTTCCCGCCGTCATGAAGCCCGGCGGCGCGCCGGAAACGGCCCGCGCTGGTGCTGAATCTGCACCGCTGGTCTGGTCACCGCAGGCGGTGGCGGAGCACCGGGGTAAAGGACAGGCTATTTTTGTTAACTTCACCGCCTCCTGGTGTATTACCTGCCAGGTTAACGATAAAACCTCGCTCTCTACCGATGCGGTGAAAACGGCGATGGCGCGCACCGGCACGCTGTACATGGTGGCGGACTCCACCAAATTTAACGCCGATATCGACGACGCGCTCGGCCAGTTTGGCCAGGGCGGGCTGCCGCTGTACATGGTCTATCCCGCCGACGGCGGCAAGCCGCAGGTGCTGCCCCAGGTGCTGACGCCCGCTATCGTGGTTAACGCGCTGGATAAGGCCGCGGGGAAAAAGGCGTGATTCAACCTCAGAACCGGCATGGCTGACGACCGCCTGCCGAAAGAGGCGTGGCCGGCCTCGATGGCCCGCGCCCAGGCCGGGGACAGGGAAGCCTATACCCGGCTGCTGCGCGCGCTGGTGCCGACGATCCGCACGATCGTTAGCCGGCAGATTAGCGGAGCGGATCTGGTGGAAGATACGATCCAGGATGTCCTGCTGACCCTGCACCGCATCCGCCACACCTACGATCCGGCGTGTCCGTTTATGCCCTGGCTGGTGGCTATCGCCAACGCCAGAGCGGTGGATGCGTTGCGCAGCCGCGGGCGGCGCTGGCGGCGGGAGGTGTCCGACGATGTTACGACACTTGAGGCTGCGCAGGTGGCCGCCCCTTCGCCTTTCGTTCAACAGGAGGCGCAGGAAGAGCTGATGCAGCACCTGAGCCGCCTGCCCGATCGCCAGCGGCAAATCGTCGAGCACGTTCATCTGCAGGAGATGACCCTCGCCGAAGCAGCCCGGGAAAACAACCTGACCGTTTCCGCGGTGAAGTCGCTGCTTTACCGGGCGCTCGGCGCACTTCGCCGTTCAGGAGCCAATAATGACCCGTCATAATGCATTAATTGAAGCGTTAGGCCGCTCGGCCCGGCCGGTTCGCCGCCCGCCGGGCGTGGACCGGCGAGTGCTGTTGTGGACGCTTTTCGCCCTGCCCTGCGGCGCGCTTTTCGGCCTGCTGGTGCCGCGCGAAAGCACCGACTGGACTCAGGCCGGGGTAACGCTGGCCGCGCTACAGCTGGGGCTGGCGTTTATTACCGGCCTGCTGGCGGTGCGCAACGCCTTTATTATGAGCATCGCCGGACGCCGCCCGCTCGGCTGGCGGGCATTCGCCCCGCTGCTGCTGATGTGGGGCGTCACGCTGCTGTTCAGCCTCGGCCACGCTCCGCAGCACGCTGCCGGAAGCGAACCCCGCTGCTACACCTTTATGGTCACCGTCAGCGTGCCGATGGCGGCGCTGGTTATCGCGTGGCTGCGAAAAACCCGCAGCCTGACGCCGCTGCGCAGTCTGGCGACCGCCGGAAGCGGCGTCGGCTGTATGGCGGTTACCCTGCTGTCGTTTTGCCATCCGGTACACCTGCAGGTGTGGGATCTGGTATCCCACGCGGCGGCTTTTGCCACGATTATCGCCGCCACCGTCCTGCTGGGATGGCGCTGGGTAGCCATCCGCTAACCCGGCGGTGCCAGTTTGTGACTGAAGTGTTAATATTGGCACTTATTCGCTCACGCCACGGTGACTTTTGCCATGACCGACTTTAAACGCCCGCAGCTCGAACTGCCCAACGGTGCCAGCAAGCTCCTGCTGCACTCCTGCTGCGCCCCCTGCTCCGGGGAAGTGATGGAGGCAATTCAGGCCTCGGGAATTGATTACACCATCTTCTTCTACAACCCGAATATTCATCCGCAGAAGGAGTACCTGATCCGCAAAGAGGAGAATATTCGCTTTGCGCAGCAGCACGGCGTGCCGTTTATCGACGCCGATTACGATACCGATAACTGGTTCGCCCGGGCGAAAGGCATGGAGCACGAGCCGGAGCGCGGCATTCGCTGCACCATGTGTTTTGATATGCGCTTTGAGCGCACGGCGCTGTACGCCCACGAGCACGGCTTTGGCGCGATCAGCAGCTCGCTTGGGATCTCGCGCTGGAAGAATATGCAGCAGATAACCGACTGCGGTATTCGCGCCGCGCGGCCCTATCCGGGGCTGGTTTACTGGGACTACAACTGGCGCAAGCAGGGCGGCGCGTCGCGGATGATTGAGATAAGCAAGCGCGAGCGCTTTTACCAGCAGGAGTACTGCGGCTGCGTCTATTCGCTGCGGGACTCCAACCTGCACCGCAAGGCGCAGGGGCGCGATATCATCCGCATCGGCCGGCTTTTTTACGGCGACGAGGATAAAGCGGGAGAGGAGTAACGCCCTGAGACAAAAGAGTTATCACGGAAAATTTAACTCTATCCCGCAAAAAGAGTGCTAGTTTTTTACCATCACTCACCGAAGGGAATACACAATGAAAAAGATCTCCGCTCTGCTGCTGTTACCTGCTCTGGCCCTCACCTCCGCTGCCGCCCTTGCCGCGCCGGAGGGCACGCTGAGCGTGCATATCCTCAACCAGCAAACCGGCGTGCCGTCTCCGGACGTTGCGGTAACGCTGGAGAAGCAGCAGCAGGGCCAGTGGACGACGCTGGCGGAAGGCAAAACGGATCAAAACGGACGCATTAAGTCGCTCTATCCGCAGGACAAAGACATGGAGCCGGGGGTGTACCGAGTCACCTTCAAAACCGGCGACTACTTTAGCCAACAGAAGCTGAAAACCTTCTTCCCGGAGATCCCGGTGCTGTACACCGTCTCCAGCACCAACGAAAAGCTGCATATTCCGCTGCTGCTGAGCCAGTACGGCTACTCAACCTACCGCGGCAACTAACGGCAGCGGTACAGGCAAAGGCGCTCCGGCTCAGGCGGGAGCGCCTTTTGTTTTAGCAACGCGGCTACGACTTATCGAGATCGATCCGCAGCACGCGCTCTTTTGCCCCCTCGACAAACACATCCGGATCCCAGTCGCGGTTAAATCCCTCTTTTACGCCGACATACAGCGCCTCGCCGTCCGCCGACAGCGCCATCTGATTTGGATAAACCGGGGCGGAGAAGGTGTGGGTTACCACGTAGCGGCGAGCATCCACCACGCTGACGGTACCTTGCGTGAAGTTGTTAACGTACAGTTCCTGATGTTTTGGGTTATAGGCCACCGCGTTGGCCCCCGCGCCGGTACGCACGTAGCCCAGCTGCCTGCCGCTGTGCAGATCGAAGATGTACAGACCGTCGTTCAGACCGCGGCGATCCTGATGATCGAAAACCACCGCGAAGATCCTGCCTGACGCCGCGTCCACCCGCAGATTCTGCAGGCTGGTGATTTCCGGCTTCACGTCCTTGAGGGTAATGGTGCGCGTCAGGCGCCGGGTTTTCGCATCAATTTCGTTAACGTAATCTTTGCCGCCGACGTAAATTTTCTGCGTTTTTTCTTCGATTGTCAGGCCGTAGGCCGTGCCTTTGTAGGCATTCTCCACCTCTCCCTTAAGGGCCAGCGTCTCGCCGTCGAGCATCAGCAGCTTGTGTACTGGCTGCATGCCGTCTGCGCCTTTCCTCATATTGCTGTAGCTGACAAACAGCGTCCCGGCGGCCGGGCTGTAGACCATATGGCGCAGGTGCTCAAAACGGGCATCCGCCGCATTGGGCGTGTTAAAACTGAGCCTGTCGCTGGATTTAATTAGCGCGCCGCTGCGCGGGTCAACCAGGCTGATGCGCAGCGTGGCCGACTGGGTATGTCCCACGTACAGCCGGTGCTGCTGCGGGTTGAGCGCGAGAGAGAATGCCCGCCATGGCAGCGGGTACTTGTGGGTTATTTTCAGCGACGCGGGGTCGAAAGCGTACAGATAGCCTTTATTGGCCTCACGGTTGACGCGATCGGTGACTGCCGCAAAAAGCGTATTGTCTCCGGCATCAAACGCCAGCTCGTAAATGCCTTCATTGGCCTCTTCAAGGTAGTTAGTTCTGAGGGCAAAGCGCGAAGGTTCACGCGGCGGCGGATCGATAGCAAACGCTTCTCCAGCCAGCAAACTGGTAATCAGCAACGCGCCGGACAGGGCGGTAAATCGACAAGAAAACATAGCAACTCCTGATGTGAAAAGTTAACCCAGTAACGAAAATCAGAATTTAATTTCGCCGCCGAAGACCCAGGTACGGCCGCGGGCGGTGGTGCTGGTGGTCGATCCCTGCCGGTCATAATCGAGGATCTGATTCATGCGGTTAAGGGCATCGGCATAGTTGCGGTTCGCCACGTTCTGCACGCTGAGCCGCAGCGTCACGTTATCGGTCACTTCATAGCTGCTGTAGAGATCGACGATAGTAGGAATGTCGGGCATTTTTTCTTTCGGGATGCTCTGATCGTCGTTGAGCTCTTCCGCCGTAATGCGCTTCGATTTACCGGTGAATTTCACCAGGCTGCCCAGGGTCAGCTTTTGATTAAAAAGGCGCCCGCCTACGTCCAGCGTCGCGTAGGTTTTAGGCAGATCGCTAATGTCGCCGTAGCCAAAGGTGGAGATTGAACTCGCCACCGAGGTGGGCTGATCGGTGTGCTGCTTGCTCCATGACAGGTTCATAAAAGCAAATCCGGCATCGTAGCCCGCTTCAACTTCGTAGCCTTTGCTGGTTACCGTTGACGGCGTATTCACATAAATGCTGGCGTTAAAGCTGTCGGACGCGCCGTCCAGATCCTGGCAAAGCATGCTGTTGCACATGAAAAAGGTTTCGCTGGTGATGTAATCCTTAATGCGGGTGCGGTAAGTCAGCGCCTTCATGTGGAAACTGTCTTTTTCCGTCAGCAGCCCTTCGCGAACAATATTAAAGCCGGTCTCCCAGGTGCTGGCTTTTTCCGGCTTGAGGAACGGATTCATCGACGCACCGCCTTCATTGGCGAAGAACACCTCCTGCACGTTCGGCGCGCGCGACGAACGGCTCCAGCTTACGTACGGCTGAAACCACGGGGTGACCTGAGCGGAGAGCGTAGCGGAAGGATTCAGCGCGCGGTCTTTCAGATTGAGGTTTGTCGCCCCCTGCGGAAAGCACTGCTGGTCGTCATCGCAGGCGGGCTTGCGCCCTTTTACTTTGCTGTGGGTGTAATTCAGGTTGAGCGCCAGCTCATAAATGTCTTTATCCAGCGTCAGGCCGGAGTATAGCGAGGCGATATTCTGCCTGCCGGCGGGGGCAAAGGCGGTGCTTTCGCTGTCGCTGCCCCGGGTGAAGCGCCGCGAATAGCGGGTATTCATTACTTTGCCACCCAGCTGAAAGACGGTAAAAATATCTCCCGGCATCGTGAAACGGCTGGCGTTGCTGATATCCAGCGCGTTGGATTTATTGGTCAGCGAGGCGTTCATGGCATCGGGCAGCGAGTCGGGCTGGTAGTTTTGATTGCCCCGGCTGGTGCTTGCCAGCACGTTCAGCTCTACCAGCTCGTTGAGCGGCGCATAGTTGTAGTGCAGGGCGTAGTCGTCGCTGGTGATGTGCCGCCGGGTAAAGCTGTTGCGGTAGTTGCGCCCGGAGAACTCCAGCTTGTTGTACTGATCGGGATTAACATTGAGCTTGTAGAGCTGGGACTGCGGCTCCTGGCGCATAAATTCGGCGTCCCGACCCAAAAACTCGCGGCTATCGGTGCCGGCACCGTTTTCATAAGTGGCGTAGGTGCGGCTGCCGCTGATGCCCACCAGCCCACCGAGGCTGCCGCCGTTGGCAAACGGCGCCGTTTTACCCGCGACGGCAATCATTCCGGTACGTCCGAGTCCGTTATTACCCACCGAGAAGCGCGACAGCGCACCAACGCTGCGGCCCTCTTTAACCAGATCGTCAACGCCGATAGTCCGCATATTGGCGCTGCCGGCCAGGGCGTTAACCCCCTGAGAACCGGCACTGCTGCCGCGGGTAACATCGACCTCCGCAAGGAAATTCGGGTCGATAAGCACGCCGGAGGCGTTATTGGCACCGCCGTGATAATCCGCCGGGGCCATCCCGAAAAAGGTTTGGGTGACGCCGTCTACCATCGTGTTCACCCGCCCCAGTCCGCTCATCCCGCGAATATTGACGCTGACCGCACCCTGCAAAGGATCGATCTGGGTATAGGTGCCCGCCATGCTGCGCAAGGATTGATCCAGGCTCTGCAAATTCTTATTCAGCGTTCGCGAGCTGTACGCCCCCGGCCGGGTATAAGTCTCTAAAGAAGAGCCCACCGGCGCGCGGTCACTTTCGGCGCTGTCGGTCACCGTTACCGGTGAGAAAACAGATTCCCCGGTATTATCTTCCTCGGCGGCAATGGCCTGGCCGTGGGCTAATAGCGTCCCGGTCAGCAGGCACGTATAGAGGGTTGATGCATTCATTGTTACTTTTCACCTGGATTAATAAAAATAAAAAATGTGCTCACGAATGCTATTTCTGCGAATAGTTATTCAGCTTCACAGCTCTGTTATTCAAATTAAAAGCAGGACATACCGACACCGTATCGGCGAGAATAAACGGCAGACGTAATAATACGCCCGCAGCCTGCGCGGTTTGCCTATGGAAATAAACGAACGTGCTGCCGCGAAAATTTCATTATTTCCGCGTCTAAAAATATTATTGCATTACCGATTTTGTGATAATTCAAATTCCACCGGTAGCGTCACGCGGTGTATCCCACCTTTTAATATTACCGACGGCGGCGGCGGCAGCGGCCGGGCATTGTTCAGGGCCTGCATCGCCGCCCGGTCGAGTGACATGGTTCCTGAGGAGGCCAGCAGCTTCTCACCGAGCAGATTGCCGCTGGCGTCAACGCTGAAAGTAAGGATAACGGTTCCGCTGCGCCTGCGCCTGCGGGCGTCCTGCGGATAGTTGCGCATCTTGTTGATTTTTCCCTTAACCAGCGCTTCCCAGCTAACCTGCTGGCTGCTGGCCTGCGCCGCGTCAGTATCCAGCGGAGCCGCCGTCCGCTGCGCCTGTACGGCCTGCACCGGCGGCGCCGCGCGGCTGTTGACGTTTGAATTACCCCGCTCCTCCCGCTGTTCCCGCCGCGCTTTTTTCTTCACCTGGGTTGTCTTTTTCTTTTGATGACTCTCTTTCGCCGCGGCCAGCGTCACCTCGGCATCCTCTTTTTCCATGACTTTCGGCGTCTCTTTTTGCTGCGTCGTCTCTTGCTCAGTCATGGCTTCAACGCTGCGCTGCTGGGTAACGCCGGGCGGCAGCGCGGGCTGAATGACCGAGACCTGAAAATCCGGAGCATATTCCAGCATCACCGCTGCCGGGATAGATATCGGCGGGGTCCGGGTGGCGTGTATAAAAAAAGGAAGCGCCACCGCCAGGTGCAGCAGCACGCTGATCGCCGCCCCGCCAAGGGGTTGGAAGCGGGGCAGTGTGTATTGCGCATTCATATCCATCGCTCTTTTACTGGGGCATCGCCCACTGATAGTCGGCCTGCAGCGGCGTGAGGGTGGTACCTTCTCCGGTCAATATCACCACTACCGGCGCGCTGGCGCCTAAATCTGCCACGTGCAGGGGAACGCCGATATCTTTCGCCGCGTGATAGCCGCCGGCAATAAGCAGCGCCGGGCGCGGGGCGCCAATCAGCTGGGTCGCCATAAAGCGATCCCGCTGCTGCTGGATAGCCAGCATAGACGTCATCTGCTCGCCTTCGATCTGGCCGCCGTGCATCAGGTAGATAATGGCTGACAGCGCTTTATGCACCTGCGGCGAGGATGAGTGCTCTCCCTGAGGGAATACGGGGTGCTGGTAGAGCGCCGCCGTCTGCTGGCGACTGATATTGGCCGCCAGCAGCGGATAGCGCGCCTGCAGGGCAGTCATCACCACATCGCGGTAAAGGGGCCACGGCCAGCCGCTGTTCCAGCGTAGCGCTTCCGCCGCGCGGGAGGCGCTGACGACTGTGCCGGAGAGGCTCTCCGCTTTTACCCGATTGACCGCCGCCTGCTGGCTGCTGTCAATCATCTCCATCAGCACGCTCCCCTGCGGGCGGCTGCGGTTTAAATGCTGCAGCAGCCACGTTTCGACCTGATGATGTTCCGGGCGGGTATGTTCCTCACCAATAATGACCAGCGGCGCATTAGCCAGCCGGGAAATAAGCTGATCGGGGAACAACATTTTATTTGTCGCGGTTTCCCGTATGCACTGACATTCCGGTAAGGCCATATTTGAGATAGCAGACTGGCGGCTTTGGCAGGCTGTTAATAGCAGCCCGCAGGCGGCTATTAAATAGATGAAGCGGCGATCCCTTTTACGCATAAATATCCATAAAAATAATTCAGAGCGGAAAAATTGATTTTTTACTGACGATGCAGTTTGTTGCGCAACGTGCTATTTGGTTGCGCAAGGATACATGCAAATGATAATGACTATCAAGACAATTCTTATTATCATTAATACTAAAAGAGTAGATTGCTGTTATAAAAAGAGCTGATTAGCCCTGCCGCGCGTGACGGGCAGGGCCTGCTGACGTGGATTGCGTTGCTTAACCAGGGATGGCCACCGCGGGCTGCGCGCTGAGGCTCAGCAGCGGCATGCCGGTCTCGACGCTGCTGCCTGCTTCCGTGATGATTTCGCGATAGTTTTCACTGTTGGTGATAATCACCGGCGTAGCCAGATCGTAGCCGGCGTCGAGAATCGCCTGCTGGTCAAACTCCACCAGCAGATCCCCGGGGCGGACTTTATCTCCAGGCTGCACGTGGGCGGTAAAGGGCGCGCCGCCGAGCTTAACGGTGTCAATCCCGACGTGGATGAGCACCTCGATGCCGCTGTCGCTCAGCAGCCCGATGGCGTGCTTGGTCTGGAACAGCGATGAAACCTCGCCGGCAAAGGGCGCGTGGACGGTGTTTCCGGCGGGAATAATCGCCACGCCCTGCCCCAGCAGCCCGCTGGCGAAAGTTGTATCGGGCACTTTATCCAGCGGCAGCACTGTGCCGCTCATCGGCGCCAGCACGTCATATTCATTCACTGCCAGCCCGACGGACTCGGCATCGCTGCGGGTGGGCATCCCCGCCACCAGCGTCAGCACAAAACTCAGCGCCAGCCCCACCAGCGTACCGGCGATCCCGCCCCACAGCGTGGCGTCCACGCCGCCGGACGGGATCATCTGGGCCAGGGTAAAGACGTTGGCAAATCCCGGGGAGTAAACGTGTGTGTTGCTGAGGCCGACGATCGCGCCGCCGACGGCCCCGCCCACGCAGCCGAAGATAAACGGCCGGCGCAGCGGCAGGTTAATGCCGTAGACCGCCGGTTCGGTGATACCGAAGATCCCCGCGGTCACCGAGGTGCCGGCCAGCATTTTCTGGCGCAGATCGCGGCTGCGCACGGCAATGGCCGCCACCGCGCCCACCTGCCCCATCACCGCGGGCAGCACCATCGGCAGCATCGAGTCATGGCCGAGCACCGCGAGGTTATTGATCATCAGCGGCACCAGCCCCCAGTGCAGGCCGAAAATCACGCACACCTGCCACAGCGCGCCCATTGCCGCGCCCGCAAGCCACGGCGCCAGGGCGTAAATCCACTGGTAGCCGTTGGCCAGTAGCTGGCTAAGCCAGGTAGCGGCGGGGCCAATCAGCAGGAAGGTCAGCGGAACGGTGACGGCGAGGCAAATAAATGGGGTAAAAAAGTTCTTCACTGACGCCGGCAGCAGGCGCGCGCTGCGCTTCTCCAGCCAGCAGCTGACCCACGCCGCCAGCACAATCGGAATAACCGACGAGCTGTAGTTAAACCAGATAACGGGAATACCGAAGAAGGACTGGGCCACCGCCCCGGCCTGCTGGCTGGCGTTAAAGGCTTCCAGCATCAGCGGATGCACCAGCGCGCCGCCGATCATCATGGTGATAAACGGGTTGCCGCCAAATTTAGCGCCGGCGGTGTAGCCGAGTACCAGCGGGAAGAAGTAGAACAGCGCGTCGCCGGCGGCAAACCAGATTTGGTAGGTGCCGCTCTGCGGGCTGAGCCAGCCGCAGACCAGCGCGAGGGCGAGCAGCCCTTTCATGATCCCGGAGGCCGCCAGCAGCCCCACCAGCGGGGTGAAAATGGCCGAGACAATATCAATAAGCTGCCCGAGCAGCGTGGTTTTCTTCCCGCTCTCGTCGGCGCCTGCCGCGGCCGACTCGCTCATACCCGCCTCGCGGGATACTGCCTGCCAGACATCGTGGACGTGATTGCCGATGACCACCTGAAACTGGCCACCGCTCTCGACCACCATAATGACGCCGGGATTCTTTTTCAGCCCTTCGGCATCGGCTTTGCTGTCGTTTTTAAGTTTGAAGCGCAGCCGGGTGGCGCAGTGAACCAGGCTGACAATATTCTCTTTGCCGCCCACGCGGGCGAGAATATCCTGGGCTAAAGCTTGATATTCCATTGTAGTTTCCTTCCTGAGGCGCGCCGCGGCGCGTCATCGACTGAGTTAAAAAAACAAAAAAACCCGAGAGCAATGACGCTTTGGCCATCGCGCTCAGGTTTTGCCTGCTAAATGCAGTAACAATCCGGAGAGTGTGTTTTAACTACGTGCCCGAAGGGGCGATTTATACTTTGTCTTTATCCGCCTGCCCCCCGGAGAGCGGCGTCAGACGGTCATCTTTTCTCACCCGCTCGATGTGGATAGCGAGGAACATAATCTCTTCAGTGGTCAGTTCGCAGCGGTAGCTTTTGTGCAGGTGGCGAGCCACTTTCTCGGCGCAGGTCCAGGCTTTGGCGTAGTTATCCCGCACCGCCGAGTGGAGTTCGGCATCGTCGTCCTGCACGACGCTGCGGGTGAGCATCCGCTGGGCAAAAAACTTCAGGTGTGTAACGAAGCGCTGGTAGCTGAGGCTCTCCTCGTCATACTCCAGCCGCAGCTGGTATTTCACCAGCTGCAGGATCTCCTGCATCACCCGGGTGACGTGCATCACTTCCGGCATTTCGCTGTTGAGCTGGGCGGTCACCAGGTGCAGGGCTATGAATCCGGCTTCGTCTTCCGGCAGCTCGACCCCCAGCCGCCGGGCGATGATCGCCCGCGCCTCCTGCCCCAGCGCAAACTCTTTTGGATAGAGCCGCCGCGTCTCCCACAGCAGCACATTTTTAATCGACAGCCCCTTCTGCTGGCGCTCAATGGCAAAGTTGCAGTGGTCAGTCAGGGTGATGTACAGGCTCTCCTGCAGCTTGCCCAGCCGTTCAGTGGCCAGGGCGATGATGCGATCGCAGGTGGTCATCACTTCCAGCGGGATCTGGCTCAGCAGCTCGCCGAGCCGCTGTATCAGCACGTCGCTTTGCAGCGCAAAGACCTTTTCGATTTTCTCACTGTCGAGATCGTCGCCGGCGCGCTTTTGAAAGGCCAGCCCGCGGCCCATCACCACCTGCTCGCGGCCGCTGCGATCCTGAACCACCACCACATTATTGTTGAGTACTTTGGCGATTTTCATCGGCACCCCAGAAACAAAAAAACCTGACCTCCGGCAAGCGCCGGAAAATCAGGTTTTGCCTGCTCGCGCAGTAACAATCCAGATCGGGCACTGTATCAGTTTCGCTCCCGGCCTCAATGTGCGGCGCGAGAAAACGTGACGGCGATCGGCTTTGCCGCCGCCGCCGGGCTGAGCGGTCAATCAGAAGCTGACAACGGTTTTCAGCGTCGTCACCCACGCATCCTGGGTGCGGGAGATACCGCCAGGATGGTGCCAGTACTGGAGGCCCGGCTGCAGCTCCAGCCACTTCACCGGCCGGAAACGATAGTAGAACTCGCCGTTGATGGAGTGCCCCGGAACCGGCCGGTAGCCGGGATTGCTGTAGTCGGTGATGCCGCTGAGATCGTTTTGCGCCTGCTGGTTGCGGGCGTAGTGGTTGCTCATGTCGATATAGGTCATGCCGAAGCCGATCCAGTCTTCCGGACGGGCGTCGAACAGGCCGCGGTAGCGCAGGGTTCCCGCAAATTCCGAGTGAACGTAGTTACTGCGCTGATCCGACAGGCTCATGCTGAACGAAGTGCTGAGCCCGCGCAGCGGATCGTCTCTGTGGCGCGTAATTTGCTGGTTGAAGCCGCTGTATAAGAACCAGGTGCGGTTGTGGTGCGCGTAGCCGTCCGGATCGTCCACGCCGGGACCGCCAGACTTACCGCGGTACAGATCGGTCTGCGGCGCGTTGGTAAAGATAACACCGAGGTTGTAGATGCCCGGCAGGCCATTAATCATCGGCCGCGCCTCAATTTCCACCGGCAGCAGCATCCCTTTACTGCCGCGGGTAGACCAGCTCCAGGCGTGATTGCGGGTGGTGGCTTTCGGGTTTTGCTCCATGATCCCGCCTTTGAGGGTGACGACCGGGGTGACTTTGTATTCAAACACCGAGCCCCAGGTGTGCATGTTCCAGTTGTTCCAGGTAAAGGAGTTGGCCGATTTACCGCCGCACTGGGAGATCATCTGGAAATCGCAGGGGATGATCTGGTCGAAGGTCTGGACTTTGTTCATCATCCCCACCCGCCAGGTAAGGCGGCGATCGGCAAAGCTGCGGGCGAATGTCAGCCAGCCGAGACGCGTGACCGAACCGCCACCCCAGCTCTCCTGGGTCAGATCGTTGAAGTTGGTGCGATCGTCCTGCACCCGCCGGGTCGTCAGGTTATCGTCGTGGTTGCGGTTGACGATGTTGCCCTCAATGCGCGCGTCGGGAATGCCGGTCCAGCGCTCCAGATCCTGATTAAAGGTCAGCGAAAACTGATCGATATAGGCCACGTGGGAGTCGTGGTTGTATCCGCCCCCGCCGTTCCACGCGAACTGGTTTAAATAGCCGAGATTGTAAGTGAATCCGTTGTCGTTAAGGATCTTGCGGATCCCCAGCATCTCGCCGAGCAGCGGATCCGGCGGGCCTTCAAAACCCAGCATCTTATTGTCCCACTCCTGCGCGTCCTGCGCGTCGGCGGCGAAGACGGTGAACGGCGTGACCAGCAGGGTACTGAGGCACAGCGCGGCATGCATTTTTATATTTATCTTCATCGTAATAACCCGTGATTGAGTATTTAAGAGGTCAGGTCGCGGTAGATAATAGTTATTCTAAACTTGTTCAACACAGCCGCCGTCCGTGGTAATAAATACCCACAAATATAAAAATAACGTTATAACGATAATAAGGCGACTTTCAGCCAGGTTACAAGCTCTTAGGGCAAAAAAAAACCTAAGCACTTCGCACCGGTTAAGGCCGCGAAATACTTAGGTTTTGCCTGTCAGACAGTAACAATCCTGTATTGAGTGACGAAAACATATCACTATTCATTTCGCTTGCAAACATACTCTATTACATTTGGTAAGAACTGTGATCGGTATAACACAAGGGATCTTAAATCTCGTATTTATATACTTACTTAAAAGTAATTTTTGACCGCAGAGCCAGTTAACCGCATATTAAATCTCCTGAAATAAACGCGGCTCGGTATGCGGCATTAAAATAGACCCACATCGGCTATGACAATATCCCGCTTTTCGGCCTCTCAAATTCACACCGGTGGAACCTGATATGTCCCTTTCTCTCACGCAACTGCTGGCCATTGATTTTCCTCTGATCCAGGCACCGATGGCCGGTGTTTCCACGCCTGAGCTCGCCGCCGCAGTCAGTAACGCCGGCGGATTGGGTTCTCTGGGCCTCGGGGCCAGCAGCGTCGCGCAGGCGGAGCAGAGTATCGTGCGCACCCGCGCGCTCACCGCCCGGCCGTTTAACGTCAATCTGTTTTGCCACCGGCCGCCGGCGCGGGATAATGCCGTCGAATCGGCGTGGCTTGCCGCTTGCCGCCCGCTGTTTTCGCGCTTCGCCGCCGAGCCGCCCCGCGCGCTGGCTGAAATCTACACGCCCTTTTCCGGCAGCGGCGATATGCTCGACATGCTGCTGGCGCAGGCGCCGGCGGTCGTCAGCTTTCACTTCGGACTGCCTGACGCGGCGGCCATCGCCACCCTGCGCGCGAAGGGCATTTTGCTTTCCGCCACGGCGACAAACCTGGCGGAGGCCCGGCAAATTCAGGCCAGCGGCATCGACGTCATTATTGCTCAGGGTTTTGAAGCGGGCGGCCACCGCGGGATGTTCGATCCGCAGGCGGTGGATTACCAGACGGGGACGCTGGCGCTGGTGCAGCTGCTGAAGCGGCATCTCGCCATCCCGGTGGTCGCTGCCGGCGGGATCATGGACGGCGCGGGAATCGGCGCCATGATGACGGCGGGTGCCGACGGCGCGCAGCTGGGCACCGCTTTTCTGCTGTGCCCGGAATCCGCCGCCGACGAGAGCTACCGCCGCGCGATCCGCGCCCGGCGTGAAACCCCAACCTGGATGACCGCCGCGATTTCGGGACGCCCCGCCCGCTGTATCGACAACGATTTTTGCCGCTTCGCCCGCCGCGCGGCAGATCTCGCCGTACCGCCCTATCCGCTGGCCTACGACGCCGGTAAAGCGCTGGCCGCCGCCGCCCGCGCCCAGGGCGAGGACGGATTTGGCGCCCACTGGGCCGGACAGGGCATTAATCTGATCCGCGAAATGCCCGCCGCCGCGCTGGTCGCCACTCTGATGGAAGAGTACCGGCGCACCGAAAAATAAACCCTGCCGCCGGTATATCCGTCATCTTTCACGCGGTCAGTAGCCGCTTAACGTGAAGGATGACGGGTATAATCGGACAACCATCCCCCTTATTCAGACAGCCTCACCCCGCCCCCTTTTGCCCCTATTTTCACTCTGCTAGTCTGCACCCATTGATTCAGCGCGAAGGAATATTACCGATGGACAAAATAACCCCGCAGGCGGCGCAGCAGGTATTCAGCACGTTATTTTCAGAGCTGGGAACCGTGTTCTCGAATATTGATGGCGAAGCGCTTAGCGAATTTTCTGCGGTATTACTCAACGGCAGGCGGCTATTTTTTCTCGGCGCCGGGCGCAGCGGCCTGGCGGTAAAAATGGCGGCAATGCGCTTTATGCATCTCGGTCTGGCAGTACACGCGGTAGGCGAAGTGACCTGCCCGGCAATTGCCGAAAACGACGTGCTGCTGGTGGCTTCCGGCTCCGGGCGAACCCCGATGATTCTGAATGCGGTAAAGACCGCCAGAGCCGCCGGCGCTTCGGTACTCGCCGTCACCACCAGCCCACAAACGCCGCTGGCCGAATACGCGCAGCAGCAAATCGTGCTGCCCGCCGCCGTTAAGGATGCGCATAACAATAACGTTTCAGTGCAGTACGCCGGCTCTCTATTCGAGCAGGCCACCGTGATTGTTCTCGACGCGCTGTTCCACCTGATGTGGAAACAGAGCGCCCTCCCCGCAGAAACGCTGTGGGCCAGACATGCCAATATGGAGTAAATAATGAAACTACAAGTCGCACTCGATCTGCTCTCCACCCGTGATGCTAAAAATCTGCTCAACGATATCGCTCCGTGGGTCGATATTATTGAAGTGGGTACGCCGCTGGTCAAAATAGAAGGCCTGTCCGTGCTGCGGGAAATTAAGGCCAGCTGGCCGGATAAGTTTTTATTCGCCGATTTAAAAACCATGGATGCCGGCGCGCTGGAAGCCGAACTGGCTTTTGATGCCGGTGCCGATGCGGTTTCCGTCCTCGCGGTGGCGGCGGATCAGACCATTGCAGGGGCAGTAAATGCTGCAGCAAAGAAAGGGAAATCGGTAGTGGTTGACCTGATTGGCGTCCCGCCAAAGCAGCGCCTGGCGCGGATTGTCGAGCTGCAGAAGCTCGGGGTTGAGACGGTAGAGCTGCACGCCGGGCTGGACGAACAGGCCCAGGAGGGTTACTCCCTGCCGGCGCTTCTTGCTACTATCGAAGGCACTGATGTGAAGTTCGCCGTCGCCGGGGGGATCACCCTCGATACGGTAGATATTGTCGCCGCCTCCGGCGCTGAAACCGCCGTGGTTGGCGGCGGCATTTACAACGCCAAAGATCCGGCAGCAGCGGCTAAATCCCTGAAAGAGAAAATCCTTCAGCTCGCCTGATTGCCCGCGCGCAACGTCCATCAGTAACTCCCCTTACTGATGGACTTTTTTATTTGCGCAGGAAAGGTAACCCCGTGGCAGACTCGCAGATCGCTATTGTCCTTTATCCCGGCTTTAAACTGCTGGAGGCCACCGGGCCGCTCAGCGTTTTTAACTACGCCAACGCCCAGCTCATTGCCGCCGGCAGGCCGCCGGGCTATGAAGTCTCTTTTGCCGCCGCCGCGCCCGGCCCGGTGATGTCCGACAACCACATCAGCCTGCAGGCGGAGGTAGCCCTTGACGATCCGCGCATTTGCGGCGGGCGGGTGCTGTTTCTCGGCTCGCCGGATATAGAGCGCGCGGTAGCGGACAACCCGGAAATCATCCGCTGGCTGATAGAGCGCGGCGCCCGCAGCCGGGCGCTGATTGCGCTGTGCTCCGGCTCGTTTTTCCTCGCCGAGGCCGGGCTGCTGGACGGGCTGCGCGCCACCACCCACTGGCGGGTGGCCGATAAGCTCCAGCAACGCTATCCGGCGGTGCGGGTCGACAGCGACGCCATTTTTATCCGCCAGGGCCATATCTGGACCTCGGCGGGAGTCACCGCCTCAATTGACCTGGCGCTGTCGCTGGTGGAGGACGATTACGGGCGGGACATCGCCCTGAACGTCGCCCGGGAGCTGGTGGTGTACCTCAAGCGCCAGGGCGGCCAGTCGCAGTTCAGCGCTCTGCTGCTCAGCCAGGAAGAGGAGCACCCGCTGGGGGCCAAGATCCGCGAATGGATACTGGCGCACCCGCAGGAAAATATCAGCATCCACAGGCTGGCTGAGCTGTTCGCCATGAGCGAGCGCAATTTTATGCGCACTCTGAAAAAGCAGACCGGCCAGTCCCCCAGCCAGTTTATTGAAAACGTGCGCCTTGAGCTGGCCCGCCAGTTTCTGGAAACCTCCCGCCACGGCCTGAAGCAGATAGCCTTCGAGACGGGATTCAGTTCACAGGAGCAGATGCGCCGGACCTTTAAAAAGCGGCTCGGGGTGTCCCCCAGCGACTACCGGCACCGGTTCAGCAGCACGGTGCAGGAGGCGGAATAAAAAGCGGGCCCGCCAGAAGCGGGCCCGCACGATCATACCTCTTCTTCCGCTCGCGCCGCCGCGCGAAGCTCCTGCATTCCCGGGCCAAAATGTCGGCGCGGGTGGCCGCACATCCAGCAGCTGCAGAGGCAGGGCGTGCGCGATACTGCGCCTACGCCACGCGGGCTGCCGTCACCGGCATTGTTATACCAACGCCTTACCCGCTTTAATCGCCGCGCGTGATGCCGGCGCTGTGCTCGTGTTCTTGCCATGTTGATACTCCCATTCTGGCGCGGCCGTATGCCGCGCGGATAGGGTTTGGGAGTAAAAACGGGCATGCCCGCTGTCGAAATAGCGTCTTTTCAGCATGTTAAGCCTCCTCACGTTATTGAATTTCATAACCCAGCGTCAGCTGATAATACCACCGGGTTTCCGTCAGCAGCCAGTCTGCGCCCACGCTCGGCGTCCACGAATCATCGCCGCCGATCCCCATATGCCGGTGGTCGAGCGCGATCCAGACGCCCGCTTCCGGACGCATCGCGTGCCAGTGATCTTTCTCCATCAGCTGCCGGGTGCCGTAAGGCATCAGCGAGAAGTGGAACTGGCCGTCGGCCTGCCAGCCGCCGTATCGCAGCGCACGGGTATCGCAGCGCAGGCCATTCTCGGAGGGGAAAATGTAGGGCGTGTACATCGCCTCCGGCGGCTGCCGCCAGCGTGAAAACAGCGCGCTGGCGCAGCGGTCCGGGTAGTTCTCATGCGGCCCAAGTCCCAGCCATTCAACATCGCCCGGCTCCGGCACCACCTGCATCGCGATACCGATACGCGCCAGCGGCGGAAGGTGCGACGCCCGCTCGCCGTCGATGGCGATATGCAGCCGCCCGCTGCCGTCAAACACCATCCGCCAGCGGCTGACGATAACCACTTCGCCGCCGGGCCGCGCGTGGTGGAAGGTGCTGGTGACCTCCACCCGGTCGCTGCTGCAAATAGCTTCGCAGCGCGGGCAGCTGGCGGTGAGCTGATAGAGTCCGGCGTGCTTCCAGCGCTCAACCCAGGCGTTGGGATCGATGCGCTCCACCTCGCTGATGCCGATATCGTTATCCAGCGGCGCGCGGGTGAACCGATCCTCCGGCGGGCTCAGCAGGCAGTTTTCGCCGCCCGCGCGCCATTCGGTGAGCCGCCCGCTGCGCCTGTCGATATACCACGTCTGTTCACCGACGCGGATGCGGTAGCCCTGCGTATCGGTATCGAGCAGCGGCGCGCCCTGCAATACCGGCGATTCAGCGATCGCCAGCGGGGCAGCCAGCGGGAACTGCTGCCAGGCCGCCAGATGCCCGGCGGGGGACCAGGGCGTAGCCTCAGGCTGGCACACCTCCAGAATCAGATACGTCTCGCCGCCGCGCAGCGAAAGCCGCTCAGCCAGCGTCAGCACCACCGTTTCCTGCGGGCCGGGGGCAAGATCCAGCTCGCCGCGCAGCAGGCATTCGCCGTCGGCCTCCACCCGCCAGTAAAGCCGCTCGTTGTCGCAGGCGCGGAACAGGTATTCGCTGCTGACCGCCACCCGCAGCGGCTGCTGCTCCAGCAGCGAAAAGCGGAAAAACTGCTGGGCGTGCTTTGCTTCAAACAGGGAAGGATGCGGGATACGGTCGGCAGTCACCAGCCCGTTGAGGCAGAACTGGCGGTCGTTGGGCGTATCGCCAAAGTCGCCGCCGTAGGCCCAGCCGGGACTGCCGTCTTCCGCCGGCTTGCGCAGCGCCTGATCGGCCCAGTCCCAGATAAAGCCGCCCTGCAGGCGCGGATATTGGCGAAAGGCCTGCCAGTAGCGCGCAAAGCCGCCCAGGCTGTTGCCCATCGCATGGGCGTACTCACAGAGGATCAGCGGCCGGTTTTCCCCCGGCAGGCCGATCCACTTTTTAATGGACCATTTCGGCACCGCCGGGAACGGCTGATCGTCATCGACCCGGGCGTACATCGGACACAGGATGTCGGTGGCCGCGGTATTGGCGCCGCCGCCCTCGTACTGCACCGGACGGGAGGGATCGCGGCTTTTCACCCAGCGCCAGAGCGCGTCGTGGGTGGCGCCGTGCCCGGACTCGTTGCCCAGCGACCAGATGATGATCGCCGGATGGTTGCGGTTGCACTGCACCATCCGCGTAACCCGGGCGCTGTAGGCCGGGAACCACTCCGCATCGTCGCTCAGGCGGCCCATCGGCACCATGCCGTGGGTTTCGATGTTCGCCTCGTCCACCACGTACAGCCCGTAGCGGCTGCACAGCCGGTACCACTGCGGGCTGTTGGGATAGTGCGAGCAGCGCACGGCGTTGAAGTTGTTCTGCTTCATCAGCAGGATGTCCTGCAGCATGTCCGCTTCCGTAATCGCCTGACCGCGTTCCGGGTGGTGCTCGTGGCGGTTGACGCCGCGGATCAGCAGCGGCTCGCCGTTGAGCAGCAGCAGGCCATTTTTAATCTCAATCCGGCGAAACCCGGTGTCGGCAGCTTCGCACTCAACCAGCGCGCCCGCCTCATCATACAGCGCCGCCACCGTCCGGTAGCAGACCGGCTGCTCGGCGCTCCAGCGCTGCGGTGCGGTAACGGGTAGCGAGAACAGCACCCGATCGGCGTAGCCGCCGCGCTCGTCGACAGCCGCCGTCCCCGGGGCCCGGCGCTGGCGGACAATCAGCGTATCGTCCAGCCACAGGGAAAGCTCCACCTGCAGGCCGCCGAGCCGCCCGGCGTCGGCTTCAATCTGCACGCAGGCGTCGAGGGTGCCGTCGCGACAGAGATCGTCGAGCGTCGCCGCTACCGTCAGATCGGCAATTCGCGCCGCGGGCTTGTGCAGCAGCCACACCGGGCGAAAGATGCCGCTCATCCGCCACATGTCCTGATCCTCCAGCCAGCTGCCGCTGCACCAGCGCAGCACCATCACGCACAGGCGGTTGCTGCCCTCGCGCAGCGCGGGGCCGAGGTCAAACTCCGCCGGCAGGCGGCTGTCCTCGGAATAGCCCAGCCAGCGGCCGTTGCAGAACAGGTGAAATGCGGCGTTCACTCCGTCGAACTGGATCCGCGTCTGGCCGCCCTCGCGCCAGCCGGACGGCAAGGTAAAGGTCCGGGCGTAGCAGCCGGTGGGGGTATTTTCCGGCACCCGCGGCGGCGTGGTGTCGATGGGATAACGGACGTTGGTGTAAATAGGCGCATCGTAACCCGCCATCTGCCAGTTGGACGGCACCGCCAGCGGCGCGCTTTGCGGGAGATCCTGCACCAGCCACTCCGGCGGTACCGCCTCGGGGCAGTCAAACCAGGCAAACTGCCACTCGCCGTCCAGGGAGAGGCGCCGGTCAGACGGCGCGTCGTCCCGGGCCTGCATCTCATCGCGCCAGCTGCAGAACGGCGCGTGCGCCGCAAGCCGGTTAACCTGAATAATGGACGGGTTCTGCCAGTCCTGGCGGGAGAGCACCTGCCGGAGGGCGTCGGCGTGGGAAGAGGACATTGCACGGTTCCTGTTTTGGGGAAGACAACGCGGCGGCGCGCGCGACAATTAACGTCGTTATTACCCTGTACGCGGGCAGCAGGCAACGCGCCGCGCGGCGTTAATTGAGCGGACTCACAGTTAACGGCTCGCTGCAGTGGGAAAGAATATTGATCAGCTTGCCCAGCGGATCGCGCACATAGAAGCGGCGCACGCCCCAGGGTTCATCTACCGGGCCGTATTCCACGGCGTAACCCGCTGCCCTTACCCGCTGCAGTACCGCGTCCACGTCGTCCACCTCGACAGAGAGATCGGGTACCGGCGTGCCGGAACCGCCCCCGGCGGCGAGGCTTATCTGCACCGGCATCTGCGCGCGGCTGCCGAAGGTCTGGATCCAGCCGTGGTCCATCATGAGTTCAAGCCCGAGAATATCCTGATAGAACCCGCGCGCCCGGCTGAAGTCGTCGGTGTGCAGGTTCGCCACAATTCGCAGAACGGTCATTGAGCCTCCGTGGTGTAACTAAGGGGAAAACACAATACAGCTTAAGGATAGCGCCCGGGGGCGAACGGAGGAATTACGTGCAGGAGCGATTGGTCGCCAGGGTCACGATTGCAGGAAAAATGCGGGCGGCGATATACGCCGCCCGTATCGGGTTGAAGCTGAAAACGCGCCGATATATCGCGCGGAGTCGTTCAGGGAGACGGCGGCAGATCCGCGGGCCGTTTCTCCATCGCAATCGCCCGCTCGCCGCAGGCCAGAGTGCATTCGCCGCAGCCGTCGCAGCGGGCGGCGTCAATCTGAATGCTGCCGGGCGCGCTGCTGATGGCGTTCGCCGGGCAGGCGTCGGCGCAGTTGGTGCAGTACTGGCCGTACTGCTTGACGCACATCCCGCTGAGGACGGCCAGCGCCTGAGCCTTGCGGCCTTCGGTCAGGCTGAGGGCCCCGGTCTGGCACCGGGTGACGCAGGCGCTGCAAAAGTCACAGCCGTTGTTTTCCAGCAGCATCACCGGATAGAAGCGCAGCGCCAGATCCTGCTCAGTGGAGTAGTGCAGGATTTTGCGCGGGCAGCCGGTGACGCAGTCTCCGCAGCGGGTGCAGCGCTTCTGGAAGTGGCCCTCGCTGACGGCCCACGGCGGGCGGATGGCCCGGGTCTGCGGCACGAGCTGCGCCGCAGAGTCCTTGATCTTTTTGAACAACGCGCGTCTTGGATGCAAGCGGATCGCTCCGTTAATAGATAATGGCGGGTTTGCGCACCGCGCCGCTGTAGGCGGCAACCTCGGCGATAACCGCTTCCGCCAGCACGGCGACGTGCTGATAAAACGGCGTGGTCGCCCGCTGATTTACGAGGCCCAAAAAGTGTCCGGACCAGGTCAGCAGATAGTCGCCGGTAAATTCACCGATGACCGTCTTCCAGCGCTGCGAGCCGGGGTTGCTGTAGCGCTCGTCGAGATCCCGGGCGCAGAGCCAGGCGAGAAACGCGAACATCAGGCCAATATGATCCGCCGGTTCGTTAACGCCGGTATCCAGCGCCAGACCGTGGCGGCGATAGAAGCGATCCACCTCCACTGCCGAGTCGTCAAACATCTCTTTGTTAGGGTGCAGGTAGACCGAGCCCCACGGCGGCGCGGCGAGATCGCCGGGGCCGATAAACAGCTGCTGATAATCAGCGGCCAGGGTATGGATCTGCTCTGCATCGGCCTGCTGGCACAGCGCCTGCAGCGCCGCGAGGCTGGCGATCGCCTGCGGGTTATTCCGCGCCTGGAAGTGGTTGTTAAAAAGCGCAAAGCCGTCCAGCATTTCAAGCTGGCCGGCTGTGGGCGACTGGTGAAAGATGACATATAACGACTGACACATTATCCCGAGCTCCGGCAGGAGCCCGGGGAAATGGTCATCCGTATCATGTCGGGCAATAGTTTGTTGCGACATAAATACCTGACGTACACATCGTGAAACGAAGGTTACAGTAACCGGAGGTTCAGCAAGTCATAAAAGTAGGCGCGGCCCAGCAGCTCCGAGGCAAACAGCAGCCCGCAGATACCGAAGCCGAGCACCCAGTGCGCCCGCTCTTTGTGCAGGGCGACGAACCACAGCACCAGCGCCGCGGCCAGCAGCACAAAGCGCAGCAGCGGGAACGCCGGGACAAAGGCTTCCAGCGCGCCGGCCTGGATCTCGCCGTAGTACATGAACATCGACGGCTGGAGGATCAGCAGGCCGGCGATGGCGATACCGATACCGACCAGCACCACGCCCTGCTGCTTGCTGTCCGGGGAGCGCAGCAGCCAGGCCACGAAGAAGCCCAGCAGCAGCGCGGTCACGTAGAACTGCAGCGGCGTCAGCATGGAGTTCCACGGGCTGACGGTGTCCAGGTTATAAACGTGGGAGATGGCGAAAACGAACACCAGACCGGCCGCGGCCGGCAGCAGCGCTGCCAGGGTCAGCCATTTCTGCTGCGCCACCAGGGTGGACAGCAGCGCCAGCACCAGGCAGCCGCCGAACAGTATCACGCCGATAATTTCCAGACTCAGCGGCGAGGCGTGGCCCAGGCCGAGGAACACGTTAAGCACGCGCATCGGGCGGCCGAGGTGGCCAAAGGAGGCCATCCCCGCGACGGAGAGCAGCACCAGCGCCGTAATGTAGCCGCGGGTAAAGAAGCGCGACACGCTGCCGGGTGCGGCAAGGCGCATGGCGCAAAGCGCCAGGCATAAACCGACGGAGGCTTGCGCCAGAACGGTGAAAAAAACCAGTGGTAGGTTATCCATCATCACAGTATCTCTTTTTTGTTTTGTAGGTTCCCTGCGGTATCCGCGCTCGGGCGCAGATTTTTGTTGCCGGCAATAATGACGTTAGGCTTGGTCAGCTCCGGCGACGGCAGCGGCGCCACGTCAGCGCTGCCCTGGTATTTGGCGCGCAGCTCTTCAATCGGGCCAAAGTCCAGCGCACGCTGCGGGCAGGACTGCACGCAGATAGGCAGCTTGCCCACCGCAACGCGGTCAAAGCAGCCGTGGCATTTGCTCATCACCTTTTTCTTGTGGTCGAACTGCGGCGCGCCGTACGGGCAGCGCATTTCGCAGTAGCGGCAGCCGACGCAGACGTCCTGATTCACCACCACGAAGCCGTCTTCACGCTTGTGCATTGCGCCGGTCGGGCAGCCCTTGACGCAGGCCGGTTCGCTGCAGTGGTTGCAGGAGATGGAGACGTAATAGGCGAACACCTCCGGCTCCCAGCCGTTGTCGCGCTGGGTCCATTTGCCCCCTTCATAATCCAGCACCCGGCGGTAGTTCTGCCCGAGATCCAGATTGTAAAAGTCTTTACAGGCGACCCGGCAGGTATTGCAGCCTACGCACTTATCGGTATCGACATAAAAACCATATTGCTTGCTCATAAATTATTCCTGACCTTCCCAGAGTTTTACGTCAACCAGATTGGTGTGCTGCGCGGAACCTTTGCTGTAGGCGGAGAAGCCGTGAAAGGTTAAAACGTTCATGCTGCCGTTGTGGCACACGCCGTTTTTGTCCGGGCTGTACCACGCGCCGATCGGCATTGCGGTGACGCCGGGCATAATGCGGTTGGTGACTTTGGCTTCAATGGTCAGGCGGCCTTTATCGTTAAACACTTCAATGCGATCGCCGTGCTTGATGTTGCGTGCCTCGGCATCCACCGGGTGGATCCACAGCTGGTTCGGGAATTCGCGCAGCAGGCTGACGTTGTCGTAGACCGAGTTGGCGCGTTTTTTACTGTGCCAGCCCACCAGCTGCAGCGGGTATTTCTTCGCCAGCGCGTCGTCGTAGCCGCGGTAGGCTTTGAGGTACTCCGGCAGCGCGGTGATTTTCTCGCCGGGCTCAAGCTCCAGGGTTTTGCTCTCTTCCACCAGCTGGGCGGAATAAAGCTCGATTTTGCCCGACGGGGTTTTCAGCGGATGCGCTTCAGGATCTTCGCGGAAGTCTTTCAGCGCGACAATCGGCTTGCCCTTCACTTTCAGGATCCCTTTCTCGCGGAACTCCTCAAAGGACGGGATCTGGCCCGGCATGTTGGCTTCGGCTTTCTGGTGCATCCAGCGCAGCCAGTCCTGCACGCTGCGGCCTTCGGTGAATTCGTCTTTGATGCCCAGGCGTTCGGCGATACCGGCGCAGATGGTGTAGCAGTCGCGGTTCTCAAACATCGGCGTCACCGCCGGCTTGATGTAAATGCGCAGGTCGGTGCCGCTGTTCACCGAGGTGGCGACAATTTCTTCGCGCTCGATGGAGGAGAGATCCGGCAGCAGGATGTCGGCAAACTTGGCGGACGGCGTCATGTGGTTGTCGATGATGACAATCATCTCCAGCAGCGACTCGTCGGCCACCAGCTTGGTGACGTGGTTGATGTCCGGGTGCATGTTGGCGAGGCCGTTAGTGCCGTAGCCCCAGAAGAACTTGATCGGCGTGGTGGTGCTTTCGCCGCCTTTCAGGCCGTCTTTTGCCCGGGTCAGCGGACGCTGAATACCGTCTACCCACTTGCTGCACGGAATGGTTTTCTTCACCGGGTTCGGCGCAACCGGCAGGGTGGACGGGTACGGCATCTGCCACGCGGCGGTAGCGAGGCCGGTGTTGCCGCCGGAAATACCGACGTTGCCGGTCAGGCTTGCCAGGGTGCAGACCGCGCGCACGGTATTTTCACCGTTGATGTGGCGGTTGATGCCGCGGCTGGCAATCACGCAGCAGCGGTTAGCCGCCGCCATGTCGCGCGCCAGCTTGACGATCGTCGCCACCGGCACGCCGGTAATTTTTTCTGCCCACTGCGGGGTTTTCGCCGTGCCGTCTTCCCCTTCGCCGAGGATGTAGGCTTTGTAGTGGCCGTTAGCCGGGGCACCTTCCGGCAGGGTTTTCTCGTCGTAGCCGACGCAGTATTTGTCGAGGAACGCCTGGTCCACAAGATCTTCGGTGATCATCACCCACGCCAGGCCAGCGGCCAGAGCGGCGTCGGTGCCCGGACGGATCGGGATCCACAGATCTTCGCGGCCGAGGCAGGTATCGGAATAGCGCGGATCGATGTAGACCATCTTGTAGTTGCGCTTTTTACGATCCCGCTGGATGCCGTAGAACTGGACGTTGCCGCCAAGGGACATTTCGGCGTAGTTCTGCCCGAAGTTCACCACCAGATCGGTGTTGATCATGTCGTCGGGCGTGTTGCCTTCGTAGGTGCCGTACAGGCTGTTAAAGGCGGCGTGGATCTGCGAGGAGCTGTAGGAGTCGTGGAACTCCAGGTAGCCGCCGTACAGGTTCATCATGCGCGCAAACGGCGACATGCTGCACCAGGTGTTGTTGACGGCGGAGTCGATCAAAGCCATACCGTGGTGAGTATAAATGGCCTCGTTACCATATTTTTGGCGTATATGTTTAATCGAGTCTGCGATAGTATCAAGCGCCTCATCCCAGGTGATGCGCTCGAAGCGGCCTTCGCCGCGCTTGCCGACGCGCTTCATCGGGTATTTCAGGCGGTTCGGCGTGTACAGACGCTGGCGGGTGGAGCGCCCTTTCAGGCAGGCGCGGGCCTGCGGGAACTCTTCGGTGTCCGGCGCCAGATCGTCCGTTTCGGTGCGCACCACGACGTTGTTTTCAACGTGGTGGCGCAGCAGGCAGCGGCTGCCGCAGTCGCTGGTGCAGGTGCCGGAGATGATTTTGGTCTCCGGTTTCACCGGTGAAGGCGGCGTGTCGGTATCCTGCGCCAGCGCCTTAAACGGCAGACCGGCAACGCTCGCAGCAGCGCCGGCAGCGGCAGAAGCCTTCAGGAAAGAGCGTCTTTTTAATTCGATAGAGAGTAGATGAGAGGCTGATTTCGCCATGGGTATTTTCCTGTCCAGGGACAATTAACGCCCGTGAAGGACGCTGTGAAAATCATGCAGAAGTGAGTACTACGGATTGACGCTAATCATCACAAATAATGGGTATTTGTTTAATATCCAATTTAGTCATTTTTGAGCAGACCAATTTTATGAAGAAGGCCCATCCGCTGATTTTTAGCCTCGACCGCTCGCGCCAGCAGCCGCTGTTTCGCCAGCTTTATGAGGCGGTCAAAGAGCAAATTACGGTTGGGACGCTGAACGAAGGGGATCCGCTGCCCGCCACCCGAACCCTGGCCGTCGAGCTGGGCATTTCGCGATCCAGCGTGGTCAACGCCTACGAGCAGCTACTCACTGAGGGTTATATCGAAGGCGTGCGCGGCGCGGGTTACCGGGTGCAGGCGGTGGGCGAGCTGAAGCACAACGCCCGTGTGCCGCGCGCCGCGCGCCGCGAACTGCACCCGGCTGAGGCGCTGGGCGAAAACGCGCTGTTTGACGCCAGAGCGCTGGACAGCGCGCTGTTTCCTGTTCACCAGTGGGCAAAGACCATTTCCCGGCTCTGCCGCCAGGAGCCGAATACCATGATGTTCGGCGAAGCGGATCGCGCTAACCAGCTGCTGCGCCAGGCGATTGCGCTGCACGTGTATGAATGGCGCGGCATCGCGTGCGAGCCGGAACAGATCGTTATTACCGCGGGCTCCACGGAAGCGCTGGAGATCTGCATCAATACCCTTTCCCGGGACGGGGACATTTTTAATATCGAAGATCCCTGCTACTCGCCGGTGCGCAGCTGTATCGAGGCCAACCACCGGCGCACCCACCGCCTGCCCGTCGACGATGACGGCGCGCAGGCCAGCGCCCTCCATCCGCAGAGCCGGCTGGCAATCATCACGCCGTCGCACCAGTTTCCGCTGGGCGGCACCATGTCGGTGGGGCGGCGGATGGAGTTTATCTACTGGGCGCAGAAGCATAACGGCTGGATCATCGAGGATGATTACGACAGCGAGTTCCGCTACGGCGGCCGCCCCATTCCGGCCCTGGCGGCGTTCGACAAAATTGGCCGCACCCTGTATATCGGCAGTTTTTCAAAGCTGTTCTCAAGCTCGCTGCGCATCAGCTATCTGATCCTGCCCCCGCAGCTTATTGCCACCTTTCGCCACGCCCAGGCGCAGGCGAAAGTGTCGATGCTGCCCCAGCGGGTGCTGGCCGAATTTATTTTCAACGGCGAGTGCTACAAGTACCTGCGCCGGGTGCGCAAAATTTACGCCCAGCGCCGCCAGCATCTGCTGAACTGCCTGCGTGACCAGCTGGGGGAATTTGGCTCCGTGCGGGATCACAAGGCCGGCACCCTGCTGGTGTTTCATCTGCACCGGACGATATCTGACGTGCGGGTGGTGGAAAAAGCCCGCCAGCAGCAGCTTTCCGTGCGCGCGCTGTCCGGCTTCTGTTTCGATAAATCCGCGTGGAATGGCCTGGTGATGGGCTTTGTAGCCTGGGACGAGGCGGTGCTGTCAGCCGGAGTAGCAACGCTGAAGGCGATTGTGCAGGAGGTTGCCGGGGAAGCAGAGTAGGCGCCGCATCTGCGGCAACCCGACCCGGACACGGATCGTATTTCCGCATCTTAATCAGACCCCAAATATTATTTATCTCGCTGACCCTGTTTTTATTCCGTTAATTCCTGCAGGCAATATATTATTCCATTCAGAAATAAATGCATTACATGCGGCGGGCGCTAATTTGGCTTGATAATTATTTCCATGTGGCGTAATGCTTTACTGGTCGACAATCAATAATACATTGAATATCGGAAGCGCTTATGCAGACAGGGAATAATATATTGTGCCGCGTTATTTACTCTGCCTGTTCCGCCGTTTTTTTATCCGCTATTAACCTTGATACTTGCCGATGATTTAGAGAACTCTTTTAATCCTGAAATTTTCGTTAATATTGTTACCGTTCCTCTGGATTATTTACATGCCCCTGAAGAGCCCGCGCGCCACCCGCTACCGTAGCGAATGCAGCGTGAAGCTCGTCAGGCAGTCTTTGTTAATAACATCGGCGCGTTATCGACGCGCCGCCAAGGAGCTACAATGAAAT
This sequence comes from uncultured Pluralibacter sp., assembly GCF_913775985.1. Lineage (GTDB taxonomy): Bacteria > Pseudomonadota > Gammaproteobacteria > Enterobacterales > Enterobacteriaceae > Pluralibacter. The sequence continues at coordinate 177,961 of NZ_CAJYMB010000096.1, read as the reverse complement.
CAGCACTCACCGCCCTCTCTCTTTCCGCCGCGCTTCTTTTTACCGCCCATACCGCTACCGCACGCGCCGACGACGCGCCGTCCGCGAAAGTGGAAAAGCTGCTGGAGACGCAGCAGTCCTGGGACGGAGCCTATTACAAAGCCTATCCGCGCGGCGTGCCGCAGCTGACGGTGCTTAAAATCACCATTGCCCCCGGCGCAGCGCTGGCCTGGCACAAGCACCCGATCCCCAGCGCCGCCTATATTCAGAGCGGGGAGCTGACCATTGAGAAAAAGGCCACCGGCGAGAAAAAGGTTTATCACGCAGGGGAAGTCTTAGCCGAAACGGTGGACACAATACATCGCGGCACCAGCGGTAAGGAAGGCGCGACGCTGATTGTGTTCTACGCCGGGCAGAAGGGCGTGCCGCTGGCTATTCCCGAAAAATAATGGCCTGGCGCTTGCGTCTGCTGCAAAACAGTTTGCGGTACGCAGCCCGCCTGCGCGCCGCTTTTCACCAGCACAGAAGGGATCTCATGAACAGATTACGCTTAAAACGGCTGGCCGCTTCGCTTGTGGTCGCGGGATTTACTTTCGGCGCGCTGCCCGCAGGGGCGGCCTCACCCATTGCCCTGTCGGCGCTGCCCTCGGACCGGCCTATCGGCCATCCCGAAGTGGTGGCCACCTTTAACGGCGCCATGCCTACCGGAGTCACGGTGGCTGAGTCCGGCCGCATTTTCGTCAACTTTCCCCGCTGGGGGGACGACGTGCCGTTTACCGTGGGCGAGCTGAAAGGCAATCAGGTTGTCCCCTACCCTGACCTGCAGATAAATCAGGAAGATGCCCGGCAGCCGGCCAGCCATTTTCTCAGCGTGCAAAGCGTAGTGGCCGACGGGCGCGGGCATTTATGGGTTCTCGACACTGCCGCACCGAAATTCTCCACGCCGATCCCCGGCGGCGCCAAGCTGGTGGCTATCGACTTAAAGACGAACAAGGTGATTAAGACGCTGGTCTTTCCCGCCGACGTTATTCACCCGCAGACCTACGTTAACGACGTGCGCTTCGACTTCCGCGTCGGCAAAGCCGGGGTTGCCTACGTCACGGATGCCTCTCTCTCCGGAACGGGCGCCATTATTGTGATGGATCTGGACACGGGCAACGCGGTGCGGCGTCTCAGCGGCGATCCTTCCACCTCGCCGGAAAAAGGGTTTGTGCCGATGGTTGAAGGAAAAACGCTGGCGGTGCGCAATGCCGACGGCAGCACCGCGCCCTTTAGCGTGGCATCGGACGGCATCGCCCTCTCATCGGACGGCAGCACGCTGTATTACAGCCCGCTCTCAGGACGGCATCTGTTCGCCGTACCCACGAAGCTGCTTCGCGATCCGGGCGTGAGCGAAAGTAAGCTCTCTGCCGCAGTGCGCGACCTGGGTGAGAAAGGTGCCTCCGACGGGCTGGAGGCAGACGCCACGGGCGCCGTCTATGCGGGAGACTACGAGCGAAACGCGATCCGCAAGCTGCCAAAAGGCGGCGAGTGGACCACTATTGCCCACGGCCCGCAAATCCTTTGGCCGGATACCCTCTCTATCGGCCCGGACGGCTACCTCTATTTCACCGTCAACCAGGTACACCGCCAGCCGAACTTTAACGGCGGTAAAGACCTGCGCCAGAAACCTTATGCGCTGCTGCGGGTGAGGATTAATGCGGCACCGGCGGTGAATCATTGAGGTGGGGCGGCTATAAATAGCGGCGGGTAGACAGAGGTAAACCCGCCAGCCTGTGACCACCGCCATTATTTATGGATATATGAATATATTTTTTATGCATATTAATCTGGCTCACAGCCTTGTTTACCCCAGCGAAAATATCGTGCCTGAAAAAATCCCCTCAGAGATGAAATAACCTGATTAAAGGTGTAATTACTTACTCCTCGTCAGGATATAAGAAATTCAGCTTTGGCATTTCAATTTAATTCATCTATATTCCTTTTGAAAGGTCAGCTTTTGTAAATAACCACACCAAAAACGCCAGCTTTCATCGGTAACCATAATAAACACGTATCACCATACCTTTCATTTCTTCTTATTTTTTCATCTCAAACAATCAGGGTATGTAATGGAACAGTATAAATTTCTCAAGAAGTCAGCCCTCGCCCTTGCCGTTATCTGCGGCTCGGTGGGTTTTTCTGCACAGGCAGAAGAGCTGAATAATACGGGTAATAAAGGGATAGCCGAGGCCTTTGCGCTGGGCACCCAAACCCAGGCAGCAGCAGAAGCGCAGGAAAGCCAAAAAACGGATGCCGACCTTAAACTGTCGCCCAATCTGTTCAGGCTGAAGGAGTACGCTAAACAGGAAAAAAGCACGCAGGAAAAAACCACCAGCAGAACCCGGCGGGCGGTAGAAAATACGCCGCTGATCAATGTCGATATCGTCATTAACGGCAGCGTGGACAGCGTGCGGGGCGAGCTTGACGCCGCCGGATTTACCGTTGATTCCACCTACGGCAATAATCTGGGGGGAACAATATCCGCAGACGATCTTGAGGCGCTGTCGCAAATTGCACAGGTAAAGCGAATTACGTTGCCGATCGTGAAAAAACATGCCGGTATTGTGGATAACCAGGCTGATTTTGTTGAATACAGTAAAAAGGTTAAAGAAACCCTTAAAAATGCGCCTACCGGGAAAGGAATAACCGTCGGTATCCTGTCTGACTCGTTCAACTGTATTGCCGTCAGGAATGAGCCCGGAACGATCTCTGAAGCGACGGACGTGAATAATGGCGAGCTGCCCGCCGACGTTTATGTGGTCAAAGAGGAGCCCAACTGCATCGATAACGGCGAGGATGAAGGTCGCGCTATGGCGCAGCTTGTCCACGATATTGCACCTGATGCCAAAATTGCTTTCTATGCACCGCAAACACAAACCGATTTTGCTCAGGGGATCCAGACGCTGGCGCTGCCTAAGGGCCAGTTCGATTCAGCAGGTCACGAAGGGGCCGGCGCAAACGTGATTGTCGACGATCTCAGCTTCCTTGCCGAACCGGCTTATGAGACAGGGATTATCGGCGAGTCCGCAACCCGGGTCGTTAAAAAAGGGGTTACCTACTTTTCAGCGGCCGGTAACTACACCTTAACGGACAGCTCCGGTAATAAAGACGCCACGGTTTATACCACCAGCAGCGCCCGCTTCACACCCTATACCCCAACCTCTAAAAGCCCGACAGGCCTGAGTAATGCGCAGGTACTCAACGTGGGTAAAAATAACGCCACCGTGCTGCCTGTCTATCTGGCGAATACGCACAAATCTCCACAAATGGTGGGTATCTGGTGGGGGCAGTCTTACAAAAAAGGCAGCCAGTCCAAAATTATGGCCTGTATAACGAAAGCTGATGGCACGGCCATCAATAGCCAGAACATGTGTGAAACCCAGGAACTGGGTCAGGACCCCGTTATTCTGCTGCAATATCTGCTCCCGCGGAATTTATCGGGCGGGAAATATGGCCTGCAGATATTCCAGCTTGAGGGCGTGAAGCCGACCGACATTACCGTGCTGAGCATTGAGAATGTCAGTATCGATCCTGCCTTTGCGACAGGCCGGGGCTCTATTTTCGGTCATGCCTCCGCACCGGCGGCCTTTACCCTGGGAGCCGCTGACTTCGCCGAAACACCGCAGTGTAACGCTGCGCTGTCAACGACGCAGATGGAACCCTTCTCGTCTCACGGCAACTCGCCGCTGCTGTTTGATGCCGATGGGAATGCCATTAATGTCATTCCGAACAAGCCGGACGCTACGGCAATTGACGGTGTATCAACCAGCTTCTTCGGTAGCGAGGATGGCGCGGCCTCGCTGCGCGTCTTCAAAGATCCGGCTTGTAATCTGAAATCAACTTACCGGTTCTATGGGACATCGGCAGCCGCGCCGAACGCCGCGGCAGTTGCGGCGCTGATCCAGCAGGATAATCCGGGTATTGCAGCGGAAGATGTCTATAAAACCCTGCGTCAGACAGCAACCGCTATCGGCAAGGCGCCGACCCAAGGCAGCTATAACTACGTCTCCGGCTATGGCTTAATCAACGCGGAGAAAGCCATAAATACGCTGCGCACCGCGCATCAATAAAGCTGCTCCTGCGGGCATGTTTGCATCAAGCCCATCCGCGCTGCGGGTGGGCTTTTTAACGTTCGGCAACCTCCACACACCGCATGAGGGCGTGGTGAAACCTGCGTGACGCAGCCCGCTACGGTACCTGGCTACCGATCGCTAATGCCCTGCCGGGATATGCTATAAAATACCGATGCGTTAATCACCAGACTGAAGAGGACTGTATGAGCCGATATCAGACGATCAGAAATTCCGCGCTTGTCGCCGCTGTTTGCGGTATGGCAAGCCTTGCTGCCCATTCTGCCGTTCTCAACGGCGGGCACACGAGCAGCGCTGACGATGTGCGCTTGCTGGGCACGCAGCCGCGCTCTGCGGCGGAAAAAACAAAAACCCGCGACGATCTCAAGCTGTCGCCGCCGCTGTACCGCTTAAAGGAGCAGGCTAAACAGCAAAAATCCCGGCAGCCGGGGAAAACAAGCGCAGCCGGACAGAGCTCGCCTGCCCCCTTACTTAACGTCGATATTATCGTTGAGGGGGACATCGATCGCCTGCGCGGCGCTCTCTCGAAGGCCGGCCTCACCGTGAACGCTGTTTACGGCAACAGCGTCGGCGGAACCATCGCGGCCAAGGATCTTGAAGCGCTGTCTAAAATTGCGGCGGTGAAGCGGATTACTATGCCTGAGATGAGGACAAAGGCGGGAGCTGTCAGGGAGTAGGCAAGTGTGCACCTGAAGCCCCGCGCGCTGCGGCGCTACTCAGCGACGGCGCGACATCGCAACCAGCCCGGCGGCTATGATGAGGGCTCCGAATAACTGGTGGGTGGAGGGCGTTTGCCCGTAAAGCATGAACGCGATTAGTGCGGCGAACAGCGGGCAGAGAAAGAGGAATCCGCTGGTCTGCACGGATCCGCCGAGACGCAGAGCGGCAAACCAGAGTCCCATTGCCCCCGTCGAGGCGGGTATAGCCAGCCAGAGGAACATCAGCCAGTGATACGGCGTAGAGGGCAGTGCCGGCGCGGTTTCGCCCAGCGCCGCTGCTACTGAGAGAAATAACGATCCCAGTAACATCTGCCAGAATGTAATAATCCAGGGTGAAAGCGGAAGTTGACATTTTTTATTGAAAACCGTTGCACAGGCCCAGCATGACGAAGCAAGAATCACCAACATGACTCCCGTCCCCTCCTGCCTGCCATCAGGAATACCAATGCAGATAACAACGCCAGCAAACGCAATGATCATTCCCAAAATTGTAGATAAAGATGAGCGCTCGTGAAGAAATAGTCTGGCGAGAATAATGACCAGCAGCGGGTTACTCGCCATAATAATTGCCGCTGTAGGCGGTGCGATTGATACTAATCCCATATTCAGAAATGCCATGACGCCCGCAGTCTGCAGCGCCCCAATAATGACGAGTTTACCCCAGGGTAAGGAGGCTAATTTTAAATGCGCTTTACGCATCTGAATTATTACCACAGGAATTAGCGTAAGCGCAGCTACCAAAAATCGTCCGGCAGCCGTCCATAAAGGTGGGATATCACTTATAATAACTTTGGTACTGACGAATGACGACCCTTGCAAAAATGTCGATGCCAGAACTAAAACAAGATATGTTCCTTTCGGCGATAGCTTTAACGCAGCCATAAGCAATGCACTCCCGGTATTCTGTATTATTTGATTATTATAATGAGGAGTGTAATGACGTATTCTTCGTTCAGGACGCTATTTATCGCGAATGCGCCAGTTTATGCTTTGCTATAGAAACTCGGCACTTTTCCCGTCACGCGTTTGAACATCGCCGTAAATGATGCCTGCGAGCTGTAACCGAGACTTTCGGAAACGCGCCCAATCCGCTCACCTGATATCAATCTGGGGACGGCATCAATAATGCGCAGCTGCTGTCGCCAGGCGGTGAACGGCATACCTGTTTCAGCCTGAAATAGCCTCGTCAGGGTTCTTGCCGTTGCCCCCACGAATCTCCCCCACTCCGCAAGTGAGCGCTGATCCCCCGGTTTTTTTGATAATTCGAAGCATAACCGCTGTAATCTTTTATCTTTACCTGTCGGCAGACGCAGGCCTGTTTCTACGGCGCGCCGCATCTCTTCCAGAGCAAGGGAAAGCAGGCGTGATTCAAAACTGCCAGCCGGATAATTCACCGGAAATGCCGCAGCGCAGGCAAGTAGCTCTTTGAGCAGCGGAGAGATAGTTACGCCCTCGGCTTTGGTCGGTAGAGCATCTGCGAACGCATCCACGTTCACATACAGCGTTCTTAAAGATACCTGCGTGCGGGTAGTCATTTCATGTTCGACATGCGGCGGGATCCATACTCCGCGCAGTGGAGGGATAACCCAATACTCATCGGCAGTTCTGAGTTCCATCACGCCCGATGCTGCGTACACCAGCTGGCCGCGATCGTGCTGATGCCGGGAGATATAGTGGCCAGCCGGATACTCTTTTGGCATGGCGACTATTGCGTTATCAGCGTTAACCCATTTATCTAAATCATGGCTAAGCGTGGGATTTACGCACATGCAGGAACCTGCTTTTTTCTTAGGATGAGATTGATTAAACGGGAGGGTGAGCCTTCTGGCAAGAACTGATTAGTGCTGTTGGTTCAGTGCTGTTAATCACAATATAACCGGGCCACAAGCAGGGAAATTTCCCTGTTATTATGAGATTCTCACTCTCCTGGATGTGGATACCCGGCGCTATTGCAAACTTTTTACCAGGACTATGCCAGTAGTGCAGTATCTATTTTAGCGACAATTTTACGCAATGCTGCCGGCGTCGCGCATGTACTCATCGGGCGATGTAACTCACCGGGAAAAATGATCGCTAGCTCGCCCGGCTGCAGATGAATCAACGTTTCGCCAGGAATTGCCGCGCAGAAGCCGAGATCGTGATTGTCATTGAAAGGCTCGCTTAACGTCAGCGGGAGCCCCTGAACACCGGCGCCAATCACTTCGCTGCCCTCTAATACGATATGGATATCCAGATACTGTCGATGAAACTCTGGCTTTTGCACTTCCAGCGGTTTCGTTTCTCCGGCAACGACGTTAAAAAACATCTGCTTATCTTTAACCTGATAATGCCCCTCCGGGAGCTCGTACGGGTTACTCTCAATAATGGTTTCCAGCAACTGGCGAATCGCTGCCGGGTAAAATTTATTTTCCGCCGAAGAGATTAATGCATCAATAATCATAATAATGTCTCAGAGTTGGGAAGTGGGATGTTGGAATAGATGGGTAATACACAGACTGACAATATTGTCGACGGAAGGCGTGATATCGACTGCAATGACATCAGGTTCATCCTGTCCCGGGGCTTCAAGGGTAGAGAACTGGCTCTGGAGGAGAGATTCAGGCATGAAATGACCCGCACGCTGATGCATACGTTCCATGACCATGCCAAACTGGCCGTGTAGCCACACAAAATGAACATGTTGATTGCCAGCACGCAGTTGATCCCGGTAGCTTTTTTTTAATGCTGAGCAGACCAGCACCCCAATCTCATTTTTCTTTTCGATGCTGTAGATCACATCCGACAGCCTGCCGAGCCAGGGCTGGCGATCGGTGTCATCAAGCGCTTGTCCGGATGCCATTTTGTCGATGTTGTGGCGGGGATGCAGATCGTCCCCGTCAATAAACTTCGCATTCAAGGCCCTGGACAGCGCGAGGCCCACCGTGGATTTTCCCGTACCGGATACGCCCATTATGATAATGCTCTGACCTGCCATAATTTCGATCCTCAGACAGCCGCTACGGCATTGTGATCATTGACTGGCAACTCAGTGAAGTTACGGAGTTTCTGAATGCCGGCGCGATTAAATTCTTTATCCTCAGGACCAATATGTATTCCTTACCCGGTGTTACTGAGGGTTCAGAGCGGAAACAACGGATTGAGTACCATCTATCTCACCGTTTTTATCCACCTGAGATTGTGAGATAGATCACTAAAAAAAATGTTACGAAACGAGGTTACCGACTTTGCGATCCGCCCCAGAAAATCGCCGCATCTAGCCTCTGTTGTGGCCCGATGCGGCGATTTCCATTTACCCCCCGGGCAGGCATAATGAAAGGCTCGATCCCGGTAATCACTGGCAGAAATGATGAAAGTGCAGCGCATTACACTAAATGATATTGCCACTTTGGCCGGCGTAACAAAAATGACCGTCAGCCGATATTTACGCACGCCTGAAAAAGTGAAATCAGAAACTGCCCTGCGTATTGCCAGCGTGATAGAAGAGTTGGGATATCAGCCCGATCCGGATAATCCGACCGTTAGCAGCAATGCTATCGAGCGAATTGGCGTGCTTGTTCCCTCATTTAATAACCAGATATTTGCCGATTTACTGTCAGGGGTTGAAGCGGCTGCCTCCGTTCAGGGCTATCAGACATTGGTCGTGAACTACGATTACGACAGCCAGAAGGAAGAGGAGCAAATTGCCACAGTACTGGCCTTTAACGTGAAAGCCCTGCTGCTGACGGAAAGCGTACACAGCATGAGGGCAGAGAAATACCTGCGCAATGCGCGGATCCCCGTTGCAGAGGTGATGGGGCTGGCGGAGAACCCTGGGCGAATTAACGTGGGTTTTGATAATCAACGTGCCGGGCTGGATATGACCCGTATGCTGCTGGCCAGCGGTAAGCAACAGATAATCTATTTTGGATCGATGTCCGATGTGCGGGACGAGCAGCGCTATGCAGGATACTGCCAGGCGATGGCTGAGGTGGGGCTTAAACCCGGCCGCATTTCCCCCGGCAAGGTCTCTTCTGTCACTATCGGCGCCGGCATGATGACCCTGGCACGCCAGATGTATCCAGGAATGGACGGGATATTATGCACTAATGACGACCTTGCGGTGGGGGTACTGCGTGAATGCCATGCCAGCGGTATCAAGGTGCCTGAACAATTAGCGATTGCCGGGTTCCACGGGCTGGAAATTGGCCAGGTCACCACGCCAAAACTGGCCAGCGTGCTGACCCCGCGTTTTGAGATGGGCAAGGTAGCCACAGAAATCTTAATTAAGAAAATAAAGGGGTTGCCAACAATTGAACGCGTGGATCTGCATTATCGATTATCCATGGGGGAAACTATTTAACCCTTATTTTCAATGCTCCATAGCTTGTATTCACTAAAGCCCACCTAAGTTTTTAAGAAATGCCTGTCCGATCACGCTAGTTGTAACACCCTTTTTTAACACCCCCCGCCGTGACGACGATCACAAAAATGAGCTGTTAAATAACGTCTGATACAGGGCATACGCAGTTTTCCTTCAGACAGGATCGTGATTATGCACAAAAATAGTAAACCAGCTGTTTTACTTGTCGCCCCCGTGATGGACGCCTTACAGGCCGCACTGGATGAGCGCTACCGGGTTTTTCGCCTGTATGAGCAAGCAAATATTGCCGATTTTCTGTCCAGTAGCGGTGCGGAAATTCAGGCTGTGGTCACCCGCGGTGACGTGGGCATTACCCGTGAGGTGCTGGATCAGCTGCCTCAGTTAGGCGTGATTGCGGTCTTTGGCGTGGGTACCGATGCGATCGATCTCGACATCACGCGAAAGCGTAATATCCAGGTGGGTATTACAGCGGGTGTGCTAACGGATGATGTTGCAGATCTCGCGATGGGGCTTTTGCTGGCAAGCAGCCGCCGCCTGAGTCAGGGAGATCGTTTCGTCCGTGAAGGGCGCTGGGAGAGCACCCCGCCGCCGCTGGCAACCAAGGTTAGCGGCAAACGTATCGGCCTCGTTGGCATGGGGAATATTGGCCAGGCGATTGCCCGCCGGGCAAAAGGCTTTGATATGACCATCCAGTACACGGCACGCCATCGCAACAGCAGCCTGGATTATCCGTGGCACGCCGATCTGCGCACGCTGGCTAAAGAGAGTGACTATCTGGTTATTGCTGCCTCAGGCAGTGCTGAAAACCGCGGAATTATCGACGCCAGCGTATTTAGCGTAATGCCAAAACATGCGTGGCTGATTAATATTGCCAGGGGCAGTCTGGTGGATGAGCCGGCGCTGATTGAGGCGCTACAGAACCATGTGATTGCCGGGGCCGCGCTTGACGTGTTTGAAAATGAGCCGCATGTCTCAGAGGCGTTTTTCTCTCTCGACAATGTATTGTTACAGCCCCACGTGGCGAGCGCCACGGTAGAAACGCGCCAGGCAATGAGCCAGTCAGTATTAGATAATCTCGATGGTTATTTTCAGCACAAAGATATCCCCGGATTAATTAAATAAAATATTATTAACCGATATTTTTACTTTTACTCTTTACCTGTCGCAATCAGAAACACTTTGGTTGTAGCTACTATAGCCGAGAAATTAATATGAAAGATAAGATACCAGGAACTCGCTGGATGCGTATTATCGCACCAATACTTATTGCCTGTATTATGTCATTTATGGATCGGGTCAATATTAGCTTTGCCTTACCCGGCGGTATGGAGCAAGATTTAGGTATCACCAGCCAGATGGCCGGCGTTGCCAGCGGCATATTTTTTATTGGCTATTTATTCCTGCAAATTCCGGGCGGACGAATTGCAGTTTACGGCAGCGGAAAGCGCTTTATTGCCTGGTCCCTGCTGGTGTGGGCGATAGTTTCCATTGCTACCGGCTTTGTTACTCATGAATACCAGCTGCTGGTATTGCGCTTTATCCTCGGTGTCTCGGAAGGGGGAATGTTGCCGGTGGTACTGACGATTGTCAGTAACTGGTTCCCGGAAAAAGAGTTGGGCCGGGCTAACGCATTCGTCATGATGTTTGCCCCGCTTGGCGGAATACTGACCGCCCCGGTTTCCGGCATGATTATTGCCGCACTTGACTGGCGCTGGCTGTTTATCATCGAAGGATTGCTCTCTGTGGTGATATTGGCTATCTGGTGGCTGGTTATCAGCGACAGACCGGAAGAGGCGACCTGGCTCCCGGAGAGAGAGCGGGAGTACTTGCTTACTGAGTTAGGCCGCGAACGTAAAGCCCGTGAAAGTCTGGAACCCGTGAGTAAAGCACCATTGAAAGCCGTGTTCCGCAACAAAGGATTGGTGCGTCTGGTCATTCTTAACTTTTTTTACCAGACGGGAGATTATGGTTACACCCTCTGGTTACCCACAATCCTAAAAAATCTTACCGGAGGCAGCATGGCCAGCGTTGGGATGCTGGCTATACTGCCCTTTGTCGCCACTCTGGTGGGCATTTATGTGATTTCGCTGTTCAGCGATCGGAGCGGCAAACGCCGCCTGTGGATCCGCTTCTCGCTGTACTCCTTTGCAGCGGCGCTGGTCGCTTCCGTGATCCTGCGCGAGCATGTGGTGGCGTCCTACATTGCCCTCATTGTTTGCGGCTTCTTCCTCAAATCGGCCACCAGCCCGTTCTGGTCAATTCCCGGACGTATTGCCGCGCCAGAAGTGGCGGGTAGCGCCCGCGGGGTAATTAACGGCCTGGGTAACCTCGGGGGGTTCTGCGGTCCATATCTGGTGGGGGTCATGGTTTACCTCTACGGGCAGAATGTGGCGGTCTGTGCGCTTGCCGTATCGCTGCTGCTGGCCGGGAGCATCACGTTCCTGCTACCGAAAGCGTGCGACTTTTCGCCGACGGAAACCGGTGGTGCTGATACGTCGGTTGAAGGATCAAAAGTAATCTGATGAAGGGCTGTGGCGGCTTAACCGGCCGCTTATCGCCCAAATAATTCGAGTGGCTCAATCCTTGTCTGATACGTTGATCAGCGCTCGCGCTGATCCCGTAATGATGAGACCGCAGATCGAATAATGAGGCAGGAGAACAAATTCCCCGGGATGTTACTGGCATCAGCAACCGGGGTAAGTCCATCGCCTCAAAAACGACCATGCAGGCAAAACTACCTGGCCCGCGTTCTGTTTTGCTACTCCCTCATCCTTACTCTTGCATCACAACGAAATGCACTTTAATGGTAAAAAAGAGCAATTCCATAATGATAATGTGTAGCTATGATTGTTTACTTTAAGGGAGCTTCTCTTTATTGATTATTCATGCTCTGTTACGGCTGGATATGACATAACCTTCAAATAATCCTGTAAAAAAAATCAACATCGGTAAATGGTCCTAAAAATAATTTACGATATTAAATTATTAAGTACCCCTTGCTCGTTTTCTACGCCTTTATTTATTTTCGCCGCTTAGTCTTCATAGCTAAGGGCATCTCAGGGCATGGTGAAAAGCAAGAATAAAAATGTACTGATTTATTATTATGGAGTTGAGTATGTCTTTACACACCTCGCTAACGCGAAGAGAGGCGATAGCCAGGATGGCGGCCGTCATGGTCACATCCAGCCTGCTGCCCTATTCGACCATCGCGCATGCGGAACGCGCACAAGTTACAGCCGCGCCGCTGGAGTACGCCCAGTTTTTGCAGATTTCACAAAAAATCACCGAGTTTGACCAGTTAGACGTCGCGCTTTCAGCCCGCTATTTTTCGGCGCTGCACGCGCGCTTTCCGCAGCTGAGCCAGCAGCTCAGCACGCTCTATGCCCTTAGCCAACAGGCTGCGGATGCTCAGAACTTTATCCAGCTGGCCCGGGAGCACGGACTGGAAAGATTAATCCTGGCGATCAACACCGCGTGGTATACCGGCACCGTCGATCCCGCCAGCGTCGACGACAGCCGGCTGGTTGCCTATAAAGAGGCGCTAATGTACCGCACCGTGCAGGATGCTCTGGTTGTTCCGACCTGGTGCGCCTTCGGCCCCCTCTGGTGGACCGAACTGCCGCCGGGAGTGACACGCCAGCCTTCCATACCCGCCACCGATTTGCCTGTCGCGTCTGTAAATGAAGGGGGCAATGCGTGAAAAGCCCAATAATAAATACCAACGGCGACGCTGAAGCCGACGTGGTGATTGTCGGTTCCGGCATCGTCGGCGGCCTGATGGCGGATGCGCTGGTGAGCCAGGGCTATTCGGTACTGGTGCTTGAAGCGGGGCCGCGCATCGAACGTGGTCAGGTGGTGGAGAACTGGCGCAATATGCCGCTGCGTAATCGCGCAGGCTCTGACTTCCAGGGGCTTTATCCCCAGTCGGAGTACGCCACCGCGCCGCTTTACTTTCCGGAAAACGATTACATCAAGCTCACCGGCCCCAATGGCTCCAGCTTCAAACAGGGCTACCTGCGGGTGGTCGGCGGGACAACATGGCACTGGGCGGCCTCCTGCTGGCGCAACCACCCCAATGATTTTCGCATGCAATCGCGATACGGCGTCGGGCGAGACTGGCCCATCTCCTATGGGGAAATTGAGCCGTGGTATGCCAAAGCAGAAGAGGAGATTGGCGTAGCCGGACCGAACAATCCGGCGTGGCAGTCGCCCTCCGAGCGCAGCGGGCCCTATCCGATGGACATGGTTCCCTGGGCCTACGGCGACCGGCGCATCGCGGAGATAGTCAATCCTCACGGTTTTAAATCGGTGCCTATCCCGCAGGGGCGCAGCACCCGCCCCTGGCAGGAGCGGCCTACCTGCTGCGGCAACAATAACTGCCAGCCGATTTGCCCCATCGGCGCGATGTACAACGGGATTCATCATATTGAGCGGGCCGAGCATAAGGGGGCGAAAGTGATCCCCGAAGCCGTGGTCTACAAAATCGATACCGGGGAGAGCAACCGCGTGACCGCCGTTCACTGGTACGACACCGCACACGTATCCCACCGGGCGACCGGCAAAAATTTCGTGCTGGCCTGCAACGGCATTGAAAACCCCCGCCTGCTGCTGCTGGCGGCCAATGAGCAAAACCCGAACGGCATTGCCAACAGCTCCGATCAGGTGGGGCGCAACATGATGGACCACTCCGGGCTGCACTGCTCATTTCTCGCCCGCGAGCCGCTGTGGATTGGCCGCGGCCCGGCGCAGAGCAGCTGCATGGTGGGCTATCGCGACGGCGATTTCCGGGCCGATCACTCTGCCAACAAGATTATTGTTAACAACATCAACCGGGTGATCCCCTCCGCCATTGAGGTTCTGAAAAAGGGCACGGTAGGTAAGGCATTGCAGGAGGAAATTCGCGATCGCGCCAGCCGATCGGTGGATCTCTCGATAAGCCTGGAGCCGCTGCCGGATCCGAACAATCGCCTGACCCTGAGTACAACGCGTAAAGACAAGCACGGCCTGGCGTGCCCGGACATCCACTATGACGTCGGGGACTACGTGCGCAAGGGGCTGGAAGTGGTGAAAACCCAGCTGCGTCAGATAGGCGACCTGTTTGATGCCGAAGAGTTTGTCATTAATGACGCGCTGAACGCCAATAACCACATTATGGGCGGCCACATCATGGGCAGCGATCCGAAGACGTCGGTGGTGGATGGCAACTGCCGCGCCCACGATCATTCTAATCTGTGGATCCCGGGTGGAGGAGCGATGGCCTCAGCCAGCGTGGTCAATACCACGTTAACCATGGCAGCGCTTAGCCTGAAGGCGGCCAGTGACGTGATTCGCGATCTGGAGGGGAAATGAACACATTATCCCACTCGCTGACGGCGGCGCTGCTGCTGGGATGCGGCTTCGCGGCACACGCCGCGGAAAGCGTCGATGATAATCTGATTGCGCAGGGCAAGGCACTTGCCGTTGCCTCGGACTGCATGGCCTGCCATACCAATACGCCCGGGAAGGGAAAAGCGTTTGCCGGAGGATACGGTATCGCCTCGCCGGTAGGCGCCATCTACACCACCAACATTACCCCCTCTGTAAAATACGGCATCGGCAGCTATTCGGAAGCCGAGTTCGCCGCGGCTTTGCGTACCGGGATCCGCAAAGACGGTGCCCACCTCTATCCGGCAATGCCCTACACCGCCTATACGCGCCTGAGCGACGACCAGATCCACGCCCTCTATACCTATTTTATGCACGGCGTGGCGCCCGTGGATCAGCCGGCGGCCCATCAGACCGATCTCCCCTTCCCGTTCAACATTCGCTTTTCACTGGCCATGTGGAACATGATCTTTCTCGACAACGCGCGCTTTACGCCAAATCCCGCGCAAGGAGAGAAGGTGAACGAAGGGGCAGAACTGGTAGAGGGCCCCGGCCACTGCGGAACCTGCCACACGCCGCGCAATATCCTGCTGGCAGAGGACAACTCTCATTTTCTGGAAGGCGCGCAGCTGGGCTCCTGGTATGCACCCAACATTACCGCCGATCCCGAGCGAGGGATCGGTGACTGGAGCGAACAGGAGCTGGTGTCATACCTGAAAACCGGCCGCGCAACAGGCCGCGCGCAGGCTGCCGGCCCGATGGCTGAAGCCGTGGAGCACAGCTTTCAGTACCTGACCGATCGGCAGCTGCAGGCGATTGCCGCCTACCTGAAGGCCGCGCCCTATAAGAGTGAAGGAAACAAAAGTGAGTCAGCCGTTCCCCGGGAGGCCCGCTATAACGTTGAGCTAAATTTGCGCGGTGCCAATCCTCCCAACGTCAACCACACCCTTAATAGCGGCGAGGCACTCTACAGCGGCTACTGCGCCAGCTGCCATCAACCCGACGGCAGCGGCAGCCGGGGGCAGGAATATCCTTCACTGTTTAACAACTCAGCCACGTTAAGGGACAATCCATCAAACCTGATCTCCACCATCCTGCAGGGCGTTAATCGCCAGGTCGGGGAGAAACATGTTCTGATGCCCGGCTTCGGTAAAGGCTCCTATGTTGGTGAATTAACCGACAAGCAGGTGGCGGATATTGCCAACTTTGTTCTGCAGAAGTACGGCAACAGCGCCGTTAGCGTTACCGAGGCCGATGTGGAAGAGGTGCGGGCGGGCGGACCAAAACCGCTTCTGGCGCGGGCGCAGCCAGTATTTATTCCGGGAATGGCGGCCGGGGCGGTTATCGTCATTGTGCTGATCATCGGATTGTGGCGCCGGCGCGCGCGGCGCCGGGGATAGCCTGATTGATGCATCGGGCGTCGCCGCTGGCGCCGCCCGATTTTTTATCTGCGATCGCGATCCATGCCGGAGAATATGGATATTTTAAGTGACCTTATTCGCGTATTTTAAGGGATAAGGCGCATGATGACGCGATGTGCTACTCACCTACTTAATTCCGCCCTATCCTTGTTTAAGCTTATGAATAATTGAATGAATTATAACTAGCAGGCTGGTTACTCAGCAATTGCAGCTGGAAACATTCCCTTTCAAATGGTACAACTCTACTTACCTTTAAGTAAGTATTATCAGAGCACCTGAAGAGTTACCGATAATTGTGGGCCGGATTAATCCAACCTAAGTAAAATCCTAGAACCATCCCCCTCCCCTAAAACCGCATCCAATATTTTCGTTTAGAAAAATAATGAAACTTTATCCTTCCTGATAAGTAAACTCACCTGTATCGCAGAGTAATACGCTAGTAAGATAACATAAATGCTTTTTTATTTTTTTATTCTGCCGTTGCATCATCAAAATTTAAGTTAGTAGTACATTAATAGCACGATGAAGAACGTTGCCATTTTAGATACAAATGCTTTAGTCAGGCTGTCTTTTCAGCACCTGTTTCCTCCAGATATTATAAGAATACGGGGACTCTTAAATCGATTTAACCCACTACAGATCATGCTGGATGCAAACTATCTTGATGTTGTCGTCATGGAGCTTTTTGACAATGATTATTCCGCTGTGGAAGGACTTCATTTTATAAACAAAAACCAGGCTCACTGGGAAACGGTAAAGCTCATCATTTTCACCGAGGTTGAGGAACCATTTTTAATTAAGTCATTGATAAAACTCAAACCATTCGCAGTTGTGTCTAAAAAAGATAGCGTTAAGGATCTTAAATTTGCGCTGCTAAACTCCGCCCCCGCGGCGGCTTTTCGCAGCCCTGAGATTTTAAAAAAAATAGCAGCACCGTTGCATAAAGCACTATCAGTTCGCGAGATTCAAATATTGTCATTAATCATTGCAAATCACACCGTACAAGAAGTATCAGAAATGTTAAATATTAGTTGTAAGACAGTGTATATCCATAAATATAATATTATGAAGAAAGCGGGCGTAAAGCGCCTGTTCGAGCTTAGCGATCAACTTATGAAATACAGCTCATGCCATACAGCGTGAATGTACCACCCTCCTTTTTTATTAAATAAATTACTTTCAGACGTTATTAATACGAGGCTCTTTTATATATGAAAAAAATGAATAACAAATCACCAGGTGTTATATGTGCAGCGTTGGCACTAATGCTGGCGCCTGGTGTATATGCAGCGGGAACTTTAACAGGAAAAATTGGCGTCC
Organism: uncultured Pluralibacter sp.; assembly: GCF_913775985.1. Taxonomy (GTDB): domain Bacteria; phylum Pseudomonadota; class Gammaproteobacteria; order Enterobacterales; family Enterobacteriaceae; genus Pluralibacter. Next base: position 160,665 of record NZ_CAJYMB010000096.1, on the reverse strand, counting down.
AGCTGGTTATTGGCGCTGGATGTACCGTCAATAATAATTCTACGTCCGAGGGCAGCAACAATTGGGGTACTCTCGACTTTGGTACGCATTCCAGCCTGAACAGCATTATTGACGGGACGGTTACAGGCAGCAACGGCAGCAGTGGTATTACCATCAACTGCAGCGAAGGGCTTACGCCAACGCTCACTCTCGATGCCGGTCAGAACGGCTCCGGCAACGTGCGAAATCTTTCCGCAGGTAGCGGCGACACGCTGATTCCTTATCGCCTTTATAGCGACAGCGCGCGCACCAGCATTATTAATCCGAACGCGCCTATTACGCTTGCTGACTCAACCCAGGATCTTCCTGTTTATGGTCGGGTAGTACCAGAAGATCAGAGAACGCCATCCCCTGCTGCCGGGACCTATAACGATATCGTTATCGCGACCCTTGCCTGGTAACAGCGACGACCGGTGGCGCATTGACCAGGGAGAGGATCATGCTCAATGTTCCGGGGAAACAGTCTTTATTACTCTGCTTGCTGCTGGTGTCATTACAGCTGGTCGCCGGTACCGCCAGCAGAACATTCCAGGTTTCGGCGGTTATTACAGGCGGCTGCGCGCTCGGTAGCGGATCTGAAGGGAATAACGATGCCCAATTCGGCACTATTAATTTTGGCGAACGCTCCGCTATTCCCTCAAATATCGACGTTGCCAGCAGCAGGGGAGCGGGCTCGCTGATCGTGACCTGCACACCCGGGATCGGAGTGACTCTCTCTCTGGATTACGGGCTGAACGGGGGGAACAGCAGCGCCAGGTATCTGATTAACGGCTCGGGCAGCAGAAAGCTGGCCTATCAGCTTTATCAAGATGCCGGCCATAGCAGCATATGGGGCACGGGCGCTCAGGCGAAAACCATCGCCTCTTTCCCTGCCGGCTCGCGAATGTATACCGTGTATGCCCGATTATTTTCAGTGAGCACGCCTCCGCCTGCCGGTACTTACACCGATACCGTGACCGTCACATTAACCTATTGAATCAATAATATGAAAATACTGCTATTCACTGTCTGCTGTATTTTGCTGGCAGCTATTCAGCCCGTAAAAGCAGCAAGTTCTGTTCTGGTCTGGCCTATATATCAGGTTATCGATGCCGATCAGAAAGGGTCCGCGCTATGGCTTGAAAATCGGGGAGCGACTCCGGTAAGGCTGCAGGTCCGCATCCTGGACTGGAAGCAGCAAAACCAGCAAGAAAGCTATGCGGAACAGGGCACGGTGGTTGCCAGCCCTCCGTTTGCAACGATTGAGGCGGGAAAAAGACAGTTAATACGGCTAATTCGCATTAATCCAGTTGCGCCAGGGACTGAACGCGCTTTTCGTATTCTTATTGATGAACTCCCCGCTGCCGCGACAACCGCTAACAGCGCATTTACGGGGCTTAAGCTGCAGGTGCGTTATGTGCTGCCGTTATTTCTCAACGGCGAGGGAATATGGAGCCGCGAGCGCAGCGATAAAGGCATTGATACCTCCCGACTCAGCGGGCCAGAGCTTAGCTGGAGCATCACCCTCATTAAAGGAAAACCGTTCCTGACCGTTGCGAATCGCGGACGCATTCACGCCCGGCTGAGCAACGTTTTTTGGGGCCGCAGCAACAATCCTGATACCGCGTTACTCAATCTTTCCCGCGGTTTTTTGGGGTATGTGCTGCCGGGACAGAGTATGCGCTGGCCGCTGCCGGAGGGGAAAAGCGCGCCGGGCAGAGAAGGAATGCTCTATGCCCAGCTGGCTGACAACCAGCCGGCGGTACAGATCCGTCATGCACAATAGCCAAAGCGAGGGAATGCATGAGCGTAATCACTCAGGGAAGGCGCGGCTGTTTTTTATCGTTAAACGTTATCTTCCTGGCGCTGCAGCCATCGTGGGGCTTCGCACAAGAGTACGCCGCGCTATCCGCTATACCGCGTGCACAGGACATTACCTCTGAAACCACGCTCTATCTGCGTTTAGTGGTCAACGGGCAAGAGGATAGTGAGATCGTTCCGGTTACTGTCCGCAAAGATCGCTACAGGGTCGAAGCGGGGGTGCTGGCGCGTAATCATGTCAAAACGGGACAACAGCAAAGCGGGCTGGTTGAGGTAGACAGCCTGCCGGAGGTTAGCGTCGACTATGAGGCCGCCAGCCAGCAGCTGCGGCTTACCGTTCCCGATAGCTGGCTTCCCGAGCAAAAGATTGGCGGCGATCCGCTTCTCTCTTATTCGGCACCGCAGGGAAATACCGGCCTGCTATTCAATTATGACTCCTACTATCTTGATGCCTATCGGGGCAGCCGCACGCTGACAACCTGGATGGAACAGCGCTTTTTCAGCAAGGCCGGCGTGGTATCCAACACCGGGACTTATCGCATAACCAGCCATTCAGGTAATGAGGGGGATGCTGCGAATCGCGGCTACCTTCGCTATGACACAGAGTGGCGCTACAGCGATGAGGCGAACATGGTGAGCTGGCAGGTTGGGGATTTCGTCAGTAACGCCCTGACCTGGAGTAACTCAGCCCGCATGGGCGGCCTGCGCGTAAGTCGTAACTTCACCATTCGCCCCGATCTTGTCACCTATCCTTTAATGCAGTACAGCGGTACGGCTGCCGTTCCGGGGACCGTTGAATTGTTCATCAATGGCTATAAAAGCAGCAGCAGCACGATCAACGCCGGGCCTTTTACGCTGACTAACGTGCCCTATATCAACGGCGCGGGAGAGGCCACCGTTGTCACAACCGACGCCCTGGGACGCCAGGTTACGACAAACGTGCCTTTCTATGTTTCTAATACCCTGCTGCGCGATGGCTTAAGTGATTTCGATGCTTCCTTCGGTTCTCTGCGTAAAAACTATGGCACTGAGAGCGCAAGTTACTCAGACACCGTTTTTAGCGGCCTGTACCGCTACGGCCTGAATAACTGGCTAACGCTTTCAACACATGCGGAGGGAATGCGGGGACTTGGCCTGGGCGGATTGGGTTCCGACGTCGCCGTCGGCCACTGGGGAACATTCAGCTCTTCTTTCAGCAAAAGCCATAGTCAGAAAAAAGAGGCTCCCGGACAGACAGCGCGCCACGGTGACGGCAGTCAATATACGCTGGGATACGCCTATTACTCCTCCGTATTTAGCATTGCCGCCCAGCACGCCGCCCGCAGCCGCGCGTTCCAGGATCTTCTGGTCCATACCGAGAATAGCCAGATGAGCACCCGCGCCGATCAAGTCACCTTCAGCGCAGCGCCTTTTGGCAGCGGTCACGGCACACTCGGGCTCGGCTATTTTGATATTCGCGCCCATGACGGTACCCGCACGCGCCTCGGAAATCTCTCGTACACCCAGTCGCTGTGGGACAGCAGCAGCCTCTATCTGGCGCTGAATAAAACGTTCAGTGATAGCGGATATAGCGCGCAGATACAGCTGATTGTGCCTTTCGCTAATGGCAGCAACGCGACCGGCAGCGTTCAGAGAGATTCACGCGGAAGATACTCAGAACGGATGACCATCAACCGCGCTGTGCCTACGGATGGCGGCATGGGATGGGATCTCGCCTGGGGCGCAGGCAGCACCCAATATCGCCAGGCCAATCTCGCCTGGAAAGGTCAGTCAGCCATGATGCAGGGCGGTATTTGGGGAGAGTCGGGCAGATATAACCGCTGGGGCGATCTCAGCGGCTCGCTTATCTATATGGATAACGCCCTGTTTGCAGCCAATCGAATAAATGATGCGTTTATTGTGGTAAATACCAACGGCTATGCGGATATTCCGGTGCGTTATGAGAATCAGCTTATCGGTAAAACAAACGGGCGTGGACACATCCTGGTGCCCTGGGCCAGCGCATGGTACCCGGCCAAAATTGAAATCGACACGCTCGATCTGCCTGCGAATGCGGATGTTTCGGAAGTAGAAAAGCGCGTAACGGTGCGGGAGGGCAGCGGCTCGCTGGTGACATTCCCGGTGCAGATAGTCAGAGAAGCGAATATCACGCTGACCGACAGGCACGGCACTCCTCTTAAGGTGGGTACGCCTGTCACCGAGCTGCGCAGCGGGCAAAGCACGCTTATTGGCTATGGCGGCCAGGTCTGGTTCAGCCATCTGCACAGCGAAAGCGAGTTACTTATTCATCTTCCTGACGGCATCGAATGCCGTAAGACATTTACGCTGCCGCAGGCCGCAAACGGTATTTATCGCGCCGGACCGTTAGCTTGCCCATTCTCTTCTCCAGAGTCGCAGGAACCCGAACAATGAAAACCCTCTTTTTTACCGCGCTGGCGCTGCTGGTGCTTTTTCTCAATTTCTCCGCGCAGGCGGCCTGTTCGGCCCATTCGAGCAGCTCCTCATTTGGTAGCAAAAGCTCCTTCGAGCTTGCCAGCAGCGCTCAATCCATACAAACCGGCAGCGGTTTCAACTGTTCCGGTAGCCTGCTTGCGCTAGCCAGTACCAACACCGTTACGGGGACGATTGCGGCCAGCGCCAATGCAATAGGGAATCAGCCGCAGTTATATAATGCAGCCTCGGGCAGCAGCATTCCCTATACCATTTGCAGGGATACGTCGTGCAGCGCGACTTATCGCGTTGGTGAAAGTATCAACTGGAGTTCGACCTCTTTAATTGGGCTGTTAGGGTTGTTTAACGCCAGCGATGGCAGCCTTCCCTTTTATTTACGCACGGCGACTGGCGTCAATGTCCCTGCGGGAATATATACCGATACCATTACGGTAAACTGGCGATACCGCATCTGCTTTGCAGGTATTTTGGGGGTTTGCCTGTATGACACAGGAACGGCGTCATCGACCATTAATGTGACGCTGACAGTGAACAATGACTGCTATATCAACAATGCCCCGGATGTTGATTTTGGTACAGCGGCCCTGCCTGGCGCATTTCCAGTTATCACCAACGCGCTGAATATTCGCTGCACCCGGAACGCCGCCTATAGCGTAAATCTGACCGGGAGCTGGCCAATGTCTGGCAGCTGGCGACGAATGGCGTCCACCGTCAACGGACAGCGCTACTACCTTCAGTACCAGCTCTACAGGCAGGACGGCAGCATGTGGGGCGAAAATAATAACCTTCGCGTTACAGGAACCGGCAATGCGCAAACCATTCCCTACCGGGCGAGAATTAACCCGGTGCAGGCTAATCAGCCCGCAGGGCGCTATTCAGATACTATTACAGTGACAGTAAGCTACTAATGATGAGTTTGTTTTGGGGTTTCTGCGACGGTTATGGGACCTGACCTCGCCGCGGTCACGTATGTAAGCAAGCTTTATGGAATTTCATTACTTACCACATGCTCCAGCCTGCGAATTTAATCTTGCGGGCCAGCAAATGCACAGCTCAACATGTCACGAATGCCTGGTCACGCAATACGTATTTGTCAGAGTAGAGCGGTAGGCTGATCCCCCTACCCGCTTTATTTCCTACCTTCTTTGCAATAAGCCTGGTAAGTAGTAAGTATTTTTACTGCCTAAATCCGGCCTTTTTGCGCAAATTTTAAACAACAATATGAGTTGTTAAGAACAATAAAAAAATTAACAACCGTACCATTTTAGGAAAAATCTCTGATCTCTATTTTTATAAATACTCCTGTCTCTAAAAACCATAAGAAATATCCCGTGATAAAAACGGTACATTATCTTAATTTTCGTTTATTTTTTACGCTGAAAAAACACGCAATTTTTGTGAAAAAATACAATCTATTATGTTTATTTATGGTTATATACATGTCAAATAAACGATAAAATAAGATAAATTACTTATATATCAATGCAATGTCGTTAGATCAAAAAATGATTATTTAGGCATTTATTCGAAAATTGATGTAGACGCATATTTTCGGTTTTTAGGGGTAAATAGATCAATAATTACGCTAATTAGGTTGTTTATCTATATTCATAAACACTAAAAAACATAAATAGGTTTTTATACTGCAGCAACATAGCTCTATAGCTTAAAGAACTAAATGTTACAGTGAGTATAAGATTGTTTTATAAATTTTCACTTTAAAATCATGCAGTTATAAAAATTCATAATGTTCTGAATCAAGGTTTGACAGATCTTAGCCACATTTCCAAAATATCCCCCACTTAAGGCGTTAAATATTTAAATCACACGCCGTGAGATGACATTAAATAAACATTAGTTGCGATGTGAAACTCTCTCTCTATTTCACATCGTGGTGTCTTAAGCCTGCGCGGAATAAATAAATAACCGCAAAAATGTTTTAATTACTCTAAAGGAAAAAAATGAACGTATCTAAATTAGTAGTGGCAATGGGTCTTGGTATGGCGCTGGTATCCGGTGCTGCAATGGCAGAGGACGCAGCTCCAGCTGCGCCTGCCGATCAGGGTCACGGTACTGTTAAATTCACCGGTTCTATTATTGATGCTCCTTGCTCCATTGCTCCGGGTGAAAACGGTGAGCAGGTTGTTGACCTGGGTGAAGTATCTAAAAAACTGATGGAGAACGGCGGTACTTCTACTCCGAAAAACTTCGAAATCAAACTTGAGCAGTGCGATATTTCTGACGGTAAAAGTAACGTAACCGCGACCTTTACCGGTGCGGCATCTTCCCTTAACGCCGACCTGCTGGGTATTACCGGTACTGCAAAAGGCGCCTCTATCGCTATTACCGACGGTTCTGGCCAGCTGATTAAACTGGGCAGCCCGTCTCCTGCCCAGAAACTGCAGAATGGTAACAACACTCTGGAATTCTCTGCTTATCTTCAGGGCAGCACGACTTCCGGTACTGAAGTTGTCCCGGGTAGCTTTACTTCTGTTGCCGATTTTACACTGGCTTATCAGTAAGCAAATTTCCGGGCGCGGCTGCGCCCGGAATTTTAATATTAAAGAGTCTTCACGGCGGGGCAATGGCCAAAAAAACTACCTACGCTATTATGCTTGCTTCCATACTGTCATGGATCTCACTGGCTGATGATATAACCGCATTTGCAGCAGCGCCAGATAATCAGGGATATATTCGTGTAGGAATGAAAGGAAGTATTATAGATACCCCCTGTAATATTACAGGACCGGATGAAGACCAAATTGTCGACATTGGTGTTGAACCTGTGGGAGATATTATTCACAACGGCAGAGGATCTCAGCGTGCATTCAGCATTAGCCTGGTAAATTGTTCCCTAAAGTCGTCGACACCCTGGCTTCCAGATGCCTCACGCTTTCAAATAACGTTCGATGGTAAAAGTGACGGGACGCTGTTTGGTATTGATGGCAATGCTTCGGGAGTGGGTTTGGAAATTATCGATGCGGAAGGAAATATTGCTATTCCCGGTACGCCACTGCCTACAGAGCAGCTTCTGACCGGTGATATGCAGCTGAATTATATCCTCAGGCTGGTTGGCGATCGCCATCGTCTACATGCGGGAAACTATCACTCAACTATACGTTTTAAAATTGAGTATAACTAAAAGACGGGGCATTCATGCATTTGCATCGTATTACGCGCAGCCCATATAGCAACCGGAGGCGCGTATTGCTGAGAAGATTACGACCTGTAGCATTCGGTGTTTTATCCGTTCTGTTTTTTAATCGCTATGGTTGGGCTGCGAGTAATATTGAATTTAATACCGATGTACTTGATGTAAAAGAGCGTAGCCAGATAGATTTAAGTCAATTTTCTCAGGCTGGCTACGTTATGCCAGGTGATTACCAGATGGTTATTCGAATTAATAAAAATGAGATCCCTGAGCAAACAATTTCCTTTTTCGCCCCTGATGATAATCCCAAAGGCAGTGCAGCCTGCCTGACCCCTGACATGATCAAACAGCTGGGGTTGAAAGTAGATTCAGAAAAAAGCCTGCGCTGGTGGCACAACAACCAGTGTCTGGATGTCACCTCGCTGTCAGGCGCTGAGGAACGCGCCGATCTGGGTGAAGGTGCTTTATATATCAGTATGCCTCAGGCGTATCTGGAATATACCGCTGAGAACTGGGACCCTCCGGCACGCTGGGATAACGGGATCCCCGGAATTATTGCCGACTACAATGTGAACGCGACCTCTACACACCAGTCGCAGCAGGGAAACGATAAAGATATGAGCGGCAACGGTGTAGTCGGTATGAACCTTGGCCCCTGGCGGCTGCGGGCTGACTGGCAGGCACAGTATGAAAAAAGCGCCGGTGAGCCCGCGCAAAAAGACTGGACCTGGAGTCGTTATTATCTCTATCGGGCAATATCTTCATTACGGGCAAAACTGATGGTGGGTGAGGATTATCTGAGGTCGGATTTGTTCGATAGCTTCCGCTTCACCGGCGGCGGTTTGACATCGGAAGACGATATGCTGCCGCCTAACCTGCGGGGCTATGCGCCTGAAGTGACCGGGGTAGCGAAAACCAATGCCAAAGTCACCATCAGCCAGCAGGGTCGGGTGATTTATGAAACCATGGTGGCCGCAGGTCCGTTTCGCATTCAGGATTTAAATACCGCCGTCACCGGGAAACTGGATGTCAAAATTAAAGAGCAGGACGGCAGCGAACAAACGTTTCAGATAGACACCGCTAATATCCCTTATCTGACCCGCCCGGGAAGGGTGCGTTACAAGGTCTTTATCGGTAAACCCTCTGACATTGACCACCACACGCAGGGGCCCGACTTTACCAGCGGTGAGTTCTCATGGGGGATCAACAGCGGCTGGTCGCTGTACGGCGGTTCACTGCTGGCAGGTGATTATAATGCGCTGGCGCTGGGGATTGGGCGTGATTTACTGATGCTGGGTGCTATCTCATTCGATGTTACCCAGTCGCGCGCAAAACTTCCGGAGTCCAGTACGAAAAAAGGCGGTTCGTACCGGGTCAGTTATTCGAAAAGATTCGATCGCTATGACAGCCAAATTACGTTTGCTGGCTATCGATTCTCTGAACGTAACTTTATGACTATGTCGCAATATCTGGACGCGCGCTACCACGATGCAAGTAATATTGGCAGCGGCAAGGAGCTGTACACCGTCACGTTTAATAAGCAGTTTCGTGAACTGAATTTAAGCGCCTATGTGAACTATAGCCATCAGACATACTGGAATCAGTCGTCAAGCGATACCTGGAACCTTTCTTTATCTGATAGCTTCGATTTAGGACGCTTTAAGAATGTCAATTTAAGCTTGTCAGCCTATCGTTCTGAGTATGAAGGCATTAAAGATGACGGTATGTATGTTGGGCTGTCATTGCCCTGGGGAAATAGCGGAACCATTGATTACAACGGCCAGTTTAACCGGGGAAAATCGACGCACAGCGCCAGTATTTATGATCGGATTGATGACAATAACAGCTATCGGTTACGGGCCGGGATGTCTAATGACGGAACATCATCTGGCAGTGGCTATATTACGCACGAGGGCGATCTGGCGGAAGTGGATGCCAACGTCAGCTACAGCGGCAGCGATTATAGTGCCGAAGGGATCACCGTACAGGGCGGCCTTACGGCCACCGCCCACGGCGTGGCGCTCCATCGCGCCGGAACGGTTGGCGGAACGCGTATGCTGGTAGATACCGATGGTGTTAGCGGCGTACCTATTCGCGGCAACAGCGGTCTGACCTATACCAACGTCTTTGGTAAAGCCGTCATCGCCGATATTAGCGATTATTATCGCAACAGCATTAACGTCGATCTTGACCATCTGCCGAACAATATCGATGCAACGCGATCGGTTGTACAGGGGACATTAACAGAAGGCGCTATCGGATACCGTAAATTTGGTGTTGTTGCCGGCCTCAAAGCAATGGCAGTTATTAAACTGGCAGATGGGTCCGTACCGCCTTTTGGCGCAATTATCATTAATGAAAATGAATCCCGCACAGGTATTGTTAATGAAGACGGCGACGTCTGGTTAACTGGCATCAATCCTGGCGAAACGATGTCCGTAAGCTGGAATGGAGCAGCGCAATGTCACATTGTGATCCCCAAAAAATTACCGCAAGAAATTACTTCGACTCTGCTTCTTCCTTGCGAGAGGTAAGCGATAAAGAAGAATCGAAAGGTTATTTTATAGTAGTCTGGGCAGCGAGTTGTCTTTCGCTTTTTTGTATTCTGAGTTATTTATTTATCTGAACATGATTCTGCAAACCGCAGTTAGGTATACATATGAACGTCTCTAAAAATAAAGTGTGTCTCACTTTTTGTGCAATAGCTTTAAATCTTGCTGTAACAACAAATGCACATGCGGCTATTGCACTGGATCGCACCAGGGTTGTCTTTAATGGCGCAGATCATTCAGAAAGCCTTAATATCACCAATCAAAATAAAACGCTGCCTTATCTGGCCCAGGCCTGGGTCGAAGATGCTCAGGGTCAGAAACTCACCCATCCGCTGCTGGCTCTACCTCCGCTACAGCGTGTTGAGCCGGGAGCCAAGAGTCAGATTAAAATTCAGGCAACTCCTGATATCAATAGCCTGCCGCAGGATAAAGAGAGTCTTTTCTACTTTAACGTCCGTGAAATTCCGCCTAAAAGCAGCAAACCTAATACTCTGCAAATTGCCCTTCAGACGCGTGTAAAACTGTTCTACCGCCCTGCGTCACTGGCAATATCTCCCGATGATAATAATGTTTATCAAAAACAAATTACGCTTGTAAAAGAAGGTGACCACTACGTCATCAATAATCCAACTGGCTACTTTGTTACTATTATTGGGGCAGCCACAACGGATAAATCTCATGATGTGGCAGGATTTAAACCCGTAATGATTGAACCTAAAGAGCACGAAGAGATGGGCGGCAGCGCAGCAGCGCTGGGTGCACATCCGCATTTAATGTTTATCAATGATTACGGCGGACGTCCGCAGCTGGTGTTCAACTGCTCAGGAAATACATGCTCAGTCGCAAGCATGTTGCAGGGTTAAATATATCCAGATTAAATGTCACTGATTAATATTACAGTTAAGCAGCAGGTGAGAAGTCTAATGACATATAACAAGCAGTGGCCACCACTCACTATGTACATACATGTTATGTTATGCATTGTTATTTTCACCTGCGCCTCTGCCCGGGCGGATGACTGGAATGTAGAAGGCGAACATGGGGAGCTTCATGTCTACGGCGCCTTAACTGAAGGTGCATGCCAGATAAATATGGAATCCAGAGATCAGCAAATCGATCTGGGTTATATTTCAAACAGCGCTTTGCGTCATCCTGGCGACAGTGGGAAACCGGTTTATTTTGAGATTAAACTCGACCGCTGCATCCGCTCTGGCGGCGTGCAAACCGACCGCTACAAAGGCGGACTGGTCTGGGACTCGCAGCAGCCGGTAGTTACCCTCTCGTTTCTGGCTCAATCCGATCCGGCTATGCCGACATTAATTAAAGCTAATGGTATTAGCGGTCTCGGACTGCGTATTGAAGACAGCCTGCATCGTACGGTAACCCCTGGCGAACGCGGAGAACCGCTGTTCCTGACTCCGGGGAGTAACGTCCTGGCGTATACAGTAACGCCTGTACGTACCGAAGGGCTGCTTACGACCGGTTTTTTCCAGGCGACAGTAAATTTTCAGGTCAATTATGATTAAATTCACGCATTCTGATAATAAAGGCCCAGTGACTGCAACACTGTTCGGCATCCTGCTCTTTTGCGTAAGTTTACCGGCAATGTCTACGCCTATGGCACTGAAAAAAGGAGAGTCGGCGAATATGAATATCCATATAACCGGCACTCTGATTGTAAAAGAGACGTGCGACATTATTGACCCCATAAATGTGGAGTTCAACGACGTATATATTGAAGAAATTAATAATAAAACCTATAAAGAAAAAGCGAATTATAAAGTAAGATGTTCTGCGGGTGCAAAGGACAAAACAATAAATGTGAGATTTAATGGTCTTGCTTCAAATTATGATCCATCACAATTCTCTACCAACATCAAAGGGCTTAGCCTAAAATTATTTAGTGATGATAAACAAATAAAACCAGGCGGTTCAAGTACACTTTATACAGATAACTCATCTAACCTGACTATTGAACTCTCAAAACAAGATGGAGTAACTCTTCCTGAAAAAGAATTTAGCGCACAAATCATATTAATTACAAAATTGGATTGAGCGGTCCCAGTGAACACATACATTAAAAACATCAGACTTACCATATTTTATGCTTTGGCTGCATCACTATTTATATCTTCCTGTTTCCTGGAGACAATGGCCGCGGACAATCCCACTGGAGCACTATTAACCGTTCATGGAACATTACGAAAAATACAGTGTTCATTCGGTGACAAGCCTATCTCCGTAGAGTTTGGCGAAGTCTATATAGGACAAATAAATGGTGATAACTATAACAAGCCTATTGACTATACGCTGAACTGCCCTGCAGATGTTAAAGGAGTAACCTTGCATATGAAGATATCCGGCGCAGCGAGCAATTTTGATTCGCAGCTTTTAAAAACAGATGTTCCCGGCCTGGCTATTAAACTTTTAAATAATAGCCAACAAATCAAGCCAGATGAAGACTTTATTATTAGTGAAGATGCTCCACCAAAGCTTAATGCAGTGCTTGTTCGTGATAGTGCACAAAAATTACCTGATGGTAAAGAATTCAACGGCACCGCAACATTAACAACAGAGTGGCAATAGGAAATATCATGTATAGCTTTTGCTGTAGATACTCTTTATTCAGAGTTCTGTCTTTAGTTGTAGTGACCTTACTTATTACAACACACTCCGTCTGGAGCGCAGAGTCTCAAGGAGCATCGGCTAACGTCAGCTTTCACGGCATTCTCAAACATTTCCCTTGTCATATTAATGACGATCAGTTGGTTGAAGTTCATTTTGGGAAAATCGGTATAAATAAAATAAACGGTGAGAACTATCTTCAAAAAATCGATTATACCATTACCTGCGATGGCGACGATCCCGTCGATGATATGATGTTAAGCGTCAACGGTGCCGTAAGCATTTTCGATACTGCAGCTTTGCAAACTGACATCCAGGATCTGGCTATTCGGTTATATGAGAATGGTAAACCGCTGGAGATTAACAAACCTATTACTATCGATCCTGCACACCGTCCGGAGTTGACTGCGGTTCCTGTAAAAAGAACTGATACAGATATCACAACCGGTGATTTTAAAGTGATTGCTACTCTTTTAGTTAATTATCAGTAAGGGAACGTCGTGTCCAGATTATGGTTTTCAGCAACGCTTATCGTATTCAACTGTGTAATAACATCTGTTAAAGCGGCAGACAATCTACGTATGGATGGTACGCTGGTAGCAGAACCTTGTAGCCTGGATGCTAAAGCAGCGGACGTCAGTGTTGACTTTAAAAATATTATAGATAAAGCGCTTTATGCAAATACCAGGACCCCGGGGCAAGCTTTCGCGATCGATCTGACCGACTGCGATCCTTCAATGGGAAAAAAAGTGAGCGTTATTTTTAAAGGACAGGAAGACAACGCTTTACCTGGACTACTCGCTATCACAGGAACCGCTAAAGGAGTTGCTGTAGGCATTGAGACAGAAAGTGGACAACCTGTAGAAATTAATAAAAGCATCCTCGAATTCCCTATCGATCGCCCAAATCTACATCTCGTATTTCAGGGATATGTGCAGGGTGAACCCGATGCTTTAACTAATCATCAGATTGTCGTCGGTGCATTTAGCAGTATCGCTACTTTTGAGCTTGATTATCCATAGAGTGTTCAAAACACTAATCTGCAAGGGCATCTTTTATTATTGATGAGATATCAGAATGACAGCTTATATTAAATATTATCTTTATAACGTAAGAAAAATGGTGCCTTTGCTTTGTGCTTTGATTGGATTTTTTTTAATATCAACGCCATTTTCTGCTCATGCAGGTATCTATGGTATGCCCATGCCAGATGCGCCCTGTCCCAATGGCTCAGTAGACGTTGCAAGTAATGGCGTATGCAAACCTAACAAACCTGGCAGTATTATTGGCGCTCGTTCAATATGGAGTGGGAAAGAAAGCACCAGTCAGTATATGTATTCCGGGTTCGATGTATATGTCCCTGTTGATGGACTCTGGTCAGTTGTAGCCCATATTTGTGATGCAAACTCCGGAGCAAGCTGTACGTTAAGCAACTCTATCGCTACAGTTCGATCCAGTAAATCAGTCAAACTAGTTTCAAATAAAACTGTCAACGCCCAAAACCCGGACTTTGGTGGAGGTGCAGGGCCAACGATGCCTAACGCCATAAGAATTTGCTACACTTTCGTGACACCTGATGGACACGAGTGGGCAGCATCAGCTGATCGTACGTGCCAGGATGCCAGAATGTTACCTGAAGAACCTCAAATCTGCGCTATCAACAGCGGTAATAATTTGGATGTCTCGTTAGGAACGCTGGAATCAGATAAAATCTCAACCGTACCTAATTCCAGTGATGCGGTTAAGAAGAGTATTTCCATACAATGTCAGGGAAATGCATCCCTTAATGGCAAGATAACCTTCAAATTCACACCGATTACAATATCAGGAAACTCCGTAATTCTGTCTACCAACCCAGGGATTGGTGTAGCTTTATTTTATCAGGACAAACTTGTTAAACCAGACACTGCTTTTGACTTAACTGTTCCTAATGGAGGTGCAAACATTAATCTTGGTTTCCAGGGAATAAAAGATGACACTAAATCACTAACCGGTGGTGATTTCAGCGCGGATGCAGTGATGATTATTACCCAACAGTAAAGCATGATGTCATTTTAAATGAATTGACAGTCGGGCATCTTACTACAATTGCCCATTTTATTAACCACAGCAGCCATAACGCAATAACTCAGGCTGTATTGTCAGGTGGCTATTTTGTGAAGCTTTATCTGAATCAGCACTTTACTTACAGTACAAATGCTGGAAAAAATCCCGCAACTGAAAATAAATTAATATACCAGGTAACGACTATAATCCTGACAATTTGGCTGGTAGCCGGTTTGTTGATTTATTTACCCGATAACGGTGGTAGCGGCCTGGCATTACCTTTTAACATCATCAGCTGGTGCGTTATGGCGCTGGTATCATTATGGCTGGCGTTTCGTTTGCCCACTTTTGTGCTGGAACCCGTGGTATCAATGCCGACCATGCGCCTGTTACCCTTGGGAGCGCTCCTCTGGTCGCTGCCGCTGTGCTGGTCCCCATCGAAAAGTGCCATGCTGGAGAGTTTGCCGCACGTTATGGCCCTGTGGGGACTGCTGTGTTTTCTTTGGCTATTACGACGTTTGCCTTTGAGCAAAATACAGCGGCGGGGATTTTTACTGATAGTTGCCGCTGCCGCATTTCTCCAGGCCGCATTTGGCTTTGTCCAGGTGGCATACCTTAATCACGTATTACAGGCCACATCACATTCTGCCGGCTACACGCGCCTGCTTGGTATTTTTCAACAGCCTAATGTTCTCGCCTCTTTCGTGGCCACAGGGATCGTTAGTCTGGTGATAAGCCAGCATAAAGGCGCTCTGGCGAATTTCGCCCTGCTTTTTATGGCATTTGTGCTGGTACTGATTCAGAGCCGCGCGGGATGGATTGGCACCACCTTTGGAATGCTATTTATTGTCATTTCATCCCTGCAGCGTGACGGACAGACGCGCCAGCTCTTCACCCCCTTTTTCTTTGTTGCTACTGGCGTATTTATCGCCTATACGTGGCAACACGGTTGGCTCAACCCGCTGTTAACTACTCTCTTTCCGGGTGTTAACTTTTCAAAACTCTCTAATGCATTTGTTCTGGTGAATAAGACTGGTTCTACGCTCGAGCGCTGGGCAATAATTAAAACCACCTGGCAAATGATTCTGCACCACCCTTTTTTAGGAACGGGCTACGGCGGATTTGAACCGGCATTTACCCATCAGGCACAACAAAGCGGCGGTCCTTTTGTCAGCGCAATATTAACGCACCCGCACAATGAAATTCTTTATGCCTGGTCAGAAGGCGGGTTACCCGCCCTGGTTGGGCTGCTGCTGATGGTTAGCGATATCATCTGGATGCTGTGGCGCAGAGGGGGCTGGCGTTGGGAAGGTTTAGCACTTTTAACGCCCTTAATCTGTCATATCAATCTTGAGTATCCCCTCTATTTATCGGTGCCTCATGCACTTACGTTGGTAATATTGCTAAATACCTCTCTGGCACCGTCCAGCTTCACCGCTCTTAAAAATAGAGAGTTGCCTCTTCTGATTAAAAATATCACAGCAAACCATATTCGCTGGGGCATTATTGCGATAAGTCTGAGTGTACTATTTTTTATGATTGGTGCTTTACAAACTCAGCAGCAACTCACGGCGGTTGAAAGAGGCGGGTTGATTACATTGTTGCCTGAAAGTGGAGAAAGTGTTGAATCAACGTTGTGGAATAAATCAAGCCAATATCAGCGCCTAGATTATGACAAGCATATTGCCTTACTAGTACATTATAACATGACCCACGACATTAATGATCTAAAGGATTTTGATCGTTGGGCGACGAATTATCTTTCACGGCACAATGATGCTAATGTATATTTGAGTGAATTAAAGATTTACTCCGCTATTCACCCCAGACTTTATAAACTGATATGCCTGAAAGCACACAATATCTGGCCAAGAAGCATAAATTTTAATTGCGATGGGAAATAATGCTAATAGCTTACTATCCTTTTGCGCTCTCGCCCCATTTGTTAGAACTTTGTTAATAACAGATTTGAGTTCTGATTTTATTTGTAATTAAATTCCCAATTAACTTCTGGATTGAAAAGATGAACAGAAAGAAGAGCTTATCGGAAAGTGTTATCCCGGTAGATGTTATAGGCGTTTGTCCACCAGAAAGCTATTCCGATCAAAGAACGATCAAAACGAACGCTTTGTTGAATCATGAATCAGAAAACAGTTCTGATAAATGGTTATCTCAGGGCGTAGTAAGTCAGCCACAACAAAAGTGGAAAAACATTGCTATTATCTCCAGAAACAGTATCGCTATTGATGGTATCCGTGCAATTTATCGTTCACTATGCCCACTTCGGGTGCAGATATTTAATGACACGAGAATGCTCCACAGTACTGTCTTAATTGAAAAAAGCTTTATTCCTGATGTTGTTATCTGGATAGATTCACGCAGTGAAAGTCTAAAAAATATGGCTGCATTAATTATTCAGTTAAATAGAAAGCTGCCAGCACTTCAGCAGCTTATCATCACGGAGTGTATTCCTTCTGATTTTTCTTTCCTTCCCAGAGGCGTTCGAATAGTCTCTTTGTCAGCGCCGGTTGTTGAGATAAAAAAGTTAATGCTTTCATCCCTTGCGTCACCAGATAAAGCAGTTAATT
Organism: uncultured Pluralibacter sp.; assembly: GCF_913775985.1. Classification (GTDB taxonomy): domain Bacteria; phylum Pseudomonadota; class Gammaproteobacteria; order Enterobacterales; family Enterobacteriaceae; genus Pluralibacter. The sequence goes on along the minus strand of NZ_CAJYMB010000096.1, from coordinate 143,413 downwards.
TATTTCCTAAACGTTTTATGACTCCAGGGCAATGGCGCATTATAAAATTATTAGTAAAAGGTCTCTCCGCCAAGGAAATAGCAAAAGCAATTTCCATCAGTCCAAAAACCGTATGGGGACGAGAAGAAGAGGTCATGCGCTCTCTTAATATAGACAGTCACGTTCATAAGGCATGGTTCTACCGCAGCGTTGATGAAGTACTTAAAATGATACCTGGTCTGCGTAAAATTTGTCGTTCGGGTATTGCCGGAGATTAACACTTGAATGGTTCGATATGCCAGGTACTGGCTATCGGCTTTATAAATTATAAAAGTACAATAATTTTAAGAGCTGGATATTTTACTTCAATTTAGCATGCTCGATCTTGATTTATGCCCTAAATAATTCGAGTTGCTGCTCAAAGCATCCCTGATGCTTTGAGCAGCGCTTGCGCTGACCCTGTAAGGGTGAGGCCGCAGGTCGAATAACGCGGCAAGTGAGTGAATCCCCGAGAGTTTGACTTCCGTAAGTGACCAGGGTACGTCGCAAAACGACGGATCTTTAGGGATGAGCCGAGTAACGCAGCCAACGCCCAAGCGGCTTGAAGTATGACGGGTATATATTGATATCCAATTGTATTACTTCATCCTGTTCGGCTTGCCTGGCCATTTAGTAATTTCTCTTTACCTCTGCAAATTAACAAAGCAATTACCCCTGCAGAAGCCATACGCTGCGGGCGCATCGTTTTGCCTACGCGCGGGAAGAAATTGTCGAGCCGGTATCTCATGAGAACATCCGGGCCTTACCGCAAACGAGAGGACGTCACCGCACGCACACGGCAGATTATCAGAGAAGCATCTGAAATAAGTCGAATTATGGGGTTTTGGCGTTGCAGAGGTGCGTAACTGGAGCGGGCGAAGGGAATCGAACCCTCGTATAGAGCTTGGGAAGCTCTCGTTCTACCATTGAACTACGCCCGCGGGGGAAGTGCGAGGAACATTATAAACCTCGCACCCGCGCTGACAAGCATTAAAATGCGGCTAACTGATGATAAATCCGTCAGTTAGCATTTGGGCCTGCTGCCCTGCGGCGGCAGGTAGCGCTGCGGGTCGATAGCGGTCGCTCGATAACGGATCTGGAAGTGCAGGCGTACGGAATCCGCATCGGAGCTGCCCATGGTGGCGATTTGCTGCCCTGATTTTACCGACTGCCCGTTATTGACCATCAGCTTATCGTTGTGCGCATAGGCGGTAATATAGTCCTCGCCGTGCTTAATCATGATCAGATTGCCGTAGCCGCGCAGCTGGTTGCCAACGTATACCACTTTTCCCGCGCCGGCCGCGTAAACCGGCTGGCCGCGCGAACTGGCGATATCGATGCCTTTGTTGCCGCCGTCCGCCGTTGAATAGGGCAGAACAACTTTACCGCTGGCCGGCCAGCGCCAGCAGCGCTGGCCCACAGGCGGCCATGAGGACTGCGGAACCGCAGAGGATGGCAGCACAGTCTTCGCGGTGCGGGTTGCGGATTTTGTAGCCTTTTTGGCCGAATTAAGCACGAGCTTCTGCCCGATTTCAATCGTGTAGGGCGGTGAAATACCGTTGAGGCGCGCCAGATCTTTAACGCTGGTGCCGGTCTGACGCGATATGCCATATAGCGTGTCGCCGCGCTTAACGGTGTAGGTGGCATCGGAAGAACGGCTGGCGCATCCGGTTAGCATCAGGGCCAGCGTCAGGCAGAGTATCGCGGAAAAGCGGTTTATCATCGGGCATCCTGCAGCACGTTATATCCTCATTTGAAGCACATATACCCTGGATAATTCAGGCTGCGCGCCTTCAGGCAGCTCAGATTATTCAGGGCACAGAAGTCCTATGATAACAGGCCACTGCCGAATGCCAATGCCCCCGGCACATCTCATTAACAGCCAATCATAATATTAAGCACGCAACAATGAACGCGTTTAATGACATTGATATACACTATTAACATTCGACCTGAGAGGATGTTATGGAGCATGTAATTTTACTCGACGCGCAAGGTACACCTTGCGGAACTCAGGAAAAGTATGCGGCACACCACAGTCAAACGCCGCTGCACCTTGCCTTCTCCTGCTGGCTGTTTAACGACAGGCAACAGCTGCTGCTTACGCGGCGGGCGCTGGGGAAAAAGGCGTGGCCCGGCGTGTGGACCAATTCCGTGTGCGGCCATCCGCAAACCGGAGAACTGTTTGAGCAGGCCATCGCCCGCCGCTGCCAGTTTGAAATTGGCGTCGCCGTTGCGGACATTACGCCGGTTTTCCCTGATTTTAGCTACTGCGAAACCGACAGCTCAGGGATCGTTGAAAACGAACGCTGCCCGGTCTACGCCGCGCGCCAGCAGTCTGAGATTGAGGCCAATCCTGATGAGGTGATGGACTATCACTGGATTGCGCTGGACGATCTGCAGCAGGCTATCACCGCGGCACCGTTCATGTTCAGCCCGTGGATGCGCCAGCAGTTCAGCCACCTTCCTGCCCGCCAGCGCCTGAAGCAGTTTGCCGGGATATAAAAAAAGCCCCTTCGCACCGCGGTGCGAAGGGGCTTTTTAATCACTGAGCCTTATTTTACCGGGCGCAGGGCCGGGAACAGGATCACGTCGCGGATGGTGTGGCTGTTGGTGAACAGCATCATCATGCGGTCGATACCAATACCCAGTCCAGCGGTCGGCGGCAGGCCGTGCTCCAGCGCGGTCACGTAGTCTTCGTCGTAGAACATCGCTTCGTCGTCACCGGCATCTTTGGCGTTAACCTGATCCTGGAAACGTTCAGCCTGGTCTTCTGCGTCGTTAAGCTCGCTGAAACCGTTACCGATTTCACGGCCGCCGATGAAGAATTCAAAGCGGTCGGTGATTTCAGGGTTGACGTCGTTGCGGCGCGCCAGCGGGGAAACTTCAGCCGGGTATTCAGTAATGAAGGTCGGCTGAATCAGATGCGCTTCGGCAGTCTCATCGAAGATCTCGGTGATGATACGGCCCAGGCCCCAGCTCTTCTCAACGTGAATGCCCAGAGATTCGGCCAGTGCTTTAGCGGTGTCGAAGTTCTCCAGATCGTCGAGGTTAGTCTCCGGACGGTATTTTTTGATCGCTTCGCGCATGGTCAGCTTGTCAAAAGGCTTACCGAAGTCGAAAGTGTGCTCGCCGTAAGGGACTTTGGTGGTGCCCAGAACATTCTCGGCCAGAGTGCGGAACAGCGACTCGGTCAGTTCGATCAGGTCTTTATAATCCGCATACGCCATATAGAGTTCCATCATGGTGAACTCAGGGTTGTGGCGAACGGAAATACCTTCGTTACGGAAGTTGCGGTTAATTTCGAAAACGCGCTCAAAGCCGCCAACTACCAGACGTTTCAGGTACAGTTCCGGCGCGATACGCAGGTACATGTCCATGTCGAGGGCATTGTGGTGGGTGATGAACGGACGCGCGGACGCGCCGCCAGGGATAACCTGCATCATCGGCGTTTCTACTTCCATAAAGCCGCGCTCAACCATGAACTGGCGAATGCCGGCCAGGATGCGGGAGCGGGTCAGGAAGGTTTTGCGGGAGGTTTCGTTCGCAATCAGATCCAGATAGCGCTGGCGATAGCGGGCTTCCTGATCCTGCAGGCCGTGGAACTTGTCCGGCAGCGGGCGCAGGGCTTTGGTCAGCAGGCGCAGCTCGGTGCAATGAATGGAGAGTTCGCCGGTTTTGGTTTTGAACAGCTTACCGCGCGCCGCCAGGATATCGCCGAGGTCCCATTTTTTGAATTTTTCGTTATAGACGTCGTCTGCCAGATCGTCGCGGGCAACGTACAGCTGGATCTGACCGCCCATATCCTGCAGGGTAACAAAAGAGGCTTTACCCATAATGCGGCGAGTCATCATACGGCCGGCAACGGCCACTTCAACGTTAAGCGCTTCAAGCTCTTCGTTGGTCTTACTATCGAATTCAGCATGCAGTTGATCTGAAGTATGGTCACGACGGAAATCGTTCGGGAAAGCCACGCCCTGCTCACGCAGCGCCGCCAGCTTCTCGCGACGGGATTTCAGTTCGTTATTAAGATCAACTACTACGTCATCACCTTGCGATTGTTGTTCAGACATGTTGGTTCCTCATAATCCTGCTTTCAAACTTGCTTCGATAAATTGATCCAGGCTGCCGTCAAGCACGGCCTGGGTATTGCGGGTTTCCACTCCGGTACGCAGATCCTTAATGCGGGAGTCGTCCAGAACGTAGGAGCGGATTTGACTACCCCAGCCGATATCAGACTTGTTGTCTTCCATCGCCTGTTTTTCAGCATTTTTCTTCTGCGTCTCCAGCTCATAAAGCTTAGCTTTCATCTGCTTCATGGCCTGGTCTTTGTTCTTGTGCTGCGAGCGGTCGTTCTGACACTGCGTGACAAGACCTGTCGGGAGGTGGGTAATACGTACGGCAGATTCAGTACGGTTAACGTGCTGACCACCCGCGCCGGATGCGCGGTACACGTCAATACGCAGATCCGCCGGGTTAATTTCGATATCAATATCGTCGTCAACTTCCGGGTAGACAAACGCAGAGCTAAAGGAAGTATGGCGACGGCCGCCGGAATCAAACGGGCTCTTGCGCACCAGGCGGTGTACGCCGGTTTCGGTACGCAGCCAGCCGTAGGCGTAATCGCCGGCAATGCGGATAGTCACGGATTTAATGCCCGCAACCTCGCCTTCTGACTCTTCGATGATTTCGGTTTTGAAGCCGCGCGCTTCGGCCCAGCGCAGATACATGCGGGTCAGCATGCTGGCCCAGTCCTGCGCTTCGGTGCCGCCGGAACCGGCCTGGATATCCAGATAGCAATCGGCGCTGTCGTATTCGCCGGAGAACATGCGGCGGAACTCAAGCTGGGCGAGCTTGCCGTCAAGACCGTCAAGCTCGGCAACGGCTTCGTTAAACGTCTCTTCGTCGTCGGCTTCAACGGCCAGTTCAAGCAGGCCGGAAACGTCTTCCAGGCCCTGCGACATCTGGTCGAGGGTTTCAACGATGGCTTCCAGGGAGGAGCGCTCTTTGCCCAGCGCCTGCGCCCGATCGGGCTCGTTCCAGACGTCGGGCTGCTCAAGTTCGGCGTTTACTTCTTCGAGACGCTCTTTCTTGGCATCATAGTCAAAGATACCCCCGAAGAACGTTGGAGCGCTCGGTGAGGTCCTGAATGCGGTTTTTTACCGGATTGATTTCAAACATGGTCGGTTATCTTCTGCGCTTGTCAAAATGCGGTGTAAGAGCCCGATATTACCGGATCCGGGCCCTTTTTTGTAGAAAATCCTGCGCTAAGTTGGCCAGAGAGTGTCAATGATTATTTGCAGGCTGCGGTTGCCGCGAAACTCGTTTATATCGAGGCGATAGGCCAGCGTCACTTCGCGCACGCTGTTGTCCGGCCAGCGGGTGGTATCGACGTTAAACGCGATGCCGTCCAGCAGCGGTCCGCCGTCTACCGGCTCAACCATCACTTTCAGATGCCGCTCGCCCACCAGCCGCTGCTGGAGCAGGCGGAAACGCCCGTCAAACAGCGGTTCCGGGAACATCTGCCCCCAGGGACCGGCATCCCGCAGCATCTGCGCGACTTCCATGGTCATCTCCGGCCCCGACAGCGGGCCGTCTGATACTACTTCACCCTGCAGCAGCGCGGGATCGAGCCACTCGGTCACCAGCTCGCCGAAGCGGCGCTGGAACTCCTCGTATTTTGCCTCTTCCAGCGACAGACCTGCCGCCATCGCGTGGCCGCCAAACTTGATCATCAGCCCCGGATAAAGCGTATCCAGCCGCTCCAGCGCGTCGCGCATGTGCAGACCCTGAATTGAGCGGCCGGAGCCCTTAAGAGTACCGTCCCCCGCGGGCGCAAAGGCAATAACCGGGCGGTGAAAGCGCTCTTTAATCCGCGAAGCGAGGATGCCCACCACGCCCTGATGCCACTCGGGATGGTACATCGCCAGGCCGCCGGGCAGGGCTTCACCGCTGCGCTCCAGCTTCTCGCACAGGGTCAGGGCTTCAGCCTGCATCCCCTGCTCTATCTCTTTACGGGTTTGATTGAGGGCATCCAGATCGTTTGCCAGCTGGCGGGCCTCGCCGATGTTGTCGCACAGCAGCAGCGCCACGCCGACCGACATATCGTCAAGCCTGCCTGCCGCATTGAGGCGCGGCCCCAGCGCAAAGCCTAAATCGCTGGCGGCGAGCTTCTGCGCCTCGCGGTTGGAGACTTCCAGCAGCGCCTTAATGCCCGGCCGGCACTTACCCGCACGGATGCGGCTCAGCCCCTGCCAGGTGAGAATGCGGTTGTTGGCATCGAGCGGCACCACGTCGGCGACCGTGCCCAGCGCCACCAGATCCAGCAGCTCGGCGAGATTCGGTACGGCAATGCCCTGCTCTTCAAACCAGCCCTTGTCGCGCAGAAAAGTACGCAGGGCCAGCATCAGGTAAAAGGCAACGCCCACCCCCGCCAGCGACTTTGACGGAAAGGCGCAGTCGTGCAGGTTGGGGTTAACAATAGCTTCTGCCGCCGGCAGCGTTTCACCCGGCAGGTGGTGGTCGGTAACCAGTACCGGAATACCGAGGGCGTGGGCGCGATCGACGCCGCTGTGGGAAGAGATGCCGTTGTCGACGGTCAGGATCATCTGCGCGCCGCGGGCGTGCGCCTGCTCCACCACTTCCGGACTCAGGCCATAGCCATCTTCAAAGCGGTTGGGCACCAGATAGGCAACGTTATTACAGCCCAGCTGGCGCAGGGCCAGCACGCTCAGGGCAGTGCTGGTAGCGCCATCGGCGTCAAAATCCCCCACCACGATAATGCGCAGTCCCTCGCGGAAAGCCGCGTAGAGATGCTCAACGGCCTTTTCAACGCCGGTAAGCTGCTGCCACGGCAGCATGCCTTTGACGCTGCGCTCAAGATCCTCGGCGCGGGTCACGCCGCGGCTGGCGTACAAGCGGCGCAGCAGCGGCGGAAGCGTATCCGGCAAAACGATTGATTCATCCACGTCCCTGCGGCGAAGCTGTATCTCTTTTTTCACGCCTGTTATTTACCGCTGGTCTGTTTTTGATGCTGATCGAGGAACGCTTTCATTTCACGCGGCGCCTGGTATCCCGGGATCAGATAGCCGTCGCTCAGCACAACGGCAGGAGTGCCGGTCACGCCGAACTGCACGCCGAGCGCGTAGTGGTTAGCGATATTAATATCGCAGCTGGCAGGTTTAACGCCTTTGCCGCCCATCGCATCGTCAAAAGCCTTATTGCGGTCTTTTGCGCACCAGATAGATTTCATATCCTGCTCGGCCTGGCTCTCGATACCCTGGCGCGGGAAGGCGAGGTAGCGCACGGTAATGCCCAGCGCGTTATAGTCGCTCATCTCTTCATGCAGCTTGTGGCAGTAGCCGCAGGTAATATCGGTGAACACGGTAATAACGTGTTTTTCCTGCGGGGCTTTATACACGATCATCTCTTTTTCCAGACCGTTAAGCTTGCCCATCAGCAGCTGGTTGGTGACGTTAACCGGCTGAGCGCCGCTGACGTCATACATCGGCCCCTGGATAATGTGCTTGCCGTCTTCGGTGACGTACAGCACACCGCTGTTGGTGAGCACGGTTTTCATGCCCGCCACCGGCGAAGACTGGATATCGGAGCTCTGTACACCAAGCTTGGCCAGCGACTGGCGCACCGCAGCATCGTCTGCATGTGCAGTACCGGACAGCGCCGCTGCCAGCAGGGAAAACATCAATAAACCTTTTTTCATAATCCGTCCTGTATATTCAGCATCACGCGCGCGGGTGATGCTGTTGATGAAGTTGCCGCAGCCGCTCCGTGGCAACGTGTGTGTAGATTTGGGTGGTGGAGAGATCGCTGTGTCCCAGCAGCATCTGCACCACCCGCAGATCGGCGCCGTGGTTGAGCAGGTGCGTGGCAAACGCGTGCCGCAGCACGTGGGGAGAAAGCTTCTCGCTATCGATACCCGCCAGCACCGCGTAATGTTTAATCCGGTGCCAGAAGGTTTGCCGCGTCATCTGCCGGGCCCGCTGGCTGGGGAAAAGCACGTCGATGGAAACACCGTCCAGCAGCCACGGGCGACCGTGTTCAAGATAGTTTTCCAGCCAGTAAACGGCCTCTTCGCCCAGCGGCACTAGCCGCTCTTTGTCACCCTTACCAATCACCCGCACCACGCCCTGACGCAGGCTGATGTCGCTCATGGTAAGCCCGACCAGCTCGGTAACGCGCAGGCCGGTAGCGTACAGCAGCTCGAGCATCGCTTTATCGCGCAGCTCCAGCGGATTGTCCACCAGCGGCGCCTGCAACAGCCTGTCTACCTGCCCTTCGCTGAGATCTTTCGGCAGCCGCTGCGGCAGCTTCGGCGATGCCAGCTGCGCGCAGGGATCGTCGGCGCGTATTTTTTCACGATAAAAATGTTGAAAAAGACGGCGCATGGCGCTCAGCAGCCGGGCGGTACTGGTGGCCTTATAGCCGCCTTCCACCCGCTCTGCCAGCAGCTGCTGCAGGTCGCTGCCCTGCACGCTAGCGAGGGTCAGCTGATGGCGATCGAGCCACTCGACCAGCATAGTAAGATCGCGGCGATAGGCGCTGAGGGTATTTTCGGAGAGGTTTTTCTCCAGCCACAGCGCATCGAGAAACTGTTCAATTTGTACGAGATCCTGTTCCACATCGGCCTCTTACGGGTGCAATAGGGCCATTATGCCTTAAGGAAGCGCCTTTCTGATACACTAGCGCAAAGACAAAGCCTGTACTGAGAATTATCACTATGAAAATAGGTCTTTTTTACGGTTCTACTACCTGCTACACCGAAATGGCCGCCGAGAAAATTCGCGATATTATCGGCCCGGAACTGGTCACGCTGCACAATGTTAAAGATGACGCTCTGACGCTGATGGAGCAGTACGACGTACTTATCCTCGGTATTCCGACGTGGGATTTTGGTGAGATCCAGGAAGACTGGGAGGCGGTCTGGGGCCAGCTCGACGCGCTGAATCTGGACGGTAAAATTATCGCGCTGTACGGCATGGGCGATCAGATTGGCTACGGGGAATGGTTTCTCGACGCCCTCGGCATGCTGCATGACAAGCTGGCCCGCAAGGCGGTGACGTTTGTCGGCTACTGGCCGACGGAAGGCTATGAGTTCACCAGCCCCAAACCCGTTATTGCCGATGGGCAGCTTTTCGTGGGTCTGGCGCTGGATGAGACGAATCAGTACGAGCAGAGCGACGAGCGCCTGCAGCTCTGGTGCGAGCAGATCCTCAGTGAAATGACCGAGCACTTCTCCTGAGAAATAGCGCCTGACTGTGTAATTACGGCTGCGTCGGCTGCTGAAGCATGCGGCGCAGATCCCGCCACTCGCCGGCGTCCATGCTGTCCGCCGAAATCCACAGATGCGTTTTTTTGCGGTTATCTTCCCGCCGCAGGCGAAGCATCATGCCGCTGTCGAGCATCCACGGTTTGCCGAGAATTTGCCATTCGGTTTCCTGCCAGCGCAGGCGAGCGCCGATAAGCAGCTTAATTTCACCGTGGCTGGCGTTAATCCGCCGCTGGCTGCGCACGCAGTCAAACACCACCAGCGACAGCAGCAGCAGCCACACGGGCGTATAGCTCAGCGGCCACGGCATCATCAAAATTAATGCCGCGACAACGCCGTGCAGAAGCAGGGATATCCACTGCGCGCGCCAGGAGACGCGAAGATCAGATTGCCACAGGACCACGTTCCCGATTCCGTGTCTGAATAAGTTGCACCATCCGTTGCAGCTCTGCATCCGCAGGCTTACCGTGATTCATTAACCAGTTGAACAGGTCCGGGTCGTCATTTTCCAGCAGGCGTATAAACAGCGCCTTATCGCTGTCGCTCAGCGTGTCGTATTCATACTCAAAAAAAGGCATGATTGAAATATCAAGTTCGCGCATTCCGCGCCGGCACGCCCAGTGGATTCGAGACTTATTATTGATATCCATGTAGTCCTTCCTCAAAAAATGTCCCGCGTAGTTTAACGCGTTTTAAGTTCATTCTTTAAAGTAATATTGCTTATTGCGCATCATCTCCAGACTAAAACCGCATTTTCAGTATGGTTTACATTATTTTTCATCCATCAGCGTAAAAGAAGAATAATGGCACGAATGGTCTTCGGAAAGCGCTTGCAATGCGCAATGGCTCTTTTACCATTACTTATTAACTCTGCGTTAGGCTATTCAGGACATAACTATGGCTTTTACACCGTTTTCTTCTCGCCAGCCCGCTGCATCCGCGCAGCTGCCGCTGACGCTAATGACGCTGGACGACTGGGCGCTGGCGACAATTACCGGCGCCGACAGTGAAAAATACCTTCAGGGCCAAATTACCGCGGACGTCGCACAGCTCGCGCCCGGGCAGCATCTCTCCGTTGCCCACTGCGATGCGAAAGGAAAAATGTGGAGCAACCTGCGCCTGTTTCAGGATAACGGGGGCTTCGCCTGGATTGAACGCCGCAGCGTGCGCGAGAATCAGCTCACCGAGCTGAAAAAGTACGCCATCTTCTCTAAAGTCACCATCGCACCGGACGACAGCCGGGTTCTGCTCGGCCTGGCAGGCGCGGGCGCGCGCGACGCGCTGGCAGCACTGTTCACTACGCTGCCGGATGGCGAAAACCAGGTTACCCGCGACGGCGACAGCACTCTGCTGTGGTTTGAACATCCCGCCGAGCGTTTCCTGCTGGTGGTTTCCGAAGCCACGGCCCAGCGCATCGCTGACGCCCTGCGCGACAGCGCCGCGCTCAACGACAGCCAGCAGTGGCTGGCGCTGAATATTGAAGCCGGCCTGCCGGTTATCGACGCTGCCAACAGCGCCCAGTTCATTCCTCAGGCTACCAATATCCAGGCCCTGGGCGGCATCAGCTTTAAAAAAGGCTGCTATACCGGGCAGGAGATGGTGGCGCGCGCAAAATTTCGCGGCGCCAACAAGCGTGCCCTGTGGTATCTGGCTGGCACCGCCGACCGGGTACCGGAGGCCGGTGAAGACCTGGAGATGAAGATGGGCGACAACTGGCGCCGCACCGGCACCGTGCTCGCCGCCGTACAGCTCGGCGACGGCCAGCTGCTGGTCCAGGTGGTAATGAATAACGATATGGAACCGGAGAGCGAGTTCCGGGTTCGAGCAGGGGAAGGCACTCTGCACATTCAGCCGCTGCCCTATTCGCTCGCCGAAGCCTGACGGCAGCCAGCCTGATTCGACGGCGCCGGCAGCAATTTCGTACAACGCGTAAAGCAGGAGTTCACGATGGGGGTCCCATTTAAGGAACACACTGACTACCGACGCCTTGATGCGCTGGGCGGGGTAGACATGCTGCAGGCGCACTATTACAAGCAGCGCTTCGCCCGACACGTTCACGAGACATTCTGCATTGGCGTTATCGAGCAGGGTGCCCAGCGCTTTTACCGCTCGGGCGCCGAGCACGTCGCACCGCGCGGTGACATTATTATCGTCAACGCCGATGACGTGCACACCGGCTGCTCCGAGCTGGAGCACGGCTGGGCCTACCGGGCAATCTATCCCCATCCGGATATGCTGAGTACCATTTTGCGTCAGGTACCCGATGCAAAAGGCTTTGTTCCCTGGTTCCCGGATGCCGTTGTCCACGATCCGGGACTCTCCCAGCAGCTTCTGCTCACCTTCAGTATGCTTGCTCAGGAAGGCAATAATCTGCTCAAAGAGACTCTGCTGCTCTCCTCCCTGACGCTGCTGAGCCTGCGCTATAGCCGCACCCGCAAGCCTCCGCGTCCACAGCCGGAGGCAACCCTTAAGATCTTGCGGGTAAAAGATTTTATCGAAAGCTGTCCCGAGGCCGATCATACATTAACCCAGCTGGCGCAGCTGGCGGGCCTTAGCCACTGGCACTTCCTGCGGCAGTTCAAAGCAGTGACCGGCCTGACGCCACACGCCTATCTGATCCAGGCCAGGCTGCGTAAATCTCGCGAGCTGCTGCGCAGCGGCGTCAGCATCATTGATACCTCGACAATCTGCGGGTTTACCGATCAGAGCCACTTTCATCGCCATTTTAAAAATTGTGTTGGCCTGACGCCGGGCGAATTCATTAAAGCCTGATCCATGAGGCAGCAATAACGTTCAATACACCGCCCGCCCTCTCCGCTAGCGTAACGGCTATGTTGTTGCTGAACCGCTGGCGTTATCCATGAGTAAAGTCATTAACCCAATTTGTGCTGATAAGGCGCAGTCGCACTCCTCTTTTACCCGCGGCGCCGTTGAAATGCTGCCGCTGTGCATCTCCGTGATCCCGTGGGGTATTCTCGCAGGCTCAATGGCCGTGCAGGCTGGCTTAACGTTCTGGCAAAGTGTGGGGATGTCGGCCATCGTCTTTGCCGGCGCTGCACAGCTCGTCGCGCTGGGACTAACGCTGTCCGGGGCCAGCCTGTTTACCATCCTCGTGTCGGTTTTTTTTATCACCTCCCAGCATTTTATTTACGGCCTGACCCTGCGGGAGTTTGTATCCTGTCTGAAAGCAAAGCTGCGGCTGCCGATCGGCTTTTTGCTGACGGACGAACTTTTTGCCCTCAGTGAATCGAAAAATAAGCGCGCGGCGCTGACGCCGGGCTATTTAATCGGCGCGGGCCTGGCGTTCTATTTGTCGTGGAATGTGTTTAGCCTGATGGGCATTCTGATGGCATCCGCAGTATCGGATCTCGATAAATATCACCTCGATTATTCCATTGTGGCGACCTTTATCACGCTGGTGGTGCCGATGGTCAAGAATATAAGCACGCTGGTCGGCGTGGCCGTATCACTGGTGCTGTCAATGATACTGAGCTATTGCCATTTTGACGGCGCCATTGTGGTCGCCGGACTGAGCGGCATGTTTGCCGCAACGGCCGCTTCTGTTTTACGCAAGGAGCCATAATATGAGCTGGATACTGATCTTAACGCTGGCGCTAATCGTCTTTTTCAACCGCTATGTTTTTCTTGAGCCTGCGGTACCGCTGAGGCTGCCGGCAGTGATTAATAAAGCGCTAAAGTACTCGGCCCCCTGCCTGCTCACTGCCATCTGCGGCCCAATTATTTTAATGGATCGCGGTGTGATAAGAGAGTTTCCGCTCAATCCCTACTTTTTAGCGGCTGTCGCAAGCGTGGTTATTGCCTGTTTCGTGAAAAATATCGTTACGGCTGTTTTACTTAGCCTGGCGGTTTTTTACGTGATTAATTATTTCATTTAATTATCGCGCGAGAGGTAAAATGCCCCACCCCGAAAATCCTTATGAAAGACAAGGCGGCCATATCCTGCCCCGCTTTGTAGCCTGCTTACGCTGGCAGCAGGGCAAACTGCATTATCAGGCCCGCAACTCCCGCATTGAAGGACGATTTACTGACAGACAGCTGCGCCAGCTTGGGCACGCATTTCCGCTATTTCTTGCGCAAATATCACAGCAGATCGCCGATAGAAAGTATTTTGATGATTATTCCAACATGCCGCAACTACGCGCTGAGGGTCTGTGCTGTAACCTATCTCCGATTATTTCTACGCTGCAGAAACCCTCCCTTATCTAAATAAAGAATAATATAGAACTTATCTCTATATTACCCCTAATAGGTAAAGGTTAATTTTTTGTATATTAATATTGATTTTTTGTGTATATCTTTGGCTGTGGTTTATCCAGAAGCATTGAAATGAGGATGTAAAAGCCAAAACAGGAGGTTGAATGTGGAAGCATTATATCATCGTCAGATACTCTCTATTATTTTCCGCATATTCTTCGTTGTCCTGTTTTCCTTAATATTCGGCTGCTCTGCGCGTAGTTAGCGGATTGCCAAATTGTCAGCATTAATGCCGTTCGCACTGAGCGCCCGGCATTAACCGTTGGTGTTGTTAATGGTCATTGGCCACCCGATCGCCAGCTTCGTACGGATGGCGATCGGGCATTTTTTCATTTGCTGCCAGACTTAAAGCTGCCCGACGTACAGATAAATCGCCAGGAAGTGGCAAACGCAGCCGCCCAGCACGAAGCCGTGCCAGATAGCGTGGTTGTAAGGGATCCGCTTGCTGACGTAGAAGATAACGCCCAATGAATAAATAATCCCGCCCGCCGCCAGCAGCGCCACGCCGCCGGCCGAGAGCTTAATGGCCAGCTGATAGATGACAATCAGCGACAGCCAGCCCATCAGCAGATAAGTGACCACCGAGAGCACCTTAAAGCGGTGGGCTATCGTCAGCTTAAACAGGATCCCCATCAGCGCCAGGCCCCAGATAACAATCATCAGGCCGCGCGCCAGCCCGGAGTTGAGCCCTACCAGTAAAAACGGCGTATAGGTACCGGCAATCAGCAGGTAGATAGCGCAGTGGTCAAGCTTTTTCAGCCAGGTTTTCGCCCGCTTGTGCGGGATAGCGTGATACAGCGTGGAGGCGAGAAACAGCAGGATCATGCTGCCGCCATAGAGGCTATAGCTGGTGATGGCCATAACGCTGGCGTTTGCATCAACCGCCTGCACCAGCAGCAGTACCAGCCCGACAATACCAAACACCAGCCCAACGCCGTGGCTGATGCTGTTGGCGATCTCTTCTGCCAGTGAATAGCCCTGCGTAGTTAATGGTTTATTGGTCATAGTGGACTCCGGATGAACAAAAAGTGCCTGAAGCTCTCTTAGCCTAACTGAGAATGATTCCAGTGAACACCTGTTCGCTGAAATAAAAACCTCACTGACGATCTATTCTGTCCGCCGCGCAGCAGCCTTACGCCACCAGCACAAATTCAATAACATAAAACTGCTGCTGTCCCGGATAGATTTCCGCAATCACCGCTTTCAGCTGCGGCAGCGTCATATTTTCCTGGCGCGCGTGCTGCTCTTCGAGCGTGTCCAGCGTCACTGTCGACGTGGCCGTCACGCGCAGGGTGCAGAAATAGCCATTATCCTCGTAGCGCCCCACCCGCAAAACGTCGCCGGGCGTAAAGTGCGATTCGCTGGCGTCGCGAATAGTGATGGTTTTGCGCCCGGCAAGGATGTCTTCCTGAAAGCGCTGAAAAAAAGTGATGTCGTTCGGGGCCATGGTATGATTTTGTTCCTGTTTTGCTAAATGAGTACCGCTTCGTGAGCCTGTTTTCCCACGCCGCTATTGCCAGCCTGAATAACCTTGAGATGCAGGTCTATGAGTGCGTCATCAAAAATCGCGACGCGGTAATGTATATGACCATTCGCGAGCTGGCGGACGCGGCGGGCGTATCCACAACAACGGTGCTGAGATTTTGCCGCAAACTGCAGTGCGATGGCTACTCGGAGTTCCGGGTACGTTTCAAGCTCTACCTGGAACAGAGCGCCGTTCCGCAGATGAACGGCGGCGCCGGGGAAATTATTGGCTTCTTCAGAAGCGTTAACAATGACGAATTTGAGCGCCAGCTGGACGATGCGGCCAGCGTCATTCTGGCCGCCGAGCGCGTGATTTTCGTCGGCGCCGGCACCTCAGGCGCGCTGGCAAAATACGGCGCGCGCTTTTTCTCTAACGTCGGCAAGTTCAGCAACCACATTGACGATCCTTATTTTCCGGTGACCCGCGATATGGCGAAAAATGCGCTGGCGATTGTGCTTTCCGTCTCCGGCGAAACGGAAGAGATCCTGCGCTTCGCCGGCCAGTTCAGCCTGCACCGCTGCAGCGTGCTCGCCATCACCGGGCACGAGCGCTCCCGGCTGGCGCGCCTCGCAGACCATAGCCTGTGCTGGCACATGAGCCCGACCCGCATCGACGGGGTCTACGATATTACAACCCAAATCCCGGTTATCTATATTCTCGAATCTCTGGGGCGGCGACTGGCGGACAGGCTGGCAGAATAAAACACTGTGTTTTTTCGACGTGACAAATCACCTTGCGGCCATTTTGTTATACCGTGACATTTAATTTCCCTTTTGCCAGACTTATCGTCAGCAGCGTTATTAAAGGGAAATGGAAACGATGAAAAAACTGACCTTACCAAAAGACTTTTTATGGGGCGGCGCGGTTGCGGCGCACCAGGTGGAAGGCGGCTGGAATAAAGGCGGCAAGGGCCCGAGCATTTGCGACGTGCTGACCGGCGGCGCCCACGGCGTGCCGCGGGAAATAACCCGGCAGGTTGAGCCCGGCAAATATTATCCCAACCACGAGGCGGTAGACTTTTACGGTCGTTACAAAGAGGACATCGCGCTGTTTGCCGAGATGGGCTTCAAGTGTTTTCGTACCTCCATTGCCTGGACCCGCATCTTCCCGCAGGGAGACGAGGCGCAGCCCAACGAAGAGGGGCTGAAGTTCTACGACGACATGTTCGACGAGCTGCTCAAATACAATATTGAGCCGGTGATCACCCTCTCCCACTTTGAAATGCCGCTGCACCTGGTACAGGCCTACGGCGGCTGGACCAGTCGTAAAGTGGTCGATTTCTTCGTGCGCTTCGCGGAAGTGGTGTTCGAGCGCTATCGCAACAAGGTCAAATACTGGATGACCTTCAACGAAATCAATAACCAGCGCAACTGGCGCGCGCCGCTGTTCGGCTACTGCTGCTCCGGGGTGGTCTACACCGAGCATCAGGATCCAGAAGAGACCATGTACCAGGTGCTGCACCACCAGTTCGTCGCCAGCGCCCTGGCGGTGAAAGCGGCGCGGCGCATCAATCCCGAAATGCAGGTAGGCTGCATGCTGGCGATGGTGCCGCTCTACCCCTACTCCTGCAAGCCGGAAGATGTGATGTACGCGCAGGAGTCCATGCGCGAGCGCTACGTGTTTACCGACGTGCAGCTGCGCGGCTACTACCCGTCTTACGTCCTTAACGAGTGGGCGCGGCGCGGGTTCAACATTCGCATGGAAGAGGGTGATGCGGAGATCCTGCGCGACGGCACCTGCGCCTATCTGGGCTTTAGCTACTACATGACCAACGCGGTGAAAGCCGAAGGCGGCAGCGGCGACGCCATTTCCGGCTTAGAAGGCAGCGTGCCGAACCCGCACGTGAAAGCCTCCGACTGGGGCTGGCAGATCGATCCCGAAGGCCTGCGCTATGCCCTGTGCGAGCTTTACGAGCGCTACCAGAAGCCGCTGTTTATCGTCGAAAACGGCTTTGGCGCCTACGACAAAGTGGAAGCGGACGGCAGCATTATCGACGATTACCGCATCGACTACCTGCGCGCCCACGTTGAAGCGATGAAGAAAGCAGTCACCTACGACGGCGTGGATCTGATGGGCTACACGCCCTGGGGCTGTATCGACTGCGTCTCGTTTACCACCGGCCAGTACAGCAAGCGCTACGGATTTATCTACGTTAACCGCCACGACGACGGCAGCGGCGATATGTCCCGCTCGCGTAAAAAGAGCTTTGCCTGGTATCAGCAGGTCATTGCCAGCAACGGCGAAATCCTCTGATCCTCTGCGCCCCGCGTTCTTTACGCGGGGCGCACCTACTACACTTCTTTACAGCTTTAACATTGCTAAAACAACGTATGCCGATAAGATGAGCCTCTGAATTTTTGAGGCGCACATGATTAAGCAACAGCGAAAAGCTCTCTCTCTGCTCGTCCTTGCCTGCCTGGTGATGCTGGTGTGCATTACCCAGCGCGTGGCCGGGATGCATTCGCTCGTCGCCAGTGCGCCTGAAGCCGTCCAGTCTGTCCAGCACGCGCCGGACGGCGCCGACGAGCCGGTCGCCCCCTGCGAGCTCAGCGCCAAATCGCTGGTCAACGTGCCGCCGGTGCTGTTCGAAGGTGCGCTGTTCGCCATTACCCTTCTGCTGGTGATACTGGCCGCCTCCCCTCCCAGCATTGAGCGCCTCTGGCCGCCGCGGGTTATCTCTCCGCCCCGGCTGCGGGTGCATCTGCGATTATGCGTCTTCCGTGAGTGAGAACGGCCTGAAAACTCGGGTTAATTCATCACTTACGGAGAAAATTTATGTTTACATTCTTCAGGCGGCTGATTGTCTGCCTGCTCTGGCTATGGCTGCCTCTCAGCCAGGCCGCCGACAGCGGCTGGCTGCGCGCCGCCGATAACTCACACGCCAGCGTCCGGCTGCGGGCCGGACAAAACGACAGCGGCGACGCGCGCCTGCTGCTGGATATTCGCCTTGAAAAGGGCTGGAAAACCTACTGGCGATCCCCGGGCGAAGGCGGCATTGCGCCGTCCATTGCCTGGCAGCAGCCGGTTAACGTTACCTGGCGCTGGCCGACACCGCAGCGCTTTGAGGTTGCCGGGATCTCAACCCAGGGCTATCACGGCGACGTCAGCTTTCCCATGACCGTGCACGGTCCGCTGCCGACCCGGCTTAGCGGGGTGCTTACGCTCTCAACGTGCAGCAACGTCTGCATTCTGACGGACTTTCCCTTCTCGCTGGACACGACCGCCCCCGCCGGCGGCGAATTCGACTATGACTTCACCCGGGCGATGGGGACGCTGCCGTTACAAAGCGGTCTTACCAACCATCTTGAAGCCCGCTATGCCAGCGGCAAACTTACTGTTAGCGCAGTGCGGGAAGCGGGCTGGCAGCAGCCGGCGCTGTACATCGACAACGTGGATGATGTGGACTTCGGCAAGCCGGCGCTGCAGGTAAGCGGCAATACGCTGACCGCCACGGTGCCGGTGAGCGACGGCTGGGGCGAGAGTGCCCCGGATATCAGCGGCAAAACGCTCAACCTGGTGCTCGCCGACGGCGGACAGGCGCAGGAGAGCGCGGTCAACGTCGCTAAAGGCAGCCCGGCCCCGGCGGTGTCGCTCGGCTGGGTGGTGCTGATGGCGCTGGCGGGCGGACTGATCCTCAACGTAATGCCCTGCGTGCTGCCGGTGCTGGCGATGAAGCTCGGTTCGCTGGTGCAGGCCCGCGACCAGCAGCGCGGCGATATCAGGCGGCAGTTCCTGGCATCGGTATGCGGCATTGTGGCCTCGTTCCTCGCGCTGGCGCTGATGATGACCCTGCTGCGGCTGGGCAATCAGGCGCTGGGCTGGGGGATCCAGTTCCAGAATCCGTGGTTTATCGGCGCGATGGCGCTGGTGATGGTGCTGTTCAGCGCCAGCCTGCTGGGGCTGTTTGAGTTTCGCCTCTCCTCGGGAACCAGCACCTTTCTGGCCACCCGCGGCGGCCGGGGGCTGATGGGCCACTTCTGGCAGGGCGCGTTCGCCACGCTGCTGGCAACGCCCTGCACCGCGCCGTTTCTCGGCACCGCCGTCTCGGCAGCACTGGTGGCGCCGCTGCCGCAGCTGTGGGTACTGTTCTTCGCGATGGGTATCGGCATGAGCCTGCCGTGGCTGGTTATCGCCGCCTGGCCGGGGTTCGCCCGCTTCCTGCCGCGTCCCGGACGCTGGATGAATACGCTGCGAACGCTCCTCGGCCTGATGATGCTCGGCTCCGCGCTGTGGCTGCTGAGCCTGCTCAAGGCCCACGTGGGAACCACTATCGTTATTGCCATCGCACTGCTGCTGGCGCTGGTTCTCCCGCTGGCGCTTGCTCTGCACCATCGCGGAAAAGCGGCGATCCGCACAGGCATTCCGGCGCTGCTGGTTATCGCCGCCGTCACCTTTGCCTCACTGTCCGGCGGCAGCGGCCCGCGCCGCGACCGCATCGACTGGCAGCCCCTGAGCGAGCAGGCGATTACCCGGGCGCTGGCCGGGCACAAGCGGGTCTTTGTCGATGTCACCGCCGACTGGTGCGTGACCTGCAAAGCCAATAAATACAACGTGCTGCTGCGCGACGACGTGCAGAAGGCCCTTACCCAGCCGGACGTGGTAGCGCTGCGCGGCGACTGGACGCGCCCGTCAGCAGAGATTAGCCAGTTCCTCAACGCCCGCGGCAGCGCCGCCGTCCCGTTTAATCAAATTTACGGCCCCGGCCTGCCGGCCGGGCGCGTACAGTCCCCTCTTCTGGACAGGGAGTCGCTGCTTGCCGACCTGTCCACCGCGAAAGGAAAATAATCATGAAAATCATCGCTGCCTTACTGTTGCTGTGCGCCTCGACGCTTAGCTTCGCCGCCCCTGACGCGGCGCCGGCGTCCAGCAACGATCAGCTGGAAAAGCTGCTGTTTAACGATCCCGATAGCCCGGCCACCGGTGCAAAAGCACCGCGTCTGACGATTGTGTCATTCACCGACTACAACTGCCCGTGGTGCAAGAAGTTCGATCCGATGCTGGAAAAGGTGGTTCAGGAGAATCCCGACGTGCGCCTTATCATTAAGCTGCTGCCGTTTCGCGGCGAGAGCTCTATGAACGCCGCTAAAGTCGCACTCTCCACCTGGCACCAGCAGCCCGATAAGTTCTGGGCGCTGCACCAGCGGCTGATGGCGAAAAAGGGCTACCACGATGACGCCAGCATTCTCGCCGCACAGAAAAAAACCGGCACGGACGCGATCAAGATCGAGGAAAAGACCCGCGATACCATGAAGATGAACCTGATCCTCGCCCAGGTGCTGAACATTCAGGGCACCCCGGCGACCATCATTGGCGACCAGATGGTCGCCGGCGCAATTCCCGCCGACGAGCTGGAGGCGCTGGTGAAAGAACAGCTGGCGAAAGCGGATGCGCAGTAAAATTGTTCGCTGGAGCCGCGAGCTGGTGATTTTTCTGCTGCTGGCGGGCGCCGTCAGCCTGGCAGTAGATTATGCCCGCCGCCCGGCCCTGCCCCAGGGCTTCAGCAGCGAGCCGCTGGAAACCATTGACGGCCAGCCCGTCGATCTGGCGGCAATGAGCCAGGATCGCCCGCTGCTGGTTTACGTCTGGGCCACCTGGTGCAGCGTGTGCCGCTTCACTACGCCGTCGGTGGCCTCACTTGCCGCCAGCGGCGCAAATGTGGTGACCGTGGCCCTGCGCTCCGGGGACGATGCCGCCCTGGCGCAGGGGTTGCGGCGCAGGCATCTTGCGGCACCCACGGTGAATGACGCGCGCGGGCAGCTTGCGGCCCGCTGGGGGGTTCAGGCAACGCCGACGATCTTGATCGTCTATCGTGGGAAAGTCACCGCCATCACCACCGGCTGGACCAGCAGCTGGGGCATGCGCCTGCGGCTGTGGATGGCGTAAGAAAACAGGCGGCCCAAGCGGGCCGCCTGTTATTTACCGCCGGCAAGCTCGATAAAGCTGCCGGTCACGTAGGATGCACCGTCGCTCAGCAGCCAGGCAATCGCCTGCGCCACCTCTTCCGGCTGGCCCCCGCGCCCCATCGGCAGCGAGGCGGCCACCCGATCCACCCGCCCGGGCTCGCCGCCGCTGGCGTGAATATCGGTATAAATAAGGCCGGGACGCACGGCGTTAACCCGAATGCCCTGCGCCGCCACCTCCAGCGAAAGTCCTCTCGTCAAACTGTCAACCGCGCCTTTCGAAGCCGCGTAGTCCACGTATTCGCCCGGCGCGCCGAGCCGGGAAGCAGCAGAAGAGACATTGACGATCGCCCCGCCGCTGCCGCCGTGCCTGAAGGACATGCGCCTGACCGCTTCCCGACAGCAGAGAAAATAGTCGGTCACGTTGGTGTTCAGCACCTGATTGATGCGCGCCGCGCTCAGGTTTTCCAGCGTGCTTTGCGCGAACAGGATCCCGGCATTGTTAACCAGCGCCGCCAGCGGCTCCGGCTCCCTGTCCAGGGCGCTGAACATCGCCATCACCTGTGCCTCGTCGCCAATGTCGGCCCGCAGGGCCAGCGCCCTGCCGCCGCCGGACGCAATCGCGTTCACCACCTCGTTCGCCGCCACGATGTTGTGATGATAATTGACCGCCACGGTGTAGCCCGCTTTCGCCAGCAGCAGAGCCGTAGCCCTGCCGATCCCCCGGCTGCCGCCGGTTACCAGAGCAATTGCCATTTCGCCTCCCATTAAAAAAGGGCGCCGCTGCGCCCTTAAACATCGTTTCTACAGGTCAAAACAACCCGTCACTGGTACTCGCTTATCGGCACGCAGGAGCAGAACAGATTCCGGTCGCCGTAAACGTCGTCCAGACGCTTCACGGTCGGCCAGTACTTGTTGGCGCTGCCCGCCGGGAATACCGCCAGCTCTCGGGTGTAGCCGTGGGTCCACTCGGCCACCAGCTCCTGCTGGGTGTGCGGGGCGTTAACCAGCGGATTATCTTCCAGCGGCCATTCGCCCTGCTGCACGCGATCGATCTCGGTGCGGATCGTCAGCATCGCGTCGATAAAGCGATCCAGCTCAACCTTGCTTTCGGATTCGGTAGGCTCAACCATCAGCGTGCCCGCCACCGGGAAGGACATGGTCGGCGCGTGGAAGCCGAAGTCAATCAGGCGCTTGGCAATATCCAGCTCGCTGATGCCGGTTTGCTCTTTCAGCGGGCGAATATCGAGGATGCACTCGTGGGCGACGCGCCCGTCGCGGCCGGTATACAGCACCGGGAACGCGCTTTTCAGGCGGGTTGCGATGTAGTTGGCATTGAGGATCGCCACCTGGCTGGCTTTTTTCAGCCCCTCGGCACCCATCATGCGGATATACATCCAGCTGATCGGCAGAATCGACGCGCTGCCGAACGGTGCGGCAGACACCGCGCCCTGCTGAGTCAGCATGCTTTCAATCTGCACCACGCTGTGGCCCGGTACGAACGGTGCCAGATGCGCCTTGACGCCAATCGGGCCCATGCCCGGACCACCGCCGCCGTGGGGAATGCAGAAGGTTTTGTGCAGATTGAGGTGCGAGACGTCAGCGCCGATAAAGCCCGGCGAGGTAATACCGACCTGGGCGTTCATGTTGGCACCGTCGAGGTACACCTGGCCGCCGTGCTGGTGCACAATCTCGCACACTTCGCGGATGGTCTCTTCGTACACGCCGTGGGTGGACGGATAGGTCACCATGATACAGGAGAGATTTCCCCCCGCCTGCTGCGCTTTCGCACGCAGATCCGCAAGGTCGATGTTACCGTGCTTATCGCAGGCCACCACCACCACCTGCATGCCCGCCATCTGCGCCGAGGCCGGGTTGGTGCCGTGGGCGGAGCTTGGGATCAGGCAGATATCGCGGTGCCCTTCGCTGCGGCTTTCGTGATAGCGGCGAATCGCCAGCAGGCCCGCGTACTCGCCCTGGGCGCCGGAGTTCGGCTGCATGCACAGCGCGTCGTAGCCGGTCAGCTTCACCAGCCAGTCGGAGAGCTGGGCGATCATTTGATGGTAGCCCTGCGCCTGATCCGCCGGGCAGAACGGGTGCAGTTCGGCAAACTCGGGCCAGGTGATGGGGATCATTTCCGCCGCGGCGTTGAGCTTCATGGTGCAGGAGCCCAGCGGGATCATCGCCTGGTTAAGGGCCAGATCCTTGCGCTCCAGCGAGTGCATGTAGCGCATCATCTCGGTTTCGCTGTGGTAGCGGTTAAACACCGGATGGGTAAGAATGTCGTCGCTGCGCAGCATCGCGGCGGGGATAGAGCGGCTGTCCAGCGCCACGTCTTTGTCCAGCGCTTCAATGTCCAGCCCGTGCCCGCTGCCGATCAGCACGTCAAACAGCGCCAGCACGTCGTCGCGGGTGGTGGTTTCATCCAGCGTAATCGCCACTGCGTGGTGAATATCGCTGCGCAGATTGATTTCTGCCGCTTCAGCGCGGGCCAGCACCGCGGCTTTATCAGCGACGTCAACGCACAGGGTGTCGAAGAAGCTGGCATGGCGCAGGCTCAGCCCTTTCTGGCGAAGGCCCGCGGCCAGAATATCGGCCAGGCGGTGAATGCGCCCGGCAATCCGCTTCAGGCCCGCCGGACCGTGATACACCGCGTACAGGCTGGCGATGTTGGCCAGCAGCACCTGAGAAGTACAGATGTTGGAGTTGGCTTTCTCGCGGCGGATGTGCTGCTCGCGGGTCTGCATTGCCATGCGCAGCGCGGTGTTGCCCGCGGCGTCCTTAGAAACGCCAATAATGCGGCCCGGCATCGAGCGCTTAAACTCATCCCGGGCGGCGAAGAAGGCCGCGTGCGGGCCGCCGTAGCCCATCGGCACGCCGAAGCGCTGGGCGGAACCAAAGACGATATCCGCGCCCTGCTTGCCCGGCGCGGTCAGCAGCACCAGCGCCATAAAGTCGGCGGCTACGCTCACCACCACCTTGCGCGCTTTCAGCGACGCGATAAGGTCGCTGTAATCATGGACTTCACCGGTGGTGCCCACCTGCTGGAGCAGCACGCCGAAGATATCCTGATGGTCGAGCGCCTTGTCGGCGTCATCCACGATAACGTCGAAGCCGAAGGTTTCCGCCCGGGTGCGCACCACGTCGAGCGTCTGCGGGTGAACGTCGGCCGCCACGAAGAAGCGGTTCGCGCCCTTGAGCTTGCTGACGCGCTTCGCCATCGCCATCGCTTCGGCGGCGGCGGTGGCTTCGTCCAGCAGCGAGGCGGAGGCGATATCCAGCCCGGTTAAATCCAGGGTGACCTGCTGGAAATTCAGCAGCGACTCCAGCCGCCCTTGAGAAACTTCCGGCTGGTACGGCGTGTAGGCGGTGTACCAGCCCGGGTTTTCCAGCATGTTGCGCAGGATCACCGGCGGCAGCTGCACCGCGGCGTAGCCCATGCCAATGTAAGACTTAAAGCGCCTGTTGCGGCTGGCGATGGCTTTCAGCTCCGCCAGCGCCTGATATTCGGTCGCCGCGTCGCCCACCTGCGGCGGCGTCGCCAGCTGGATATCCTGCGGGACTATCTGGCCAATCAGGGCGTTGAGCGACTCCGCGCCGACGGCATTCAGCATCTCCTGCTGCTGCGTCGCGTCCGGGCCAATGTGGCGATCGATAAACGCGCCGCGATTTTCAAGCTGACTTAAGGTCTGTGTCATGAGCGATGATTCCTGAAACATGCAGTGAAAAGTGGTGCGGACGAGGCGTTGCCGCCCCGTCCTGCTCTCCCCTTGCTGAGTGAAGGAGAGAGGAAAGCTAACTACTCGTCTTCTAACAGCGCTTCGTACGCGGCGGCGTCCAGCAGAGCGGCAACCTGGGATTCGTCGCTGGCCTTAATGCGGAAAATCCAGCCTGCGGCATACGGCTCGCTGTTGACCAGCTCAGGGGAATCCCCCAGCTCGTCATTGACGGCAACAATTTCGCCGCTGATTGGCGCATAGATATCGGACGCCGCTTTAACCGACTCTGCCACGGCGCAGTCGTCGCCCGCCTCCACGGTTTTGCCCACGTCCGGCAGGTCGACGAATACCATGTCGCCCAGCAGCTCCTGCGCGTGCTCGGTGATGCCAACGGTGTAGGTGCCGTCCGCTTCTTTGCGCAGCCACTCGTGTTCTTTACTGTATTTCAGTTCTGCGGGTACATTGCTCATTGCTTTTTCTCCTTAAAATAATCAGTTACGCGACGGCTTTGCCATTGCGTACAAAAACAGGTTTGGTGACGGTGACCGGCATTTCGCGGTTGCGGATCTGCACGATAGCAGCGTCGCCGATGCCGACCGGCACGCGGGCCAGGGCAATGCTGTAGCCGAGCGTCGGCGAGAAGGTGCCGCTGGTGATAATGCCTTCTTGCTGATTGCCCTGGGCATCGGTAAAGCGGACCGGCAGCTCGCCGCGCAGCACGCCTTTTTCGGTCATCACCAGACCGACCAGCTGTTCGGTGCCTTTCTCGCGCTGGCTCTCCAGCGCTTCACGGCCGATAAAGTCGCGATCCGCAGGCTCCCAGGCGATGGTCCAGCCCATGTTGGCCGCCAGCGGCGAGACGCCCTCGTCCATCTCCTGGCCGTAGAGGTTCATGCCCGCCTCAAGGCGCAGCGTGTCGCGCGCGCCGAGCCCGCAGGGCTTCACCCCAGCATCCAGCAGCGCGCGCCAGGCGTCGGCAGCTTTTTCTTTCGGCAGCGCAATCTCGTAGCCGGCTTCACCGGTATAGCCGGTGGTGGCGATAAACAGGTCGCCGGCCTGCACGCCGAAAAAGGGCTTCATCCCTTCAACGGCACTGCGCTGCGCATCGTCAAACAGGGTCGCCGCTTTAGCCTTCGCATGCGGGCCCTGAACGGCAATCAGCGCCAGATCGTCGCGCACGTTGATTTCAACGCCGTAGGCGGTGGCGTGCTCGCTAATCCAGGCCAGATCTTTGTCGCGAGTGGCGGAGTTCACCACCAGGCGGAAATAGTCTTCGCTGAGGAAGTAGACAATCAGGTCGTCGATAACCCCCGCAGAGGCATTGAGCATCCCGGAATAGAGCGCTTTGCCGGGCGCGGTCAGTTTGGCGACGTCGTTCGCCAGCAGGTAGCGCAGAAACTCGCGGGTGCGGCTGCCGTGCAGATCGACAATGGTCATGTGCGAAACGTCAAACATTCCGGCGTCGGTGCGCACCGCGTGGTGCTCATCAAGCTGTGAACCGTAGTGCAGCGGCATCATCCAGCCGTGAAAATCCACCATGCGCGCGCCGCACAGGGTGTGTTGTTCATACAGGGGCGTGTGTTGAGCCATCATTTCCTCATTTGCTAAGGGGGCTACAGGCATTTTGCTGACGCTGCTGCATCCGCGTTACGCGGGCGCGCAAACGTTATCCTTTGCCTGACGTTATCACTGAAGCAGGCGATAGACCATAAGGTAAAGTTAACCATCACATTAGCTTATGACCCAAAAACCACAGGAACTCTACAGCACGATCGGCTGGCTTACTGCGATAAATGCCACATAAAATTAACATCCGCGGCCAGCAGACAGTACGCCGTGAGATTATCTGCGGAAAAAAGGGCGAATTTTTCAGAGGTTATTTTTGAGCGCATTATAAAATCTAATGCGAAAAAGAAGGTGGGATTAGAATATTTCAAATGAGGGAGCACTTCCGACGCCGGCGCCGGAAGTGCAACGTGAAATTAGCGTAGCCAGTCCGGCAGGCGGCTGAGCCCCATCGCCTGGCGAATCAGCTGCGGCTTCACACCCGGCAGGGTATCTGCCAGCTTGAGGCCGATATCGCGCAGCAGCTTTTTCGCCGGATTGCTGCCGGCAAACAGCTCGCGAAAGCCCTGCATGCCCGCCAGCATCAGCGCCGCGCTGTGCTTGCGGCTGCGCTCGTAGCGCCGCAGATAGAGGTGCTGGCCAAAATCTTTGCCCTGCGCGTGCAGGCGGCGCACCTCGTGGATCAGCTCGGCGGCATCCATAAAGCCGAGGTTGACCCCCTGCCCCGCCAGCGGGTGAATAGTGTGCGCGGCATCGCCAACCAACGCCAGGCGATGGGCGGCAAACTGGCGCGCGTAGCGTCCGGTGAGCGGGAAAACCCGACGTTCGCTTTCCAGCTCGCACAGCCCGAGGCGGTTATCAAACGCCACGTTCAGCGCCTGGTTGAAGTCCGCGGCGTCGGCCTGCTGCATCAGCTCCGCCTGCTGCGGCGACAGCGACCAGACGATGGAGCACTGGTGCGGGTCGCTCAGCGGCAAAAAGGCCAGAATGCCTTCGCCGTGAAACGCCTGGCGCGCCACGCCGCCATGCGGCTCCGCGGTGCGGATTGTCGCTACCAGCGCGTGGTGGCGGTAGTCCCAGGAGGTCATCGGAATATCGGCCTTGTTGCGCAGCCAGGAGTTAGCGCCGTCGGCCCCCACCACCAGCTTCGCGGTCAGCATATTGCCGTCTTTCAGGGTCAGAAATACTTCGTTCTCGCCCCACGCCACCTGCTGGAGTTCTGCGGGCGCGAGCAGCGTAACATCCTTCAGCTGCTGCGCCTTTTGCCACAGGGCGCGGTGGATAACGCCATTCTCGATGATGTGGCCGAGGTGGCTAAAGCCGAGGCTTTGATCATCAAAAGCAATGCGCCCGAAGCTGTCGCGATCCCATACTTCCATGCCGTGATAGCGGCTGGCGCGCAGGGCGACGATATCGTCCCAGACGCCGAGTTTTGCCAGCAGCTTTTCGCTGGCGGCGTTGATTGCCGACACCCGCAGCTGCGGCGCTGACGCCGGGTCCACCGGCTGCGGCTCGCCCTGCTCGATGACCGCCACGCGCAGCCCGCTGCCCTGCAGACCGCAGGCGACCGCCAGACCGACCATGCCACCGCCAACGATAGCAATATCAACACTTTGCACTGTGTAACTCCTTATCTGGCGACCATGCCGAGGGTACGCTGCGCCAGCGCGTCGCGCGCCGGAGTCAGTAATTCCATGGCCATCAGGCCAACGTTGCGCCCGGCCACCAGCGGGGCCCAGCGGTTCGCAAACAGGTGTACCAGCCCGTCGGTCACACCGACGGTGGCGTCTTTATCCGGCGCGCGGCGCTGCTGATAGCGGGACAGCAATGCGTAATCGCCAGGATCGGCGGCATTAGCAACGGTTTCCGCCAGCGACATTACGTCGCGCAGCCCGAGGTTAAAGCCCTGACCGGCAATCGGATGCAGGGTTTGCGCCGCGTTGCCCACCAGCGCCAGCCGGTGAGAAATAGCGCGCTTCGCCCGGGTCAGCGACAGCGGATAGGCGGCGCGGGCGCCGCTGTGGGTGATGCGCCCCAGCCGCCAGCCGAACGCCTGCTGCAGTTCGTTGCAGAAGCGTTGATCTGACCAACCGAGCACCTCGTCGCGGTGCGACAGCGCGTGGCACCACACCAGCGAACAGCGGTTGTCAGACATCGGCAGCATCGCCAGCGGCCCCTGCTTCGTGAAACGCTCAAAGGCGCGGCCCTGGTGCGCAACGGCCGTGGTGACGTTAGCGATAATCGCGAGCTGATCGTAAGGTTCCTGCTGCCATTCGATTCCGCACTGTTCGCCGAGCGCCGAGCGGCTGCCGTCGGCAGCCACCAGCAGCGAACCCGTGAGGGTTTCCCCGCTCTCCAGTTCCACGATTGCTTCCGTCGCGCTGCGGCTGACGCGGGCCACCCGCGCCGGACAGTGCAACGTTACGCCCGGCGCGGTGCGCAGGAGCGCAAACAGGCGCTGGCCGACATCGTGCAGCTCCACCACCTGCCCGAGGGCCGGCAGGGAGTAATCTTTCGCATCAAGAGTGACGAATCCGGCGTGGCCGCGATCGCTGACGTGTACGGTGCGGATAGCGGTAGCGCAGTCGCGTATCGCCTGCCAGACGCCGACCCGGGCCAGCTGCTGGCAGGTGCCCGCCGCCAGCGCAATCGCCCGGGAATCAAATCCGGGATGCTGGCGAGATTCGGGCGCGCTGGCCTCAATCAGGTGAACCGGCATTTTGCCGCCGCTGAGATGGGAAATCGCCAGCGCGAGCGTGGAGCCGGTCATGCCGCCGCCAACGATAATCACGCTCATACGCGGTGCGCCGCCATCAGCGCCTCAATATCGTCCGCGCGCTTGACGACGCCGGCGGTCAGGTTTTCGTTGCCGTCTTCGGTGATGACGATGTCATCTTCGATACGGATGCCGATCCCGCGATATTCGGCGGGCACGTCGGCGTCGGGGGCGATATACAGGCCGGGCTCAACGGTCAGCACCATACCCGGCTCCAGCACGCGGGAGCGATCTGCGCCGTAGTGGCCGACATCGTGAACGTCCAGCCCGAGCCAGTGGCTGAGGCCGTGCATGAAGAATTGACGATGCGCGCTATCGAGGATCAGCTGATCCACTTCGCCTTTGAGAATGCCGAGCTTCGTCAGACCGGTCACCATGATGCGCACCACCGCGTCATTGACTGCCTGAATGGAGGTGCCGGGACGATAGAGTTCAAGCGCCGTTTCCAGCGACTCCAGCACGATGTCGTAGATGGCGCGCTGGGCCGGGGTAAACTTGCCGTTAATCGGGAAGGTCCGGGTAATATCCCCGGCGTAGCCCTGGTATTCACAGCCGGCGTCGATAAGCACCAGCTCACCGTCGCGCAGCGGCGATTCGTTTTCGGTGTAGTGCAGAATGCAGCCGTTTTCACCGCCGCCAACAATAGTGTTATAGGACGGATAGCGCGCGCCGTGGCGGGTAAACTCGTGGTGAATTTCCCCCTCCAGCTGGTATTCAAACATCTCCGGGCGGCACTTCTCCATGGCGCGCGTGTGGGCCAGGGCGGTAATTTCGCCCGCCCGGCGCATGACGGCAATCTCTTCCGGCGATTTGAACAGGCGCATTTCATGCACCTGCGGGCGCCAGTCGATAATGGAAGACGGCGCGCTCAGGTTCTGGCGGGAGCCCTTACGCAGCTTGTCGAGAGCCCGGAAGACTATCTCGTCCGCATAAGCATATTCGCCCTGCGCGTGGTACACCGCGTCGAGGCCGTTCAACAGCTGATAGAGCTGCTCGTCGATTTCGCTGAACGCCAGCGCCCGGTCAACGCCAAGCTTCGCCGGTGCGGCGTCCTGGCCGAGGCGGCGGCCGAACCAGATTTCCGCGGTCAGGTCGCGCACCCGGTTAAACAGTACGCTGTGGTTGTGAGTGTCATCGCTTTTAATCAGCACCAGCGCGGCTTCGGGCTCGTTAAAGCCGGTGAGGTACCAGAAATCGCTGCTCTGGCGATACGGATATTCTGAATCTGCATTGCGCGTCGCTTCCGGCGCGGCAAAGATAATCGCCGCGCTGCCGGGCTGCATTTGCGCCAGCAGCGCCTGACGACGACGGTCGAACTCCTGCTGTGTCATGACACTCCCCTTTACGTTGTTGTTTTAGTGTAAGGTCGGCTTGCGGACTTCCGGCGCGGTGGGCTGCGGCCGGGTGAAGTAGTCGTGAATAAGCAGCGCGGCGACGCGCACATATTCAACGATCTCTTCAAGAGACATCTCCAGCTCTTCCTGATCTTCATCTTCGTCATAGCCCAGCTGGGCGATGTTGCGCAGATCGTCGATGGCTTCGCCGGTTTCGCCTTTCACTTTGTCGAGCTTGGGCTGCGTAACGCCCAGACCCAGCAGAAAGTGGTTCACCCAGCCCGCCAGCGCGTCGGCGCGGTCAAACACGCTGGCGCTTTCGTCGTCCGGCAGCCAGAGCTGGAACATAAAGCCGTCGTCCTCCAGCGAGTCGCTGGTGTACGCGTAGACTTTGCGCAGCGCTTCAGCCAGCTCGTGGCCGAACGCCAGACCTTCGTTGGTCAGGTCGTGGACCATTGCCAGCCAGCTGCTGTCCTTGTTGTTGCCGCAGAGCATGCCGCTTATCAGACCGTGCATTTCTGCGGGCGTCAGCCCTACTCCCTGTTGGTTAAGTAGCTGGTTCACATCGCTGTAACCAGGCATTTCGTTCTGTATAGACATGCTCAATCGTCATCGTTGGAGGAATATTCATGATATGCTACCACTTTGGACCCTGGCGAACCAGAAAAGGGCTTGAATGTCCCCGGCAGGGTAGCTATAGTGTCGCCCCTTCTGGCGCCCCGGTGCAGGGCCCGGAGGTAGCGCAGTCAATCAGCAGGAAGGTGGCATGTCTGCACAACCCGTCGATATCGAAATTTTTGGCCGTTCGCTTCGCGTGAATTGCCCCCCTGAACAAAGGGATGCATTGCAGCTGGCTGCGGATGATTTGAATCAGCGGTTGCAAGATCTGAAAGAACGCACTAGAGTCACAAATACCGAGCAGTTAGTCTTTATCGCGGCCCTGAACATCAGCTATGAGCTGACTCAGGAAAAAGCCAAAACGCGCGACTATGCTGCCAGTATGGAACACCGTATTCGGATGTTACAGCAGACCATCGAACAGGCATTACTCGATCAGGGTCGCATATCTGAAAAGTCGGGTTCCAGCTTTGAATAACGCTTTATGGTTAGCTATGGTAGACTAACCCTGAAGCAAAATTTCTCTGAGATGTTTGCAAGCGGGCCAGTCCCCTGAGCCGATATTTCATACCACAAGAATGTGGCGCCTCACGGTCGGTGAGCATGCTCGGTTCGTCCGAGAAGCCTGAAGACTTTGACGACACATTCACCTTGAACCAAGGGTTCAAGGGTTACAGCCTGCGGCGGCATCTCGGAGATTCCCTCTTTTCTTTCTGTCACTACCATGACCCCAGCCTCTTCAACCTCCACAGAACGACAGCAAATTCGCCAGCTTGTGCGCCAGCGCAGACGCGCGCTCACATCCGGGCAGCAGTCGCAATTTGCGCAGCAGGCCGCGGAACGCATGATGTCGTGGCCGCCGATGGCGCAGGCCCGCAGCGTCGCGCTGTTTCTCTCTTTTGACGGCGAGCTGGATACCCGGCCGCTGATTGAAATGCTGTGGCGCAGCGGCAGGCAGGTCTATCTTCCGGTACTACACCCCTTTAGCCCCGGCAATCTGCTGTTCTTACGCTATCATTCACGCTCACCGCTGGTGGTCAACCGTCTGAAAATTAGCGAGCCGATGCTCGACGTGCGCGAGGTGCTGCCGCTCAGCGAGCTGGACGTGCTTATTACGCCGCTGGTGGCGTTTGACGCGCAGGGGCAGCGCCTGGGCATGGGCGGCGGATTTTATGACAGAACCCTGCAAAACTGGCGCCGCTACCGGCTGCAGCCCGTAGGCTACGCGCACGACTGCCAGCAGGTAGCGCATTTACCCGTGGAAAAATGGGATATCCCGCTACCCGCGATAGTGACGCCGTCAAAAATCTGGCGCTGGTAAAAGTAAGGGCCTTCTTATCAAGAAGGCCCTTTATCTTTACGGATGATGGCGGGAAGAGTGCGGCATCAGTACAGCAGGCGAGCGCGGATGGTGCCCGGAATCGCCTTCATCGCCTGCAGCGCTTTCTCGGCGATGTCCTCTTCCGCTTCAATATCAATGACCACGTAACCCATCAGCGGCGACGTTTGCAGGTACTGGGCGGCAATGTTAACGCCCTGCTCGGCAAAAATCTGGTTGATGGAGGTCAGCACGCCCGGACGGTTTTCGTGGATGTGCAGCAGGCGGCGGCCGCCGTGCAGCGGCAGGGAAACCTCGGGGAAGTTAACCGCCGACAGCGTGGAGCCGTTATCGGAATATTTCGCCAGCTTGCCGGCCACTTCCAGCCCGATGTTTTCCTGAGCTTCCTGAGTAGAACCGCCAATGTGCGGCGTCAGGATCACGTTATCGAACTCGCTCAGCGGCGAGATAAACGGATCGGCGTTGGTGGCCGGCTCCGTCGGGAAGACGTCAATTGCCGCGCCCGCCAGATGCTTGCGGGACAGAGCATCGCACAGGGCGTCAATTTCCACCACCGTGCCGCGGGAGGCGTTGATCAGCAGCGAGCCCGGCTTCATCAGGGCCAGCTCTTCGCGCCCCATCATCTCTTTAGTCGAGGCATTTTCGGGCACGTGCAGCGTCACCACATCGCTCATATTCAGCAGATCTGAAAGGTGCTGAATCTGCGTCGCGTTACCCAGCGGCAGCTTATTTTCGATGTCGTAAAAGTAGACGTGCATGCCGAGAGATTCAGCCAGAATGCCCAGCTGGGTGCCAATGTGGCCGTAGCCGATAATACCGAGCTTTTTGCCGCGCGCTTCAAAGCTGCCCACCGCCTGCTTGTTCCAGATACCGCGGTGCGCTTTGGCATTGGCTTCCGGCACGCCGCGCAGCAGCAGCAGCAGCTCGCCAATCACCAGCTCCGCAACGGAGCGGGTATTCGAGAACGGGGCGTTGAAGACGGGGATGCCGCGACGCGCGGCGGCGTTAAGATCCACCTGGTTCGTGCCGATGCAGAAGCAGCCTACGGCGACCAGCTTCTCTGCGGCCTGGAAGATCTCTTCCGTCAGATGAGTGCGGGAGCGAATGCCGATAAAATGGGCATCGCGAATCGACTCTTTAAGCTGCTCTGCGTCGAGTGCGCCTTTGTGAAACTCAATGTTGGTATATCCCGCCGCGCGAAGGTTATCGATTGCTTTTTGATGTACGCCTTCAACCAGCAGAAACTTAATTTTGTCTTTTTCTAGTGAAACCTTAGCCATTTCCCCGCCCTGTCCGTCTTGATACTGATGGTGTTGTGAATCAATCTTCACCCCAGCAACATATCAAAAAAAACTATCGCGGCAATATTGGCGGGCGGCTTGGGCATCCTGAAGCAGGGGTATTCGGTGGGTAATCTCAGCATAAAATGCTGGCAGTAGCACAATGACCAGTTTGTTAATAAAGTGTATTTCTGAAATGTGATACAAGTCACCGAATTTAACCCGGGGAAAATATTTTTGGGAGCCGGTGCGGCTCCCGTCAGATCATTTTACGATGGTTTTCACGCCGTCGGCGGTGCCGATAAGCGCTACGTCGGCGCCGCGGTTGGCAAACAGGCCGACGGTAACGACGCCCGGAATAGCGTTAATTGCGTTTTCCAGCGCGATGGCATCAAGGATTTCCAGATTGTGGACATCAAGAATCACGTTGCCGTTATCTGTTACCACGCCCTGACGATACTCCGGCAGGCCGCCCAGCTTAACCAGCTGGCGCGCGACGGCGCTGCGGGCCATAGGGATTACTTCCACCGGCAGCGGGAATTTGCCGAGGATGGGAACTTGCTTGGACGCGTCGGCAATACAGATAAACTTCTCGGCAACGGAGGCGATAATCTTCTCCCGCGTTAGCGCCGCGCCGCCGCCTTTGATCATCTGCATCTGGTCGTTGATTTCATCAGCGCCATCGACATAGATGCCAAGGCTGTCCACTTCGTTAAGATCGAAAACGTGAATGCCGAGCGCTTTCAGCTTCGCGGTGGAGGCATCGGAGCTGGATACCGCCCCTTCAATTTGCCCTTTCATCGTGCCGAGCGCGTCGATAAAGTGCGCCGCCGTAGAACCAGTGCCGACACCGACAATGGTACCCGGCTGCACGTACTGCAGCGCGGCCCAGCCCACTGCTTTTTTCAGTTCATCCTGCGTCATGGTTTTTTACCTGTGAGGTGATGAGATCCGCGCATTATAGATCATCGCCCGCGCAAAAGTCCGTGCCGGAAGTGTGGGCAGAAGTCCATTTTCGTCTGTAACACGGTTAAATTTATGTCATAGTGCTGAAAATTAAATTCGAGGAGTCAGTCAGAACCATGAAACGTCCGGACTACAGAACACTGCAGGCGCTAGATGCGGTCATTAGGGAAAGAGGCTTTGAACGTGCCGCGCAAAAGCTGTGTATCACTCAGTCCGCCGTTTCTCAGCGCATTAAGCAGCTGGAGAACATGTTTGGCCAGCCGCTGCTGGTGCGTACCGTTCCGCCGAAACCTACCGAGCAGGGCCAGAAGCTGCTGGCGCTGCTGCGCCAGGTCGAGCTGCTGGAAGAGGAGTGGCTCGGCGACGAGCAAATTGGCTCTACTCCGCTGCTGCTGTCGCTGGCCATTAACGCCGACAGCCTCGCCACCTGGCTGCTGCCGGCGCTGGCGGGCGTGCTGGCCGACTCGCCGATTCGCCTGAATTTGCAGGTCGAAGATGAAACCCGTACCCAGGATCGCCTGCGCCGTGGGGAAGTGGTTGGCGCGGTCAGCATCCAGCCGCAGGCGCTGCCAAGCTGCCTGGTGGACCAGCTCGGCGCGCTCGATTATCTGTTCGTCGCCTCGCCGGCGTTTGCGCAACGCTATTTTCCGAACGGCGTTACCCGCTCCGCGCTGCTGAAAGCCCCGGTGGTCGCCTTCGATCATCTGGACGATATGCATCAGGCTTTCCTGCAGCAAAACTTCGATCTGCCGCCGGGCAGCGTGCCGTGCCATATCGTTAACTCATCGGAAGCTTTCGTACAGCTGGCGCGCCAGAGCACCACCTGCTGTATGATCCCGCACCTGCAGATTGAAAGAGAGCTGGCGTCCGGCGAGCTTATCGATCTGACACCGGGACTTTATCAGCGGCGGATGCTCTACTGGCACCGCTTCGCGCCGGAAAGCCGGATGATGCGCCGGGTCACCGACGCGCTGCTGGAGTACGGTCACCGGGTTCTGCGCCAGGACTGATTATCCTTAATAACGTAAAAAGCCGGGTTTCCCCGGCTTTTTACGTTCTGACGCTGCTTTACTCGGCTTTCTTCTCCGGCTCGGCTGCTTTCGTCGGCTCGGCTGCTTTCGCCGGCTGAGCGGTCGCTGAATCCAGCTGGAATACGACATCAACCTGATCGTCAAACTGAATCGACGGCTGCTCGTAGGTTTGCTGAACATCACTCGCCGGGGCCGCTTCTGCCTTCATCATCCGCACCATCGGGCTCGGCTGATAGTTAGAGACGTGATAGCGGATGCTGTAAACCGGACCCAGCTTCGCGTGAAAACCTTCCGCCAGCGCCTGCGCCTGGTGGACAGCATCATCAATCGCCGCTTTGCGGGCCTGGTCTTTGTAGGTATCCGGTTGCGCAACGCCAAGCGATACGGAGCGGATCTCATTGAGGCCGGCTTTAAGGGCGCCGTCCAGCAGCGAGTTCAGCTTGTCGAGCTGGCGCAGCGTCACTTCAACGGAGCGCACCGCACGGTAGCCTTTCAGAATGCTTTTGCCATTCTGATAGTCGTAGTCCGGCTGGGTGCGCAGGTTGGCGGAACGAATATCTTTTTTGCCGATGCCGTTCTGCTCAAGGAAGGAGAGATATTGCGCAACGCGATCGTCGGCCTGCTTCTTCGCGGACGCGGCATCTTTCGCCGCCACGTTGACTTCAATGGCGAGCGTCGCCATGTCCGGCACCGCATCTACGCTGGCGGTGCCCGAGATAACAATGTGCGGACCGTCCGGCAATTCGCTTGCCTGAACCGACATTGTGCTGAAACCCATCAGTGCCGCCAGGGCCATCACTTTAAACTTCACTGGCATTCCTCCATGCTGCTGTTTTACCCAAAAAAGGGCGTCTGCAAGCAAGCTTAGTCCTTACGAAATGAAAGTCCATAAGAGAAGGCCTAGAGTGCGCTAACTGAATAAAGCGTGAATATGGCTAACACCCTCTTTTGCCAGCTGAAACGCAATAAACCACATCACGCAGCCGACCAGCAGATTGATAATGCGCTGCGCCCGTGCGGTGCGCAGGCGCGGGGCCAGCCAGGCAGCCAGCAGCGCCAGGCCAAAGAACCACAGGAAGGAGGCGCTCACCGTACCAAGGGCAAACCAGCGGCGCGGCTCCAGGTCCATCTGCCCGCCGATGCTGCCGAGCACCACGAAGGTATCAAGATAAACGTGCGGATTAAGCCACGTTACCGCCAGCATAGTGGCAACTATCTTCCAGCGTCCCTGCTTCATCACTTCCGCGCTGGCAAGCTCGATATTACTGCCCATCGCCGTTTTCAGCGCGCCGAAGCCGTACCACAGGAGAAAGGCCACGCCGCCCCAGGTGATTAGCGCCAGCAGCCACGGAGACTGCATCAGCAGCGCGCTGCCGCCGAAAATACCGGCGCAGATCAGCAGCAGATCGCTTACCGCGCACAGCAGAGCAATCATAAGATGATACTGGCGGCGGATCCCCTGATTCATCACAAACGCATTCTGCGGGCCGAGCGGAAGGATCATGGCAGCGCCGAGGGCAAGCCCCTGAAAAAAATAAGATAACACGATGGATTTTCCCAAAAGGTCTACAAGATGGCGGGACTATAGCGCGGGAAAAACATTAGAGGAAATTGAAAATTTTAATCCTTTATTAGCCTGACTAATAAAAGAAAATGGGCCCGCGCCGGACGGGCGGGCCGACTAGCTTATCGGGTGACGGACGGCTCTTCCGCGTCTTTCACCTGCTTAAAGTTAACGTCCATCTGCGGGTACGGGAAGCTGATGCCATTGGCGTCAAAGTCGCGCTTGATGCGCTCCAGCACGTCCCAGTACACGGTTTGCAGATCGCTGCTTTTGCTCCAGCAGCGCACGACAAAGTTAATGGACGATGCGCCAAGCTCGTTCAGACGCACGATTTGATCGCGGTCTTTCAGGATGCGCTCATCGGATTGCATAATATCGGTAATCAGCGATTTCACCTTATCGATGTCGGAATCATAAGCGACGCCGATAATGAATTCGTTGCGGCGCACCGGCTCGCGGGAGTAGTTAACAATGTTGCCGGCGATAATTTTACCGTTAGGAATAACGACAATTTTACCGTCCACGGTGCGCATGGTGGTGGAGAAGATCTGCACGTGCAGCACGGTACCCGCTACGCCGCCGAGATCGACATACTCACCGGCGCGGAACGGCCGGAACATCACCAGCAGCACGCCCGCGGCCAGGTTCGAGAGCGAACCCTGCAGCGCCAGGCCTACGGCCAAACCGGCGGCACCCAGCACGGCGATAATGGATGCCGTCTGCACCCCGACGCGCCCCAGCGCGGCAATTAGCGTAAAGGCGATAATTGCATAGCGCAGCATCGCGGAGAGAAAATCCGCCACGGTGGCGTCAACTTTACGCGCCACCATCATGCGATTAACCGCATTCGACACCACTCTCGCCACAATCATACCGACGATAACAATGGCGATCGCCGCGACGATATTTACCGCATAACTCAGCAGCAGCGCCTGGTTACGCACCAGCCACGAGCCCGCATGATTTATACTGTCGACCACATTTAGATCTTCCATTTACTGTTCCTTATAGCTACCCGTTCGGGAAAAAAGTCTGAATTGACTTCGATATAGCAGACCGTTAAGGGTAAACAAAAAGTGTGAGTTTTGCCAAGCAGCTCACAGTATCAATTCGGATTATCCTGTTGGAAAAGCAATAAAAAAGCCCGCTGAGTAGCGGGCTTCTGGCAATACATTCAGAAATTACAGAACGTCGATGGCGTTCAGCTCTTTGAATGCCTGCTCCAGACGCGTCACCATAGAGGTCTGGGCAGAACGCAGCCACACGCGCGGATCGTAGTATTTCTTGTTCGGCTGGTCTTCGCCTTTCGGGTTGCCCAGCTGGCCCTGCAGGTAAGCTTCGTTGGTTTTGTAGTACTGCAGGATACCGTCCCAGGTTGCCCACTGGGTATCGGTATCGATGTTCATCTTGATAACGCCATAGCTGACGGAATCTTTGATTTCCTGCGCAGTAGAACCGGAACCGCCGTGGAATACGAAGTTCAGGCTGTTGTGCGGCAGGTTGTGTTTTTTGGACACGTAATCCTGAGAGTCGCGCAGGATAGTCGGGGTCAGCTTAACGTTACCCGGCTTGTACACGCCGTGCACGTTACCGAAGGAAGCCGCGATGGTGAAGCGCGGGCTGATTTTGCTCAGTTCAACGTAAGCGTAATCAACGTCTTCCGGCTGGGTGTACAGAGCAGAAGCGTCCATGTGGCTGTTGTCCACGCCGTCTTCTTCGCCGCCGGTGCAGCCCA
The DNA here is from genome assembly GCF_913775985.1 of uncultured Pluralibacter sp. Classification (GTDB taxonomy): domain Bacteria; phylum Pseudomonadota; class Gammaproteobacteria; order Enterobacterales; family Enterobacteriaceae; genus Pluralibacter. The sequence goes on along the minus strand of NZ_CAJYMB010000096.1, from coordinate 104,481 downwards.
GTTCAATTTCCAGGGTCATGCCCATTTTGGACATGCGCTCCAGGTATTTGGAGCAGATAGCGATGTTCTCTTCCAGAGACTCTTCGGACAGGTCAATCATGTGAGAAGAGAACAGCGGTTTGCCGGTAGCGGCAAAGTGTTTTTCACCCGCGTCCAGCAGGCCGTCGATCCACGGCAGCAGTTTTTTCGCACAGTGGTCGGTGTGCAGGATAACCGGCACGCCGTAGTGTTCAGCCATCTGGTGAACGTGATGCGCGCCGGAGATAGCGCCCAGAACAGCCGCGCCCTGAGGAACGTCAGTTTTCACGCCTTTACCGGCGATAAATGCGGCACCGCCGTTGGAGAACTGTACGATAACAGGCGCTTTAACTTTAGCAGCCGCTTCCAGAACAGCGTTGATGGAGTCGGTGCCCACGCAGTTAACTGCCGGCAGCGCGAAGTTGTTGTCTTTCGCTACCTGGAACACTTTCTGAACGTCGTCGCCAGTGATGACGCCCGGTTTTACGAAATCAAAAATTTTAGACATGTTACTGAGTCCCGTATTTGTATCTTCGACCGTTGAAAGGGGTTGCAAACTGCACGCTTACTCCAGCTTGCAAAAAACAGGCGGGTTACCCCGCCTGTACAAACTTACTTTTTAGCACGCTCTTCGAGCATGGCGACCGCCGGCAGAACCTTGCCTTCGACGAATTCGAGGAATGCGCCGCCGCCGGTGGAGATGTAGGAGATTTTGTCTGCAATGCCGAACAGGTCGATTGCTGCCAGGGTATCGCCGCCGCCCGCGATGGAGAAGCCTTCGCTGTCTGCGATGGCGTTAGCAACGATTTCGGTACCTTTGCGGAAGTTCGGGAATTCGAACACGCCAACCGGGCCGTTCCACAGAATGGTTTTGGCATTTTTCAGAATGTCAGCCAGCTTCTGTGCGGAAACGTAGCCCAGATCCAGAATCTGCTCGTCATCTTTGATGTCGTTAACAGATTTCAGGGTTGCGGTAGCGGTTTCAGAGAACTCGGTAGCCACGCGAACGTCCGTCGGAACCGGAATATCGCAGGTGGTCAGCAGGCGCTTGGCTTCGTCAACCAGGTCAGCTTCGTACAGGGATTTGCCCACGTTGTGGCCCTGAGCCGCCACGAAGGTGTTGGCGATGCCGCCGCCGACGATCAGCTGATCGGCGATTTTAGACAGGGAATCCAGAACGGTCAGCTTGGTGGAAACTTTAGAGCCACCAACGATAGCCACCATCGGGCGCGCCGGCTCTTTCAGCGCTTTACCCAGCGCGTCCAGCTCGGCAGCCAGCAGCGGGCCAGCACAAGCGATATCAGCAAATTTACCGATACCGTGAGTAGAAGCCTGCGCGCGGTGCGCAGTACCAAAGGCATCCATTACGAATACGTCGCACAGGGCCGCGTATTTTTTAGAGAGCGCTTCGTCGTCTTTCTTTTCGCCTTTGTTAAAGCGAACGTTTTCCAGAACCACCAGCTCACCCTCGGCTACATCAACGCCGTCGAGGTAATCTTTAACCAGGCGCACCGGGCTGGAGAGTTTGTCTTTCAGGTAATTAACAACCGGCAGCAGGGAGAACTCTTCGTTGTACTCGCCTTCGGTCGGACGACCCAGGTGGGAAGTCACCATCACTTTAGCACCCTGCTTCAGGGCCAGTTCGATGGTCGGCAGAGAAGCGCGGATACGCGCGTCGCTGGTCACTTTACCCTCTTTCACCGGTACGTTCAGATCCGCACGGATGAAAACGCGTTTACCAGCCAGATCCAGATCGGTCATCTTAATTACAGACATGGTGAATCCTCTATTTGATTCTAAAGTTTTGCAGACGCTGATGCGCCTTACCTGAAACCTGTTGCGGCCATTGCTAACGTCGTGTCGAGCATTCGGTTAGCAAAGCCCCATTCATTGTCGCACCAGACCAGCGTTTTGATCAGGTGCGCTCCACTGACCCGGGTTTGCGTGCCATCGACGATGGCGCTGTGCGGATCGTGGTTAAAATCAGTAGAAACCAACGGTAATTCCGTATAGTCAACTATACCATGAAATGCCCCCTGCGCCGCTTTTTGCAGCAACAGATTGACTTCACTGGTTTTTACCGGATTCCTCACCGTGACGCTAAGATCGATTGCCGTCACGTTAATGGTCGGGACCCGAACCGCAATGGCCTCAAAGCGGTCGTTAAACTGCGGGAAAATGCGGGTGATCCCGGCCGCCAGCTTGGTATCCACCGGAATGATGGACTGGCTCGCCGCGCGGGTGCGCCGTAGATCCGGATGATAAGCGTCGATCACCTGCTGATCGTGCATCGCCGAGTGGATCGTGGTGACGGTGCCGGACTCAATGCCGAAAGCCTCATCTAACAGCTTAATCACCGGAATAATGCAGTTGGTGGTGCAGGAGGCGTTAGAGACGATGCGGTGTTCCGCGTGCAGCTCATCATGATTGACGCCGTACACCACGGTGGCGTCAAGATCGCTGCTGCCAGGATGTGAAAAGAGCACTTTCTTCGCGCCGGCCGCCAGATGCGCTTCGCCATCTTCGCGGCTGCCGTACACGCCGGTGCAGTCCAGCACCACGTCAACAGACAGCTCGCGCCAGGGCAGCGCCTCAATGGTCGGCTCGTGCAGCAGGCGAATAACGTCATCGCCCACGAACAGCTGCTCCCGCTCCTGGCGGATATCCCAGGCGAAGCGGCCGTGGCTGGTATCGTATTTCAGCAGGTGCGCAATACCCGCAGCTTCCGCCAGCTCATTGATGGCTACTACGGTAATTTCGGCCCGACGCCCGGATTCGTATAGCGCGCGAACCACGTTGCGTCCTATGCGGCCAAAACCATTAATCGCTACGCGTAGGGTCATAAATCTCCTGCAACACACTCCCTGATTACGGTGGCTGAAAGCCTAATCCAGCCTCGCGCAGAAAGGAATGCCTGCCGTCGCAAACCGCGACTGATTGATTAATTGTCGAACATTTAATCGACTGAAACGCTTCAGCCAGAGTAATCGAAAGATGGAATAAAAGGAACGTTAGTCCAGAGGAAGTGTTGTGAAGTCTGATATACATCACATTTTTGCTGGAATAATTTACAACAGGTTTACATCAGGCCTGAATAAATGAAAAGGCCGGGACATGCCCGGCCTTGCTTTAATGCATTCAGAATTACAGCAGCGCTTTGGCCTTCGCCAGCACGTTCTCAACCGTGAAGCCGAACTCTTCAAACAGCTGCTCTGCCGGCGCAGATTCACCGAAGGTGGTCATGCCGACGATGGCGCCGTTCAGGCCCACGTACTTGAACCAGTAGTCGGCGATACCCGCTTCCACCGCCACGCGAGCAGAAACCGCTTTCGGCAGCACCGATTCACGGTACGCAGCATCCTGCTTGTCGAAGGTATCGGTGGACGGCATGGAGACCACGCGCGCCTTCACGCCTTCGGCGGTCAGCTTCTCGTACGCCGCTACTGCCAGCTCAACTTCAGAACCGGTGGCGATGAAGATAATCTGCGGCTGGCCGTCGCTGTCTTTCAGCACGTAGCCACCGCGGGCAACATCCTTCAGCTGCTGCGCGCTGCGCGGCTGCTGGGCCAGGTTCTGGCGGGACAGGATCAGCGCCGTCGGGCCGTCCGCGCGCTCAACGCCGAACTTCCACGCTGCCGCGGTTTCCACCTGGTCGCACGGGCGCCAGGTAGACATGTTCGGGGTCAGACGCAGGGAGGCAACCTGCTCAACCGGCTGGTGGGTCGGGCCATCTTCGCCCAGACCGATGGAGTCGTGGGTGTAGACCATCACCTGACGCGCCTTCATCAGCGCCGCCATGCGTACCGCGTTGCGGGCGTACTCGACGAACATCAGGAAGGTGGAGGTGTACGGCACGAAGCCGCCGTGCAGAGAGATACCGTTGGCGATGGCGGTCATGCCGAACTCGCGCACGCCGTAGTGGATGTAGTTCCCGGCGGTGTCTTCATTAATGGCTTTCGAGCCGGACCACAGGGTCAGGTTGCTCGGCGCCAGGTCGGCGGAGCCGCCGAGGAATTCCGGCAGCAGCGGGCCGAAGGCTTCAATCGCGTTCTGGGAGGCTTTGCGGCTGGCGATTTTCGCCGGGTTTTCCTGCAGCTTCGCGATAATATCGGCCGCTTTCGCGTCGAAATCAGCCGGCAGCTCGCCGTTCATGCGGCGGGTGAACTCGGCGGCTTCCTGCGGGAAGGCTTTCGCGTAGGCGGCATATTTGTCGTTCCACGCGGACTCTTTCGCCTGGCCGGCCTCTTTCGCATCCCACTGGGCGTAGATTTCAGACGGGATTTCAAACGGACCGTAGTTCCAGCCCAGCGCCTTGCGGGTCAGGGCGATTTCCTCGTCGCCCAGCGGCGCGCCGTGGGAGTCGTGGGTACCCTGTTTGTTCGGAGAGCCGAAGCCGATGATGGTTTTGCACATCAGCAGGGACGGCTTGTCGGTGACCGCGCGGGCTTCTTCTACCGCACGCTTGATGGCGTCCGCGTCGTGGCCGTCGATGCCGCGCACCACGTGCCAGCCGTAGGCTTCAAAGCGCTTCGCGGTGTCGTCGGTGAACCAGCCCTCAACGTGGCCGTCGATGGAGATGCCGTTGTCATCATAGAACGCCATCAGCTTGCCCAGCTTCAGGGTGCCCGCCAGGGAGCACACTTCGTGGGAGATGCCTTCCATCATGCAGCCGTCGCCCATGAACGCGTAGGTGAAGTGGTCGACAATATCGTGGCCCGGACGGTTGAACTGCGCCGCCAGGGTCTTCTCGGCAATCGCCATACCTACCGCGTTAGCGATACCCTGACCCAGCGGGCCGGTGGTGGTTTCCACACCGGCGGTGTAGCCCACTTCCGGGTGGCCCGGGGTTTTGGAGTGAAGCTGGCGGAAGTTTTTCAGCTCTTCCAGCGGCAGGTCGTAGCCGGTGAGGTGCAGCAGGCTGTAAATCAGCATTGAGCCGTGGCCGTTGGACAGCACGAAGCGGTCGCGGTCGGCCCAGGACGGATTCTGCGGGTTGTGGTTCATGAAATCACGCCACAGGACTTCGGCAATGTCGGCCATACCCATCGGGGCACCCGGGTGGCCGGATTTGGCTTTCTGTACTGCGTCCATGCTCAGCGCACGAATAGCATTAGCAAGCTCTTTACGTGAGGACATTTTAACTCCAGTTCGTACTGTTGAAGGCCATGCACAAAACGGCTTGACGACAGCGCGTTTTAAGCTACGCCGGAAAAATGTGCCAACAATGTAACCCAAGCCGAAAGGCATGTACATGGAGCATCCTCGTGCCGCCTGGGAAATATCTGCATTGCAGAATCAGGCCGCGCATTCTCCTCGCCAGCACGAATTGCTATTCTTTATACTCGCCGCACCGCCCGGTATGGACAGGCGGTCGACAACGCGGATTACGTTGATACTTACCCACGGAAAATAACCATGAAACTTCGTACTTTACTCCTTGCTCTGGCGACCGCTGGCACCCTTTCCGGCTGTGAAACGATGGACTCAAACGGGCTGATGAACTCAGGCGTGGAGGCCTTTCAGGCCTACACCCTGACCGACGCCCAGGTGATCGCACTAAGTGACAAAGCCTGTGCCGAGATGGACAGCAAAGCCACCCTCGCGGCGGCGGGCAGCGAATATGCCCAGCGCCTGACGAAAATCGCCGCCGCGCTGGGCGATAACATCAACGGCCAGCCGGTCAACTACAAGGTGTACGTCACCAAAGACGTAAACGCCTTCGCCATGGCGAACGGCTGTATTCGCGTCTACAGCGGCCTGATGGACATCATGAATGACAACGAAGTGGAAGCAGTTATCGGCCACGAAATGGGCCACGTCGCGCTGGGCCACGTGAAGAAAGGGATGCAGGTTCAGCTCGGTACCAACGCGGTGCGCGTGGCGGTTGCGTCGGCGGGCGGCGCCATCGGCAGCCTGTCCCAGTCGCAGCTCGGCGACCTGGGCGAGAAGCTGGTCAACGCCCAGTTCTCCCAGCGCCAGGAGTCCGAAGCGGACGACTACTCCTACGATCTGCTGCGCAAGCGCGGCATCAATCCGGCGGGACTGGCCACCAGTTTTGAGAAGCTGTCGAGCCTTGAACAGGGTCGCCAGAGCAGCATGTTTGACGACCATCCGGCCTCGGAAGCGCGCGCCCAGCATATTCGCGATCGCATGAAAGCCGACGGCATTAATTAATGTAAGAGGAGGTTACGGCCTCCTTTTTTATAAAGCACGAAAAGTTAAAACTACGGCATTTATTGCAAATGCCGTCAGCTGAAAATAAAAATCAAATCATTCGTCTTAGCTCGTCATCCCGGAATAATATTTTAGCCCGCCCGGGTAACATATATTTATTATTCTTAAAAAGGCTTAACCCGCGAAACATTCCGCAGCGCGTTTCTTTACTCTCTGCGCGCCGATATTGCAGCCATAGCAATAGCTTATGCCAACTTTAATATTGCAATCCGTTATTATTCAGGTAACTTCCCGTTACACAGCAAGTCGCTTTGACACCCATTATTAAGAGACGTTCCCTCAGTGAAAAAACAACTTTCTTTAATCGCTTTAGGATTATTGGCCGCCGTACCGGCCATCGCCAGCCAGCAGTCAGACAGCAAAGGCTTCGTCGACGACAGCCATTTAGATGTGCTCCTGCGCAACGCCTATATCAACCGCGACTACAAAGATGGCCTGGAAAATAAGGCCGAATGGGGCCAGGGCGTTATCGGCACCTTCGAATCCGGCTTTACTGAGGGCGTGGTAGGTTTCGGCGTTGACGGTATCGCCCAGTACGCCGTGCGTCTGGACGGCGGCCGCGGCCGCAGCGGCGCCGGCGGCATCGACTTCTTCAAGCAGGATGACGATGGCAAAGCCAAAACCAATCTGGCGAAATTTGGCGCCGCTGCCAAAATGCGCTTCTCCAACACCGTCCTGAGCTACGGTACTCAGCACCCGATCCTGCCGATTCTGTACGCCGACGACTCGCGCCTGCTGCAGGAAACGTACACCGGTACGCTGTTAACCTCTCAGGAAATTGAAGGGCTGGACGTTAACGCCGGTTACTTCACCGACGAACAGCGTAAAAGCGACGATCGCCACAACAGCGGCCTTAAGAGCATGACCTTCGGCGGCGCCAGCTACCAGTTTAACGATCAGTTCAGCGGCGCGTTTTACGCCTCCCACGTTGAGAACGTGCTGAACAAACAGTACCTGGGCCTGAACTTTAAACAGCCGTTTGCTACCGGCCAGCAGATGGTTCTGGACTTTAACGGCTACAACTCGCGCCTGACCCGCGGCTACGCCGATTCGCTGGACACCGGCCGTAACAACACCATCTGGAGCATGGCCGCCAGCTATATCTGGGATATTCACACCTTCAAGCTGGCCTACCAGCAAAACAGCGGCAGCACCGGCTACAACTACGGCGGCTACCGCAGTAAAGGCGGCGTCGGCGACGGCGGCAACACCATCTGGCTGGCGAACTCCTACTGGTCTGATTTCAACGGCGAGGACGAGCGTTCCTGGCAGGGATCTTACGGGCTGGATTTTGCCGGTCTGGGTCTGCCGGGCCTGAGCTGGACCACCGCTTACGTGCGCGGGGATAACATTAAGACCTCCGCCACCAGCAATGGCAAAGAACACGAGTGGTTCAACCAGCTGCAGTATCAGGTACAGGACGGCCCGGCGAAAGATCTGAAAGTGAAGCTGCGCTATTCGGTACTGCGCGTATCTGACCGCGCCAGCGACTACAACGTCAGCGGTAACGAAATTCGCGTATTTGTCGATTACCCGTTCAACGTTTTCTAAGTGCTTAACCTCCGGCCCGCCCCGGGCCGGAGGTCTCTTCCCTCAGGCTTAATACAGCGTTTTCTGCGGCGGCCCGGCAAAGCGCAGCGCGCCGATTACCCCCATCTTCACCTCAACCACCGACGGTCCCGGCATCGCCAGCGCTTCCGCCATCACCGATGAAAATGCGGCGGCCTCCGAAACGCTCCACGCCTGCAGGCCCATCGCCTGCGCCAGCTGGGTAAAATCCGGCGTGTGCAGCTCGTTGTAGTACTGGCGTCCGCCAAAATACTTATCCTGAATACCGCGCATTACGCCGTAGCCGCCGTCGTTCATGATCAGCAGCGTCACGTTGGCTTTCTCCTGAGCAAGGGTTGCCAGCTCCCCCAGATTGAGGCTCAGGCCGCCGTCGCCCACCAGCCCCACCACCTTGTGCTGCGGGTTGGCGATCGCCGTGCCAATCGCCATCGGCAGCCCCATGCCGATAGCCCCGGCCAGAGAGTGAATATTTTTCAGCGGCGCGTGGGCGCGGAACAGGCGGCTGCCCCACAGACTGCCGGAGACGGTAATGTCACGAACCAGAATACCGTCGGCGGGCAGCGCGCTGTCGATGGCGTCGCTGAGCCCGGCGTAGGCGCCGCACTGCTCGCGCAGGGCCCGTTCGGCGAGGCTTACCGCTTCATGAATGTCAGCGTCCCAGCTGCCGCTGCCCCACTCGCGCCCCTGCACCCGCGCCGCCAGCGCGTTGAGCACCGGCACGCAGTCGGCAATCAGCGCGCTGTCCATCAGGTAGTTGCGGCTGGCCGCCGCCGGATCGATATCCAGCTGCACGCGCGGCTCGGGCAGCGCCAGCGTCCAGGAGCGGGTTTCGTTGCTGCGCAGGCGCGAGCCGGCCACCAGCGTAAAATCGCAGCGCGCCAGTATCGCGTCTACCGACGGGGAGTTATGAAACGCCCGCAGGCTGGCGCGGTGCGCGTCTGGCAAAATCCCGCGCCCGTGGGTGCTGGAAATCACCGTGACGCCCGCATCCGCCAGCGCTCTGACGGCTTCCACCGCGCCCACCGCTCCGCCGCCGACCCACAGCAGAGGCTGCCGGGCCTGCTTTAGCTGCGCCCACAGCGCGTCAATTTCACTCGCCTGCACCTCTGCGGCCTGCGGCGGCGCGACCGGACGCGTCAGCAGCGAGAGCGGAATTTTCGCACTCTGAATATCAATCGGGATCTCAATGGATACCGGCCCGCACGGCGGCGTCTGCGCGTCCTGAATCGCCTTATGCAGAATGGCCACCGCCTGCCCGGCGCTGCTTATCCGGTACGCGCGCTTCGAGCTGGCTTTCAGAAACGTCAGCTGATCGCGGGTTTCGTGGATAAAGCCGGTATCCGCATCCAGCCAGGCTTTTTCCACCTGACCGGTGATGTGCAGCACGGGTGTGCAGGCGTTCATTGCCTCTATCAGCGCCCCGACCGCGTTGCCCGCCCCCGCGCCGGTGCTGGTTAACGCCACGCCGAGGCCGGAAAAACGGCCGTGGGCATCTGCCATGGTTACCGCCCCCGCCTCGCCGCGGGAGGGAACAAAGCGTATCTTGCCCCGCTGGCCGATCGCGTCCGCCACCGGCAAATTATGAATAGAGATAACGCCGTAAAGGGCATCAACCTGATACTGCTCCAGCGTTCTGGCGATCGCCTCGCCAACGGTAATCATCTCGCTCATTGCACACCCTTCTTGTTATCGCTCCAGTGGTTCACATCGCTACCCGTCGCCAGATAAACGCTCTTCTGCTGCATCCAGGCTTTTAAGCCCTGAATGCCCTTCTCGCGACCAAGGCCGCTCTCTTTGAAGCCGCCGAACGGCGTGGAAATGGAAAAAACTTTATAGGTATTGATCCAGACGGTGCCTACTTCGAGACGCGAGGCGAGCCTCAGCGCCCGGCCGCTGTCCCGGCTCCAGATGCCCGCCGCCAGACCGAAAACTGAATCATTGGCCTGCGCAATCAGCCCGGCCTCGTCCTCAAACGGCATCGCCACCAGCACCGGGCCAAAAATCTCTTCCTGGCAGGCGCGGGCGCCGTTGCTCAGGCCGTCAATAATGGTCGGCTGAAAGTAGCTGCCGTCTGCCAGCGCCGGATCTGGCGGTATTTCGCCGCCGCACAGCACCCGGCCGCCCTCGCGCTGGGCCAGCGCCACGTACTCCATCACCCGCTGGCGATGTCCCTCATTGATAAGCGGCCCGACGTGGGTCGCGGCGTCGAACGGATGCCCGACCCGCAGACCGCGCGTCAGCTCCAGCAGGCGCGCCATCAGCGGAGCGTATACCGACTGGTGGACAAACAGCCGGGAGCCGGCAATACAGGCCTGCCCGGCCGAACTGAAGATGCCGTAGCAAATGCCGCGCGCGGCCTGCTCAAGATTCGCGTCCTCCAGCACGATAGTGGGGGATTTGCCTCCCAGCTCCAGCGACGCGGGGATCAGCTTTTCCGCCGCTACGTGGGCCAGATGGCGTCCGGTGGAGGTGCCGCCGGTGAAAGAGATTTTGCGTACCTTCGGATGGCGGGCCAGCGCATCGCCAATCACCGACCCCTTGCCGGGGAGCACGCTCAGCAGCCCGGCGGGCAGCCCGGCTTCTTCAAACAGTTTTGCCAGCTCAAGGGCCATCAGCGGCGTCGCCTCGGCGGGCTTGAGGATCGCGGCGTTACCCGCGGCAATCGCCGGGGCTATCTTCTGCATTTCGCTGGCAATCGGCGAGTTCCACGGCGTGATAGCCGCCACCACACCGAGCGGCTCGTAGCCGCTCAGGGTTATCACCTGCGGAATGCGCGGCGTCGGCAGCTCGCCCTCCAGCAGCTCGCAGGCGGCGGCGAAGTAGCGGGCGGTGCTCGCCGCGCTGGCCACCAGCCCGCGCGCCTCCGCCAGTGGCTTGCCGTTATCGCGGCTCTGCATTTCAGCCAGCGTCTCGATCCGGGCGTTGATCAGATCGGCAACGCGGTGGAGGATCGCCGCCCGCTGGTGGGGCAGCGTGTCGCGCCAGGCCGGATCCCGCCATGCCCGATCCCCGGCGGCGACGGCCTGCTCCAGATCCTCAAGGCTCGCGGCGTGCAGCGTGGCGTTCAGCGAACCGTCCGCCGGGAAATGGCTCTGCATCAGCGCGCCGCCTCCCTGCCGCCACTGCCCGCCAATAAAAATATCGCGTGTTGTCATGGTCTGTTCCTATCTCTGAACCAGCTCGCGGCAGGCGCGCACGGCGCTGAGGGCTGCCAGGGTAGAGGTTTTCGGGTTACTGGCGAGCGGCTGGCCGCTCAGCTCAAGGTGAAATTCGCCAAACATCCCTTCGACGTGCAGCGTGTGGGTATTTTGCCGGGTGGCGGGATCGACCATCAGCTGCACCCGCGTCTCGTCCAGGCCAATGCCCCCCAGCGCCACGGTTGCCGCTACGTTGGCGTTGGCCGGAAACAGCCGCGCCGCTTCCCGGGCGCTGCCTTCGAAAAACACCGTCGCCTCGCGCACCGCATCCAGCGCAATAAGCTGCTCGGCGTAGCTGCCGCGCCAGCTGGCGGGACTTTTGCGCGAGCGGTACGTTACCCGCTGCAGCCCGCCCTCTTTCGCCGCCGCCAGGCCGTCAATGCCCGCTACCGCGCCCGCCAGCAGGGTCAAGCGACCGCCCGCCCGGCGCAGGCGGCTCTCCAGCGCGCCGTCCGCCAGCGCGCCGGTGGAGATCAGCGCCAGGTGCCAGCCGCGGCGCAGGATCTGCTCGCCAAACTCCGCCACCGCCTGCTGGCTGGCGCACTCCAGCACCAGATCCGGCGTTTCAGCGCACGCCTGCGGATCCAAAAGCGGCAGCGTCGCGTCACCAAAGCGGGCGCGGATCGCCGCGTGATGATGTTCGCGGGCGACGATCCAGCCGACAGATACCTGCTCCGGAAGGCGCTCGATCACCGCCTGGGCCATTGCCCCGTATCCCAGCAACATAATTTTTTTCATTGCCGCTCCTTAAAGATGACGATTGAAGCCGCCGGAGACATCCAGCGCCGCGCCGGTGGTGAAGGACGCCAGCGGCGAGGCGAGAAACAGCATCGCCTGCGCCGGCTCCTGCGGCCTGCCGAGGCGCTGCATCGGAATACCGCGCCGGCGGGCAATCTCCGCCGTCCACGTCGCCCAGTCCTGGCTTTTGTCCGCGCGCTGTTCGAAGCGGCGGCGCCACTGCCCGGACTCCACCATTCCCAGTAAAATCGAGTTCACGCGGATGCCTTTCCCCACCAGCTCTTTAGAGAGGTTAAGGGTCATGTTGAGCAGCGCCGCCCGGGCGGCGGAGGTGGCAATCATGTGCTCCTCCGGCTGCAGGGCGAGCAGCGAATTGACGCAGGTCACCGAGGCGATGTCCGAGCGCTCAAGCTGCGGCAAAAACGCCTGCAGCGGATTAATCACCCCGAACAGCTTTAGTTCCGCTTCGTGCAGCCAGGCGTGGCGCGGGGTGTCGGCAAAATGGGCAACAAAGCCCTGCCCGGCGTTATTAATCAGCATGTCGGTACCGCCAAAGCGCGCCGCCACCGCGGCGGCAAACGCGCTGACCTGCTGCTCGTCGAGCACGTCGCACTGCTGCGCGAGGATCTCCCCCTGCGGGTATTCGCTCAGCAGGGCCGCCCGGGCGCTGGCGAGCCGGTCGGCGTCGCGGCCGCAAAAGGCCACCTTCGCGCCTTCTGCCAGCAGCAGGCGCAGGGTTTCAAAACCAATCCCGGACGAGCCGCCGGTCACTACCGCTATCCGCCCTTCAATGTGTGCCTGCATCCGCCACTCCTTTTACCGCCTGTCGCAGCTGTTGATTAAATAAAATGTCGTTATCGAGGTAGCTGGCGTGCCCGGCTTCCGGCAGCGGCCGCCACGGCATGCCGTAGCGCAGCGCCAGCGCGCGGGCGCCTTCCGGCGGGGTAACGGTGTCCAGCTCGCCGCACCACACCTCGGCGCTGCCGGCATACTCCGCCAGCCAGCGGTGAATATCGTCGTGGACCAGCATTCTGGCCGCCGCCAGATAGCCCTCAGCCCGCAGCCTGCGCATGCCTGCCGCCACGGTGGCGATGTCGTCCGCGCAGGCGCCGGGCCGCAGCAGCCTCGCCGCCCGGGTTTGCGCCATCGTCTCGCCGCCCAGCGCCATCAGCGCCTGGCGCGAATGCCAGACCTGCGACTGTTTTTCAGCCTCCGCCCGGCCGTAACCCTGCGCTGGATTGGCCAGCACCAGGTGCTGAGCCCGCTGCGGGTATTTCACCGCGAAGGCGCAGGCCACCAGCGCCCCCAGCGAGTGGCCCACCAGCACCGCCCGATCGATGCCGGTAGCGTCCAGCAGCTCCGCCAGGGCATCGGCATAGTCACCGGCGTCGGCCTCTTTTCGCGCCAGCAGCGGACTGTCGCCGTAGCCGGGCATATCCCAGGCCAGCACCCGGCAGCCCGGCAGCGCCATTTGTTTATGCCAGGAGGCCGCGCCGGAGCTGATACCGTGAAGCAGCACCAGCGGCGCGCCGTCGCCTTGTTCGCGAAAGCCGATCATCGCCAGATCCTCAGCCGCGCTTCACTTTCGAAAGGGGATGATCTTCCGGGTAGGTCGGGATATGGGGCTTCGATGTACCGAGCATCACGCACATCAGCGCCTCTTCTTCGCCGTGATTAAACAGGCCGCGGTAGATCCCCGCCGGAACGGAGATCAGATCCCGCTCGCGCAGCACGGTTTCGGTGTAGTGCTCGCCGTCCTGGATCATCAGCGTGATCTGTCCTTTGAGCATGAAGAACACCTCTTCCACGTCGTCGTGGAGGTGCAGCGGGCCTTCGCATTTCGACGGCAGCACCATGGTGGAGAACGTAAAATGCTCGGAAGGAATGGTATTAGTGTCGCTCGCCACGCCGGTGGCGCCGGTGCCGATGTAGCGCATCTGGGCACGGCGGTATTTCGGGTCGAAATCCGCCTGGAACTTCAGCGCGTTCCAGTCGTATTTGCGGCCTTCAAAGCGGGCAATGCGCGACTCGACCCACTCTTCCATGCTCAGATGATCGGGCTTGAGGCCCGAATTGGCGGTAACGGTTGAATCAGACATGAGTATCTCCTCAGTAGCGTGTCAGCAGCGGCAGCAGCAGCGCGCAGCCCAGCGCGGCCATTACCACCAGAAAGAAAAAGCCGGAATCCATGTTGCCGGTGAAGGCAATCAGAGCCCCCATTACTGCCGGCGACAGCGCGCCGGCGAAATTACCTAATCCGTTAAAGATGCCGCCGGCGGTGGCGCTGACCCGGGCGTGGGTCGCTTTCGCCAGCAGAGCAAAAATGTTCGGCGCGCCGATACCCCACATAAAGGTGCTGACGCTCATGGCGGCAATCACCGACAGCGGAGTGTGAAGGTGCATGACCGCGTACAGGCCCGCGCCGGCGCCCGCCATGGCGATAAAGCAGGCGGCAGCGCGCCTGTCGAGCCGGTCCGACAGCCAGGCGCCCAGCACTTCACCAAACAGCATCGCCACAAAGGGCATCGACGACATCCAGCCCGCGTGCTCCAGATGGATCCCCTTGCCGTTGATGAGGTAGCCCGGCAGCCAGCCGTTAATCCCCCACAGGTAAGTCAGGAAAGCGACGTTAAAGATGCAGATCAGCCAGAAGTGCGGGCTGGTCAGCAGCTCCCGCCGCGAAGCCCGGCGTGCGCGGCCGGCGTCGGGACCGTTGCCGGTTTTAGCCTCAACCCGGATGCCGCGCAGGCCAAAACGCACCAGCAGCAGCACCGGAATGGTCAATATCGCCATCGCAAAGAAGGTGCTCTGCCAGCCGAAGTGGTTGAGCAGCAGCAGCGAGAGCGGAAAACCCACCGCTGCACCAAAAGGAGTGCCCAGCAGCCAGAGCATGGTGGCGCGGGCCTGCATGTGCTGGGGAAAGTTCTGCCGCACGATGGCGAAGGCCAGCGGGAACAGCGGGCCTTCCGCAATACCGAGCAGCACCCGCAGGACGATCATCAGCGAGTAGCTGTGGGTGAACCCCATCAGCAGCATCAGCACGCACCAGACAACCATCATCCCGGTCAGCAGGCGCAGTGGCGCAATTCTGTCCCCGAGCCCGCTCAGTAGCACCGACGAGATGCCGTAGCTGAGCAGAAAGGCGCTCATCAGGATCCCGAGCCGGGTGGTGTCAAAATCGATCCCCATTGCCTGCTGGAAGTGAACGTCGGAAAACAGCGCCGCGATGCTGATTTTGTCGAAAAAGGCCAGCAGCACGCAGGCCAGCAGCGACAGCGGAATCGACCAGCGAACGGCTTTTTCAGGCGCGACCGCGCCCTCATCGCGCTCCGCAGCGGAGGCGACGTTGGTCTCTAATGTGGTCATTTCTCCCCCTTACGGGCGTGCGGGTGTTAGCGCAATGACATCAGTGAAAACTGCGGATCGCCCAGCGGCGCATCGCGCAGATCGCGTCCGGCGGCCATCCAGCGCTTAGCCAGCTTTACGGTGCGGGCATCGTTAAACGCCACCAGCTGCCTGAGCCTGCCATCCGGCGCCAGCGAGAAAAACAGCGGCCCCTTCGCATCATGGCGAACAATCATCCGACTTTCAGGATCGGGGATCCCGAGGATCTGGATATTGTTCTGGTATTGATCCGACCACAGCCACGGAATTTCGTCGTAGCCCGGCGCGGCAGCGTCGAGCATCGTTTTCGCCGTTGCCACCGCCTGATTCTGCGCAAAAGCCCAGGACTGAATGCACACGCCGAACTGCGGGTGCTGGGCCACGTCACCGGCGGCAAAGATGTGCGGATCGGACGTGCGCCCCCGGGGATCGACCACGATCCCGCACTCGACGCGCAGCCCCGCCTGCCGGGCCAGGGCCAGATTCAGATCGACGCCGATGCCCACGACTACTGCATCGAAGATCTCCCGCACGCCGTCGCAGTAAATGACCGGCTGCCCGCCGCTGTCTTCAAGCTCTATCGCCCCGCAGCCGCAGCGCACGTCTGCGCCCTGCTGCTGGTGTAGCGTTTGCAGATACGCAGACACTTCCGGCCCCACCGAGCGCATGCACAGCGCCGGCTGCTGTTCAAAAATCGTCACAGCCGCGCCGCGCGCCCGGGCGGAGGCGGCTATCTCCAGCCCGATCCAACCGCCGCCGACAATCCCCAGCCGCAGGCCGTCGCGCAGCCGCGCTTTTAGCCGACAGGCATCCTGCCAGTGGCGCAGGGTGTACACCTGCGGATGATCGGCCCAGTGCGGTCCCGGCAGGCGCGCGCTGCCGCCGGTGGCGATCAGCAGCTGGTCATAGGCCAGGCGCTCGCCGCTGTCGAGCGTCACGGTGCGGGCCTGCGGATCGATACTCTCGGCCCGCTGCGGGCGGTGCCAGGTCAGGTTCAGCCCCTGCTGTACCTCTTCGCTGAACAGGCGCGGCAGCAGCGGCTCGTCGTCCAGCAGGGCCGCTTTGGACAGCGGAGGCCGCTCGTAAAAGTCCCAGGGCTCGTCAGCGACGATGGCAATCTCTCCCTGCCAGCCTTTATCACGCAGGGTTTTCGCCGCCCAGCCGCCCGCCTGGCCGCCGCCGATAATCACGATGCGCGCGGTCATACCGCCTCCGGCTTCTTCTGCTGGCGGCGGGTATCGTGATCGATTCCGCCCTCCACCGCCCACTCGGTAAAGGAGACCAGAGAGTGCTCCAGCTCGCGGGGCTGCCAGTTTCCGGTGAGGTAGTCCTCGTTGGTGTAGTATTCGAACGCCCCGCCGGTGGGGCTATTCACGTACCAGAAGTAGGCCGAGGAGATCGGATGGCGACCCGGGCCGATAAAGGTGCTCCAGTGCTTTTTATTCATCGCAATGCCGCCGCCGATCACCTCGTGGATGTCGCGCACGTTAAAGGCGACGTGGTTCAGGCCGCGCCTGCGGTTTGGCAGCTGGAGTAAAAACAAATTGTGGTGGCCGCCGCGGGGGCCGCAGCGCAGGAAAACCGCCCGGTTCACGTAGCGGTCGGACACCTGAAAGCCCAGCACGTCGCGATAGAAATGCTCCACCGCCGCCAGCTCTTCGACGAAAAAGACCACGTGGCCGATGTTAATTGGCGCCGCCCGTTCATAAACCGGGCTCGGGGTGTCGATGCGGCGCGCGTCGCCCCACTGGTTTATGGGCTCAACTGTCAGCTCTACCGCTTTCTGTTCGCTGACCTGCACCCGCAGCGTCATGCCGTTCGGATCCTGACACTCCAGTGCCCCGCCAACCTCGCGAAATCCCGGTTGGCGGGCGAGCTGAGGCCTGAGCGCCTCAAGCGCCGCGCGGCTCTCCACGCCCCAGCTCATGCGGCGCAGCGTATTGCCCGCCTCGAACGCCGGAGGCAGGTCGGGTTCATCAAGGGGATACAGCGCCACCCGCGCGCCGCTCAGGGTGCTGAATGCGCGTTCACCCGCGTCCGCTTCAAGGCCGAAATCCTGCATAAAGCGGGCGCAGTCGCTCAGGTTATCGACGCCAAATTCCAGCTTTTCAATTCCGATGATGCTCATAGATCGTTGCCTCTTAACCGTTTAGCCGCCCGACTTCAGGCGCAGGAGTAGCCCGACGCCGCGATGCGCCTGTGATTAATCTGTTGATTTAGCTGGCTTTAGCCAGATGCCCTAAAAAACCGGATATTTTTTCCGCCGCCGTCTGCACGTCGGTCAGCAGCCGCTCCCGATCGCCCTCGGGCACCTCTTCGGCGGGCACCAGAATGCTGACCACCGCGGCGACGCGGCCGCTGCGATCGTAGACGGGGCACACGATGGAGGAGATGCCGTGGCGATAGAACGACTCGCCGATAACGTAACCGCGGGCTTTATCCTGCTGCACCATCTGCCACAGGGCTTCACGATCGTGAAGCTGCCCCGCCGCGCTGCCCGGCAGGCGCTCATCGGGAAAAAGGTGTTCAAACTCGGTGCGGGAAAGATCGGTCAGCAGCATGCGGCCGAGGGAGGTGCAGTGCACCGGCAGGCGGGTGCCGATACTCACCTGATTTACCCGCGAGCCCGCCGCGCTCACCCGAGCGATATAGATAATGTCCCGCCCGTCGCGAATAGCCAGATGGCTGCTGCACTGGCTGCTGTCGCGCAGCTGCTCAATCACCGGCTGCCCGACCTGGGCCACGTCCAGCGAGGCCATATATTCAAAGCCGAGCCGCAGCACGTTCATCCCCAGCGAAAAGGTGTTGCTGCGCGGGTTACGTTCGAGAAATCCCATGTATTCCAGCGTCTGCACCACCCGGTAGGCCGTGGCTTTCGGCATGTCCACCAGCCGGTGCATCTCTGAAAAGGTCAGATCCCGGTGCTGCTCGCTGAAGGCCAGCAGCATCTGGAGGCCGCGCTCAAGCCCGGGCACCAGGTATTTCACATCTTGCTCGTTCGCCACAGGACCTCCACTAGTTAAAGACAAAACCGCCGTTGACCGGCAGCAGCTGCCCGGTCACGAAGCTGGACAAGCCGCTGAGCAGCCAGACGATGCTGCCGGTGACGTCTTCCGGCTGCTGCGCGCCGGCAAGCGCGCGGCCATTTTCATACAGCTGGTGGCGCTCCGCCGGCACGTACTCGGTCGCCTCCACCCGGGTCAGACCCGGCGCGATGGCGTTAATCCGAATGCGCTTTTCACCCAGCTCCCGCGCCATCGAGCGGGTCATGGCAATCACCGCGCCTTTGCTGGCGACATAAGCCATCAGCCGCGGCGCGCCCCAAAGCGCGGTATCAGACGCCACGTTAACAATGCCGGAGCCCGGCGCCAGCAGCGGCACCGCCGCGCGGGTTACCAGCCAGGTACCCTTCACGTTTACCGTCATCACCCGATCCCACAGGTCCGGATCGTAATCCAGCATGTCTTTACCGCCGACGCCGGTAGCCAGCGCCGCGTTGTTCACCAGGCCGTCGATGTTTCCCGTCGCGCCGATGGCCGCGAAAGCGCCGTTGACAGAATCGGCGCTGGCCAAATCGATACGCTGCGCTTCAACGTGGTAGCCTTCGGCAGTCAGCTGCTGGGCGCTTTCCGCCAGCGCGCCGTCGAGAATGTCGCACATCACCACCCGCGCGCCCTGCTCCGCGCAGGCTCTGGCAAAGTGGAAACCCAGTCCCCGCGCCGCGCCGGTCACGACGATGCGCTTGCCGTCGAGCAGACCGTTCATCAGGAGACTCCCTGCCGGGCTTCAATCGCAGCGAGCTGCTCTTTGGCCGCTTTTTGCATCATGCGGCGCAGGCGCGAGAGCCCGACATCGTGCTGGTAGAGATACTCGTGGTCGCGGGCGTTCGGTGCGAGGCTCTCCAGCACCACCCGATCCTGCTCCAGCACTTCCCAGTGCAGCTTCTCCAGCCGGTTGCGATACATGAAGCGCCACATGTCGCGCTGCCAGCCCTGCACCCGGCGGATGCGCCAGAAGAATACCCGGCAGTTGTCGTTATCTTCCGGCACCGCCATGCCGACGATGAAGAAGTGACCGCCCGGCCCGAAGCGCTTTTTGTAAGGAATGGAGAGGCGCATCCAGTAGCTGCCATTGTTGCCAAGCTCTACCCAGTCGAAGTTGATCCCGCTCTGGCCCTTTTTCTCAAAGATGAAGCCGGTTTTGGTCGGCTGCAGCACCATGTCCGCTTTGCGATCCCCTTCCGCCATCGAGTGGGAGGAGGAGTGCAAATAGGTGCCGTGCATCGGGTCCATCACGTTTTCAAGGGCGTACTGATAGTTGCACTTCCACGCGGCGGTGCAGAGGAAGTTGCTGTAGCTGTCGCCGTCCGCCAGCTCGTCGGGGAAGCTGAGCTCGGCAGGCGGGGTATCGGCAGTCGCGCCAAACCAGAGGAAAATCGCGCCGTGCGCTTCCTGCACGCTGTAGCTGCGCACGCACTGCTGGCCCACCAGCGGGCAGCGGTCCACCGCCGGGACATCTTTTACTTCACCGCTGCCGGCAACTTCCACGCCGTGATACCAGCAGGCGATCCGATCCCCGAGATTCCAGCCCATGGAGAGCCGCGCGCCGCGGTGCGGGCAGCGGTCCTCCAGCGCCTGCACCTGACCGTCCTGATTGCGCCAGATAACAATCTGCTCGCCGAGGCGGGTGATCCCTACTGGCGTGGACTGAACTTCCCAGCTGGCCAGCACCGGATACCAGAGATCGCGCAGACCTTTATCGAGATAGTGTTGTACTGCTGTCGTCATTGCTCTGCCCTCAGTAACCGTTGACCTGTAGAAATGCCCCAAAGCTTTCATCGCTCCACGGCTCGCCGAGCTGGTCGTACATCCTTGCAGCATTCAGGCCGCTGACCAGCGCCGGCAGGGTTTCTGCGCCCTGCTCAAACAGGGTTTCCAGCGTCGCGATAAGCTGCTGCTCCCAGTGCTCCGGGGCGCGGCTGCGGGTCTGCCAGATGAGATTCTGATAGCTGCCTGGGGCATGAATCTGGCCGTTGCCCCCTTCGGCGGGGGGAGTAAACTGGCGGCTTTCCGGCAGGGCCGGGTTGAAATCCAGGCGCTCGCTCATGCCACGGTCTCCTCAATGAAAGTAATCTGGATCTGGTTTTCAAAGACCCTCACCGGATAGCGGTTGAGGCTGCGGCCGCCGGGGCCGTGCAGGCACTGGCCGGTTTTGACATCAAATACCGCCTCGTGCAGTGGGCACTCTACTTTACCGTCTTCAACAAACCCCTGGCTCAGCAGCGCATACGCGTGAGGGCAAACATCCTCAAGGGCGAAATACTCGCCGTCGATGAGATAAATACCGATCTCTTTACCGTCCACACTGCCGCTAAAAGGGAAATCTTCCTGTACTTGTTCTGCGTCACATACGCCTATCCAGCTCATTGCGATCCTCCAGGCTTTGTTTCATATATGAAACTTTGTTTCTTATTTAATACAGATAAATATAAAAACCGTGAATGTTTCGTCAAGCACAAATGTAGGGGTTTTGTTAACGCGAGATAGAATTAGCAGCTAACTGTGCAAAAGATCACGAAAATCATCTGAGAGAGGATTTTATTTCACCAGAGATGCGTCGTGATATTTTATTTTTATACAAGAAAAAAACGGAAAATGGGCAGTTGACAAGTCGATAAAAGACCCGCTAATACAGAATTAAAATAATTTTCACAGCGTTTCACCCGTGAAACATATCGAATAAAATTACTTTAAAAACAACAAGTTTCACCTGTCAACCAATATACAAGCGAAACTATCACTTATTTGCATAATAAATAAAAAATATTTTTTATCTTAGTGGAGAGAAAAGATGTTGAGCGCACGCTGGCAGGGCGCTGTGACCCTGTTTATGCTGATCGTTATTTCCTACATCGATCGGGTTAATATTTCCGTACTGGTACTGAATGCAGATTTTGCTGCTCATTTTCATCTTAACGAGAACAGAGTTTTGCAGGGAATGTTAATGACTTGTTTTTTAGTCGGCTACGGGATTTCAGCCCTGTTATTAACACCGCTTATAGAAAACCGGATGGGGTACCGGCGGGGATTACTGGCCAGCATTGTTATCTGGGCTGGAGTATGCGCGATGTCGCCGCTGCTGGGCTCGCTGATGGGCATGCTGCTGGCCCGGCTCATTTTAGGGATCGCCGAAGGGCCGCTCTTCTCACTTAAAACCCGCTTTATCGGCGATAACTTCGCCCCCGACGAGATTGGCAAACCTAACGCCGTAACGGCAATGGGCGTTTCCCTCGGGCTGGCGGTCGGGTTTCCGCTGGTAACGTTTCTGGTAGTGCAGTGGGGATGGCAGGGCTCGTTTATCGCGCTGGCGGCGCTGAATATCGTGCTCGGTGGCGGCCTCGTCTGGCGCTTTCTGCCCGCGCCTCAACGTGCATCAACCTCCCCCGGGCCGGCGATCGGCGCCACGTTTCGGCTGGCCTGGAGCACGCCGCAGCTCGGCTGGATCCTGCTGATTGAGATAGCCACCCTGAGCTACCTGTGGGGCAGCAGCGCGTGGCTGCCGGCGTGGCTGCGCGACGAGCACCATTTTTCGCTGCAGCAGACCGGGCTGCTCGCCGCGCTGCCGTTCTTGCTGAGCCTGGGCGCCAAATTTCTCGGCGGCGCGCTGCTCGACAACATGCGCCCGGAGCGGGCTCCGCTGCTGTTTGTGGCGGGCGGCAGCCTGACCGCCGTCTCCATTGTCGCGCTGATGCTGAGCCACTCGCCGGGGCTGCTGGCGCTGTTTATGCTGGCGGCTAATCTGTGCTGGGGCCTGCAGGGCGCGGCGATCCCGGTGCTGGTGCAGCACCACGCGCCGCGGGAGGCTGTGGGTAGCGCCTACGGCGTAATTAACGGTATCGGCAACCTGTGCGCGGCATTTATTCCGCTGCTGATGGGGATGGTGATGAAATCGGCGGGCTCAGTAAGTTCGGGCTTTTCAATACTGGTGCTGTCACAGCTGCTGACGCTGTTCGCCGGCAGCGTACTGCTGCTGCGCATGGGTCGCGCAGCAGCAGTCGGCGTCTAGCCCGGGCTATTCGCCTTTTTTCGCCGCCTGAATATAAAGCATCTCCAGCGCCAGCGTAGCCGCGGCCAGCGCGGTTATCTCAGACTGGTCGTAGGCCGGAGCAACCTCTACCAGATCCATACCAACGATATTCAGATCTTTCAGCCCGCGCACCAGCTTAATGGCGCGATCCGAGGTCAGGCCGCCGATCACCGGCGTGCCGGTGCCCGGAGCGAAGGCCGGATCCAGGCAGTCGATATCAAAGGTCAGATACACCGGCATGTCGCCAACAATCTGCTTCACCTGGGCGATGATGTCGTCCACGCCGCGATCGTTAACCTGGCAGGCGTCCAGCACGGTAAAGCCGTTATCTTTGTCGAATTCGGTGCGGATGCCGATCTGCACCGAGTGGTTCGGATCGATCAGGCCCTCTTTCGGCGCGGTGTAGAACATGGTGCCGTGGTCGAACTCGCAGCCGTTAGCGTAGGTATCGGTATGGGCGTCGAAGTGCACCAGCGCCATTTTACCAAAGTGCTTCGCGTGGGCGCGCAGCAGCGGCAGAGTTACGAAGTGGTCGCCGCCGAAGGAGAGCATCCGCTTGCCGGCTGCCAGCAGTCGTTCCGCGTGCGCCTGCAGTTTTTCGCTCATTTCGCGGGCGTCGCCGAAGGCATAAACCAGATCGCCGCAGTCCACGACGTTCAGGCGCTCGCGCATGTCGAAGTTCCACGGGAAGCGGTAGTGCTCCCAGGCCAGGTTAGTTGACACCTGGCGAATTGCCGCCGGGCCGTGGCGGCCGCCGGCGCGGCCGGACGTGGCCATGTCAAACGGCACGCCGGTGATAACCCAGTCCGCGTCGCTGTCGTAGGGCTGGAAGTTCAGCGGAAGCCGTAAAAAACCAAACGCGTTCGATACCAGAGAATTGTCGTACTGATGACCAAGCGTACTCATTGTGATGACCTCGAGTCGTGAATGAGATAAATAAAAAAACCCCTCCGCGTCGTTAGGCCCGACGAGGAAGGGTTTGAAGTGCGTTACTGCTGATAAGGGCAAATTATCGCCATAATTGCCGGCCGGTCAAGCCGCCCGCTTACTCATCTTCCAGATAAGTGTAGCCGTACAGGCCCGCCTCGAACTCTTCAAGGAACTGCTGCTGCAGCGCTTCGTCCAGCCCGGTTTGCTTAACCTGATCCCGGAACTGGATCAGCAGGGTTTTCGGATCCAGCTGCACGTACTCCAGCATGTCCGCCACGGTATCGCCTTCGTCCGAGAGTTCAACCTCGACGCTGCCGTCCGGGAAGACGAACACGTCAACCGCTTCGGTATCGCCGAACAGGTTGTGCATGTTGCCCAGAATCTCCTGGTAGGCGCCCACCATGAAGAAGCCCAGCATCGGCGGATTTTCCGGATCGTATTCCGGCATCGGCATGGTGGTGGCTATACCGTCGCCGTCCACGTAATGATCGATAGCGCCGTCGGAGTCGCAGGTGATGTCCAGCAGCACCGCGCGGCGCTCCGGCGAGTGGTTCAGCCCTTCCAGCGGCAGCACCGGGAACAGCTGATCGATGCCCCAGGCATCCGGCATTGACTGGAACAGCGAGAAGTTGACGTACATTTTGTCCGCCATCCGCTCCTGCAGCTCGTCGATAATCGGCCTGTGGGCGCGGTTGCTCGGATCCAGCTGCTTCTGCACCTCGTGACAGATGCTGAGGTAGAGCTGCTCGGCCCAGGCGCGCTCCTGCAGGCTGAAGTTGCCCGACGAGTAGCCGACGTGAATATCGTGCAGATCCATCTGACTGTCGTGCAGCCACTCGCGCAGGGAGCGGCGGGTGCCCGGCTCGTTCATCTCCTGCCAGGTTTCCCACATATTCTGCAGCGGGCGCGCGGCATCGGCGGACGGCGCGGACGGCGTGGTGTATTCATTGCGCTCAACGCCGATGATGTTCGACACCAGCACGGTGTGGTGCGCGGTGACCGCGCGGCCGGACTCGGTGATCACCGTCGGGTGCGGCAGATTGTTCTCTTCGCAGGCGTCGCCAATTGCCCAGATAATGTTGTTGGCGTATTCGTTCAGGCCGTAGTTGACCGAGCAGTCGGACTGGGAGCGCGTGCCCTCGTAGTCCACACCGAGCCCGCCGCCGACGTCGAAGCACTGAATATTGACGCCCATTTTATGCAGTTCGACGTAAAAGCGTGCCGATTCGCGCACGCCGGTGGCGATGTCGCGAATGTTGGCCATCTGCGAGCCGAGGTGGAAGTGCAGCAGCTGCAGGCTGTCGAGATGGCCCGCCTCGCGCAGGATCTCCACCAGCTGCAGCACCTGGGTGGCCGCCAGGCCAAATTTCGATTTTTCGCCGCCGGAGGACTGCCACTTGCCGGAGCCCTGCGACGCCAGACGTGCACGTACGCCGAGGCGCGGCACCACGTTCAGGCGCTCCGCTTCTTCGAGCACGATCGCGATCTCGGACATCTTTTCAATGACCAGGTAGACCTTGTGGCCCATCTTCTCACCGATGAGCGCCAGCCGGATATACTCCCGGTCTTTGTAGCCGTTGCAGACGATCACGCTGCGGGTCATGCCGGCGTGGGCCAGCACCGCCATCAGCTCGGCTTTAGAGCCGGCTTCCAGTCCCAGCGGTTCGCCGGAGTGGATCAGCGACTCAATCACCCGGCGGTGCTGGTTAACCTTGATGGGATACACCAGAAAGTAGTCGCCGTGGTAGCCGTAGGATTCGCGGGCGCGCTTGAACGCCGCGTTAATGGAGCGCAGGCGATGCTGGAGGATCTGCGGGAAGCAGAACAGCGCCGGCAGGCGCTGGCCCTGGGCTTCGCGGGCCTTTACCAGCTTCGCCAGATCGACGCGCGCATCCGGCACGTCAGGATCCGGGCAGACGCTAATGTGCCCGAGTTCGTTGACGTCGTAATAGTTGTTGCCCCACCAGGCAATATTGTACGTGCGCAGCATTTTGCTGGCTTCCTGAGAGTTCATTGCTACCTCCTGCATGGAGCGGAGTACACCCTGTTCGCCGGCTGACGCAGGGGAAGAGAAAGACATGTCGTCAGACATAGCGAACCTCACATTGTGTTGAAAGTGTAAAACAGCTAATGACTATCGCAATGTTGCTCTGCGATAACAACCTATAAGCGGCGCCGACATCCAGCAGACTATGCTGAAAGTGGGCCGGGGCGACCGGTTTTATGTTCATTTCAAATCGACAACACGTACTCCGGGAGACATCGCCGGAGAAACCACGAGAATACTCCTGAAGCAGGAGCGCCCTTGTCCGGTTACCTCTGCGCCTTTACGGCTCGGGGTTCCAGGGATGTGCCATGATGGGAAAACGTCGGCAGGTTTGCATCGCGGGGATGCAGAGTGCGGGGATCGCATGCGCGCCTGAACGGTGCTGCGGATTCAGCGAAGAACGTGGGTTCATTATTTCGTATCACCTCCACGCCGGACACCGGGGACCAGCGACAAGCCAAAGCCAATCAGTACACTGCTTAAACCCGGCTGGAAGTGGCGACACGAGAGAACTCAACGTGTGCTTTTGTAGTAGCCGCGCGCGGCGATTTATACCGGGACGGCGGATAAAAAGCAAAATAAAAATGTGCAGAGTTTCAGCACTCTCGGCGAAGATTGGCGCCGCGGTGATGCTGCAAGATGAGATGTGCATCAAAAAAAACTGGCAATGCGTCAATTAAGTGACCTAGAATAGCCATCCAGATGTTAATCCATCTATACCTGTCATACTTCAAGCTGCATATGCGTTGGCTGCGTTCGTTCACCCAGGTCGCTTACAGAAGTCAAGCTCCCCGGGATTCACTCACTTGCCGCCTTCATGCAGCCCGAATTATTTAAGGTAAATACCGATTAACACTCAGACTTCTTGTGCTTATGCCTGCTGGCCATCGTGAAAGCCCCAATAATGCACGACAGTTTGAGCTAACCGTCTTCCTTTCAGGTGAAATTAAACATGGCAAAACACCTCTTTACGTCCGAGTCCGTCTCTGAAGGGCATCCTGATAAAATCGCTGACCAAATCTCCGACGCCGTACTTGATGCGATCCTGACTCAGGATCCGAAAGCGCGCGTTGCGTGTGAAACCTACGTCAAAACCGGCATGGTGCTGGTGGGTGGCGAAGTCACTACCAGCGCGTGGGTCGATATCGAAGAGATCGCCCGCAGCACGGTTCGCGAAATTGGTTATGTGCATTCTGACATGGGCTTTGACGCCAACTCCTGCGCCGTACTGAGCGCCATCGGCAAGCAGTCTCCGGATATTAACCAGGGCGTTGACCGCGCCGATCCGCTGGAGCAGGGCGCGGGCGACCAGGGCCTGATGTTCGGCTACGCCACTAACGAAACCGACGTGCTGATGCCGGCGCCAATTACCTACGCGCACCGTCTGGTTGAGCGTCAGGCTGAAGTGCGTAAAAACGGCACCCTGCCGTGGCTGCGCCCGGATGCGAAGAGCCAGGTAACCTTCCAGTACGACGACGGCAAAATCGTCGGTATTGATGCGGTAGTGCTCTCCACCCAGCACGCGGAATCTATCGATCAGAAATCCCTGCAGGAAGCGGTGATGGAAGAGATCATCAAACCGATCCTGCCGACCGAATGGCTGACCAGCGCCACCAAATATTTCATCAACCCGACGGGCCGTTTCGTGATCGGCGGACCAATGGGCGACTGCGGCCTGACCGGCCGTAAAATCATCGTTGATACCTACGGCGGCATGGCTCGCCACGGCGGCGGTGCGTTCTCCGGTAAAGATCCGTCTAAAGTTGACCGCTCTGCGGCCTACGCGGCACGCTACGTGGCGAAAAACATCGTTGCCGCAGGTCTGGCCGACCGCTGCGAGATCCAGGTTTCCTACGCCATCGGCGTGGCCGAACCGACCTCTATCATGGTAGAAACCTTTGGCACCGAAAAAGTGCCGACCGAGCAGCTGACCCTGCTGGTACGCGAGTTCTTCGACCTGCGTCCGTACGGCCTGATCCAGATGCTGGATCTGCTGCACCCGATCTATCAGCAGACCGCCGCCTACGGCCACTTCGGCCGCGAAAGCTTCCCGTGGGAAAAAACCGACAAAGCCGCGCTGCTGCGCGAGGCTGCCGGTCTGTAATTCCTTACAGGCTGTTCGCAACAGGGCTCATGCGCAGGCATGAGCCTTTTTTCTTTTCTTCCCGCCGTCATATTCTCGTCATTTAGTTACCGCAGTCTCAGTTTTGAAGGATTTATTTGATCAATCTACGCGCGTAGATACACTGTGCGCGATCTGATGACAGCGAGTATTGCAATGACCACAACCTCACACTCTCACGCCCCTTCGGACGCGCAGCACGCGGCGGAAGAGCGGCTGGCAACCCCGGAAGGCAGGCGCGACTTTATCCGCGCCACCTTCTCCTGCTGGCTCGGCACCACCATGGAGTACGCCGACTTCGCCCTGTACGGCCTGGCGGCGGGCATTATTTTTGGCGACGTCTTTTTCCCGGACGCCACGCCGGTAATGGCGCTGCTTTCCAGCTTTGCCGCCTACTCGGTGGGCTTTATTGCCCGCCCTATCGGCGCGCTGCTGTTCGGCTGGATAGGCGATCGCTACGGGCGCAAGCTGGTGATGGTGATTACTATCGCGCTGATGGGCGTCTCTACTACGCTTATCGGGCTTATCCCCGGTTACGCGCAAATCGGCGTCTGGGCGCCAACCTGCCTGGTTATTCTGCGCTTCTCCCAGGGGCTTGGCGCGGGCGCGGAGCTCTCCGGCGGCACCGTGATGCTCGGCGAATACGCCCCGGCGAAGCGCCGCGGTCTGGTTTCGTCGATTATCGGACTCGGCTCCAACAGCGGTACCCTGCTGGCCTCTCTCACCTGGCTTTTAGTCCTGCAGATGGATAAAGAGTCCCTGCTCGCCTGGGGCTGGCGCATTCCGTTCCTGTGCAGCATGCTGATTGCCATCGTGGCGCTGCTGATCCGCCACCAGCTTCGCGAAACCCCGGTCTTCGAGCGGCAGAAAGCCCTGCTGGCAGAGCAGCGCGCGCAGAGTCGGGAAAAAGGACGGGTGCAGCAGCAGCGGGATCCGCGCAGCTTCTGGCAGCGCACCCGCGCCTTCTGGACGATGGTCGGCCTGCGCATCGGCGAGAACGGCCCTTCCTATCTCGCCCAGGGCTTTATTATCGGTTACGTAGCCAAAGTGCTGATGGTGGACAAATCCGTGCCGACGCTGGCGGTGCTGATCGCCTCGATTCTCGGGTTTGCCATTATTCCGCTGGCGGGCTGGCTTTCGGACCGCTACGGTCGCCGCATCGTCTATCGCGCCTTCTGCTTTTTACTGATGCTGTATGCGTTCCCGGCCTTTATGCTGCTGGACTCACTCAATCCGGCGGTCATCATTCCGACGATCGTGGTCGGCATGGGACTGGCCTCGCTGGGCATCTTCGGCGTGCAGGCGGCCTGGGGCGTTGAGCTATTTGGCGTCACCAACCGCTATACCAAAATGGCCTTCGCCAAAGAGCTGGGTTCGATTCTCTCCGGCGGCACCGCGCCGCTGGTGGCTTCTGCCCTGCTCTCCTGGACCGGACACTGGTGGCCGATTGCGGTTTACTTTGCGGTGATGGCGGGCATCGGTTTCGTGACCACCTTCTTTGCGCCGGAAACTCGCGGCCGCGATTTAAACCTGCCGGAAGACGCCATTTGATTCTCAATCCGCGGGCAACGCTTTATGCTGTGGCGCTCATCGTCCGCAACAGAGCAGGTGTTTTGTGAGCAAGCCTCCCGTACAGCGCGTAACCCGCGCCGATATCGCCAGAGAAGCCGGGACCTCAGTGGCCGTGGTCAGCTACGTGATTAACGACGGCCCGCGCCCGGTGGCGCCCGCCACCCGCGAGCGGGTGCTGGCGGCGATCGAGAAAACCGGCTACCGGCCTAACGGCATTGCCCGGGCTCTCGCCAGCGGCACCACGCGCACCTACGGGCTGGTGGTGCCAAACATCGCCAATCCGTTTATCTCCTCTATGGCGCACGCCCTGCAGCGCGAGGCCTTTGCCGATGGCAGAGTGCTGCTGCTGGGCGACGCCGGCGACGACCGCCAGCGGGAGCGGGAGCTGATCAACAACCTGCTGCACCGCCAGGTCGACGGCCTGATCTACACCAGCGTCGATCGCCATCCCTATATCGATATGATCCAGGCCAGCGGCACCCCGCTGGTGATGCTGGACTGTGTTGCGCCGGAGATTGCGGTTAGCGCCATTCAGGTCAACGAGCAGCAGGCCGCGCGGCAGGCCACTCTCCACCTGATACAGCACGGCTACCGCGAGATTGCCATAATCTGCGGGCCGCGGGAGATGCTGAATACCCGGGACCGGCTCGCCGGCTGGCAAATGGCGCTGGAAGAGGCGGGACTGCCCGCCCGTCCCGAGTGGATTTTTTCCACCGACTACACCCGCCGGGGCGGCTACGATGCCGCGCAACAGATGCTGCAGGGCAACCTGCCCCGGGCGCTGTTCGCCAGCAACGAGCAGCAGGCCTTCGGCTGCCTGCGGGCGCTGGCGGAGCGCGGCCTTACGGTGCCGGGCGATCTGGCGCTGGTGTGCTTTAACGGCACCGATGAATCGGCCTTTTGCGTACCGTCCCTCACCGCCGTGCGCCAGCCGGTCGCCCGGATGGCGAAAAAAGCCATTGAGATGCTCAAGCAGTGGGACGGCGAGCCGCGCCGCTGCGAATTTACCTTCGAGCTGGAGATCGGCGAGTCCTGCGGCTGCCGCCCCGGCGGACACTTACCGATAGCTGAGTAATATGAAACGTTTAATTATTGACTGCGATCCGGGCAACGGCATTGCCGGTGCTAACGTCGACGACGGCCTGGCCCTGGCGCTGGCGCTGGCCGCGCCGGAAATCAGCCTTGAGCTGATCACCACCGTCTCGGGAAATACCCCCGGCGAGGTGGGCTACAGCGTGGCGCTGGACTTCGTGCGCCGCTTTAATGCGTCGGCCGATGTCGCTCGCGGTGCCTCCTCCGCGCTGGTAGAGCCCGCCGCGCCGTGGCGCAGGCAGCTCGACGGCAAGGTCGACAGCGCGGGGCTGCGCCACCTGTGGAACGATGTTCAGGCCCCGGAGACGGTTCCCGACGTTGCGCCGCTGGCGGTGCAGAAGATGGGCGAGCTGATTTGCAACCATCCCGGCGAGATAACGCTCGTGGCAATCGGCCCGCTCACCAACGTGGCGCTGGCGATGCAGCTTTATCCGCAAATGGCCAGCGCCGTGAAGCAGATTGTGATTATGGGCGGCGCGTTTAACGTACCGGGCTACCTGAAGGACACCAACTTCGGGCTCGATCCCGAGGCCGCCCGGGCAGTGCTCGTCAGCGGCGCAAACATAGTGCTGGTGCCGATGGACGTTACTACCCGAACGATGATGACCCACGCAGATTTAGACCAGCTGGCCGCCCTCGGCAACCCGCTCGCCGATTATCTGGTGCAAACCATCCGCCCGTGGATGGACTTTTCGATGCAGACCCGCCAGCTGCCGGGCTGCTGGATCCACGACGTGCTGACGGTGGCCTGGCTGCTGGACCCCACGCTCGCCACCGCTGCCGAGGATACGGTTGAGGTTTCGCTGCAGGGCATCAGCCGCGGCAAAAGCTTCCGCTGCGGCCCGGAGAGCCTGCGCCTGTCGGTCAACGTGCCCGCGCCCGCAGGCGCGCCGGTAACCATCCTCGAAACCGTCGATAACGCGCGCCTTCTGGCGCTGATTGAGCGCAATATCGCGCGCTACGCCTGAGTACGGCGGTAAAATCCGCCGCCGCGCGACCTGTGCGGCGGCGGCGCACGCTTTACGCCGGTTTATCAAACGATGAGCTTATCGTGCGGATATGCTGCCGTTTCACCCTAAAGACGCTACGCTTAATTGAACCCGCTAACCACGCTGTGGAAGCGATTACCCTTTCCACCTGCCCCTGAATACGTTGAAACATTCCAGTTGTTACCAGTTACATTCTTTTCAGCGATTTCCTAACACTTTGTCTACTTTTGTTAAGCTATAATTCTATTTAACTGTTTTATAACAACAAAAACAACTTACCCAAATTGACAATAGTGTAAGCGATTACACCATTGTGATTAGCCTCACATCTTTTTACCGGGCCCTAACCTACCCTTTACATCGTAAAAATTGATAATCCAACTGGAGAGCATATGCCTGGCAATAATAAAAAAGGGCGTTCAAATAAGGCAGTAACGTTCTTTGTCTGCTTCCTCGCGGCCCTGGCGGGATTGCTGTTTGGGCTTGATATCGGCGTTATTGCGGGTGCCCTACCGTTCATCGCCAAAGACTTTCAGATTGACTCTCATACTCAGGAGTGGGTAGTCAGCTCGATGATGTTTGGCGCAGCAGTGGGTGCGGTCGGCAGCGGCTGGCTCTCCTATCGCCTCGGTCGTAAGAAGAGCCTGATGATTGGCGCAGTGCTGTTTGTTTTAGGCTCCCTCTGCTCCGCGGCAGCGCCAAACGTTGAGATCCTGCTTATCTCCCGCGTTCTGCTGGGCCTGGCGGTGGGTGTTGCTTCTTACACCGCCCCGCTCTACCTGTCGGAAATTGCGCCGGAGAAAATTCGCGGCAGCATGATCTCCATGTATCAGCTGATGATCACCATCGGTATTCTGGCGGCTTATCTGTCTGATACCGCGTTCAGCTACAGCGGCGCGTGGCGCTGGATGCTGGGCGTCATCATCATTCCGGCCATACTGCTGCTGGTTGGGGTGATCTTCCTGCCGGACAGCCCGCGCTGGTACGCCGCCAAGCGGCGGTTTAACGATGCCGAACGCGTGCTGCAGCGCCTGCGCGACACCAGCGCAGAGGCAAAGCAGGAGCTGGAAGAGATCCGCGAAAGCCTGAAAATCAAGCAGACCGGCTGGGCGCTGTTTAAAGACAACAGCAACTTCCGCCGCGCGGTGTTCCTCGGCGTGCTGCTGCAGGTGATGCAGCAGTTCACCGGTATGAACGTCATCATGTACTACGCGCCGAAAATCTTCGAAATCGCCGGCTACACCAACACCACCGAGCAGATGTGGGGCACGGTGATTGTCGGCCTGACCAACGTGCTGGCAACCTTTATTGCGATCGGCCTGGTAGACCGCTGGGGACGCAAGCCGACGCTGGTGCTGGGCTTCCTGGTGATGGCGGTCGGCATGGGCGTACTGGGCACCATGATCCACACCGGCATTCATTCGCCGACGGCGCAGTACTTTGCCGTAGCGATGCTGCTGATGTTTATTGTCGGCTTCGCCATGAGCGCCGGCCCGCTGATTTGGGTGCTGTGTTCTGAAATCCAGCCGCTGAAAGGCCGCGACTTCGGTATCACCTGCTCAACGGCCACCAACTGGATTGCCAACATGAT
Organism: uncultured Pluralibacter sp.; assembly: GCF_913775985.1. Taxonomy (GTDB): domain Bacteria; phylum Pseudomonadota; class Gammaproteobacteria; order Enterobacterales; family Enterobacteriaceae; genus Pluralibacter. The sequence continues at coordinate 71,912 of NZ_CAJYMB010000096.1, read as the reverse complement.
CGTCGGTGCAACCTTCCTCACCATGCTCAACACGCTGGGCAACGCCAACACCTTCTGGGTATACGGCGGCCTGAACGTGCTGTTCATTCTGCTGACCCTGTGGCTGGTACCGGAAACCAAGCACGTGTCGCTGGAGCATATCGAGCGCAACCTGATGCGCGGCCGCAAGCTGCGGGAGATTGGTTCGCAGGATTAAGGGCATTTGACATAAAAAGGCATCCGTCATCCGGATGCCTTTTTTGTTTTCTTTTTTGAGGTTGGGCACATTTATCCTGATTTTTTCTTTATTACTCATTTTTGAGAGAATTTTTTTCTAACAGTCGCCAAAAACCATATAAACATTGCAATAATTTTCTCTCCCCTCCCCGCTATTATCGTTTCTATTCCAATAATAAACGCCTGCCCCTCTGACTCATTATCGCTGGTGAACAGAATTCAATAATAAAAATTCTTCTACCCTACAAATATAAGCGAGAGCCTCATGGAAACGGCGAGCAATATCCAGTCAACAGGAAGTGCCTCACAGCGGCACCCTTCCGGAATGCGTGAAGCGGAGTGGCACGAAGCCATTAAATTCGACAGTACTGATACCGGCTGGATCATTATGAGTATCGGTATGGCCATTGGCGCAGGAATAGTTTTCCTACCCGTGCAGGTAGGGCTGATGGGCCTGTGGGTCTTTCTGCTCTCCTCTGTTATTGGCTATCCGGCAATGTACCTCTTCCAGCGTCTTTTTATAAACACGCTGGCTGAATCGCCGGAATGCAAAGATTATCCCAGCGTGATTAGCGGCTACCTCGGTAAAAACTGGGGCATTCTGCTCGGTGCGCTCTATTTTGTGATGCTGGTTATCTGGATGTTCGTCTATTCCACGGCGATCACTAACGACAGCGCCTCTTATTTGCATACCTTCGGCGTGACTGACGATTTGTTATCTAAAAATCCGTTCTATGGTCTGCTGCTGATCTGCATCCTGGTGGCTATCTCTTCCCGCGGTGAAAAGCTGCTGTTTAAAATCTCCAGCCTGATGGTACTAACCAAGCTGTTTGTGGTTGCTGCGCTCGGGCTTTCAATGATTGGCATGTGGCATCTGTATAACGTTGGTGCGCTCCCGCCGGTCGGGCTGTTAATTAAAAATGCCATCATCACGCTGCCCTTCACCTTAACGTCCATTCTCTTTATTCAGACACTCAGCCCGATGGTTATCTCCTACCGCTCGCGGGAAAAGTCCGTAGAAGTTGCTCGCTACAAAGCGCTCAGAGCAATGAATATTGCGTTCGGCATTCTGTTCGTGACGGTCTTTTTCTATGCAGTCTCCTTCACCCTGGCCATGGGCCACGATGAAGCAGTAAAAGCCTACGAGCAGAACATTTCAGCACTGGCGATTGCGGCCCAGTTTATTAACGGGGAAGGCGCGAGCTGGGTCAAAATTGTTAGCGTGATCCTCAATATTTTTGCGGTGATGACGGCATTTTTCGGCGTTTATCTCGGCTTTCGGGAAGCCACTCAGGGCATCGTGATGAACGTGCTGCGCAGAAAAATGCCCGAAGACAAAATCAACACCCGCGCCGTACAGCGCGGCATCATGTTATTCGCTATCTTGCTGGCCTGGAGCGCCATCGTGCTGAACGCGCCGGTCCTCAGCTTTACCTCAATCTGCAGTCCCATCTTTGGCATGGTTGGCTGCTTAATTCCCGCCTGGCTGGTGTGGAAGGTACCCGCTTTGCATAAATACAAAGGAGTATCGCTGGTCATTATCGTTATTACCGGCCTGCTGCTTTGCGTATCACCATTTCTCGCGTTTTCATGAGTCGTTATTAAGGTCAACACAATGTATAAGCCACTGAACCCATTATGGAATGCCTTTATTCTCATCCTGCATGAAGAGGTTAAACCCGCGCTCGGCTGTACAGAGCCTGTTTCTCTGGCGCTGGCTAGCGCCATCGCGGCAGGTCAGCTTGAGGGTGAAATCACGCATATTGAGGCCTGGGTTTCTCCCAATCTGATGAAAAATGGATTAGGCGTTACGGTACCCGGCACCGGCATGGTGGGCTTGCCTGTCGCCGCTGCGCTGGGCGCGGTTGGTGGCAATCCTGATGCGGGCCTTGAGGTACTTAAAGATGCGACAGAGGAGGATATTGCCCTGGCAAAAGCGCTGCTGGCACAAAACAAAGTGCGGGTAATGCTGCAGGAACCCTGCGACGAGCTGGTCTACTCCTGCGCTAAAGTTTACGCCGGAGAAGAGTGGGCAAGCGCGACACTTTCCGGGGGGCACACCCGAGTGGTTGAAATCAGAAAGCAGGATCGCATCTGCTTTTCTCTTGACGAGCAGGCGGCAGACATCGCGCAGTCGCCGCTGGAAGCGCTTTCCCGCACCTCACTGCAGGAGATCGTAACTTTTGCGCAAGAAGTTCCACTCGATAAGATCCGCTTTATTCTCGACGCCGCCCGCATTAACGATGCGCTCTCTCAGGAGGGCCTGCATGGAAAATGGGGACTTCACGTCGGCAGAACGCTGCAAAAGCAGGGTCTGCGCGGCTTAATAGCCCAGGATTTGTCTTCCAGCATCGTTATTCGCACCAGCGCCGCATCCGATGCGCGAATGGGCGGCGCCACGCTGCCCGCGATGAGTAACTCAGGCTCGGGCAATCAGGGCATTACCGCCACCATGCCGGTGGTAGTGCTGGCCGAGCATTTGCAGTCCGACGAAGATGAGCTGGCGAGGGCGCTGATCCTTTCCCATCTGAGCGCGATTTACATTCACTACCAGCTGCCGCGCCTCTCCGCACTCTGTGCCGCGACCACCGCGGCAATGGGGGCCGCAGCAGGGATGACGCTGCTGCTGGATGGCGATTATCGAAGCATTTCAATGGCAATAAGCAGCATGATAGGCGACGTCAGCGGCATGATTTGCGACGGGGCGTCTAACAGCTGCGCCATGAAGGTATCCACCAGCGTCGGCAGCGCGTGGAAGTCAGTCCTGCTGGCACTGGATGATTCGGCGGTGACCGGCAATGAAGGGATCGTCGCCGGCGATGTTGAGGACTCCATCGCCAACCTCTGCGCGCTGGCCCGAAACGCCATGCAGGCAACCGATCGCCAGATTATTGAAATTATGGCGCATAAAGCGTCCTGAATATCCCCAGCCCACGGGCCGCAATCAGCGGCCCGTTCTTTATTTGCACTCCTTTCAGCAGCGCTCTATCATCACCCGCTATGAAATCCCCCCGAATCCCCATCGCCCTTCAGCAGGCGGTTATGCGCTGCCTGCGGGAAAATCTCGCGCTGGCTAACCAGAAGCTGGAGCGGCACTATCCAGAACCGGCGCTGCTCTGGCAGCAGCGCGGCACCGCCGCGGGCACCGCGTGGCTGGAAAGTTACGAAATTCGCCTTAATCCGGTGTTGCTGCTGGAAAATCAGCAGGCGTTTATCGACGAAGTGGTGCCCCACGAGCTGGCCCACCTGCTGGTGTGGAAGCATTTTGGCCGCGTGGCGCCCCACGGCAAAGAGTGGAAATGGATGATGGAAAGCGTGCTCGGCGTGCCCGCCCGCCGCACCCACCGGTTCGAACTCGACTCCGTGCGTAAAAACACCTTCCCCTACCGCTGCGGCTGCCAGCAGCACCAGCTGACCGTTCGCCGCCACAATCGTGTGCTGCGCGGCGAGGCCATCTACCGCTGTGTTCACTGCGGCCAGCCGCTGGTGCCTGAAAAGTAACCTGCGGAAATATCTGGAAGTTTTCTGATCTGACTGATTGCATCTGACACTGCCATTCGCTACGTTGCGGGCTCGTTTTGACACGGAGTTCGTGATGTCCCGTAATGGTTTTTTAATGCTGGCGATGGCTGCCGGCCTGTTTTCGCTTTCGGCCCAGGCGGCCGGTATTCACAACTTTGCGCAGGCTAAAAAAGCAGGCGTGAAGATCAACGCCGACGCGCCCGGCGATTTTTACTGCGGCTGTAAAATCAGCTGGCAGGGGAAAAAAGGCGTTATCGATCTGGCGTCCTGCGGTTATAAAGTGCGGAAAAATGAGACGCGCGCCGAACGGGTCGAGTGGGAGCACGTGGTTCCGGCCTGGGAGTTCGGCCACCAGCGCCAGTGCTGGCAGGACGGCGGGCGTAAAAATTGCGCCAAAGATCCGGTTTATCGCCAGATGGAAAGCGATATGCACAATCTTCAGCCCGCGGTGGGCGAGGTTAATGGCGATCGCAATAACTTCAAGTACAGCCAGTGGAACGGCGGCGAACAGCAGTACGGTCAGTGCGCCATGAAAGTCGATTTCAAGGGGAAAGTGGCCGAACCGCCCGCCCGCGCCCGCGGTGCTATTGCTCGTACCTACTTCTATATGCGCGACCAGTATCAGCTGCGCCTCTCCCGCCAGCAGACCCAGCTTTTCAGCGCCTGGGACCGGCTCTATCCGGTCAGCCAGTGGGAGTGTATCCGCGACGAGCGCATTGCCCGGGTGCAGGGCAACCACAATCCTTACATCCAACGCGCTTGCCAGGCGCAAAAGAGCTACCCTACACTAGCGTCAAACGTAAACTGATATCCGGAAGTTCTGAACTATGCGCATTCCCCGCATCTATCATCCCGAGCCCGTTACTGTGGGAAGTCATGTCGCCCTCAGCGAAGATGCCGCCAATCACGTTGGCCGCGTATTGCGCATGGGCGCGGGCCAGGCTATTGCGCTGTTTGATGGCAGCAACCAGCTTTTTCAGGCCGAAATCACCGAGGCCAGCAAGAAAAATGTGCAGGTGAAGATCCTCAGCGGCGAAACCGACGATCGCGAATCGCCGCTGCATATTCATCTCGGTCAGGTAATGTCCCGGGGCGAGAAGATGGAGTTCACTATCCAGAAGGCGATTGAACTCGGGGTAAGCCTCATTACGCCACTCTCTTCCGAGCGCTGCGGCGTTAAACTGGACGCCGAACGCCTGAATAAGAAGATTCAGCAGTGGCAGAAAATTGCCATCGCCGCCTGCGAGCAGTGCGGGCGCAATGTGGTGCCGGAAATTCGTCCGGCCATGAGCCTTGAGCAATGGTGCGCCGAAGAAGAGAGCGGCCTGAAGCTCAATCTGCACCCGCGCGCCAGCGCCAGCATCAATACGCTGCCGCTGCCGGTTGAGCGGGTGCGGCTGCTGATTGGCCCGGAAGGCGGCCTCTCCGCTGACGAAATTGCCATGACCGGACGTTACGCGTTTACAGATATTCTGCTCGGCCCGCGGGTACTGCGCACGGAAACCACCGCGCTGACCGCAATTACTGCGCTGCAGGTACGTTTTGGCGACCTCGGCTAATCAAAGGCTTCAAGGAGACAAGAGATGATTAAGCTCGGCATCGTGATGGATCCCATCGCGGAGATCAATATCAAGAAAGACTCCAGCTTCGCCATGCTGCTGGAAGCGCAGCGTCGTGGTTACGAGCTTCACTATATGGAGATGAACGATCTCTATCTGACCAACGGCGAAGCCCGGGCCACCACCCGCCTGCTCAGCGTCGAGCAGAACTACGACGGCTGGTACACCTTTAACGGCGAGCAGGATATCGCGCTGGCGGATTTGGACGTGGTGCTGATGCGCAAAGATCCGCCGTTCGACACGGAGTACATCTACGCCACCTATATTCTTGAGCGCGCAGAAGTGAAGGGCACGCTTATCGTGAACAAACCGCAGAGCCTGCGCGACTGCAACGAGAAACTGTTCACCGCCTGGTTTGCCGATCTCACCCCGGAAACGCTGGTGACCCGCAGCAAGGCGCAGCTGAAAAGCTTCTGGGAAAAACACGGCGATATTATCCTCAAGCCGCTGGACGGCATGGGCGGCTCGTCGATTTTCCGCGTTAAGCAGGGCGATCCTAACCTGCCGGTGATTGCCGAAACCCTGACCGAGCTGGGTACCCGCTATTGCATGGCGCAGAACTATCTGCCGGCGATCAAAGAGGGCGACAAGCGCGTGCTGGTAGTGGACGGCGAACCCATACCTTACTGCCTGGCGCGTATTCCGCAGGGCGGCGAAACCCGCGGTAACCTGGCCGCAGGCGGCCGCGGCGAACCGCGCCCGCTCTCCGAAAGCGACTGGGAAATTGCCCGCAAAGTCGCACCGGTGCTGAAAGAGAAAGGCCTGATCTTCGTCGGGCTGGACATTATCGGCGACCGCCTGACCGAAATTAACGTCACCAGCCCGACCTGCATCCGCGAAATCGAAGCCGAGTATCCCATCTCCATCACCGGCATGCTGATGGACGCGATTGAGAAACGTCTCGCTCAGTAACGCTTTTTCACGGCGGGCCCGTCGCCCGCCCACATCATCCTAAGTGACAGCGCCCTGCTTTAATCGCATACTGGGCGCTGCTGCTTTTTAAACCAGGAACAGAACCTCTGACAATGAATTTACAGCACCACTTTCTTATTGCCATGCCTGCTCTTCAGGATCCGATGTTCCGCCGCGCCGTGGTCTACATTTGCGAACACAATGAAGACGGCGCGATGGGCATTATTATCAATAAGCCTATGGAAAACCTTAAGGTTGAAGGCATTCTTGAAAAGCTTAAAATCACGCCGGAGCCGCGCGATCCGTCTATTCGCCTGGATAAGCCGGTGATGGTTGGCGGCCCGCTGGCGGAAGATCGCGGCTTTATTCTGCATACCTCGCCGTCCTCTTTTGCCTCCAGCATCCGCATCTCCGACAATACGGTGATCACTACCTCGCGTGACGTGCTGGAAACACTCGGCACGCCCGATCAGCCGTCTGACGTGCTGGTGGCGCTGGGCTACTCCTCCTGGGAGAAGGGACAGCTGGAAGAGGAGATCCTCGAAAATGCCTGGCTCACCGCCCCTGCCGACATGAACATTCTGTTTAAGACGCCGATAGCCAACCGCTGGCGCGACGCAGCGCGCCTGATTGGCATCGACATTCACACCATGCCCGACGTTGCGGGGCATGCCTGATGAGCGGCACTCTGATCGCATTTGATTTCGGCACCCGCAGCATCGGTACGGCGGTAGGCCAGCGCATCACCGGCACGGCCAGACCGCTGGCGGCGCTGAAGGCCCAGGAAGGTACGCCGGACTGGAATTTGATTGAGCGCCTGCTGAAAGAGTGGCAGCCGGAAGCGGTGATTGTCGGCCTGCCCCTGAATATGGACGGCACCGAACAGCCGCTTACCGCCAAAGCCCGCAAGTTTGCCAACCGCATCCAGGGCCGCTTTGGCGTAAAAATTATTCTTCACGATGAAAGGCTCAGCACGGTTGAAGCCCGCGCCGGCCTGTTTGAGCAGGGCGGCTACCGCGCGCTCAATAAAGGCAAGATAGACTCCGCGTCCGCGGTAGTAATTCTGGAAAGCTTCTTCGAGCAGGGCTACTGATTCAGGCCCGGCGGCAGCGCTGCGGGCCCGATCGGCGCATCAGTGGCGCAGGTTTTCGTTGGCCCAGCTGACCGCCTGAGTGCGGTTTTTAACGCTGAGCTTGCGGAACACGTTATACAGATGGGTACGCACGGTATTTTCGCTGATAAACAGCGCCCGGGCGATATCGACGTTGGTTGCGCCGTGGCGCAGTTCGTTAAGGATTTCGCACTCGCGCTCGGTTAACGGAATACTTTCCTGCTCGCGGGGCTTTTTTTCCACCGCGTACATTGCCGGGTGCATCACGCTCAATTCAGCCGTCTGTTCACCGTTAAGTACGGCTTTAATGCCCTCAATTAAACGTGATTCATCATCATCGTGGCGGAATACGCCATACAGCGCCGGCCACTTCGCCATTTCGTACAGCTCATATTTTTGTGCGCTATTAATAATCAGCAGGCGCGGATTCTCGGTGTGGGATTCAATAATTTCGCGCCAGATCCCATTAAGCTTTTTGTTGGATACCGCAATATCAAACAGCACCACGGTTCCCTTCTCTAACTGTTCGGTCAGCGGCTTGTTAATATTGTGTACCGTTACCGGTACCGAAAGCAGGCCAGCAATGTGGCTGGCAAATGCGTTCGCCTGGATGGAGGGATGAGTAATGAGCGTAATCAGTCGGGATTTGTCTGGAAACTCTGTTACATCAAGCATTTAAAAACTCTCCATAGTTGAAACTCACCTTCATGGTGATTAAATAGTTAAAGAACAAATAAGTGGGGGAAAAACCTTTTCACAGCCTTATTATGCGTATTAAGAATTTACCAGGAAAATTCTTAATCACGCAAGGAGAATAGAACGAATGTCTGACGGCTGTCAAAGATATATCACGAACGCTTACTGTTCATAAATCACTCACCTCAACCCGAGTTTTGAATTATCTACTTTTTTTGATGCCGGCGATGTTAATTTTATGTGTAATTCATTCACACGTGGAATTGAGTTCACCAGGACGCGGGAATTAATTAACACTGCATTCACAACGGCAAATTTAACTCTATTTATCCTGACGTTTCTTTTAATTACACCTGTAATTGCCACTCTACGTTATTTTATGAAAATTTATGTGCTCGCCCGCTACAGTACGCCGGCGGCCTGCCGCTGCTGGTAGTGCTGGCTGAAAGTCATCATCCCCGCCTGCTGGCCGGTTTGCATAATGCCGGGCAGCTGATGCGTCTTGCTTTCGCGTATCAGGTTCCCGACCGCGGGGGTGTTCACCAGCAGCTCGTACAGCGCCGCTCGCCCGCCGTGCCTGTCCGGCAGCAGCTTTTGCGCCAGCACCGCGCAGAGGCTGCCCGCAAGCTGGCTGCGCACCTGCTCTTTCTCTCCCGCAGGGAAAACATCAATCAGGCGCTCCACCGCCTGCGCGGCGCCCCGGGTGTGCAAAGTCGACATCACCAGGTGCCCGGTTTCAGCCGCGGTCAGCGCCAGGCGAATGGTTTGCGTATCGCGCAGCTCGCCGATCAAAATCACGTCAGGATCTTCCCGAAGGGCTACCCGCAGCCCGTCGGCAAATGAGGGGCAGTGGAGCCCTATCTCCCGCTGGTGGATAAGGCAGCGCTCGCTGCGGTGAATGAACTCCACCGGATCCTCCAGCGTCAGAATGTGCCCGTCGCGCAGGTGGTTGAGGTGATCCACCATCGCCGCAAGGGTAGTGGATTTTCCGCTGCCGGTAGCGCCGGTGACCAGAATCAGGCCGCTCGGCTCGTTGAGAAGCTCGGTTAGCGCCGCGGGAACGCCCAGATCGGGAAGCGCTGGACAGCGCTCGGGCAGCAGCCTGAGCACCAGCGAAAAGCCCCGCGCGTGGTGGAACGCGCTGGCGCGCAGCCGCCGCCCGCTCGCCAGCTCAACCGCAAAATCGCACTGCTGCTGCATCTGCCACTGCTGGCGATGCTTTTCATTCAGCCAGCCCTGCATCAGGGCCGCCAGATCCGGCGGCGGAAACGGCGCGGGTTCGAGGCTTCCCCGCCGCCGCCAGCGCGCCGGTCCGGTGCAGCACAGGTGTAGATCCGAGACGTTATGCTTTACACTAAGGGCCACTATTTCTTCAATATCCATATCATCACCCTACATATGAACGACATTGCGCATAACCTGGCACAGGTCCGGGACAAAATCTCAACGGCGGCGGCCCTTTGCGGCCGGGATCCGCAAGAAATTACGCTGCTTGCAGTGAGTAAAACGAAACCTGCGAGCGCCATAGCAGACGCTATCGCCGCCGGGCAGCGCGCGTTTGGCGAGAACTATGTGCAGGAAGGCGTGGATAAAATTCGCTATTTCAGCGAGGCGAGCCCGCACGCGCTGCAGTGGCACTTTATCGGCCCGCTGCAGTCGAACAAGAGCCGCCTGGTGGCGGAGCACTTTGACTGGTGCCACACCATCGATCGCCTGCGCATCGCCAGCCGCCTCAGCGAGCAGCGCCCGGCAAGCCTGCCGCCGCTCAACGTCCTGATTCAGGTAAACATTAGCGATGAAGAGAGCAAATCCGGGATTGTACCTGAAGAAGTGGACGCGCTGGCCGAGCAGGTTGCGGCGCTGCCGGGCCTGTGCCTGCGCGGGCTGATGGCGATCCCGGCCCCGGAACATGAGTATCAAACACAGTTTGCCGTCGCTCAACAAATGGCGGTAGCATTTGCACGCCTCAAAGCGCGCTATGCCTCTGTCGACACCCTCTCCCTGGGCATGTCAGACGACATGGAAGCCGCCATTGCAGCGGGCAGTACGATGGTTCGTATCGGTACCGCCATTTTCGGCGCCCGCGATTACACAAAACAATAAATAAGGAAACTGAGGAACGCCATGAAGACGTTGACCTTCCTGCTCTCTACGGTAATTGAGCTCTACACCATGATTGTCCTGCTGCGGGTCTGGATGCAGTGGGCCCGCTGTGATTTTTATAACCCTTTCTCGCAGTTTGTGGTGAAAGCCACCCAGCCGATTGTCGGCCCGCTGCGCAAGGTTATTCCCGCAATGGGCCCCATCGACAGCGCCTCGCTACTGGTGGCGTTTGTTCTTTGCGTGCTGAAAGCCATCGCGCTGTTTATGGTGATTACATTTCAGCCGATCATCTGGATCTCTGCGGTCCTTATTCTGGTTAAAACTATCGGCCTGCTGATCTTCTGGGTGCTGATGCTGATGGCCATTATGAGCTGGGTCAGCCGCGGCCGCAGCCCGGTGGAGTTTGTACTGATGCAGCTGGCCGATCCGCTGCTGCGCCCGATCCGCAGGCTGCTGCCGTCCATGGGCGGTATTGATTTCTCGCCGATGGTGCTGGTTCTGCTGCTGTACGCGGTGAATATGGGCATCGGCGAGCTGCTGCAGGCAACCGGTAATATTTTACTGCCGGGGCTGTGGATGGCGCTATGAGTGCCGTTGCACCCTGCGCTGACGGGCTGGTGCTGCGGCTGTACATTCAGCCAAAGGCCAGCCGCGACAGCATCGTTGGCGTTCACGGCGAGGAACTGAAAGTCGCCATTACCGCCCCGCCGGTAGACGGCCAGGCCAATGCCCACCTGACGAAGTTTTTGGCCAAGCAGTTTCGGGTCGCCAAAAGCCAGGTGATCATCGAAAAGGGCGAACTTGGCCGCCACAAGCAGGTAAAAGTTCTGCATCCGCAGCAAATACCGTCCGTTATTGAAGCCCTTACCATTCAGGAAGCTCCATGCAAAAAGTAGTTCTGGCGACCGGCAACGCCGGCAAAGTGCGCGAGCTGGCCTCGCTGCTCAATGATTTTGGCTTTGACGTAGTGGCGCAAACGGCGCTGAATGTCGAATCCGTTGAAGAGACCGGCCTGACCTTTATTGAAAACGCGATCCTGAAAGCGCGCCACGCGGCGAAAGTCACCGGCCTGCCCGCGATTGCTGACGACTCCGGGCTGGCGGTGGACGCCCTCGGCGGCGCGCCGGGGATCTACTCCGCGCGCTACGCCGGCGAAGAGGCCAGCGACGAGCAGAACCTGCAAAAACTGCTGGTGGCGCTCGACGATGTTCCCGACGCCCGCCGCGGCGCGCAGTTCCACTGCGTGCTGGTTTACCTGCGCCATGCGGACGATCCAACGCCGCTGGTGTGCCACGGCGCCTGGCCCGGCGTGATTACCCGCCAGCCGGCGGGCAGCGGCGGCTTCGGCTACGATCCTATCTTCTTCGTGCCTTCAGAAGGCAAAACTGCCGCCGAGCTGAGCCGGGAAGAGAAAATCGCCATTTCCCACCGCGGGAAAGCGCTGAAACTGCTGCTGGAAGCCCTGCGTTAATGAGCGTGCTACCTCCCCTGAGCCTCTATATTCACATTCCCTGGTGCGTACAGAAGTGCCCGTACTGCGATTTTAACTCCCACGCCCTGAAGGGCGAGGTGCCCCACGACGACTACGTCCAGCACCTGCTGGCGGATCTTGATGCAGACGCCGCTTACGCCCAGGGCCGGGAAGTGGCGACGATTTTCATCGGCGGCGGCACCCCGAGCCTGCTCTCCGGGGCCGCAATGCAGACCCTGCTCGACGGCGTTCGCGCCCGACTGCGCCTGGCAGCGGATGCGGAGATCACCATGGAGGCCAACCCCGGCACCGTGGAGGCCGACCGCTTTATCGAGTATCAGCGGGCCGGCGTGAACCGTATCTCCATCGGCGTACAGAGCTTTAGCGAGCCGAAACTGAAGCGGCTGGGGCGCATTCACGACGCCGGTGAAGCAAAGCGCGCCGCGCGGCTGGCTGACGGCCTCGGGCTGCGCAGCTTTAACCTCGATCTGATGCACGGCCTGCCGGACCAGACGCTGGACGAAGCCCTTGACGATCTGCGCCAGGCTATTGCCCTCAGCCCGCCGCATCTCTCCTGGTATCAGCTCACCATTGAGCCGAATACGCTGTTTGGCTCACGCCCGCCGGTGCTGCCGGACGACGACGCTCTGTGGGATATTTTCGAGCGTGGCCACCAGTTGCTGACCGCCGCAGGCTACCAGCAGTATGAAACCTCGGCCTATGCGAAGCCGGGCTACCAGTGCCAGCACAATCTGAACTACTGGCGCTTCGGCGATTACCTCGGTATCGGCTGCGGGGCGCACGGTAAAATCACCTTCCCGGACGGGCGGATCCTGCGCACCGCCAAAACGCGCCATCCGCGCGGATTTATGGAAGGCCGCTATCTGGAGCGCCAGCACGACGTGGCCGACGCCGACAAGCCGTTTGAGTTCTTTATGAACCGCTTCCGCCTGCTGGAGCCCGCGCCGCGCGCCGAGTTTGCGGCATTTACCGGGCTGGACGAGTCGGTCATTCGTCCGCAAATCGACGCGGCGCTGGCGCAGGGCTATCTTACGGAAAGCGCCGAGTGCTGGCAGATAACCGAGCACGGGAAGCTTTTTCTCAACTCGCTGCTGGAACTGTTCCTCGCAGAATAACCGCCATTCGGACGGGCTCTCCCGATTCTACAAACGAAAAAAAAGCGCAGAGGCGATCTGCGCTTTTTGCGTTTATTCAGGCGTGGTCGGGCGCTATTTCAGGCTGCCCACCAGCGTTTTGCGGCTCTGTTCCAGAGAGACCACGCGGTTGCACACGTCTTTGCCGAACTGCTGGAAGTCGGCTTCCTGATTCTTCCACTCGTTCTGCACCGCGGTCTGCAGGCCGCCCATGCTGCCAAGAATACCTTCCAGCGGGTTGCTGCCGCCTTTGGTCGCCGCCTTGATGCCCATTTCGTTGATGCTGTCCTGCAGCAGGCCGCCCATCGCCTGATTGACCAGCGTCTGGCCGTCGGCCCGCACCTGCTCAACGCCGCGGTGGTGGAAGGTCAGGCCGTCGGTGCGGTGCTCGATAATGCGGTTCATCTGGGTTTTCAGCTGCGCGTCCAGCTTAGTCAGGCGGCTGTGCATATTGCTGCTGGCGCCCACCTGCTCGGTGATGATGCGATCCAGCGCGGCGCGGCTTTTATCCACGCGGGCGCGGGCGCCCTCGTCAATCCACGGCAGCGCGGCGCGCAGGGCGGTCTGATAATCTTTTGCCTGCTCGCGCTGGGCGGCGCTCAGGGTGTATTGCTTCCCGTTATAGGTGACGTTACCTTCCGGGGTGATCACCAGATCGCCGTTCTCCCCTTTGACCTGCACGGTTTGCGGGTTGAGGATCACATCGTCGCGGGGATTGACGCTGCACTGATAGTCCGCCTGGGCGGCAAAAGCCGACAGCGCTAAGGTCGCTGCCAGCAAGGATTTGCGCATCATAGAAACTCCTGTAAAGACAAAACGGGCCAGCGATTGCTGGCCCTTAGCTACCCTGAATCATTCGAGCGACATGCTGGCGGCCGGTGGGTAAATCCCGGAAAGCTCACTCAAGGCAGTAACCGGAGTGGGCTAACGCAGCAGCGCGCATGCAGCCTGAAGTATGAGGGGTATACCCTAAATAATTCGAGTTGCTTGAAGGCGGCAAGAGAGTGAATCCCCGGGAGCTTACTGGAGTAAGTGACCGGGGTGAGCGAGCGCAGCCAACGCACAAGCAGCTTGAAGTATGACGGGTATAGGTACTTAGTCCCACCAGACGTCAAAAAGTTCGCTGGTGCGCACCTCTTCGAATTTCTTTTCTTCCAGCCAGCTGCGCACCGCGGCCTGATGGGCTTCGGTGCACTTGCCGATCTCCTGCATGCAGATAAGCCCTTCCCAGGCCAGATATCCGCTGCCGTCAAAGGCAAGGCCGTTGGGCTCAATCACTTCATTAATGAAGTCATCGACGGTTTTATCGATCTCTGCTTCGCTGGTGCCTTCCGGGAAGCGCCACGCGACGGAGAAACCTAATTCCTGAAACTCGTCGATATGCATTTTTTTACGCAAGCGACGGCTGCGGTTCTTGGCCATTATTTTACCCTCTCGAACATTAAGTCCCATACGCCGTGGCCCAGACGCTGGCCACGCTGTTCAAATTTGGTTACCGGACGCGAGTCCGGGCGCGGCACGTAGTCGCCGGTGCCTGACTGGTTTTTATAGCCGTCCAGTCCGGACATCACTTCCAGCATATGCTCGGCGTAGGCTTCCCAGTCGGTCGCCATGTGGAAGACGCCGCCCAGCTTGAGCTTGCTTTTCACCAGTTCGGCAAACGGCGGCTGCACGATGCGGCGCTTGTTGTGGCGCGCCTTGTGCCACGGATCCGGGAAAAAGAGCTGTACCATGGTCAGCGAATTGTCGGGAATCATGGTGTGCAGCACTTCCACCGCGTCGTGGCACATCACGCGCAGGTTCTCAACGCCCTCTTCGTGGGCGGAGGCCAGGCAGGCGCCGACGCCGGGGGAGTGTACCTCAATGCCGAGGAAATTCTGGTCCGGACGTGCCTTCGCCATTGCCACCAGCGATGCGCCCATGCCGAAGCCAATCTCCAGCGTCGCCGGGCCCGGGCGGCCAAACAGCAATTCCAAATCAAGCGGCTCGCCGCTGAACTCAACGCCCATCACCGGCCAGTAGTGGTCCAGCGCGTGCTGCTGACCTTTGGTCAGGCGGCCCTGACGGCGGACAAAGCTGCGAATGCGGCGCAGCGGGCGACCGTTTTCATCAAAATCCGGTGAAATGACGTCGTTATTCATAAAAATTCAGTCTGCTCAGAGTATGTTCGGGAAAGGGGGCATTATCCAAAGTTAGGCAGAGTATGCAAGCGCGGCAAAGATCCGGTTTACAGCCCGGGACCGCTGTGCTGCAATCTGCCTCCCTGATACAGCGATTCGGTAGCTATGCAAGCCTCTCAATTCTCAGCCCAGGTGCTGGACTGGTACGATAAATATGGTCGCAAGACCCTCCCCTGGCAAATTGAAAAAACGCCTTACAAAGTCTGGCTCTCCGAGGTGATGCTGCAGCAGACGCAGGTCGCAACCGTCATCCCCTATTTCGAGCGCTTTATGGCCCGCTTTCCTACGGTGAGCGATCTGGCCAAAGCGCCTCTCGATGAGGTGCTGCACCTGTGGACCGGGCTCGGCTACTACGCCCGCGCCCGCAATCTGCACAAAGCGGCGCAGCAGGTCGCCACCCAGCACGGCGGCAAATTCCCGGAAAACTATGACCAGGTCGCCGACTTGCCGGGCGTGGGGCGCTCCACCGCCGGGGCGATTCTCTCACTCTCTCTGGGCAAGCATTTTCCGATCCTCGACGGTAACGTTAAGCGGGTGCTGGCCCGCTGCTACGCGGTGGCGGGCTGGCCGGGTAAAAAAGAGGTGGAAAATCGCCTGTGGCAGCTGAGCGAGGCGGTTACGCCGGCAAAAGGCGTCGAGCGCTTCAACCAGGCAATGATGGATCTCGGGGCGATGGTCTGCACCCGCTCGAAGCCCAAATGCGAGCTGTGCCCGCTGAACAACGGCTGCGTGGCGTATGCCAACAGCAGCTGGGCCGAATACCCGGGGAAAAAACCGAAGCAGACGCTGCCGGAACGGGTCGGATATTTCCTGATTATGCAGCACGACGACGAGGTGCTTTTGCTCCAGCGCCCCCCCAGCGGCCTGTGGGGCGGGCTGTTCTGCTTCCCGCAGTTCGCCAGCGAGGAGGAGCTGCGCCAGTGGCTGGCGCAGCGGCAAATTCCGGCTACGCTTCTTAGCCAGCAGACCGCTTTTCGTCATACCTTCAGCCACTTCCATCTGGATATTGTGCCGATGTTGCTGCGCGTGCCCTCCTTCTCCTCATGCATGGATGATGGCAGCGCTCTCTGGTATAACTTAGCGCAGCCGCCCTCCGTAGGGCTGGCAGCCCCGGTGGAGCGTCTGCTACAGCAGCTACGCGCCGGCGCGCTGGCATGAGTGACGACTAAAAGAGGAATACACATGAGCAGAACCATTTTTTGTACCTTCCTGCAGAAAGAGGCAGAGGGTCAGGACTTTCAGCTATACCCGGGCGAGATCGGCAAACGCATCTATAACGAGATCTCGAAAGAGGCCTGGGCGCAGTGGCAGCACAAGCAGACCATGCTCATTAACGAGAAAAAACTCAATATGATGAACGTCGAGCACCGCAAGCTGCTGGAGCAGGAGATGATTAACTTCCTGTTCGAAGGCAAAGATGTGCATATTGAAGGCTTCACGCCGCCAGAGAAACAGTAAGGGCTTCGCGGCCCCCTCATTCACCCCCAACACGCACTCCCGGAATGATGAAAAAATTATTCGCGCTGGCTTTAATTGCGCCGTTGCTTGTTTCGTGTTCAGGACATAAAAAACAGGGCGAAGCCTGGAATGAAGCCTGGGATAAGGACACCAACGGTTTTGATATTCTGATGGGCCAGTTTGCCCACAACATCGAAAATATCTGGGGGTACAAAGAAGTTCTGGTCGCCGGGCCGAAAGACTATGTGAAATACAGCGATCAGTATTACACCCGCAGCCACATTAACTTTGACGCCGGTACGATCACCTTCGAAACCATCGCCGGAACAGATCCCGCTGGCCATCTGCGCAAGACGATCATTAAAACCCTGCTGATGGGCGACGATCCGGGCTCGGTGGATCTCTATTCCGACGCGGACGACATTCAGATCTCGAAAGAGCCGTTCCTGTACGGTCAGGTGGTGGATAACACCGGCCACGCCATCCGCTGGCAGGGCCGCGCCGCGAACTATGCCGACTGGCTGCTGCAGCACCGACTGATGCGCCGCAACAGCGGGCTGCACATTATCTACAGCGTCACCATTAATCTGGTGCCGAACCACCTCGACAAGCGCGCGCATAAATACATCGGCATGGTGCGCCAGTCGGCGCACAAGTACGGCGTGGACGAGTCGCTGATTCTGGCGATTATGCAGACCGAATCCTCCTTCAACCCGTACGCGGTGAGCAATGCCGACGCGTTGGGGCTGATGCAGGTGGTGCAGCATACCGCCGGGAAAGACGTGTTTCGCTCCCAGGGCAAATCGGGGACGCCGAGCCGCAGCTATCTGTTCGACCCCGCCAGCAATATTGATACCGGCACCGCCTATCTGGCGATGCTCAACAACATCTATCTGGGCGGGATCAGCAACCCAACCTCGCGCCGCTACGCGGTGATCACCGCCTACAACGGCGGCGCGGGCAGCGTGCTGCGCGTATTCTCCAGCGATAAAGTGCAGGCGGCTAACATCATTAACAGCATGGCGCCGGGCGACGTTTATCAGACGCTGACGACCCGCCATCCTTCCGCCGAGTCGCGCCGCTATCTGTATAAAGTGAACAACACTCAGAAAGCCTATCGCCGCAAATAGTCCGCCAGCGCGGGGCCCGCTGCGGGCCCCGCGTTTCTTTACTGCGCTTTCAGTACGTTAGCGTAAAGGCGGTTGATGCCGTCGGCATCTTTCTCCTGATAAACCCCCTGCAGCTCGGGTGAAAAACCGGGCAGCAGGTTAACCCCTTCTTCCAGCGCCAGAAAATAGCGCAGCACCGCCCCGCCCCACACTTCACCAGGCACCGCGCAGAGTACGCCCGGCGGATACGGCAGCGCGCCCTCAGCGGCAATGCGTCCTTCGGCATCGCGCAGGCGCACCAGATCGACGTTACCGCGAATAAACTCGACGTTGGCCTCCTGCGGATCCTTCGCCACCGACGGGAAGCTGGCCTTGCGGAACATCGCTTTTTGCAGCCCCTTCACGTCATAGCTGACGTACAGGTCGTGCATCTGCTGGCAGAGCTGGCGGATGGTGTAGTCGCGATAGCGCAGCGGATACTTGTTGTAGACCGACGGCAGCACTTCCGCGAGCGGCGTATCGTTTTCGATGTGCTGCTCGAAGCGGGCCAGCATCGCCACCAGATAAGCGATCTTCTCCGGGCTTTCCGCCGGGGTCAGCAGGAACAGGATCGAGTTGAGATCGCACTTCTCCGGCACGATGCCGTTTTCCCGCAGGTAGTGGGCGAGGATCGTCGCCGGGATGCCAAACTCCGCGTACTCTCCGGTTTGCGCGTCGATCCCCGGCGTCGTCAGCAGCAGCTTGCAGGGATCGACAAAGTACTGCTCCGGGGCGTAGCCCTCAAAGCCGTGCCAGCGCTCCCCGGCGCCAAAGCTGAAGAAGCGGCGCTCGCGGGCAATCTGCTCGGTAGGATGATCCTGCCAGGACTTGCCGTCCACCTGCGGCGGAACAAAGGGCGCGATCATCCGGCAGCGGTCGAGGATCGCCTTGCGGGCGTCGATGCCGAGAGTGACGCACTCTGCCCACAGCCGGCGGCCGCTCTCCCCTTCGTGAATTTTAGCGTTCACGTCGAGGGCGGCAAACAGCGGATAGAACGGGCTGGTGGAGGCATGCAGCATGTAGGCGTTATTCAGGCGCTTGTAAGGGCAGAACCGCGCCTGGCCGCGAATGTGGTTATCTTTTTTGTGGATCTGCGAGGTCTGGGAGAAGCCCGCCTGCTGCTTGTGCACCGACTGGGTGACAAAAATGCCCGGATCGTTCTCATTAAGATCGAGCAGCAGCGGCGAGCAGTCGGCCATCATCGGGATAAATTGCTCGTAGCCGACCCACGCCGAGTCGAACAGGATGTAGTCGCAAAGGTGGCCGATTTTATCCACCACCTGGCGGGCGTTGTAGACCGTGCCGTCGTAGGTGCCAAGCTGGATCACCGCCAGCCGGAAAGGGCGCGCCTCGCCCGCTTTGTGCGGCGCCACTTCATCAATCAGCGTGCGCAGGTACGCCTCATCAAAGCAGTGCGCGTCAATGCCGCCGATAAAGCCGAACGGATTGCGCGCGGCTTCCAGATATACCGGCGTCGCCCCCGCCTGCAGCAGCGCGCCGTGGTGGTTGGACTTGTGGTTGTTGCGGTCAAACAGCACCAGATCGCCGCGGGTCAGCAGCGCGTTGGTGACCACTTTATTCGCCGCCGAGGTGCCGTTGAGCACAAACCAGGTTTTATCCGCGTTAAATACCCGGGCGGCGTGTTTCTGGGCGTGCTTCGCGGCACCTTCGTGGATCAGCAGATCCCCGAGCTTAACGTCGGCGTTACACATGTCGGCACGAAAGAGGTTTTCACCGAAAAATTCGAAGAACTGCCGGCCGGCCGGGTGCTTCTTAAAGAAGGCGCCGTGCTGGTGGCCCGGGCAGGCAAAGGTGCTGTTGTTCATCTCGACATACTGCACCAGCGTATCGAAGAACGGCGGCAGCAGCGTCTCTTCGTAGCGGCGGGCGGCGGCTTCAAGCTCCAGCCACTGCTGGACGCTGCCGTTCATCACCATATCCACGCCGTTCGGGGCGATAATGTCGTCATCGCTGAACAGAAACACCGGCAGATTAAAGCCCGTACGCTTGAGCAGCGTCAGCAGCCCGCTGCGGCTGTCGGCGGCGGTGATGACCACGGCGGCCACGTCGGTAAAGTCAGTCTCATCAAGCCGTACAACCTGGCGGTGGGTGCTCAGGCGGGAAACCAGCTCCACGCTGGCGGCAATGTGCATCAATTTCATAAGCGCGAATACCCAAATTCGGGATGTGAATGACCCGGGCGGCATCTCGGCCTGCCCGTCACTGTTCGTGGTCCGACTGGTAGCCAGCTCCGGCCGCGAGACATCAGTAAAAGCAGACTGCTTCTGATTTTACTGCTGGCCTGCAGTGAGCCTGTGGTGCCCTCACCGCATGGTGAGAAGGGAGAAACGCGGGGAACGACGCAGGGCGACAGCGCGCGGCGGTATAGCGAATAACATGCGGCATCTCCCGTTCGTGAAGGTGAAAATTCGCGCAATAATGGCAGTTTTCACCCCGGCGCGCAAGGCGAAATGGCCTGTCGGGGACAGGCGAGGATAGAGATTATCTGCCGGGGGGAGGTAGCGCGCCTGGTATGCTTTTGCAGGGGTGAAAATGACCGTCAGCCGCGCTTTTTATCCTGAAACGGCTGTTTTTTCGCTGATGTGGCGAGAGATTGCGCAGTCCGCAGTGAAAACAATAAATTTCGTTGACGAGGTGCGGCGATTAAGGTTTAATGCGCCCCGTTGCCCGGATAGCTCAGTCGGTAGAGCAGGGGATTGAAAATCCCCGTGTCGGTGGTTCGATTCCGCCTCCGGGCACCACTATTCGAAGCACGCTGGTCAGAGGTGAGAAAACTGACGGGCGTTTAACGGGAGTGGTACTTGTTGATGTTGATCCTCACATCAGCATACATCAAGAAGTTACCCTCTCGATTAGGGAGCCTGTTTGCGGCAGGCTCCCTTTTCTCGATCACTGTGAATAATTACAATGGCGTGACTGAATGTCAACCATTGTAAAACATCTCTTCAGCCTTATCAGTGTAAAGTGCCATTTCCTTTTCCAGCGCCTGGCTCACAATATCCATACTGATATCAACGTATTCCATTGTTGTGCTCACATTACGATGCCCCAACAATCCTTTAACCAGTTGCAGGTTTCGTTCAGGTGAGCTCATCAGTGTTGTGGCTAGCGTATGCCTGAACCGATGGGGTGAGATGTCAAATCCGCACTCTTTTGAGAGACGTCGGAAAAATGAACGTAATGGCTGCAGCGAGGGCTTTTCAGAAAGAGATGCCCTGTCAGCAGGCGAAGACACGAATCTCTCATAATGAAACAGCGCGTCATTGTTGCCGGCACCGCAGTCTCTTGCACGTTGCAGCAATCCCTCCAGGCGCGGACGTAAATGGCTGACAACGGGTACCCGCCACTCACGATAGGTTTTGCTGCCTTCTGTTCTCAGCTCAATCCAGCCATCCTCAAGACAGACGTCTTTCAGACGAATGTGCAGCAATTGATTCTGGCGCATCCCTGTGTAACGCAGCGTGTCCAGAACTGCCAGCCAGTACCACACAGGGCGTAATGCACACTTTGATTCGGACATTTGTTCAGAAGAAAACTGCTGCATGGTCAGCCAGATCTTTGTCATCTGGTTTTTGGTGAGCGTCTTTTTCCTTTTCTTGTCATGTTTAACCGAAACGCCGCTGAAGGGATTTTTTGTAAAGTCCGTCAGTTGAGAAGTAATGGCAAAATTATACAGTGCGCGCATGTGAGTGACCTTATTGTTCCAGGTATGTGCTGACAGGCCCTGTTTTTTTAATACGTGTCTTCGCCACTCAAGTACTTCACGACTGGTTATGCTGTAAGGTGCCCGCGCTTCCCCGATATGCTTTCTGAACCCGCGAACCACTTTCTGATAACTCCATTCTGTATCTTCACGTAGCGACTTACAGAAAAAATATTCATCCAGAAGTTCTTTCCATAGCCAGTCAGCGTTCATTTCGTTCATTTTACATTCCTCTCAAAGTTACAGATACGCACCAGATGTCAGACCGCGATTACGGTCAGGGAAACAAAAGGAACTGACTGTCCTGAGGGATTGTCTTTCTGAATACCTGTCTGCTTTTAACCAGATAGCCTTTCATCCGTTTAAACTTGCCTGATTTATCGGGGGTATCGAACAACTGAGCGAAGTAAAACCTCCTGTTATCCCTACGTTTATGTAAATTAAGTTGCTCAAAAGACGACTGAACTTTCTCCCGATTATCTGTGGAGCCGGTGGCCTTAAGGTAGTCAAAAAAAATGCCGGGGACAGGTAAAAAGACGTAACCGGCAATAATGTGAACTTTGTCATCTTTACCATTAAAAGCGATCTCCCCCCGGTTGATCCCTTCCCGAAGCCAGTCAAAAAAACGCGTTCCTTCCACTTCTTCAGTACCGCTGACTGCCCCGGATGCGGAATGTAATCTTTCATCACATTTGTTAACAAAGGCAACCGCAGAATGTTCTGAGTTTTCCTCTGTGAAATGACTGTCTGAACTTTCAGAAAATTCAGTATTTTCAATGGGGTATGATGGAGAATTTTTTTCGTTTTCAGAAAAGGGCTGTTCAGGTAAAGCCTCACTGCTATCACCGTCTGTTGCCATTTTTTCCGGTACTTCAAACAGAGATAAAAGCGCGTCAGTGTCGTCAGCAACTGCCGTCATTACTGTCTCGTTGGCAGGGCTTTCTGATCCGGAATCTCTGAGGTCCTCTGACAAAAGGCTGTCAGTTTGAGAAGCCGGCTCAATACTGGAAGCAAGATCAAAAATTGCCGGAGCCGCTAAAGCATCTGTCGTATTCGTATCTGATTGTTGAGAAGAAACGTCCGGGGATGAAATCGAAGTGTGTATCGTCTGAACGGTGGTTTTATCTTCAGATAGTCCACCTGCTAAGGTATTTACTACTTCGTCAGTCTTTGACTCTATCAGAGGAGAATCTGTTTTCTCTGCAGCCTGCTTCATCAGGCTGCGTATCAATGGCATGCCCGGATGCTGATTCCAGAGTGCGCCGGCAAGGTTGCCCAGCGCCCCGGGATTCTCTGCCAGCCAGCCCGTTGCCTCTGCCGGCATAAGTTGCCCGGCGGCAAGCGCCGCAAACGCTGATGCGTTCTCTGCCTCCCGGAACCGGAAACGATAAGGCGAGTCCGGAACGGTCATTCCCGGAAGCCAGCTTTTACCGTCAAGCAGCTCCCCCTCCAGAGTCGCAAGAAGAGGCAGGTGCCAGAACAGCGCCGACCAGTAAATCACCGCATTCCACATCACATTCTGCGCTGCCTGCTCTTCCGGTGCCGCGCCGGGGGGGAACATGTACCCTTTTGCCAGCCTGACCGCACAGGTCGTGAACTGCAACGTAAGGTCGCCAAAACCGTCTGACTGTGACCACCTTCCCTGCTGCGTAGCCGGCACATTCTGTACCCTGGCTAACAAACCATTCAGAGGTGCCAAATAGAGGCGCTGAAACAGGTCTGCGGGCAGAGAGCAGTTCTCCCATATCTGCTGCAGGCAGGTTTTTCGTAATGGGCTGGCGCACATCATGCCAGCTCCGCGCGGAGCGTGGTAGCCGACGGGCGTGACTGTGGATATATGATGTAGTGCTTCTGGTTCGCCTTTTGAAAACAGAGACCTCAGGGTCCGGATTCTGCTGAGCATGGTGTTCTCCTGGTACAGGGCTGCTCAGTGTTATGACACTCCCTGCGCCACACCATAAAAAACCAGTTATTCATTCCCGGAAGTTTCTCCCGTGTCGCCGGGCATATCTGCACCGTTCTCATCATCACCCTCACCGGCTTCACTGATGTTTTCCTCCTCCTCCTCACCGGCCTCGCTGAGCCAGCGCACCAGCTCGTTCAGCACAAGCGTCTCTCTTGCCCGTGTGACAGCCACATACAGCAGGTTAGTCTCATCCTGTCGCTCTTCCTGCGAGAGGAGCGGATCGGTGATATCAGTAAAATCTTCACTGAGCATTACCACCGGCCATTCCAGCCCTTTGCTGCGGTGTGCGGTTGAAACCGTGACCTGAGCGTCTTTTTCATGAGTGACGACCTGACGGCGCATAATGGCCAGTTTTTGCGGAAGCGGGAAAAAGTCATCGAGCAGGCGAATAGCCTGGTTCATCTCCACGTCCTGCGTGGCTTTGGCAATCGAGCAGTAATCGTCAAAATCCCGGTAGTCCCGGCTGAGGCGCGGGGACTGCATCTTTTCAGGCATATCAGCGGAGAACCAGTACAGGTCTTCCAGCTCCTCTGTTTTGTAGCCTTCAATCCCCCCGACCCAGAAGACCTTTTTCTCCATAAGGCTCGCCGTCAGGGCGCTGCCGATCACGCCTGATACCGTCCGGCTCAGTACCGCAACGTGCTCAGCCCCTGCCGGAAGGCTGCTGACGACAGCATCCTGGCCCCCGTTACCTGTCACGCGCTTTTCCTCTCCGGCACGTTCAAGCAGGATGTTGGCCACACGCGCCACCTCAGGACCAAACCGGAAACTCGCTGTCAGCCACAACCGGTCTGCCTGTGCCAGCTGTGGGGCACTGAGTGCATTATCTGCCCCGCGAAACCGGTAAATCTGCTGGTAACGGTCGCCGACCAGAATGACACGGCAGGGCTGATTCAGTACAAACGCACTGGTCACCGGATTGGCGTCCTGGGCCTCATCGAAGAGTATGGTGTCCCAGCGTTTTGACAGGTCAGGATGAGAGAGCTGGAACAGTTTAAGGTAGGTGTCGTGCGTGACGGGAAAGACTGAATCAGTACGGCTCATTTCATACCAGAGGATCTGGATTGCCCCCAGAATTTTACCTGCATCAAGACCGTGGCGATCATCCTCAGCGGGCAGATGTATCAGCCCTGGCTCGGGATCTGCGCTACAGAGGAACATATTCAGCCCACTGAGCGCCAGTCTGGCCAGCGGCCAGTGGCGGGTGTTGAGCTTTCTGGCCACATCCGTAATGCGCAGACTGGCTGTCAGCCGGTCACGGAAATGTTTGCCAAAACGGGCCCATGCCAGCTGATGCGACGTTTTACACTCTACGTTATAGGGGAATTTGCGTTCAGCCTCATCCCGCACAGCGCGGTTGTAGGCAAGGTAAAGCATCCTGCGTTCCGGATTGGCTTCAGCGTAGCTGACTAACGTGGTGGTTTTTCCTGTGCCGGCAAAAGCGTTTACCACAAGATGAGTGCCCTTCCACTCAATGATGGCGTTTTGCTCGGCTGTGTTTTTCCAGGTCATGGGACTCTCCGGCAGCTGCGTATAAGAAATCAGACTGGCAGCGGGAGACGTTAACTGCGATAAAAAACCAGATACCCTGCTTCACAAATAAAAAACGCTCCCGTGCGGGAGCGTGTGGATTTGATTATGCTGCCTGAAAGTGTCGTGGATCCAGACGAACAGGCCAGCCGCCGAGATAGTGCCCGGGCGTGTGGAGTATCCGGCGTCGCTCATTCGCCAGGGTGTTACCAACCACCACCTCCCCGGCAATTCCGCACAGGGACAGCTGTATATAAGCCATTCCGGCCGCAAGCGGATCGATATCTGTTGCGGAGACCCACAGATACCGGTGCGGTGGCCACCCTGCCTTTTGCAGAACATCAGCAAATGCCAGCACCATGCAGCCGGCCCCGCACGCAGGTTCACTCAGGGTGATGAAGGGTTTATCACGGAACAACGCTTCGGTGTCGCCCAACTGCATGGCCGCCATCATCCTGGCCACGTCCCAGGGCGTGAAAAACTGCCCCCGGTATTTGTCACCCAGCTCCAGCTGCATAAAGACACGCCCCAGGAAGTCCCCGGGCGCGTCACCCAGCCCGTTAACAACGTGGGCCAGCAGCTGCGCCATGCGCATGACGTCCTCCTTTTCGTATCCACCGACGATACGCAGATACTTTTGCTCCCGCACCCCACTGAAGTGAAGCCGGTTTTCCAGCGCGATGACGCTGCAGCTGATGAAGTCTTCAAATACTTTGAACCGGTGATGATACCGGGCCGTCTGACTGAACAATTTAACAAAGGCTTTTTCGTGGTTAATCATGCCAGGCATGCGTTTCTCCATAAAAAAAGGGACACGCACCCTGACCAGGGGACGTGTCCCCTGAGGGTAAAAAGCCACGGCAGTGCCGTGGCGGGGTTAACGGAGGCGCAGGCTTTTAACCCCTGACCTCACGATATGATGCAGGCTCCTGAACCGGTGACGCCAGCTCATCGCTGACCAGATAAAGCACCTGACCGGGCTGAGGCGCGCCGGACGCACCTTTGTATCCGTCAACATGCTCACCGCCGTCATAGCAGTCGTAACCGCTTAGCCCGCTTACGGGCTCGCTGTAGCTGTGACGCACCTCGCAGTCAAACACCGCTGAGATTTCCCCGACAACCTCACCTGACGGCGGGAGCCAGGGCGTATCCATCTGCAGCGTAAGACTGTTTGGCGTATGCCGCTGCCAGCTGACATTGTGCCCGGCCGGCCACTCCATGCCGTACTGCCGGCAGTAGAGGCTGGTTGTGGTCGACACACCGGACATCAGCCCACCGGCCCCGCTCAGCTCTGCAGCCAGACGGGTGGGTATGACGGCCAGCATGTCGCAGGGCTGGGAGCGTTCAGGATACTGGCTGAGCCGTTCCCAGGCAGCCGAAGCATCAGACTCCTCGCCAGCACTGACCAGACCAAACCAGTCGGTATATTGCCGGCCGGTCAGCTCTGCCATAACGTCACGAGCTGAGACGGGGATGTTTTCCCATTTCAGTGCACCCAGACCTGACTGGTGATACAGCCGGTCAATGGCCCGGATGGTTTCCGGATCAAGAACGGCATCCTTCAGCAACAATGCCAGCCAGTTTTCAAACGCCTGGTTGGCCGCAGTGGAAAGCCCTGTGCCTGCCCGGACCAGCCCCTGAAAGGGCGGATACGACGTGGTGCGCACCGGTTTAAGTATCCCCGCCGCGCCGGCCAGAAAAAGCTGTATGCTCTGTTGCACAGCGTGGCGGTGACGCGGGACGTCAGTCCCGTTTATCCACTGCAGCATGACATCGATGCAGACGGATTTACCGGTGATTTCCAGGCGGTTATGACACCATTCGGACATAGTGAATACTCCTCTTTCATAAAAAAAGAGGACACAGCCCCCGTGAGGAGCAGTGTCCTCACGGGACGGTGACAGTTACGAATAACCGCCACCGGATAAGTTAATTACGCCGCCACAGCCTGACGTTCAGGCAGTGCCAGCAGGTATTCCGACGCTTCCCGGGCATGCCGGCAGGCGCGGAACAGGGCCTTTTTGTCAGATTTCAGCACCTTCAGCCAGTGGTCCACATAGCTGTCGTGCTGAACCTCACCGGATACGCCAAGCTGAGCACACAAAAACGCGCTGCCCATTTCGGCGATGAGCTCCTCAAAAGCATACGCCGGGTCCCCGAACTGCCGGGATGAGGAGGTTATCCCCTCCCGGTTAAGTCGCTTCGCATGACCGGTACTGTGTACCAGCTCATGCAGCAGCGTGGACCACCAGTCCGCCTCCGTAAAAAACTGCCCGGCCACCGGCATCACAATTTCATCCGTCAGCGGGCGGTAATATGCCCGGTTCTGAGGCAGCGTCCGGTGTTTAACTCCTGTGGCGTTAAACATCCGGACTACCCTGTCCATCACGTCCGGACTGAGTATGCCGTCCTCATCCACCGCCGGCGGTTGCTCAGGTGAAGCCGCCACTTCTGCCGGCAATCCCTCACACTGCTCAGCGTTGAACAGCTGCAGGGGTCTAAGCATCGGCACGGTTTCCGTCAGCGGTTTGCCGTCACTGTCATAAAGGCGGTTGCCCTCACGGTCTTCCGCCTGTTTCGTCCAGTCCTTGTACACCACGGCCAGGGTGGCTTTCTCACCTTTACGCACCTGGCCGCCGGCCTGCTGCGCCTGCCGGTAAGTCAGCCAGCGGTGATTGCGAAAACCCTGCTCTTCCGCTGACATCCAGAGAAGCAGGACATTCACACCGCTGTAGTGGCGTCCGGTTGTGGCATTAAGGGGCAGACCGGCCAGACCGCTGCCCGCAGCTGCACGCCACGGCTTACGCCAGGGCGCGACACCGTTTTCCAGCGCAACAACGATACGGTCGGTTATCTGGCGATAGAGATCAGTCTGTTTTGCCGGGCGGCGGGCCGCCTTACGTGAAGTCGTTTTTTTCATGAGATATACCTTTAATCAGAGGCATACCCCTGCGCCGGCGGGCGCAGAGATACGCCCGTCGACGGGAACACTCACCCGGGGGTGAGCGAAAGAGAAGAGATTACAGCGGGTCAGTTTTCATTGACGCGCTTCAGTTCGTACAGATGGAATTCCGCCAGCACGAAGGCATTCCAGTCCTCACTGCTTAGCACCCGCTCACCACCGGAGAGCATCTGCAGCAGCAGGGAATCAAATGCGCCTTCGCTCACCGGTGTTGTCAGTACCGGCTGAGGCATGGTCAGCGTCGGGTGCTCAGGCAGGCCAATATGGCGCTCAATCCAGCGCAACGGTATTGCCCAGCTGCGGCCTTCGTCAGAAGAATGTATCCGGAAGCTGCCCGGACACAGGTTGTGCAGCAGGACCAGCACAACACGCGCAAAGAAATCGCAGGGCTGATGCTGAAAATTCAGCTCCTGGATACTCAGCGTATTGTTGTTGCGCTCCCGCTCAATGGTCATGTTGACCGGCCAGAAACTGCCGCCTGAATCACCACAGAACGCCATGACGTCAGCAACCGGAAACAGGTCAGCCGCGCGGTTAAGCGACGGCAGATACATATTTCCAGGACGCAGGCGCACCGGCAGTTGCCAGAACGTTTCTGTTACGGCCAGAACGAAAGCATGCCAGTGACGTAACGGAACCGTGCTGACGTGCTCGATGGTATAAACAACCGACATGGAAGCCGGGGAAGAAGACAGGTCTTTCATTGATAAATCCTCCGCAAAGAAAAAAAAGGGGGATTTATCCCCCGGACGGGAGTCAATCCCCGTCAGGGTGTGTTCTGTCTGATTACATCATTTCGAGGGCGGCGATGGCTTTGTCACCACAGGCCTCATCCTGCCCGCGGGCCACAGCCTGCTCCCAGAAAGGCCGGTTAATTTCTTTTCCGAGACCGTCAAGGGTGCAGAGAAGTTCTCTGGCCGTGGCAGGCAGCGGTGGAATATCACCGTCCCTGAGAAAACAGACAAACCAGCCATAGGCTGTGCCGGCGCTAATGATTGCTTCTTCCAGATACGTCAGTTCATTCGGTTCATCCCGGTCCGTATGAAGGCCGAGACGCTGAAATGCCCTGATGCTCAGAAGCTCACTCTCAAGCAGGCAAAGCCAGCTGAGTGTGTCCAGAGGTGTTTTGAGTGTGTAAACGTCTGCGTACATAGGTATATCCTCAGTTAAATAACGGGATATCCCCTCCGACGGAGAGATATCCCCGTCAGGGTCCACAACATTTGCCGGCTGAAATTTTCAGCCTTTCAGTTCAGTGCTTATAACAAAACGATAGCGCAGGTGCGCCAGGTGCTGTGCCTGACGGCAAGCATAAAGGTATGCATTTCGTCGACCTGTTATTCCCTCTGGAAAGGAAACCGGCATACGGTGAAAAACATACTCAGCGCGGTGGCAACCTGTTCGGACGGTTAGAAAGACCGTGACGGCCTGGTCCCTGACAGAAGTGATATGCGCACGAACGGCATAATTGCCCGAGCCGTTGACATACCAGCCGCTGTTGCGGTGCAGATAAAAGAAAGATTTTAATCTCCGGACAGCTGCGTCAGCAGACTGCTGAAGTTGCGTAAGAAGGTGTTCAGGTGAAACCGCAGAAGAGATGACAGACATGATGTTTCTCCATAAAAAAAGGGAAACACCTGCCCGAGCGGGAAGTGTTTCCCGTCGGGGAGTCAGAAAAAACGACATTCTGACTGTCTGATTAGTTGAAATGACCTCAATCACTGTTCAGTGATCTCCGTTTCCAGAGGTTAAACGGATTTACCACCCGAAGGCATCCTCTCTCAGGCAATGAGGATTTTCCGGCCACCCGAAGGTGTTTCTCTCAGACCGGTGAAACGTTGGCTGGCAGTCACCCGAAGGCGCTCCTCTCAGACTACCGGAGCATTAGCTGGTTGCATGTTGCAACGAGTAAGCCTTTTTATCTTCAGAGCAAATAGTAATTATGTCAACTGACGAACTGGCACAATATTAAGGCTAGGATTATTTATACATTTTGATGTCTTATACCCTGACTAACTTCGCAGCCATGGGGTCGTAAACATATCCGACAATGCTACCATCTTTGATACGTGCCACAGCTTCGTCGATGACGAACAACGGAACCAGAAACCATTCCTCGGGCTGCACAGGATGACCGAAACGGTCGTTAATGGTGATGCTAAGCCGAGAGGGTGCGAACAGCCTGTGAAACAGCTTTTCCATCCGAGTGCGGTTGATGCCTGCAAGCTTGTATGAAGCTACCACCTCGACCTTCGCCAACAGATAGGTGGAATCGTGTTCAGCATTAGCAATACGAGTCTCTACCTTGCCGCCAGTCACACCAATCTTGTGAATGATATCACGATGTGATGCCACATAAGGGTTATCAGATAGAGAACGCAACACATAAATGATGCCACTTTCTAGATCGTTCTCTTCTAGAGTATCGCTGAATAAAGGCCCCATGTCTGGATCGGTAATTCGGCGTGCTGTTTCATCTTTATACAAAGCACGAACCAATGACAGTCGAAGTAGGTTGCTTTCCGTACCATTCGAGTAAATGACACGCAACCGAGCATCTTTCTTACCCTGTGGCGAATCAAACTCTTCTCCTTCCTCAGCCACATAAGCCGTTTGACCATCTAGGATGAACCAATGGCCCACTTCAATCGTTGCATACTGTCCAAAAGGTCGGGTTACTCTTAACCCTGAACTTAGATCACTGCGCACCTGCTCAAATAGTGGTTTGAACGCATCAAAATCCTCGCACGGCTTGCGATCCGCGATTCCTTGTACAGCACGTTTTTCGGCGCTAGCACGAACATAACGCAATACAGTGATATCGTCCTCGCTGGTAACATTCGTCAGTTCAGCAGCCAAATTATCGATATCGATAATTTCGTCCGCTGACTCCGCTACCTCACCCCCTCCAGCCAATAAGCCCTGATGATCTAGCTGCTTAAGCAAGGCATGGCAGTCTGGAAGACTGCGTAAACGGTCGAGCCGCACTGCATAGAGGCGCTCGAATGTCTCACGATCTTCGCCGTGTTGCGGCGTACGTCCATGTTGGTCAGCGAAGCGCTGAATTTCCTCAAAACCTGCGATGATGCGTTCCTCGCTGGCTGGACGTCCTTTTTTCTTCTCAGGTGGTGCAAACTCGGCAAGTTCATCAGCCAAATTGTCTAGATCAGATTTACTCATAACGCCCCTCCGCTCTGAAACGCATAAATGCGGCGGCACCTTCAGCAAGGTGCTTTTCCCAAGCATCCGACGAAGCGAACGATGGGAGGCGCCCACGTTCACGTTTAAATTCAGCAGCACGCTTGGCGATCACTTTAGCATCTTCAGGTGTGATCGAGGTACGCTTGGCCGAGATGGCAGCCGCGACCTGCTTTAAGCTATCTTCGCTCATCGTCTTAGCAAGGATGGCGTAAGCTTCACCGAAGGGGTTGATGCGGTCGATAAGATCTATGTCTAAATCGCGTACGTCCATCGCAAAGCGACGTACTCCGTCGATTAGGGCCGTATTGAGCGGCCCATCGTTCTCATCGGTGGCAAGACGCTTGCCCTGCTGCGTGAGGTTAAGGGCAGCGATGGCATGCTGACGTACAGCCTCCTGATCTTCAGCGTCAAGTTCAGGGTACTTGTCTTTGATTATTTTCCCCATACGGACCTGTGTTAACTCTTCGGGAATGAGCTCTTCATCGAACAGACCTCGTTCGACGGCGGGCTTGTCCTGCACAAAAGCCGCGATCACTTCATTTAAATCTTCTTGGCAGATGCGGGCCGCCTCTTTGCTCCTAGGCTCAGCAAGTCCCTTAATCTCGATTTGATAGGTCCCTGTCTGCTCATTAACACCAACATTGCAGCTATCAGGGTCATATCCTCCATCACCATAATCAAAGCCTAGATTCGGACCGCTTTCTGGATTCTTGGGCTTGAACTCAAAGCGCGGAGCAAGTACCTGCTCCATCAGCAGACTTGCTGCGATGGCTTTCAAGGTATCGTTGACTGCCTCGGTGACCGCGCCTTCTACAGCATCCGGCTCGGCGATCAGGTTAGTAAATCTCGCGCGGGTTTTACCCGGCGCGTCGCGAGTAGCGCGACCGATGATCTGCACGATCTCAGTCAAGCTTGCACGGTAGCCAACTGTCAGCGCATGTTCGCACCAGATCCAATCGAAACCTTCCTTCGCCATACCAAGTGCAATAATTATGTCCACATAGTCACGATCTGTCTTCATTTCTACAGCACGAAGGCTTTCCTGAACCTTGCCTTGGCTGGTTGGGTCCACCAGGTCAGCGATACGCAATATTCGGCCATCGAGGCATTTGACTAGCTGGAAACCAGTAGCATGATCCGCACCTTGCCAATCGCCAAGCTCGCCGAGTATGTGCTCCACCTCCTTAATTTTATCCTTCGTGCTCTCGCGCGAATTGACGTTGGGAATGTGGATAATAGTCTTCTTGTCAGGATCGAGTACATTGAGGATGTCATCGACGTAGGAGCCACTGTAGAAGAAGTAGCCGATGTCGAGTTGCTTAAGGAATTCGTAACCGTTGAGTTGTTCGTAGTAGGTATAGGTGACGGTATCGAACCTGGACTCATCCTGAGGAGACAACACAGCCTCAGCATCACCCCGGAAGTAGGAGCCGGTCATTGCAACGACGTGTGTCTTGTCACGCGCGATGAACTGCCCCAAATGCTGACCAAGCTTATTATCTGGGTTAGCTGACACATGGTGAAATTCATCGACGGCGATCAGGCGATCGTCAAACGCTTCTACACCGTAGGCATCGACTGCGAAGCGAAAGGTTGCGTGGGTGCAAACAAGCACCTTGTCGCTACTTTTAAGGAAAGAGCCGAAAGATTTTACCTTGCCCCCGTTATCGTTACCGGGCGCATTGCACAAGTTCCACTTAGGTTCGACATGCCAATCAGCCCAGAATCCAAACTGTGATAGTAGTTCATCGTTGAAGCTCGCGCCGATTGATTTTTCCGGCACAACTATGATTGCCTGTTTCAAACCTTGGTTTGTCAGCTTATCGAGTGCCACGAACATCAGTGCGCGACTTTTACCTGATGCCGGTGGTGATTTGATAAGCAGGTACTGCTCGCCTCGCTTTTCGAAAGCTCTCTCCTGCATAGGACGCATCCCAAGCGCATTAGCTTTGGTTAATGCGCCGTTGCGTGTATAAGTAACGGAAACGGAAGGTACATTCTTGATCTTATTGTTCATTCGTTATTTCCTG
Source organism: uncultured Pluralibacter sp. (assembly GCF_913775985.1). Lineage (GTDB taxonomy): Bacteria > Pseudomonadota > Gammaproteobacteria > Enterobacterales > Enterobacteriaceae > Pluralibacter. Next base: position 38,909 of record NZ_CAJYMB010000096.1, on the reverse strand, counting down.
CTTTGTGCTTCTTTCCTTTGACCGGTGCAGACGAAGCAATCATTTTCGTGTAGAGGTCGAACAACTTTTCCAGCCGCTCAGTGTCATTCTTAAATCGTCGCCCTATATAGATGCGCTCTAGCACTTCGTCGTTTCGATCATGGGCAGCACGTAGGTCAGGGGGCATGTTCGCGGGATCATATAAGTCCGCAATAGTCGCAGGGAAGTGGTGTTCTCGGGCTAATAGGATATCCTCCGCGCAACGCGTAAGGTCGGCCTTGTTTTTCTCTGTGAGTGGGGGGACTGGGAAAGTATTCCAGCCAAGGGTATTAGAGTAACGATAGTCAGTTTTGATACGCCCACAGACTGTCGCCACCCATACCAAATGCAACTTAGAAGCAATAAGCGCCATATTCCAAAGCGGGGAATCATAGAGAGCAAGATTCGGAGCAATAACGATTGAACCGACATCGAGATAACCACATGGAAGATACTCCCTACGTTCAGAACTGACACTGGGAACAATAATGATTCGCTCGCTGCCGCCTTGCCTCACCTCACCAAATCTGTAAGCAATATCTGCTAATTTTTTTGTCGCCGCACGTGGACTATTTGCTCTGGCCTTACGTGTGATCTCAATTCGTTCTGAAATCCAAGGATTCAAAATTGCTTTTTTCGCACTGTCTTTGTTTAACCACAGGCAAGCTCTAGGGGTTCCAGAGATGAATTCCTTAGCTCCCCAAGCCTTTCGAAAATAACAAATATCAGCACCATATTCCTTAACTGCACGACTTGAATCTGAACTGTCAAAAAGAAGGCCACCATCATCGTTCGCCATTGAACCAAAATCCATTTCACTTACTTCGGATAAAGGATAACTTCGCTGTGCAACAATTGTGCTTTTACCCGCGACAAGATACGCATTGATGTTGTCCACTTCTTTTATGATGGTCCCCAAATCCTCAGTTGTAGAAAATATTTTCCGTGGTCCCTTAACATGATTTGAAATTCCCACAACAATGACAGTCACTCCCGCATTGTGGCTAGCAAGATTTGCCCACTTGAAGGACGTGTAAGCAAAGGATATTTCATGCTTTGCTGCGAAAATCAACGACCAAAGGGTTTCAACCTGTCTACCTTGACAAATGGAATTAGTGGAGACGAACGCAGCAGAAGAGTCAGCTTGACTACCGTAGTCGACAGCCTTCATAAACCACCCCGCAACATAATCCAACGACTTCCAATTCGTTGCGCGTTTATCAAAGATGGCTTTTAGATCATCTTTTTGGTCATCTGTTTGGGTTTGGCTACCCTTGTATGGAGGATTTCCACAGATATATGTCTCTCCACCTTCATTCTCAAAGTCAATCTCTGTCTGATCAAGCGGTGATCCAAACAAGTCGTCGCCATGTAATTTCACACCGGTTCCCGTCGGCGGGCAAATTCTTAACCAATCGAGCCGCAGTGCATTGCCACAGGTAATCCAATTTTCGTTGCGTAAAGGAAGAAGCTCGGCCAATGCCAGTCTCAGCCCACGGTAAAGCACATCACATTGGTACTCAGCTATAACAAGCGCAAGGCGGGCGATTTCTGCCGGAAAATCTCGTAGTTCAATCCCGCGAAAGTTAGTAAGTGGGATATCCGAGGCACGATCCGGCTCACTGCGCCGCTTGTTGATTTCGGCCTCAATGGAACGCATTTCCTTGTACGCGATAACCAAAAAGTTTCCAGAACCGCACGCTGGGTCGAACACACGGATGTGGGAAATGCGCTTGCGCAGGTTCAGTAACATACGTGGATTATCACCAGCCTCATCCAGCTTTGCACTCAGGTCGTCGAGAAATAGTGGATTTAAAACTTTTAAGATGTTGGGTACACTGGTGTAATGCATACCCAGCTCACCACGTTCTTCGTCTTCGGCAATTGCTTGAATCATTGAGCCAAAGATATCCGGATTTATTTTGGTCCAGTCTAGGCTACCCACGTGGAGCAAATAAGACCGTGCAATCTTACTAAACCGTGGTACATCATTACTTCCAGAGAACAAGCGTCCGTTGACATAAGGAAACTCATTGGCCCAACGCGGGATTCCAGCGGTAGCTCTATCTTTGTCGATAGTATTCATGGCACGGAACAAGGTAGTGATAACTTCATGCGTATTCGACGAATCTCTGGCGCTCATCTGCGCGACGGTTTCAGTAAATCGCCCCTTGCCCACAAAGATCTCAGTATCTTCAGCGAAGAAACAAAAGATCAGCCGAGTCATGAACTTGTTCATGTCATGACGGCGCTCCGCCGTACCCCAAGTAGGGTTATCTTTCAACAACTCGACATATAGACGATTCAGCCGACTAGTAGCCCGAATGTCAAAAGCGTTCTCACTGATCTGACGGACAGTACTTATACCCGCCAATGGCAGGAAAAAGCCGAAGTGATCGGGAAAGTCTTTAAAGGTACAAGCGACAGTCTGACCGCTGATTAGGTCTTCCGCTTCAAAATCTTTGCCATCTGTAGCCAGGATGAACTTCGCCTTGGCTTTAGTTGTCGCTGGGCTAGCCTTGAGCGCGGCCAGCATCTGTGTCACCGACCCTGCTTCGCAGACGAGTATATGAATATTGCTGCTCTGAAGAACACCACCCAAATCAGACTTGTTCGATGCGCCGGCGCGAAGGCGTTTGATAGTCGTTGCTTTGTTACCAAAGGCTTCAAGAAATGCGTAAGGAAACTCTGAGGGCTCAAAGGGTTGCTCCGCGAGATCCGTTATGGCTTGTTCAATTTCTACGGCGTTCATTTGCGTACAGCTCTCCCTTGGCATGTGGCCGCCCTGCAGCTACCGGTGTGCAGTGAGATCATGTCTTATCCTGCATTTTTTGAGAATTTTTGACAGTGAGTTTAACAGAATAGAACCCGGCTCTGTAGCGGATTCAATTCCCTAGATGAGCGTCATGCAAAACTGCAGTGGCGCATTAATTAAACTACCTTAATAAAGATGTGCAATGTCCACTTCTAGCACACAGGTGTTAGACATATGGCGCGGAAGGTCTGCTATATGCTGATGAAGAATTGTCTTGTGATGAAATGTAATTGCTACAACTTTAAAAGTCTTTAGCATGAGCCCACGCTGTATCTTTAGGGTATACCTGTAAAATACTGTCCAGTTTATTGACAGAATATAATTAAGTTACCATTCAAATGATACCGACTAAACTGTGACTATCTTGATGTTACTACCGGAGGGACTTTGTTCATATTTGGATATCTTCGTGCTTCAACTCAGGAACAGGATGCGTTGCGTGCGAAAACGAGGCTCAAGGACTTTGCTCAATTACACAACCATCGCATAGCTGGCTGGTATGTTGAAAATGCTTCAGGTGCAGCATTGCATCGACCGGAGCTGATGAGACTGCTTCAGGATACAGAGCCAGGGGATGCGATACTTATAGAACAAGTGGATCGGCTTTCACGCCTGGATGATAATGGCTGGGCATCTTTGAAAAAGATGATTAATGAAAAATCACTTTCAATAATAAGCCTTGACCTGCCAACAAGTCATCTTGCCCTGTCTAGATCATCAACAGATGACTTTACCGGTAGTATTCTTCGTGCAGTGAATAATATGATGCTGGACATGTTAGCAGCAATAGCCCGTAAGGATTATGAAGATCGACGCAGAAGACAGATGGAGGGAATTACAAGCGCCAGGGAAAAAGGAAAATACAGGGGAAGGCTGCCAGACAAGGAAAAACATGAATTAATAAGAACGCTTCGTAAGGAAAATGGAAAGTCAATAAACGAAACAGCAAGACTCGCTGGCGTATCTCGCATGACAGTTATCAGAGCATGTAAGGATTCACATTAGTTTTAAATAAGCCACAGCCCTGATTGTGCTGTGGCGTTACGTCCTGAAGTAATGTGTAAAAACGTCTATTCTGTTTCCTCACGAAAATAGACCTGTTTAATATATCGTCCCCGACCATCACCATGCCCTAAATCCATCGACACTAATGCCTCAGCTTCATCACGACTCATTCCATTTTTAATATGGTGATTCACAGCATCGCGAGAGTAAGCATAACGTAAACTGTGCGGCGCATTTTTACCATTCATTCCTGCCTCTCTTACAATATTACGGTAGCGATCAATAGCGGTATGCAAAGAGGGTTTATCAATCAGTTTTCCGTTATGTTCACTGACATAATGAATTGCCTTATCAAGAATTGATAAAACTTTTTCGCGATTAAAAACTGTCGTTTCCCTTGGACGTCCGCCTTTAGTCCCGAAAACAACACGGACACGCTCATGATTATTAATCAGTGCCTGCTTCCATGTCTTTAAAGACTTTGCAGACTGAACGGTTTCTTCTGTTCTCAATCCAAGATATCGGGAAAGTTGCACAGCAAGAGCAACGCCTTCATCTTTTCTTTGAGCAAAACTGACCACGGCATTAAGTTTCTCGTCTGTAATAGGAAGTTTAGTTCCATCCCGGTTAGCTCCAGAAATTCCGAGCGCCTGATTACTCAGGTTAGTGTACCTGGGATCGGCCAGTTTATTTCTTCCTGCTGACAATAAAACAGAACGGATAGCCGACATCTCATTCTGTAACGTCCTCAGAGACAAATTGTCTGCCTTCCTGCTCTCAATATACTTTTCAATGTGGGAAGTTTTAATATGTTTTACGTCCCTGATCTGAATATTCAGTTCAGACAGTCGTTCAGAAAAACGTTCTGCAATTCTTGAACGGTCAGCCACCGTTTTATAACTTCCCCGCCCCTGACGGGCAAGCGTGACGAGTTGTTTGCACAGCTGTTTACTGAATCTGGACATTTCACTCTCTCCAAAGGCATACACGTCCCTCTGCTTGTAAAGAAGCAGACGGATCTGTAGACCAGCAATTCATTCCCCGACGACACGGTTGCTTTTGCGCTTCCTGCGTCTCGACTGGTATCTGTGCATCGGGGCGGCGAATTGTTGAGTTCTTGCGAGGCACCCCAGATCTCTGATCTGTTTGCTGCTTATGCAGAGCTGACTTACGTCAAGCTGCCTCCAACACTACTGCTCGTAGTGTCGCCATCGATACCGAGTCGATTTCCTCCTTACTGATAGTTGAACGTTCAGACGGCCTCCCGTCGTGCTTACGTTGATGTGAAAGTGATTTTAAAACCGTACTGACACGGGCTACATGTTGGTCAGATGGTAGTAAAACGTTGAAAACCACGTCGTACGTGGGTTGAGACGTTATGCGCTGCGCGCGTCACTTGGTAGTGTCTTCGCCACTTCACAAGTGACGCCGCGCAGCTTCGTGCTCCTAATGCAACGCCGTAAGCGGCCAAATGTACCAAATGACCTTATCCGTCGGTGCAAAAGTCGTACGAAACTCAGGGCGAATCCCTGAAAAGAATCATAACGTAGTGAAAGATCAGAGCCTGATTCAGCTCCTTTGTAGACAATTCATCATCATAAAGACGTGAATCATTGATGTGATAGCCGGTCATTCTCAACCGGTAACCTTGACCAGGTTATGGTTCCCGTTTTCAAAGGTTAAACGGGTTTCCCGCCCAAAGGCGTCCCTCTCAGGTTTTCGGGACTTTAGCTGGCAGTCACCCGAAGGCGCTTCTCTCAGACCGCTGAAGCATTAGCTGGTAACCGCCCGAAGGCACCCCTCTCAGGTTACTGGGGTTTTGGATGGTCGCCGTAGCGACTTCTAAGCAAAGTGGATATTAGCAATGGCTCAAATAACCGTCAACTATCTTGCGTTATTTATAATCAGGATCTGGATAAATCACTATGGCAATTGACTTAAGCTCCTCAACATCATTAGCGAGGAAAGGTATAGATGAATTTTTTTGAATTTTTTCAATTATTCTGTCTCCCACAATCATGGGTACGTACTGATGACCACGGAAAATTTCATCAGGCTTACCTATCAACACTTCCCCTGCAAATTCATGGCAATCAGAATAAAAACCAGCAATAGTACTCAGATAAGAAATATCGATTAAATGCCCTGTATCTGTTGTGTACCACGCATGGAGATTTAAAGCTGGTCTGTCCAGAAAGTCCTCATGCTGAAATCCCTTCCTGGACCATCTTTCAAACTCATCATATGATGGGTCATAAATACTTTCATCACCTTTCCATATTTGGCCAACAGTTGTCCATATTCTGCAACCTAAAGCATCTTCAAAATAAGGTTTTAAAAAATGACACCATTTAATACATTGTCTTGCGGAAGATTTGAAATCTCGCAAGCCCGTTGCAAAGCACACATACTCCATCATATTTTCATAATTAAGCGGCCTTTCATTTATATCTTTAATCGTGCCTTCGTTAAATCCTAATTTTTTTGTAAATTTTAAAGCATGCTCAAAGTTAGCAACATAGTCCAGTGTGTCACTATATCCTAAAGTACGATATCCTTTCTTTTTTCTGAGAGATGATAAAAGATTAAACATAGTCCCCCCATTTAATATTGAGTGTGGACGCACCTTATCCACACTCATATAAATATTATTTTCCTTCAGCAGAGCTTTTAATATTTTTTATTAAATCCTGCAATCCGGAACTCGCCAGTCTTTTTTGAGATGATGAGCTATATGTTATAAAAAGACGGCTCCCTGAACCATTTTTTTCGAGCTCAATAGTAAGGTGATCATCATAATCACCCCAGTCGGAGCCCATTTTATAATAGCTGCCGGGCATTGAATCCCATTCCTGATGGCTGTCAGTTATTGCGCCAGCTACCCACTCGCCGTCGTTATTCCTTTCTCTGATCGACCTTAACTCATCGTTGGATAAAAACTTATACTTTCGCTTTATTCTGGCCGCTGCCGTATCAACATCAACAGGGATCTTGAAGCTTTTTGAAGTGGATTCTTTTTTTTCTGACTGACGAGGAGTCATGACCTTAGAAGAATTATCTGAGCCATCCCCTCTTAAAGAGCCCATTAACCCTGATGCACCATCACTAATTTTTTTATTTGTTTCTGCTATCTCACTCATACTACAGGCAGTCAGTAAAACAGGTAGTATTAAGGCTAGTCCGACACTCCTCATATTCACTTTCCTCCATAATTTAATAACTTTTGCACAATGTAACAGGCCGTAAAACCCTGACGCATTGTTCAATGAAAGTCAATAATTCGGGGTCGACGGTTAAGCACATTAATAGAACTACTTCACCTTGATTATGTCATCCAGCCTGGTTGTAAAGGCAGGCGAAAGTCTTTCTCTTCGCATCTTCCAGCCTGTGGCATCACTTTTAATGCCCTGCCCTGCAAACCAGACCGAACCTTTACCTGAGTGATTAATGCTATCGATTAATGTCATCAGCTCCTCGCTGTTTCGATGGGGCTGAAAGTCATCAAAAAGGGTCAATTGAGATACAGCAGCGCTTCGGAAATCAGTGAGCATCACGCCAGCACGATGATAACGGTGCCCTGGGACAAATATCGTATCAAATGCCTTTATAGCCGCGTTGATGATATCCCGTGAATCCTGAGCGGGTACAGCAAGCTCTGTTACCGCCTGGTTCTTATAAAACAGCTCATTTTCTGAGAAAGGGCTGGTACTAATGAAAACTGCTACCCGTTTACAAAATTGATGCTCTGCACGGAGTTTTTCTGCTGCACGTTCAGCATGAGCGCAAATGGCCTGATGCAGGCTGACTTCGTCCGACGGTTTTTCTCCAAAAGATCGGGAGCATATGATTTGTTCTTTTGGGGCAGTAAATTCTTCTAAACCGAGGCAAGGAGTGCCGTTCAGCTCTCTGACCGTGCGCTCAACAACTACTGAGAACTGTTTACGAATGAATGAAGGTGACAGCTCTGCCAGCTGAAGTGCATTGTTAATTCCCATAAATTGTAGTTTTTTACCCAGCCTACGTCCGATACCCCAGATCTCCTCAACTGGCACTAAAGCCATTAACTTACGCTGACGCTCTCTGTCACTGAGATCTACCACACCTCGCGTTGCGGGCCAGCGCTTACTTGCATACTGAGCCAGTTTGGCGAGCGTTTTTGTAGGGCCTATTCCCACTCCCACAGTCAGATGTGTTCTTCGCTTAATCTGAGTACGTATATGATGGCCAAACTCTTCAAGCGACAACAGATTACTCACCCCTTGAAGATCACAAAATGCCTCATCAATGCTGTATATTTCCACGCGCGGGGTTAGAAGCTGCAAAATAGTCATCACTCTGTCTGACATATCAGCATTTATGTGGAATGCAATTTAAACAAAAAAAATGAGCAACTATTCCTCATGGACTGAAATCCAGAGCCCCACTTATTCAGCCTTAAATTGCTGCAGTTTACCTCCGCTCAGAGCATAAAGAAGTGAACTGGTAAGACATAGCCGGAAAATCGATTTCCCTGAGAGGGGGTTATCTGCCACGCTTCTTCTGAAGCCCTTAAGCGGGCAATGAGTCTTATCCCTTACCACCCCCTATGCAGGAAAAATGATGATAAAAAAATACAGGATCCCGGGACTGACCGCGGTGGCGCTTCTTCTCATCAGCACCCTCGCCGGTGCCGCAGAGGCGCGCTGGACGTTTGACGGCGATATCCACAACAATTCTCTTGCTGTCAGTCCCGATGAAAAAACGGCGGTGGCCTCCTACAGTGAGCTCCCTGACGTGGTGGTTTACGACCTGGTTAACGGCAAAGTCAGAAAGGTGCTGAAGGGATACGTCACGCCCCGCAATGCGCTTTTCTCCCCCGACGGGAAGGCTGTATATCTTTCAGACAGCAGCCTCGGCGTGGTCAGAAAAATCAGCACCGGGACGCTTGACGTGGAGACCACGCTGCCGCTGGGGGCCGGGGCATTCGGTACAGCCATCAGCCGTGACGGTCAGCGTCTGTATGTGAATAACGAAGCCGCCAGCACACTCTCGGTGTATGACCTGACCCACAACCGGCCCGTTTCGGTTGTGACGGGTTTTGCTCAGCCCCGTCAGGGCATCAAAATCAGCCCGGACGGCAAAACCGTCTACGTCACCAACTTTAAGGGCGATAAAATCACCCTCGTTGACGCCGTAACGGGTGAGATTCGCGGCGAGATAACCGGCTTCAGCAAGCTGCGCGCCATTTCTGTCAGCGCCGACGGCCGCACGCTTTACGCGGCTAACAGCGGGAGCAACACCATCGCAGTGGTTGACACGCAGAAGCGCGCCATTACGGCAACCATTCCCGTGGGGCAGGACCCTTACGGTGCCGCCCTGACACCGGATAACCGCTATGTTTACAGCGGCAACCTGGGTGACAACAGCCTCTCCGTTATTGATACCGCCGCCGGTAAGGTGGTCGCCACTGTTACCGGACTGGATGCGCCCCGTCAGGCCATCGTTTTCAGTAAAGACAGTGCCCGCGCGTGGGTGCTGAATAAAGACCTCAGTATTTCGGTGGTTGACCTGAAACAGAACCGCGTCACGGCCACGATTAAAAGCCCGCCGAAGGCCTGATTCAGTCCCTCCCTCACTCCGGTGCAGTAACAGTCTTTCGCAGGGTGAGGGAGGATAAACCACTTTTACAGATTTATTTTAGCTGAATAACCTGTTTTAAAGATTTACGTCTGCATGCCTATACTGTTTCTGTTTACACAGGAGATCCCGGCATGAACGATAAAATATTTACCCTGCATAACGGAGCACGCCCGCTGAGCGCGCTGAGCAGCCCGAAAGAGGCCATACGTCAGTTCACGCCAAACTGGTTCGCCGCCACCATGGGAACCGGTATCCTGTCGCTGTCTCTGGCGCAGTTCCCCTGGCCGGTTCCGGGATTGCGCCTCGTCGCGGAAGGGCTGTGGATGTTTAACATCCTGCTGTTCAGCGTTTTTGCCGTGATGTATCTGGCCCGCTGGGTCATGTACTTCGGTGAGGCAAAGCGCATCTTCGGCCATTCAACCGTGTCCATGTTCTTCGGCACCATCCCGATGGGCATGGCGACCATCATCAACGGCCTGCTGGCGTTCGGTCTTCCCCGGTGGGGCGCAGACGTCATTCCGGTGGCGCACGCCCTGTGGTGGCTGGACGTGGCGATGTCGCTGCTGTGCGGCGTGTGTATTCCTTACATGATGTTTACCCGGCAGCAGCACAGCATTGACCAGATGACGGCCGTCTGGTTACTGCCGGTTGTGGCTGCCGAGGTCGCAGCGGTCAGCGGCGGCCTGCTGGCGCCGCACATTGCCGACACCCACGCGCAGCTCGGCATCATTATTACCAGCTACGTGCTGTGGGCTTACTCCGTACCGGTGGCGCTGAGCATCCTTGCCATCCTGCTGCTGCGTATGGCCCTGCACAAGCTGCCGCACGAAAGCATGGCAGCCTCAAGCTGGCTGGCCCTGGGGCCGATTGGCACCGGTTCGCTCGGTATGCTGGTCATCGGCGGCGATGCGCCCGGGGTGTTTGCCGCGGCGGGCATGCCGGAAATCGCTCACATCGCGCAGGGCGTGGGGTTCGTTGCCGGCATTCTCTTCTGGGGCTGCGGCCTGTGGTGGATGCTGCTGGCCACGCTGATAACCGTGCGATACTTTCGTGAAGGCATTCCGTTCAACCTGGGATGGTGGGGCTTTACCTTCCCGCTGGGCGTGTACACCGTCGCCACGCTGAAGCTGTCCACCCTCGTTGACCTGGCGTTCTTTAAAGGCTTCGGCGCGCTTCTTGTCGTCATGCTGGCCGCCATGTGGCTGCTTGTCGCTGTGAAGACGGTGCGCGGGGCATGGAGCGGGAAACTCTTTGTTTCCCCCTGCCTGGCAGGCCTGGACCGGAAGTCGTGAGTGAAACCTGCACGTCGCTGCTGGACCCCTTTCTGCGCGAGGAGCGCCTCGCGGCGATTACCGCGCCGCACGTAGCCGCGCTGAATCGCTGGGTCAGCGGGCAGCGTCAGGCCGGCGTGGAACTGCCGTGGTTTGATCCGGCCGACGGCGGGACCGGGGCCGGACTGCTTGTCCTGCTGCAGTCGCCGGCGCGCAGCAGCCCGTCACCCCGGTTCGTTTCGCGAGATAACCCGGGGCCGGCCCAGCAGAATCTGGGGCGGTTTCTGGCGGAGGCCGGTATTGCGCGCCGGGACAGCGTGCTGTGGAATACGGTGCCCTGGGTCAGTGACGGGCCGCAGAAACGGCCCTCAGCGGCGGACATCCGCAGCGGCTGCGCCTGGCTTGAGGGCGTGCTGGCGTATCTGCCCGCGCTGCGCGTGGTGGTGCTGGCCGGTGCCGTAGCGGCGCAGGCCCGCGGGACGGTCAGCTGCCTTCGCCCCGGCGTCACGGTGCTGACTATGCCTCACCCCAGCCCGCTGTCGCTTTGCACAAGCCCGGCAGTGCCGGAAAACATCCGCCAGGTGCTCCGCGAGGCACGCACTGCGCTGGCGGGCTGAGAGCGCCGCCGGAATAATACTGACAGGTTTTGCAACCGGCTCTATACTCACAGTACAGGGTGATGGCGTTCCACCCTTCCCAACCGCTCCGTTCAGGAGCTGATGACGCCTGATGTGACTCTTGATTTTCAGGAGGTGCGTCAGGCCGTCCTTACTTTCCTCCCGGCCTGCGTACTTCCCTCTATGGGGAGAGACCTGTGATACACGTTTTTGGCCACATTAATCCTGACAGCGACGCCATCTGCACGACCGTCGTCACCGCACACTGGCTGACCGGGCGCGGAATGGATGCCCGCGCATGGCGTCTCGGCGAGGCTAACCGGGAAACCCGCTTTATCTTTGACGCCGCCGGCCTCACGCTGCCGCCGCTGCTCGCTTTTCCGCTAAAGGATGAACGGGTCTGGCTGGTCGATTTCACCGAACCGGCACAGGGGCCTGACGACCTGCTCCGGAGCAACGTCGTGGGCATCACTGACCACCACCGGCTGGGCGGGCTGATAACGCAACTGCCGCCGGAGGTACATATTCGCCCGGTTGGCAGCAGCGCCACGCTGCTCTGGCTGCTGATGGACGCAGAAGCGCGCCGCATGCTGCCCCCGACGCTCGCCGTGCTTCTGCTGGGCGCACTCCTGAGTGATACCGTGAATCTTCGCTCGCCGACCACCACCGAAGACGATATCCGTTCGGCGACCGAACTGGGCGCACTGTCTGGCGTAAACCGCAGAGCCTTCGCCCGTGACCTCCTCACCGCAAAAACAGACGTCAGCGGCCTCAGCGCACAGCAGCTGCTGGACAGGGACCTCAAGGCCTTCGTCATTGCCGGCACCGACGTGCGCATAGCCCAGATTGAGGTCAGCTCACCGTCACAGGTTGCCCCCGTGATGAACGACCTGCTCGCAGCACTGGCGTATCTGGCAGACCAGTCGGGAGCTGGCCTGGCGGTGCTGATGCTGACCGACATTCGTACCGGGTTCTCAACGCTTTACTTCGCCGGGCGGGAGAGCGTTAACGTCGCCTCCTGCTCCGTACCGGGCATGCTCAGCCGCAAAAAGCAGCTTCTGCCGTGGCTTGAGTCCCGCCTTAACCAGAACGGAGGTTCATTATGACCTGCTACACCCACGCACTGATACTTGTGAACGATAAAAACGACGGCACTCTTCTGCTGAAACGGGCGGTCGCGCTGGCGCAGCCGCTCGGCATGAAAATCACCCTGGCGCACATCAGCGACGACTACCGGGAGATGAACTACGTGTCTGACAGCCTGATGGACGACGTCGTGTCGGAGGAGGTGCTGAAAGGCAAAGCGTTTATGAGTGAGCTGGCGGCCTCCGTGCCTGAGACGGTAGACACGCGGGAGCTGGTGACCATGCGCCGCGTTGAGGACGTGGAGAAGTGCATCGCGGAGCTGGGCGTGGACCTCGTGCTTGCCGGGCACCGAAACCGCTTTATGGGAATGCTCACCTCCCGCTCGGCGGACTACATCAACCACCTTACGGTGGATGTGCTTATCACTCACCTGACTGACTGAACCGGGAGAAACACCATGCGCTTTACACTGGATAACGTAACCGCCCGTGAAATTCTTGACTCGCGCGGCAACCCCACCGTTGAAGTTGAAGCCCGGACTACGGACGGGATGATGGCGCGCGCCTCGGTGCCTTCCGGGGCCAGTACCGGCTCGCGCGAGGCCGCAGAGCGCCGCGACGGTGACGCACACCGTTTTGGCGGTAAAGGCGTGCTGGATGCCGTCAGGGCGGTTAATACGGAAATCTGCCAGGCCGTGCGCGGCAGCGACGTGCGCGAACAGCGTCAGCTGGACAACATCATGCTGGCGCTGGACGGCACGGAGAACAAGAGTCGCCTGGGTGCCAATGCCATTCTGGGCGTGTCGCTGGCGGTGGCCCGGCTGGCGGCACAGGCCTCCCACGAGCCGCTGTGGCGCTACCTGGGTGGCCTGCAGGCGAACCTGCTGCCCGTGCCGTGCATGAACATTATCAACGGCGGCGTGCACGCCCGCGGTCAGGGCGCGGACTTTCAGGAGTTCATGATAGCCCCGCACGGCGCACCCACGCTGCGCGAGGCCGTACGTCAGGGCAGCGAGGTCTACCAGGCGCTGCGCCAGATCCTGCTGGACAACAACCTGTCGGCGGCAGTGGGCGACGAAGGCGGTTTTGCGCCCGCCGTGTCGTCAAACCGCGACCCGCTGGCGTTTATCGTACAGGCCATTGAGAAAGCCGGATACCGGCCCGGAGAAGACATCAGCATCTGCATGGACCCTGCCTCAAGTGAGTTTTTCGCAGACGGCAAATATCATCTGCGCACCGAGGGCAGCGCGCTGAGCGCGGCGGAAATGACGGCATACTACGGCGAGCTGATGGACCAGTTTCCCGTCATCCTGCTGGAAGACGGCCTGGCCGAGGACGACTGGGCGGGCTGGAAGCATTTGCACCGGCAGCTTGCGGGCAGGGCCGAACTGGTTGGTGACGACCTGTTTGTCACCAACGTGAAGTATATCCAGCGCGGCATTGACGAAAACCTCGCCAGCGCCGCACTGATTAAACTCAATCAGATAGGCTCGCTCAGCGAAACGCTGGACGCCGTGGCGCTCTGCCAGCGGCACGGCTGGGGCGCGTTCATGTCCCACCGCAGCGGGGAAACCACGGACACGTTCCTTGCCGACCTGACGGTGGCCCTGCGCGCGGGACACCTGAAAACCGGCGCGCCGTGCCGCGGCGAACGCGTGGAAAAGTACAACCAGCTGATGCGCATTGAGCAGGCGCTGGGTGACGATGCGCACTACGCGGGGCTTCATGCGTTTGTGCGCCGCACGTAGCACATCCGCCGGACGGTCCCCGTCCGGCACAGAAGGAATGCCTGTGGCCTCTGCAACGCTGATCCTTTTGCGTCACGGCGAAAGCCAGTGGAACCGGGAAAACCGTTTTACCGGATGGACAGACGTGCCGCTGACGGTCAGGGGGCGGCAGGAGGCCGACCGGGCCGGTGACGCGTTGCGGGCAGCGGGCCTGATGCCCGACCGTGTCTTCACCTCGGTGATGACACGCTGCGTTCACACGGTCTGGCGGGTGCTGGACCGTCTTGACCGCAGCTGGACGCCCGTGGAAAAGAGCTGGCGACTGAATGAGCGCCACTACGGGGCGCTGCAGGGGCTGAACAAGGACGACGCTGCCCGGATAATGGGGGAAGAGACTGTCCGGCTCTGGCGCAAAAGCTTCAGCGGCATTCCGCCCGCGGACGCGGAGGCTCCGGCGCAGCTGCGTCGGGATCTGCGCTACCGCCGCGTTGCGCTGGCCGACCTGCCTGCAACGGAAAGCCTGGAAATGACGCTGCGCCGCGTCATGCCGTACTGGCAGCATGCTGTGGTACCGCAGTTACGCTGCGGAAGTTCCGTTCTGGTTGTGGCGCACGGCAACACGCTGCGCGCCCTGACCGCCTTCCTGGACGGCATGCCTTACGACAGCGTGGCACAGCTGCACATCCCGACCGGCGTGCCGGTCGTATATCAGATGGATGCGGCCGCCCAGGTCGTGTCCCGTGATGTTCTGAATATTAAAAAAAAGGAGTGAACGTGAATCAGCTTTTTGCCGTCATCACCGGCGGTGCTTTAGGGTGTGTTATCCGCTGGCAGCTGGGCGCGCGCCTGAATGCGCTTTTTCCGGACCTGCCGCCGGGGACGCTGCTGGTCAACCTGCTGGGTGGATTTATCATCGGGGCGGCCCTGGCGTATTTTCTGCGCCATCCCGGCCTCGATCCGGCCTGGCGGCTGCTCATTACCACCGGGCTGTGTGGAGGAATGACGACCTTCTCCACATTTTCAGCTGAGGTTTTTGCCCTGCTGCAGTCAGGCAGCTATGCCTGGGCAGCCGCCTCGGTGCTGATACACGTGCTGGGTTCGCTGGCCATGACGGCGGCCGGATTTTATATCATGACGCTGTGTGGTTAACCCGGACCGTACGGCCTTTAATCCAGGCGAGACCTCAGTGCAGCGACCGCTGCACTGAGGTCAGACAGTTCAGTATATTGTTCAGAAGCGCTCTCTGCGGGCCTGACCCGACAGGGTTTACGCCTGTAATGCTTCTCGTAAATCCGGGGCACTGTCGTGACAGAGTTTCAGGTCTGTCTGTTCTGGTAAAGGTCCCAGCGATTGCCATAGATGTCCTCAAACACGACAACCATTCCGTATTCTTCCTCCCGCGGCTCCTGACAGAAGTGGACGCCTTTTGCCTTCATAGCATTGTAGTCGCGCCAGAAGTTGTCGGTCTGCAGGAACAGAAAAACCCGTCCGCCGCACTGATTGCCGATAAAGCCTTCCTGCCGATCGTTCGACGCGCGGGCAAGAAGAATAGCACAGTCGCTGTCAGGGTCCGGCGTCACCACGACCCAGCGCTTACCCGGCTGCGGCGTGTCCTCAATCAGGGTAAAGCCCAGCTTATCGGTGTAATACTCAATTGCACGATCGTAGTCATCGACCACAACAGCCACATACCCCATACATCGCTTCTGTTTTCTCATCTGCGGCTCCATCAGTTACGGCATCACGCCCGCTATAATCAGATTTATATCAGATACGACGTTCGGTCGTCTGTACTGACTCTGCGCTGACACCCTCAGGCCGGACATTGTAAGCATCTGATCCGTCAGGATTGTGGATCCAGTCTTGTAAGAACCCGCTCAACCTTTTCAGCATCCTGCTCCAGTATGGATCTCTCATCGGGAGTGAGCGGAACCTCTTCAAGGTAACGCCGGATGGATGCTTTACTCTCCATTATCAGCCCGCGCGCGCTGTCTTTAAGCAGGTTAAAATCGCAGCCGATGCAGGCCATCCGGTGCTGACAGCTGCTCCAGAAAGGGTTCGTGCAGTATGAGTCACCCAGATCATAGTACGTCGCGGGTCCGGTCAGACTGGCGGCTTCCGGATCGTGGTCAATCAGCACGCTTATCATATGAGAGACCCTGTCGGCTTTGACGAACGAAGCGGCCAGCTGAGTCGGACGTATACGAATATAATGCAGGGTTGACTGTGGGGATGAATGGCCGGACCACTGCATCAGCTCATGTAAAGACATCCCCCCGGCAACACTGGCCAGTGCTGTAACGGCAGAAGCACGGCCGCGGTGGCTGGTAATGGGACCGCGTGAATCTTCCACAGACATACCCGCTCTGGCGCAGAGAAGCGGAATGACAGTGAGATTTATTATGTTTCTTCCCACCGGTTTACCCCGGTTCTGAAACAGATAACGAACTTTTTCACCGGTGCGTTCATCCGTAAATGCTGCCTGCTCCTGAGGACGCTCACTGAGCCAGATATCGACATATTTTTTCACAACAGACGAGACTGGCTTAACAAAAGCTTTAGACGTTTTGCCGGCTGGTACGCTGAGATAGCACAGAGTACCGGCCGGGACAGGGCTGCTGTTTTCCTGCAGAATGTCATCCACCTGTGGGGTAACGCAGTTCATTGTCAGGCGCAACAGCTCGTTCTGTCGCAGCCCGGCATGCGTCCAGATAACCGCCATAGCCTGAAGCATAGACAGGGGATAATGAATTTCGCTCAGCAAATCTTCCTGACGCAGGTTCAGACTCGCCCAGACCAGTCTGAGCCAGACCGGATCATCAATAACGCGGGGGCTCACGCCCTGACGAAACAGCGGTGTATCAGGCGTGGACAGATGGCGGGCCGGACTGAACTTTAATCGCCCCCATCCCCAGCTTTCATAATCAAGCATAAAACGGCGAATGGCATAAACAAACCGGCTGCGGGAATGCGGCATCAGGGGTTCTCCTGAGCGTTTTGATTGTCTGCCCCCTTTCTTTGTATCCAGTGACAGCTCGTCTACTTTCAGTCTGCCGACCATTGCAATAAAGCTGGCGCAGGTTTCCATTGTCCAGTCAGAGGGCTCGCATATTTCCGGCTTTTCCCGGGCAAGCCACAGGCCACAGCGGAGAATAAAACTGTACTGAGTTTCTCTGGAGCGGGGGCGGAGTACCGACGTTTCCCGCCACATCCGGCACCACCGCGCCCAGTCAGGTGCGATACCTTGTGTTGGCTTTTCATGCCATTCCTGATAGTTACGCATTCTCAGGGGGCTCTCTATAATTCCCATAGCAGCAAGCGCACAGGATATTTTCCCCGTAGCTCTTGCGATTCCCCGGTCGTGGCAGTTCTGCCCCCGCCACAGGAGGTCTGTCGTAAAAGTTTCAAGACGCGGGTCGTTGTTCATCAGCATCAGTACACCCAGCATACCGGACATATTGTGCTTCTGATTCTGCCCGGCATATCCCATTGAGATCAGAACGTCTGTCAGCCGGTTAATTTCATGACTGACAATACTCCGGCCATATATAGCACTGGCGTACAACGACGGTGCGCCATGCACTGGCAGGCTGAGCGGAGAAGAAAACGGACCGAGATGAAAGGCAAAAGCAGCAAGCAGGGGCCTGCCGGAACAGTGTTGCTCACAGAGCGTTAACCATCTTTCCTGCGTCCACTGCCAGCAGGGCTGACCCGACCGGTGCGTTTCTGCAAGAACGGCAAGGAGGGTAATTCTGGCAAGTCTGACACTGATACTGCTTCGTGAGGCAATGTCCTGCAGAGGCAGCAGCAAATATGGCAGGGAATCTGGCCGATCGAGCGCAGCAGACCGCCGGTAGCCTGTACGTATCGCGTCTTTTTCCTCAGGACTCAGCGCATCGCTCAGCTGATAATCTGTGCGTTTGAAAGGTATATAAGTGACTGTGTTTTTTTTTCCACTCATCAGTAAGCCCCCGCCTGAAAAATAAGGCCAGCGATTTTCCTGTCGGTTTCAGCTACGGCTGCGGTTATCCGGCCAGACAGATCGGACCCTGACAGATGGATATAAATCTGTGTGGTGCGCGGATCTCTGTGTCCAGCATAAGTCGCCAGCTCATGCAGCTTCCAGCCGGCCCGAGCCAGATGGGTCAGGCGAAGATGGCGAAAGGTGTGGGTTGTAATCTGTGGAAGCCCCGTATCCAGAGCCCATCTGCGCACGGTTTTACTCCAGCTCCACACAGAAAGAGGAGTGCCGTAATTACGATCAGAAAATGAACGGAACAACGCCCCCTGTGTCCGGCCAGCCCGCTTCAGCTGCCGGAAAAGGTTTGCCAGTACCGGCGTAATGTCCGGACCATAGCACACAACCCTTTCACGCCGGCTTTTCGTTGTTTCCGGGCGGATACGGATCAGGCGATGAGCAGGGTCGATATCCTCAAGCGTCAGGGCTGTCACCTCTGCACGGCGGAGTGCACCAAAATAGGCCAGTGCGAGCATCAGCCGGTCCCGCAGGGAAGCAGCTGAAACATGTTTAAGAAATCTCAGCCATTGTTCATTGTCAGGTATTACAGGTAAGCGGGTGATACGCGGGACAAGCCCCCGCCCGGTA
Organism: uncultured Pluralibacter sp.; assembly: GCF_913775985.1. Classification (GTDB taxonomy): domain Bacteria; phylum Pseudomonadota; class Gammaproteobacteria; order Enterobacterales; family Enterobacteriaceae; genus Pluralibacter. The sequence continues at coordinate 20,146 of NZ_CAJYMB010000096.1, read as the reverse complement.
TAAATGGCACCCGGTAAACCCGCGCGGGGTAGCGGATTGAGACTGCATATATCCTGATAAACAAGAAAGTCATACCAGAGACGGATAGCAGACAGGCGCAGCTGGAGCGTGGCACTGGCCGCAGGGTAAGGCATGCCAGGCAGCTGAGGGCGGATGTAGGCGGCGAGGTCTTCAAACCGGGCTTTTTCAGGTTCAATTCCGTTCTCGCTGCAGAACGAAAAGTAATGATGAAGGGCGCTACGGTAGGCGGTGAGTGTGCCCTGCGCCCGCCCGAGATCGGATAACAGTTTCAGCCAGCGCTCTGCCAGCAATAGGCTTTGTTCATTCGGTGGGATCAGCATCGTGTTCTCCTCTGACAGCAATATCGCTGCTCAAAGTTTACTCACTCAATGTTGCATTCCACTTAACTTACTATAAGCTGTAATTACTTGAAAATGCTACAACTCCCTTTCTCTCAGCCTCACGACCAACCTTAAACCAGGGATCGCCCATTTTTAACCCAAGTGATTTTGCTACTGAGGAGCGGGCTATTATGCAGCCATCATTGTATCTGAATGGCACTAACAGTTAGTAATATGTAACGACATGATTTTCATGAGTATTGAATTACTAACTTTTTCTGTGTGTTAAGACCCGGAGGGCTACATCAGTTAGCAACTTTTAGAGCGCATCCGATGAGAAGCATCTTCAAAAGGAAATGATCAGTCACCGTCCGTAGTGTGCCAGAAGCGGAAGTAGCGCATGAACTGTTATGGTAAATTTGAACGTCCGGCTTAATCACTTTAGGATAAGCATAATGCTTCTGGAGAAGCTCAGACTGCTTGAGTGCAGCCTTCACGGCGACAGGCGCAATGATCCGGAGTGGCTGGAACTGATTCTTCATCCTGAATTCCGTGAAATCACCCGGTCAGGTGTGACGGTCGACCGGTCAGAGACCATTGCGTCGCTGCTAAGTGAAAAGGCTGCACCTTATATTCTCAGCAGCGATTTCCGTCTTACGGAGATGGGCTGCGGTTACGCTCTGCTTCACTATCGGACGTTTTACGCTGATGGCAGCCATCATGCATTACGTTCCTCTTGCTGGATTTGTTCGGATGAGGGCCAGTGGACTCTGTTTTTTCACCAAGCAACGCCGGCTGCAGGCAATGCCGGGGTTCAGGGTTGAGTTGCACACTTAGGACAGAGAGAATGTGTTTATGCGTAAGATTATTATTGTGCCATACGATGATAGATGGCCTGAGATGTTTGAAGCTGAAAGTTTACTGATAAAAACATTGCTCGGTGGAATGGCTAAGCATGTCCATCATATTGGAAGCACGTCAGTTCATGGTCTCTCAGCAAAGCCCGTAATTGATATGCTACTTGAAGTTTCCGACATCAATGAACTGGATAAGTACCATTCAGCAATGGCCCACGCCGGGTATGTTGCTCGCGGTGAGAACGGGATTGCGGGGCGCAGATATTTCATTAAAGGTGGTGATCAGCGTAGTCATCAAGTCCATGCGTTTGCAGTCGGAGATATGCAGGTATTGAGACATCTTGCTTTCCGTGATTATCTTCGAAGAAATAAAGACATTGCAGAAGAGTATGCTGAGATAAAACACGCAGCTGTATTAGTCAGCAGGAGCGATGCTCATCGCTATAGCGCCCTCAAAGCGAAATTTATAGAGCGTCATCAACAACTAGCGCTAGCTGTCTGAGAACGATTGAGATTGAGTTCGTTGCCGGGAGGGTATGCTCAATAACGATGAATTCACTGAGTAGTCATCAGTCAACGTCTGCTGTTCGCTCATAGCGGACTTCAGCTCCATGCCATTCCCCTTTGGACCAAGAGCGGACATAGCTAACGTTCTATGTTCTTCAACCTGGTGGGAGCAGGTCCCAGCTTCATTACCCAACCTCAACCTATGAACTTTTTGAGGGGCATTTAGATGGGTGTTGAATTTCAGTTCATAAAATTATTCATCAAATGTATCAATAACCTATTCAAACATTCCTTAAACTCAGAGTAGACTAGATTAACAATCTGTTTCAATTGCAAATTGGCAACCTATAGCCAGCGCTAGGGGAGTGTTCATGTTTAGTCAGGTTGACATCGGTAGTTTCGGTAGTTTTACGGACCTCAGTTGGAAAAATAGCCTTAAGGATGCAGGCAACAACGTCCAGAATTTCAAGAGGCTCAACATCCTCTACGGACGGAATTACTCTGGTAAAACTACACTCTCGCGAATTTTCCGCGCTTTGGAAACGGGGCGCATTCCACACAACTACGTGGACCCAAATTTCACTATTCGTGGTGACAAAGGTGATGTGACACAGGTAGGCCTTGCCGGCCATGGCTACGATGTTCGGGTCTACAACCGAGATTTTGTGAGCGATAATCTAAGCTTCTTGGTCAATCAGACTGACGGCGAGATCAAGACGTTTGCTATCGTTGGTGAAAAGAACAAAGAAATCGAAGATGCTATTACCGCAATTCAAACTAGACTAGGCAGTGTTGAATCGAAGGCGGGCCTCCGACATGAGCTTGAAGCTAAAAAGAAAGAGCGAGATCGGACGAAAGACAATCATAAAAATGCGTCTGATGCTCTAGAGGGCAAACTTCGTTCTCATGCCAACAATAAGATTAAACAGAATCGCATCTACGGTCCTGCTGTCTACAATATAGAAAGCATCAAGAAAGACATTGGCTCAGTCAAAAAACCTAGCTTCACAGCTCTGACAACCGAAGAACAAGCAGCCAAGGTCAATCTCTTGAAGCAAGAGGCCCTACCTGATATTACCTATACAGTATCGATAAACCTAAACATCGAATCAATAAGCAAGGTAGCTGAAGAACTCCTTTCAAGATTGATTAAGCCAACTCTGCCAATTCAGGAGTTGTTGAATGAGACGGCTCTCCAGATGTGGGTGAAGGAAGGTATACCGCTACATAAAGATAAGAGGGACACTTGCGCATTCTGTCGTCAGAATCTTCCTCATGACATCTGGCAGGTATTAGACTCTCACTTCAGTAAGGAATCCTCGGCTCTGGAGTCAAGTATCGATTCATGTCTGACTTCTATCGCCACTGAAATCCAAGCTATTCCTAACTTCTTGACTTTGACTGGCGATAAATTCTACGCAGAAGAAAAAATATTATTTGAAACCAGCAATATAGCACTTGCTGAACATCTGAAAGGCTACATCCAGGACCTCAAAGCTCTACAGGCGGCGTTGGATAAGAGAAAGAACGCCATTTTTCAGCAGGTTCCCATGCCTGTCAATATTCATGATCCGACTGCAATTCAGCAATGCGTTGGCGACATCAATGATCTTATCGCCAAAAATAATGGCCGGACAATTTCGCTGGAGAACGATAAAAGCACTGCGCGAGAATCTCTACGGCTATCCGATGTGGCGTCTTTTATCTCAGACATCACCTACGATATTGAATTAGCGCGTATTGCCAGTCTCAAGATAGATGCTGACACAGCCAACACTGCATTTACAGAAGCTGAAGCCGAAATTCTTGAACAAGAAACTGAAGTGACCCGTCTACAGGGTCAGCAGAAGGATGAACGCAAGGGCGCGGAGCGAGTGAATGAGTTGCTCAGCCACTTCTTTGGTCATGACGGCATCAAGCTTGAAGCCAAAGACAATGTTGAGAATACTTCGGTTAAGTTTGAAGTCAGCAGAGATGGTAAATCTGCCTACAACTTGAGCGAAGGCGAATGCAGCCTGATTGCTTTCTGCTACTTCATGGCCAAGTTGGAAGAGCCAGAAAGCAAAGGTAAGGATCTGATCATTTATATAGATGACCCGATTTCCAGCCTGGACGGAAATCACATTTTCTTCATGTTCAGCTTGATTGAAAGCCTGATTGCGAAACCCATCAAGAATGCAGATCGAACAAACAGCTATCGCTACAAGCAGCTTTTTATATCCACTCACAACCTAGATTTCTTGAAGTATCTAAAGAAAATATCACTTCCTAATGAGAGGAATCACGGTGGATACCAACATTTCATTGTTGAGAGAAATGGAGGGGCAAGTCAGATTTTCCTGATGCCTTCATATCTGCGAGACTACATCACTGAATTCAACTACCTGTTTCATCAGATTTACAAGTGCCGTAATCAAGGTGGAGCGAATGAATCTCATGAACCATACTATGGATTCGGTAACAACCTCCGTAAGTTCCTTGAGGCATTTCTGTTCTTTAAGTTCCCGCACCATGATGACAAGAACGATGCCTTTGAACGGATCAAGAAATTCTTTGGCGAAGAGGATCCGACAGCGATAGCTCTTGTGAATAGACTTAACAACGAGTTTTCACATCTCGAATCAATCCCTGATCGCGGATTCAAACCTGTGGAGATTCCAGAAATTTCCAAGGTGGCAAACTACGTATTGGATAAAATTTATGCGTCAGATCCTCATCAATACAACTCCTTGTTAAAAAGCATTGGCGAACCACCAAGGTCACCTTAGGAAAAAGAGTATAAAGAGTTTTTTACGGTGAGCGAGGCGCTATTCGGATCTGGAATGCGCCTCTCAAACACGCCGGAAGAGTACTCACTGATGTACGGACAATCGGAATACTCAAAAGAGTGTGGCGCTAAACAGGTATGAATAGTAAATGTCCGCTCCTCGCTCATAGCTGACCATTTATTTCTTCAAACTGAAGAATTGAACGCTCGAAACTAACTAACACTTCTCACCACTCAGATCGTTATTAGACAGCACCACCACAGGTTTGCCACGGAGATCGGGTCTGAAAACTGTCTCGCATGAAGCGTAAAATGAGTTAACATCGACCAGGGCGAACACTGTTAAGCGTCCCTGAACTTGAATGAATGCACAAGATGGCGTACCACGCCGAAGACAACTGTTTCAATATCGTCATTCAGTGCTATAGCTGAATATGCCGGGTTAGCCGGCACCAAGGCTGGTGAAGGCAGTAGTTGTAGCCTCTTACAGGTAAATTCTCCATCTACAGCTGCGATAACAATGTCACCGTGTTTAGCTTCACGAATACATTCAACTATAAGTAAATCTCCGTCTCTGATGCCAGCGTTACGCATTGAGTCACCTTCTGCCCGCACCAGGTAGGTGCTTTCCGGATAGCGAATACAAAGGTCATCAAGGGAAAGACGTTTTTCGACATAATCCTGAGCAGGAGAAGGGAACCCACATGAAACCCCATCGCTAAACAACGGAACGCATGCCAGTGATGGATTGCTACCTGTAAGTCTGGCGATCGCCGCCATCATCAAAACCGGTGTGTTGGCTGAATTTTTCTGCGAAGTTTTATCCCAACACATCGTCTGTTCTAAAGGAATCGGCATGGTTCGCCCCCTCAAATTATACTGTATATAAAAACAGTATAATGATGCATTTTTAGTGATGACAAGTCGTAACGCATCGGAAAAAATTAACCTGATGATTTTTAGAGAATTTATTAGGTAGCTCTGCGTACTGAAGCAGTAATTAGTAATTGCTCAAAAAATCCGCTATAGTCGCACAATAATTCTCTAACTCAGGACAGGAGCCTAAAATGCATCTGAACCAAGAGGAACGAGCCAGCCGCCGAGGCGAACGTATTGCGTTTTATTGGACGTTCCTAAAAAGAAACTTCTTCAATTTGAATCATAAGCTTGTCTCATGGGCCACTAACCATAATATGCCCGGCTGGGTTGGAAATATCCCGGCGGTTTTATTATTTTCTCTAATTATTTTAGCGTTTATATTTTGCGGAATGGTTATCGCAGGATCGGCACTACTTTTGGGAGGGCTAGTTTTTGTTGGCTCAGCTCTCTTATCTAGTTCATCAACAGCTAAGGATATGGATGAAAACAATCCCATATCCGGTCAAAAGCCAACTATGGAATACAGGACTCATGGAGATGCAGGTTCAGGATGGTATGCTTCTGGTATAAAACTTGAAGACGACGACTAAAGCATCAGTCGCCGTCTTATCTTTTATTTTCCTACTTTATTAACAACCAAATTTGCGCCCGCTTCGCCTAACTTCCCTCCTGAGTTTTTGCTTTCAGCCGTACCGCTTACAAAAGCATTGCTCAGCGATTGAGCGATATTGACTCCTGCCCATGATAAAGCGCCTAGCCAAACGGCAGGAAGTACTAGAAACATAGTGCCCATCACCAGATTCATAATAAGGTCATCGGTACTGTTCTGCAGCCCTGCCATATTAAACCGGCTGTGAGTATCTGAGCTGTATAATGCAGTCAGCAGCCAGCTGTCGAGCCAGCGAGCCAGTTCCCACCAGAACGTCAGGAAGTTCAGGGCGAACATCACAAAGGTCAGCGTAATAACGGTTTTGAACTCATAGGCCGCAAACGCCAGGATCAGCGGTAACATGACGTAGACTGCCATCAGCAGGATGGCCTGCACCATCGGCAGCGCCTGCCGCATCGCATCAAACGCCGGAAACGCGGCCAGACTGCCCAGAGAAGCGCCGGCAACAGAGGCCACGCGCGCCGCGGCATTATCAAGGGTAAAATCAGCGTTACCGCCATAGCCGGCATACACATGCCCGGTCTGTGAGACCGTCAGGCTTTCCGGGCTTACCAGGCGACGGATGACGGCTTCCTGGTAGTCACTCTCATTAAAGCCTGACATTTTCATGGCGGCTGAGATGCGCAGCCACATATCGGGGTCGGCCTGGTCCTTCACGCGGGCTTTCAGCCCGGTATCCGCACTGCTCCACCACTCGCTGCAGGTGGGATAACCGCCTCTCCCGGTATTGGGCCGGCCGCTGTCCCGGCTGTCACTCCACGGGAATGCTGCCCGGGGCAGTTTCGACTGTAGCGAGGGATAATACCGGCTCAGGAAGGTACTGCTGCCGATCCATTCGATATCACGCAGCGTGGTTTTGTCCTTTGTCTGCCCCTGGTCCTGCTGCTTCCAGAGATAGAGCGCGACTGAGTAACAGTCGTTGGTGAAGTCCTGCAGCTCCTGCGCCAGCGCTTTGTTATCGATGCGCGTGTGCTGCACCTCAAAGCGGATTTGCCGCATGTCCGGCCGGCAGGGAATGGTCGCCACGGCCGCCTGGGTAATCCCTTTGGAGAGTTTATGAATCAGCACCCACCACACCGGGGCCGCGGCCGTCTGGTCGTTGAGACTGGAGACCACGCCGGCATAACCGCTTTCATCCGGCGCTTTTGGCGTCCAGACGCCACAGGTTTTGGCCCGGGTCGTGTCGTACTGCATTGTGCTGAGGCTGACGTTAATCAGCGGCACACAGCAGGCGAGCATCACCAGGAACCCCGCATACAACGCATTCTCGATACGGGGCAGTGACAGCATCCCCTTGTTACCTTCATCCTCCCCCTCTTCACGGACCTTCAGCCAGATCCCCACCACCTTAAACGCCAGCGGCAGAACAAATAAGCCGGTGCCAAGCAGGACGTTCCACAGGCCGTTATTGATCACCCAGCCGAGCAGTGTAAGAAAGTACTCAAGATAGCTGTTTGTTGTCATCGTCAGACTCCCGGACCGGTAAACATCGCGTACTCACACAACGCGATAAAAAGCACACTGACCACGCTGATGCGCAGCAGCGGCCGCCGGAACTCCTCCCGAAAACCCGGCGCATGCCGGATTTTCCAGAGGCCCCAGGCAACCAGTGCATACAGCGCCAGTCGCCATATCAGCCAGCCGTAGCGCGTCGACTGCATCCAGCGCCGGAATGCAGCAGCCTCCCCCGGATGTTTCATGGCGGTGTCCGCCACTATCAGCGAGACCACCATGAACAGCGCCATGCAGGCCAGAAAGATGCCGGCACGGGTCAGGGCTTTCCTGACAGTCATTTTATTGTGCATAGCTTTTCCCTCATTCGGCCTGTTTCGGCGTGGCCATCTGATTGAAGCGGCTGTCGGTATTGTCATCCGCCTGGGTCTGCGGGTTGGTTTCAACACGCTGGTTTTCGCGCTCGATAATGGTCAGCACCGAGTTACGGGACAGCTCGCGCTTCATCTCCATCTCGGTTTTGAGCGCCGCGATTTCCCGGTCCAGCGCCTCAATGCGCTCACCGGCAGCACCGAGTGCTTTTGGCTGGGCGGCAGCATTGGGCTCTGACATGCCCGTGACCATCATGCGGCGCATCAGCAGGGCCGTTTCTACCGTGTCGGACATGGCCAGCTCGCCGGCGAGGCGGGCGGTCAGGGCCGCATTATCCGGATCACGCTGCAGGGCTTTAATCACGCCGGCCGTCACAGGCAGTCCGCCGGTTTTCAGCTTCGCCAGATTCTCCGCCGTGGGCTTCTCCGTACCATTAACCAGTTTCACCAGTTGCTCCGCGTTGGCTTTGGTTGCGTCTTCCAGCAGGGGCGCAAAGCCGGTGCCGGCAACAGTTGTCCCGGGCTGGTTCCCGGCATCACCACTTGTGCATTCGCTGGCGTTGGCACAGGTGCGCATGGATTTGTCGCCCAGCACCTTCACGGTCATGGCGGCCGCCTCTTCCGCGCTGCCAAATTTGGAGCATGCGCCGCCGTTACAACTGCTTTCGCCCACCGCTGAATTCGCCGTAACCGGCAGACCGTTCATCATGTTGTAGCCGGCAGCAATCAGGTCATGGGTGACACGGATGGCAGGCTGGCCCGCGCCGCCGCGTTTTTCTCCGCCGATCCAGTTGCTGCCCGACGCGCCGGTGGCGTTCCTGCCTGCATCATCGGCCCGGACCGCATCAGCGTCGCCGCTGTTCACGATGGACTTGTATTCATCCATCATGGCCTGCTGTGTCCAGTTACTGCTGTCGCTGAAGTCCATCATCTTTTTCGCCATGTTCTGGCAGTTAAGCTGCGCCTTGTCGAATGACACATTGGCCTGAAGCACGCCGTTGGTAAGCATGTCATACAGACCAGGGTTGGCCCGCTGAATGACCATTGCCGGCAGACTGGCCACCGCACCCGTGGCCCCCTGAATCACATCGCCCATCAGGTTTTTAAAACCGGACGTCACGCCGTTGAGCTGGTTGCCGACGGTGGTTTTCAGGTCGAAGTTGCCGCACATCATGTCACTGCTCCAGCCGGTATTCAGACCCAGCTTCTGCATATTCCCGCGTGTGGCCGGCTGGGAAATGACCGACCCGCCGCCGAGGGTGTAGAACAGTTTGTCCGACACCGCACCATCGACGGACTTGCCGTAACCGATGGCACTGTTGTTCACCTGCGGCAGGGACATACCCAGGATGGTATTGTCATCATCGGCTGCGTGGGCCGCCGGGAGAACGGTCAGCAGGGAGCCGGTCAGCAGCAGGCTTACGCGACCGGCTGAAAATGAAGGTGATTTTTTCACGGTTTTCCTCATCAGATATCAGTGCTGCCCAGAAATGTCTGCCCGCGCTTTTTGCAGCAGCTGTAGGGCTGCCAGAGCGCAAAGGCTTCGTTGTTATCGCTCGCGGCGGTGTGGCTCCCGTCCGGGAACACGGCACATGACTGTGTCATGTGGGGAGCAAGCCGCTGCCATTTGTGATTGCGCGTGCCGGTGTTTTCCGTGACCTCGCCAGGTGGCCAGTATCCGTCATGGCGGTTGCCCTTAAGCACCTGATACACATGCGGCTGGCCGGCGCGGGTGATAATGTCTGCCACACGCTGCGCCACCACGGCAGAGGCTTTGTCATCATCGGTCTGGCTGATAAACCCTGAACGGGGATAGACGTTACCCCACATATTCGCTGCGGCCTGACTGCCAATTTCCCGCTGGCCGGGCACAAGCGCTTCCGGATACAGCGACTCCGGTACGCCCGTGCGCCAGGCTGCCGAATCCAGCGTACTCAGGAAGTAAGGCATTAACGGGGTGGCTGCGGTATCACAGGAATAGCCCGGAATACTGCCGCCAATCAGTGAGGTGGCCGGGTGGCCAATCGCATCGGCATACTTGAAACGAACGGCGGACTTGCGCTGGCCGGGATTTTTCATATCGGCCGGATTGGCTCCGCCGGCAGAAACACCGGACAGGCCGCTGGTCACGGCACTTTCCAGGCCGCCGGCGGTCTGGCTGACAAACGCCATTTCCTGCCACGGGTTGCCGCCCGGGGCGACATAGGTTGACACCACCGTCTGGGGGATGAAGTGAGTGACTTTGACCGACGTACGCACCTTGCAGCCAAAGGGGGTGCAGAACAGCCAGTAACAGATGCCACTGACACGCCAGCTGATACAGTTTTGCGACACGGCACTGGCAATAATCTGCGCGGTGTTAAGTGCGGCAACAGCCGCAGGCGCGGTTGCCGTACCCAGTACCGTGGCCACCGCCAGCGAGCACAGTGTAGTTCTGACGCGGGAAGGTTTTGTCATCACTGACCACCTCCCCGGTTACGCAGGGACGTGGCCACGTCTACATCCGTGGTGCCGTACACCACATCGCGGTCATCAAACACCACCGCCGGCACTTTTTTGATGCCCAGTTCCCAGGCCCGGACCACCTGGCGATAGGAATCATTCAACTGCCGCTGTTTTTGTTGCCAGGCAGGTGACGCCATAACCTGCCTGACATGTGCCTCAGCCTGCTGCGGGTCTGCAGGCAGTTCCCCGAACATGTCGGCCTGCAGCTGGTCAGGACCATCAAGAAGCACCACCGGCACACCCGGTGGCAGATTTGTCGGCAAATGATGGCTGTCAGTGAAGAGAACAGTGCCGGCCAGTACGGATGCCGGCAGCAGAGCCGGCAGGAAAACAAGGGAAGTCAGTTTCATGAATCGGGGCTCCGTCAGACTGAATCGCCTGACAGCGTGCCCGTGGTTGCTCAGAAAAGCCGCATTAAATTCTATATCCGGAACTACAAATTAATCAGATGGAATGATTTGCTAATGAGGTAGGTTCGAGAGTGTAATTTATGACTGAGAGGAATAAATGGGTGGTACACATACTGATGTCAGGCAGGCAACTGATGTACATAACTTAAGCCAGGTCAGGCGTTTAAGTTATGTACATGTATTAAGGCTTTAAGATGGGGATGATTCATCAGGGCTGCCTTCGGAATCAGAACTGTTCACATCCACGGAGTAATTGAGAGTCTGAGCATTTTGTTTGCGCTTTTCGCGCATGTGTTCTGGAAGCTTCTTTTCCCAATTTTCTCCGAAGAGTGTTGGGTGATCGCTGATAGCATGAATAACCGCCAGCTCAAACCCCTTATCATATCCTTGCGGAGCAGGAATAATTTCATCACGAAACGATATTACGATCAGGGGATCGTTTTTCCAGGCTTCAACTCGCCCATGAAAAAAGCCAAGATACCAGTTTATGCCGGCATCATTTTTTGAGTCAGATGCCTTTACTCTACCCCAGAGTTTGTCATCGTCATGATCATAAATGAGAATACAATTCTCATCATTCCATTTTGCCTGGAGACGGACTGCGTAGCGCAAGATTGACTGCCCAGTTTTGACATTAACTTTAGAGATAACATCATAACCGTACTTAAAGTCTTCACTGGCTTTTACAAAATCTTCGCTAAACTCAGCCTTCGTAATAAACCTTTTCTCGATCCCCACGGTGCTTCCTGTCATCCTTAGTTCGTGTTGAACTCTGAGCAAACATTTTGCGCAACTGCTCAACCTTTTCATCGACAGTACCGTTTATCTGCATGGTACGGGCATGAAGATTCAGAATAGCTGCATTACGTTGTGGAGAGTGTTTCATAGGGAACCTCCGTTAATCTACTTATACAGTATAAACTGTGTGCAACCACAAATATAGCCCGATCGTTTTTGCTAACTACGACGTTACCAAATGTCAGACTTGGCAAAAAAAAACCGGCCCCAGCGGCCGGTATCAAAAAAAGCATCATTTCGTTATTATTATCAAGCCCCTGGTGAAGGCAAGTCTTGGTTTAAACGTCAAGCCCGTTAATCCACAGCATCAGATACACCAGGTCAGCCGAATCCGGCACCGTGATATACCAGCGCGGATGCGCGTACTCGTCCTCATGCGGCCAGCTCGTCTGTCCCGTCACGGTGATAAGGATGTTCACCGCCTGCTTCAGCTTTCCCTCAAGATAGATGGCCACGCTGCTGCTGAGTCCCACCCGGTGCGGGTGACACGTCATTTTGACCGGCCCGGTCAGACGCTGCCTGAGCATTGCCCGCAGCCTCACCAGGTGCTGATGGGTCGCCGGGAGCACACCGGGCTCCCCCTGAGGCGACAGGGTGAACAGGGCTGAGCCACTGTGCTCATGAATAGTGGGTTCAGGGTACTTCAGTGTCATCATACCGTGGCAGGCTCCTGTTGTTTCTCCGTCAGACCGCGCAGACGGTCCAGATTCAGTGCGACGCGTTTTGCCGCCTCCAGTTCGCTGCAGTTAAACTGATTCATCAGCGCCCGGCGCTCGGCCTTTTCCTCTTTTTCCGTCATACCCAGTGCCAGGAAAAGACTGGGCGGCACGGCACGAAACAGCGCTTCGATCCGTTTCGCCAGTACCACGCCCTCGGTGTAACAGCCCGACAGCTTACTGGCGGAAAGCAGCACCGACTCCTGCTCCGGCGTGAGCGCGCGAAACCGGCTGATATCTTTGACCTCTTCCGGGGGCATGGTCAGACAAATCCACCATTCCGCCATGTTCAGCATTTTCTCGGCAATGTCCGGATAATCCTTGAGATTCTGGGTGGCCAGCCACAGCCAGGCCCCGAGCTTACGCCACATCTTGACCACCTTGGTCATGTAGGGCGACAGCAGCGGGTTGACCGTGACGATATGCGCCTCATCCACCGTGAAGACAATATCCCGGCCGAGGAACTGGTCACGCTCCGCGATGTTGTTAATCATGTTGGTCATCGAGACCATGGTCAGCGCCATCTGCGCCTCATAGCCCTCACGCGCCAGATGCCCCAGGTCAACCAGCGTCACGTCCGCTTCCGGCCACAGCGCCCCTTCCCGGTTGAACAGCTCCGCTTCAAAGCTGCCGGCCTGGGTAAACATGCCCAGCGATTCCGCCATCTCCGCTGCTTTCGCCTTGCGCTGGGCATTACGGACATTAATGACGCCCTCATCATTATCAGAGGCGATGTCATACAGCGCCTGCTGCAGGTCAGACGGCAGCATCTGCCGTCCTTCCTTATACGTGGCATGCGCCGCCATCAGCAGCGCCTCACGTATCATCGCCCTGTCGGCACGCTTAAGGTCAGCCTCTTCTTTCGGGTCGCCGCCGGTGATCATCATGCGCGCGGAAATCTCCATTTCACCGAGAATGTCACGTTTGTCATCCTCGCCCTCGTCGTCCGTGTCGATATCCGGCAGGTCGCTCTCATCCACGGCCTGGGCGGCCAGGCCTTCTTCCACCAGTTTGTGGGCATCAGCAAACGGCGGCAGGCTGACGCCGCTCCCGGGTTTGACGCTGATTTTATTCACCGTCAGCCCGAGGCTGTCAAAGAAGTCGGCCAGCAGGCCGAACGAGTTCCCGGCCTCCGCAATAAACAGTCGCGGACGGTGGATTGCCATCAGCTGGGAGAGCGCGGCACACAGCGTGGCCGACTTGCCCGCCCCGGTCGGGCCGAACAGCAGCAGATGCGCATTCTGGGTGCGGTCATGCTTGTTGAGCGGGTCGAAGGTCAGGATATCCCCGCCGCGGTTGAAAAAGCTGAAACCGGGATGCCCCGTACCGGTTTCCCGCCCGGTCACCGGCAGAAGACCGGCCAGGTGCTGAACCCAGGTCAGGCGGGTGTACCAGTGTTTTTTGTCGCTGTCGGGGTTAAAGCACATCGGCAGCGCCCGCAGCCAGCTGTTCAGCGGCCCCTCTTCAAACTCCGGACGGACCGGCTGCAGACCGGCCCCGAGCAGCACGGTCGACAGTTCCAGCCGCTTGCGCTTCAGGCCCGGCATGTCATCGCCGCGCAGCAGGAAAGTGATCCCCGCCCGGTACAGCTTGTGCCGGTTGCCCAGATACTCTTTCACCGTTTTCACATCCTGACGGACGCGGCCCGACTCGGTATTTTCCCCGACCGCGTTTTTCGACAGCCGGTTAAACTGCTCTTCAAGCCGGTCCTGGGGCTGAACCACCACGGTCATGCACACCATGGTCCCTTCCGGAAACATATCCATCAGGGCATTGATTTTCTTTTCACCCCGGCTTTTTTCCCCGGTCAGGGTGCCCGGCTCCGGCGGCGTACGCAGTTTTTCCACCGACACCGCGCAGTGCGGCTTGTTGTCAATCCACCACACCCCGTTTTCCGGGTCGGAGACCGGCGGCGTGAACCACAGGGTTTCGGCAAAATCATTGCTGACCGGCACGGTGCCTTCAGGTGTCTCGCGCGGGTCTACGTAAGCGGCCTGACGATAAAGCGTGGTTTTATCCACCCAGTCCGGTGACGGATTGAACAGACGCAGCAGCCAGCCATGCACCTGCAGGCCGTTCTGCCGGGTACAGCGGATCCCCGCCCCGCCAAGGGCATTCACAACCCGGTCGCACACCTGGTTGAGCATCGCCACCGGCGGCATCGGATCCCGGTTTTTTCCCAGCCAGCGATAAATCACCATCCGGGTGCGGCGCTGCTGCCCGCGCCATGGCTGGCCGGTGATCAGCGAGTCGGTGAACAGGCCTTCAGGCCGGGAGATACTGCGGATATGGCGTTCCATTTCACCCAGCCAGGCGTCGGTAAACGCTGTGCGCTGCGCATGCGGTCGGACATAGCCGCGCAGCCTGTCGAGGTACGCGTCAGTGTCGTCCTCGTCCTGGCAGAAGAACTGCACCACCCAGGGATTCACGTCATGTTCATCAAAGCTGTCCTGAAGCGCATCCTCCACCGAGTCACGGATCTGCTCCAGACGGTCTTCCGTCCGCCCTTCGGTGGCCACCGGCGTCACATCATAGACCGCCCCCACCGACACACCGTCATCGAGCAGGAGACACTGCTCTTCATCGAGAAACTCCGCCCAGGGCAGGAAGTCAATGATCGAGGGATTTGCATGATAAATTTTTGCCTCATCCTGGTGGGTCATTTTCCCGGGACGTGTCAGGGGCTGCCGGCCCTTCACGCCCGTGTTCAGGGTCTCATCGGCCTGAACGGACTGAGCGTCATCAACCGGCGACGGCCGGGCAGGCGAGGGGGTGCGCGAAAACAGTGAAAACATTACAGGGCCTCCGTGCGCTCGCCAGGCATGGCATACTGCGTCTGGCTGTAGAACGGAAACACGGTGCTGTACCCCGGCACCGGCGTGTTACCGTCGGCCAGATGGGGATACAGGTACATCACCATGTCAGGGTTGGGCAGCCGGGGAAACTGCTGCGAAATTTCACTCTCCTGAGTCCGGCTGTAGCTGCGGTCGGCCTGCGCGTCCGCCTGCGTTTCACTGCCCGTCAGCGGACGGCGCAGCGTGTCCCGGGCCGCTGCAGACTGGCGGGCGGTACTGCCGCCCCCGTCCGCGCCGTTCCACAGTTCAAGCATGGTGTTATCGCCCGCCGGCAGCATTTCCTCCTTTGAGGTTGAGCAGCCGCTGAGCACTGAACAGGCCAGAGCCAGAATGAAAACCGTTCTGTACATTACCGGTATCTCCTTTGTGAGGCGGCCGGATCGTAGCCGCTACAGATAAAAACAAATGCACTGACATTCAGCAGGTGCGCCAGCTCCTGCAGGGACATATAGGGGCAGTGAAGCCGGCGCGAAAGTTTCGGGCTGTACCACGACACGGCACAGTCGCAGGCACTGAGCGGCAGGGAAAACCGGCCGGTATCCAGTAAAAGCCGGCCCCGCTGCCAGCGCAGTAAAGGCAGGCGGGCAGGCAGCAGCGCCACCGGGCGCAGCTGCAGGACGGCCGACGGCGAGGGCCGTACGTCAATGTGCCAGCCCGCCCCATCGCTGAACGTCCGGCACACGGATGACATCGGCAGAAGCATCATGTGCCCCGTCATTGCCGTCACTCAGTCCAGTCCGCCGCTGTCGCTGACGCCACCGGGCAGGGTGAAGTCGTAACGCACCTTGCGGCCCTTGTCTTCATAATCAATGGCCAGCTGACGGGTGATGTGCACCGCGAGACGGGCCCCCGGCGGCACATAAATGGCATCAAACGTCATCCCGTACCGCTGCTTGATCCAGTCCGTGGTCTCCGACATGCCGCCGGAAATGGCCTTGCCCAGCGCTGCCTGTCCGGCGTCACCGGTCATGGTGGAGGAAATCCCGTTGACGTTGTTCTGCGTGGTGTACTGGCCCTGACTCAGGGCATCCCCTGCCGCACCGGCCGCTGACAGGCCAAAGATGGTCGGCAGGTAGGTGGAGGCGTTGGACTTACGTTCACCCCCGATACACGGGATGCCGTTTTCATCCGAAATCCAGCCGATACCCCCACCGGTGCCGGTATCCTGTTTGGCCTGAGCGTTATTATTCTGCCCGCCGCTGTTAACGGCCTCGGGTTTCGGGAGGGTGCGCACCGTACCGTCGGAAAAGACAAACGTGACGCTGGTCACCTGGCCGCGCACGCAGGACAGCGTCCAGTCACCGCTGGCCGTCCCGGAAACGATGGCCCCTTCAACGTCCGGCAGCTCGATGCCGTTTGCTGTCAGGTTATCCTTACCGATGAGTACTTTGAACGGGTAGGGATCGGTCACGGTCCCGTTGATCGGTACCCGCCCCAGCAGTGCCGTCATGGCGCGGCTGCCGACCAGCGTGGAGTTTTCCGGCAGTGTGTACACCGGCTCGGCGCTCTCTTCCGCCCCTTTCTCATTCGTGTGCCCCTTCACTTTCTGCTCGTAGGCTGCTTTCTGGCGGGTCAGCTCATTGTCCCCCAGAAACGAAGTCGGGAACTGAGATGAGGCCTTGCCGCTGGCCGCATCCCGCGGATCCGTCTCTTTCTGGTCCGTCGGCGCGACCCACATCATGCCGTCACTGCCCTGAGATGCCGCCCCGCCAGTGCTGCTGCCCATGCCGTCCAGGCCCAGCCCCAGCGGGATATCGCTGTCTGCCGCCTTTTTCCCGGCGTCGGGCTGCTTCAGCTTGTCGGTCAGACTCTGGATCTTCGCCGTCAGGCTGAGTTGCTCATCCTGCAGCTGCCGCTGGCGCTTGTCGTACTGCTCGCGCAGACCGTTGACGGCCTCATTCACCTGCCCTGACACGTCCTGGTTGCGCTTACGCAGACGCTCGTTCTCCTTCACTAAATCAGCATTCTGTTTATCAAGGGTTTTCTGACGATCCCGCACATCGTTCAGCCGGCCAATGAGCGTGCGCAGCGTGTCCTCCGGCGTGTCGCCTTCCACGCCCAGCGCCTTCAGCTCATCCGGCGAAAGATTTTGCAGGGCACCGCTTTGCTTTGTCTGCGGTTGCTCTGCCGGTTCGCTTTTACAGCTTTTGAGCCCCACGGCCAGCCCGGCAATCACCACGGCCGGCACGATAATTTTCACCAGGGCATTGGATTTAATCTGCATGGCGGGCCTCCTGTTTTACTGCACGGGCCGCTTTACGCAGCGCAGACGGCTCAGCGATGAAGGCGCTCTCCGGACGACCGGCGGTCACCACATACACCGTGGTGGTGTCTTCCGGCGTGCCGGCAGGACCGACCCAGCGGTGCTGGAAGGTGGCGGACACAAACTGCCCCTGCAGCGCACGCGGATCGAGAACCACTTTACGGCCGCCGGTGTTCGTGAGCCTGAGGGCCACCACACTGCGGTTTGCCACCCCCCAGGCCGCCAGCGGCGTGACCGTCACCGGCTCTGAAGGGTACAGCGTGCTGACGCGCCGGGGCAGATGCGGGTTGACCGGGTGAATACCGGGAACCGCCTCGATTGTACGGGCCGGCGCATACAGGCTCTGGGCGGCATAGCGGGTCAGCAGCACCGGAATGGGGGCGCTGTAGCGGATTTTTTTCCGCCTGGCCTGGGTGCCGTCATCGCTGCCGGCAGGAGCCGATGAGGCTGATCCGGAAGCCCCCCGGTCTGCACCACCTGACTGACCGGCCGCATCAGACGCCTGGCTCAGCGTGCTGACATCACCGCTGTAGACCAGCCTGACCGGTTCGGTCGGCCCTTTTTCACCGGCGGCGATATCAAACAGCAGAACCTCGCCACTTTCCACATCCTGCAGCTGCACCCGCGTCTGCGGGAAGGCGCTGTCGGCTTTCAGGTAGACGGCCCCGCCGGTGCTCTGCACCCGGAGTTTACCGTTGAGCGCCGGCGGAAAGCCCACGCGGACGTTTTTGTCCACAAAAACCACCCGCTCCTGCCCCACCTTCAGGGGGATCTGCAGCGGAATACGCTCCCATTTCATCAGCTCATCTGCACCGGCAGGACGTGATACCAGTATCGCCAGGGGCAGCACGGCGAGGGACAGCGCCATCAGCCCGGCGCGGGCGTGGGGATTTTTACTCATCACTGAAACACTCCTGACTTCTCCGGTTTGGGTGCAGGCGGTGCCGCTTCCAGACGCTGGGGCACACCGGCATAACAGTCCAGCGCCAGGCCGAACGGGTTGCGCTCCGCATCCCCTTCCCAGCGCACCACTTTCAGGGGATAACGCACCAGGGCGCGTTTGACCGGCTCGGCATGGAAATATTCGTCTGCCACCACGTCCAGGCGGGCAATCCAGTGATCGCGATCCTGTACGGTCACGCTCTGTGACTGGTAACCGCGGCCGGGCAGTTCATACACCACGCGCACGCGGTCGGTAAGCTCCCCGGCGTCACCGCGTTTCTTCGCGTCCGCTTTCAGGAAATCCTGACAGGACGGCGTCAGATACGGCGACAGCGCGTTGATTTTGGCGGAATAATCCACCTCGCCATTTTTCGGCCAGGCATTCAGTTGCTGGAAGATATAGAAGGCGAAAGAGTAAACGGTCGGGGGTGGCACCTCCCACCAGGGGCGCGTGCTGCCGCTGCGTAAATCCGGCGGGTTATGCACGGTCAGCTTGCTGGGTGCCAGCATCCAGCCGGCACAGGCAAACATAAGGAAAAAGGCGAGCACGGCGCAGGCGATGCGCAGCGTCAGAATATGCTGGTCGCGGTCTTTTACCGCATGGCGAAAACGGCTCATGAGGCTCTCCTGTTACGTTTCACTGACCAGCCCCGGGCATCCACTATCAGTTTCGGATTGCCCATTCCCAGCCGGCGTTTCCTGGTCTCCAGTCGCTGCCAGAGCCAGTTCTCGGGCTTACCGCGCTTGAGCCTGGCCATCCAGCGGCCGCCGAACCAGACCAGCAGCAGCGGCATGACCAGCAGGCCGGTGGGCACAACAACCCAGCCGGCCAGCGGGATAAACGGCAGTGACAGGAGCAGACCCACCCCCGCGCCGGCAAGGGCTGCCAGCCCCATCTCATGGGTGGTAAACCCGCGAAACACCACGGGCTCACTGTTGAGACGGTCAGGGAGAAAACGGATGGTCTGCATCGTCGTGGACTCCTACAGCAGAATGTCGGCAGACTTGCCGATCAGCCAGATAACGGTAACCAGCAGCACCACACCCACCACGATAATGGAGCCAAATTTGGTCCAGGTCGCCCGCTCGTTACGGACTTCGGTGAAGGTGTGCAGGGCGGCAATGGCGACGTTAATAAAGGCAACAGCCGCCACGACCAGCCCGCCGATAACCAGACCATCCTGTATGTACCCCTTGATTTGTCCGGACAGGCCGCTTCCGCCGCCCGATGTGGGGGGTTCAACCTGGGGTAAATCAGCAAAGGCCGGTTTGCAGGTGAGCCAGCCCAGAATAGCCAGCGTACCGGCACGGGTCAGCGCACGGCGGCCAAGGCGGCGCAGGCGGGCAACAACGGACTCAGATTGGTGCATGAAATGGTTCTCCTGAAATGATTTGAATGCGTTAACTGGCGAACATCCAGATACACGCGAGCAACAGCAGCACGACGCGGATAACAAACCGGCCCAGCGCCGCATCCCGCACTCTGGCGTTACTCCAGCCGTTCCAGACATCCGACAGTCCCCACGCGGCCCACAGAAAAAGAAACGCTATCAGTGCCCCGATGCTGAGCAGATTAAGAATGCTCAGGTCAAGGCTGCCGGAGCCGGCCTTAAACGCGTTGGTTTGTTCGGGTGTCATGGCCATCAGGGCCGCTCCCGCCGGTAATTACCGGCCACAAAAGACGGGTCACGCGGTTGCGCGCGGGAGGGCTCCAGATAGCGGTCAATGCCGCTGCGGATGGTGTTGAGATCGGATGTGGCCTGACGGTAATCAAAGAAAAAACGGCCACGGTCAGCCGGGTCGGCCTGTGCTG